>NZ_BJEQ01000002.1 GCF_005405585.1 Agarivorans sp. Toyoura001 | reverse complement strand
CTAAAGAGACTTGTAAAAGAATCGATAGCGATATACAACACGATGAGACCGCACCTGAGTTTAAATATGGAAACGCCCAATCAGGTGCATAATAGAAAAGGCCAGCTACTGGAGCTGGCCTAAAAACCGTCAATCTATTTTAGGACGGGTCATAGCAATTAGCTTTTAGTGAAGAATGCGGGCGCGAATTGTGCCTTCAATCTCTTTCAGTTTGTTAATTGCTTGCTCGGCTTGAGCTGTTTCTACGTCAATCACTACGTAACCAATACTGTCGTTGGTTTGTAGGTACTGAGCTGCAATGTTGATTGAGTCTTCCGCAAAGGCCAAGTTGATTTTGGTTAGCACACCCGGTTGGTTATGGTGGATGTGTAACAAACGGCTGGTGCCGGTGTGCTCTGGTAGCGCTACTTCTGGGAAGTTTACGGCTGATAGGGTTGAACCGTTATCAGAGTATTTAGCCAGTTTAGAGGCTACTTCAATACCAATGTTTTCTTGTGCTTCTTGAGTTGAGCCGCCTACGTGTGGGCTAAGAATTACGTTGTCAAAGCCGCGTAATGCAGACACAAACTCTTCTTTGTTTGATTTAGGCTCGGTTGGGAACACATCAATAGCAGCACCCGCAAGCTTTTTGCTTTCGAGTACCGACACCAATGAGTCAATCTCTACCACTGTGCCGCGAGAGGCATTAATAAGAATAGACCCTTGCTTCATTGCTGCCAGTTGCGCTTCACCAAACATGTATTTGGTTTGTGCCGTTTCTGGTACGTGTAGGCTCACTACGTCGCTCATGGCGAGTAACTGATCTAAGTCTGCAACTTGAGTAGCGTTACCTAGCGACAGTTTGTTTTCAATGTCGTAGTAGTAAACTTGCATACCTAAGGTTTCAGCCAGAATACCTAGCTGAGTACCAATGTGGCCGTAACCAATAATACCTAGCTTTTTACCGCGCGCTTCATATGAGCTGTCGGCAGATTTTATCCACTCACCGCGGTGAGCTTTGGCGTTTTTCTCTGGAATGCCGCGCAGTAGTAATATAATTTCACCTAATACGAGTTCAGCTACGCTTCGAGTATTAGAGAAAGGTGCGTTAAATACTGGTACACCTTTTTGTTGAGCTGCTTTAAGATCAACTTGGTTGGTACCAATACAGAAGCAACCAATAGCTACCAGTTTGTTAGCGGCTGCTAACACACGTTCGTTTAGGTCTGTACGGGAGCGAATACCAATGAAGTGAACATCTTTGATTTTCTCAATTAGTTCTTCTTCTGCTAGCGAGGTTTTGATCATTTCTACATTTTCATAACCCGCAGATTGGAAAGATTGCAGTGAGCTAGGGTGTAAACCCTCTAACAACAATACTTTGATTTTTTCCTTGCCTAACGAATACTTTGCCATGTTTGCTTCCTAATACCCATGTTACCGCTGAGCGGCTAAATTTAGCAAAAAAGCAGCACTTAGGGAATGTAATTTTATTACATCAAAATATATTCACATTGTGAATAATTCACTACTAAAGTCGCAATTGGTGAACTTTATCGCTTAAATATTATGTTTACCTGAAGCTTTACCGAAGTATTCTTTGGTGTGTTGGAATATTTCACAAAAAAAAGAGCGCTTGCTGCGCTCTTTTTTCTCAATGGCTTGCTGGTTTAGCGTTTTTGGGCCCCTTCTGGGGTGCCAATTATCACTTGGTTTGCACCGCGATCTGCAAACAAGCCATTGGTGACTACGCCCACTATGGCATTAATATCTTTTTCCATTTTCACTGGGTCGATGATTTTCATGTTGTACACATCTAAAATCACGTTGCCATTGTCGGTGGTTACACCTTCACGGTAAACCGGGTCACCGCCTAATTTCACTAATTGGCGAGCAACATAGCTACGAGCCATTGGAATCACTTCTACGGGTAAGGGAAACTCACCTAAAATCGGCACTTCTTTAGTATTGTCTACGATACAAATGAACTGGTCGGCAACCGCTGCAATGATTTTCTCGCGAGTTAGCGCTGCGCCACCGCCTTTAATCATGTGGTTATGTTCGTTAATTTCATCTGCGCCGTCTACATATACTGATAGTTCGCTAACGCTATTTAAATCGAACACTTCAATGCCGTAGCCTAGTAGCTTTTCGGTTGATGCTTCAGAGCTAGATACAGCGCCTTGGATACGGTCTTTCATGGTCGCTAAGGCGTCAATGAAATGGTTTACGGTAGAGCCTGTGCCTACGCCTACAATGGTGTCTTCTTGAACATATTCCAATGCGGCCCAGCCAGCGGCTTTTTTCATTTCATCTTGTGTCATTACAGTGCTCCGAGCAAAGTGAAGAGTGGGGTGCCAATAAGCTGGCTAATTTGGCGCGGATTATAACCAAGCGTTGCAATTAACGCCAATTGAGATTGCTGGTTTTTTAGTAAAGCAATATGACAAATTATTCGCTTACCAACGCCAGTGCTTGCTAGGAGTAATTATTTGTTTCAAAGGCTGATCCCAGGCTTGAACGGGCACTTGGTTAATTTGCTGGCAATCATGTGCCATGCCAATTACCAAAGGTTGCTCGCCGTTTATTGTGGCCAATAAACGATCGTAATAACCGCCACCCATGCCTAGGCGATTACCTTGAGAATCAAAGGCGACCAATGGCGCTAGCACTACGTCGAGCTGTTGGCTGGTTGTTACTTGGCTTTTATCAAACACAGGCTCACTAATGCCAAAGCGATTGGTTTGCATTGGGCTGGTGGCTTGATAGCGATGAAAGCACATCTGGCCATCTTGATGTGGGTCGATAAGTGGCACATAAACGTGTTTGTTTTGTTGCCACAACCATTCTATTAATCCAGTGAGGTTTACTTCGCCATCAAAGGCTAAATACAAGGCAATGTGTTGCATATTGGCGATGTTAGGCTCGTGTTGCAGTAAGTCGAGAATCGCTTGGCTAGCTTCTTGCTGTTGAGTGTGGCTTAACGCGCTGCGCTGTTGGCGAACCTGTTGGCGTAATTGCTGGCGAGTATCTGGCTGGGTCATTAACATAACGAGATGATTAAGTAGAACAATCAGTGTGCATGGAGATGGTTAATCAAGCAAGGCCGAGTGGCCACCAAGCCTGAGGTACAGGCTTGGTTGAAGTCACTAGAGGTAAACTAACTAGTCTGCTAACTCTACGTTATGATAAACGTTTTGAACGTCGTCGCAGTCATCTAACATGGCTTGAAATTTTTCAAACATGGCTACGTCGTCGCCGCTTACTGTGGTGTAGTTTTGCGGAATAAAGCTAATTTCTTCCATTTCAAATTCTAGCTCTGGCATAGCCTGAGTCAGCGAGGTTTTCACCTTGAAGTATTCAGTGTGCGGGGCAAATACGGTAATCATGCCGTCTTCACTCTCAACGTCAGTCACTTCTACGTCGTCCATTAAAAGGATTTCTAGAATGGCGTCTTCATCGTCACCTTTAAATGCAAAAATTGATTGGTGGTCAAACATATGAGCCACACTACCTTGGTTACCAATTTTAGATTTGGTTTTTACAAAGGCTTGGCGAACGTCGGTAAAGGTACGGCTGTTGTTGTCGGTTAAACACTCTACTATCACCATACAGCCGCCAGGGCCATAACCTTCGTAAACGGCTGGCACGTAGTCTTCGCCTGCGCCGCCTTTGGCTTTATCAATGGCTTTGTCGATCACGTGGCTAGGCACCTGATCTTTTTTGGCGCGGTCTACTACGCTGCGTAGCTGTAGATTGGCTTCAATGTCGGCACCGCCGTTTTTGGCGATAACATAAATTTCTTTACTGTATTTAGAATAAACCTTGGTTTTTGCACCAGCGGTTTTGGCCATAGAGGCCTTACGTACTTCAAAACTTCTGCCCATTGGGATGCTCTTTTTTATCGATGCTTAAAAATTCTGAGGAGGATTTTACCAGCTGAAACGCAAGGAACAAGGGCTGGCGCGGTTTCAGAGCAAAGAATAAGGCTAAAGTTGCTAAATCGTGAGGCATTTAACTGTTACCCCCTCACGATTTATTGATGTTTAGAGCTGCTCTAGTGACTGTTTACTCAAATAAGCCGGGTTATAATATTTGTCGGCTAAGCTGTGGGGTTCCACCGACTGATAGTTAATCACCGTGCTTTTACTGGTTTGAATACTATCCACTAAGGTCATGGTTTTTACTACGGCGCGGCCTTGTCGTTGGCCTTGTTCAAAGTAAGCTTGCTTGGCGAGTTTTCCTGATTTTAAATATAAATCGGCTTGCAGCGGAAAATTGCTGTCTTGGGCGAGCCATAAATCAATTTTTTGATAACTTGCGCCACTGGTTTTTGCCTCCAGCTTTAAGTGAATCGCCGCCACACCCTTTATGTGTTTGGTCTCGCCCAGTTCACCTTGGTAATCCTCACTCCAAGTTAAGGTAGACACATCACCTACCGAGGCTTCGCCAAGCAGCTTTTGCATTGGCGTAATGCGAATCGGTCGGCGGCTGTTTGGCATCAATAACCAATAGTTATCACCTAACATCAACATTTTTTGTCCTAGTTCCGACTGGGCTTTAAACACCACTAAAGACTCCCGTTCTGGGCGAATATACACGTTGTAATAGTGTTTCTTTTTTAAGGTTTGCTTTTCAAACTGGCTGACTTGAGTGACTATTTTTGCCGAGCTGCTTTGCAGCCGATAACTATCGGCTTCCAGTAAGCGCAGCGTGACCTCATCATTGGCCTGAGCAAAGCCGATTGAAAATAAGCTGCCGAGCAGCCACAACTTAAAGAGACTAAACATAAATAAGTGCCTCGGTGATGGGTTTCTTTAGACCTTTGTTCGCGGCAATAGCCGAGGCTAGCGCACAAATACACACCACGCCGAAGGAGACGATAGCGGCAAGAAACAAAGAGAAAGTAATATGTAAGGGGTAACCTACGCTGCGCCCAGGTGGCGGTGGCATTTGAATATCGGCGAACAGTAGAAACAGCGATACCGACCCACTTAAAAGTAGACCTATTAAGCTGCCGATAACCGCCAGTACAACCGCTTCTAACACAAAACCTATTAGTTGTTCTGAGTTAGCTGTGCCTAGTGCCGACAAAGTGCCAATTTCTCGAGTGCGTTCGGTCACCGACATGCTTAAGGTATTGAATAGCGATACAAATACCACTAAAGCCATGATGATGCCCATTACACCAAAAATGCGGTTATACAAACCTTTCACGGCTTCGTAGAAGAAAGCTTGTTTCCACCAAGGGGTGACTAACAAGCTAGCTTGTTGCTGCTCAACCTGTTGTTTTAATTGTTCTATGTCTTGATTGGCGAAGGCAAATACCGACATCAAACTCACTTTATCGGTGGCTAATAAGGCTTGGCTAAAATCTAATGATACATATACCAAGCGTTTGTCCATTTCTGGTACACCAGTAGAAACAATACCTTGCACCATAAAGTCGTAAGCATTTAGCGCGCCTTCGGTGGTGGTGCTTAATAATGTAATCCAATTACCCGGTTTGGCTTTCATGTTACGAGCGAGCTCCTCGCCTAATAAAACTTGTGGTTGTTCTTGGCGTTCTTCTGGGCTTAGCAGTTGGCCTGCTTTTACATCTAAAAATGGCCCTTTTTGAGTGAACTCGCTGGCGAGAACACCTTGGCCAATAAATATCGCTGATTTATCGCCGTTACTGATCAGCCCACTAAACTCTATTCTCGGTTGTACGGCTTTTATGCCATTAATCGCCATTAACGCTTGGCGTTGCTGTTGCCAGTCAGCTAAGCCGCATTGCAGCGGGAAGTCTTCTTGCTCTGTAAAGTATTGCTGGCTGGATAGGGTTAAGTGGCCGGTATCTCTGGCGGCGGCCTCAGCTAGCGATTGATAGGTGAATAATCCAAAGCCTCCAGCACTGACTAAAGCGAGTACCGCAATGGCGATAATTAACACCGACATCACGCTGCGGCGGCGATTACGTTGCACGTTGAGTAAAGCATGTTTTAAGCGACGCATGTGGCAGTCTCCTTAGCCAGTATTTGTCCGTCTTGTAGTTGAATCAGCCGGCTGCAATGTTCGCTCATACGGCTATCGTGAGTAGCAATCACAAAGGTGGTTTGGTGGCTTTTACCAATGTCTTTCATTAGCTCTACTACCTGATGCGCGGTATGGCTATCTAGGCTGGCGGTGGGTTCGTCGGCGATGACCAAGCGAGGCTTGTGTACCAAAGCGCGAGCCACTGCAATACGTTGTTGCTGGCCACCAGACAGGCGATCAGGTTTTGAGTGTGCAAACTCGGCCATACCCACTGCATCCAATATTTGCATCACTCGCTGTTTGCGTTCGCGGATGGCTACCTGGTTTAGCATGAGTGGGTATTCAACGTTCTCGAAGGCACTCATAACCGGTACCAAATTGAAACGCTGAAAGACAAATCCCAACTGTTGCCTGCGCAGTATCATGCAGTGTTGTGGGTCGTTATCTAACTTGTGACCATCAAAATACAGTTCTCCTTGATAGCTTAGGTCGAGCAAGCCACAAATATTTAGCAGCGTGCTTTTACCGGAGCCAGAAGGCCCACACAAACCAATCATCTCGCCAGTTTGAATTTGCTCGCTGATGTGCTTCAGTGCTTGCTGTTGTATTTGCCCAGTTTGGTAGTACTTAGATACCTGCTTAAATTGCAACATAACTGATCCCTAACCCTTGGCGTGTTGCGCCATTAACTGTTCAGCATTTTTGCCAAACTTGTCGTTTAAGCCACGTTGTTTTAGCTGGCTAAACCATTGTTCGGCGAGCTCTGGCTGCTCGGCATCTAATGCTGCTTCAATGGCGTAGCTAAATACCCAGCTGGTGGCTTGCGCCGGAGATTGCAAAAAACGGCTATCGTTTAGCACTTGTTTAAACAAACTCATGCCTTGTTGTTGGTAGTTAAAAAAGTCGGGTACTTTGGTGAATGTGACCGCAGCAGTTGCTTGCATATAAATGGCCTGAGGCAAGTAGCGATATTGTTGTTGCCATTGCTGCTCGGTAATCATGTTTAAGGCTTTGTCTATTCGAGCCAAGCCATCTTCGGTGTAACTCATTTTTGTCCACGGTAGCCAGGCATCATCTCCCTTAAAAGTTTCGGTGCCGCCTAGGTAAAATAATGTCCAAGGGTCTGTGGGTTGCTGCTGGTGAGCTTGCTGCAACTCTTTATACAGTTGGTCAAGTTGTGAATAGTCACCTTGCGCTGCCTGGTAGTACGAAGCGAGTTGCTGGTCGTTAATACTGGCGGTGGCTGAGTAACTGCAAACGAGTAATAGGCTGGCGAGAGTTAGCGTCTTCATGATCATTCCTTGTCAGTGTGAGGTTGCTGACTAAGGTTACGATTAGCGCCTTGTTTAAACATCTCGATGCGATGAATGGTGACATAACCTGACCAACGGATTGGTTTGCTGATAAGTGAAATCAAACTTTGCCTGCTTCAATAAACACTACCATCAGGCTTTAATTACTCGCTAGGTTTTGGTGTCGCGCTTAGCGGCTGCGAGCCTCATGATTATTCGCACCACCAATTAATAACAAATCGTTATCATTTTTATAAATTTTTATAATTTCCTGTGATTGGCGTTGTTCCATATACTCATCCCATCAAAACAAGTCACGAATTAACAACAGATTGTGGAGCAAATTATGAAAATGAGTCATGTAGGTATCATGGTTGCCGATATGGATAAAGCCGTTGAATTTTACACCAAAGTACTAGGCCTAAAGGTAGTAATGGGTAAAAGCGAAGTCGTGGAAGAGCATGAAACGGCGATTGGCCGTATGTGTATTGCAGTATTTGGTGAAGGGTTTAAAGGTTTTAATATTGCACACCTAGTTACCAGCGACGGTGTTGGTTTTGAACTGTTTGAAATGAAAGATCGTGAACAGCGCCACGAGGTAGATTTTTCTCGCATCGGACTATTTCACTTTAGCCTTGAAACCGATGACTTTGAAGGCGTGATTAAAAAGACCGAGCAGTATGGCGGTAAAGTGAGAATGGACATCATGCGTTATCACCCAGAAGATGACAGCAAGCAAGCTAAAATGGTGTACCTAGAAGACCCGTTTGGCACCTTGTTTGAGCTTTACTCTCATAGCTACGAAGAAACCTATTCTTCTGAGTACGAATAATAGAGAGCAAAAGAAAGGGTTGGCTATAGGCCAACCCTTTTTCGATCTATTTTAGCCACAAGTGTTTTAGCACTACGCCACGATATGAGTGGTTATTTTGGTGGTAACGGAATTAGCAATAAAACATTGCTGATGAGCTTGATGGTGCATCTTTTCCAGCTTTGTGAGGCTAAGCTCTTTATCTGCAAAGCTTACCTTAGGGTTAAGTATTACCTCGGTCATAGCCATTTTTCCGTGTTCATTCATCGCCATTATGCCTACCGCTTGGTCTACATAGCTATTTACCACTAGGCGGTTTTTAGCGGCAATCGACAAGAAAAAAAGCATGTGGCAGCTAGATAAAGACGCGACAAAGGCTTCTTCAGGATCTACGTTCGCCTCTACTGAATGAGGGAGCGGAACCACATGCGGCGAAGAAGATGCTGGCACACTTTGGCCGCCATCAAAATGCCATATATGACCGCGACTGTATTGGTTATCGGTGTAGTTCTCATGCTCTTGGCGTTGCCATTCAATGGTGGCGCAATACTTAGACATCTCACTTCCTTGTATTCATTCACATCAGCTATTTAAGCGCTAGCATGCTGCTCGGAGAATACCGTGTCAATGGATTGCGGTGAGCAATGTCAATGTCATCTTGGCTGAGCTTGAAATTTGTTGCTAACAAGTCGACTCTATTAGATACAGCTGTAAAAGAGGAACGGTAATGTTGAATATGGATTTTAGCCAAGCCTTGGCAATTGATACCGAGCAAATGGATTGGCTAACCAGCCCATCGGCAGGCGTACTGCGTAAACCGCTTGAGCGTGAAGCGAAAGAATCAGGCCACGTGACTAGTGTTGTGCAGTATCACGCTGATTCGTATTTTCCGGAACATCCGCACCCAATGGGCGAAGAAATATTTGTGCTAGAGGGGGTGTTTTCTGATGAACAGGGTGACTACCCTGCGGGTACTTATATCCGTAATCCACCAGGCAGTAAACATAGCCCGTTTAGCAAGCAGGGCTGTGTAATTTTTGTAAAGCTCAATCAGTTCAATACCAACGACCTTGAAGAGGTGAGGGTAGATACCAGAAGTACTGCTTGGTTACCGGGGATAGGAGGCTTACAGGTAATGCCCTTGCATGCCTTTGAACATGAACATGTTGCCTTAGTGAAATGGCCTGCCGGTGAAGTTTTTCAACCCCATAGTCATTTTGGTGGTGAAGAAATAATGGTGTTGTCAGGTGAATTTAAAGACGAGCATGGTGACTACCCTAAACATACTTGGCTGCGTAGCCCGCACATGAGCAAGCACCACCCTTTTGTTGAACAAGACACCATTATTTTGGTGAAAACTGGCCATTTGCCCGTTGAGTAATGAAGGTGTAAAAGCGGTGCCCTAATGAGGAGAGTCGGGCGGGCACCGCCCTTACAAACTTTTTGCCTTGTGCAATGTTGAACGTTTAAGTGTTAGCAGCATTGCAGTAGCTTAATGAGTAATACTTTGTATTAATATTGTATTGCAATTTGTGATGCTGCTTGCAAAACAAACCAAGAAGGGCTGAAAATTAAACAAAGTACCTGTTCAGCGAATTGTCATTCAGTTTATCGGATTAGGGGTAACTCGCTGGAAAGGTAAAGATTCTTGAAGATTGCGGTTGGCTTAAAACGTGGGGGAAGTGTGTATTTTAGTAAAAAATGCAGATGCCAAAGGGACAAATAGTGGCACCTGCAAGTAAACAACGCCTAAAGGATTAGGATTTGCTGTGTTGACGTCGTAAACCTAAAGCGATTAAGCCAAAACCAAATAGCGCGATAGTGCCTGGTTCTGTTACTGATACAATGGCGAACTTACCGTTTAGTGAGCTGCTTCTAACAGCACTGTTTTCGTCACCTAGGTAAGGATTAGACATATTATCGGTAATGTTAAAGTTAAGCTGCCATACTAGATTGTCGTCATTCAACCAAAGCTCGTATAACGAGCCGTAATCGGTGCCAAAGAACCCTTCAGCCAAGGCATCATCAACGGCTTGGTCGTACCAGCTGTAATCTAACGATCCTTTAAGTGCAACATCACCCATTACCGCGGTACCAGAATCAACCACTAGCTGAGCGACTTTAATGCTGTCGCCGTAGACTACTTCGCCACTGACTTGGTCAAAACCTAAAATTTCGCTGTAGCTAACATTGATGTGGCCGCCAGCATCAAAAAATACTTTACCATCGTTATTGAAGTTGCCACCCAAATCGTTGTAGTCAAATGACATCGCCCAGTTGTTACCTAGCCCAGCTGAATACAAAGGCGTATTTGGGTTTCTGAATATGCCTGTCGCGCTGCCATGACCTTCTTCGGAAAAGGTAGAGTTAGCGTTCGGCCCACATACACCCGCTGAACAACTGCCATTTTGTAAGGTAGATTGAGCCTGAACATTGGTTGTAAGGTAGTCTGCTGTGGCCGTGGTATTACCGCCCAAATCTAAGTAAAACGGTACCGCACTTGCTCCACTCGAAGCAGCTAATAGTAATGCGGAACAAAGAGAGGGGAAATATTTCATTTTTATACATTCCATTGGTAAGTTATTGGTATTAATTGATTTTTGCTAAATCAGCAAATATATTGATTCAATTGTCTATAAGCAATAACTGGTCCGATGTTTATAACCTTATAATTATCAAGGGAATTAACTTTTATTTTACACATCAAATATTTATCTTTGTAAAAGAAGCTGACATGCTTTTAATATCAATAGCTTAGTTAAATAGAGACAATGAATATGGCGGTAATAGAGTTACGCGAGTATCGAATACAAGCGGGTAAAACTGAGCAATGGTTGGCGTTGATGAATCAAGAGATTCTGCCTTACCAGATCAGCAAGGGGGTTAAGTTACTTAACAGCTACCTATATCGAGATGAGGAAAACCGAGAGTGGTTTGTTTGGCTGCGTGAATTTGACGATGAAGTGAGCCGCCAAGAGATTTATGAAAATCTTTATGATCAGTGGTGGATAGACAATATTCGGCCCACTGTGTTTAGTCTTATCGAAGAGCAAAGCGTAAAAGTAAGGCTGTTAGCACCCGCTTTTAGCTAGTCGGGTAGGGCATTTTTAATTTGCTGAAGTAATTGCTCAATATTTGATTTTTGGTAGCTGCTTTCTGTGAACACTTGAGTACTTTGCCGTTCAACAACTTGAGTCGCAATGGATGCCTTAATTGGCCGAGGGCTGCTTTCATCACTAAACAACATGGCAACGGCCTGCTCCGATATTTGAGCAAAATCTTGCTTAATGGTGCTTAGCGGCGGGTAAAAATAGGCGCTGTCGGCACTGTCATCAAAGCCTATTACCGCCACTTGTTGAGGCACGTTTAAGCCTTGTTCGTGTAAGGCGCGCAACACTCCTAACGCCATTTGGTCACTGGCTACCAGTACTCCGTTTATGTTTGCGCCATTAGCTAAAGCCTCTCGGGTTAGTTGGTAACCACTGCTGGCTAGCCAGTTCCCTTCCAACTGAGCTACTACGGTAGCTTGGTGCTGGTGGATTTGTTCTAACCAACCCTGCAAACGCAACTGTGAAGCACTGGAGTCACTGGGACCCGTTATCAGCAATAAGCGAGCGCGCTGCTGTTTTAACATTACACTGGCGGCATCGGCCGCCCCCTGCTGATGAGCGGCGCTAACTAGGTTTACCTGGCTATCGTAGGGCACATCAATAAATACAAAATGTAAGTCGGCAAATAACATCACAAGTTGCTCGGCTTCCACTTTGGTAAGCGGCAGATTGACAATAATGTACTCAATGCGTTGTGATTTTAGTTCGCGAGTGGCCTCTACAATTTTGTCAAAGGCGTGTTCGTCTACCACCGACAATGCAATACCGTAGTCGCGCAATTTGGCTTGTTTACGGATGTTGTTGGCAATAATCGAAATACCGTGTAACGACACGTCCAAAGTAATTAGTCCAATTACCATTGATTTAGCCCCACTTAACAGCTGAGCCCCTTTGTTGGGTACATAACCTAGCTGTTCAATGGCCGCATTCACTTTGTCGCGGGTGTCTTGGGCAACATTGCTTGCGCCATTGGTGACTCGTGACACGGTTTGCGTAGATACGCCGGCTAATTCTGCCACTTGTTTGAATGTCACGTTCACCTGTAAATCCCTTACTTCTTCCGACCTAGTTGCTAATAGTGGCAAAGTGTAACACTGCGATCTAAGGAAATCTTATCGATACACCTAAACTGCGAATAAGGCTTCCTATCACTCATATGTTTTCGTAAACATTACTTGATCTTTGTCACAAGTAAACGTTTTCCCTTTTGATCTTCATCACGCATTAAAACCGGTTTGTTAGTTTATTAAGCAATAAAAGCGCATATTGCGCTCAATGTTTACGCAAACACATGGATATAGCGATGAGCCAGATTATTCACCTTAGTAGCAAAAATTGCAGCCTGATTATTAAAGTTGAACGTGTTCCCGAAATTTTGCATTGGGGAACCAAGATTGAACAAATTGATGAAGATTTACTGCTGTCTACTGAGCGGCCGATTTCACAAGCTCGTTTAGACGTAGATGTACCCTTAACGCTATGTCCTGAGCTAGGCAGTGGTCATTTTAATGCACCGGGTATTGAAGGACACCGCAATGGATTTGATTGGGCGCCGGTGTTTACCACCACCAATCATTACGCTAGTGATGGTTGCGCGGTGTTCACCCTACGCGATGAGGTCGCTAACCTAGAGTTAAGTATTGAGATTGAATTAGATTACGACAGTGATGTGGTGAAAAAGCGTATTACTGTGACCAATTTGGTTCATACCAAATACTACCTCACAAAGTTGTCTGCTACCTTGCCGTTGCCACACCATGCTAACGAACTAATGACTTTTCATGGCCGCTGGAGCCGAGAGTTTCAAACCCATCGCCAAGCATTCTCTCACGGTGGATTTATGCAGGAGAATCGTCGCGGTCGTACATCGCATGAAAACTTTCCAGGGCTATTTGCAGGCAGTAACAACTTTGACCAACAAAATGGCCAAGTGTGGGGTTTCCACCTAGGCTGGAGCGGTAACCACCAATTGCGCGCCGATGTGAAAAGTGACGGCCGCCGGTTTGTTCAAGCCGGTGAACTGCTATTAGCTGGTGAAGTACGCCTTGATTATATGCAAAGCTACAGTACGCCGTGGTTATATGCTTGTTGCAGTAATACCGGTTTAAATGGCATTTCAGATCGCTTTCACCGTTATGTTCGCGCCAACATCATTCATTTCCCAGAGAACAAACCTCGTCCGGTGCACCTTAATACATGGGAAGGGATCTACTTTGAACATGATCCTGAATACATTATGAAAATGGCTAGCGAAGCCGCCGAGATGGGCGTAGAGCGCTTCATCATTGATGATGGCTGGTTTATTGGCCGCGATGGTGAGCGCAGTGCTTTAGGCGATTGGTACCTAGATGAGAAAAAATATCCTAATGGCCTAGAGCCAGTTATTGAACACGTGAACCAACAGGGCATGGAATTTGGTTTGTGGGTCGAGCCAGAGATGATCAGCAAAGATTCCATTTTGTTCCGCGAGCACCCAGAGTGGGTATTGGAGCTTAAGGGTTATCACCAGCCTTCAGGCCGCTGGCAGTATGTATTGGATCTACAAAACCAAGACTGCTTTAAGTACTTATTTGAACGTTTAAGTGAATTGCTGACGCGTTACAATATTGCTTACCTTAAGTGGGATATGAACCGAGAATTGGTGCAGCCTGGCCATATTGGTCGGCCGGCAGTAAATGGCCAAACCAAGGCCTTATATGCCTTACTCGACAAACTACTTGCTGCTCACCCTGAAGTTGAAATTGAGTCTTGTTCGTCCGGTGGTGGTCGAATCGATTTCGAAATTCTTAAACGTACTCACCGTTTTTGGGCCTCTGACTGTAACGATGCCTTAGAGCGCCAAACTATTCAGCGTGGTATGAGCTATTTCTTCCCACCAGAGGTAATGGGCGCACATATTGGTCCTGGAGAAAGCCACACTACTCGCCGTTGTCACCATATCAATATGCGTGGCATGACCGCGCTTAGCGGCCATATGGGCGTAGAGCTAGATCCTGTCAAAGTCGACCCGCAAGAGAAACAAGCATTTGCTCATTACATTGCCTTGCACAAGCAGTATCGCCAGCTGTTACACACTGGCCGTAGTTTCCGTTTAAATGCTTCAGACCATCGTCAGCATATCAACGGGGTGCAAAGTGACGACGAAATGTTGATTACTGTTTGCCAATTAGCCATGCCCGATTACGCCTTGCCAGCTCCTTTACGAGTGAGTTGTGTAGATGAAAATGCGCACTACCAAGTAAAGCTAGTAGAGATGCCAGAAACCAGTTTTCAACTGATGAAGCAGCGCCCAAGTTGGCTTGATAAAACTCTCACCTTGAGCGGCGACAACTTACGAGAAATTGGCCTTACCTTACCGATTCTCGATCCAGAGTCAGCACTAATGGTGCACCTAAAACGCATTTAACCAACAATTTTTGTATTCACCGAGTGGCCAGTGACCGCCACTCGCCAACTTTATGAAGGATTAACTATGTCTATAACAGTGTTCTTATCGTTCTTGCTGTTTACTGGCTTTGTTGGGGTGTTTACCTACAACAAAGTGAAGAAAAACAAGCACGATTCACAAGATGGCTACTTTTTAGGTGGCCGCAGTTTAACCGGCGGCTTAATTGCTAGCTCGCTGATTTTAACCAACCTTAGTGCCACCAGTTTTGTGGGCATGAGTGCCCAAGCTTACACTCACAATATGAGTGTAATGGGCTGGGAAGTAGCGTCGGGTGTTACCTTAGTGATTATTGCGCTGTTATTAGTGCCGCGTTATTTAAAGCAAGGTATTACTACCATTCCAGACTTCTTAGAAAGCCGTTACGACTTATCGGTGAAGAAGTTCGTTACCTTGCTGTTCTTGTGCCAATACGTGATTAACATTCTGCCTACCACTTTGTACGCAGGTGCAGTGGTACTGGGCGAGATCTTCGATATTCAAACCTTACTGGGTGTTTCTGAGTTTGCTGCGATTGCGATTATCTCTGCCACTATTGGTATTCTCGGCTTTTTCTACGCCATTTATGGAGGTTTAAAAGCAGTGGTGATAGCCGATACGATCAATGGTGTTGGTTTGATCATTGGTGGTTTAATGATCCCAGTGTTTGGTTTAATGGTGCTAGGTGGCGGCAGCTTTGGTGATGGTTTACACCAAATCATTACTGTTGCGCCAGAGAAGTTACAATCGGTAGGCACATCCAGTGACCCACTGCCATTCTCAACATTGTTTACCGGTTTGCTATTAGTCAACTTATATTACTGGGGAACCGATCAATCGATTATCCAGCGCGCTTTAGGTGCTAAAAACCTTAAAGAGGGTCAGAAAGGGGTGATTTTAGCCGGTGCCATTAAGGTTATCTCGCCACTATTTTTGATTATTCCAGGCATTATTGCATTTCATATGTTCGGCGCTGACGCAGGCAACCCAGACACTATGTACACCCGATTAGTGAATGAAGTACTGCCAAAACCATTAGTGGGCTTTTTTGTCGCGGTAATGTTTGGTGCCATTCTTAGTACCTTTAACGGTGTACTGAACAGCTCAACGACCTTGTTCGCGCTTAATGTTTACAAACCATTATTTGGTGAAGGTAAATCAGACCAAGAACTGGTGGCTAAAGGCCGAATCTTTGGGGTATTGATTGCCATTATTGCAGTGTGTATTGCCCCGTTTATTATGTTTGCGCCAGAAGGTCTATTCCAATACTTACAAATGGTTGCCGGCTTCTTTAGTGTGCCAATTTTCACCATTGTATTTGTAGGTTACATTTCAAAACGGGTACCCGCTATTGCCGCTAAAGTGTCGTTAGTTGTGTTTGTATCTTCTTACGCAGCGATGCAGTTGGTATTTGAAACGCCGCTACATTTCTTACACCAATTAGCGATTCTGTTTGTGGTGTGTACCATCTTAATGTTTGTGATTGGCGCCATTAAACCGCGTGAGCAGGCCTATGTGATGCCAATTAATGAAAGCATGGACGTTACGCCGTGGGAATTCCGTTTTGAAGCCTCAGCCGTGGTGCTTTATATGGTGCTAGGCGCCTTCATTATGTTCTCTGACGTGGGCCTAATGTCAGACGACCCAACGATTATGCAAACCTACGGTTTCTGTGGCTTGATTATGTTAGTAGGGATCTTCTTTAGACATATGAAACGCAAGCAGCTGCAACCAGAGGTTGAAGCAGGTTAATTCCTAGTTCGTTGTGTTATTTGCCCAGCTAATTAGCTGGGCTTTTTTGTATTAGAGGCGATAATGAGTCAGCGCTTACATCGCTTTAAACAAATGATTAGCGCTGCGGCTAACGGGGTATTGGCTGCCATCCACTAACTCTACTGTTAGCTTGCCTAACATGTTCTTGTTAACGCGCTTAATGCTATTCACTTTGACTAAGGTGGAGCGATGAATTTGCCAAAAATGCCCTGGCTGAATTTGTCCCAGCAACTCTTTTAGCGGTGTGCGAATAACATACTCATCTTGCATACTGCGCACCGTGGTGTATTTATCTTCGGCAACAAAAGCCAATATACTGTCTATGGCCACTAACTCTACCGACTCACCTTTACTGGCTTTAATCCACTGCAGATATTGCGGCTTGTCGTCCAGTGCCGTCACTAGGGCTTGTAAGTCATAGTCTGGTTTGGCTTGCGGGCTAGCTTGGCGCTGCTGAATCCGTTGGCAGGTTTGTAATAAACGCTGTTCATCAAGCGGTTTTAGCAAGTAATCAATTGCTTGCTGCTCAAAGGCTTGTACGGCGTATTCATCAAAAGCGGTGGTAAATACAATGTGCGGTGGTTGCTCAAGTTGATTAAGCTTTTGGGCGACTTCTATGCCTGTCATGCCGGGCATGCGAATGTCTAAAAATACAATGTCGGCGCCGAGCTGTTCCACGGCGGTAAGTGCACTTGGTCCATCGCCGGCTTTATCTACTATGTCTAGTTCTGGCCAGCATTCAGCTAACATTTTGTCTAAGTGAAAGCGCAATAGCGGTTCGTCATCAACAATTATTGCTCGCATGGAAACTCCAAGGTAGCTAGGGTGCCACCGCTTGCTTGTGGGCTTATGCTCAAACTTGCCTGATTAGGGTAAAGGCTAGCCAAGCGCTGCTGAATATTGGTCAATGCCATACCATTACCTTGCTTCGGTGATGCTTGGAAACCGATGCCTGTATCACTAATCGTTATCTTCCAGTGCTGGTCTTGCATCGCTATGTGAACGCTCACTTCGCCGCCTTCAGGTTTGGGTTCAATACCATGAAAAACTGCATTCTCTACTAGCGGTTGTAACAACATGGGGGGGATTTGTTGTTGCGTGAGATTAGGGCTATCTAGTTCAACACTAAACTGCAGGCGCTCGCCTAAGCGAATTTGCTGAATCGCCAAATAAGCGCTAATTCCTGCTACTTCATCTTCTAAGCGAATGCTTTCTTGGCGGCTCTTTTTAAGGGTGACCCTGAGTAGCTCGGTAAACTTATCTAAAAGCACCTCAGCTTGTTTGGGTTCTACTGCGATGAGGGCTTTTAAGTTGGCCAAGGTATTAAATAAGAAATGCGGTTCTATTTGGCTTTGCAATAACTGAAGCTGGCTGTAGGTAAGTGCTTGCTCTGCTTTAAGCTTTTCTAACTCGGCGGTTTGTAGGGCAGAGGACATTTCAAGGTTTTGTTCTCGGCTAAAAAAGTAGTAGTAAATTGCCGCGCAAAATAGCAGGCCAATCAAAACAACTTTTAACATTAATGGCCAATTAAAATTGTCGTAATAAGGGCTGATCCAATACCAAGTGTGGGCGCTGCCTAAGCTTAAAGTGATAGGGGCGCTGAGTACAAAACTCCAAAAGGTATCTAGTTTGGGGAAAAGCCAGTCGATGAGCATGGTGGCCATGGTGCCCACGCAGCCAAATACTAAGGCAATAATAAAGTGCATCCAGTATGGGCCGCCCCAAATCGCATTGGTAAGGTATGCTATGGGAATAGAAAACAATGCACATATGGCTAGTGAACGCCTTAGTGATTTATAGCAATTCGATTTCAAAAGCGTCCCTCAAGTTTTATTAAGCCAACTCTACTTTCTGGTAATAATTGGTAAACGGCGTTGTCAGCACCTCCAAGATAACGCAGCCTTGCACCAAGCGTCCATCCTTGGATAAATTCATAGTCCAGCCTTGCTGTGGCGATCACGCCGCCATCTTCAGGCGCTAACATTACATCAAAGGCTGGTTGCCAATCTTCTATATCGCGATGCCAATGCAGCATCACATTGTGTTGCATTATATTCTGTCCGTTAAACACTGCGCCCTGCGAATAGCGTAGTTGATTCAAACCACCATCCTGTTGGGCTAAATAGTGGCTAACATCGGCTACCTGTTGCCACTGCTGCTGGCTTAATGCGCGGTTATCAAACCAATATTCCACTATTAGGTTGTCACCGGCTAAGTTTGCCCATGTCATTCCCAGCAGCGCTTGTATGCCATCATCAAACTCTTGCTCAGAGATGGGGGCGACTTGGCCAATGTTGTTTTGTGTTAAGTGGCTTACCATGCGCCGGTAATGTTGCTGGTAACGGCTCTCGGCATGCACTTCCCAGGCATCACCAAAGGTGCTTACCCAACTGCCGCCTAAGTTTAGTGCCCGTTGGTTATCGTAGTAAGCAAGGGTTTGCCATTCACTATTATTGCTAAGTTGGTACCAACGCAAGCCTGCTCCGCGTTGTTGTAAACCTTCTGAACCTGTCGCCAAATAGGAATCAGTGTAAAACAGAGCGTATTCGCCATTGCCACTAAACTGGCTTAGGCTTAACACGCCTACGCCTTCTTCTACTTGAATCGCGACAGGGTTGCGCCGGTAGGGTAAAAACATGTCTAGCGGGCGGAATCCATAACTCACCCCTAAGTCGATCCGTTGCTTGCCAACGAGTAAGTCACGTTCGGCCAGTTCTGTTTTCCAAAATAACTCAGCAAGAATCAAGTCATGTTGATTGTCTTGTTTTTGTTTGCTCTGACTCAGTGCGACCAGCTGCCCTTGCAGATTATGGTATTGTGGATACCAGCGTAAGGCGGCATCGGCAAACCATTGGTCTTGGCTGGCAAATACCGGGCTAGTCGACGCTTGAGCATAGCCGCTGTCTAATTCTAATTGCCATTGTTGCAGCCAAGTTGCATGGGCACTAAGGCTTATCAAAGCAGCAAAGCAGTAACTACATATTCGAATACCAAGCAAAATGCGTCCTAGGTCAATTCCTTTTAGCCTTAGCATAAAGCGCTGCTGGCAAAGCTCAGGGTAAATGCGATAAAGGGGGATTAACTCAGATAAACGGTTAATTGTGGGTGTTGGATAATCATTCTGATTCACCAAAGAGCAGCACTAACACGGTTTTCTTACCGTTTTTATTTAATACTGTGACTTTTTGGGTAAACGTTTTCCCTTTTTGGTGAGGTGTATTTGTGCAGAAGATCAAGTTTATGGTGGGATTCGTTGACTTTTCATTGAATAGTTGTGGAAACGTTTTCCCTTTTTGTGATTAAATACTGTTAGTTGGTTCTGAACGGTCGTATAACGCGGCCATAAAGTATGGGTAAGGCGCTCAATCAATAAGGAGAGCAAATGAATAAGATCTTAGTAACTGGTGGCATGGGATACATTGGCAGCCACACTTGCGTGCAAATGATTAACGCCGGTTTAACTCCGATCATTCTGGATAATTTATGCAACAGTAAAAGTGAAGTGCTGGCGCGTATTGAAAGCTTAACTCAACAACAACCGGTTTTTTATCAAGGTGACGTGCGAGACCGCAGCGTGCTAGAAAAGATATTTAACGAGCACAAGATTGACTCGGTGATTCACTTTGCTGGCCTAAAAGCCGTGGGCGAATCGGTGCAAAAGCCGTTTGAGTATTATGATAACAACGTAAATGGTTCTTTAGTGCTGATCGACGTAATGCGAAAAGCGGGCGTGAAAAGCATTGTATTTAGCTCATCAGCTACCGTTTATGGCGAACCTAGCGAAATGCCCATTAATGAAAACACACCTACCGGTGATGTAACCAATCCTTACGGACGCAGCAAATACATGGTGGAAGAGTGCTACCGTGATATTCAATTAGCCGCACCTGACTTAAGCGTTACCTTGCTACGTTACTTTAACCCGGTAGGTGCCCATCCAAGCGGCACAATGGGTGAAGATCCGCAAGGTATTCCTAACAACCTTATGCCGTTTATTGCCCAAGTGGCAGTAGGGCGTCGCGAAAGCCTATCAGTATTTGGTGATGATTACCCAACACCTGATGGCACTGGTGTTCGTGACTATATCCACGTAATGGACTTAGCCGATGGCCACGTAGCCGCGTTAACCAAAGTGGGCGAGCAAGCTGGCTTGCACATCTTTAACTTAGGCACCGGTAAAGGCAGTTCTGTTCTGGAAATGCTTAAGGCCTTTGGCAACGCTTGCGGTAAAGATATTGCCTATGAAATTTGCCCACGCCGTAACGGTGATATTGCCGAATGTTGGGCAGCTACCGACAAAGCCGAGCAACAGCTGGGCTGGAAGGCTAGCCGCAGTGTTGAAGATATGACGGCAGATACGTGGCATTGGCAATCCAATAACCCTAACGGTTACGACAACTAGAATTTTAGAAATAATGAGCGCCTCAAAAGGGCGCTTTGAACGGAGTTAGACCCCATGTTAAACACAAACTTTGACCCTACCGAGCATCCGCATCGCCGTTATAATCCTTTAACGGGACAGTGGATATTGGTGTCGCCGCACCGTGCTAAACGTCCCTGGAGTGGCCAAGATGAAGCGCCGTCTACGGCGACCTTGCCGAGCTACGATGCCGGCTGTTTTTTGTGTGCTGGCAATACCCGTGTATCGGGTGATAAAAACCCGGATTACACGGGCACTTATGTCTTTGGTAACGATTTTGCTGCACTGATGACCGACTCACCCAGTGTACCTACTGCCACCGACCCCTTGTTTACCAGCATGGAAGCCCGTGGTTTAAGCAGGGTGATTTGTTTCTCGCCAGACCACAGTAAAACCCTGCCGGAGTTATCCACCACGGCAATTCGTGGCGTGATTGATACCTGGAATGAGCAAATCGAAGAGTTAGGTAAAGACTACCTGTGGGTACAAGCCTTTGAGAACAAGGGCGAAACCATGGGCTGCTCGCAGCCTCACCCACACGGCCAAATCTGGGCCAACAGCTTTCTCCCTAACGAGATTGAGCGTAAAGACCAACACTTGCGCGATTATACCGCCCAGCACGGCAGCAACTTGCTGGTGGATTACGCCACTCGAGAGCAAGCCGATGGCAGCCGTACCGTGGTGGAAACTGAACATTGGATAGCGGTCGTGCCGTATTGGGCTGCTTGGCCTTTTGAAACCATGCTCATGCCTAAAACCCATATTCGCCGGATGAGTGAGCTCAGTGACGCTCAGCGTGATGATTTAGCACTGGCGATGAAAAAACTCACCAGCCGTTACGACAACTTATTTCAGTGCTCATTCCCGTATTCCATGGGCTGGCACTATGCGCCGTTTTTCAAAGAGGGCGATACCACGACCGAACACTGGCAATTACATGCCTTGTTCTACCCACCGCTATTGCGCTCAGCCAGCGTACGTAAGTTTATGGTGGGCTACGAGATGTTAGCGGAAAGCCAACGAGATTTAACCGCTGAGCAAGCGGCCAGCAAACTGCGCGACCTTAGCGACGTGCATTACAAAGAACAACAGGACTAAGGAGCTGCGCATGACCCAACGTCAACAACACCTCATCGATACGGTCAGCAATGCCTTTATCAATATGACGGGCTCAGCCCCAGCAAGGCTGATCCAAGCCCCTGGGCGGGTAAACTTAATTGGTGAACATACCGATTACAACGACGGCTTTGTGCTGCCTTGTGCCATTGACTACCAAGCCGTGGTAGCGGCTTCACCGCGCAGCGATAGCATCGTGCGTGTGGTGTCGGTAGATTACGATAACCAAGTGAACGAGTTTGATATTAGCCAACCGCTACAGTTTGATGAAAACTGCATGTGGGTAAACTACATTCGCGGCGTCATTGATTGCCTACAAAAAGAAGGCTTCACCCTGGGCGGCGCCGATTTAGCGGTGAGTGGTAATGTGCCACAAGGCGCTGGCTTAAGCTCATCGGCTGCCCTTGAAGTGGTAATTGGTCAAACCTTTAAAACCCTGTTTAACCTAGCCGTCTCGCAACAGAAATTGGCGCTGATTGGCCAAGCGGCGGAGAACAACTTTGTAGGGTGTAACTGCGGCATTATGGACCAGCTTATCTCCGCCGAAGGTAAAGCCAATCATGCCCTACTGATTGATTGCCGCTCGCTAGAGACGCAAGCAGTGGCCATGCCAGAAGACATGGCGGTGGTGATAATCAACTCCAACAAAAAACGCGGTTTAGTGGACAGTGAATACAATACCCGCCGCGAGCAATGTGAAGCCGCCGCGAAAGGCTTAGGAGTGAGTTCACTGCGAGATGTGAGTGAAGCCCTGTTTGCGGACAAGCAACACAGCCTAGACCCATTGGTGGCCAAACGCGCCCGCCACGTGATAACTGAAAATGCCCGCACCTTAGCAGCAGCCGAGGCCCTAAAAGCCAACGACATGGCGACCTTGAGTGTACTGATGGAGCAATCTCATGCCTCGATGCGTGATGATTTTGAAATCACCGTACCGGAAGTGAACTGCATTGTGGATATCGTGAAACAGGTGCTGGGTAACCAAGGTGGCGTACGCATGACGGGCGGAGGCTTTGGGGGCTGCATTGTGGCGCTTATGCCGCCTCAATTGGTCGATGAGGTATGCCAAGCAGTGGAGCAGCAATACCAAACCGTGACCGGTTTAAAAGAGAGCATTTACGTGTGTAAGGCGATGCCAGGTGCTGGTGCAATAAATTAAGCCTCTTGCCGCAAACATTCAGCAGATAAAAGCTCGGCCTTGTGCCGGGCTTTTTTATTGCTGCTAATTCCGCCTTAAAGCTCTCTCAGTACAGTATCCCTAGTAAATATAACGAGCTAAAAAAAAAAGAGGAGCAAGCTCCTCTTTGTTGTTGCCTAAATCAGCTCTCAGTCTTTGGTTTTGCCAAAGCGGCGTTGATACATATTGCCATTTACCCGTTTAGCGGCATCTACCATTGGTTGGTAGGGGACATCAGTAATGCCAACAAAACCTACGTTGTAGTTCTCGCCGTCAAACGAGCGACCGGTGATAGGGGAGTCAATGTACTGGAACCAATGTGCGCCCACAAAGTAAGGGTTATCAATCACCGAATTAAGGTAATCTTCAAACATCTCCCCGCGCTCGGTTTGATCGTTCGCGGTAACTAGGCCAGCATGGTAGAAGCCTTCTTTAACGCCAATATGGAACTCACCAATAATGCTTGGCATATCCACTTCGGCTAAGAACTTCCAAGGTTCAGGGTGCAAACCTTCTTTGTAGTAGTTGTAACTAACAACGTCTACGTGTTTGGCTGCGGCTCTCACTACCTCAGGGTTGCACCCCCAGTCGGCAAAGCGAGCGCCTAGGTATAAGTGATTTGGGAGTTGTGCTTTTAAGGACTCATTTACCACTTTGAAGTACTCACTGGCGTAGAGTTCTAATAACATCGAGTAGTCGTTAAGCTGAGCCTCGTTATGGCCAAGGTCGGTGAGACCCGCAGCCACATCTTCCCAAGAGCTAATATCGCTTTGCCAAGCTTGGTTGAGCTTATCAATGCTGCTGTATTTGTCTTTTAAAGCTTGAGTGAACACCGCTTTAGTTGGGCTGTCTTGGTCGCTGCGACCCAAGGTATGGGTGGCGATGCCATAATGGCTTTTCACCGTGTCCATGCGGCCCCAGCTCTTTTCATTGTCGATGAAGATACCTACACACCAAGGTGAACCTTTTATCTCGGCGTTAACTTGGCTAACGGTGGCTTCGGCGCGCTCTCTAAACACTGGGTCGAAGGGGTCGGGTAAAGGCGCCCAAAAGTCATCCCCACTGGTGACGGTTTTAAACTCACCAATGATCCAGCCATTGGCAAAATAAGGGATTTTTTTATTATCGTAAAACTCTGGTGCTGTCCAATTACCTAAGCAAGAGAAGCCCCAGTTGAGCATGCGATCCATGGTTACTTCGCGCCATTTTGCCATGTAGTCTTGGCCATCTTGCCCGTATTTGCGCTGTAAGTTTGCCGAGTAAAAACTAAAGATCTCACCGCGATCTACTGGTCCTTCAAACAGCTCACGCATGTAGCTGTAATGTTCCGCCAATGGGTCATCGTAATCTGGCAGCCACTCAAAAAAGTCTCTACGGGTTTGGTTCGCGACATAGGCAGAATCAAAAGCTTGCTGGCTAATTTCCAATTTTTCTTTTGAGTCTTCAGGTGTCACATCATCGTTGCTGCGTGCAGCAACGGTAGAGTGGTCGTAATCTACGCCGGTGATGGTAAATGAGTTAGCTAGGCGAATAATATCTAAGCCGGTGGCAAAGTAAGGGTAGCCATCCGGGTCAACCAAAGACCATTTACCCTCAATTTTTTCAGCGCGGAAGTAACCGCTAGCGTCCAATTGCGGGCCGCCGGTAAAACCGCCAAAGAGAGAGCGTTGCGGCATGGCACCTTGTTCTAAGCTTTTAAGTTCGGCGGCAGTGACTGAGAGTAACTGTTCTTCAGAATGAATTTTCTCTACGGTGTCCACTGCAGCATTTTGACCAAACTTATCTAAGCAGCCTTTAAGAAAGTCGGGATTGCTATCGGGGGTGAGAATTACTCTAAAGTTGTCTAATACCAGTTGGTGATCGATTAAAGTGCCATGAATACTTAATTCAATTTTAGCCACTGCACTGAGGTCTATATTCATTTCTCCCCACATCCAGGTGGCGTAGTGAAATGGCGTATCCCAAGAGGCAGGGTTAGAGCGAAAACCCGATTGATAATTAAGGCCACCTTTAAGGTATTCGCCTTTTAATTCATTAAGGTAGGTTTTACATGAGTTGCCTTGCACGTTAATACTGCGACTATGCATTTGCCCCTGTTTATCAAAGATGTTGATGAATATTTGCGTAGAGCGTTTGCCTAGGTTTGTGGCGTCAAATGCAAAACAAAAGTGGGGCAATTGGCTCCAATCAAATGGCTGTTCTGGTTCAATAAAAATAGAGGTGTAGAAGTTCTCTTTACTGCGTGTACTAACTTTTAGTGCTTGCTGGCCAGCGGTAACGCCTTGACCGCTGCCAACAAGCTCGACGTCTACGTTACTGAAGCTAAATGCTGAAGGGATTTGATCGGCAAAATCATAAATCAAAATCGATGTTTCGTGCTCAGAGATAACGCGAGCATCCTCAGCCGATAAGCGTGTATTCATTACTTGTCCTCGTAATATAAGCAAGCTACTGCTCGGCCTAAGGTGGTCACTAAACCACAAGATTAAACAATAATAAGCGCAAGGCTAGTCACTGTTAAGGCTGAGGTGCTGCCGTTAAAGCGAATTAAAATTATCTGAGTCTATTAATTGCTTTTACGGCTTTTGTGTCAACCAAATTAATAAAATTGGATAACCAATTTTATTAATTTGTGAACCAAGGCACGACTTGGTTTTTCACACCGAGCCGCTTGAGTTGTTTTCGCTACTGATGGGCTTTAATAAGGCTCGCGTTGTAGGCGAATCTTGGGTTAGTTATTTCAGTGGTGTTTTGAGAAAAGCGGATGCGAGATAAGTCGAAAGAGCGCTTAGCTTGTTTAAGCTAAGCATCTTCACATGCTCTAAGTAGATTTAGAGCGAGGTGCTAAAGAGGGACTCTAGATACAAGGTATTACAGTGCAGTTAATGGAATTTTTATCACGGCTTTTCGTACTTTCATCGGCGCTGATACCGCGCAAAGTGGGCGATGAACTTCATTTGGGAAAAATACGGCAAAATCACCTTTTGCGAGATGTACCAATTGCTCGTTACTGGCTCGCTCAAAAAAAGCGACATCATTTTCTAGCTCGGTTAAGTGCAGAGCGTCTTCGGCAAGTTCGTGGGTATAGCCAATGTTTTCCTCACCTTCTAGAACCACTTGAATATCAAGATACTGCTTGTGGATCTCGGCTTTACGTTTTTCAAAGGGTTCAGTTTCAGGGGACATCAGTAATACAAAAACTGATTCATCCGATAAGGTATATTTACCATCGGGTTGTTGCTGAGCAATGGCCATTGCCTCATCAATCCACTTAGGAAAAGACGGGTTTACATAACTCACTAAAGAGAGTTTGTTTACGTTTCCAAATAACATCTTACTACTTCCTGTTGTTTAGGTTTTTGGTTTAAGGGGATAAAGCTGACTGTTTGGCTGCTAAGGGCGTTACATTGTTATGTGGTCTTAACGCGCTGAGCAAACGTCATAAACAGGAGGCAAACGCTCCTGTTTATGACGTTGAGTGGCTTGTAGTGAATATTTTGCAATAGTGTACTTACAAGAACTTGAAGCGCTGGTTAGTCGCGCCAGTGCAGGCCCATTGCCTAATCTGTCCACCATTTGCGTTTGAACTATTAGCGACCTCTAAGCATTTTCCGCTTTGTTTATTTCTAATTTCAAACGTATTACTGCCCTTGTCTTCTAGGCTCCATGTTTGATTAGAGTTGGCGTGATTACATACCCATTGATGCACCTTAGCGCCATTTGCCGAGCTGCCAGACGCAAGCTCCATACAAAGCTGACTTACCTTGGCATTAATGCTGTATTGATTGTTGGCTATTTTAGTAAACTTGAACCGTTGATTGTTGTTGCCCGTGTTACACGAATACTGCTGGTAAGTACTGCCATTCCATAAGGCGCCATTGATTACATCAACACAACGATTGCTGTGTGCCAGTTGTAAATTGGTGTAACCACTAGGTGGCGTAATATCGCCAGTAGGTGGTGTAGTGGAGCCACCCGTTGGTTTGTATACGCGGATCCAATCTACATACATCTTGTTTTTATCACTGTCGGCTAAATCTGCATCAGTGGCGATGTGGCCTGCTTCAGAGCGCCAAGAGTGGTCTTCGGTATCAATAATAATGAAGGCTTCTTGATCCATGTTGTAGCGGCTCTTATCAAGAATGGCACCGGTGTAATCTTTGTCTTTCATTACCACTTGGCTCCAAGCGCCTTTTGTGGTTTTTTGACCATCGATGTAAAAAGTAACGTCTGTTGGACTCTTCCAATACACACCAAAGCGGTGGAAACCGTCACGCCAGTAGTTTCCCCAAGTGGGCGTGAAGTGCGTCTGGTCGTTGTAATCGTTTTTTATCGAGTTGTCGTTATTACGGAAGAAAACATGAAAGTTGGTCGACATGTTCTTGGCATACCAATCTTGGCGAGCGCCACCGTATACCTCTAATACATCTATTTCACGCTGGTCGTTTTCGCTTAACAACCAAAAGTTGGAAGAAAGCTCTAAGTTACTCACCTTGATACTGGCTTCTAAAAAGATGGGGTATTTTACTTTGGTTTTAGAGGTGATGACCCCTGCATTTACTTTATTGGTGCCCTGGCGACGCGAAGCGCTAATGATGAGGTTGCCGTCACCAACCCACGATTCATCGCTCGACCAGTGAGTAAGGCCGGGGCCTGTCCAGCTATGAAAGTAACTGTCTTTCCATTTGCCGGTAAACGTGCTGGTTTTGCCTGAGTAGTTAAAAGAGTCAGAATAGTTTTGTTGTAACTCCCAAGATTGTCCTGCGTCTAGTTCGGCAGGAATGGGGATGTTATCCCAATCAGCAGCTGTTGCATTTATTGCTAAGCCAATACTGCACGCCATTAAGATTGAATGTCTGGTGAATCCTTTCATTGTTTATCTCCCTGGTTAAAGTGCAAGCAAATATCGCATGCTTATTAACCTATTTTTGTGATTTGGTCGATCAATTTTGTGTTTTTGTTAACCTTTTTTTGTGGGTGTGAGCTAAACAAGGTTTTGTTGATGGGAGCAGGCATTAAACATGAGGGCTAAAAGCAAAAAGGCCTTGGTATTACTACCAAGGCAAAGTGCTAACAATTGTCAAAAAGGAATAGAAATTCTTACTGGTAGTTCAAGTAAATGGTTTTCTTTTGCAGGTAACCCTCCAATCCGTACTTGCCGTCTTCGCCGCCAATACCACTGCGTTTAAAGCCAGTGTGGAACCCGTTTAGTAGTTCTCCGTTCGGGCGGTTTACGTATATTTCTCCCACTTCTAACTGATTTACTACTTGCATGATTTTGCGCATGTCATTGGTATATACATACCCAGACAAACCCAAATCAATATCGTTAGCGTATTGCAACGCTTGTTCAAGGCTATCGATAGGCATGGCTGCGACTATTGGGCCAAACACCTCTTGCTTCATAATGTCCATGTCATTGGTAACATTGGTCACCACGGTAGGTTCAAACCAATAGCCTTTAGTAAACTCTTGGCCAGCAGGCTTGCTGCCACCACAGGCGATTGTTGCGCCGTCGGCCTTCGCTTTTGCGATCATTTCAACGAGCTTTTCTACTTCGCGAGCATTAACTTTTGGCCCTACATTAGTGCCTTCAAGCATGGGATCGCCAACCTTAAGTTGTTTAACTTTGGCAATGAATTTATCCATGAACTCAGCGTAAATGCTCTGATGGATGTACATACGCTCATTAGAGGTACAAATTTGGCCGCAGTTGCCAAAGCCAGAGTTAACTGCAATCTCAACCACTTCATCTACGTTGGCGTCGTCCAACACAATGAAAGGAGCTTTGCCGCCTAGCTCTAAATTCAATGCGGTGATGTTCTCTGATGCAGAGCGGTACAAAATAGAGCCCACTTCAGAGCTACCGGTTAAGGTCACAAGCTTGGTGATAGGGTTACGAACCAATTCGTCACCCACTTCGCCGCCTAAACCTGAGACAATGTTTACCACCCCTTTAGGGAAGCCGACTTGTGCAATCAACTTAGAAAATTCTAATACAGTTAATGGCGTGTCTGCTGGCGGCATCACTACCATGGTATTTCCAGTGACTAAAGCGTTGCCGAGTTTACGAGCAGCCAGTGCGAGAGGGTAGTTCCAGGCTAATAAACCCACGGTTACGCCAAATGGAACACGCTGGATCCAAATTTGCTCATCTTGGTTTTCGCTAGTAACTATTTCGCCTTCGATACGTCTTGCTGATTCTGCTGCGTAGCGCAAAAAGCCTACTGAACCTGCCACTTCACCGCGAGCATCGCTAAGTAACTTACCTTGCTCTTGAGTTAACATTACAGCGTAGCGTTCTGCTTCGGCTTCTAGGGCATCAGCTAGCGCGCTAACTAAGTCTGCTCTTGCTTGAGCGGGTAAGCTGGCCCATTCTTTTTGGGCTAACTCAGATGAACGTAAAGCTTGTGCTGCTTCTTCGCGGCTGGCTTGCGGCGCATAACCCACTACTTGCTCATTAGTAGGGTTAACAACTTCGATGGTGTTGCCTGTTGCGGATACTCGCCATTCGCCATCAATAAACATTTTGTGTGAAACTGTGTTCATCTAACGTCCTTTAGATTGTTAGTTGAATTAATCTGGTAAACCAATTTGTGTATTTAAGCTTAACTGGTTAACCTTTTCAGTGATGAGAGTCACATCTTGCTTCAATGGCCTACTTGCCCCGCCGAGATTTGATAAGTATTTTTGAAATATCATGTGTTTAATGTAGATTTTTGTATTAGTAGTACAATTTCGGACAAAATGAGACCTGAGTAGATAAGGTTGACTACAAGTTTGCGCTAAAAGGCGGTACTATTCCGGATTCGGTCTAGAACTTAGTTGAATTGATTTACCAAAAACTAAGTGGTTTAAATTTTTTTCAAAGGTTAAATTGCATTATGGCTAAGATGGATACCAAGCGACGCTATTACGATATTGGCGTTCAAATCGAAGAGCTGTTGTTTTCTGGAGTTTTTAAAGCGGGCGAGCGACTGCCATCGGAGCGAGAGCTAAGCGAGCGCTTTGAAACGAGCCGGGCAACCATTCGCGAAGCGGTTATTATGCTTGAGTTGAAAGGTTTAGTTGTGGTGCGTCAAGGCGCGGGTATCTACTTTATCGATTCACCGGAAAAAGTCAGCAAACGCACCATTTTACCAAAAAGTGATGTGGGGCCGTTTGAACTACTGCAGGCTCGACAAATTATTGAGAGCAGTATTGCAGGGTTTGCTGCCACCCAGATTAAGTTTAATGAACTGCGTGAGTTAAAACGTGTATTGCAGTTACAAGAAAGCGAAATTAACGGCGATAGTGAAAGGTTTGAAGAGCTTGATCAGCAGTTCCATAGCTTGATTGCTGAGTCCACTCAGAATCGAGTATTAATAAATCAAGCGGTAGACATGTGGAGTACGGTACGTACTACCAACCCTTTGTGGAATGAGCTAAATCACCAGTTTCTACATGAAGAGCGTTTACAGTCAATGTGGATTAACGACCACAAACGTATTTTGTTAGCCTTGCAAAAGCGTTCCCCAGAAGATGCCAAACAAGCGGTATGGCAGCACATAGAGAACAGTAAGCAAGAGCTACTTAAAATTGCCAGCTCAGATAATAGCGACACGGATTTAGACGATTATTTCTTTGCGATGGAGTTCGACAGTAACTTTACTGAAAGCCATTAAGCTAGCCCTGTTTAGATGAAGAAAGCCGCTAATCGTTAGCGGCTTTTTTTATGATTTTTTCTTGCGTCTAGCTAGGCAGCAGGCGCACCAGAACTGGCTTCTTCTTGTTCACTGGGGGCTGAATTCCTTTTGCTTTGGCCTACCAAGGTGCCTTCTATCTCTTCAATGGTTTTGTTTTTGGTTTCTGGGAGTAGGGGCCACAACAGTACTAAACCTATTAAGCCAAACATTGAATACATTAAGAAAGTATTGGCCGCGCCAAAGGTTGCTAGTTGCCAAGGGAAAAATTGTTGAATGAGGTAACTCGCGATACTGGTCACCAAAGCAAACATTGGGATTGCTACGCTACGTACTGAGTTGGGAAATATTTCCGAAAACAATACCCACATAATAGGGCCAATTGAGATATGAAAAGCGGCGATAAACGCCAAAATACCAATCAAAATCAGCATTGGGTTAACGCTAATGGCTGCTTCAATAATGTGCCCTTCGTTTAACCTTAAGGTGTTTGCGTCGTAGTTGCTGGCGAGCATTTCTTTAAAGCTTACGTCGTCTTCAAATTGCTTACCTATTTGCGCAGTGAGCGGGGTGGTATCAATCACTTCTTCAAGCTTATCAATAGTTTGTTGGTTAACGCTATAAGTGGCATTGCTAAAGCCGTACCAACAGGCTGCATGGCTTAATACCACGGCCACTAAACCTAGTATGAGTAGCGGTCTACGACCTACTTTGTCGATAAAGAAAATTGCCAGTACCGTAAATACAACACTGGTTATACCAATATAAATGGCTTGCTGAAATGAGGCATTGAGACCAAAGCCAATTTGCTCAAATACCGTAGGCGCATAAAAAAGAATGGCATTCATGCCGGTAATACCCTGCACCACAGCCATAATAAAACCAATCGCAAAAACGGTTTTCATGGGTGATGAAAACAACAGTTTAAGTTGCTGGATAACGCTTTCGGTATCTTTATGCTCATTTAGGTTCTGTTGGATCTCTGCCTGTACTTCAATAGCTCGTTGCTGCGGCAGTATCTTGTTTAATACTACTAGCGCTTGGTCATGTTGGCCTTTCATTGACAGCCAGCGCGGGGATTCAGGCACTCTAAATAACAGGATTACCCAAGCCAAAGCGGGAATAAGTTCCGAGGCCAACATTGTCCGCCAAATAGTGCTAGGCGAAAACAGCAGTGAGTTTTCACTGACATGAGTCACTAAGTAGTAATTAATAAAATAAGCGGCTAATAAGCCAATCACAATGTTGAACTGGTTGGCCGATACAAGCTTGCCGCGTTGTTTAGCGGGGGCAATTTCACCAATGTACATTGATGCGAGTGACAACGAGCTAAAGGCAAGGCCGCCAATAAAGCGAGCAATGGTCAGCATCATAAAGCTGGTTGCCATTGCCGACATCAGTGCCGAGAATAAATACAACACTGCCACAATAATCAGTGTTTTCTTACGGCCTAAGGCATCGGCTGCTTTACCTGCAAAAAACAACGCGATAATAGCGCCAAGGCTTGGCGCGCCAACAACCGTACCAATTTGAATGTCGCTAAGTGAAAACTCAGAGGCTATGTAGCGCACTGTGCCAGAAATAATGGCTGCATCTAGGCCGAATACAAAGCCGCCGATAGCAACGATTAACGCATATTTATAGGCATTCCATGTTTTTATGTCCATTTCTTATCCTCAGGGGGTAATATTCGACAGCTATTTAAACACCTTTGGATAACCAATTTGGCGATCAAGATCGATATTGGTTGATCTTTATTTGAAATTGGTCGTTGTTTGTGAGGTTTATTAATGAATTTATTGCTAATTAGCAAACATGAGAAAGTGGTGCTTGAGAAAAGATTAAAAAAACACCGCTGAGGACAGCGGTGTTTTATCGATAGAAATGGGCTGAGTTAAACCTCGTAAGTGGAAATCTTATCCCAATCAAACTCTACGCCAACTCCCGGTGTATCTGGCGCAATAGCACGGTGATTATCTACGACTAATGGGCGCTTGGTATATTCATCAATCGGGAAGCTATGCACTTCTAACCAGCCAGAGTTGGGCTGTGATGATACTAAGCTAACATGCAACTCTTGCATGCCATGAGAGCAGGCTGGAACGTTATGCTGGTTGGCTAAGCGAGCTGCTTTAAGCCAACCGGTAATACCACCACAATTGGACGCATCCGGTTGTGCAAATGACAGTTTAGCTCGCTCAAAGGCGTACTCGAATTCGTGAATGGTATGTAAGTTTTCACCCATAGCCAGCGGAATACTGGTGGCGTCGGCAATCCTGCCATAACCGAGGTAGTCATCAGGAATGGTGGGTTCTTCGAACCAGGTAATGTCATATTGCTCTACCGCTTTAGATAAGGCAATCGCTTGTTCAACTGTTAGCGAATAGTTGGCGTCGATCATAAAGGTAACATCACTGCCAATCAGCTCGCGTACTGCTTTAATTCGTGCAATATCTTCTTCGGCATTTTCGCGGCCAATTTTAATTTTTACCGCGTTGTAGCCCTTATCTAAGTAACCCTGAATATTGCCGAGTAACTTCTCTAAACTGAACTGTAAATCGATACCCCCACAGTACGCTTTACAGCTAGAGCCTTCGCCGCCAGCCATTTTCCATAGAGGTTGATTGAGGCGTTTTCCTTTGAGATCCCACAGAGCAATATCTACCGATGAAATAGCAAATGAGGCAATACCACCACGACCTACGTAGTGAATGTGCCACTCCATGAAATCATAGATTTCATCAATTTGGCTGGCGTCTTTGCCGATTAGCGCTGGGCCTAGGTCATGTTCAACCATGGCTTTAATGGCATAACCACCTTTACCGCCAGTATAAGTATAACCGGTGCCTTGGCTGCCATCTTCTAAGGTTATGGTGGTAGTCACTAGCTCGAAATGGTCGTGGTCACCGTGTTTAGCGTCAGATAAGATCTCGGCAAGCGGGATCTTAAACAAACGTGTGTTAACAGACTTAATTGTTGTATTCATGGGTATTCTCTTAATCGGCTAGTTGCGCCACAATCTCTTTAACCAGTTTACCAATGGTATCCCAATCACCTTTATTTATAAGTGATTTATCCACCATCCAAGTACCGCCACAGGCTAATACACCTGGTAGGGCTAAATATTTTTCAATGTTGTTTTGATTAATGCCACCGGTTGGCATCACTTTAATGTTGGTGTAAGGGCCTAACAATGATTTAAGCATAGCAATTCCGCCAGACGCTTCAGCCGGGAAGAACTTAACAGTATCCAGGCCTAGTTCTAAGGCTTGCTCGACACCCGAGGGATTATTCACGCCCGGTACAATGGCAATGTTGTGTTTTTGACAGGCTTTTACTGTATTTGGGTTTAACCCCGGAGACACGATAAAGCTTGCGCCTGCTTCTTTAGCTGCTACCACTTGTTGCTCGTTTAAAATGGTACCAGCACCAATCAACATCTCTGGTTGGGCGGCTCGCAGTAAACGAATTGCTTCTTCGGCAGCTGCTGAGCGAAAAGTGATTTCGGCAACGGGCAAACCATTATTTACCAGTTGCTCGCCTAGCGGAACAATGTCACTGGCCTTATCGATGGCAATAACTGGAATCACTTTGAATTTTTCTAGTAGTGCATTTAAATTTTCCATGGGTACATCCGTTTAGTCATTGTGAATTTAGTTAAGGTTCAAACGCTGTTCAACTTGCGCCAAAGTAGGAAGAGGAGCGACCGCGCCATAACCCGTAATAGTGATAGACGCTGTGGCATTGGCGTATTTTAAGCAATCTTGAATTTCTGCTCCGCGAACATAGTGAGTACAGAATGACCCCGCAAATGAGTCGCCGGCTGCGGTGGCGTCTACCGCAGTGACCTTGTGCGGTTTAATGCTAAAGCGAGCATGTTGGTCTGCCACAGTTGCCCCTTCAGAACCCTGCTTTAGTACCACAATTTTTGCCCCTAATGTTAAGTAGTGGTCAATGATCTCATCTGCATGTGTTAGGCCTGTGAGTAGCTGGGCTTCATCAATGCTAGGGAAGCAGATGTCTACCTGTGAAATGGTTTCATTAATAATGGCTTTAGCGCGATTGAGCGACCATAACTTAAGGCGAAGATTCGTGTCGTAGGAGACCAGAGTGTCTGTTTTGCGGGCCAGTTCTATTGCCGCAAATACCGCGTCGCAACTGGTATCGCTAATTGCTTGGGTAATCGCAGTGGTATGTAATAACTTAGCGTTAGCAATGGCTTCAACGGGTAACTGATGCTTGCTTATTAGGCTGGCAGCAGAGCCCTTTCTTAAGAATGAAAAGTGATGGCCTTCTTCATTATGAGTAATAAAGTAAACACCGGTATGCGCCGAGGCGTTGCTTTCTACTAGATCTAAAGCGACCGACTCGCGCTGCCAAAGCGTTTTAAACTGCTCACCAAATTCATCTGCGCCTAGGTGGGTAATCATGCCTACATTGGCACCTTGGCGTGCTGCTGCAATCGCAAAGTTAGAAACATCCCCACCAAAACCACTTAGAAAGTCAGGCTGCATCGCTTGAGACTGCTTAATCTGACTGAATTCATACATCGGCTCGCCAAAACTTAATATTTCGCTAAACATGACCTGTCCTATTTGATTGCTTAATAGAAGGGCTAATCCCTTAATGAAACCGATGGTATGGGATGAATTAATTTTGGTCAACCAAAATGAGTTTTACGGATATTTAAATACAATTATTTCATTAAGCGTCTTTTATTCTTATTAACTTATTGTTTTTTTTGAATTTTATTGCTTTTTAATTAAAAGGTTAATTATAATAAACTCACTTTGGATAAACTATTTACTTATTTTAGTTAGCCATTTAAAGGTAATTGGTTTACCATTTTGTGATTGTAATCACGGCTATCTGGCTATTTTGTCGGTATAAATGCCATATTGGTTGAACAGTTGGGTGGGTAAATGGCAGTAAGTAATCATTTAAGCCAGTTTCAAGATAGGTTTAAAGCAGTAACGACATATAACAGGGAACAATTAGACACGAAGATTGTTCACATTGGCTTTGGTGCATTTCATCGCGGCCATCAAGCTGTATATAACGATTTAACTAACCAAGCGTCTGGTGAGCTTTGGGGCATTTGCGAAATAAACATGTTTGGCAGTGAAGATTTAGTGGCCAACTTAGTTGCTCAAGACTGCTTATTTTCGGTTATCGAAAAATCTAAAGACACGGTATGTTCGCGTTTAGTGAGAACCGTTACCGAGGCTATTCATACACCGGTGTCGGGGATAGCTGCAGCAATTGCCAAAATTGCTGAGCCACAAGTAAGCATTGTTTCGCTGACTATCACCGAGAAAGGCTATTGCGTTGATCCACAGTCGGGTTTGCTGGATGAAGCAAATAGCTTAATTCAACACGACTTAGCGAATCCGCAGGCTCCCGTTTCTGCTTTAGGCTTAATTACTGAAGCTTTACGAGTGAGACGTGATAAAGGTTTAGCGCCAATTAGCATTCTGTCTTGTGACAATATTCCAGAAAATGGTCACCTTACCAAAAATGCGGTACTCGCTTACGCCGCAAAACTTGACCAACAATTGGCCAGCTGGATTGAGCAGAATATTAGCTTTCCAAGCACCATGGTAGATCGTATTTGTCCTGCGATGACGGCTGAAGAATTTGCTGCCATTGAAGTGGAAGTGGGGTATGCAGACCCTTGTGGTGTGGTATGTGAAGACTTCCGCCAATGGGTCATTGAAGACAACTTTGTCGCGGGTCGCCCAGATTGGGATTTGGCCGGGGCAATGTTTGTAAACGACGTTTTGCCTTACGAAGAAATGAAGTTACGCATGTTAAATGGTAGCCACTCGTTTTTGGCTTATAACGGTGCCTTAGCGGGTTACGAGTACATTTACCAATGTATGCAAGACCCAACATTTAAAGCCGCCACCTTAAAGCTTATGACCCAAGAGCAAGCTAAATCTTTAAGCCCGAATTTGAACGTAAATTTGGAGCAGTACGCCGGTTTGCTTATCGAACGTTTTAGCAACGCAAATGTAAAACACAAAACTGCACAAATCGCGATGGATGGTTCGCAAAAGCTTCCTCAGCGCGCGGTTGATCCTTTGTTGCAGCTGCAAAAGCAAGGCTTAAAAGTGACTTGCTTACCTATTTTAATTGCCGGTTGGATGCACTCAATTATTGGTGCAGTGAAAAAGGGCGAGCAAATTGTCGACCCATTGGCAGACGAGTTTAAGCACATCGTTGATAGCCAAGCCGAGCCTTTAGCCCAAGCTAAAGCCCTGCTCGCAATAAACAAAATTTTTGGTACTCATGCAAGCGATAACGCCAAGTTTAGTCAGCAAGTCGAATCAGCCTTTGTATCTATTGAAGAATATGGCATTGCGTCGGTTATCGACTCAATTGCAGTGAATTAGGAAACAACATGAAAACACTAATCTGTAACGAACCGTTCTCCATTGAGTACGTTGAGCGTGAAAAGCCGGCTGTTGCCGCTAACGAAGTACTGTTAAAAGTAAAAGCCGTAGGTATTTGTGGTACCGACATTCACGCCTTTGCCGGCCGTCAGCCATTTTTTAGTTATCCTCGCGTATTAGGCCACGAGATTAGTGGCATTGTTGAAGCGGTTGGCAGTGATTGTTCTAGCGCCAAAGCGGGCGAGCGATTTTCTGTGATCCCTTGTATTCCATGTGGTGAGTGTGCCGCCTGTGAAGAAGGTAAAACCAACTGCTGTGAAAATGTCTCTTTATATGGGGTTCACCAAGATGGCGGCTTTAGTGAGTACCTCAGTGTATTAGAAAGCAACCTGGTTAAATTGCCAGAAGAAGTGAGTGATAGCCAAGGCGCACTGATCGAGTGTTTTGCGATTAGCGCCCATGCGGTGCGTCGTGCTGAAGTAAAAGCGGGACAACGTGTTCTGCAAGTTGGCGCAGGCCCAATTGGCCTAGCGGCAGCAGCCATTGCTAAGGCGAACGGCGCTGAAGTAGTTGTAGCCGATGTGAGTGACGAGCGTCGCGCACATGTAGAAAAAGCGCTTGGCATTAAAACCTTAAACCCGCTAGCAGAGAACTATGTTGAGGATTTAAAAGCGGCATTTGGTGGCAAATTAGCTTGTACCTTAATGGATGCTACTGGCAATAAAGGTTCTATGAGCCGCAGCGTTGAGCTAATTCGCCACGGCGGAAAAATCGTATTTATTGGTTTGTATATCGGTGATTTAGTACTCGACGATCCAACATTCCACAAAAAAGAAACCACCTTGTTAAGCAGTCGTAATGCAACCCGCGAAGACTTTGAGCGAGTGATTGAGCTGATGAGCAAAGGCCAGATTGACGAAAATATCATGAAAAACCGTGATTATGATTTCGACACTGTAGGTCTTTCTTACCAACAGGATGTAGTAAACAACTCAAGCCTTATTAAAGGCGTTATCAACTTTTAGTCGCGCAGGTAATTATGACAACAGTACACGTAAAGGAAGCCGAGTTAAAAGGACTTGCGCTAAACAAACTTATTGCTGCAGGCCTTGACGAGCAAACGGCCAAGGAAGTCACCGAAGTATTAATACACGCAGATGCTACCGGTGTGCATTCACACGGTGTTATGCGAGTAGAGCATTACTGTCAGCGTTTAGCTAAAGGCGGGTTAAATCGCGCCGCTACATTCTCAATTGAACAGGTATCACCCTCAATGGCGGTACTTGACTCAGATGATGGCATGGGCCATTCGGCGCTAATCGCTGCCACTAAACACGCCATAAATCTAGCCTCTGATACCGGATTAGGTTTTGTAAGTGTCAAGAATACCTCGCATTGTGGTGCGCTTTCATACTTTATGGAGCAAGCCACAAGCGCAGGTATGATTGCCATTGGTATGACGCAAACCGACACATGTGTTGCCCCACATGGCGGAGCGGCCAAGTTTTTGGGGACCAACCCAATTGCCTTTGGTTTCCCGGTAGAGGGCTCTACGCCAATGATTATTGATATGGCGACCAGTGCCACCGCGTATGGCAAGCTATTGCATGCCAAAGAAACCGGTCAGTCGATTGGTAAAGGCCTTGCCATTGATGCTGAAGGCAACGAAACAACCGATCCTCATAAAGTGGCCAACTTGCTGCCATTTGGTGGCCATAAAGGCTCTGGCATTGCCTTAGCTATTGATGCGCTAACGGGCATGTTGATGGGGGCTAACTTCGGTAACCATATTGTTCGTATGTACGACGACTACGACAAAATGCGTAAGCTGGCCAGCTTAGTGATTGTGATTGACCCAACTAAACTGGGTAACGCGTTGTTCCCAGTGATGATGGCTGCAATGGTCAAAGAGTTGCACGAAGTTCCGCCAGTACCTGGTGTTGACAAAGTGCTTGCACCGAACGATTTACAAGTGGCTTATCGCGCCGAGTGTGATCGTAATGGGATCCCTGTTGCCAAGGGAGTTCACGATTACTTAGTGAGCTAAACCAGTAAAGGTAGCAGCATAGTGTCGCTCTGTGTTGCTACTAGCCTAGGTACTATCCTGCAATGGTTCCGCAAGTGCCTAGGTTTCTTCCTTCCTTATGTCTGTAGCTCTTCGTTGACTACAGCGTACTTTTGATCTCTTTAGTTACTGATTTAATTGAGTTTTTATCTTTATCTCTGTTGCCAAAATACCGCTATAGCTCACATAAGAATTCTAATTGGTATGCTAACTTTTATTTTGGTTATCCAATATTGCTTAGTGGTTGTCCAATAATATTGGTTTTGGTTATCCTTTTAGGGAGGAAATATTGTGCTGTTTAAAAAGAACAATTTAGCAATCCTAGTGTCTGTTGTACTAGCTGGGGTTTCAGTTTCAAAGGTTATGGCAGATGACACTAAGCAGTCGAGCGCCAGCGAGAATACATCGGGTGATATGACTAGTGCGGCAACCCCGCTTAATCTTACTGAAGCGGCGATTTTAGAAAAAATCACCCACAGTCATAGTCAGTTTTCTGTAGTAGAGAAAACAGCCGAGCAAAGCAAAGACGGATTGAAAATGAATTTTGATGCGATCTCCGAAGCGGAGGCGCAATCAAAATGGCCAAACGTGAAAATTCATTCCAAAGCTGGCCCATGGGATTGGAATACCAAAGGTGGTTTGAAAGTCGCGTTAGAAAACCCCGGTGCAGCAGACGTTCGCATAGAAATGAAGGTGAGCGATAACATTGGTATTATGGGCTCGGCCGATAACCAAGTTGATCTACCAATTGTTTTACCTGCGGGCAAAACCACTACCGTAGATTTCTTGTTTAACGGTACTCAAATGAATATTGAAGGTTACCGAGGCGGCAGTAAACTTAACCTAAAAAGTATTGCCGAAATTCAGTTTTATTCGGTAGGTCCTATCGCCGCGCAAGAAGTGATTATTCACGATATTAATTTTATTGAGCGCACCGGTGATTTTGTTAAATCAGAGGCGCGTGAAGCAGAAGTGATTGCAGCGCCCATTCCAACCATTGCCACTTTAGCTGATTTTAATGATGGTTCGAAAGGCATTGCCAGTAATACCCATGGCACCAAGCTTACTTCAATAAGTCGTGGTGAGGGGAAAGGTCTAAAAATTGATTACGCTGCCGATGCCTCTTATCCAAGCGTGACCTTTAGTGCTGATAAACCGTGGAATTGGTCTGAGCATGGTGACTTTACTTTAGCCTTTGACGTGGAGAACCTGAGCGATGCAGGCGCACAATTGTTTATTCGCGTTGATGATGACGTAAATGAAAAACAAGGCGGTAGCGCTAATGGCGTAATTCATAGCCGAACAGGTTACGTACAATTGCCTGCAGGCGAAGCGGGTACTTACTACTTTACGCTTGAAGAGCTAGCCAAAACCCTCGACTCAGGCATGCGTGGCGAGCCACCCAAAAAGTCTTACCAAGCTCAAGCGATTAATTTTGGCTGGGGTGAAGCCAAGCTAGATTTAGCTAATATCGTGAGCTTTCAGCTGTACATGCAAGATCTACAAAGTGACCTTAGCTTGGTCATCGATAACATTCGTTTAGTGCCAAATCTTAGCGCCGATACCAGTCGCTACCAAGGTTTGTTGGATGAGTTTGGCCAGTTTACTAATGAAGACTGGGCCGAGAAAATTCATTCAGCAGAAGAATTACAAAAGCATGCTAAAGCCGATGTTGCGCTTATCGACTCAGCTAAACCTATGGCCGACAGAACGCCTTACGGTGGTTGGAAAAGTGGCCCTAAATTAGACGCAACTGGATATTTTAGAACTGAGAAAGTAGACGGTAAATGGTCACTGGTTGACCCAAGTGGTTACTTATATTTTGCCACCGGCTTAGACAATATTCGTATGGATGATACCTACACTACCACCGGGGTTAATTTTACCGATTTGGTGTTGTCTGAAGACTTAAGTTTGCGACCCAGTCAAATTTCGCAAGCCAGTTACACCGATAATCAAGACGCCCGTTCGGTTGCCTCTGATTTGCGTAACAGCATGTTTAATTGGTTGCCGAAGTACAGTGATGCCTTAGCGCAAAATTACCAATATTCCACCATGATCCACACCGGTCCACTAGAGCATGGCGAAGTATTTAGTTTTTACAGCGCTAACTTACAACGTAAATACGCCCCGGATTCTCGTGATGATGCGATTGGCGTATGGCGAGATGTCACCTTAGCGCGAATGCTTGATTGGGGTTTTACCTCATTAGGTAACTGGGCCGATCCAAGTTTTTATGGCAACCAGAAAGTGGCTTATGTTGCCAACGGCTGGATTGTAGGTGATCACCAACGGATTAATACCGGTAATGATTACTGGGGACCGATGCACGACCCTTACGACCCAGAGTTTGTTAGCTCGGTAAAAGCCATGGCTGAACAAGTGGCCGCCGAAGTTAAACAAGACCCTTGGTGTATAGGCACCTTTGTTGATAACGAAATGAGTTGGGGAAATACCGAGTTCGCGGCTAATCACTACGCCTTAGCGATTGCTGCTTTACGGAGTAATGCCAAAGACAGCTATGCCAAAGCAGCGTTTGTTAACTTATTAGAAGCTAAATATGCCAAAGATATCGCAGCACTAAACCAAGCGTGGGGCAGTGCAGTTACCTCTTGGGATGAGCTGGCTAAGGGCTATGTACATCAAGGTGAAATGAACGACGCGATTAAAGCCGATTACAGTATGTTCTTGGCCGATCACTCCGACCGTTACTTTGCCATTGTACAGCAGCAAATGAAGCAGGTAATGCCTGAGCACTTGTATTTGGGGGCACGTTTTACTGAGTGGGGAATCACTCCAGAAGCGGCCAACAGTGCAGCTCAATATGTAGATGTAATGAGCTACAACCTATACGGCAATGATATGTCGAAGGGCGACTGGAGCCATTTAGCCGAGTTAGACAAGCCAAGCATTATTGGTGAATTCCACTTTGGGGCAACCGATAGCGGTATGTTCCATCCCGGTCTTGTTGCCGCCGATACGCAACAAGGTCGCGCAGAGAAATACGCCCATTACATGGATAGCGTTATTGCCAACCCTTACTTTGTGGGAGCTCATTGGTTCCAATACTTAGACTCGCCAACTACTGGCCGAGCTTGGGATGGCGAAAACTACAATAACGGCTTTGTTACGGTAGCTGATTCTCCTTACGAGAACTTAGTTGCAGGCGCAACCGAAGTAAACCGAACGCTGTATTCACAGCGTTATCCGGAGCTTATTAAGTAACACTAAACCTTGATTAACAAAAGACGAGCTGGCCTCGTCTTTTGTTTTATCTGTTCGATTATAAAAATAAATAACTAAGCGCGAAGTAGGGAAGCAGATGACCACAATTGTAGATGTTGCGAACAAAGCGGGTGTCTCGGTAGCAACGGTATCTCGCATTATTAATAAAAATACGCCGGTGAGTGAGGCTAAAGTGGCCAAGGTAATGGCAGCGATTAAAGCACTAAATTTTGTGCCTAATTACCATGCGCAAAACCTCACCGTTAATCCACAAACTGGACCTGGGATGATTGTGCAATCAATCCAAGATCCACTCAGTGCCAGTTTACTGAAAGATCTTTCTGCTAGGGCATCAAGTTTATCGCAACCATTGCACCTAGCCTCTGGCGCGCACTCAGAAGCTCAGGAAATTCACCTGTTAGAAAACTATCTTGCTTTAGGTGTTCAGGCTTTATATTTCGAAAGTCAGCATATGGACGAACAACGCCTAGCTGAGTTTATGCGCTTGCATCCCCGTTTATTGGTGGCTAAGCGTTATGTAAGTCAGTTCGCTAGTCAGTGTTTGCACTTAGACTTGATCGCCAGTTTATGGCTGGCAATCACATCTTTGGTTGAGCGTGGGCATAGCCATATTACGGTATGTTGTGATGCGCAGCAGTATCAAGAAATAAGCCCACAATTAGTCAACATTGACAGCCCTTTTAGCCAGGCAACGCTCACGGTGAACTGTTTGCCTCATGACCCTAGCGATTGTATATCGAGCGTTGTTGGTTCTGATAAGTGCTCGGCGCTGGTGTGTTTATCACCCCGCTTAAGTTGGCCAATATGGCAACAAGTGCAACAGCAAACCGAGCAATTAAACCGGCAGATTGAGTTTATAGGCGCTTCAAATAATGCCCCTGGCGGCAAGCTCAGCTACAGTACGCTGTTTTATCCGGTGGAGGCGATGGCACGCCAAGCCTTGGCATTTTTGTTTGCCGAGCAAGCAGAAGTACGTGGAGCATTTGTTGCCCAGTTAGAAGCATGTTATTCAGAAAACGAACTTTTGTATGTTAGTCGTTTAGGCGCTGCGGGCTAAGTGGTTTGATGGACGCAGTTTATTAGTGGCCGAGGCGATTCACTGAGAGGATGGTATGTTGAGATGTAAACAAACGGCCCACAATTAAGTGGGCCGTTTTTTGTTAGTTAGAGTTTTGGTAGGTTGAGGCGTCGAGCACTTGTTTTTTCACTCGGTAACGGCAGATAAAGTTCCAGTTCCAAGAGGCATCATATTGGTGACACAATCCCCACTCCAAGCCGGGTGAATCAATATCGCTGGCTTGGTTAGGGCGGAAAATACCTAAGGCTTCGGGAGCGCCTTTTATTTGCGACATTATCTCAAAGTTAATGCCGTCTGCAGCCCATTGTACGGTGTTCTTTTCTGGTCCATCGGTCGTAATCAAAGAGGCGATGCCACCATCTTTATGCCATACCGCCACTTCATGTCCGCTATTAGAAATAGGGTTGTAGTCTGATTTCACATAAGGGCCAAGAATATCTTTAGCGATGGCGACACCGTGTTTAATCTCTCGTCCGCCCATGTTCATTTCTTCTCCCATGGTCTCGCCTTTGTAGTAAAGGTAAAACTCGCCTTTAAAAAACATTAAGCAGGGATCGTGAACTTTATGGCTATCGAAGCTACCTTTAGATTCCACTAAAAAGCGATTGTCTTCTTCGGTACGCCATTTACCATCTTTAGCAGGGCTAACAATGGGGGCTGGGGATTTGTTCCACGGGCCAAATGGGCTGTCTGCCCAAGCAATGGCAATTTCTTCGAATTGGCGGTTGGTATAGGGCGCTTGTACTGTTTGATAGACCAAATAGTACTTACCTTGATGAGCTAATACTTCAGGTGTAAACACTGCGCGGTCGTCGTAAGCACCCGCTTCGCCGGGAGCAATAGCACAACCATGCTCTTTCCAGGTGATGCCATCTTTAGAGCTAGCGTGCCACACTTCAGTTAAATCCCAAGGAAATACTTTGTCTTGTGGGTTGCCGGTAAAACCAAGTGTTTCGCCTTCACCTTTGGTGTACCAGCAATGATAAACACCCTCTACTTCTATTACTGCAGTGGGGTCGCGGCGAATAACGCCTTCTTCAAAAGCAAAGTCTCCCTTTAGTGTTTGCTCGTCAAACTCAATCAGCCACTCTGGCCCTTTATTGTCGTAACCGCGTTCAATTGCGCGCTTACTGGCCAAGCTTAGCTTGCTGTTTATCCCTGACATATCTACCTCTATGCGTCATTAATCTAAAGTGTTTAATCTATATTGGTATAAAAGGTAAACCAATTTTAACTAATGGTACATTAACTTGCTGTTTCTCTTGGATCAATATGAAAGAAAAGTGACCAAAAGCACATTTTAAGAACTTACTTTTAACCTTTCATAATAGCCATTGTGAAAAACACAAAGGTTTTGTATGACAAGTTTGTTGGCCTGCGAGCCCCGCCACCAAAGGGCTCATGCATTTTACCTGCTATTAACCTATTAACCAATTGTTGTTTTGGTATGACTTTCTGCCAACCAAAGTACTGATTTATACCGAAATGTTAGCGGTGTCACTTTAAATTGGTTGATCATTATGTACGATTACTCCAGTTATTTAGATATTGGTTTACCAGTGTGGTTTTAGCATTGAGTAGCTATCGCAAAGTTAATGGAGTAAACATGAAAACCGATTCTAACCGAGTCGCCATGGGCAAAGTTTGCCTTATGTACTTTTTTTACAATTTCTTCTGGTCATTAAGCTCTGGCTCTTTATTCGCAGTTTGGTTGAATGACAAAGTGGGCATTGACGGTTCTCAAATTGGCGTGTTGTTTGGTTTGCAAACGGGCATAGCAGTATTGTTTAAACCGGCTTTTGGTTACATTCTTGATAAGTTAGGCCTTAAAAAACATCTCATTTATTTTATCTCTTTCCTCAGTTTATTGATTGGCCCGTTTTATATCTACGTTTACGGCCCGTTATTGGGTAATGATTCAACCTTTGTATTGGGCATTGTTGCCGGCTCGCTTTACTTAGGCATGTTGTTCCAAGCAGGAAGCGGTGTGATTGCTTCTTACAGCGACCGATTTGCGCGCTGTCATGAAAACGATTTCGGTTTGGTGAACGGTTTTGGTATTGCTGCTTGGGGTGTATCTGCAGTATTGGCGGGTTACTTGTACAATATTAATCCAGACTTTATTTTTTACGCCTGTAGTGTTGCCGCCTTGTTGATGCTGATTTGTGCTTGGACACTTAGAGTTAGCCACTTAGAAGACGTTGATAACGACGTAATATCGCAAGACAAAATTCAAAAAGAAGACGTGATTCGCTTATTGAAGAACCCGAAAATGTGGGCTTTCATGACCTACGCAGGCACAATTTCGGTGGTGTTCTGGACATCGATGAGCCAGTTCACGCGTTACTTTATTAGCTTTTTCCCCACCCAAGAAGAAGGCATCTCTTTTAGCTCAAATATGGACGGCTTAACCGCTGTATTCCTGTTCTTTGTCAGTGCAGGTGTGCCTTTCATTATTCGTAAAATTGGCGCGAAAGGTAGCTTAATTCTTACCGCTGTGGGTATTACCTCATTCTTGTTAATGATTGGCTTTGCTGGCCTTGGCGAGAAGAACTTGTACTTGGCGATTGTTGCCAAGTTGCTGTTCGGCATTGTTAATCCCTTACTCATTGTGTCGGTGTTTGCTTATACGGCTGAGCAGTTTGACAAGAAAGTAAATTCATTCACTTACATGTTTGGTTTCCAAGTGGTTAACAACTTAATGACCGCGATTGCTGCGCCAGTAATGGGCGTGATGTATGACCAACATGGATTCCCACACAGTTATATCTATTTTGGTGTGTTCGCTGCTGCGGCAACAGTGCTAGCAATGTTCACGCTAAGTTCCACCAAGAAGCTGACTACAACAGATCAACAAGAAACAGTAGCAGCTTAAGTAATCAAAATTATATTTTAGATAAGGATGTTAGGTAAACGTATGAAAACACGTATTTTTGCACTATCTGCTTTGGCTATATCTTGCAGTATGGCCCACGCACAAGAAGAGTCTGCTTTAGACTATTTAGGTGCGCAAGTTGTAGAAGGCGCGCGCTTTTGGGGTTACGGCCGCGGCGGTACAGGTACTTCTACAGATAAAGTTTTAGGTCTGCGTTCAGATCTTGCCAACAACGGTTTCAATATTATTGAAACAGCAGGTAACCCTCACGCTCAAACGGGTCGTTTGGGTAACGAAGGTAACTTTGCTGAATTCCACGTTGATTATGGTCTTGTGTTAAACGACATGAACTGGGTAATCAAAACCAACATTGCTACAGATATGGAAAAATTCAATCTGGATGAATGGTGGGTAGCTGGTCAAGGCGTGTTTAAATCAAGCCCTGGTGCGGTTATTTGGGTAGGTAAGCGTTACTACCAACGTTATAAAGCAGAAATTCTTGATTATCACATGCTACAAAACGATGGCGTGGGCGCGGGTATCGACGATTGGGATTTTGGTTTTGCCAAGTTTAACTTTGGTATTACTAAACAAGAAAATGGTGATACGTATGGATCAGACTTCTGTTCAACCACAGATCCAACTTACGAATGTGATACCAGCGGTCGCTCGGGCTACCGTGGTGGTTACCACTCGGTAAATACCCGCTTGCATGACATGAAAGTGACCGACAATATTGCGGCTTCAGTATTCTTTAACTACGGCTTCTACGCGGGTTCTGATACGACACTGAGCGAAGGTGGCAGTATGACTGCCAAAGATATGAAGCCAAATAGCTACCAAACGGGCTTTAGCATCAAACAAGGCCAATGGGCTGACTACAACGAATTTGTTGTGCGTTACAGCAGTGATATTGGTAAGTCGATGACCCAAGACTGGCTAGACACTCCATCTACGCAGATTGGTGCTTTCTTCCAAGGTATGCAAGAGCTAGGTGATTCGTTCCGCGTACAGTATGCCGTGGTATACGAAGGTCAAAAATTTGATGACGAAGCTTTAAAACGCAATCTCGTTTCTATCACAAAGTCTGATTGGGGCAACATTACTGTTCGTCCTACCTACATTTGGGATGACCGTTTTTCAACAGACCTAGAGTTAAGCTACGACCAAATCAAACTTGATGCTCGCGAAGGCTACGGTGAGAGTGGTACTAACTCCTCGTACAAAGTGACCTTATCGCAAAACGTGCATATTGGTGGCACTTTCTGGGACCGTCCTGTATTGCGCTTCTTTGTGACCTACGGTCAATCTGATACTGACACCACGGTTTATAACAACCGCCACGGTGAAGGTGTAGATAACCCAAGTTGGGAATGGCGTCATAACCCATATGTTACTGAGAAAGGTAAAAACTCAGCGACCACAGTGGGTGCTCAATTCGAAACTTGGTGGTAAGCCAACCACAGTAATACCCACTTAGCACTAGAGCTCGCAGGTATAGGCCTGCGAGCCTCTCACTCGTAATGGTAGAACTTATGAAATTTACAAAAAATAAAATTGCTGCTCTGTTATCGCTCGCTATGCTGGGTGTGTACGGATGTGGTTCAACCCCAAGTTCTGTCGACGCCGAAGGTGGCGTTGAAGATGTCGGCGGTACAGTGCCTGATTTTGAATCAGCCTCTTTTTTCAAAAAAATAAAGAAAGACCATGCTAAAACCCAAGTGGTCACCGACGAAGGTGTTACCCATGGTGAAAGCGCACTTAAAGTCGACTTTGATTCAGTTTCTGAGGCCAACAAATTTAAGTATTGGCCGAATGTTAAAGTGCATCCTGATGCAGGTTTTTGGAATTGGAATGCCAAAGGCAGCTTAAGCTTAGACTTAACTAACCCAACAGATAGCCCAGCCAATATTATTCTAAAATTGGCTGACAACGTGGGCGTAATGGGCTCGGGTGACAATCAATTAAACTATGCGGTAAATGTACCTGCTGGTGAAACGGTTCCGGTAGAAATGTTATTTAACGGTACCAAGCGTAAGTTAGATGGTTATTGGGGCGGTGAGAAGCTTAACTTACGCAACATTGTTGAGTTCCAAATTTTTGTGCAGGGCCCTATGGATGCACAAAGTGTAATTATTGATAACTTTGATTTAGTGGATGCTACAGGGGACTTTATTGAAGCCTCTGGGCAAGCTGTAATGGTGACGGGACCTATTCCAACGGTCGCTTCAATCACCAGTTTTGATGAAGGACAACCTACTTTTGTAGCCTTCGACCGCAGTGCTGCAGCAACCGTAACAGAGCTTAAAACTGACATGGGCGGCGAGTTAGCCGTTAAGCTATCGGCATCGAATGCCTACCCAAACATTACGTTTAAAGCACCCCAACCTTGGGATTGGAGTGAGCATGGTGATTTTAGTTTAGCCTTTGATTTAGAAAGCCAAACTGATGAACCTTTGCAGTTGTTTGTGCGTGTTGATGACGCCGAAAACGAGAACTGGGGTGGCACAGCAAACGGCGTAGTCGACAGTATGTCTAGCTATGTCACTTTAGCCCCAGGTGACGACGGGACCTTCTATTTACCATTGGGGCAAACCGGTGATCAAATCGTATCAGGGATGCGTGCTGAGCCACCTAAAAAGTCTTATAACGCACAGGCTATTAGTTACGGGTGGGGTGAGAAAAACCTGAACTTATCTAATATTGTGTCGTTCCAGCTGTATTTACAAAACCCGACTAAAGACGCTGAATTTACCATTAAAAGTGTCCGTTTAATTCCTAACATTGACGCAGACACCACTCGCTATGAAGGTTTGATTGACCAATACGGTCAATTTACGGGTGCAGATTGGCCGAAGAAAGTAACAGAAGATGAAGAACTTGCTGTAATGGGTAAGTTGTCGTTGATGTCACTTAAATCAAGCAGCCAAATGCCAGGCCGTAGCATTTATGGTGGTTGGGCCGATGGTCCAAAACTAAAAGCAACGGGCTTCTTCCGTACTGAAAAAGTAGACGGTAAATGGTCGTTGGTAGACCCTCAAGGTAACCTGTTCTTTGCTACTGGTTTAGACAATATTCGCATGGACGATACGGTAACCATTACCGGTCACGACTTTGCAGATAAAGACAAGCGCAGTGGTAAAGAGGTAGCGTCTGAAGTGAGACGTTCAATGTTTACTTGGTTACCAGAAGACGGTGACACCCTTGCAGATAACTATGACTACGCCAACTGGGTGCACTCTGGTGCGTTGAAAAAAGGTGAAGTGTTTAGCTTCTACGGCGCTAACTTACAGCGTAAATATGGTGGCAGCTTTGCCGAAGCCGAAAAAGTGTGGGAAGAAATTACCATTGACCGCATGCTTGATTGGGGCTTCACCACGTTAGGTAACTGGGCTGACCCAATGTTCTACGACAACAAAAAAGTTGCGTACTCAGCAAACGGTTGGATCTTTGGTGACCACGCTCGTATTAGCACCGGTAACGATTACTGGGGCCCAATTCACGACCCATTTGACCCAGAGTTTGTGGTTAGCGTGAAAGCCATGACCAAAAAGCTAATGACTGAAGTAGACAAAAATGACCCGTGGATGATGGGCGTATTTGTCGACAACGAAATCAGCTGGGGTAATACCAAAAACGATGCTAACCACTATGGCTTAGTGGTAAATGCTTTAAGTTACGACATTAAGAAAAGCCCTGCTAAAGCTGCGTTTACAGAGCATCTAAAAACCAAGTACTGGGCAGTAGAAGATCTTAATTCAAGCTGGGGCGTGAAAGTGGCGTCGTGGGCCGATTTTGAGAAATCATTCGACCACCGCTCACGCTTAAGCAAAAACATGAAGAAAGATTATGCCGAAATGCTGGAAATGCTTTCTGCTAAATACTTCTCAACAGTTCGCGCCGAGCTTAAGAAAGTATTGCCTAATCACCTTTATCTAGGAGCACGTTTTGCCGATTGGGGAGTAACACCTGAAATCGCTAAAGGCGCTGCGCCATATGTAGATGTGATGAGTTACAACTTGTACGCCGAAGACCTTACTTCTAAAGGTGATTGGAGCAAGTTGGCCGAGCTAGACAAGCCAAGCATTATTGGTGAGTTCCACTTCGGTTCTACTGATTCGGGCTTATTCCATGGCGGAATCGTATCGGCAGCTAGTCAGAAAGATCGCGCTGTTAAGTACACCAACTACATGAAGAGTATTGCTGACAACCCTTACTTTGTAGGTGCTCACTGGTTCCAATACATCGACTCTCCAACTACGGGTCGAGCTTGGGATGGTGAAAACTACAACGTTGGTTTTGTATCAGTGACCGATACCCCATACGTCCCATTGGTTGATGCCGCTAAAACTTTCAACCAAGACGTTTATAAACTTCGTTACAAAAAATAATCGCAATTACGATTTAGCACTCCTTAGCTCGTTAAGGAGTGCCCACTGCTAGGTACAAGGATTGGGCAGGAAATATGAAGATTAAATTATTAACCGCAGCAATAGCTGCAAGCTTAGCGTTACCGCTAAGTGCTGCAAGTTTAGTGACTTCGTTTGAAGAAGCTGACTACAGCAGCTCAGAGAACAATGGTGAATTTTTGGAGGTGTCTGGAGATGCCACTTCTGAAGTTTCAACAGAACAAGCTACTGATGGTAATCAGTCGATTAAAGCGTCTTTTGATGCGCCTTTCAAACCAATGGTTGTTTGGAACTGGGGAAGTTGGAACTGGGGTGCTGAAGATCTTATGTCAGTAGATGTCGTTAACCCTAACGACACCGATGTTACTTTTGCCATTAAGCTAATTGATAGTGATATTCTTCCTGATTGGGTTGATGAGTCTCAAACCTCATTAGACTACTTTACCGTTCCAGCTAATACCACGCAGACTTTTAGCTTCAATTTGAATGGTGGGAACGAGTTCCAAACACACGGTGAAAACTTTAGTAAAGATAAAGTTATCGGCGTGCAGTTCATGCTTAGCACCGAAGAAACTAAAGTGCTGTATTTTGATAACATCATGGTTGATGGCGAAGCAGTAACACCGCCACCTAGTGATGGTGCTGTTAATACTCAAACCGCACCTGTTGCCACTTTAGCGCAAATTGAAGACTTTGAAACTATCCCTGATTACTTAAGGCCTGATGGTGGTGTAAACGTTTCAACCACTACTGAGATTGTAACTAAAGGCGCCGCAGCAATGGCTGCAGAGTTTACGGCTGGTTGGAACGGTTTAGTATTTGCGGGAACTTGGAATTGGGCTGAACTTGGTGAACACACCGCTGTAGCCATTGACGTTTCAAATACCAGTGATAGTAATATTTGGTTGTATTCACGTATTGAAGATGTAAATAGCCAGGGCGAAACGGCTACTCGCGGCGTATTAGTTAAAGCTGGCGAATCGAAAACCATTTACACCAGCTTAAACGACAACCTATCGCTACTTACCCAAGATGAGCGTGTTTCAACCTTAGGTTTACGCGATATTCCCGCAGACCCAATGAGTGCTCAAAACGGTTGGGGTGAGTTTGTTGCATTAGATAAGTCACAGATTACTGCTATTCGTTACTTCATCGGGGAATTAGCCAGTGGCGAGACAAGCCAAACGATCGTGTTTGATAACATGCGTGTTATTAAAGATCTTAATCACGAATCTGCTTACGCAGAGATGGCTGACGCTATGGGTCAGAACAACCTAGTCACTTACGCAGGTAAAGTTGCCAGCAAAGAAGAGTTAGCTAAGTTAAGTGATCCAGAAATGGCGGCTTTGGGCGAGTTGACCAATCGCAATACTTACGGCGGTAACCCAGATTCGTCGCCAGCTACAGACTGTGTACTAGCTACGCCTGCCTCGTTTAACGCTTGTAAAGATGCTGATGGTAACTGGCAATTGGTAGACCCTGCTGGTAATGCGTTCTTCTCAACCGGTGTTGATAACATTCGTTTGCAAGATACTTACACCATGACTGGCGTGTCGAGTGATGCCGAATCTGAGTCTGCACTTCGCCAGTCGATGTTTACAGAAATTCCAAGTGATTATGTAAATGAAAACTATGGCCCTGTGCATAGTGGACCTGTTTCTCAAGGCCAAGCTGTAAGTTTTTACGCTAACAACTTGATTACCCGCCACGCTAGCGAAGATGTATGGCGAGACATTACTGTTAAGCGTATGAAAGACTGGGGTTTTAACACCTTAGGTAACTGGACCGATCCTGCGTTGTATGCAAACGGTAGTGTTCCTTACGTGGCAAATGGTTGGTCAACCTCTGGTGCCGATCGTCTTCCAGTTAAACAAATTGGCAGCGGCTACTGGGGACCACTTCCTGATCCGTGGGATGCTAACTTTGAAACCAACGTCGCCACAATGGTTGGTGAGATTAAAGCGCAAGTAGCAGGTAATGAAGAGTACTTAATCGGTATCTTTGTTGATAATGAAATGAGCTGGGGCAACGTTACAGCAGAAGAAAGCTCTCGTTATGAGCAGACATTAGCAGTATTTAATACTGACGGTACTGATGCTACAACTAGCCCAGCTAAAAACAGCTTCATTTACTTCTTATCAAACGATCGCTACCCAGATGGCATTGCAGACTTAAACGCGGCTTGGGGTACAGATTATGCTTCTTGGGATGCAATGCGCCCAGCGCAAGAGCTAGTTTATAGCGCTGCAATGGCTGCAGACCTACAGTACTTGTCATGGCAGTTTGCTTTCAAATACTTCAATACCGTAAACACGGCATTGAAAGCTGAGTTACCAAACCACTTGTACTTAGGTTCGCGTTTTGCAGATTGGGGACGTACTCCTGATGTAGTAAGCGCGGCTTCTGCTGTTGTTGATGTAATGAGTTACAACATCTACAAAGACAGTATTGTTGCGGCCGATTGGGATGCCGATGCCTTAAGTCAAATCGAAGCCATTGATAAGCCGGTAATTATTGGTGAGTTCCACTTCGGAGCGTTAGATAGCGGTTCTTTTGCGGAGGGCGTAGTAAATGCCACATCACAACAAGATCGCGCCGACAAAATGGTTAGCTTTTACGAGTCAGTAAATGCCCATAAAAACTTTGTGGGAGCGCATTGGTTCCAATACATCGACTCACCATTAACGGGTCGTGCATGGGATGGCGAAAACTACAACGTGGGTTTTGTTAGCAATACTGACACGCCATATACATTGATGACTGATGCTGCGCGTGAGTTTAACTGTGGCATATACGGTGCTGACTGTTCAAGCCTAGGTAATGCTACCGAGGCTGCGTCTCGTGCAGGTGCGCTATATACCGGTACTAACATTGGCGTAAGCCACTCTGGTCCAGAAGCGCCAGAGCCAGGTGAGCCAGTTGATCCACCTATTGACCCGCCAACACCACCAACGGGTGGCGTAACAGGCGGTGGCGGTAGCGCAGGCTGGTTATCTCTACTTGGTTTAGTGGGTGTGTTCTTTATGAGACGCCGCAAAGTGTAAGACCTGTGCCGCCTCGTAAATGAAGTTGTATTTCGAGGCGGCCTTTTTATTTTCAGGAAAAAGTATGAAGTATTTATATATCGTTCGCGGGCCATTTGGCAGCGGTAAAACCGAGTTTGCTAAAACCATCACCGAAAACGTTGTGTCATGCTGGGATTACTATGCTCAGTACGGCCAAAATAAGTGGAATGAAGAGTTAAAACCCCATGCTGATGAATACTGCCGAAGTAGCGTATCGGAATTTATGGAGCAGGGTGCGAATACGATTGCAGTAACCAACTCATTCTCTAAATCTAGTGACTTAGATTTTTACCTTGAAGCCGCCAAGCAGCATCAATACAAAGTATTCACCCTGGTGATGGAAAATCAAAATAGCGAAGAATACAAACGTGACGCGCCAGAAGATGTGGTGCTCAAACAGATTATCAACTTAAAAAATAGCGTGGTATTCCACCAAGGTTTTTAACAGCAATTGACAGCGTTTTGGTAAGAGAAAAAGTATGAAAAAAAAAAACATTGCCAGCTTCTTTTTGTTTTGCGGTTTAACCTTATCTAATAGCGTTCTAGCGCAGGTAACAACGCCCATGGTTTTGGGCGAACGCGACCGCTTAATCGTTGATTTGATTAAATTAGCATTTGAAAAAAGTAACTATTCGCAAAAAATTCAACCCATTGATACCTATTACAGTGAGGCTCGATTAGTTGAAGAAGTAAAACAAGATCAGGTGAGTGTGATTTGGGCAGGTGCGTCAAACTCGATGCAGCAACAGCTTAAAGCCATCAAGATCCCTATTTTTAAGGGCTTGTTAGGTCACCGGGTATTTGTGATAGAACAAAGTAATCAAGCGGCCTTTGAAGGAGTATCGAGCCTAGAAAGCCTAAAGCGCTTAAAAGCTGGTTTAGGGCGTTTTTGGGGGGATACTGAAATTTTGGAAAATGCGGGTCTTGAAGTGGTAAAGCCAGTTAAAGCCCAGAGTTTATTTCATATGGTAGATGGTGGTCGCTTTGACTACCTACCTTTAGCGGTTCACGAAGCCTGGGAAGTGGTTGAAACCCAAAATGAAGTAAACCTAGCCGTAGAAGACAACATTTTGTTGATATACCCCATGGCGATGTATCTCTACGTGGATCCACAAAATCGAGAACTATACGACGCAATTAATAATGGTTTAGAAGCCGCAATAGCAGACGGCAGTTACGACCAACTATTTTATCAATCTCCTCTCATTTCTAACACCTTCAAAACAGCGCGCCTAAATGAGCGCCAAATAATAAAAATAAATAATCCTTTGTTGCCTGCCGACGCGCCTTTGCACCGTAAAGAGCTGTGGTTAGACATTCAAGATAGATAGACATAAGTGAGACTAAACGTGAAAGCAAGTTTAAGTAAATCTCTGATAATTATATTGTTGTTGTTTGGCTTGTTAGGCCTTTTGTTAGGTGGTGGTGTGAGTTACATCAACACTAAAAGCAAATTGGCTAAGGCTTACCAAGTAGAGCAAGAAGCAGTGACCGAAATGGCCAAAGCCGCTTTAATTGAAGCCGTGTTTGTGTATGACTTCGAGCAAGCCCAAGCCATTGTAGATGCCCTAGTGCAGTCACCTATTCTTAACGCGGTCACTGTTGTCGATCAACGGGGTAAAGCGATTGCTCAAGCAAGTATTGCCAGCAGTAAGCAAGAGCTTAGACAGTTAGAGCTGCAACGCGGCGAAGATTTAATTGGTAGCTTAAAGCTGCAGTTTGACGACTCTACGGTGGTCGCCACACTCAATAGCGAAATAACCAATGTAATGCTCAACATTATTTTGGTGTTGGCGGTAGTGGTGGGGGCGGTGTTCTTTTATGTAAGAAAACTGGTGGTGATTCCGATTAACGATGTGGCAAATTCTCTGCACCAAATTGCCACCGGCGATGGTGACCTTACCCGTCGTATTCCAGTACACAACAGTAATGAAATTGGCGTATTGAGCGGCAATTTCAATCTGCTCATGGATAACTTATCAAACCTGCTGAACAGCATACGTTCGGTGAGTGAGCAGGTAAGTTCGGTGTCGCACTCCTTGAGCTCATCTTCCAGTGAGTCGCAGCGTGATTCTCTTTCTCAGCAAGACCAAATGGAACAGGCGGCTACCTCGCTACAACAAATGAGCGCCTCAGCAGAAGAGGTGTTTGTTAACGCCGAAAGTACCGCTGAGAAGTCGCAAAATGCCAGAGAGAGAACCATTGCTGGTGTTGGCTTAGTTGATGAAAATAGTAAGCTCATTGCCAAGTTATCTAGCAGTATCAGTGATACCTCGCTGCGCATCGATACGCTGATTGAATCGAGTTCTGCGATTGGCTCTGTGGTGGAGGTGATTCGCAATATTGCCGAGCAAACAAACTTGCTGGCATTGAACGCCGCGATTGAGGCCGCTAGAGCCGGTGAGCAAGGCAGAGGTTTTGCGGTAGTGGCTGATGAGGTCAGGGCATTGGCTCAGAAGACTCAAGAATCAACCCAAGAGATCGAATCGATAGTCGCAGCCTTACAAGACAATGCCTCTAATGCGGCCAGCTCTATGGGCGCTAGTTTGCAATCGAGCAAAGAAGTGGACGACGCGGCTGAGTCCTTATCTCAAGCCTTAGGGGATATAGCCGAACACATTGAAAACATTAACCAAATGAACACGCACGTTGCGGTAGCCGCTAAACAACAAAATAGTGTTACCCAGACCATTGCAGAAAACGTAACGGTGTTAAATGGCCTAGCCAGCTCAATTGCCAACAACGCAAAAAATGTGAACGGACAAGTGGTCTCACTCGAAGAACACAACAATGAACTTGTCGTAAATATTAAACGTTTTAAAGTGTGATAAATAAGCTAAAGCAGTAGGAAGTAATCAATGTTATTTGGAAACGCGAATAAGCCCTCTTTAGTAAATATGTAAATTCATCCTTTGTTACTTGGATTGTTGAAGCGATGGCTTTGGCTGCTGAGGAAGAAGACAGTAGATAAGAGCTTTCTGGCGACAGAGTATTTGTATTTGGGAGCTAGATTTGCTGGTTGGGGCTGTAATCCCGACTTGGTAAGGGCCGCAGCAAAACATGTGGATGTTGTAAGTTACAACTACTACAAAGAAGGGCTACACCCAGAACCTTGGAAGTTTTTGGCAGAAGTAGATATACCAAGCATTATTGGTGAGTTTCATATTGGCGTTAAAGAAGGTTTCTTCCACGCAGGTTTGGTGGTGACTAACGATCAAACCGAGCGCGGCAAGATGTTTGAAGATTACTTAAACTCGGTAATCGATAACCCATATTTTGTCGGCGCACATTGGTTCCAATACATTGATTCACCAGTTACCGGGCGCTCCTTTGACGGTAAAAACTACAATGAGGGTTTTGTGGGCATAACCGATGTGCCATATCAGCCAATGGTTGACACTACTAAGCCGGTAATTGGCTGCATATATCAGCGCCGTTTTAATAAGGCGAAAAAGTAGCGTGTTTGGATAGTTAACTTAAAGTAAAAAAGGGGGCTTCGGTCTCCTTTTTTTATTGGTTTACCAATGCGTGGCTTACGTGTTGGTTAAGTCTTTTTCTCTCTTGGTTATATTACTTTTTTGTTTGTTTTTTATCGTTATTACTATTTCGTTTCGAATAGGTAGTTATAAGAAATTTAAAGAATATGTATTTAGTTGTTGTTATATAAAGACTTGATGGCTATCTCATTATCGTGAACGAAATATGATATAGGTCTTATTTGTAAGGTTAACCAATTGTATATTGGTTGAACTGTTGCTTAGATTGGATGATATGTTGTTGTACTTTTTCAGTTCAAAGACATTTAAGCCAATCAACAAAAGGATTTTTGATGATATCTAGCAATAGTTCCAAACAAAGAATATTTACGCGAAGCTTGATCGGTGCACTGGTTGTCGCCATTACCGGGTGTAATAGCAGCAGTGATGATGGCAATGGAGGAAACAGTGGTGGGTTTACACCTATTACAGTAACCAATACGCAGCCAGTAGAAATGCCTTACAGCGTTAGCGGATCTAGCCTCAAGCAAGTCAATTTTGAATTTTCTATAACCGTTCCCTATGCCAACTTAAGTTTGTATGCCGATGATCAATTGCTATTGGATAACATTGATATTCCTCACCAAGGCGTAAATCAGTTAAACGCTATTGTTGATTTTGGCTCTTTAGGTGACAAGCAGTTACGCCTTGTAGGACGAAATGGCGATATCTTGATTAACAACATGATATTTCAAGATATTAGTGACTTGAGTATGCCTAAGTTTCGCGATGCCTCCGAAGAAATTGGCTTAGTGACCGAAGATACTTACAAATATGGGGGGCCATCGGTAGGCGATATTAACAACGACGGTCACTACGACTTCGTGCTCAATAACCACAACTATATTTCTACCCAACTAGCGATGAACAATGGCGATGGTACGGTGACCTTAACTGACCTGTTCCCCAATGTTCAGGATTTTCACGGCTCAGCCCTCGGTGACTACACTGGCAATGGTGAGTTAGACATTATGGTGGCCTTAGGTGGGGCTAATGGTACCAATCCTTCATCTTATGTATTACTCAAAAATGAAGAAGGCACCTTCACTCAAGCCACCGATACTGGTATCACTACACCTGCGCGTGGTCGAGCACCTCGTTGGTTAGATATGGATTTAGATGGCCATTTAGATTTAGCCTTAATTAATGCTAAAACGCCAAACTATGATGGTCCACAGCAGCTGTTTTACCGCAATAAAGGTGATGGTACGTTTGAAGAAATACGCATCCCAGGTATTGAGAGCGCCGAGGCTGAGCGCGCGCTGGTTCTCGATTTTAATAATGACGGTATTGACGACATATTGCTGTTCTCGCCACTAACGCTTTGGCAGGGCAACGGCAACCTAAGCTTTACCGATGTTACAACCCAATGGTTACCGGAAGGCGCAGCTAATGCTTGGCAAGTGCAAGCAGTAGCAGACGTTGATGTAAACGGTAATGGTTTATTTGATTTGTATATTGCTCGAGGCAAACCAGAGTATCAGTTGTCTGATAAGTCTTATGATTTTAACCCGTCGACTAAAAAGCTCGATATCCGTGATAACGGTGAAACGGGCACAACAGAGATTAGCTTCATCGCTTATGAAAGCGTTACTTTATCTGGCTTAGATTTGGTTTATCGCCAGTATGATGGCGGCTACCCTATCTATCTTGGTGAAGCCAAAGAGCGTAAAGATGTGCATGCAACAGGCTTCCAGCCTGACCAGCTTCCACCAGAAATGAGTGGGGCGCCAAATACTTTGGAAATCACAACAGAGGTGGCGAATGGTTGGCCTAGCGCACGTGAGGCTAACGGCATTTACATTGGCTACCTAGGTGATGGTAATTGGAAAGCCGAGTGGGTTCGTGATCAAGATGTTTATTGGAATGTGAGTTTCACATTAGATGGATTAAATGACATTGCCCTAGATTGGCAGCCCAATAACCGTAATGAGCAAGATATCTTGTTGATTAACCAAGGCGATAAATTTGTTGATGCCTCGAGCGAGTGGAACTTGCCCAAAGGCGGCAACCACTGGGGGGTTACCCATGGTGACTTCAATAACAATGGATTCAATGACATCTTTATTCATCGCTTTGGCTTTTTAAAAGAGCGAGTAACAGACCTGTTATTGGTGAACTCTGGCAAAGGACAGTTTATTCCAACTACTTTGCACGGTGCTCACAGTGTGACAGACCACGGTCATGGCGATATGGGGCAAGGCTTTGATTTTGACCAAAACGGTCGCGTAGATTTACTTAACGGCAGCAACGAAGAAGGCCGTTGGTACATGTACAAAAATGATACCCAAGACTTAGGGAATTATGTGTTAGTTGAAGTGGGGTATAGCCCGCTAAATGGTATTGACCCCTTATCAGCACACGTTGTGGTAACTACCGAAAGTGGTAAAACTTATCGTAAACGTGTGGGATCAGCAGGTGAAGTATTTTCGCAAGGCTCTATTAATATGCTGCACTTCGGTTTGGCTAACGAAACCGAGATTAAGCAAGTTGCTGTACACTGGCGTAACGGCGAAACCGTGTACCTTAGTGATGTTAATGCCAATGCAAAGTACTTGACTAAAGATGCCACTAACCCAGCTCCAATAGGGATTGCTCTGGAGCGACAAGAGAAAAAGCTTGCAGTGGCCGAGACCTATAGCTTAATGCCAAGCTTTACCCCGCTAAACGCTCAAGCTGGCGTGAGCTATAACTCTTCTGATCCTAGTGTAGCCACGGTGAATGAAGAGGGCGTGGTGACGGCAGTTGCCGATGGTGATACCACCATTACCGTTAGCTCGTTAATTGCTGAGAATGTAACAACCACGATAGTCATTAGCGTTGGAGACTTTGAGCCTATCTATGCCACTGACATTACAATTGCCGATGATGAGCAAGCCTTTTATGTGGGACAAACAGCCACTTTAACAGCGGAGCTAGTGTCTTCAGATTCTCTGGAACTGCCTGATGATCAAAGCATTACTTGGCAAAGCAGCAATACTGCAATTGCCACAGTAGATGGGGCTGGCGCGGTGACTGGTATTGCAGACGGTTCGGTAGATATTACGGCGATTGCTAATGGCTCAGAAGTGGCTAACGGTGTCTCTGACCACGTTAGCTTAAATATCGAAACCTTCTATGCTTCGGCAATGAGTTTTGATGACGGTAATATTTACACTTCAACAGAATATAAAACCGATGGCACCATGGATGTTCAAGTTAACTACCATTCGGGCTCGGGAGACACTATAGACAGTAATGGTGTTATTTATCGTTTACGCGAAATGACCGGTGACTGGGGCGTTGTTCAGGATCATATGGATACAGATAGCGCTGCAGCCGGTAAGGTGTCAGGCACCAGTTCAGTGTCTATTCCTTTAAATGACGTTACCCCAACCGCAGAGTTAGCTGATGGTTACTTCCACTTCTTGTTTATCGAGTTTAATACGACCAGCGGTAAGCACGTTGATGTAATGATTGGTTTTGCACCAGGAGACATAACCATTGTAGCCGCACCTTAATGAATCCGTTTGTTAAATAAATCTGTGTAGCTATAACACCAGAAGTGCAAGATGGACTTCTGGTGTTTTCCTCTCTAAGGGGGGTTAAGGCTGAATACCCATACCTCTATGCCTCCAATCTTCAAAAGTATTATCGCAAAGCGCAACTTAAGCGAGCAAAAACACTTGCTTTATTACTTCATTTTTAAATCTAGAAACAAGGTATTCCAGTTAGTAATTAGTCGTGCATGAGTGTTTATTTATGAAGAGCAGGGGAGGCTTTGAATCGAGTAAAGACAGGCCTAAGTTGCTAGTGTTGATTTTGGCTGTTGAGCGATGGGGTTCGTATGGAGAGGGGGAAACGCTTTTGTGTAAAAATAAAGAAGTAACAGACAGCATGTGTTGATTATAGCGGTTGAGCGATGAGGTTCGTATGGAGAGGGGAAAAGGCTGTTGTTTAAAAATAAAGAAGTAACAGACAGCATGTGTTGATTTTAACGGTTGAGCGATGAGGTTGGTATGGAGAGGGGGAACGCTTTTGTTTAAAAAGTAAAGAAGTACCCAGAGTGCCGCTGTTGATTTTAGCCCTTGAACCATGAGGTTCAAGGCGGGAAACAAGTCTCTACCGTAGGCTTCTCAGTCGGGCTGAGCATGCTCAATAGCAAAGAAAAATTACCCTAAAGATACAATTATCGGCTCAGGGACATCACCAACTGGCGAACACCCCAGGAAACTAAACTCTTTATACACTGTAGTAAAACATCGAGGCCTGTGCGAGGGCTCTATTCAATATTGCCTATAGGTTGGCTTTGCTCTAGCAAGGCACGCTCAATAGTGTGTTGAAGCTCTACTATGCGCTGATTCATATTATCAGCATAATTCTGGTTTTTAGCTTGTTCACCATGCAGCTCATAAGAGAGATGCAAACCCACCATAATGGCTAAATGCTCGGTGCTGTTTACACTGCTTTTTTGTTTCAGCGTTTCTAAGCGTTGAGATAATTCATCTGCGGCTTGGCGAAGTTTATCTTCTTCACCTTCCGGGCAAGCTACTCGGTAGTTTTTGCCTAACAGTATTATGTCTACGCCCTGCGCCATGGTTCGCCTTAGCTAAACTCTATTACGAACTGAATATATAGCGCAGCGCCTTAACTTGCAACCATTGTTGGGGCGGTATTGTGCAAGCTGCGGCATTAACGAGCAGTTTGTTGTAAAGCTAAGCAAATCTGCGCTATCTGGCTCATAAAACCTGCTTGTCATGCTTGAATATCATAAGTTTATTGTCCACCATAGCGGCCAATAATCACTAGGTTTGTTAAGCTAACTCAGGTTGTAGCGAAGTTTTTACGTAACAGGAAAGAATATTTAATGACGCAAGCAGGCAGTTTTGCCGATGAACGTCGCAGATTTTATCGCATTGTTTACCCAGTGCGCTTGATTCAGCTCCTCATAAAAATGGTCAACACTAAAATTGCCAATGTTGCCCCTCAAGGCCGCCATAAATCGGAAGTGAAAGATGCCTTTGCTGCGCAGTTCATGCCGATGATGTATTTGGGCGATCACGTTTTTCCTGTATTAGATGTCTCCGAAGGCGGATGCCGTATTCAATGGCGCTCTTCTGCCGAACCTTTGCCTATTTCTAGTAAGATTTTGATTGGTCGACTTATCTTCCATCAAGATCTCAGCAAAATTGTTGATTACTTACCTAAAGACGTTCAAGAAGAGTTTGAAGACTTAAGCTTGCTTTACAGCACCGAAGGTTACGAACACCAGTTTGAAGCGCGGATTTGTCGCAAAATTGAAAACAAACGTGACCCTTATCCTCAACTATGTTTGCAGTTTACTAAGAACACCCATATCTCAGCGCGCTTTATTCGCCAGCAAGAAAGTACTCTGATTAAGCTGTTCCGCGACCAATATATTGAGCGGGTGAGATTGCGCCGCAAACAATTGAAAGACGCCCAGCAAAAATAGCCCTAATGCTCCAGCTAATTGTGTGTTTAACATGGCTGCTAAACTTAAGCAGTGTTAGGATTAGCCCAATTAAAGTAGGTAGGTATTCAACGTGACTAAAATTGCATATCCAGATTACGAAGATCTGGGTGAACTGTTGATCGGTTCTAAAATCCTAGTAAGCCCAGCAGAAGTACACGGTTTATTAAGTGGCTTGTTGGCCGCTGGTTTGCCAAGTGATGGCGATTGGATGGGACAACTAAACCTGTTAATCAACGACGGCCAAGGCTTACCCATAGAGATTAAAAATCAGCTTAAAGTATTGATGGAAGCCACCCATAGCGGCATGAGCGATAGCTTATTGGGCTTTCAATTGATGTTGCCTGATGACGAAGTGGTTGTAGAAGAACGCACCGAAGCCCTAGCGCAATGGGTACAAAGCTTTTTAGTAGGCTTTGGTGTAGTGCAAAGCGATTTGAAAAAGCTTGCCGAAGACGTGCAGGAGCTGGTTAAAGATTTTACCGAAATTAGCCAATTATCGTCAGATTTAGATGACGATGAAGAAGAGAATGAACAAGCACTATTCCAAGTAGTGGAGTATGTGCGGATTGGTGCAATTACCATTTTTGCTCACCTCACTGCTAGTGATAGTGACGAACAACAACCTACATTGCACTAATATCACACGCTAAGGAGTTGCTGTGTTTTTATCGCGTCGTCAGCAGTTATTTACTGCTATGTCAGACAACAGTGTTGCGATTTTCTGCGCAGCAGAAGAACAAACCCGTAGTCGTGATACCGAGTTCCCGTTTCGCCAAGATAGCGACTTTTATTACTTCTCAGGTTTTAACGAACCCAAGGCACTGTTATTGCTGATTAAACAAGCCGGCGAAACCCGCACTGTATTGTTTAATCGCAGCAAAGATAAGCTAGCTGAAATTTGGCAAGGCCGACGTGTGGGTCAAGAACAGGCCGTTGAGAGCTTAGGCATAGATAAAGCTTTAGCGGTTGAAGATCTTGCCGAGCTACTGCATCTAGAACTAGATGGTTTAGATAAAGTGTATTTAGCGCAAGGGCGTTACCCCGCTTACGACCAACAAATTTTTGCTGCCATTGAATACCTGCGTAATGGTTTACGCCAAGGCTTTAAAGCGCCTAGCCAAATTGAAGATTGGCGACCGATTGTTGACGAGATGCGCCTAATTAAATCTGCCGATGAAGTGGCCTTAATGCGCAAAGCCGGAGAGATATCTGCGGCTGGCCATGTACGAGCCATGCGTAGCAGCAAAGGGGGTATGTTCGAATATCAACTTGAAGCTGAAATTCATCATGAGTTTTTAATGGCGGGGGCGCGTTCGCCCGCTTATGGCACCATTGTTGGTGCGGGAGACAATGCTTGTATTTTGCATTACACCGAAAACCAAAGCGTAATGCAAAATGGCGATTTAGTCTTAATTGACGCTGGCGCAGAATACCAAATGTACGCTGGTGACATTACTCGCACCTTTCCAGTAAACGGCAAGTTTGGCCCCGAACAAGCCAAGTTGTATAACGTAGTGTTGGCAGCCCAAGTGGCGGCGATTGAAATGCTTAAACCCGGCGTTTCTATTTTTGAGGCCAACCAAGTTGTACTGAACATTATGGTAAGTGGTTTGGTTGAGCTAGACATTATGCAGGGTGATGTTGCCACTTTAATTGAAGAAGAAGCTTACAAAGAATACTACATGCACGGACTTGGTCATTGGATTGGCTTAGATGTGCATGATGTAGGTAACTACTACGATGTAAAACGCACTCGCCCATTAGCAGAGGGTATGGTCATCACCATTGAGCCTGGTTTATATATTCCGGCAGATGCCGATGTTCCAGCAGCTTATAAAGGCGTGGGTATTCGCATCGAAGATGATGTGGTTATTACCGCCAATGGCAGTGAAGTATTAACTGCTGATGTGCCAAAAACGATCGCCGAGATCGAAGCATTAATGGCGAGTTAGTGTAATGCCGCAATCCAAGCTTGAGCATTTCGACATTGCGATTGTTGGCGCTGGCATGGCTGGTGCCAGCTTAGCTTTAGCACTCAGCAATCAAGAGAGCGGCGTTAAGCCTCTGCGAATAGCAGTGATAGAGGCCGCCGAGCTCAACTTTGGCCAACACCCTGGTTTTGATGGACGAGCCATTGCCTTGTCAGCGGGCTCAGAGCGTTGGCTTAAGCAGCAAAACCTATGGCATTCGCTGGCTCCCCATAGCTGCGCTATTGAACATATTCATGTCTCTGATCGTGGCCATTGCGGCTGGACAACCCTCAACGCTGATGAATACCAATTACGAGCCTTAGGCCAAGTGATAGAGCTTGAGCACGCCGGGCGAGAGTTTCATCAACTGTTGGCCGAACGCGAACAAATAACGCTATTTTGCCCGCATAAAGTACAACGCATTGAGCAACAACAACAGCAGGTGATTGTTGAGCTAGATAATCAGCAGAGCATCACTGCAAGCTTGCTGGTTGGTGCCGACGGTGCCGATTCCTTAGTGGGTAAGAAGATAGGTATTCAGCAGCAACATGATTTTGCTAAGTTTGCACTGATAGCCAATGTGCAAGCAGAGCAAGCGCTGGCTGGTCGTGCCTTTGAGCGTTTTACCGATAATGGCCCACTAGCGTTGTTGCCCATGACTAACCAGCGTTGGTCGGTGGTATGGTCGGTTGATGCTGAGCAAGCCAAGCAGCTACAAAACCTTGACCAAGATGCCTTTTTAGCCGAGCTACAGCAGGCTTTTGGTTACCGCGCAGGGCGTTTTGTTGGCGTCGGCGCTCGTGTTACTTACCCACTGGTGCTGCGTTACTACCAGCGTTTCTTTTCCCATCGGATGTTAATTTTAGGCAACGCCGCCCACAGCTTACACCCCATCGCAGGGCAAGGTTTTAACCTAGGTTTGCGCGACGTAGCCGCTTTAGCACCGTTGATTTTAGAACAGTGGCATCAAGGGCAAGATTTAGGCGAACACGCTATGCTCGATACTTATCAGCAGCAGCGCCAAGCTGATATAGAACGTACCATTTCAATGACCTCAAGCCTCGCCAGCTTATTCGCCAGTAGCGATAAAAGCTCGGTTGTTCCACGTAATGTGGGCTTAATGGCCATGCAACTCTTCCCAAGCTTTAAGTCTTTGTTAGCCAAACAAAGCTTAGGTTTATTCTCTCGTTAATTGGCGTAAAGGCAGGCATATGCAAGCAGTAGATATAGCAATTATTGGTGGTGGAATGGTTGGCTTGGCGTTAGCGAGTGCATTGGCCGACAGCCCCTTGCGTATTGCCATTGTAGAGCCTAAACCCTCACAACAACCTGAGTTAAACCAATACAGTTTACGGGTAAGTGCAATTAGCCTGTCGTCGCAACAGTTTTTAGAGTCTTTAGGCGTTTGGAGCAGTATCCTGCAGCAGCGTGTTGCACCCTACAGCGACATGCAAGTATGGGAGCACGACAGCTTCGCTAACATTCGTTTTCAGGCAGAAAAAATGATGGTGCCAAACATTGGTCACATTGTAGAAAACGACATTATTCGCCATGCTTTGTGGCAGCAAGTCAGCCAGCAAAGCAATGTTACCATTGTTGAGCAAGCGGTAGATAAGTTACATCGCGGTGATAGCGAATCATGGTTAAGTTTTGCAAATGGCCAAGGTGTAAGTTGTAAACTGCTGGTGGCCGCCGATGGCGCTAACTCTTGGCTGCGTCAGCAATTAGATGTGCCACTCACCTACTGGGATTACCAGCACACTGCCATTGTCGCCAGCATTAAAACCAGCGAGCCGCATCAAGATTGTGCCAGACAAATTTTTACTCCCGAAGGGCCTTTAGCCTTTTTGCCGCTTAGCGATAGCCATATGTGCTCTATTGTTTGGTCGGTATCCCCCGACAGAGCTGCCGAGCTAGAAGCATTGCCAGATGTGGAGTTCAATAAGCAACTTACCATGGCCTTTGATAACCGCTTAGGCTTGTGTGAGCGAGTAGGTGACATTGCTGGTTTCCCACTTCGAATGCGTTATGCACGTGACTTTGCTGGAAAGGGTTATGCCTTAATTGGCGACGCGGCACATACCATTCACCCATTAGCGGGCCAAGGCGTAAACCTTGGTTTGATGGACGCTGCAGCTTTAGCTCAAGAGTTAATAGCCTTACAGCAAGCGGGCAAAAGCATTGGTGATTATAACAACCTGCGTCACTTTGAGCGCTGGCGTAAAAGCGAGGCCAGCCAAATGATCGCCTCAATGGAGTTTTTTAAGCGTTTGTTTGGCAATACCAACCCCGCACTTAAGTTACTGCGTGGGGTGGGCATGAGTTTGGTAGATAAGGCCGAACCGCTCAAGCAACAAGCGATGCGCAGAGCTTTGGGTTTAGAGGGGGATTTACCGCATATTGCAAAGGTTAGCGCTCAATAATACAGAAACTAAAAAACTACCAATAAGTCGTTTTTTAGTTGCTAAGTAGCAGCTTAACTATCGTGACGTTGAAACTCCTTTATAGGGCCAGTAAACCCGGCTCTTTTAATCGCGGTTTGCATCCCATAATTGTCTTCACTGGTGTCTATAATAATCCTTCTTGATTGGCTGTTAGCGTTGATGTGGTGCGTTGCAAAAACCAATGCCTGAGTGGCAAGCCCTTGCCCGCGCATATTTGGGTGAGTAAATACCGGCCCAATAACCGCATCGGTAACGTCCACCGGGTAGTGTTTGCATCGACCATAAGTAATCACTCCATGGCTATGCAGCGTTTTAGGTGTACCAGAGCAATACATCGAACTTCTTTTTAAAGAGATCTTTAACAGAAGTTTAAACAGTTCCTTGCCTGCGCCAAAATGACTACTCAACATGTTGGCATTTTTAATAAATGACCCAAAACTATCAATCATCACCATGTTGCTCTTGAATGAGGTATTTATTTCATCAGGTGTGACGTTATTGGTATCGAGTGAATATACAAATTGCTTCATTCATTTAGTATCCAGTGAACATGATAAGGCTTGAACATTAATTTCTTTTTAAACCGAGCCAATGTTTCTGATGAATTTACATACGAACCGTATACAAAATATTTAACCCCTGAATAGCCTTCGATGCTTCTTTTTGCAATCTCGGTAATCAGTAAAGGTACAATGCCATCATTTTGGTAATCTCTGTGTCCAAAATAATGCGACAGCTCTAATAACTCTCCCGCAACTATGCAGCCTGCATAAGCGACTAACTTTCTGTTGCTATCAAAAACGCCGAAATAGGGATAGTTATGTGAGCCATTGCTTGGCTTGGGATCGGCGTTAGGTTTGGGTTTTTCATTAACATAATTGGCGTCCATCACGCCTTGACGAATGCTGGTTGAGCAGCGAATCTCATAGATGTCATCAAGGTGATCATTGTAGTTAATGGATTCGAATGAGTAGCCCTTGCGCAGTGCTTTTCTTACGTTTCTACGCGCTGAGCTTTCAAGAGAGCTAAAGTATGAGTCGTAATCAGCATCTAATTTACACACTGCGACTCCTCTGGTCATTCGGCCAAATATAGGCATTCTAGGATGCCGTCTTGTTACTTCTTTAAAAAATGAGAGCGTGAATCTGGCAAAAAATGGTCCTTCATTCTTTGCCAAATTATATTTTAAGGAGATGTCTAGCTTGGGGGATGTGAATATTAATCCTGTTTTGCTTTTTAGCTTATTCAACGAAATCAATTTAATTCCCTTTAATAATTTCCTTGTTTTAAATCTAGTTAATAAATTCGATTTTTATTATTGATCTAAATCATAAAAAGGTGATGTTTATAAAGGGCCTTATAAGCAGCTGTGCCACCTGAATATCTACAGTTAAACAACGCGTTAAATCCGTCCGTTTTCGCTAATGTGTTTTTGGTAGTGGCAATATGTTTGGTGCAGCAGCGTTTATTGAGAGAGGTTTTGTATAGTGTGGTCAATATGCCTTTTTGGGGCTGGCCAGCGTTGTGCTTATAGATAAGTACTGTGGATTGCAGCGTTGACGGGCAATCATGAGGGAGTCTTTTCGTGCAGTTGTAACACAAACGTCTGCAGGAGCATATTACATAAAACGCTGGTGTTTAAACCTTGCTAGGCTTGTTATTGCTGTATAAGTGATTCACTCAAACGAGTGATTTATTTTTATTGATTTTTTTAATGTGGATTAGTTTAACTAATGAATGCTTGTTTTTTACTTACCTTGTGATTAGTGGCTAAAGTCGAGTTTCTTGGTCTAAGCTAGCGAAAATGCGCGTTGTGTTGTACGTTTATTGGTGTTTTTTGCTGATTTTTGGTTTTACTAAGCGATTCTTGTCATTGTGCTGTTGAGCAAATGTAAGTAAATTGTGCAGCTTATAGATTAGCTCAGCTTGTGATTGGTGCTTTCTTGTTGCGCACATCTCGCTATAATTGTTCAGCATTGGCAGAGGGAGTTTACCCTTCGCGTCCTCATAATAAAGGGATCAGCACATGACACAGCAAACGGTACTTCATCAAGCACACCTCGACGCAGGCGCAAAGTTAGTGGATTTTCACGGCTGGAAAATGCCGATTAACTACGGCTCGCAAATCGAAGAGCATCACGCTGTTCGCCAAGCCGCTGGCATGTTTGATGTGTCCCACATGACCATTGTTGATGTACAGGGCGAACAAGCCCAAGCCTTTCTTCGCAAACTACTCGCTAACGATGTAGCCAAACTTACCGTTAAAGGTAAAGCGCTTTACGGCGGCATGTTAAACCATGAAGGCGGCGTGATTGACGATCTTATTACCTATTACTTTAGCGAAACCGATTACCGCTTAGTGGTTAACTCGGCAACGCGCGAAAAAGATCTAGCGTGGATCAACCAACAAGCCAGCGATTTTGCAGTAAGTATTACCGAGCGCCCAGAGCTAGCGATGATTGCGGTACAAGGCCCACAGGCTAAAAAGCTGACTTCTGCAGTATTAGACAACGACCAAAACCTCGCGATAGAAGGCATGAAGCCGTTCTTTGGTGTACAAGCTGGCGACTTATTTATTGCGACCACTGGTTACACCGGCGAGCAAGGCTACGAAATTGTCGTTCCTCAAGATAAAGCGGTAGCGCTTTGGAAAGCGCTAGAAGCACAAGGTGTACAACCTTGTGGCTTAGGCGCGCGCGATACACTGCGTTTAGAAGCTGGCATGAATTTATATGGTCAAGACATGGACGAGAGCGTATCACCGCTAGCGGCCAACATGGGCTGGACCATTGCATGGGAGCCGCAAGAGCGCGACTTTATTGGTCGTAAAGCACTTGAGGAGCAAAAAGCCGAAGGCACCGACAAACTAGTTGGTTTAGTCATGGAAACCAAAGGCGTAATGCGTGCAGGCCAAGCGGTTACCGTTGTGAATGAATATGGTGAAGCCTTACCTGGCGTTGTCACCAGTGGCACTTTTTCTCCTACTTTGGGTCAAAGTATTGCCTTGGCTCGTATCGCCAATTGCGACGTAGAAGAAGCCTTAGTGGAAATGCGCAAAAAACAGGTTAAAGTGAAAGTAGTAAAACCTGTATTTGTGCGTAATGGCGCCAAAGTGTAAGCCCCAATAATCGAATTTTGTTTGTAGATTTAACTTTAAATTAAAACCTTAAGTAAGAACTTATAGAGGAAAGGAATTATGGCTAATATCCCTGCCGAACTGCGTTATGCCAGTACTCACGAATGGGTACGTTCAGAAGGCGATGGCGTATACACCGTTGGCATTAGTGAGCACGCGCAAGAGCTACTTGGCGACATGGTGTTTATTGACTTACCAGACGTAGGCGACGATATTGACGCTGGCGATGACTGCGCAGTGGCGGAGTCGGTTAAAGCTGCCTCAGACATCTACGCGCCACTAAGCGGCGAAGTAGTAGAAATTAATGAAGAACTAGAAGATTCACCCGAGCAAGTAAACAGCGATGCTTACGGCGACGGTTGGATGTTTAAAGTTAAAGTGAGCGACGAAAGCGAGCTAGAGAACTTACTCTCGGCCGAAGATTACGCCGCCACTATTGAAGAAGATGAATAAGCTTTGATCAAAAATGCGCTCCGCTAGTCGGGGCGCTTTTTTTATCCGCAACACAATAATAAACCCGACTAAACGCAACGCATTTTGTTTCAGTAATACAGGAATAGTTTAATGAACCCGTCTTTGCCGTTAACCGAACTAGAGCAAAACCAAGACTTTATTCGCCGCCATATTGGCCCCGATCAAGCCGAAGTTAACACCATGCTTAAACAGCTTGGCTTAAGCTCTGTAGAGCAACTTATTGAGCAAACGGTGCCTCAGCAAATTCGTTTAAACCAAGACCTAAGTATTGGCGATAGCCTCACAGAGCAACAAGCGCTTGCTGCATTACGTAAGCTAGCTAAGCAAAACAAGGTTTACCGTAGCTACATTGGTATGGGCTACCACAATACCCATGTACCGCACGTTATATTACGTAATGTATTTGAAAACCCAGGCTGGTACACCGCCTACACGCCTTACCAGCCAGAGATTGCCCAAGGCCGCTTAGAAGCACTGCTTAACTTCCAACAGTTAACGCTAGATTTAACTGGCTTAGAGCTAGCTAGTGCTTCGTTATTGGATGAAGCTACTGCCGCAGCCGAGGCTATGGCACTAGCCAAGCGTGTGTCTAAAAACAAAAAATGTAACCTCTACTTTATTGCCGACGATGTTCACCCACAAACCATCGACGTAGTAAAAGAGCGTGCCGATTTCTTCGGTTTCGACGTTGAAGTAGGCCCAGCCGAAAGTGTGGTTGAGCACAATGTGTTTGGCGCGCTGCTGCAATATCCCGGGACTACTGGCCGAGTGCGCGATTTAAGCGAGCTAATTGAACAAGTGCATAGCAACAAAGGCATTGTGGCGGTAGCGGCCGATATTATGGCCTTGGTGATGCTTAAATCGCCAGGTGCCATGGGTGCCGACGTAGTGCTAGGCTGTGCCCAACGCTTTGGTGTGCCAATGGGTTACGGCGGGCCACATGCGGCATTTTTTGCCACCCGGGACGCTTACAAGCGCTCGCTACCGGGTCGTATTATTGGTGTCTCTAAAGACAGACGCGGCAAGCCTGCCTTGCGTATGGCACTGCAAACCCGCGAGCAACATATTCGCCGCGAAAAAGCTAATTCAAACATTTGTACTGCCCAAGTATTGCTAGCCAACATGGCCTCGTTTTATGCAGTATTTCATGGCCCAGACGGCCTGCGCACTATTGCCCAACGCATTCACCGTTTAACCGCTATTCTTGCTCACGGCCTAGAGGCCAAAGGCCTAAGTCCAGAACACGCCCAATACTTCGATACTCTAAGCATTAAAGTAAGCGATAAAGACGCGATTAAAGCGCGCAGCGAAGCGCTAGGCATTAACCTGCGTATGGATTTAGACGGTAGCGTAGCGCTTAGCCTAGATGAAACCACCACAGCAAGCGACGTAAATGACTTATTCACGGTATTGCTGGGTGATGATCACGGCTTAGATGCCGCGCGTTTAGATGACATTGTGAAAGGCGAAACATGCATTCCGGAAACGCTACTACGTGATACGCCAATTTTGGAGCACGAAGTATTTAACCGCTACCGCAGCGAAACCGATGTATTGCGTTACATTCGCAAACTAGAAGGTAAAGACTTAGCGCTAAACCACTCGATGATCTCGCTAGGCTCGTGCACCATGAAGCTAAACGCCACCGCCGAGATGATCCCAGTAACTTGGCCAGAGTTTTCAAGCATGCACCCGTTCTGCCCAAGTGACCAAGCGCAGGGTTACCACGCCATGATTAGCCAGCTAGAAGACTGGCTAGTAAACATCACTGGTTACGATTCAATTTGTATGCAGCCTAATTCTGGCGCGCAAGGTGAATATGCGGGTTTGTTAGCGATTCAAAAATACCACGCTAGCCGTGGCGACCATCACCGCAACATTTGTCTAATCCCTAGCTCGGCGCACGGTACTAACCCTGCCTCGGCGCAAATGACTAACTTAAAAGTCGTGGTTGTTGCCTGTGACAAAGAGGGCAACGTAGACATGGCCGACATGCGCAGCAAAGCTGAAGAGCTAGCCGAGCAGCTTTCATGTGTGATGATTACCTACCCAAGTACGCACGGCGTATACGAAGAAACCATTAAAGAGATTTGCGACATTGTTCATGACAACGGTGGCCAAGTGTACATGGATGGTGCCAACATGAACGCCCAAGTAGGCATTACTTCACCGGGCTTTATTGGCTCAGACGTAAGCCACTTAAACCTACACAAAACCTTTGCTATTCCACACGGTGGCGGTGGCCCAGGCATGGGACCAATCGGCGTTAAAGCCCATTTGGCACCTTTTGTAGCTGGCCACAGCGTAGTAAGCAATGGCAAAGCCAGCCATGCTAACGCGGCGGTATCGGCAGCCCCTTACGGCAGTGCCTCTATCTTGCCTATTAGTTGGATGTACGTAGCCATGTTAGGGAACGAAGGGCTACGCCAATCATCAGAGATTGCCATTCTAAACGCCAACTACCTAGCCAGCCGTTTAAGCCAAGGCTTCCCTATTTTATATAGCGGACAAAACGGCCGAGTCGCCCACGAATGTATTATTGATATGCGCCCACTTAAAGAGGCCACCGGCATTACCGAAATGGACGTCGCCAAGCGCTTAAACGACTACGGCTTCCACGCGCCAACCATGAGCTTCCCGGTAGCGGGCACCTTAATGGTAGAACCGACCGAGTCGGAATCACTAGCTGAAATCGACCGCTTTATTGATGCGATGTTATCGATACGCGCCGAAATAGCTAAAGTAGAAACCGGCGAGTGGACCTTGCAAGACAACCCGCTCGTGTTTGCCCCGCATACCCTAGACGACTTAACCGACGCCCAATGGACCCACAACTACAGCCGCGAGCTAGCCGTGTTCCCATGTGACGCAGTTAAGCAAAACAAATTCTGGCCTACAGTAAATCGCATTGATGATGTGTATGGGGATAGAAATTTATTCTGTGCGTGCCTTCCAATGGAAGCTTATCAAGAGTAAAAACCAACACCTTTTCAGTGTGTTATGATTAAAAGCGAAGCCGTAATGCTTCGCTTTTTTTGTGTTTATTTGGTCTCGTTAGATGTTTTTTTGTGGCTTGGTTAAATTATTATTGACCGTATCAATAATAATGAGTAGTTTGTCAGAATAACTGTTATTAATAAGATACTTAGGACTAACTCTTGATTTCATTACTAATGAATGGCTCTGTGGGAGAAAGAGGTAAAAATTCTTCCTCTGATGTTTACCTGATCAAAGCATTGTTAAATCCGTACGCACGAAAAACTAAACAAGCTGTTTTGCCTATGAATAGCAGTATTGATGCTGCAACTTTGGGATTATTGGAAGAATTTCAGAAAAAAGTTGTACGAATGGCTAAGCCCGATAGATTGGTTTCTGTAGGTGGCGGTACTTTTAAGAAATTGGTAGAGCACCTTAAAGCTGGTTTTACCGTTCAATCGCTTACAGCACCTAAAAAAGGTTTATTAACTTGGGCGGCAGAGGGACACGAAGGGGGGCTATTCCATAGCCGATTACTTCATGTTCCTAGCACCAACTCTGGCTTAACAATAGGTCGAGGGTATGACATGAAAGATAAGTCGTCTAGTTTGGTCGCTTCCCAGCTAATGAAAGCCGGTATTAGCTCTCCAGTGGCTATGAAAGTAGCAGCAGGTGCTAGGTTAAAAGGAAAGGCAGCGAAGGACTTCATCATCACCAACGACCTTCTAGATTTTGAAGTCAGACCCAAAGTTCAATTGGCACTGTTTAACACTGCATATGGTGAGAAAGAAAAAACAGTGCTGCGCATATGCAAAAAAGCAGATACGGTCGCGGCTTATGGTTCTGTTAATTGGGGAGCTTTGCCTGGTTCTTTGTTAGAGTTATTTATTGATTTAACGTATCGGGGCGATTATTCGGGTACAACAAGAAAGTTTTTACAAAAACCTTTAGCTCAAGGAGACATACCAGCCTTGAAGTTGATATTTAGTGACCGTTCTAAATGGGCTTCAGTACCTCACGAGCGATTTAAAGCCAGAAGTAAATTCGCCAATTCAATTTCTAGTATTTCACCAGTTCAGGTTACACCATGAAACATCTATTAAAGACTATAACGCTTAGCTCCGTATTGCTTTCTGGCGCGGCTTGCACCCAAGACAACATGCCTTTGCAAGCAAGGGACGAAGTGGTTGGTATTGTAGGGAACGAAACCGTCACTTACATGAGATACAACACAGAAGAGCAGCCATGTATCACTCTGCGACTAGAGAATGCAGATGTTTCTAAAACGCTATGTAAGTACACCGATCAACAAGGTAATACCGTAGATGTAACAACAGACGTTGCGGCGGTAGATTACCTTTCTCCAGTATTTACAGCAGATGGTTTAGAAGTGACCTTGGATTTAATCTCTTATTACTTGGATTGTCGTATACCGATTAGCGAAACAACAATTGGTGAGCCTGTTTGCACCTTTAAGGATATGGACTAAAAGGAAAGGTGAAGCAGCGATGCTTCGCTTTTTTGTGTGTGCGTATATAGAGCTCAATCGGTTTAGTTTAAAGTTAATTCCCCCCTTTTATAGATCGATTCAGAAGCGGTGATGCAATGATTAACATTGACGGATCTGGCATGTCAGCAGCTCTACAAACTGTGCTCGAAACTATTATCGAGGAAGCTCATATAAGAGCTTCGGAAGAAGGTGCAGAATATCAGCTTGGTTCTTGATTTTTTACTCAGTTTACAAAGAAACAGCCTGTTATAATGCCTGCATATATATGAGGATAGCGCATGAATGCAGGCGAAATTGGAAAAGAAGCAGGCAGAATTTTCGAGTATAAGCTGCCTTCTAACTGGATTGCTCGAAGCCAGGAAGACCAAGATGATCATGGTATTGATTATGAGATAGAAATCAAGAATTCAGATGGTAAAGCTCTTGGCAAAGACAGCGTATTTAAAGTGCAGGTAAAAGGTGAAGAAAACTGCTCTTTTATTAACGACGGTGGAACTGTCTCACACAGTATTAAGGTTGATCGACTTAAGTATTATTTGAGCTTCAATATACCTGTTATCTTGGTTGTAGTAGATGTGACACTTGAAAGAGTTTTTTGGGTGTCAGTTACAGATAGCGACAAGATTAAAGACCAAGTTTTAGACACTGAAGATGCGAGCAAGTCAGTCCATCTACCTGTTGAAAACGAACTCATTAGAAGAAACGAAGCTTCATTTAACAGTCTGCTTGGAGCTGTAACTCAGTGCTGGGACTACCTTTCGTTGAGAGGGGTTAAGCAGGCAGTAGAGAACTACACAGTAATTAAGTCAGACAAAATTGACGACATAATTAGCGATGTCGGTGATGCACTATTTAAAGCGTACCACGCTAAGCTAGACCAACTGCTAGTTAATCGAAACTATCCAGAGCTTTATCAGCAAGCCAGTCAGATATTTGGTTCGCCGTTAGTTCCTGCTAAAGATAGATTTATAGCTGTAATGTACTACTCGCAAGCTTTTAGTGTATCGCCTTACACTGACCTTAAGCATGAGGAAGTAAGAGAGCGCTTAGCTTTACGTGAAATGCTGGTGCGAATTGCGCGAGAAAAAAGAAACAAAATCTATCGTCTAACATCGATTGGCATGGCGAGGATTGAGCTCTTTAGAACACAGCTCGACCACCTACATGCGCTACATATTTCAAATCAACATTTTGATAGCGAGAGCTTTGAGTTTTATTACCTGAATTCAGAGACAAACAAGCTTTACTTAGATGTATGTATCACTCTTCAGAAGCTAATCTTTTTGTGCAATAGATTGGTCAGGCAGGGGCAGCTCGATGTGCTCGCTGGCTTGTTTGTTGAGCTTGGCTCATTAGTCTTGCTGTTCAAAACAGTACACAATGCTAGAGCATCGGAAGAGTCAATAGAATTCCTTGAGCGATGGTTTGAACAAATACTCCTATTAACTCTTATTTATGTTTCGAACAATGAAGACTATTACAAAGTAGAGAGACTGTATTTCATGTTTGCTCACATGGGACTCACAGACAAAGAAAAACAAGCTCATGCTAGAAAGGTTACTCTTGATGCCTTACCTGATTCAAAAGACCTCTTAGATTTCATTGATTCCAGAGTTGAAGAGATGAACGAGCAACAGGACTTCTATGAACTGAGCGTTCAAGAGCAGAAGAAATTCTTCATTGATATGGCAAAAAATCTGGGAATGGACCCTGATGACCCAGAAAATGAGTTTGGTCGCTTTGTTAAGATGGGGCTGGAGAATTATGATCCAGGAGAGATTGTAAAAACCTGTGAGCACATTTTCGTTCACTATAAGCCAGCGGGTATGATTGCCCAGCAGCTCAGAATGCATTCACTTGGTGGTGGCCTTATTATCTGTTTGAAGCATGGTCATGCCTCTGGAACTGGTGGCTCACTGGCTGAAAGTTACAGCAGACCCAATGCACCAGAACCATTACAGGGTTTCAAGCAGCGTCACTGTGATTCTTGCAATGATTGTTCAACAAGAAATGAATCTTGGAAATGGAGTTTAAAGTGGCAGTCTGAAGAGGTAACTAAGCATCAGGAACTTCTAGAACGATTTAAGTTCTTTTAAAACAAATGGAGGCAGAGTCTGAGGGATTCCCACGAAGTTATTCATACTTTACTAGCCTCGCTTTCAAGGAGGCTAGTTATTAGTATTTCAAGAATATCAATAGCTTGCTGCCAATGCTCTTTCTTCAATGTTAGACTCCTATCTCGGTAAGCTCTTAAACCAACCGTTTGGTTAGAGAGAACGTTGCGATGCTTAATCGTAATAAGAATAAAAGGTGTTAAAGTCACTTTAAACATCAACTCCGTTTAGTTGTTTAACCTAAGAGCTAAAAATCACTTATCACATTAAACGCTCTAAATTCGTCGTAGGCGTATTGGTCGGTCATGCCGCTGATGTAGTCAATAATCAGCCTTGTGCGGTAGTAAAACTCGCGACATCGTTCGTTGCCAAACTCATCGCTTATGGGCTCTTCCGTCATGGCTTTTTGATAGGCTGCTAAATGTTTAGCCGGCAGCTTTTTGAATAGGCGCTGAATGTAAGCAGAGCTTTTCTCTTTGGGTTTAGTGTTATCTACTAAGTATTCAAACTGGCCTTGGCTTAGCGCTAGTAGTGGTTGGTAGCAGGCCATTAAGCCAGAGATAATTTGGTAGCCTTGTAGCTCGCGGGCTTCTACCTCTGGGTGGCAAAAGCAACGCTCTAGCGCAACACTTTTAAAGGTTTCTACAATCAGGTGGTTTACGCTGCCATCTTCGATAAGCGCGCGGTTTAAGTTGCCTTGATAAACCGCTTCTAAGTTTTCTACAAACTGGTTTTTTGCATGTTCGGGCAAGCGTTGGTTTACTGCTACGCGCAGGTAAACAAAAAACATCGAGTCTCTTTCTTCATCACTTAGCTGTGGTTTTTTACTTTGGTGAGCAAAGTCGAGAATGGTTTCCATTTCTTTTGGTTTGCTGCAGCCATGTTCACTGCTTAGCTTGGCAAAAGTGGCTAATAGGGCGTGCTTTAGTTCTTTAATGCTCAGCACGCCTTTTTCTATGGCGTCTTCTAAATCGGCGATGCCGTAAGACACATCATCGGCCGCTTCCATAATGTAAGAGAAGGGCGAGCGACAGTATTGGTCTATGTCTAGGCTGTTGCGAAGTTCCTCAACATAACTTTGCTCGCTAAGGTAATAGCCCACTTTCTTTTTTAAGTAACTAAACGGTGCGCTTTTATCTGGCTTGGCTTCTGTTCCGCAGCGAGTGTATTTGAGTATGCCAGAGGCTTGCGAGTAGGTGAGGTTGAGCTTTAATAATGAGTGAATAAGCCGAATGCCTTGGGCGTTGCCCTCAAAGCTGACTAGATCTCGGTGAATCGCTTCTGGCAGAGTTTGTTTCGGTTTTTTGTTCTGGTCTTCATCTAACTCTGTTGCTTGAGAGCTTTGGTAAAGGCTATTGAGGTTTTCACTTAACCAATCGATTAAGGCTTCTTCACCAAAGTGACCAAAAGGCGGGTTGCCTATGTCGTGCATTAAACAGGACATTTCAACAATGCTTTCTAATTGCCGCTCTAGTCCCTTAAGTTGGTAGCGATCTTGTTCGTCAACTAAGGCTTCGCAAATAAGCTGAGAAATATAGCGACCCACTTGCTGAACTTCTAAAGAGTGGGTAAGGCGACTGCGCACTGCAGCGTTGCGTTCTAAGGGGAATACTTGGGTCTTTTGCTGCAATCGCCTAACCGCAGCGCTGTTAATGATTCGGCCTCGGTCGCTTTCAAACTTCTTTAAGTCGGCATTAAGATCTGGCTTAGGTGGGTAGGGCCGAGTACCGAGAATTTTGCTAGCGAAATTTACCGTCATACTCTAAACCGCTCTCTATCAATTAGAGTATTTATACTGCTGTATTATCAATAGAAAATCAATTAATGAGGTTTTTGATAGTTGGGTTTGATAAATCATTCATGGGGAATTTTTGTGGAGGTGTAACCTTAAGTTTCTGTTCTAGGATTTTAGTGACTACGTTGTCATTAGTGTTGTTTTGCGGGTAGAATGTTTTTCCTAAAACTAAGGATTTCGTTTAAACGAGTACGGAAACAAATATGGCTAGTGCTTTACTAAAATCTCCGCTTCAACAACACAAAGAAGAGTTACTTAGGCAAAGGCTTAAAACTGAGCTTAATAGTCAGCGTATCTTCAAAGCGCTTGATTCAGACCCTAACACCACTGGTGCCGGAGTGGTTTTTATAGATAGTGAGTTTACGATCGTAACATTAAGAAAATTTGAGCCCAATTGTCGCATCCACCCTATAAAGTTGATTTTAAGAGAGCCTCCTAAACTCACTTCTGCAACTAACTTTGCCAGTGAGCTAAAAACATCAAGGCGAGAAAGTAAGCTAACAGGTGAGTTGATCAATACTGGCTTAAGCTGTGGTGCTGCGGTTTTGAGCTGGGTAGTTGTTCTGGGCTCTACTGCTGCTATCCCGATTAGTGGAGGAACTAGCAGTGCGGTTACGTATTTAGGGTATGCTGCTGGTATTGCTTCAGGTGCGCAGTGTTTGAATGGCTTAGGGCGTTCAGTTACAGAAGTAGCCTCTCCTGAATCGCTAGATTGGCTGGATAGTCAAGAGTGGTATGCAGCAGCGAATACTACTCTTGATGTAATCTCGTTAGGAGGCGCGGTAGCTGCGGGCGCAACAACAATCAAAATGGTACAAACACTTCGTTTAACAACTTCGAAATCCTTATTAGAAATTTTAAAAGGATTAACCCGATCAGAAAGAAAGCGCTTAACGATGGAAATTCAGCGGCTCAATTTGCCTGGTGTAAGTAAAAGCGCACTTAAAGCATTAACCAATTCTGGGAAGTTGACGAAACGCTATAGTAGTCAGGCGCTTGTAAATGCAGTATCTCTGAATGTTAAAGATGCTGTAGGTGCTAGCTTAAGTGTTACAGGAAGTGCTTACGGTGGAACATTGAAGAATTTGGCAATAGGTATCTATGAGGAGTTGGGTCCTGATGTCAGATAGCTTTTTTGATAAATATGAAAACTCTTTACTCAACTTTGTTGTTGGTATAACGGTAATCATGTTCATTATGTTTGGCGCGGGGGTTCTATGCCCACTGTTGATTCTATTAGCACAACAATTTGTTGGGGAGTTCACTCCAAAGGAGTTTGGAACCTTTTTTCTTGTATGCATATTAGTAATGACTTTGTGCATTGTAGTGCCAAATATACTGATTGTTCGTGGCAAGCCTATTGCGGCCAAAATCAATCTTTGGAATATATACTTTCAGCTAGCCTGTTACTCTTTGCTTCTTTTGCTGTTTAAGCACGAATACAAGTGGCTTTTTCTCAGCTTTGTTTCCTTTCCTTTGCTTGCCTATTGGTTGATGTTAACTACGAAATATAAGGCTTTTGTTAGTTTTTATGAGGCGCTGCGTAAAGACCCCGTTGGCTTCAGAGAAAAGCTGTTGGAAAGGTGATTTTTAAAGGCTTAATAATTGGAATACATCAAGAATTGGCGGTTATAGAGTGGCATAAGCAAATATGGATAGAGAAGAAGTTATTAGCTGGTTTCCTCCTTTAGCTTCGACGTTTTGTTTCTTGCTTGTAACTTTACTTTCCTTGGTCTTTTTGGGTTCAAGCATGGGAAATTGGGGGATGTTAGACATTGCTCCTGAGCTTGTTTGGGGAGCCGGAGTGATACTTATGGTTATATTTTGTGTGATTAACTTTCGAATTACCCGAGGCTCTTTTAGGTGTAAAAGGTTATTACAACTGTATGTTTTAACTGTGATTATATTGTCACAGCTCTTGTGGTTAACTTACGACCCCTTTGCGGACAAGGTACGAGCTTTATTGCAGGTATTTACTCTAGTTTGTGGGCTACTTGTTCTAAAACTCACATTTTCTAAAACATACTTGGCATTTATTCAGTTTCAGCACGACGCTCAACTAAGCCTGAAAGCAGCAAAGCTGGAAGTTGAGCAAGAGATACAGGAAATACTGAAGAGTATGCAACAAGGTAAGTAGTTGCATTAGCTTAGTGAAAAAGGCTCATAGTTTATGGGTCTTTTTTGTTCTTAGGCATTTGCTATCCCGCTATTAAAAACAAACCTAAATCACCCTTATCCAAAGGCCTTAGTCAGGTGATTTCAACGTAATCGTTCAAAGTTGAATTACCCATTTATTAAAAGCAATCTGAGTCGTTAAGCCTCGTACCTTAGCAAGAAGGGTGAGAATGGAATATGCAAGAAATACATGATTACCTGGTACGAGAAGAAGAGAGCGGTTTAGTACTTAGTTTGGAAGATTCTAAGCAGCAATTGTTTTTACCGGGTGTGCTGGTAGAGAAGGGGTTTAAGCTCGCTAATGGTGAGAGTCTTTGGCTAACCAACAATGACTCTCCCTATGAAGAAACTTTGTTCGTAAGCCTTGTTAACTCTAAAAACTTAGTGGTAGATAAGCTTGAGCTTTTTAAGCCTTATACGCCGGGAATTTTAAACGAGGTCGTTGTGGGTGATAGCAGTATTCAATTTGAGTTTTGGGCTGAGGAAACTCATCAGGTAGCAGTAGGGAAAGATAAAAAGTTACGTTTCTCTCATCTATTTTCTGAGGCTGGTTGTTATTACTTAAGTAAATTCATGCCAAGTCGTTTATCCATTTCAACGCTAGAAAAATAAGAATGTACCCACGTAACAACTAGTACTAGGCAGCGGTACTCTTTCTCCACTAGTATGATTCGAACTCTCTATAAGCGACAAGATATGAAGACCACTTCATATCTTGTCTATTCATTCTTCTAATCTAACTTGATGCGCAACACATGGTAAGGCTTGCTTGAACCTTCTTCACCTTGGTTGAAAGCAGGGTGAAGATGCAGTGAGTTTTGAGTCACGTACAAATAGCCATTCTGAATCGAGAAACCATCGGCCCAAGACAATAGTTTGTCGTCTTGTGCAAAGAGCTTGTAACCATTTTGGTTGGCAATGCCAATGGCATTTTTCTCAATGTCGCCCACATAAATATTACCGTTGTCAGAGATAATCATGCCATCGCTTGGGCGCTTTTCACTAAAGAACTCGATACTCTGGCCAAGCTTGTCAGCACTTAGCTTTTCATTCGCTAAGGCTTGAGCGGGAATGCGGTAAATAGCACTACCGTTTACCGAGCCAAAATATAGCCACTGGTTGTTGGCATCAATAGTGATTGGGTTTAAGCCTAGGTACAGCGCATCTAAATTACCGTTTTCACGTTTGGTGGCCATTGGCGCGTTATCTATTCGCACTTCATGTTCTGGAGACAATAAGGCTTTATGTGATTGCAGTACTCGGCGAGATTCGCCTGTTACCAAATCAACTACCACAAAGGCTGGAGCCGCTTCACCGTATAGGTTTCCTAAGCTGGTATCAGCAATGTACATTTGCTGGCGCAGGGTATCTAAGGCGAAGTCTTGTAGGAAAGAGTTGCCTACCATTACGTCTTTGCTTATCTCGATACGTTTGAACAGGGTATTGTTTACGCTGTCCCAAGCAACAATTTGGGCGGGGGCGTCGGCGCTGCCCATATCCAAAATCCACACTACGCCATCTTTGGTGCTGTCGATGCCAATCACCGACGAAAAGCCAACTTCGCCCTTCTCGGGGCCGTTTGCCCAATCTTGAGTGGGGTAGGGCTGGGTTGAGCCGTCTTTCATTAGCTCAACCACTCTAAATTCTGGCGTATCTAGGGGCTGCATAGATAAAAAGGTGCGGCCTTGCGGAGTAACGGTAATGTTACCTGGGCGAGTGCCTTCTAGCTGCGCAATCACTTCTATGTCGGCTGCTTGAGCGGTGTTAATGAGCCATACGATGCTTAGTGCCAATAATGTGCTTAGCTTTTTCATGTGAAGCCTCTTTCCTTTTAAGCCCCACTAATACAGGGCTTGGTGTGTCGTGTGTAAGTTTTGGTGTGCCTAGTTAAGCGATTTTTGTCATTTCGTTTAGGGTGAAGCTAGCTACTGCTCCGTCGGTGGCTGCCATGTAATCGGCTAAATGTTGGTTGCCCATGTGTGCTTGCCAAAGTTCACGCGAGGTCCAGTTTTCGTAAAAAGTGAAGTGCGCTGGGTTTTCGTTGTCTTGGTGAAGGTCGTAGTTAATGCAGCCTTCTTCGGCGCGGGTAATCTCAATCAGTTTTAGTAGCTCTGCCTTTACCAATTCAATTTTGTCTGCATTGGCAACAATGTTTGCAACGATAGTTAATGTAGTCATAGGGTCTTCCTCAGTTGTTTAATTTTGCGCTGCTGTTGCAGTGCCTTGTTGGTATGGATGTATAGTAGTGGCGAAATTGACAATGAAAAACAGGCTTTAGTTTGAATTATTATCAAATAATTTTTGATAATAATGATGACTTACTCTGCTAAGCAGGCTTATTGCCTTGGCTCTTGTTTGCTGTATTTACTTGATTAGCTGCTAATATCGATACAATAAATAGTTGATTATCAAATTTTGGTAGACAGTATGCTTCTTGAAGATTTACAGGTGATTTTAAAAGTGGCGGAGTTTCGTAGTATTACTGCTGCGGCCACTAATTTAGATATGCGTACCGCCACGGCCAGTGCGGCAGTAAAAAGAGTAGAAGCCTCACTGGGCGCAGAATTATTTATACGCACCACTCGCCACCTTCGTTTATCGTCTGCGGGGGAGCGTTATTTGCCACAGTGCCAGCAAGCTTTAAAAATGCTTGAGCAGGCCAAGTTAAATATGCGCGAAGACTTAGGCATTATTGATGGCGAAATTCGAATTTCTCTGTCGTCTGATTTAGGGCGAAACTTAATTACCCCTTGGCTAGATGAGTTTTTACTTGAGTACCCCAAGGTGGAGTTGCGCAGCAGCATTAGTGACAGCAACATTGATTTTTATCGTGACTCGGTAGATATGGCGCTGCGTTATGGCTCACCGAATGATGCCAACATGTATGGCTTTAAGATTTGTGATGTACCCAGGTTGGTATGTGCAAGTCCCGAATACATAGCTGAACATGGCACGCCTAGCGGGCCAGCTAAGCTAATTGAACACAATGTTCTGCTGTATCAACTACACGATATTTTGCAAGACGAATGGCAGTTTGACGATGGCCAGCAAAAGCACAAAGTGAAGCTAGAAGGCAATCGAGCATCTAATGACGGGGACTTAGTCAGGCGCTGGTGCGTGGCAGGCAAGGGCATTGCCGTTAAGTCTTGTCTTGATATGTCGCGCGACTTATTAGCCGGCCGAGTACTAAGCGTAATGCCGCAATACCAAGCCACCCCTACCGAGCTATGGTTAGTCTGCCCTAGTCGTCAATCTATTACACCTACGGTGCGTTTATTGCGCGATCTTTTTAGAGAGAAAACCGAGACCATTCTTAATGAGATGCATAAAAAGGGTATTTTGAACTGAGTGGTTACGGTTCCTTTACTGGCGCTTGGGCTGTTGTTTTAGCAAGCAAGCTCAGCCCTTGTTACGTAGGTTTTGATCTTTTAGGCGCTTATTTCAAATTATTTTTTTGTGAAGATGTATTCATTTTTTAGCTGGGCTAAGCGTGGCTAGTTGCTGGTGTTTTTCTGTTGTGTGCCGCTTTTTGGCGCCGGTCTCTCATTCGATAATTACTTCGCTATCTACTTGAAATAACTAAATAGAAATCATTCCCACTTCTTATTTTGGCGCTTTAAACCTCTGTTTTTGGCTTGTTTAGCCACGAGTAAAAGCCGCTGCCAGATTCGCGGTAAATAAGCCTTGAAAGCCATCCCGCCTGCCCTTGTACGCACTGAGCAAACTTTGACTTTTATTTGAATTGCTGTAAATTTATTTTTAATTGCACGTTCAATTAAGAAACATTTAAGTAACAACATGCCAAAAGTAGGAATGCCCGAAATACGCCGACCGCAACTTGTAGAAGCCACTATGGCGGTGATTGACGAGGTGGGATTATCGGGCGCTAGCGTTACCTTAATCAGTAAAAAAGCGGGCGTATCTTCAGGGATCATTCATCACTACTTTGGTGGCAAACATGGTTTATTAGAAGAAACCATGCGCACCGTGTTACGTCGGTTATCTGCTACGTCTATCGCGCACTTACAAGCCGCAGACCCTAATAACGTTACCGCTAGGGTTATGGCGATTGTGGCAGCTAATTTTGATGGCTACCAAGTAGAAAGCAAAGTGGTAAAAACCTGGTTGGCCTTTTGGGCGCAGGCGATGCACGACAGCGATTTACACCGATTACAGCGGGTTAACGAGCGCCGCTTGTTGTCGCATCTTCGTTATGAACTAAAACAAGCCTTACCCGCCGAGCAAGCGCTGTTTGTGGCACAGGGTATTGCTGCCTTAATTGACGGCATTTGGCTACGGGGCGCGCTAAATCCCGATGGTATTTCTCCAGAGAATGCGCAAAAAATCATTTCCGATTATCTCGAAAAGCAGCTCGCGCCTTATTTGAGCTGACGTTTATCTATGCAATCATTATTAATTATCAAGGCATTTTGATGAAAATGAAGTCTCTTTACATCCATGGTCAGGCAATTGATGCCACATCAGTTGACACGTTTATTACTGCTAATCCCGCCACTGGCGAGCCATTAGCGGAAGTTGGCCAAGCATCGGCTAACGATTTAGACCGTGCCGTTGCCTCGGCGCAACAGGGCTTTAAAGTGTGGTCGGCGATGAGCGGTATGGAGCGAGGCCGCATTATGATGCGTGCAGTTGCTATATTGCGTGAACGCAACGACGAGCTAGCTGAGCTAGAAGTAAAAGATACCGGCAAGCCCATTCAAGAAGCTATTGAAGTGGATATAGTGACTGGTGCCGATGTGATTGAATATTACGCGGGGCTAGCGGCGGCTATTCAAGGCCAGCAACAAGACTTAGGCCATGGCCAATTTTTTTATACGCGTCGCGAACCTTTAGGTGTATGCGCTGGTATTGGTGCATGGAATTACCCTATTCAAATTGCCATGTGGAAATCTGCCCCAGCATTAGCCGCCGGCAACGCCATGGTGTTTAAACCCTCTGAAGAAACCCCTTTATCAGTATTAAAATTAGCTGAGATCTTTACCGAAGCAGGCCTACCAGACGGCGTATTTAACGTGGTGCAAGGTGACTACCGCGTTGGCCAAATGCTCTCTCGCCATGCCGATATTGCCAAGGTGTCTTTCACGGGTGAATCTGGCACCGGCAAAAAAGTGATGGCCGATGCAGCCGGCACCCTTAAAGACATCACCATGGAGCTGGGCGGTAAATCGCCATTGATTGTGTTTGACGATGCTAAGTTAGATAACGCGGTATCGGCTGCCATGCTCGCCAATTTTTATACCCAAGGTGAAGTATGTACTAACGGTACGCGGGTATTCGTACATGATGCTATTTATGATCAATTTGTTGAGCAGATTGCTCACCGAACAAGCAAGTTGCAGATTGGCGACCCCAGCAATATGGCGACGCAAATTGGCGCGCTTATCTCTGAAGATCACCTGCACAAAGTGCTGGGCTTTATTGAGGCGGGTAAACGATCTGGTGCACGCCTGATATGCGGTGGCGAACGCGAAACCGCCAATGGCTTAGATAAAGGCTATTTTGTGCAGCCCACCATTTTTGCCGATTGCAGTGACGATATGCCACAAGTGCAGGAAGAGATCTTTGGCCCAGTAATGTCGATTCTACGTTTTAGTGATGAAGATGAAGTGATTAAGCGTGCCAATGCTACCCAATATGGCTTAGCCGCGGGTTTGTTTACCCAAAACTTATCACGTGCTCATCGGGTGATTGCGCAAATAGAAGCGGGCATTTGTTGGGTAAATACTTGGGGTGGCTCGCCAGCAGAAATGCCTGTGGGCGGTTACAAGCAATCGGGCATTGGCAGAGAAAACGGTATTGAAACACTTAATCATTACACTCAAAACAAGAGTGTGTTGATTGAACTGGGTGATCTTGAGTGTCCTTACGAGTAAGCCAGATACAGTGGTTATGTTGGGTCTAGGAAATTGCACACCTTATTGGTTGGAACGTAAGGGAAAGAAATGAACACCAAGTATGATTACATTATTGTTGGCGCGGGTTCTGCGGGCTGTGTATTAGCTAACCGCTTAAGTGCCTCGGGCAAGCACTCGGTTTTGCTGCTAGAAGCTGGTGGCAGTGATAGCAGTATTTTCATTCAAATGCCTACGGCGCTGTCTTACCCCATGAACAGTGATAAATATGCCTGGCAGTTTGAAAGCCTGCCAGAAGCTGGCATAGATAATCGCCGCTTACATTGCCCTAGAGGGCGAGTGCTGGGCGGCAGCTCATCGATTAATGGCATGGTATATGTGCGTGGCCATGCTTGCGATTTTGATGAGTGGGTAGAGCAAGGCGCTGCTGGCTGGAGTTACCAAGAGTGCTTGCCATATTTTCGTCGTGCGGAATCGTGGATCGGCGGCGAAGATGCCTACCGAGGTGGCGATGGCCCACTAGCCACGTGTAATGGCAATAACATGACACTAAACCCGCTTTACCAAGCCTTTATTGATGCTGGGCAGCAAGCAGGCTACCCAAAAACCAGCGACTACAACGGTTATCAGCAAGAGGGTTTTGGCCCAATGCATATGACTGTAGACAAAGGCGTACGCGCCTCAAGTTCTAACGCTTATTTACGTAGCGCCAATAAGCGTAAAAACCTTAGCGTAAAACAAGGTGTGGTGACTCGCAAAGTGCTGTTAAAAGACAAGCGTGCGGTAGGTGTTGAAATTGAAGTCGGTGGAAAAATTCAATCGATTTATGCCAACAACGAGGTGATATTGTCGGCGGGTTCTGTTGGCTCGCCGCAGCTATTGCAGCTGTCTGGCATTGGCCCCAAAGCAGTGCTAAAAGATGCTGGTATTGCCCTAGAGCATGATTTACCCGGCGTGGGTGAGAATTTGCAAGATCATCTAGAAGTGTATTTTCAGTATGCTTGTCGCCAAGCGATTACCCTTAACAGTAAACTAGGGCTAATTAGCAAAGGTTTGATTGGCACTCGCTGGATACTATTAAAAGATGGCTTAGGGGCGACTAATCACTTTGAGTCCTGCGCCTTTATTCGTTCGCGAGCAGGCTTAAAATGGCCGAATATTCAGTATCACTTTTTGCCTGCCGCGATGCGTTACGACGGCCAAGCAGCGTTTGACGGACATGGATTTCAGTTACATGTTGGACCAAACAAACCGCAAAGTCGTGGCCGCATTAGGGTGAAATCTGCCGATCCACATGGCAAACCAAACATCGAATTTAACTACATGAGTACCGCGCAAGATAAACAAGATTGGCGCGATTGTATCCGTTTAAGCCGCGAGATTTTGGCACAGCCAGCCATGGATGACTACCGCGGTGAAGAGATTCAACCGGGCGTAGATATTGATAGCGATGAAGAGATAGATGCTTGGGTAAGGCAAAATGTAGAAAGTGCCTATCACCCTTCTTGTAGCTGCAAAATGGGCGCTGATAACGACCCAATGGCGGTGCTTAATCAGCATTGTCAGGTTAGGGGGATTGCTGGTTTACGGGTGGTCGATTCTTCAGTATTCCCAACCATCCCTAACGGTAACCTTAACGCTCCTACCATTATGGTCGCCGAGAAAGTCGCAGACGCTATTTTAGGTAATTCACCGCTTGCTGCCTCAGATGCAGCAACATGGATTGCTCCCAATTGGGACACCGAGCAACGCACAGGTAGTGCACAACGCCCCGCCTTTCGCTGACAAAGAACACTTAAAACACATAACAGTTTACTGGAGACGAAGATCGCTCCAGTAGTTTGCTACACGCAAGAATTTGTTAGGGGCTGAATGTACGCCCTGCTAACGCTCACTACGGACTAAAAAGGAAGAGTCATGAACAATACACCGATTAAACGCGCCATTATTGGTAGTACCGCTTTACTACTGAGTTTTTCAGCCTCAACCGTTGCTGCCGCGCAATGTGACACAGTGCGTTTTTCTGATGTAGGTTGGACAGATATTACTGCCACAACCGCAATTACCAGTGAACTACTTAAAGGCTTGGGTTACCAAACCACGACTCAGTTGTTGTCTGTGCCTGTGACTTACTCGTCTATGGCCAACAACGACATCGACGTGTTCTTAGGTAACTGGATGCCTACCATGGAAGCCGACATTGCCAAGTATCGCGAGCAAGGAACCGTTGAAACGGTGCGCGCCAATTTAGAAGGTGCTAAGTACACCCTGGCGGTACCTAAATATGTTTACGATGCGGGCGTACATAGCTTTGCCGATTTGGCCAAGCATAAAGAACAGCTTCGAGGTCGTATTTATGGCATTGAGCCAGGTAATGATGGTAACCGCCTTATTCAAGATATGATCGACAAAAATGCTTTTGATCTAAAAGGTTTCAAACTGATTGAATCAAGCGAAGCGGGCATGGTGTCGCAAGTAAAACGCGCCGTTGACCGCGAGCAATGGGTGGCCTTTTTAGGCTGGGCGCCGCATCCAATGAACAGCAATTTTGATATGGCTTACCTCGACGGTGGCGACGACTTCTTTGGCCCTAACTACGGTGGCGCTAATGTTTACACTAACGTGCGTAAAGGCTACCTAGAAACCTGTTCAAACGTAGGTCAGTTGCTTAAAAATTTAAGCTTTAATTTGGAAATGGAAAACCAACTGATGGCGAGCATTTTAGATGACAAACAACAGCCTGATGCAGCAGCCAAAGCCTGGTTAAAAGCTAATCCTGAAGCCTTTGCTGAATGGCTTAAGCAAGTAACTGCGCGTGACGGTAGTGATGCTAGCAAAGCGCTACAAACTTACTTAAACATCTAGTTCGCGTTTAGCTCGCTGCGGCAAACTGCCACAGCGAGTTAGCGTTATTTTATTAATTTAATCAACACAATACAGACCATTAAGGAGTAACAGTGGACTTTATTACAGAGCATAAAATCCCATTAGGTGAATGGATGGCCATCTTCGTGGATTGGCTAACCTACAGCGCTGCCGGATTTTTTGACTCAGTGTCGTATACCCTCGAATCAGTAATTATGTTTTTGGTGGAGCTATTTAAATGGTTTCCGCCTTCGGTGCCCATTGTGGTTACCGCCTTATTAGCGTGGTTTTTGCACCGCAGTATTTCCCTCGTGGTATTTATCGTAGCTGCCTTGCTACTGATTATGAACCTAGGGTACTGGGAAGAGATGCTTGAAACGCTGGTATTGGTGCTAAGTGCTACCACTATTTCGTTGTTGGTAGGCGTGCCAATCGGCATTGTTGCCGCACATAAACCTTGGTTATACACCATACTCAGGCCCATTCTCGATTTGATGCAAACCATTCCCACCTTTGTTTATTTAATTCCCACCTTAGTGCTATTTGGTTTAGGGGTGGTTCCGGGTCTTATTTCTACCATTATTTTTGCCATTGCTGCTCCAATACGTCTCACTTATTTAGGCGTTAGCCGGGTACCAGCTGAACTGGTTGAAGCTGGTAAAGCATTCGGCGCTAGCCGACTGAAATTACTGCTTAAGGTTGAGCTTCCGGCGGCAATGCCAAATATTATGGCAGGGGTAACTCAGTGCATTATGTTGTCTTTATCGATGGTGGTAATTGCCGCGCTAGTAGGGGCCGATGGCCTAGGTAAACCAGTGGTTCGCGCGTTAAACACGGTGAACATTGCCCAGGGGTTTGAAGCTGGATTAGCGATTGTATTGGTGGCGATTATTTTAGATCGCTTATGTAAAAGCCCCGCTAGCCAAAGCAAAGAGGGATAGGCATGAGTGCAATTAGTATTAAAAACTTAGATGTGCTGTTTGGTTTTCAAACCGCCAAATCTTTAGCTTTGCTGGATCAAGGCGCTAGTCGCCAAGAGATTATCGATGCCACTGGCGACGTGGTAGGGGTTCACGATGTTAGCCTTGATATTAAAAAGGGCGAGATTTGCGTATTAATGGGCTTGTCTGGTTCGGGGAAATCGAGCTTGTTACGGGCGATTAATGGGCTGAATACGGTTACTCGTGGTTCACTCACTATTGAAGATGGTGACCAGCCGATTGATTTGGCTAGTTGTGATAAAGCCGCCTTGCGCCACTTGCGTACCAATCGCATTTCAATGGTGTTTCAAAAGTTTGCCCTCATGCCTTGGTTAAGCGTGTTAGATAACGCTGCATTTGGCTTAGAGATGCAAGGCATCGCCAAAGCCGAGCGCAGACGCTTGGCCGAAGAAACTCTCGAGCTCGTTGGCTTAGCCGAGTGGAAAGATAACTTCCCGCATGAGCTATCGGGTGGCATGCAACAAAGGGTTGGGCTGGCGCGAGCATTTACCATGGATAGCGATGTTTTATTAATGGATGAACCGTTCTCGGCGCTGGATCCTTTGATAAGAACCCAGCTACAAGATGAACTGTTAGAGCTACAACGTAAGCTAAACAAAACCATCGTATTTGTAAGCCATGATTTAGACGAAGCGCTAAAGCTGGGCAACAAAATTGCCATTATGGAATCGGGCCGTGTAATACAGCACGGTAGACCAGAAGACATAGTGCTTAACCCCAAAACAGAATACGTAAGAGAGTTTGTTGCGCATACTAATCCGCTAAATGTGCTGTGTGGTCGTTCTTTAATGACCGAAACCAGTGAGCTTAAAACCCAAAACGATAAGCTGGTATTGAGCGAGTATGATCAAAGCTACATTGAAGTGAATCATTTAAAGCAGGTGGTATCGGTAACACGCGGAAACAAACTTTTGCCTCTGCATAGGTGGCAAGAGGGCGACAACATAGAATCCCTAAGTAAAGATAGCCAAGTGATTGCTCCGGCTGATGTGTCTATGCGTGAAGGTTTAGAAATTCGCTATAGAACAGGGTTACCGGTGTTACTGGCTGATGAGGGTGTGCTGGTGGGAGTATTAGCTGATAATGATTTCTACCATGCGCTGCTAGGTAAACACTTTTCTTATGAAGCGAGCGCCTAAATATTTTCTCAATATTGTTGGTGATGGTAATAACCCTTTACTGATGACGATAAGTATTTAAAACAAGCCATAAAGGCGGATCAATATGATTCGCCTTTTTTGTATTCATCAGTTTATAAAAATTACGTACGACTCACTGGGTAAGCGCTGCATTGCAAAAATGGCCTTAACAGCAAAAAAGTCTATTAAGGCCGTGCTTATCTTAGTAGAATCTTGGTCAATAAAGGTTAGTGATTTAAATGTTACTAATCTTAAGGTAAAACATTCGAAGGGAGTCGGTGCGTTGCTTAAATGGAAAGTATTTTTTTGGCTTGGTGTAATTGCCACCATCGCTAATATTTTGCTTAGCGTATATCAAGATAAACCAGCTATTGGGGTGTTGCTATCAACGCTCATAACAGCGGTACTGTTAGTTCCCTATTACGGTTATGCTTATCAAAAAGCGCTGCCAACAGTAACGCTTTGGAAGATACTGCTATGGTTAGAAGCCTTGCTAATGGCCTTTGTTCTGCTATTTGCAGTGATTGGCCAAGTGGCTTATTTAGCGGGTGAAGGTGGTGTTTCAGTCGCCTTGTTAGGTTCAGTACTTATATTGTTAGTTTGTCCGCTTACCTTAATTCCCCCTTATCGTTATGTATATCGCTCAAATGCGTTGTGGAATATTTAACCATGATGTTTCTTTTGGGAAAATATGAGCATTAAAAACCAAGGTTAACAGTGGCCATAATAATTTATTAATGGCTGGCGGTTAATCTTGTTTCGTAAAGTGCCACTTTTTAACATGTAGGTTTACGGCAGAAAGGATGCTGAATGTACGATTTTTTAGTTGCTGATATTAATACCAGTTTTACAATTTGTTTAGCCTTTGTACTGGGCTTGGCCTTATTTGAAATACTGGGTTCTTTAATAGGCTTAAGTTTATTAAATACACTGGATGACTTACTGCCCATTGATATAGATATTGATATGGATGCCGACGTAAATAGCGGCGCGCTCTCAGGTGTGTTGGGTTGGTTGTATCTACATCAGTTGCCATTGTTGGTGTGGCTTATTCTGTTTTTAAGCAGTTTTGGCTTGGCCGGTCTCACGGTGAACTATTTAAGCCTTTCCAATGGGAATTGGTTATTTCCCTCTTTTGTTAGCCATCTAGCAGCACTGGTGTTTGCGATTCTAAGTACTCGGTTTTTAGGACGAGGCATCGCCAAGGTGTTCCCTAAAAGTCAATCTAGCGCGGTATCTAAACACGGTTTTAAAGGTCTACAAGCCAGAATAACTATTGGTACCGCTACCATCGGCAGCCCAGCCGAAGCGGTGTGTGTAGACCAACATGGGCAAAAACACTATTTAATGGTGCAACCTATAGATAGCGATGATTCGTTTCCTATGGGCACCGCCATTGTTCTACTAGAGCGCCATAAAAAATATTGGACCGCCAGCAAACTCAACGAATTATTAAACGATCATTAAGGATAAAGTGTGGATTTTTTAGGAAGTAGCAATAGCATAATGTTTTACTTAATTTGGGTCGGTGTGGGGCTTATTGCCTTTTTCACCATTGGTTTGATTTTAGCCAAATTGTATACCCGAGCGACCAAAGAAACCGCTTTTGTACGTACCGGTTTAGGCGGCGAAAAAGTGGTGAAAGATGGCGGTGCTATTGTGTTGCCAGTGGTACACGAAACCATTCCGGTGAATATGAATACCCTGCGCATTGAAGTAGAAAAGACTCAGAAAGACGCCTTGATTACTAAAGACAGAATGCGGGTAGATGTTAAAGCTGACTTTTACTTACGAGTAGCGCCTAACAGCGAAGGTATCTCGATGGCGGCGCAAACATTGGGTACGCGCACCATGCGAGTAGAGGAGCTGAAAAAGCTGATGGAATCTAAGTTTGTTGACGTGTTGCGCTCGGTAGCGGCAGAAATGTCGATGACAGAGATGCATGAGCAGCGTTCTGATTTTGTGCAAAAAGTACAACAGAACGTGATGAACGATTTGGAGAAAAACGGTCTAGAACTGGAATCTGTTTCGTTAACGGGTTTTGACCAAACCGACTTGCAGTTTTTTAATGAAAACAACGCTTTTGATGCCGAAGGCCGCGCTCGATTAACTAAAATCATTGAAGAGAAACGCAAAGAAACTAACGACATTCAACAAGAGAACCGCATCAAGATTGAGCAGCGTAACCTAGAAGCTGAGAAACAATCTCTTGAAGTGAATAAGCAAGAAGAAGAAGCCAAGCTAAACCAAGAGCAAGTGTTGGCGTTTAAACGTGCTGAGCAAAAAGCCGAGATTGCCAAAAGCCGCGAAATGAAAGAGCAAGAAGAGCGTGAAGCCGAGATTGCTAAAGAGCGCGCGCTAGAGTCTGCCGAAATCGAAAAATCACGCGATATTGAAACCCGTGAAATTGATAAGAGTAAGGCGTTAGAGCAGGCTTCGATTCAGCGTGAACGCGATTTAGAAGTGGCTGAGCAAGACAAACAAATTGCGGTTGCGCAAAAATCAGAAGAAGAATCAGCGGCTCGTGCTAAAGCTGCCGAAGCTGAAAAACTGATGGTTGAAAAGAGTGAAGCGGTAACCACTGCGCGCCAAATTGCCGAAGCCAATCGTCGTAAAGAGATTGAGGTAATTGACGCACTTAAAGAAGCAGAGCGTGACGCGGTGGGTATCACCGTTCAAGCAGAAGCTGAGAAGCAAGTAGCACAAGATAAGTCATCAGCTATTTTAATTGAAGCTAAAGCCGAAGCCGATGCTAAGAAACTACTGGCCGATGCTGATGAGAAAGTTTATGCAGTAGAGGCTGCCGGTAAGCAAGCCATGTACGAAGCTGAGAATACTTTGCGTGACGAGCAGGTAGAGTTGCAAAAATCTCTGGCCATTTTAAAAATTCTGCCAGAGCTAGTCGCCAGTGCGGTTAAGCCTTTAGAGAATATAGAGGGCATTAAAATCTTACAGGGTTATGGTGCTGGCAAGGGTGGAGCAGTGGATGGTGGTTCGGGAGGCGGCAATAAAGGCCTTGCTGAGCAAGTGACTGAAGCCGCTTTAGGTTACCGCGCTAATGCGCCATTGGTAGACGCAATGCTTAAAGAGGTGGGGTTAGTGGATAAAAACAATGGCTGTTTGGAAGATTTACTGACAGGCCATTCGAATATTATTCAAGATGCCTTAAGCGTGACAGAGCAAGAAAGTACGCCTGCTCAAGTATCTGAAAAACCTTCTGCTTTGCCAGAGAAACCAGAAGCTGTTTACTAGACCTTAGCGAATGAGGAGGGCTTCTGTGCCCTCCTTTTTTTAGCAGTAATGTAAACGAGCTGCAGTGAATCCCACCGCTAATCTTTAGTGGCTCAGGCCACCGATACGCCACTTCTTGACGCCAGTTTTGGTTTCATATTTTACCTTGGGGCATGGCCCTAGCATCACATATTCTTGCCAAACCTCACATTTTTGTAAACGTTTACATTAAACTGTTTGCTTTAAAGGCCGAGCAGGAACACATTATGTTCCTAATTATTGCAGACCTTGTATTTAGGCCTTTGGTTGATTGATGTACCAATATTAAAGCATATGCTTTGCTTTTTTGGGCTTTCTATCAGCGCTTCGGTACTGGAAGCGGGCTTTACTGCTCGATTGGAAGAAAACCACTAGTTAGCTTATATCAGTTGTTTTTTTACATTTAAATGTAAACGTTTCCATTTTTGGGCTTGCCACCAAATAGGCGCTGCTCATGGCATGTTGGGGTAGGCAAGCAATACAGCCTTATCAAGCGCTTATCTTTGCGGTGAAACGGTTAGCAATACAGTTAAACAGTTTTTGTGAGATTTAGAATAGCAGCATATTACGGAGATTTTAGATGGCTGATTTAGTGATTAACGAACGAGAATCGTGGGTAAATGACTCGATTGACGGCACCTTGTATACGCAGCAGCACAACAACTTAACTCGCTTAGATTTTGGTAATGACATTAAGGTGATTGCTCGAACTGATTGGCAAAAAGACAAAGTAGCCATTATTTGTGGCGGTGGCTCTGGGCATGAGCCAGCCCATGCAGGTTTTGTGGGTAAAGGTATGTTAACCGCAGCAGTATGCGGTGACTTATTTGCGGCTCCCAGTGTAGACGCTGTACTAAACGCTATTTTGCATGTGACTGGCGATGCCGGTTGTTTAGTGGTGATTAAGAACTACACCGGAGATCGCCTTAATTTCGGCTTGGCTTGTGAGAAAGCCAAAGAAATGGGCCGCAACGTAGAGATGGTGATAGTGAGTGACGATATCTCTATTCCCGAAAACCCTAAACCACGTGGCATTGCCGGTACCCTATTTGTTCATAAGGTGGCCGGTTATGTAGCCGAGCAAGGCGAAGACTTAGCGACGGTGACAAAAGCTGCGCAAGATACCATTGATTCTATCGCCAGTATTGGCATCGCTTTAAGTAGTTGTACATTGCCGGGTGATGATAGTGCAGACCGCATTGCGGCTGGCAAAGCAGAGTTAGGTTTAGGGATTCATGGTGAAGCGGGCATTGAAACCATTGAGTTACGCCAGTGCAAAGAGCTAGTGAGCATTATGTCTGACAAGCTACTCACTGCTTGTCCAAGTGAATGCCATGCGGTGTTAATTAATAATTTAGGCGGCTTGTCACCGATTGAAATGAACGTGGTGACTAAAGATGTTGTTGAATCAAACCTTGGGAAAAACGCTGAGTTATTTATTGGCCCTGCGCCCTTAATGACCGCCATTGATATGAAGGGGTTTTCGATCTCTATCTTGAAGCTTGATGAGCTTAAGCGCCAAGCATTGCTTAGCGATACCGTAACGGCTGCGTGGCCTGGCGTAAGTAAAAAACAAACCGTGGTGGTGACCCAATGTGAATCTCAATCTTCGCAGATTACATTTAGCCCTTCGCAAAATGAGGCCGTTGCAAACGCATTACGCACCGTGTGCAGCACCATTATCGACAACGAAGCAGCGCTCAATCACTTGGATACCATTGTAGGTGACGGTGATACCGGTTCTACCTTTGCTTCTGGAGCACGTAAAGTGCTGGCTGAGTTAGACGCTAATCAACTACCGCTAAATGAGCCGGGACTGTTAATGACCGTGATTGGCCAACAGTTAACCACGGTAATGGGCGGATCTTCAGGGGTATTGTTATCCATTTTCTTCACTGCTGCCGGTCGCGAGTTCACCGCGACAAATAACTTAGTTGCTGCTTTCCAGTCTGGCTTAGCGCGAATGATGGAGTACGGCGGTGCCGCGGTAGGTGATCGCACCATGATTGATGCACTTTACCCTGCTTTTGAGGCTTGGGGGGCTAACGGCTTTGCCGCTGCGGTTGAAGCTGCTAAAGCTGGCGCAAATAGCACTTTAGATATGACTAAAGCCAATGCCGGTCGCTCTTCTTATTTAAACAGCGATACCTTGAATGGGGTTAAAGACCCTGGTGCATTTGCCGTTGAGCAAGTATTTGAATCATTGAACAAGTAAGGAGAACAACATGGATAAGATTATAATTTCACCCAGCAAATACATTCAAGGTGAAGGCGCTCTGCATAACATTGGCCAGTATGTTTCCACTTACGGTAAGCAACCGTTAGTGATTGCCGATGATTTTGTCATGGGTTTAACTCAAGCTACTGTTGAAGCTAGCTTCAATGATCAGGCAGTAGATTTTGATGTTTTTAATGGCGAATGTTCACGCGACGAAATTAACCGCTTAATCGATAAAACAGGCTCAGTTAATGCCGATGTCATTATTGGCATTGGCGGCGGAAAAACCTTAGATACCGCCAAGGCCGTTGCTTTTTACTCTAAGTTGCCCGTGGTGATTGTGCCAACGATTGCGTCTACCGATGCGCCAACCAGCGCGTTGGCGGTGATTTACACCCCTGAAGGCGAGTTTAGCGAGTACTTGATGTTCCCTTCAAACCCTAACATGGTGATTATGGACACCGCCATTATTGCTGCGGCGCCAGTTCGCTTAATTGTTGCCGGCATGGGAGATGCCCTGTCTACTTGGTTTGAAGCGCGCGCGAATATGCACTCTGGCAAAGCCACCATGGCGGGTGGTGCACCCACTCGCGCCGCCCAAGCTTTGGCTAAATTGTGTTTTGAAACCTTATTGGCCGATGGCCTTAAAGCCAAAGTAGCGGTTGAAAACAAAGTCAGCACTAAAGCGGTAGAGAACATTATTGAAGCCAATACTTACTTAAGTGGTCTTGGATTTGAGAGCTCTGGTTTAGCCGCTGCGCATGCGATTCATAATGGCTTAACCAAGCTGGAAGAGTGTCATCATTTACTCCACGGTGAGAAAGTCGCCTTTGGCACACTGACTCAGCTCGTGTTAGAAAATGCACCACTGGAAGAAATTACCCAAGTGATAGATTTTTGTAAGTCGATTGGTTTACCAACCAACCTCACGGACATGGGCGTAAAAGAAATTAACCGAGATAAACTGTTGAGTGTGGCAGAGGCTTCTTGTGCCGATGGTGAAACCATTCACAACATGCCATTCCCGGTAAGCGCTCAGGCAGTGTTGTCTGCGATGCTTACCGCGCATCAGCTAGGGAGTTAAGCTGACAACTGTTGCTTGAGTTAAAGCTTGAATAAAATACCGAAGGCATTAATGCCTTCGGTATTATTGGGTTTAAGCACGTAAGTTAGTACTTATTAGTACTTTGCTTATTTACTTACTATTAAACATCTTCTCACCTGTTTTATCGGTAGCCGACCAGAAGTTGATATTGAATTGGGCATCGTTACTCAACTCAATACGGTGCCAGTATTGTGGTGGGCTAGTGGCAAAACTTCCGGCGTTTATTACTACTTTTACCTCTGGCTCAGTGGCTTCTGCATCAGCAAAGCCGTAATAGGTTACCGTACCTTCCATTACGCAGAGCTGGCCAAATACACCTTCCGCCGTATTATGGTGGCTCAGTAATGCTGCAGGTACGTTGTTTTTGGTGAAAAATGGCGTAGAGCGTTGAATCGTCCAGGTGGCTGGAATTCGCTGATGGCTCATAATCATTTCCTCTTGGTAGTGAATAATTAGTCTAGGGCTTAGTTGTTGTTACTAATCTGTTGGTTTGCTGTCGCAAAGCGGCAACCAGAGATAAGACAACAGGCATTAATAAGCGCAATCTTGCTTGCTTAGTTATGCCAAGTTGCTGGTAACTATGTCGGCTTTCTTCTAGATGGTGCTCTGCCGTTTGGTTCTCTAAAAACAATTGGTACATAGTATTTACTCCTCTTTGTTGCCGCTAAGTAAGGCTATTGACCCGATATTTTGCGTAAAAGTGGGAAGGCTTGATTAAGCTGTTGGTCGGTGACGACAAAACCAGTCATTTGATGTTGAGCGTTGTATGCCTCTGCGACTAGGCCTTGCTTCTCAAAGCCTACTTTCCATGTTGAATCAGCATCAAAGCTGCCACCTACTTGAATAGGATAAGCGGGCGTTTTTACCTTCACCATCATTGGGGTGAGTGCTAATTGTGCTGGCTGATCGCGTAATTGCTTGGCTAACACATTGGCACTCAAAATAATCGGTTGTAGGTAAGCCGTAACCTTGCCGTCTATTTCTGCACAGTCCCCAATGGCATAAACGTTTTTGGCCGACGTTGCTAACTGCTTGTTAACGACTATTCCACGGTTTACAGCAATACCTGCTTGAGTTGCTAGGAGGCTGTTGGCACGTAAACCAGCGGCAGAAATTACTGTATCTACCTTAAAGGTTTTTCCTTGTTTGCTGGTCACGGTTGTTGTTGCTTCACCCTCGGTTGTATTTAAAGACATTACGCTGTCATACAGGGCGAGGGTTATGCCCGCTTCATGCAGTTGTTGCTCTAAACGTAGGGCAACAAAATCGGGAGCAACATTGGCAAGTAAGCGGCTGTTGGGCTCCACTATAATGACTTCTTTACCGTTGGCGCGTAAGTCCATCGCGAGCTCTACACCTATTAAGCCGCCGCCCATTATTAACACGCTAGAGCTTGCGTTAATGCTTGCTTGAGCTTGGCGGTATTCCACCAAGCTATTTAAAGTAATAATGCTGGTTGCATTATTACCTTTGATCTCAGGCACAAAGGTGTTGGCGCCAGTGGCGAAAACAAGCTTTGAGTAAGGATAAAGCTGACCATTGGCCGCAATGGTTTGCGTGATGGTATCAACGCTCTCTACTTTAGTATTGGCAAACAACTCAAGCTGATAACGCTTGGCAAATTCTGCTGCAGGTAGTTGAATTAAGGCTTCAACACTTTGTTGTTTGCTAAAGGCATGACTAAGGTCAGGCTTGTTATATTCATTGCCCTCGTCTGAGGTGAAGACCTGAATACTCAACTGAGAGTCTGTTCTACGTAGTGTTTTTACTAACTGGTAAGCAGCAAAGCCACTGCCAATAATGATGATAGGTGCAGGCATCATTGCTCCTCTTATTATCCGTTATGCTCAACAAATACATCTTTGCCCAAGTTACACTCGGGGCAGAGGAAGTATTCAGGCACGTTGGCCCAGGGCGTATTAGCTGCTACACCTTGGTTTGGCTCACCTATTGCCGGGTCGTAAACCCAGTTACATACGGTGCAGATCATGCACTGGCAATCTGCAGGGTGGGCGGTGGTGGTGTTGGTTTCGCTGATGGCATGGCTAGCAGGAGCGGTTTGATTTACAGCCGCTGTTGTGCCTGATTTTTGTACTTGGGCCGATACACTATCTAAGGAATGTAGCGCCCATTGCTTGGCTATCTGGCGACCATGTTCACGGCATTCGCGCATGGCTTTGCCATCTGGTCGCCATTTGGTTTTTAAGCTTATTGCTGTTTCAAAGCCCGCATCGCTTAGGCGAGTATGGATACGGTCTACCGCACCGCCATTCCAGCCATAACTACCAAAAGCGGCCGCTTTCTTTTCTTTAAAACGCAATCCAGTAATCTCTTCTAACATGCCTGCAATTTTAGGCATCATTACGTTATTCATGGTGGATGAGCCTACCAATAAGCCTTTAGAGCGGAAGGTGTGAGAGAGGATTTCGTTTTTGTCGTGCTTGGATACGTTAAACACTTTTACCGCAACACCGGGATCAACATCATGAATACCTTGGGCAATAGCATCTGCCATCATGCGTGTATTGTTAGACATAGAATCGTAAAAAATAGTGATCTTGTCTTCTTGGTAGTTGTTGGCCCATTCAAGGTATTGATGAATGATTTGAGCTGGGTTGTCACGCCACACTACGCCGTGTGAGGTGGCAATCATATCAACCGGCAAGTTGAAGCTGAGTACTTCATTGATTTTGGCTGTCACCAAGCTGCTAAACGGTGTAAGAATGTTTGCGTAGTAGCGAAGGCACTGTTCTTTTAACTCATTTTGATCGACTTCGTCGTTAAACAAGTGCTCGTCACAATAGTGCTGACCAAAGGCGTCGTTACTAAATAGCACGGCGTCTTCTGTTAGGTAGGTCATCATGCTGTCTGGCCAATGTAGCATGGGTGCTTCTACAAAAATTAACTGCTTACCATTACCGATATCAAGGCTGTCACCGGTTTTTATGGTCTTAAAGTTCCATTCTGGATGATGGTGGTGTCCTACGATTGAATCAATCGCCGCCTCGGTGCAATAAATTGGCGTATTAGGAATTTTTTCCATTAACGCAGAGAGCGCGCCAGAGTGATCTTCTTCCGCGTGATTGATCACAATGAAATCGATGCTTTGCAGGTCGATTTCCATTTCTAGGTTTTGAATAAATTGCAGGCTGAATCGGTGATCTACGGTGTCGATTAATACTGTTTTCTCTTCGCGGATGAGGTAGCTGTTATAGCTTGTTCCGCGAGTCATTTTATATTCTGTACCGTGAAAGTCTTGTACTTCCCAGTCGCGTTGGCCTACCCAGTGAATGTTGTTTTTTACATGAATGGTCATAGCTTACTACCTAAATAACTATTAATTTAATTTGCTATTCAGGTTATTGCATAGCGTGTGCCAGTATGTTAAGCACTTGTTTTAATTGTATTTATTTTTAAATTTATATTTTTTGGAGTCTTTGTGACTCTTTGTTTGGTGTGCGGCGTGGTGTCTATATGACTCTTTGGTATTTTTTTTTTTTTTTGAAAGGCTTAAGCGCGTTAATCGTTTTTTGGTTGAGCCGCTCTGGGGGCGATTCAGCGTTTGTTGTTGGTTGGCTAGTTTACGTTGTGGCTAATTACTGCCTCCATATTCTCCTAAAAATATACGGCGCTAAATCGTCAAGTTTATTTACACTTTAGCTAATAGTACGGGTAAGGCGATGAATTACATTAATAATATCAGTGGCTTAGTAACTGGCTTGAATTATGCCCTATGTCGCCACGTTAATAACACTATCAACAAATATTTATTTCAAGACTTAAGGAATGACTTTGTAAAAGATTATCGGATTACTAAGTACTTTATTGCTGAGTGCGGCTGTACAAGCCACCCCAATCTCTAGTGGTTTAATTATTGAAGGCACCACTTTTGGTAGCAACAACGCTTTGCAGTTTTTTAACAATTCAACAGATGGCGAGCAAATTACATCTATTACTTGGGACTTAACCTCAATTGGCACATTTTTTGATTCAACTGATACTAGCCCTGGTAACAGCAGCAGCCCTATTACTTTAGGCTCTTCTTCATCTGTAGGTCATGTTTTTCCTGCTAATGATGCACTAAATGGCTCGGGTATTTTAACGATTAGCTTTAGTGATTTTGATGCGGGTGAATTTTTCCGTTTTGGTGTGGACATTGACTTCTTAAGTGCGCCAGACGCCGTTGGCTTAAACGGAAACCAGTTCTTTGGTGCCACTGCATTAGCCATATTCTCTGATGGAAGTCAGCGTTTTGGTACTTATGCACCAACAAATGTTGTGGGTTTCGGTTCTGAGGTTTCTATTGTTGATGCGGTAACCGTTCCTGAGCCAGCAACAGTGTTATTGCTAGGTTTGAGCTTATGTGGTCTTGGTGTATCGCGTAAGAAGAAAAATGCCTAATAGCGTGTAGCTTTACTCGCGAGACATTTTTTGAAACATGAAGTAGCCCAAGCATTGCAAAATCCTTGGGCTTTTTTGTGCTAACTATTACTGAAAATTTGATGTGTTTATTCAGCGCACAATGCAGTAGAACTCTTCTATATTTTTCAGAAGTTGCTTGCCTCTAAGCTTGTAACTGTTTGAACATCTTTGCCTAAAGGTTGAGCGGGTCGCTTAATCTCGCCAAACTCTGAGCAAATGAGTTCAGGCAATGCTTACTATTTTGTACAGCCTAAAAACCGTCAATCAACTTCTCTAAGCACCTTGCTAACATGGCTATTAGCCTAAAGGTGTCATAGTCATTCCGCTTGCCTTACTCATACTGTTTCTTCGCTCCATTTCAGCTAATGCTAGTTAGCTCACTTTTAGGTGTAACTAGAGGCACCATCTTCTCTGCAAGCAAAGCTTTTCGACAATTTCATACCGCTCTTTTTTCTGCTGTGTAATTAAAAACGGAAAATTAACTGAACAAAATATAACCACCAAATGTATTTTTTTTTAGTGTTTAATTTTCCAACTCTTTTACGTTTTTTTGTATTTGTGAATGACTCTTTATTTATCTAATAAAGGATTATGGTTTTTAGCGGAAGGTGAGCTTTACTCGGGTTGATGGTTTTTTAATCGGCGTGGTTGTCGGAATTAATTAGCTATTACTGAAGAAATATAATTCTAAATGCAATTGCTCTACAAGGAGAAGTGAAGTAATGAATATAAATAAAAATAATTTCACGAACTTTAATAAAATTGTGATTGGTGTGATGCTTACACCAATGCTAGTCGTAAATTCATATGCTGAAACATTAAGAAATAGAACGTTATTGCCTGAAGTGTGGGCGCCAAATTTAATTTGGGATGGAGGTAATAATCCACATTTTAATAAATGGCAACCAGTAGGTTCTGCAGATCCTACCGCTAAAGTTTTTAACGGTACCCTGTACGTATACACCTCAACAGACAGTAAAGAGCTTTGCCAAATACGCAGTGACAAACTACAAAAACATGCTTATGCGCCTTGGGCAAATACCGGATTTTGTATGCCGGGCTATCAAGTCTTTTCTTCTGCAGATGCCTCACTGAATCAAAGTACATGGCAGAAGCACGGCTTGGTATTACGCCAGAAAGATGTGCCTTGGGCTAGAAAGTCTGCTGAAGGCTGGGGCAATAGTGCCACTATGTGGGCGGCTGACGTAGTAGAAGGAGACGACGGCAAGTATTACATGTTTTTCCCAAGTGTAAGGGGTGACAATAACCATCAAACCATTGGTGTTGCGGTAGCCGATTCTCCGGCAGGCCCATTTGTTGCGAGGCCCGCACCTATCGCTACCACTAATAATTTTGATCATGTTTTTGACCCGTCGGTTATCAAGGTGGGGAACCAGTGGTACATTTTTTATGCTAAAAATGGCAGTGGTGGTAACAAAGCAATTTGGGCCGCTAAAATTGATGCTAACTTCAATTACATTTATAACCCGCTCGACTTAATGTTAGAGCCGGGCAGTTATCTGGAAGGACCTCATGCTTACATGATTGGTAATGACCTGTGGTTACAATGGGCAAGTGTTACTGCGCCAGCTCAATGGCCTTATCCTGGCGGGTACCAAATTAAGCAGGCAGTGGCATGGAACAACAATAATCCCTTATCGAACTTTGACCAGCGGGGCATTATGGTTCACCCATTTGGTAATCCAGGCACTAACCATGGCTCGGTGGTATCTTGGGCAAATAATTACTGGGCGTTTTATCACGATCATTTAAACGGTAAAAACTCAGGTTATACACCCACTGCACCTAACCAGATACATAACTACCGTCGAGCGATGTATAGCCTAGTGGAAATAGATGCGTCTAAACGAGGAGAAGTTAAACCTTTTAGACCCGACAATATAGTAAGCCAACCCAGCTTATCTAATTGATGTTTGATCTTGAGGTTTCTTTTCCAAACGGTTTAAAGTGAAGTGTGTAATCTTAATTACTGATACATGTTTTATTCGTCCTGATGGGAAAAAGATCTTTTATAATGAATATGGCCACAGCTTGATGGTAAATAGATTCTTGCTGTGGCTTAGACGGGTTAACTATTAATACTCAGTGGTGGAGCCAATTAATGTTGAAAGTCAGACGTTTAATTATGGTCTCAATTTTATGCCTGCTGATATATGGCGCATTTTCACTAAAGATATTTGATGGTAAAGGCGAGCCATTATCTGAGTGGGTGACTGTTCAACAGAACCAGCTAGCGCCGGTTAAGCTAAAGCCTTTTAATAACACTGTCGTTGAAGCAATTTCCTTAGGGGCTACATCATCGATGGGAGATGCACCTCAGTATCAGCAATCTCAAAATAGCGGTGAAGATTTTGCTGGTCAATTAGCGATGCAAATTGGTAGTGCGGCGTCTAAAGAAAACTTCGTCCGATCAATGGCTTTGTTAGAAGAATGGGCTAAATATGATTTGATAGCCGTTTTGGAATGGTTGGAGCGACAAAGTAGCCCAGAAATGGGCAGTTTTTACCAAGCCATAGTATTAAGCGCTATGTTGAACCCGCTAGCAGACAAACAACAGTTAGCAGAGCTCATTGCCAAGTTACCTGAAGGCTTAACCAATCACAGTTTGTTGATTAGCGCTTTTGCTAATGATTTGGCTGAGCAAAATATTAATTTAGCTTTGGAGTGGCTAGAAACTGTTGAACTACAAAGTTCGGCTACCCATGCAACAACAAGTGTATTAACGCAATGGGCTCAAGTGCAGCCAAACCTCGCGTTAGAGTTTTTATTAGAACAGCCTGAACTCTCATCATCACTCACTCATCAAATGGTAATTAATGCCTCCTCAGCACTGAACAATGATGAGCTTACTCAGCAAATTGAAAAGTTGTACCGCTATCCAGAAGACTTACAGTTAAGTATCAGCGGGGCGCTTGTGAGGGCTATGTTAGCGCGCCAACCAAAGCTGGCAAAGCAGTGGATAGAAGAGCAAGTAAGAGGCCCGATTAAAGATGCTTCATTGCGAGAATATATTCAACACCAAGCAGATTACATAGAGCCCAATGCATTGAGAGCGTTAATCTTGGAAGTGGAAGATAATGACTTATTTGAAACCTTATGGGTTTTAGTCGCCAATAAGTAAGCCAATTTAGTTGCTGTGGTTGAAACATTAATAAAGCCTCAAAAGAGGCTTTATTAATTTGCTAGGTCGTATATTTAGCTAAAAGCAGGTTGCGAGTACTTAAGGTTTGTTACTTAATACCGCATCAATATCTACGGCACCATGGCGCTCCATCTCCCCGCCTTAATCGCTATCAGCTACTCTCTGCGAAACTACAAAAGCAGTCTGCTAACTCTAGGGAAATTTCAACCGGTCTGTCATTTTTCCAAGCAACTTTATCGTAGTAAGTAGTGCTGACAGCTTGTTAATTATTTTTTTGTCATTAGCTTTTCCCGCTTCATTTTGTAGAAATTTACTTAATAATCAGACGATTATGTTTTTATTTTAATTGACAAAAATATCTAAAGATAATATTTGTGTATTATTGTATTAGTAGGCTCTCGGGAAGAGAGTGTTAACAGGGAAGGGAAGCGTGAATTACAAGTATTGGTTGGTGCTTGGGGGGCTGAGTCTATCTGTAGGGTGGCTTATCAGTGATATGACGATATCCAGAAGCAATCCTCATTCCACTATCACTAAGGTTGAGCGAGAGAGTTCTGTAGAAAATAAACCAGAGTTATCGCCAATTCTAAGCCTAACAAACTCTGATTTACAACAAGAGGTAATGGATAAAAATGTTGAAGTGCTTGCTTCAATTGATGCGCCAAATAAGCCCTCGACATACAGTGCACCCCCGCTAGGTCATGTTTCTATTAAGCTATGGAAGAATATTGAACAAACACCTGCGCAATACGCCAAATTAGAATCTCATAATATAGATCGACGCTTTGTGGAATATAACAATAACGCGTTTGTTGGTTTAGCTTTAGGCGATTCCTTTGAGATAGCATTACCCCAATTAAATACCGAATATACGCCGAAAGTGATGGCTGTAGAGGTGCATGCTAATGGCGACAGAACTCTTTCAGGTCGTTATTTAGGTGATGATGACAAGGCTTACTCTATTACTGTTACGCAAAGTAGCAGCGCCATGTTTGCGACTATCGCAACGTCATCTGATGTGTATTTCATGCAAGGGCAACAAAGCCAAGGTTGGCTGATATCAGGTAAAGATCAAGACTCCCTCAAAACTTGGATAGACGAGGATAGTGTAGCCATTCCTAATGATGCAAAGCTTAACCCTCCGCCTATCCAATAAACGCGCACCGTTTAATCTCTAATTCTATTAAAAAACAAAGGATGTATAGACATGTTTAATGTCAGAAAAGCAGCAAAGGAATTGCTTGCAGGCCTGTGTGTGGGCAGCACGTTATTATTTAGTCCTCAATTAGCGATGGCTAATGAGACGGTAGACGTTATGGTTCTTTATACCAGTCAAATTGATGCTGAACATAGTGGAGCAACAGAGACGTACATTAACCACATCATTAGCTCAAGCAATACCTTTTACGCGAATAGTAAAGTAGATATTCGCCTGCGATTAGTACATAGCCAAGAAATGAATGTGGCAGGCACTACACAAGTCACGAGTGATGCGTTAAGTCGTTTACGTAGCGATGCAACTGTAAGAAGTTTGCGCTCAGAATATGGCGCAGATGTAGTGACATTGCTGACCAACCCTACCAATAGTGCTTGTGGTATTGGTTACGTAGGTAGCGGAAGCAATGGACGTTTTTCAAGTTATGCTAAAGATTATGCGTACAACCTAGTTGGTGGTGGAACCAGCTGTAGTTCAATGACCTTTGCACATGAAGTGGGGCACAACATTGGCCTTACACACTCGCGAGCTCAAGGGGATACTGGTGGAGTATTTGGCTATGGTTTGGGCTATGGGGTAAATGGTCAGTTTAGTACCATTATGGGCTACCCTTCAGCTTTTGGTACTCGTACTAGAGTTGACCGCTTCTCTGATCCTACTCGCTCAGATTGTTTGGGTTATGCCTGTGGTGTAGATAAGGCTGCGTCAATTGGTGCTGATGCAGTGAGTTCGATTAATAGTTTAAGTGAGCAAATCGCTAACTGGTATCCAACCGTGGTTGAGGGGGGCGGTCCAGGTGATAATTCTCCAGAGTGTTTAATTCCGAGTAAGCCTAACAAACCGAGTGCAAGTGAAGTAGGCAGCAACGCTTATACCTTGGATTGGCCGGTGGTTGAACATGCGGTTAAATATCAAGTAACACGCTGGAGTGCTAGCACGAGTACTTGGCAAAGTTACGATATTGTAGATGTGAATAAAGCAGTGGTATCTGGTGTTACCAGCACTACAGATTTCTCTCGTGTTGTGGGGATAAATGCTTGTGGTCAGTTGGGTGAAACCTCCGACTATGTATCAATTACCATGCTAGATGATACGCCGGTATGTACAACGCCGGCAAAACCCGCTAAACCCATTGCCAGCGAGGTTGCTAGTTCTTCCTATACCTTAAATTGGTCGGCCGTAAATGGTGCCGCCAAATATCGAGTCAACCGCTGGAATGAAAGTCAGCGGGCTTGGCAGCAGGTGCTAGTGACTCAGGAAACCCAAGCAACCATTATTGATGAAACTGGCGACGTGGCTTATGCGCAAGTTGTTGCTATTAACAATTGCGACCAAGCGGGTTCAGCGTCTAGCTATGTGACTGTAAACCTCATAAAAGAACCTACCGATCCTGACAATGGTAGCGAGCAAAACCTTATTAAAAATGGTGACTTTAATGGCGCTAATTTAGCGGGTTGGACTACTTATTGGGGAGGTTCGCTGTCTCAGGCTGAGCTAGGTTATACCGGTAAAGCGATGAGAGTAGCCGCTCGAAGCAATTGGTATGATGGCCCAATGCAAGAGTTGGGTGGTGTGATTAAAGCTAATACCAGTTATGCCTTAGGCGCTAAGGTGAAAATGGCTGCCGCTACCGATAATGTTAAGTTACAAATTTGGTACTACGATGACACTGGTGGTCACTGGCTGGCACCTATTCAACAAACCGTGGCAACTGCTTGGACCGATGTTGAAGGCGGCTTTGTTATTGATAACCTGCAAGGTGAGCTGAAATACGTGCGCTTGTTTGTGTTTGGGCCACAGCCGCAACGTGATTTTTATCTTGATGATGTAACGATCACTGAGCGTTAAATTGTAAAAGCCAAACATTTTATATGTTTGGCTTTTTATATTTCAAATACATAGGACGTTTATTGAAATGTTTAGAAAACTAATTAAAACACTTTCCGTGATTGTGTTGTTGCTAGGTTGTGCCGAGCTTAGTGCTCGCCCTTCTACATTTTTACCTGCCGAGCAAGAAGTGTTTGCCATTGGTGATTTGCATGGTGACTTTAATGCAATGGTAACAATACTGCGCGCAGCGGGACTTATTAATTCTAGTAATAACTGGATTGGCGGTAGCCGTACCTTTATTCAGGTGGGGGATCAACTCGATCGAGGAAATGGCGAGAAGCAAATTCTGGATCTATTTGAAAAGCTTATTGCGCAAGCAGAACAAGCTGGTGGCCAAGTACTGGTGTTAAACGGCAACCATGAAACCATGAATGTAGAACTAGATTTTCGTTATGTTACGAGCGGAGGCTTTAGTCAGTTTAGTGACCACTATCATTCAGGAATTTCCGACTCTGCAGTAACCCGTTTGCCCAGTGAGCAGCGTGGTCGAGCAGTAGCGTTTAAGCCTGGTGGCCCCTATGCCAATATTTTATCTACCCATAACGCTACTGTAATGGTTGGGCAAACAGTATTTATTCATGGAGGAATTACCCCAGCTTATGCGCGCTATGGTTTAGAGCGAGTCAATGATGAAATTAGCCAGTGGATGAAAGGTTACGCTAGCCGACCATCTTCTGTTGGCGGATCTGGCCCCCTATGGAACAGAGACTATGGCGGTACTATGTCTAGCGCGACATGTAACCAGTTAGAAGAAACCTTGGCGGAATTAGGCGCTAAACGGATGGTGGTTGCGCATACTGTGCAACGCAGCATTAACCAAGCTTGTAACGGTAAAGTATGGCGTGTAGATGTTGGTATGTCTGATTACTATGGCGGTCAATTACAAGCCCTAAAAATAACCAATGATTCACTGATTCAAATTGTAGAAGAAAACGGTCGCTTAACCGAAACTGGTTTTGGAAATAGTGGTGATGGAGAGTGTCAAGCTATAGAGGGATCGCCAAAGAATTTGGTGGTCAGTAATTTAATGAGTGATTCACTCAGCGCAACTTGGTCTCCGGTTGACCATGCCTCAGGTTATCAATTAGAGTATTTTAACGGCAATTCTTGGGTATCGACTCGCACCTCGCAAACCTCACATAACTTGAACAACTTACCAGAAGGTTCAACGGTAAAGCTGAGGGTTAAAGCCAGTAACCTTTGCAGTGAAAGTGATTACACTGAGGAAGTTGCTGTAACATTAGTGGATACTGGTAGCTGTCAGGCGCCGCAGCAAGTCACTTCAATAAGCACTAGCAATCTTACTGCAAGCTCATTTAGTGCTCATTGGCCAGAGGCTGAAAATGCTACTAGTTATATTTCACAGTTGTGGGTGAACAGCGCTTGGCATTCGCAACCAGCGGTAACCACTAATCAAGTTTCATTCACCAAACTAATCGCCAATAGCACCCAATTTGTTCGTGTTATAGCGGTGAATAGCTGTAACGAACAAGCGGTGGCTTCTTCTTGGGTAGAAGTTAAGCTAAGTAGCGTTGAGCAGTGTGAGGCTCCTAGTGCGCCCTCACCGCTTAGCGCCAGTAATATTGGCAGCAATACTTATACTTTAAGCTGGCCAGCGGTCACTAAAGCAAGTAGCTATAAGGTACAGCGTTGGAGTGAAAGTAACGGTGCATGGCAAGATTACAATACCACCACGAACACCTCACTTACTGTAAGCGGTGAACAGCGCAGTACCGCTTACGCGAGAGTAATTGCAATAAGCAGTTGTGGTAAGGCGAGCAATGCTTCTCAATATCTTACGATTAGTATGGCAAGTGACAGTGGCGTTTGTAGTGCCGCACCGACTGTCCCTACTGGGCTGAAAGTCGATTCAGGGGTATTAACTTGGACCAAAGTTGCCCAAGCTAGTTACTACAAAGTGATGGGCTGGAGCGGGTCGAGTTGGGAGTTTTATACCAATGCAACTAATAATAGCTTAACGATATCATCAACTACGCCGCAATATCTCAGTGTAAGTGCGCGTAACGATTGCGGTAAAAGCAGCTACAGCAGTTATATCCAAGTGAGATAAATGAAAGCGAAAAAAGCACCTTAGGGTGCTTTTTTGTGTGTGAGAGGCTTAGGTCTAAGGTTTTTTATTTAATATCGCATCAATATCTGCGGCACTGTGGCGCTCGGCTAATTGCTCCCACTCTTCGCCCCAAGCGCGATTAACTATACGACCACGCTGTACGCCTTTACGCTGCTCAATGTCTTTGGCCCAGCGCATTAGGTTGGTGTAGCTACTGGCGTCTAAAAACTCTGCAGCTTCGTATACGGTATTTAACACTACGTTGCCATACCAAGGCCAAGTGGCGATATCTGCAATCGAATACTCGTCACCACCTAGGAATTGGTGTTTTGCCAACTGCTTGTCTAATACATCTAACTGGCGCTTAGCTTCCATGGTGAATCGATTAATCGGGTACTCATATTTCTCTGGTGCGTAGGCATAAAAGTGACCAAAACCGCCACCCAAATAAGGCGCTGAACCTTGTAACCAAAATAACCAATTCATTACTTCGGTGCGTTTGACGTGATCTTTAGGCAATAGCTGGCCAAACTTTTCAGCCAAATAAAGCAAAATTGCCCCAGATTCAAAAACCCGTATTGGTGTTCCGCCAGAGTTGTCTATTAAAGCAGGGATCTTAGAGTTTGGATTTACTTCAACAAAGCCTGAAGAGAACTGATCGCTTTCGCCAATGTTAATCAAGTAGGCGTCGTATTCGGCTTCTGCAACACCTAGCTGAAGCAGTTCTTCCAACATAATAGTGACTTTTTGGCCATTTGGTGTGGCTAAAGAATAGAGTTGTAAAGGGTTGGAGCCTACTGCTAGATCTTGCTGGTGGCGTGCCCCTGAATCCGGTCGATTAATACTGGCCCATTGGCCACCATTTTCACTGTCCATGGTCCAGACTTTTGGCGGAATGAATTGCTTTGTCATCGTTTTTCCTTATCTGTTTAGGTGCTATCTATATGGATATAGGGGTGTTCTGTTGACTTAAACTTATATCTTGCTTGTTCATTAGAACGCTTCACCTTAGAAAAACATTCACATAACGCTCAATAAACAATTGAATGTGGCTGAGTGACTCAGTTTGCTTTATATACTGTAAGAGTAAACCATTGGCAGTGGCAAATACTTTGCGGGTAGTTTGCGGGTAGGTGAGTTAAAAAAGCCGAGTGAATGGGCTCTACTCGGCTGAAAAATGGTGGGTTTATATCGCTAGCGGGTGTGGCTGATACCGCTACAGAGGCTACCGATACCCCCCTACATTACTGAGTATTGGTTCTCAGCTTTTGTTGTTTTATTCTCCTAGCAGCTAAACCAAACACGACTAGGGCGAATACGCCTGCACTGGCTGGTTCTGTTACGCTAACACTAGGCTTGTTTTGAACACTGTTTGTGAGCAAGTCAATTTGCAGGTACATAGAGCTGTTTACGGTAGTTTCAGGCAAAGCAAACGATACACTGTCGGCAGTAAAGCCGGTTTGTACGCCACTCATGTTAGTGATGACATCAATACCGTTTAACGCGGCATTAGGCATGCCTATCCAATCTAAATCAGACAGTACAAAGCTGAGAAATCCCTGTCCACTACAAGTAAACCAGCCACAATATGGACCATTGTCAAAACTCACAAATATAGAATCGGCTAATACATCGATACTGAGTGAGTTATCGAAGTTGAAGTAGTCTGCGAACTCGACTTCATCACTTACCGTTGCTGCCATAGCACCTTTGCCTTCGCAAAGTGCACTTGCCGAACCTGAATCTTGTGAGCAGGACAGGTAGATGTCATCGCTAATGATCGTGGCGGATGCGAAATTTGCAAACAGCAAGATAACGCTAATGCCAAAAGTAACAACCAGTTTTTTCATTAGTATTCCCTATCGTTGGTGATATGCCATAGGGAACAGATCAGGTATTAGGCCACTATTAAATTATTTTTATTTTATAGTGAGTTAAGTGCTATTGAGGAAGGGAGTCGCGCGTTTTTTTAAAGCACATTCTCGCAAATTCGCATTTTGATAGTAGACCAATGAGTCTTAGGCATACCCACCCGCTGCTAAGTAAACTTGTGTTGAATTAGGTAGATAGTCATCCCGTGCAGTATTTCTATTGATTGTGAGATAAAAAGTAGAGTTCCACACCTAGGCTGAGCGGAATGGGGATGAGCTTAAAAATGATGAATATGCCTAGTTACATTTACTCTACGGTTTTTATCACCTTGGCAGGGTTACCGCCAATCACCACATTGTTACCAAAACTCTTGGTTACTACTGCGCCAGAGGCCACGACCACGTTATCGCCTAATGTTACCCCTGGATTGATAGTGGCATGGCCGCCGATCCAGCAGTTGTCGCCAATGGTAATGCCTTTAGCAAATTCAATACCTTGGTTACGCTCTATTGGGTCGATAGGGTGGCAAGCTGTGTATATACCCACTTGTGGCCCAATAAAGCAGTTATCGCCTATGGTGACAGGCCCGCAATCAAGGATCACGCAAGCAAAGTTCATGTAAAAGTTGTCGCCTACCGAAATATTCTTGCCGTAGTCACAATTATACTGAGGCTCAATTTTAATTGCGCCTTTAATGCTGCCGAATAATTCATGTAGCAGCTGGTTGCGTTGCTCAGCTTGCTGGCGGGTTGTTTGATTGTATTGATGGCAAATAGATCTGGCTTGAGTGCGCATTACTGTGAGTTCACTATCGCTAGGGTCGTAAACTTCACCACGCAGCATTTTGTCTCGTTCAGTCATAGGCTGTTCTTTTGTTGTGGGTTATCAGCGTTATTAGTGAGCAACGCTAAGGCTTTTTAGGTGAATAGATTACGTTAATCACTCGCCATCTTACTTTGACCTGGGTTGCTTAGTGGCTGGTTTTTGGTGATTAAGTATAAGAAAGAATTGGCGACTTATTGGGGATCGGCCGCCTATTCTTTAGGCCGGTTTCAGTTGTTTTAGTATTTGAGTGAGTGGGGTACTTTGGTAATGAGTACTTAAAGCTTGCTTCATCTTGCTGCCATCTAGCAAAACCGGTTGACGCCACAAATACCGCATTCTTAGTACCTCTTTTATGGTGGGTACAAATAGGGACAGGAGAGCGAAGCTCCACCACGCAAATTTTCGGGTGAGCAGTGGCTGTTGGTTGTTCTCAAAGGCCTGCTGCCAATCTTTGGTGCTTAGGCGTAAACCGGGGTCATGCCATACCTCAAAGTCACTTTGTGTAAGCTGGAGTACTTGAGCGGTATTGGCACATAGATCGGGTAAGTAAGACCAAAAGTGCTGATGCTGCGCATTATGTGGAAAAGCCATTTGAGTATGATTGCGTTTGTATTTAATCAGCATGCTAGGCCAACTTAAATGGGTATTGGGGCCAATAAAATCACCTGCTCGCACAATGGTAATTTTTGCACCGTTGTCAGCGGCTTTGCGTAAGCGCTGTTCCATTGCCACCCTTATTTTGCCTTTAGTGGTGATAGGTTGCATCTGGTGGCTCTCGTCAATGGCGTGCTCTGTGGGGCTGTAGTTATACACGTTACCGGGAAACAATAGCCGTATTGCCAATTGCTCGGCCACTTGCACACTAGGTTCTAATAGTGACAGGGCTTCTTCTTGCCAGCGGTGGTAGGCAGGATTAACTGCGTATACGATTAAGTCTGCATCTTCTGCCGCAGCGGCTAGCTGTTGATAGTTGCTGGCATCACCTTCTACGATGTGTTGTGCGTTTAGCCATGATGGCGCTTTAGCGCGGTTACGCATTAGCGCTTTTATTTGCCAGCCTTGCTGTTTTAATGCGTGTGCCATTTCTGATCCAAAGTTACCGCTTATGCCTAATATAAGTGCTGTTTTCATTTTCTTTCCTCCAGTTGATAAACTAATTATATGATTCATAATCAAATAGAGAATGGCCAAAAATTAGCAAAGGGTATGCAAATATGAATAGCGATAACTGGCAATGGTGGCAGTATTTTTTAGCTATCGCTGAGCAAGGTAGTTTGAGCCGAGCGGCCGATAAATTAGCTGTATCACAACCTACCTTAAGCCGTCAGTTACAGGCTATGGAGGCGCAACTTGGCCAGCCTTTATTTGATAGAAGTACCCAAGGTTTAAGCCTGACCGATTTTGGACAGGGTTTGCTAGAAGAGTGCCAACACATGCAAAGTAGCGCCCAAAAGCTGCAGCGTTTAGCAACTGGGCAAGCGCAAACCCTCAGTGGTCGTGTTCGCTTATCTGCCAATGAGCTAATGGCTCTGCATTATTTACCCGGTTTATTGTCTAGGTTTATGCAACGTTACCCTCAAATCTCTCTAGAGGTTGAGGTGAGTAATCACGCCAGTAACCTAGATAAGCGTGATGCTGACGTGGCTATTCGCATGTTTCCGCCTACTCAACTGGATGTGTACTGCCGACGTTTGTTTGATATTCCTCTCGGCTTTTATGCCAGCCTAGAATACTTAGCCCAACAGGGTGAACCTTGCGACTCGCAGAGCTTGTTTCAACATCGAATACTCGGTTACGACCGCGACCCGCAGTTTGAAGAGGGGGCAAGGCAATTAGGTATGTCAGTTAAAAACGAACAGTTTTTGTTGCGTACCGATTGTTTACCTTTGCAATTGGAGCTCGCTAAACAACATGCTGGTATTGTGGTTAGCCACCAAACACTGTGTGAGGCTGCAGGCTTAATCAAGCTTGATGTTGGCATAGAACTCCCCGCATTGCCGCTCTACTTGGTGTGCCACAGAGACGTGCAACATAACAAAAAAATTCGAGTGTTGATGGATTTTCTAGCTGAAACATTGGAACTTAAATAAGCGGAGAATAGGTGGTGAAGGCTTCTGCTGTTTGTCCTTCAATTTTACCTTACTCCTCTTTATTCCTAGTGCTTTGTTGCTATCTCCTTACTCGCCGTCTTTCTATTGTTTCATTTATCGCAATAATCGATTCCGCTCAGCCTACTTACTCGATAATCGGAGTGTGAGTAAGCTTGCCTTATGAATTAGCAACGCGCTAATTAGGTTGCCTTTAAAGCTGCTGAATGCGCTGAAGAGGCAGGCCAATCGCAAGCAACTCGATGACGTTTTAGCCAAGTGTTTATGCAGTAAAGTTAAAGCAGAGAGGTGAGAGAAGATACGTTGGTTAGCTTGTGATTTTGGTATTTGGGCTCTGAACACCATGGGTGTTACCAAGCCTAGCATTTGAATTTAACGAAAGGGTATCCGAATGAGTAAATCAAAGTTAAAGATTATTTTTTATAGTTTAGCGGTGTTAATCGTATTGGTTAGTGTAGGTTCTGCAATTGGTGTTACTGAGCCTGGGCAAAAGTTTGGCACCGACAGAAGCATTGTTATTTGGTTGCTCGAGCATCGAGTATTGGTGGGTGTAGTCAATGTATTGATGATGCTAGGTTTATGCTTAATTAACCTAAAAAGTAAATTCTGGCCACGTTCGGTGATGCTTGCATGCTCAAGCTTAGTGGCTCTAGGCATTTGGTGTAGTAATTACGCTACCCAAACGGTGTTTCCGTCAAAGCAGCACAATGCTGAGTACTTTGATGTGAGATATGCAGATACGGTATTACCAGACGATCAAGTGATGTATGTGGTGCAGGTAGGTGACGACGTTCGAATGTTCCCTCGCGAGCATTTACAAATCCCCCATATTGCTGGCTGGAATGTAGATGGCACCGACTACACCATGACCTTTTGTGGTTTATCTAACCTGCCAGTAGTGATTGAAGCAGATTATGGTTTAGGTGAATCTGACCTAAATGTATCGATTCAAACCCACAACAATTTAATCTTTAAAGACACCAACACTGGCGTGTTTTTACAGCAAATTACGATGGAATCAGAGTTTACCGATCACAAACCAACACAGGTGCCTAATACCTTAATGTCTTGGTCGGCAGCTCGAGAGCTTTACCCAAATGGCCAAGTATTTATTTATCACTATGACCGTCCTTTAGACAAGATGATTAACACTGCGTTTCAAGATGCGTTAGACGTACAGTTTGATAAAGAGCGAGAAGATGAAGCTGCTTTTCCCACCTTGCGTTTAGACGATGCGCGTTATAACCAGAAAGAACTGATATTTGGTTACGACGGCGGAGATTTTCAATTTGCTTTTAGCATTGATGATGCGCGGACTTTTGGAGGCGAAACCTTTGAGGTTGCAGGCCAAGAACTAAGAATAGAATATGATGCTGAACACGACTTTGCATACTTGGTAGATGGTGATGGCGAGCAATTACCTACCCACAATGGTTTGTTCTGGATGGTATGGTCACACTGGTTTCCTGAAACGATAACCTTAAATAGCTAGATGCATATTTGAGTAATATAAACCGATGAATCGATAGAAAAAAGCCCGCTGTAGCGGGCTTTTTAGTGTGAGTAAGTCGCTCTAGTTTTGCAGGTTGCCGTCTACATCGTAGAACATTTGAGTGCTGTAGTTTTCAAGTGGAAGTTTGTCGATAGTGCTGCGGCGTTCTACATAATCAACAAATGATTGTGCGTAATCGAGGAAGCTATCTTCAAACTTACTTTCGTCTGCTGCTATGTCGGCAAAGCTAAAGTAACCGTCGCGGCCGCCAGCAATATAGTCGTTAGTGACGACGGTAAGGCTGGCATCATCAGTTAAAACAACCCAATCAGTTGTGCCTTTGGCTTTCACTTCTATATCGTATAAACGGGAACCGGCCGCTTGTGACATATCTACTTTGTAGCGCAGGCCTGCTGCGTAAGGGTAAGCACCGGTAGAGCCGTCTGGGTCTAGGGCATAATCTACCGCTTCGTTCAGTACTGTTTTGATTTCTGCACCGGTCATTTCTAGATAAACAAGGGTATTAGCAAAGGGCAGTAAGGTGTATGCATCACCAATGGTGTAATTGCCTTGCGGTACGTCGTTACGCACTCCGCCTGCGTTTTGAATCGATACATCGCCACGAATCGCTTGCTCTAAAAATGCTTGAGCCACCAAGTTTGAAATGTCTGAGCCATTCGCGCTAGTGGCTGATACATCACAAAGGGTGCTACGGCCTTGGCCTGGGATACGCTCAAAACATAGGTTTTGCGCTACATCGCCCACAACCGCTTGTTTTAGTACGTCTACTTCTTCTGCATATACGGCTAGTACGGCAGCTGCGTTGGCGTCTGGCGTTACGATAGACAGATTAGTGTTTGCTGTTACTTGCGCAGTGACGGCATCTCGGTCTGCGCCTGTAAGCTCAACACGAGTACCAGTGCTGTCTTTACGTTTAAAACTGTCGGCCAGCATTAAGTGTGGCGTACCCGTACAGCTTGCTAATTTGCCGTTGCCGTCAAATGTTACGGCTAGATCTCCTACTACCGCAGAGTATTGCCACGCTTGGGCGACACAAACAGGGTCGCCGTCTAAGTTGGTTAGCATGGTGGGGTAATCGCCTTGGGTATTTAGGCCTAGGTCGGCAAAGTCACCCAATAGTGTGTGCGAGTCACCACCAATAATCACGTCTACGCCGCTAAGCTTAGCGGCTAGCTCTACATCGTTTTTATACTGGTAGTGAGTAAGCAAAATAATGTTGTTTACGCCTTGGCCCTTTAGCTCATCAATGTACATTTGGGCGGTAGTGGTTTCATCATGAAAGAGGGTGGTGGCGTCTGGGCTTGAAGAGTTCTTGGTTTTAGTTGCAATGTCGATACCAATAATACCTACCTTGGCATCACCAAAAGACTTAATCATATAAGGTTGGAAGTAGTCCCAACGGGTAACGGGAGCGAGCGGCGATACGCCAACTTCAGGCTCTACATTCGCGGCTAATACTTGAGTTTGACAAGTTGGGCTGTAAAGAAACTCTAAGAATGTTTTAAGGCCAGCGTCGCCGCCATCAAACTCGTGGTTACCAAGGGCAAAAGCATCAAAACATACTTCGTTCATCAGTGCTGCGTCGGCTTCACCTTTAAACAAGGTGTAGTAAAGATCGCCAGTAATTGCATCACCCGCATGCAGCTTCAACACATTGTCTTTGCTGGCGGCGAGTTCATTTATTTTTGCGACTACTTTAGGGAAACCACCTACCGATACACGCGTCGCTTCGCCAGTTAAGGTTAGGTCTATACCTGTGTCAGCCTGCAGGTGAGAATGATGATCGTTAATGTGCAAAACATTAATGGTAAGCGGTTGGGCTGGCGTAGTGGTGTTGTCATTATCGTTACATGCAGCTAACACCAAGCCGAGTGGCATTATGGCAAGCCATTCCTTGCGAAAATTCATCTTTACTAAATCCTTCTAGATGGAAAACTCTAGACCTTAGTGTTAGTTGATGAACACTAGATGAACTATTTTTGTCTTTTTTATGTCGCGGTGATAATCAAAATGGACTCACTTGATGTTTACTGGCATTGAAGGGTAATAAGCCTTCACGAGTTTGATACTTTAAAGGCAAGTCATCTACGTCGATGGCTATTTTTATTGTGCCATTCAATAGTTGCTCGCACAAAGTCAACACTTGTCCAGTTACATCAAATTGATCATTAATCGGTGTATATGTTTTTAGAATATGAGTTTTTAACTCACTAGCCTGCCTGTTAGCTTTTTCAGGCCAATATCGATGAAGCGGCCTGTTTTATAATCCACTTTAACTCTTTGAGTGCTCATGTCATTGTGGAGTGTTTAGCAATAGACAATGATATTTTATGTGCTGCGGTTTTTATTGATAGTCCTCGGGGTATAGGTGCGATGTAACTTCATCTAAAAGCCCTTTTAATTTTAGTTCTTCTGGAGAGGCAAAGTTTCTTGAAGCAAGAACCCCATAGGTAAATGTCTTCCCTTTAGGGAGGCTAGTTCTAGGGTTGCGTCCTTGTTTAGCTTCATCCGATATAAACGTTAATTGCGCTAATATCGAGTCGTAAATGGCTTCCTCAATAGATGAGATGTTTTTCTTTGAAAACTCAACTAGCGCTAGGCCTGATGACGCTGAAAGCTTCGAATAATTCATTTGAACTTCCCTTTGCTTTAGGAATGCAGCTAACATCAGCTGAGTCTTCGAACTCAGAACAACGGTTGTGATTTTGCTCTATTAACGTCAATACATGTTTCTTGGATGTTTATAACTCGCCGCGATCAATTTTTTCAGCAATTACCTTAAGGTTGTCTAGCAAGCCCTCATCAAATAGCATTTTATCGGTAAAGCAAAACTCCTGTTGGCCTTCTCCCCCGAAGTTACTATGTAGATTTCGGCTTGCATTTGCCAAGGCGTAGCCAGAAGTACCAAACCAGCGACTAGTGACAAGCTTTTCACCGTCAATTACTTCACTAAATGTGAGCTCTTCCCTTTTCAAGCCGCCCTCAGCCTCTGTTCTCATAAACTTCTGTTCAATAGCATTGATGAACCACTGAAGACCGCTTTTGGGTATTTCAATATCGGTACCGCCAGTCACCCTTTCAGGCTTTCCATTTATTGAAGGGAAAATGCCTTTTGATGCCAGTACTAAATAATCGTGCTGTAATAACAAGTAGAAGAAACGATATTTACCGTTAGACCTTAGTGATTTAAAGTTTAAAACGGTGTCTGGGTTGTTATCTAATTCATCAACACGTAAGTTTTCAAATTTCATTAAAACTACCTTATAAATCAATTCGCTTAATTGCCCCTAGGCTCTCTAACTTGCCTAGTTGTTGTGGGTTTTTATCGTAAGTAAACACTTCAACAGGGCCATAAGCGATATGACTAGTGACATTGGTATCACGGGTCATTCCATTACCTGTGAAAATTTCCCACGCGCTAATTTTTGTCGCGATGTCATGCCGCTTGCTCAAAAGCTTGGCAGTGTCGACATCGTAACCTAGCTCGTTAATGGCATAATCAATTCTGTCGTCAGGGGTATCCATGTCGACTCCTGCATCCCAAGCATTATTAGCAAACTCTTCATACTTAGGGGCAAAGTCCTCATTCATCACTTTGTTAGCAATGTTTGGGTCGATCCCCATATCAGGGTTACCTGCAATCATCTGCTTCATGTTATCAAATGTTGGAATGACAGAAACAACATCACCAGCATCGGCAACTTTTTGCTTATCTATAAGCAACATGGTGTATGTTTTTTCAGGCTTATATCGAGTACCAAAAGCGTTTAATAAAAGCTCAGCATCACTATCGGCATGTTCTACTTGGTTCATTGGTGCGGTCCATGTTACTGCTCGACCACCTTTTACTTGGCCAATGGTTCCTGAGTCTCCTGAATGAGCGGTTTCAATTATCCTAACAAGAATATTTTCGTTAAGACCGTTTTCTACTATGGCTAATTTGTCTTCTAGAGTATAAGGCGTTTTGGGAAGAGCAGAATTTGCTGCCTTAGCGTCGGTAATCGCGGTTTTAGCTATTTTTAAACGAGTGCTTGCTTCGTTGATTGTTTGGGCTGGGTTTAACCGCTTAGGTGCCGTTTTTGCTTGTTTCTGCTGGCTAGAACTTGGAGGCTGAGATGATTGTTGCTCAACCTTACCACCTTGGCCTAAAGTTTCCTTGGCTGGAGTGGCCCGAGGGGCAGCGCTTTTCTCTGGCAAAGTCGCTACAGGAATACCGCCTTCGGTATCTGTTGGGGCATTGCCTGCAAAGCTTTCACCCTTATACACTTTTACTTCGCCACTGATAATGGCTTTACTTAACCAGGCATGTTTTTGCTGCTCAGTTTTATGGTTAGCCATAAAATCGCCAGCTATGTTGGAATAGAGTTTGTTTACGTCAAACTGGTAACCCCACATGGTGCTATGGTTTTGCAGCAAGGATTCAGCCCAATAAGCATCTATGCAGCTGTGGAGTTGTTCACCTTGATGACGTGCGCTGCTATGCCGAGGAACAAAAACGTAAGACTGGCCAAAGGCATCGACTAACAAGGTTTGGTTGAATTTGGATTGCTGAACGAAATTAGCGTGTGGCTGCATACTTGCTTCCTTTATAGCTAATTAGTTTGTCTACCTTAAACATGCGATTCCTTGCCTGTTTGTTGTTCGATATTAACTGCAAAATCAATAAAGTGGGGATGCTATCAGTCTAGTGAGTTATGAGTCAATATTGATGTTGAGAAACTCATCAAAGTAGCTGTGAGGAATAAGAAAATTTGTGCGAATTACCAAAGTGCTCATAGATAGGTTTGGGGGAAATCTATTGACGATAAAGGGAAGTCTGTAACTTTATAAGGGGGAGTTGCTAAGCAAAGAAAGTGACAGACTTTGTTGGAACGGGTTAATTCATCTAGTTAGCCAATAATGGTTTAGCTACAGCAGGCCTTTCCTGAGCGACTGGATCTATGGTGGCGTTTATTTGATTGGCCACAACAGCGATTGGCTTGTTGGCGGTCTTCGCAATGATGGTTTTTATTGTACTGAGTAGAAGCGCGCCCTTGGCTAGGGTGGTTAAGTTCTAACAAGTCACTGGTGGTGGCTGCTTTTACTTCGGTTTTCTGGCCTACTTGAAAGACTTTAATGCCAGCCTTTAATAGTTTGGCTAAGGCGCGCTCCCCAATATTACGCACAATCACCACCTCGGTTTTCATGGTTTGTAATTGAGTGATAATGGCGCTTTTATCACTGCAAGAGGCTTCAGCGTTGGCCGCTGGATTCTCCCAGTTGGCAATTAAGCTATTGTTGTGGGTAAAAAATGAAAATTGCTCTGCTTTAGAAAAGTGATTAGCGACTAAAGCTTGGTCATTTGCTACGGCATAAATCATGGTTTGCTTCCTTTTATTCAATATTCTCTTCTTCAAATAGTAGTGCGCTGCCTTCTATTAAGCTGGCGGCTACCTTGTATCTCGCCTGATTAACAATGTTGCCAAAGGTTTGCCGTGATACACCCATTTGATCTGCGGCGGCTTGTTGGCTCATATTGTGGTAATCGGCTAGGCGCAGTGCTTCTAGCTCTTCGGGCAGAATGTTTATTTTGTTTAATTTGCTCATCGGTACGCCGTTAGGTTTAAAGCAACGGTGGGCGGGAGCGCCCCCAATACGGCGGCATTTCTTTGGTCTAGGCATTTTTGCTCCTAATGTGATGAGTTAACCATACACAAGTAATTGGCATATGCCAATTACTTGTGTGATTTATTTATGGCATATGCTATTAATGGAGACTAAATATTGCTTAGGGAAATAATCAGTGAATAAGCTACAACCCGCGAACCACCAACATTGCATCGCTTGTGGTGATCCGCAACTAAACACCTATTCCATGGGGGTGACGTTCTCACTAAATCAACTAAAAGAAGCATGGGCAACGGTAAAGCTTGGGGATAGGTATCAAGGTTATAGTGGGGTGTTACATGGCGGTGTTATCAGCACTTTATTAGACGACGCAATGGTGAATCGATTGTTCTTTGAAGGAGTAGAGGCAATGACCGCCGAGCTAAAGGTTCGCTTTGTTAGGCCTATACCTGTGAGTCAAACCTTACGCTTAAGTGCTCAGCTTGTTGGCGAGCGCAGAGGCATTTATTCGCTCACTGCATCGTTATGTGTCGATCAGCTGATTTATGCCAAAGCCCAAGCTAAGTTTATTGCCTCTGGTCCGCGCTAATCTAACTTGAAGTGCGTTAATTAGTAGAGGGAGTGCCTAATCGACTTAGGCTAACAGTTTGGCTTTAAGGTCCTCGTTGCCTAAAAAAATACCGTTGTTTTATGCTTTTCTATAGACAAGCAGCGTTGAGCTACACCACTACTTTTATTGTGTAAGTGGTTATGAGAGCAAAGGCAACAAAATGAAAAAACTAATCACATATGCAATCTTAGCGTTACTGGCCATTGTTAGCGGTTGTAAAGAACAGGGGAGCGTTAACCTTTGTTCAAAAAATGCCAACGCGAGTTCGTGTAACAGCAACAATACCGGCGGCAATAAAGGCGGCCAACCTATTAACCCCAACAACACATTGAATACTGCAGGGATTTACCGTGACACTGCCGACGATCATGTTGCTGTGGTGAGCAGCAATGGACGAGTATTATTTTGGGATGACTATTACACTGACCGCGAAGTGGAACAGCGTGGCTTAGTGCGTATTTCTGTGCAAGCAAACACCGAGTATACAGAAGACAGCGCCTGCCAATATCCTTCTGGTTATTTGGCTAGCCATGTTTACAGCTTCACGCCGATACAAGATAAAGCCGTGCAGTTTAGTACTAATTGTGGGGATGCCCGGTTCTATACTAAGCGCCCAAGCAAACAAACCCTGACAATGACGACTGCCGACAATAGTGGTTTATATAGCGCTGCAGGAGAGTACTTAGAAATTGCGGATTTAACCCTCATCAATACCGATGGCATGCAGGCCACATTGGCTGATAATGGTCAACTTAAGTTTAATCACCCCTATACGGACTGCGAGCAAGAATACCTTGTAGATGAAACCAGTTTGGTCATTCTTAGCAGCCCAAATTGCGAGGCCACCGGTTTTGTTTCAGGCTTTTATCAGCCATAACATAAGGTAACTACTTAACTACAGTAACAGCACGAGAGCTGTGTTTTGCGGTATGCTGACGGTATTCATATCGTTGTTGGTTTATCACCCTTAGAGTACAAGCATGAGCAAAATAGACTTTAAAAAAGAATTAAAGCAGTGTTATCGCCCTTCAGCTAAAAAAGTGGCGCTAGTCGATGTGCCGACCATGAATTTTTTAATGGTAGATGGGCAGGGTGAGCCTGGCTCTGAACGTTACCAAGCAGCGGTAGAGGCGCTGTTTTCACTCGCCTATACCCTTAAGTTTATGATTAAGAAGAGCGTGGGAATTGATTACGCAGTAATGCCGCTGGAAGGCCTGTGGTGGGCGGAAGATATGAGTGACTTTGTAAACGACAACAAGGCTAATTGGATTTGGACGATGATGATTATGCAGCCAGAGTGGGTGACCACGGAGCGGGTAGCTGAGGCGATAAAACAAGTCAACACCAAGAAAAATTTGGCCGCTATAGATCTAGTTCGCTTTGCTGAGTTTACTGAAGGTAAATGTGCACAAACTCTACATGTGGGGCCGTTTTCTGAAGAGGGGCCAACGGTAGAGCGGGTTCATCAATTTATTAGCGATAGTGGCAGTCAACTGCGGGGTAAACATCATGAAATTTACTTGTCTGACATTCGCCGCGCGGCACCAGAAAACTGGAAAACAGTGATTCGCCAAGCCATGGTTTAAGGTTATTACCATTAAGACTTAAGGAGACGTTAAAGATGATTCCGCTAGATACGTCGATTGTTTCTGGAGTGGCTTTATCGCAATTTAATAGCCAAACCAAAATGCTGTTAATGAAGCGCAGCAAGGGCAATTATTGGTGCCATGTAGCCGGCCATATAGAGGGCGACGAGAAGGCGTGGCAAGCAATGGTGCGCGAGTTTAAAGAAGAAACTCAGATAGAGGTCACTCAGCTTTACAACGGGCAGATTCTTGAGCAGTTTTTTGAAGCCAACAGCAATGTAATGCAAGTTATTCCGGTGTTTGTGGTGATCTGTCCTCCAAACCAAGCTGTGGTATTAAATCACGAACATACCGACTATCGTTGGGTGGGAATTGAAGAGGCTCAATCCATGGTGCCGTTTCCTAATCAACGCGAAGTGTATCAGCATGTTTGGCAGCACTTTGTATTAGCCCACCCACACCCTTTATACGCAGTAGATATTTAATCTATTTACAAGTAGTAGCGGAGAGTTTGTGATTGCTTTTTAGCATCGCGCCAGTTACTGAGTGGCTTCGAATATTTACTCAAATGGCTGTTGCTGCGTTGGTCTACAGGTTATATAGAAGCGTCTATTTAAGCTAACAGGGCGAATAGTTTGATATTTTTTATTGATGAAAAATTCATGGATTTTGCCATCTCAATGTGTTTTTATGCCTTATTAATTTAATTGTTAGTGAGTACTTAATGTCTCTAAAGGGCTTGTTTTCACTGACTTTACGCATGATAAGGATGTGCATGTCTCGTTTTATATTATTATTGTTGTTAATAGGGCTTAGTGGCTGTGGTGGTTCATCTGACTCTGGCGAGCCCACACCAAATCAACCTAACGATCCGGTTAATCCAGAAGAACCTGCAGAGCCAACAGAGCCAACAGAGCCAACAGACAATACCCTTCAAGCTCGTATGTTAGAGGCCGTAAACCAAGCACGAAGTATAGGGCGTAACTGTGGTAGCGACTATTACCCTGCGGTAGCCTCGCTAAGTTCCAACCTAAGTTTGCAACTCGCCGCTGAAGAGCACTCAAACAATATGGCCAATTACGATTTCTTTTCTCATACCGGACTAGACGGATCTAGCTCAGCCACTCGCGCTACGGCGCACGGTTATAGCTGGTCTTACGTTGGCGAAAATATTGCTGCGGGGCAACGCACTTTAGAAAGCGCGATGTCCGGTTGGTTAAGCAGCACCGGCCACTGCAAAAATATTATGAATGCTAACTACACTGAGCTAGGTGCCGCTATGAGTGAAAACAGCAGCAGTAGTTATGGCCGGTATTGGACTCAGGTATTTGGAGCGCAACGCTGAGAAAAGCAATAAGCAATGAGTTTCTGATTAAAAGCCTAGCTAGCTGGGCTTTCACTTTATAAAAGTCTGTTTGATACATATTGAGTGTGTAAACACAGCAGGCTCAGAACTCTAATTAGCATTTAAAGGTACCGAGAGGCTTAATCATTTGTTGGTGAGCTACATTGCCAAGCAAATCGTAGCGCTTTTCATGTTTAACATCCGCTCCCTACAATGAATCTTAGGATAATCTTCTTAATATTAATGGCTTATAGGTGTTATTGATAATTTAATTATAAACATAATCAAGATCATGTTTTTTGATTTGTAGTTATGTAATATTTTTATCCCTTGTAAAAGTAGAGCGTTATTGCAAGCTTTTATGAGGAAAACCAAATAGTTAGTGAACGCTTATGGTTACCGAGGGATCGTATAGCACAGTGTATAGCTGTTACCAGCTTGATGTGTAGTTAATGATCCCTTGGCTTAGGAGCCTCACTACCCAGACGATATAAGGAAATATATGTCATTCTTTAAATTTTTATTGTTATTACTTGGCCTTAGTGGGCCTGCTGACCCTGTTGAACCCACTGATCCTGGCGGCCAAGATCCTAGTGAGCCAACCAATCCGGTTGACCCTAGCGATCCGGTTGATCCCATTGACCCTGAGGACCCGGTGTTGCCAACAGATCCTGTGGACCCTGTTGAGCCAACGGACCCGGTTGATCCCGTTGACCCAATCGAACCAAGTGATCCAGTAGAAGATACTATTCAAGCTAGAATGCTAGAAGCAGTAAATGAAGCGCGAAGTGTAGGGCGTAACTGTGGCGGTACTTATTACCCAGCCGTTGAGCCATTAAGTTCTAACTTAAGTTTGCAGTTGGCTGCCGAAGAGCACTCAACTAACATGGCAAACTATAACTTTTTCTCACATACCGGATTAGACGGCTCTAGCCCTTCTAGCCGTGCCAGAGGGCAGGGTTACAACTCGTCTTACGTGGGCGAAAATATTGCTGCAGGTAACCGTACCTTAGATGATGCAATGTCTAGCTGGTTAAAAAGCAGCGGTCACTGTTCAAACATCATGAGTGCTAACTACACCGAGCTAGGTGCAGGCATGAGCGAAAACAGCAGCAGTACTTATGGCCAATATTGGACTCAAGTTTTTGGCGCGCAATACTAAAATAAGAAAAGTGCTAAATGGTTAACGGCTAACAGTTTTAAGCCCAGAGCTTTGTGCTCTGGGATTTTTGATTATTGGTAAAGGGGGTTTACAACTTTGTGACTCGATATTGTCGAGTATGGTCAGTGAGGGTAATTTGATACAAACCCGGTCCTTGAGAAAGGGCAATATTGGCGCGCTCGTTACTGTGGGTTTCTCCATCAGCTTGGTCATCGCCATACCATTTTCCGTTGGCGTAAAATTTGAAACTGGGCTGGCTATCGGTAACGTTCACTATCAGTTGCCAGGTATTGTCGCCGATTAAGTTCATCGCGGTTTTTCCCCAACTGTTTGCAGTTCCACGAAAATCAACGCTCTCAAAATCTTTTTTGTAGTTAGCTGATTGATCAAGCACCGTCACCACTACGCTGTCGGTAGCTCTATTTCCTTGGTTATCTTTAACGGTAAGCGTTACCGGAAAACTGCCCAGTTCTGAGTAGACCTTGCTGGCAGACACTCCGGTTAAGCCGTTTGACCATTGGTAACTAATAATAGAGCCACTTAAGGCTTGTGAATCGCTGCCATCAAAGCTCACAGTGTCGCCTTGATTCACATTAATATCTGGACCTGCATTAGCAATTAAGGCCAGTTTACTATAACTCAGAGTATCCATGAGCTGCTTGCTTCTGTCGTCGCCAGAGCGGTAACCAGAAGGCTGAACTTTGTCGCCCACGCTACCCATACCATAGGTTTTCAGCTCAAAATTATTGGCCGAAACATTGATGATGCTAAAGCCAATTTCGTAAGCGGTACCGCTGCTGTTATGCGGGTAAAACGCCAATTGGTGCATGTTGCTACTGGTAGTATTTCGAGGCCATTGACCAGCAGGAGCGGCAATCATATACCCCACACCTTTATCAGCGGTTCGGCCATAACCCGATTAATTAAAATCTAAAGTGTTACTGGTTGCATGTACTGGTTTTAGGCGCTGGTATTCGTGCACGTGGCCAGTAATAGACCAATCTAATTTGTGATTAAAATAATCAGTATATGGGCGGACAAAAGCCACTTCACTTTTGCCGCCTGCAGGGTTAATAGGTGGCACATGAAAATAAGCAAAACTCCAAGGGCAGGCCTGTGCTTTGTTTACCTCTTGCTGTAGCCAGTTGGCTTGCGTTGCTGCATTGTTGCCGTTATCTCGTTCTGGATGACGGCCATAAAAAACCGGGATTTCTGAGTTAACGCTCATGAAACAAGCATTACCATAGCTAAAGCTGTAATAGTCTGGGTAGCTCATATCTGGAGACAGATAAAAGTATTTTCTAAATGAACGGGTATCTTCGGCATTGCTCCAGTATTGCTCTGAATCACTGACCCCGATATTACCTGGTGTATCGTGATTCCCCATTGCTGGCATGATGGGCTTAGAAGCAAACAGCTGTTGGCCTTTATCAAAAAATACTTTCCACCAGTAAAAGCGTTCAGAGCTATGGCTAACATCGTCTTTTACCATGTCGCCTACGGTAATAATAAAGTCAAAGTCGTCCATGTGCTCACTGCTAATGGCTTGGGCAATATCGTGCCAGCGCTGTTCGCCTTGTTCATCTTGCATGTCACCCACCACTAAAAAGCGGCTGTAATCCATATTGGTACTCGCGGTTTTAAATGCGTATTCAGCAGAAAACTTACCGGTTGGCCCAATTACCTTGTATTGATATTCGGTATCGGCTTGTAAGTTGGTGAGAGTGATATGGTGAACTTTTCCCCAACCTTCGCCAAAGGGGGCTACCTCATCTTCTGTTTGTTCTATCCAGCTAGTTTGGCCAGCTGGGCGGTAAAACACCGCAGCGCTAAAGTTACTATCAGCGCCGCTTAACTCGTAGTTGATCACCATGTTACCGCTGGGGTCTAAGATGCTAGCGGTATTGTAGTCACCCGAATATTGCGGCTGAAGCAAAGTGAGGTAAGGCCCTATATAAGGTTGAAAGGGTTTATCTAAGCAAGTAGCTAAACTTTGGTACCAACGGTTTTCGCTGTAGCATCCGCTGTTGTTTCGGCTAAATTCATCATTCTTATCAATGATAAAGTTGAGTTTTAAACCGGCATCTAACTCTGCTTGATAAGCACTCGGTAAGCGCCAATAGTAATAACCACTGTCACTATCTACCAACAAGCTTTGTTGGCTATTCCAGCTGTATCCTTCTAACTGAGAAATGGCACTGCCATTAGAAATCCAAGCCCAAATAGTCGGAGTGCTGGTAAAGTCACTGGCATCAAAATAGAAGCGAGTATCTGTCGTATTAGTTTGCTGATTACTGGTGCTTGTTGCAGGGTCTTCACATTGGCTTACCGAATCAACGGTGATGGTTTTATCGCTGCTGTTAAAGCTTATTTGATAACTACCAGCTTGGCTTATTAAAAAATCATCAGCAGGGTAGCTGTCATTCCAATCGCCATAATGGTCAATTTTAAAACGGGCATTAGTGGCAGAAAATGTTTGGCAACTTTGGTGAAGGTGGGTGTTAACTTCACTCATTGCTGTACTGGCCCAGTTATTGGGTGTACCTCTAAAATGCCAGGTGTCTGCATGTACGCTTGAGATGCTTAAAAGTGCGGCTAAGCCAAGGGCTGATCGCCATGGCAAAGTCATCGACTGTTTTGCTGTTATCATTTTACATTCCTTATGTATTATCTGAGATCTCTACGGATCTTCTAGTTCCCAGTAAAATGCTAACATGGTTGAATTTTGTTCACTTGGCTTGTTGCTAATTATGAGGGTTCGCGCTTCACTCGCCCTGCTTGAAAATAGCTAGATTCCTATTGCTGAAGTCACAAATCGAAAACACACAGAATATGAGTATTAGGTCAACAGGAGTGGCTAGCACTATGGTTAGTTTGAGCTCTCCATTTAGAAGAACAGAAACTGTAGGCTTACGTGAGAGCTAATATTTACACTTTTTAATAGCGGTTCGGTTGGCCTTCTAAAGAAGAGAGTTGGATGAAACCAAGCTTAAAACAAGCCTAGTCATTTCGATTGTGTTGTTGTTCACTCGGTACAGGCTGAAAGTGAAGTGAGCAAACCTGAATATATAGTGCTGGCGGTGATACAAAGTAAAGACGACCCGCTTTATGTAATGGGCCTATAGACTAACGCTAAGCTGATCAACTCTGCTCTGCCACATTTCCGTAGTCGTTTAGAATCTAAACGGGTGTCGGCTTTGCGTAAAACTGAGCCATTACCATGACGACCAGCGCGATAAGATTAGCCGCAAAAATAATGATCAACCACTGCGGCATGCTTAGGCTTAGAAATATCCAGTCCACCACATCACAGGAGCTATAGGCTTGAAACATCCATGGCAACCATTGATCTAAGGGGGCCCAGCCTGGGAAGCTAACAAACAAATCACACGTGGCAAAGGGCGATGGATTCATTTGTAAATCAGTATGCGTTATCGACAGTTGCAAACCCCATGCTGCGCTCACTCCCCAAGCGGCAAAGCCAAGTATTCGCACTAATAGATTGTTGGGGTTTAACAAACCAATGATTGCGCCGCCAGCAATGCCTAACATGGCTACACGCTCGTAAATACACATGACGCAGGGCGGTAGCTTCATAACATGCTGGAACGCTAATGCGCATGCTTCAAAAAATACCATAAATAGCAATAAACTCAGCCAAGCTAAGCGAGTTTGGGAAAAATGATTTAAGGCCTGCATTTACTTTCCTAGTACAACAATGAACAAATATTCTAAGTGGGGGCTGGTTTAAAAATTTTACGCGGTGGTAAATGAGCTGTGTTCAAATAACTCTTCTATGAGTTGTTTGATGGGGGCATTACCATCGTGGGCGCGCGAGTATGTGCGCAAGCCAATAATTTGCACTTGCAGGTGACGGGCTAATTGGGCTGTATCTTTATCGCTTTGTAACTCGCCAGCCAATTTGGCTTCATTAAGAACTTTGGTAAATTCGGCTTCTACCTTCGCCAGCAGCTTTTTGGTTTGTTCGAGCAGTTCGGCATTGTCGTCAGTTAATTCTGCTACGGTTTTTACCAGCATACACATACCACTAGGCGCTGTTTTTCGGCTATCTATTAGTGCTTTTTTTAAAAATAACTTTAAAGCGGCAATAGGAGAGGCTGCCTCGGCTTTACAGGCGTAAAGTTGTTCTATGCTTGAGTTGGCATAGTTATCTAAGGCTTCACTAAACAAGCCTTCTTTGCTACCAAAACTGGCGTAAATACTGCCGGGGCGCATATCTATGACTTCTTGAAGGTTACGCATAGATGTAGCGTGGAAGCCTTTTTCCCAATACAACTCTGTGGCTTTTTGTACTACGTCTTGGCGATTAAATTTAGCGGAGTTAGCCATTAGCTTCACCTAGTTAAACCTTGAACAATTGTTCAATTTACATTGAGCGAACGTTCAAGTCTAGTTATAGTGGACGCTGTTTTTAAGTGCTGTCTCGCTTGTTTGCGCTACAGTTTTATTGCTAATTGATAAGTAGCCACACCAAAGGGCAATCAAAATGACAATGACTTTAGCCTTTGACGTATACGGTACGTTGATCGATACCCGTGGTGTAGAGCAACAGTTACAAGCTCTGATGGGAGAGCAAGCCCCAGCGTTTTCTCAAATGTGGCGAGACAAGCAGCTAGAATACTCGTTTCGGCGTGGCTTAATGCAAAATTACCAAAGTTTTGCAGTATGCACTGCACAAGCCCTTGATTACTGTTGCCAAGTTTTTCAAATAGCCTTAACCGCCGAGCAAAAGCAACGCTTGTTGGATGTTTATAAGGTGTTGCCAGCACATGCCGATGTAAAGCAAGGCTTGACTGAACTACAGGGCCTTGGTTTTAAAATGTTTGCCTTTTCTAATGGCAAACGTGAGGCGGTAGAGTTGTTATTAAAAACAGCTGGAATAGACCACTTATTTCTAAGTGTGGTGAGCGCCGATGACGTTCAATCATTCAAACCCAATCCCGCGGTATATGCGTATTTTTTACAGCAAGCTAATACGACTGCGGATAAGGCATGGCTGATTTCGAGCAATCCTTTTGACGTTACCGGCGCTATTTCTGCGGGCATGCAGGCAGCGTGGATTCAGCGCTCAAAACAAACGGTGTTTGACCCTTGGGAAATACAAGCCAAGTTGGTCGTGGCCAGTCTCACCGAACTTGCTGAAAACTTACCTAAGTATAAAAGCGCTGTTTAGTTATCCTCTTTTGGGTAACTATGAACTTAGGCCAAGAATCCACGGTAAAGCCTTGTTACAGTGCCAAATTATGTAACTAGATTTAGCTCATGAATGAGAGGGTGCCATGGATAGTGAAGATCAAAAACACAGCCAGCAGGTGTATTACTTTAATGAGGATATTTTTGCGGAACAAACCCAATGCCAAGAAGTTATTTATGACTATAACCAAAGTCGGCCATCGCAAATAAAGCTGCGTGAAGACTTACTAAAGCAAATCTTTGCAGAAGTGGGCGATAACTGTTTTATAGAGCCGCCCTTGCAGGCTAATTGGGGCAAGCATACCCACTTAGGCAAAAATGTTTATGCTAATTTTAATCTTACCTTGGTAGACGATACCCATATCTATATTGGTGATTCGGTGATGATAGGGCCAAATGTTACCTTGGCCACCGCCGGTCACCCTATCGACCCAGAACCGAGGCGTAAAGCGGCACAATTTAACATTGCTATCGATATTGCCAATAATGTGTGGATAGGCGCAAATACTGTGGTATTGCCGGGTATTAGCATTGGCGAAAACAGTGTGATAGGTGCTGGCAGTGTAGTAACCAAAGATATTCCGGCTAACGTGGTAGCGGTGGGGAATCCTTGTAAAGTGCTGCGAGAGATTGGTGAACACGATAAGCAGTTTTATTATAAAAACCTGCGCTTTTAAGGCCAATCATAAACCTTGCTAACGGGCTATAAAGGCAGCATAGTGCTTATAAAAAGTATTGAATTGAAGCTTGATTAACCAGCAATGTTGAACACTTACCGATTGTTACTCAGTGGTACTTGATGAAGCGAACATTGCGGCCAATATCATCGGTCGCAGAGCGCTTCTTAGCGGATGCATAGCGGCAAGGCGAGCAGTGGTTAAGCGCCGATAGCGTCGTTAAGTAAATAAATAGCACCGCATTAGCGGTGCTATTTTCAAATGATAATTAAACCTTAATTAGTAGTGACTATTGGCAAATATCACCACTAACAACTGGTACCTCTAAGTTCCCATTGCCGGATCCTTGGAAACCCACACTGATAGTTTGACCCGGCTCAATGGTGCCGTTCCACGTGGTGTTGCTTACCGTGTAAGGGCCATTTCCACTGAGTACGCCATTCCATAGCTGATTCACACTGCTGCCGTCGGCGTAAGCCCAGCTAACTTGCCAGCCGTTAATTGCCTGCTCACCAGTATTGATTAAACGGATCTCTGCGTTAAACCCAGATCCCCACTGATCAACTACCACATATTCACAACCCGCTTGGGTAGGCGGCAATGCACTAAGCACCAGTTCTTGGCTGCTGGTGGTTTCTAACAATCCATCGGATACGCTGAGCAACACCGAGTAGCTGCCTGCTGCATCGTAAGTGTGGCTTGCCAATGCGCCACTCGCTTTGTATCCATCGCCAAAGTCCCATTGGTAGCTCAGAGCATCGTTTTCGGCATCGCTTGAAGCACTTGCATCAAAGCTGGCGACTAAACCTTTGCTGCTTGCCTCAAAGCTTGCGACAGGCGCGGTATTTGCGGTAGATTTCACCGAAATGCTAATTTGCGCAGGTGCAGACTCTAAATCTTCGTTGTCTGTCACGCTAAAGCTAAAGTCGTCATCACCAATAAATCCGGCGACCGGGGTATAAGTAAGTGCAGCACCTGTGCCACTTAATGTCCCGTTTGCAGGCTGACTAAGCACTTGGTAACTGGCAATTTGGCCATTTGAATCACTGCCGCTTAAGGTAATGCTTAATGGAGTGTCTTGATTGGTGGCTAAGGTCTGCGAATCGGCAATTGGTTTACCTAAGGTGTCTTCGGCGTAGGCTAAATCAATACAGCCATGAAAACGCTCAAAGGTCCAAGAGTTACGCCCCCATTCACCGTACACTACCTGATGACCGCTGCGTTCTGGCAGGGTACAGGTGGTGGTGAAGGTAACCGCTTCTTTGTCAGATACTACCGCTGGGTTAGCATTGGGGTTGTTATCATCGTATGGCAATACACAAAACGGTTCTGTTTCAAAGTCATCCCAACTTAGGGCTTTGTTCGGGTCAAATACAAAGCCTGGTTTGGTTATCCAATAGTGAAACTCTCGCGTGTCGGAGAAGTGATTTCCCCAGCTAATGTTCCAGGTAATATCGAGTGGCCCAGCTTGAGCGGGTTGACCCGGCCAAGACGTGGCTACGTCCCAAGGTGTGGCGCCGCCTTCCCACGTTTCGCTGTCAAAACCACATACATTGGCTGGCAAAGGAGATACCACTGCACGCCCTTCGGCATGAGTCAGTACACTCATGAATTTGTAACCACCTTGCGCATCGTTGGCAAAGGCGTCGATACAATGTTGGCTAGTGGCTTGATCGGGTTTTTCGGTTAAGCCACAAAGAGCATTACGCGAGGGGGGATCTACGATTAAGCCGTGGGCAATGGCTTGGCTACTGCCAAGTATACAAAGTGAGAGTATTAGTTTGTTAGTCATGTTGTTCCCTTAACATTATTAGTATTTTTACGCTGATTCGCCAAAATGCTTGGTGAACCGGGCTTTGCCTTCACCAGCGAGTAACACGCTCGGCGTGGCAAATTAAGCTCAGCAACTACGACCACATACGTCCGTAATGTTACTTGAGTTATTTAAGGGAACTTAGTTGAGGGATGTTAGCTTATCCATGAAACAGCTTGGTAAATGAAAGTGGCGGTTTCACCAGTAAATAATAAATCAATCATTAGTCACGTTTGTGTGAGTTAACGTTAGTGATAAGAATAATATTTAATGGTTGGATTAATTATTTTTTAGTGCCATCCCCACGCTAATCACAGTTAGCAAAAATATTTTGAATGATTTTTGTACAGTGGGTGGTCGGGAATCGCTTATTCGCTAGCAAGCTTTAGTTTGTTCATCGGCACAGCATTCATCTTGTAAAAAGCTAATCACTGTTTGCAGCCGCTCAAACTCGGCTACGCAAAATAAGGTTCGACCTTCGCGTCGTTGGCTTAACAAACCGGCTGATACCAAGCTTGAAATATGATGAGAAAGCGTTGATCCCGGAATCGCTAACTTTTCTTGTAAGCCACCTACAGCAATACCGCTATAACCGGCTCTTACTACGCTTCGGTAGATACTTAAACGAGTAGGGTGGCCGAGTTCTTTTAGGGCTTTGGCAATGCTATCTGTGTTCATGAGGCTTCTCCATTAAATCTATATTTCGATATTATTAGAAATAACTTGTTTTTGTCAATGCTTGAGTATATATTTCGAATAATCTAGAAATTTGGAATTAATATAATGTTTAGCATAAATAGTGATATGGCTTGGCAAGCCTTAAATATGTTTGGTTTTTTGGCTGTAGAGCTGACCTTGCTTTTTTTAGCCATTAGCTACTTGGTGGGAGTGCTGCAGTTGTATATTCCGCCACAAAAAATTCAAAGTATTCTCAGTGCCAAAAATGGTTCGGGTTATATCGTGGCTGGCTTTTTAGGGGCAATAACACCATTTTGTTCTTGCTCAACCATTCCTTTCTTAAAGGGCTTGTTACGCGCTAAAGCAGGTTTTGGCACCATGATGGTATTTTTGTTTGCCAGCCCTTTGCTTAACCCCATTATTATTGGTTTGTTTGCGGTGACCTTTGGCTGGAAGGTCAGTGTATTTTACTTTGTGATGGCGATGGGGGTCTCTGTAGTGGCGGGCTACACCTTAGAAAAACTGGGTTTTGAGAAATATGTAAAAGCCGAGTCTTATTTAAAGCCAGAAGCCAAAAAATGCGGTTCGTCTTGTTCAGGTAAGCCAGCAGTAGAGCGTAGCAAATGGCTAAAAGTGTGGGATAGCACTTGGCAAGATTTTAAAAAAGTATTGCCTTATCTGATTGGTGGTATTGCCATTGGCTCGTTGATTTACGGCTTTATGCCAAGCGATTTAATTGCGCAGTTTGCTAGCAAAGATAACCCATTGGCAGTACCGGTTGCGGCTGTCATTGGTATACCTTTGTACATTCGTGCTGAAGCGGTTATTCCTTTAAGTGCAGCATTAGCCGCTAAAGGAATGAGCTTAGGGGCGGTAATGGCCTTGATTATTGGTAGCGCAGGTGCCAGCTTAACCGAAGTTATTTTACTTAAATCTATTTTCAAAAACCAAATGATTGCCGCGTTTTTGGTAGTGATTTTGGGCATGGCCGTTAGTGCGGGTTACTTATATGGGTATTGGTTCTAAGTACCCCAAGTATGAGTTAGCGAAATGGCTGCATGAGGGGCTAAAGATCCATGATGCGAGAGCCAACGTTAACACGCTAAATGCTTAAGCTGGAACGTTAAAAACCGACTTTTGTTAGTCGGTTTTTTATGTTTATTCTTCGCCTATTCGGCCCTAGCGCATTTCAAATAACTCGTTATGGAATTGATTGAGGTTGTAACCTTGCTTGGCTAAATCATTTTGTAAACATTGTGAGAACTTACTTGGCCCACAAAACCAGATGCTTCGTTGCATTAAATCATCGACTTCGCGTAATAGTTGGTCAGTGTTTAAGAATGCCTGGTTGCTGTTATCGATAATTTGTAACTCGATTTGAGCGCCGTTCGCTAAGTGCTGTAACTCCTCGATAAACTTCGCCTCTATGGTTTCGCTGCAATAATACAACTTAGCGAGAGGAGGTTTATCCATGGTTTGGCGCTGTTGCAAAATAGCGGTAAAAGCGGCAATGCCGATGCCGCCGGCTATCCATAGTTGCGGTGCAGAGTCACTAAAATCGAAGTTACCATAGGGACCTTCTATTTTTAGCTCTTGGCCAATGCTGAGGCGGCTTTTTAAATTAGTGGTAAAGTCTCCCAACTCTTTGATCATAAATCGTAATTGACCAGTTCCAGTGTGCGTAGAGGCAATGGTAAAAGGGTGGGGGTCTTCACCAGGAAAACCAACAAAAGCAAATTGCCCACTATTGTGGCCATGCCAGCTAGGAACGCTTAAGCGCAAATCTAGCACTTTGTCTTTGGGTAAGAGCCTAAAGTTAGCCACTTTGGCGATGTGTTGTTTGGTTTTACCTATACGCCCTACCAGGCTGTAGATTGCTGCTACGCTGCCTACCCAAATCAGCGCTAGGCAAGCGTAAGTGATTGGATAAGGCCAGTAACTGTGTTTGATTAATACTGCTGAGTGAAAGGCGATGACTAAAAAGGCTACCGACATCAGTTTGTGAGAAAAGCGAAAGCCTTTGTAGCGAATAACCCCCAGTAGAGCCACTATTACCAATACAACAATGCCATAAAAAGCCCATTCACCAACATGCTCAGCTAGCTCTTTTAATGGTTTGATTAGCGTGTACAAAGTGTCGGGGTTATTTGGTCCGCTACCTCTTACAGGTTTATCTAACACTCCGGCTCTTACCAGTTGTTTAGGAATGATGGCTAGTAGCCAATGTACTGCGCCTGTTACGACAGCTGCTATGCCAAGGTATTTGTGTAAGCGGTAAGACTTATCTAAACCTTTGGTGAGTTGCTCAATAAAGGGCAAGCGCAAAGCCAGTAACATGGTTAAGCTCATCAAACCTACCGCTAGCATTCCACTATATTGAATGAGCGCAGATCGCCATTGAAAGAAGTTTTCATAGGACAATAGAATGGGTTCTGCTTGAAGCCACAAAAGACTTAGTAGTGCTATGAACAGTGATATTGTTGCGGTTGTTTTACTCATGATTTGGCCTTACTTATCCCTTAGAGCAAGTATAAACAAGCCAATTTTTAGTTACGTAAAGCGCAGGTAAAGAAGTGTAAACATCGAGTGCTGAGTAAATCTGGATCGAACCAAACTAGGTTGATTAGTGCCTAGCTTAGCCGTTGATTAAAGGCGTATCTTTTAGATTAAAAACCTTCTAACACAATTTTACCCTTGGCCTTTTGAGACTCAATAAAGGCATGCGCTTGCTTTAGGTTGTCGGCATTTATCTGGCCAAAGTGATCACCTAAAGTGCTTTTGATTTTACCTTGGTCAATCAGTTGTGCTATTTCACCTAGAAGCTGATGTTGTTTGATCATGTCTTCTGTTTCAAACATTGAGCGGGTGTACATGAACTCCCAATGCAGAGAAATGCTTTTAGGCTTAAGTAGCTTCACGTCTAAGCTACTTGGATCGTCGATTAAACCAAACTTACCTTGTGGTTTAATCACTTTGATAATCTCTGCTAGGTGCTGATCGGTGTTGTTTAAGCTCACTACATAATCAATGTTGTTGACTTGTTTCAGTTCTTCACTGAGCGGATTACGGTGGTTAATGATTTGGTCAGCGCCTAGCTCTTTTAGCCAAGCCTGGGTTTCTGGGCGAGATGCGGTAGCAATAAGCTTAAGCTTGGTGAGCTGTTTAACCAGTTGAACCATAATAGAGCCAACACCGCCGGCCGCACCAATAATTAAAATAGATTTGTGTTGGTCACGGCTTACTTTTAAACGGTCGAACAACATTTCCCAGGCAGTAATGGCGGTAAGCGGCAGGGCAGCGGCTTTTGCGTCAGGAATGCTGGTAGGGGCTAAGCTTACAATGCGCTCGTCAACCAATTGGTATTCTGCATTACTGCCCGAGCGGGTTAAATCGCCGGCATACCATACTTTGTCACCCACCTTGAAAAAGCTGGCTTGGTCACCAACTTGCTCTACGGTGCCAACGGCATCCCAACCAATAACTTTCCATTGGCCTGTCTCGGCAGAGACATTGGCGCGGATTTTGGTATCAACAGGGTTAACCGACACGGCGGCTACTTTGATCAGTAGATCTTTCCCGCTGGCCCTAGGCTTGTCTAACTCTATGTCTTGTAAAGATAAGGTCTCGTTAATTGCTAGGGCTTGCTGATAGGCTACGGCTTTCATTGATTACTCCATTAAGGGCGAAAATGTAGATGAACTTAGTGTAGTTGACTCTAGCAGTTGGAAAAACTGGGTAGTAGTTAAATCACTTTCAATTAAATTTTGATAATCGAGACACTCGTTAAGAGATTAGCTGCATAGCGATGAGTACTGACTTATCCGTTTACATGAAGCCTGTTACTGCGGTAAACCCTTAAGCCGCTATGCTAATAAACAAATACAGAGAGTGGCTTTAGGGTTGAGACTCTTCCACAATCACGATGCTGCCATTGGTATTGGCTACCACTAAATATGCACCGCCCAGCTCACCAATAGCGCAAAGATCTAAGGTGTGTTCTCCCAACATTGCGTCGTTACATTGGGCAAAGGCAAAGCTATCGGTGACTTTCCCTACTTCTGTCGTCGCCAAGTTGATGTCGCGACTTTGGTCTTTTAACACTTGCTGGCTGTTACTGAATACTCGCAGATAATAGTTGTGTTGTTGATGGATAGTCGATTTTTCGAATATGGATAATTGTGGCAAATTGTTATTGTGCCAAGCTACAGCCCAATAGCTGCCACGGTGATTTAAGTGCTTGTTTACTCTTACTCGTTCAAGGCGGCTATTGCTATTTTCAATGGCAAATTGGCTTTCATTGTTACTCTCTATCCAGCGGTGGGTAAGGTCTTTACTGGCGCTAGCCGAGTTTAACTGGGTTACCCTAAAACGCGAGTCAAATATGTCACTGCTATAAGCCACACTTTTAAGATAAAAACCGGTGGCATTGGGCTGGGCGTTAATATAAGAAATTTTTGCTGTTCTTGGTTTATCTACATGATCGAGTAGTCTATCGCTGGTATTGCAGGCGGTTAAACCAAGGCTAGTAAGTATGATTAAGCTAACAGACGCTAGGCGGAGAATTCCATTCATGTGGGGTCCTTAAATGCAGTAACGCGATTCATCACATGATAGAGGGTTAGCAATTTATCTCAGTGTGTAGAGTGTCAGTATGCTTAAGGCTTTGTCATTAAATGTCAGTACCAAGCATACTTCTACGTTATAAGTTAAGTGCTTAAAGGGCGCTAAAGAAATAACGAGCGGCTAGCTGAAACAGCTGCTCATTACTGTTTTCATCTAAGCCATGCAAAACCCGTTGTGGTCGCTGGCTAGATAACCATTGATACTCGCCAGCTAAAAACCAGTTTTTGTTTACGCGGTATTGATAGGCGCAGGTAAACCCTTTGCCACGTTCGTTGTTGTTATCGAGTGGGGTGTTGTCTAGGTCGGTATTCCTAAAGGCCTCGGCGCGAACACTAACTCGGTGTTTTTTATTGAAGCTGCGGGAGAGCAAGACAAAGCCGTTAGCAAAGTCCATATTTACCGCGTCTACTCGGTCGGGCGACTGCATCAAAGTAGATCCATTCATATATTGCCAAACAAGTTGCCATTGTTTGGCAAAGCGCCATTTTCCACCTAAGTGAGCAAACTGGGTTCGCCATGCATAATCGCCATCGTCAATTAAGTAGGGTTTGGCCATGTTGTCGTAATAACCTAGGCGAAATAAAGCAGTGCGATGAATGCTCCAATCCAGATTAGTGTGATAACCCGGTCGGTAGTCTATCTCTTTAAACGGATTTGAACGTTGTGATTGATCTGAGAGTGCGGGCTGTTTTAGCTCTGGGAAAGACCGTGTTTCTCCATAAAGGGTTTGTCTAGAACTGCTTGTCCAGCCATGCCAAGCCAGTAATGCGCCCGCGGGATCATTGTTTACAAATAGCATGGCACTTAGGGATAGATTGTGGCTTGAGCCCGAAAACTTACCTATTCGCTCTAATTTAGCTTCTATGCCGGTGGTGCGGATCTCTTCACCCACCCAAGTATTTAAGCTAGAGGCATTTAAAGTATAAGGTGTGGCCCATGCGGTAGCAGTGTTTTCTAAGGAAATACTGGGGTACATAATGCCTAAACGAGAGGACCAGCGCAGGCCGTTTTCTGAGGGCAGACCTTTGTAGCTAGCAAAGGCTTCGCTAAAACCTAGCGCGCTATCTTCGTTATCTAACCAGCCATTTAGCACCAGTTTTGCCGCAAAGCCATTGTCCCAGTGCGCGCCTAAATCTAAGCCAGCTTGGGCAATAGACAGATGACTGCCGTTTGAATAAGCAAATTTACCAAAGCCACCTTTTAGGTAGCTATCGGTACTGTTTACCTGGCTGGCACGTAAGTCGAGTATGCCATTGGCAGTAAACTCGGTGGCCATGCTGGCTTGTTGTAGCGTTACTGCCAGCAGTGCAATAGCGCCGCGTAGTAATCCCTTAGTTGGCAAACTCTATGCTCTCCTGAGCGAGTAATTGGTACAATTCGTTGGCTGGTTTTGGGCGACTAATAAAATAACCTTGCGCTAAGTTACAGTTGGCTTTTTCTAACCAGCGCAGGCTGGCTAAATCTTCTATCCCTTCTGCTACTACGCTTAGTCCCATGTTATGAGCCAGTTCAATGGTCGATTTCACTATAATTGCATCATCGGCGTCAATCGCCAATTTTTGGACGAAAGATTTATCTATTTTGAGTTCATGAACCGGCAAGCGTTTTAGCTGTGCGAGCGATGAATAACCAGTGCCATAATCGTCGATAGAGAGTTTAAAACCGCGCTCTTTGAAACGGGCTAATAAGGCAATTGCGGTTTCGGGGTCGTCGACCAGGGCACTTTCAGTGACCTCTAAGGTGAACGATTCAGCGCGTAGCTGTTTGCTTTCAATATTCTGGCAAATGAAGCTATAAAAGCTTTCATCTTTAAGGTTTTCACCTGAAATATTAATCGCAATGTTGATGTCGATACCTTGTACTTTCCAGGCCAAACTTTGTGATAAGGCCTCTAAAAATACCCAGCGAGTGAGTGGGTTTATTTGTCCGGTATGTTCGGCAATTTCAATGAACGAATCGGGAGGAATCATCCCCAGCTCTGGATGTTGCCAGCGCACCAAGGCTTCTACATGGGTAATCTTATTCGCGGCAAAGCTGAACTTGGGCTGGTAATGCAAGATGAGCTGATTGCTTTGAATCGCCTTTTTTAAGTCGTTAATTAGGCTCAAACGCTCTACCGTATTGGTATCGGTGCTTGGGTCGTAAATATAACAGTGGCTACGAGACTCGCGGCAATGATTTAAGGCGGCGTCGGCCTTTTGAACTAGTATTTGTGGGTCTTGGCTGTGCTCTGGATACAGTGCTACCCCCACGCGAATTTGTAGCTGTAAATGCATGTCTTGGTAGTTGCAGCCCTCATGCATTTGCATGGCAATATTATTGAGTTCATCACGGGCAGTGTCTCGAGTGATGTTAGGCAATACCAATACAAATTCATCGGCGCCAATGTGACACAAAAAATGCTCACTCTGTAAGGCCGTTAAGCGCTTGCCAGCTTCTTTTATCAGCTGGTCTCCGGCTGTATGGCCTAGGGTATCGTTCACCTCTTTCAAGCGGCAGATATTGAGATGAAAAAGCGCAAAAGGGGCGCTATTTTGTTCGGTTAAATCTTGCAGTTTGCTGGCTAGCCAATGGCGATTAGGCAGCTCGGTAAGAGGGTCGTGTTGCAGCCGGTGTTTAATCGCTTGTTCACGGTTTAGCACCTTCTCTTGCATGCTATTAAATTCGCTAGCTAACTGGCCTAGCTCGGTTTTATCGTTAACCGACACCGGCTTTTGGTATTCACCTGCCGCGAGGCGTTTAGCTTGTTTAACCAATAACTTGATAGGCCTAGTGATGTCATCAGCAATTAAATATGCTGCAACCATTGAAATGATGAGGGTGAGTATGGTGATGAGTAAAATTTGTAACCAGCTTTGCTGAATCACCGCCACAAGGTTGTCACGAGAGCTGTGCAACAGCACATAAAAGTTCGCGCCACCCGCAGCGCTATATTGCTGTTTTAATGAAATAACATCGCTGGAAGTAGGATTTATTAAAGCTTTAGCACTGGCAATATGTGCAAGAGGGTTACTCGAGCCCAACAAAGACCAATGGTTTTGTTGCTCCAAAATTAAATCGGCCTGCAAGCCCGTTAGCGTTAAGAAACTCTCGGCTAAAGGGGTAGATATTTCGTAACCAAAACCTGCCCAGCCAATAATGGCAGGGCCACTTTTTAAGGGCGAAAGGTGTAGCTGATAAAGCTGCTCGCCAATTACGTAATAAGGAGGCAACTGGCTTTGTTTTAAGGCTGGCATAAACCCAAAGGCTTGGCCTTGCTGAGCGCCACGCACCACTTTCTTGTTCTGATTGTTTTGATAACTATTGACCAATTGCAGCTCAATCATACCTGAAGGTGTCACTACCATGGCTAAGTCGGCGTTGATGCGTTTACCGTGGTTAAGTAAGGCAATGGCTACACTGCGCTGGTCTTCGCCAAACACACTTTTTAAGCCATAGTCGTTGGTCACCGTTTCTGCAAAACTGGTGAGGTAAAATTCGCGCCGATTAAATTCACTATCAAACAAGGCCTTGGCTTTACTTAATTGCGAGTCGATGGCTATGCGTTCTTTTGTGCGCAAAGAGTCGTAAGTAGACCAAAATGAAATCGCTTGTAGCAAAAGTAGCAGTGAAACAAACAACAGCAGAATTTTGGTTTTAATACTTTTCATCGGCGCTCCTGCCAATTAGTAGTCTGAGAGGAAATCAAAATCATCCGGATTTTGTTGTTCAAATTCAGCTTCCAAGGCATGGGGCAAGTTTAATGCGTGAGTGCCAGTTTGATGAATACTAATGGTCTGGCTAATTTGCTTGTCTGCCGTTTTTAGTTCAGGGTGCCATACAGTAAGCTGGTAGTCCCCAGCGCTTACTTGTTCAAAGTTAGCCCGGCCTTGAGAGTCTGTTTTATTAAATAAAGGCGTATCAACCAGCAGTAAGTAAGCTCCCATCCAATCATGAATGTTACAACCCATAGGCACTACGCCGCTGTGATTAAAATCGCTCTTACTGTGTTGCTCGCCAGCCTTAATTTGAAATGAAAATTTGTTTTCCCCCACTGCCGAATATATGTGGTGAGTAATATTGTCATCATTATTAAAATCAACCTTACTGCCACGTTGCGCCACGCTAATGTAGGGAACGAAGGCTTTGTCGCGCTGGCCAATGGTGACTGCTGTTTGGTTGATATGTGGGAGTTGGTGACCAATTGGCGTAAGGTAAACCACCACGTCTTGTACTGGGTTGTTATCCGGACTATTCACCTGTACTGCGTAATCAAGAGTTTCTGCTGCTTGGCTTAGCATGCAAGGAAATACAACAAGTAGGGTAAAACAATATTTGCTCATCGGCATCCTTTGCCACTTAGTCGTGAATGATGAATGGGTAAATTGAGTTTATTCTCCGAGAACTAAGACCTAGTAATCCCACTAAAAATTGCAGCTGAGATGTCTAGTAAGCTAAGACACAAAAAAACAGCGCAATAGTGACCCTGACCATCAGTTTATAGTTTAGCCACTTACCTGATAAATATTGAGGCTTTGATGCTTTATTTGAGAAGCATGAAGGAAAATAACTAGCTTGAGTTGGCTAGTTAAAGAGTTGCTAAGCAACGAGGCCAAAAAGCCAGTTGGGACAACAGCAGTGATAAAACCTTTAGCCAATGAATCTGTGGCTCTAAGAAAGGCCGTTTAGGTAAGCTAGTTTTTGCGTTGAGTGACAAAAATTCGAACACTCAATTGAATTGTAACTAGGTATAAACAAATTGTTCTTTTATAAATAGACTAACTGTTATCTAGAGTTAGTTTATTGTGTTGCCCTAAATATACCCAGTAGGTCGCCAAGTACTCGATATTTCAATTATTCATATGCTGTTTGATTTATTTGTCATTAATCTCATCACATTTGCACTTAAGATGTCTTTATCTACCTGTTTTATTTATGTTTTAATCCTCTCGCAAGTTTTTATATAAAAATCCAATAAAGGATTAGTATTACGGCTAAGGGAAGAGATGAAAAACATAAGCTTATTGGCTTTATTACTTTGCGCAGTAATAGGCCCACTACAAGCAGAAGAGCAAAGCGCGACTGAGTCTGAAGATCACTTTTGGTTAGAGCCAGGGCTGTCATATGGAAAGCCCACGGTGAGTGGCGGTTTAGACATGAGATATAATTTCTCCGATTACACGGTTGCTTTAGGTGCGATTAGCAGATTTGATGACTCAGGAGATATAAAACAAGATAGCACTTTTCGGTTATTGGCTGGGAAGTACTTTTATCCTGGGGAACATGAGTTTCTATTGGAAGTGGGGCTTGCAACGGTTCGATATTCCGAGACTGTACCTTATGAATCGGATGTTTCGACTGGGACGGAAACCGTTTATAACAATACTTTAGGTATTCCGGTTCGTTTCGCTAAGTATTTCAATGGCAAATATGTGGGCTTTGCTTTAACTGCTGATGTGATGTACACCAAAGAGGAATGGATTACTACGGCTGGCTTTAGCGTGCCTTTTGGTAAGCTTAGAAGGTTTTAGTAGTATGAATCAGTAGAGCAGTACGCTCTACTGATTCTAAATTCTATTCAGGCTTACGTTTGCCTGTCATAAACTCTTCTAAGATCTCTGGTGTTAATTCGCCCGCTTCTTCCAAACGTTTTAATTCAGCGACGATCTTCTTTTGATCTTCCATCGATGGAACGGGTAGCTCAGGCTCTTTTTCGATCCCTTCAGGGATATTTAGGTTATCTAACATCATTGCTTCTCGCTATAAAACTTCACTAGCTTAAGTATACCAGCAAATGGTGGATTCATAGCAGGGCTTTATTGTGTCACCATTTTAGTGAAAGAGTGATCGCTTTGTAGGGCTTAAGAGTTAGCTTTAGTAGCCAACAGCAGGCTTTTTTTGCTGGCCTAAGAGTAAGAATCAACCTTATGAAAAATCAAATAAACCCCAAGCGCTTACTGCATAGTAAGTGGACCAAATGTGAAGTTATAAACAAGATGAAGCATTTTATGGTAACGGAATTGGAGCTTGATGAGTTTCAAGTTGTACAGCGTTGCGTGATTCAGGCTGTTTATAACAAGCAAGATTTTGAGCTGGATTGGCGAGAGTTAAAAGATCTTAGCGTGTGGCGACAAGGTTGGAAATGAATCAAGTGCTGCCAAACAACACTTGATTCAAGCACGCTAGTTACGGCTAGTTACTTCCAATAAGTGATAACCAAATTGAGTTTTCACTGGGCCGTGCACGGTGTTTAGTGCTTCGTTAAATACTACGGTATCAAACTCTGGCACCATATCGCCTTTGTTAAACTCGCCTAATTCTCCGCCATTGGCGCCAGATGGGCAGCTTGAATGTTGCTTGGCGATATCGGTAAATGCTGCTCCACCTTCAATTTGTTTTTTTAGATCTAAACATTGCTGTTCTGTGTCTACTAAGATGTGGCGTGCACTTGCTCTTGGCATGGAAAATCTCCTAAATATGATGAATAAAACTACGGTTTAGCGGCTTACGCTAGCTACTGAGCCGTTGCTGTGTGCAAATGTAGTTGGCTAGCTAGGCTGGTGTCAAATGAAACACAAAGTCTTGTGAGCAGATAAGGTTTGTATCGAGTAAAAAGTGCGGGGACAGAAAACACAAAAGCTGGCAACACAGCCAGCTTTTTGAGTGTTTTGGCGCTTACAAAACAGTAATGATGTCTTCTTCTGCAAGGCGGGCTTTTGGTAGGCCGTGATTGTAGTCTTCACCATCTAGGTGGTAGCCAATCGCTAAAGCAAAGTCACATACGTAGCCATTTAGCTCTTGCTCAAATATTTCGCCAAGCAATGCAGGATCAACGCCTTCCATTGGCGTGGAGGCTATGCCCAAACGAGCAAGTACATGCAAAGTGTTTCCTACGGCTATGTAGGTCTGGGCTTTGGTCCAGTTGCCGTTAAAGCCGCTTTCGTCGGTATTTGCCTCCACAAAACCAAATGCACCGTTTAGCATGTTGTCGTACATTTCTGCTGGCAAATGGCCTGAGCTTACCTCTGCATCGACGACTTTACGGTAATCGTCTTTGCTGAAATGAGGGTTGTGTGCAAACAAAATAACGTGTGAGGCTTCTTTAGCGTGCGGTTGGTTAAACTGATGCATATTGGCAAAGCTATCGTGAAAGCGCTGCTTAGCTTGCTCACTTTCAATAACAATAAACTTCCAAGGTTGCGAATTAATCGAAGAGGCTGACAAGCGGATAGCTTGTTTAATTACCGTCATATCGTCTGCAGAAATGCGTTTAGTTGAATCGTATTTTTTAGCAGTGTAACGGCTGTTTAGATCGTTAATGATTGGATGAGACATTAGGTATTTCCTCAGAGATTAATTTCAATGAGCGCAGTTTACGAGCTTGCCATGCTGAGAAAAAGACCTGTTCTCTCCATTCATTATGGTTCTTTAAGTCCATAATCCACGATTTTATTGAGTCGTAAGTCCTAGCGGCGCTAGGGTGCAAATTGAGAAAGCAGGAGGCTCAAGGGTTTATAGCAGTGTTGATATTCCAAAAGTCAGCGCTTGGTAAAATTGGGCTGAAATTAGCCATTGGCTCCGGTTAGAAGCAGACACATCAAAAAATTGCCTTAACGGCTTAAGTAGGTGGAACATTCATTGGTTTGAGAGCGGTCAATAATCACCATTGATTGGGCCTTGTTAGCCTAGACAAAAAAAAGCCGCTCAATCGCTTGAGCGGCAAACTTTTAAAGTAAAGGCTGTTGGACTATAGCGCTTCGAGCAAAATTAACCCTTCGCTACCCGCAGAGAAGCTTACGCTGCCTGCATTTACTGTAGCGATGGTGCCATCGTAAGCATTGCGCACGCTAGTGCCATCATCAAAGTAGCTATCTACATTGATGTTTACTTGGCCTGAACCATCTACAACCACGACTACATTATTGCTAACGCCAGAGATTGGGTTGGTCCAAGTACGGGCAAACGCTTTACCGCTAGATTGGCCGCTTAGGTTGATGTGTTGACCAGCACCTACCGCTGGGTTATCACGACGGAATTGACCCACTTTTTGCCAGTGTTGGTGAACGCTGTTGCCAGACTTACTCCAATCTACACTTGAACGGCTACCTTGGTCTGCATCAGATCCACCGTCGCCATTTACGCGACCTAGCTCATCACCGTAGAACACTTGCACACCACCTGGTAACAACAACAATGCGGTACCAGCTCGTTTTTGACGAGTATCGTCACCGTTGTAGAATACTGCACCAGTATCATGGCTAGAAATATAGCTTAGTGAGTTCCAGTCGCTAGAAGCATTTACTTGGCTTGCGTAGCTAGCAAATACACTCAGCATGGTGTCGGCACTGTTTACCATGCCATCAATCGCACCTTTGAAGCTGAAGTTAATTACCGAATCAAAACCACCTTGAGTATGGTAATCAGATTGTCCAAGACCGTGACCAAATACTTCTGCCGTTGCCCAGAACTCGTCGTTCCAATCTGCGCCTGGCGCACTTGGATTGTTTTGACGCCATTCACTTAAGGCTGATTTAGACTCACTAATTAAATATGCCCAGTTATCGTTAGTCACGTGTTTTGCAGTATCAACACGGAAGCCATCAATACCGTAGTCTTTCACGTATTGTACTAGCCACTCAGTGATCCAATCACGCACACGTTTGTTGCCTTGTGCTTGGTAATCGCTTAAGTAAGCTTGACCAAAAGTAGACTTGTTGGCTAAGAACGGTGGAATACCCACTTGTTGAGTTGACTCAGTTTTAAAGTCTGGCAAGAAAGCCAAACATTTAGTTAAGTCGTCACCGCCACAAGCATCGTAACCAGGTAAACCAACGCGTACCCAATCTTTACCCCACCATTTCAACCAAAGGTTTTCATCACCGTCATAGTTGATAAAGTCATGGTAACCAAACCAGTTTTGGCCTGCACTTGGTGTCCAATTAGGACCCGCAGTGTCAGAACCATAGCTGAACTCGTCCATGTCTTTTAGGGTGTTGTAACCAGCGTGGTTCATCACCACATCCATGACTACACGGATACCTTGGCTATGCGCTTTGTCTACAAAAGCTTTAAACTCTGCAGGCGTACCCATGTTAGCGTCTAGGTTAGTGTAATCTTGTACGTAGTAACCGTGGTAAGCGTAGTGAGCAAAATCACCATCGTTACCGCCACCCACAAAGCCATGGGCTTGTTCGTAAGGCGCGGTTAACCAAATGGCGTTAATACCTAAATCAGTGAAGTAACCTTGATTTAATTTAGCGGTTAAACCAGCAATGTCACCACCGTGGAAAGTACCAATATTTTTACCGGTTGCATCAACACTTGGACGACCGTAAGAGTTGTTGTTGCTTGAATTACCGTCGTTGAAACGGTCGGTAATCACAAAGTAAACGTTGGCGTTATCCCAAGTAAAGTCAGAAGCCGTAGGCTGCTCAACTTTAGTGATGGTGAAACACTGATTAGCATTGCTGCTAGTGTTTTCTGCATACAAACATACTTGAAGAGACTCACCTATTGCTAGGTTGCTACCTACCGAAATTGTTGCGCCGCTAGTAAATGCTGTGCCGTTTACTGCGTCACTGCCGTCGGTTGTATATAAACCGCCAGTAACGTCATCGCCAGTAGCGTTTAAAGTAATGCTTACTTCGTTAGTCCAGAAGGTAGTTACCGCTGGGTCGATACTCACTTTTGCATCGTTTGATGGTATGTCACAAGTATCTGTCCAGCTTTGAGTGCTAATGATGTAACAACCATTCTTGTCGCGGAACAGGTCTTCGGTTTGGCTGTTGCCTTGGTTGCTAAAGATAAGCTTGCTTGAATCACTGTTGATAAACTTGTACTCAAACCAGTTTTCACCAAGGTCTGTCATGTTATCGCCAGGCCAACTTGTATCTGGTGTAGAACCAGCAGGAAGAGCATCCCAGTGATGAATAGACGGGGTCCAATCTGCTGGTGCATTTAAGTAAACAATAAAGCCAGTCTCTGGAACGGCAATTTTGTTGTAAGTGAAAGTTTGAATAACCGAGCCTTGAGGGTTAGCTACATAAACCTGTAACTCAACAGACTCACCAATGGCTAGTTCACCACCAATGTTTATGATGTCGCCGTTACTAAAGTCAACGCCTTGAGTACCGCCAGTAGTGCTTAACATGTAGCTACTAGAAGTGATGTTTTCACCTTTGTAGCTCAAGGTTACCGCTAGGGTGTCGGTGCTAAAGTCGCTGCTGCCTGGGTTAATCGCTAACTCAGGTTTAGTGGCAATAATCACTTCTTCAGCAGTAATTTCTTTGCTAGACGCGTTGAAACTAATGTTGTAGTTGGTGTTATCAACCACTTGGAAATCTTGGTTAGGGTAGTTTTCGCCCCAGCTACCGTTATCTGAACAAGCCGCTACTTTAAAGCGTGCTGGGCTTTCTTCACCTGCAAAGGCTTGGGTTAATTCGTAAAGCCCGCTTGCCGCGTTACGTACTAGTGGCGTTTGGCCCCAACCGTTTGCGGTACCACGGAAACACCATACTGCTGGCTCTGCACCAGCAATGGTAATGTCTACGCTGGCGGTATTACTTACTGCGCCTTGATCATCTGTCACTTGCAAAGTGATAGTTTGATCTTGGCTGAAGGTTACACTGATTGATTCAGTGGTTTCACCGGTGCTCCACGCGTAGCTAGCAATACTGCCGTCTGCGTCACTAGAGCCGTTGCCAGAGAATGTGATGCTAGTACCAGCATCTACAGTTTGCGCATTAGCGGGCGAGATAACCGCAGTAGGCGCTTGGTTGCTATTACAGCTGGCTACCGATACTACATCGATGTTTTTACTATCGCTGTAAAAGGTAATTTGCTGACTACCGGCCGATACGCGGTAGTCTGCATTAGGGTAGGCTTCTTGCCAGTCTCCCCAACGGTCTATCTTAAAACGTGGGTCATCGTTTCCAAAAGTTTGGCAGGTTTGAAACTGGGTACTGCTTACCTGTTCCATGGCAGTGGTTTGCCAACCATTTGGTGTGCCACGGAATTCCCATTCTGCTTGCGCAGAAAGCGAGGCCGTTAACAAACCAAGTAATACTACCTTGTTCATGTCATTTCCTTATTCGAATGTTTGTTTGCGATAGCCCTTTAGGCTTATCAACGTGTTAGCCAACATAAAATGACTCTTGGTGGTCATTTCTTGCGCGACCTTACATCTAGTCGAGTAAAAAATAGTCGCAAAAATGAGCAAAGTGAGTGCTATATCAAGTATTTATCTTCATTTTGTGATTGAAAAGGATTTCATTTTAACTGGTACGACTTTGTCTAAGTTATATGTTGCTGAAAGCGCTTAAGTTTATTTTTTTTAATACAAAGCACTGAAGAGTTTATTTTTGGCAGAAGAATTAAATGCCCTATAAGGTGTCGGCTTTTAGCTTTTTGTTTAAAAATAATTCGCTGCAGTAGTGTTGGTAGTTTTGGGGGCAACCTAGCGTGGCCAGTCGCTGAATTTATCTATTTGTAAACTCAACATGGTTATTTGTTTGCTCACTTGTATACTTTTGTTATGAGCAGAACAAATTTAGCCTTAGTGTTAGCTGGTCCTATCTTGCGAAAAATTAGCTCGCAACGTTTTTCTGTTTGGCTGGCCACCTCTCAGGCGGTTGATATTAGTTTGAGTTTGCAGCCAGAAGGATTGGCTGCGCGTGAGTTTGACCATCAGAAAATGGGCCTTTACACCCAACAGTTACCTGCAGGTGAGCATTTGTTTTATCAGCTCATCGATATCCCATTGGAAGAGGCTTTGCCTGCTGCAGTTTGGGTCGGGTATGATTTGAAATTACGGCTAGCGGACCAAACTAAAGACCTAAGCTGGCAAGAGTGGGCGCCAGAACTGGTGTACCCACCGCGCAACCTGCCGGGCTTTATCGTGCCGGGTGCGGTGAAAAAAATGCTTCACGGTTCTTGTCGAAAACCTCATCACCTTAGTGCCGATGGTTTAGTCAGGGCAGACGCTCATTTAGCCGAACACTCAATTGAGGATTGGCCGAGCTTGTTAATGCTCAGTGGCGATCAAATATATGCCGATGATGTTGCTACGCCAATGCTGGTGGCCATTCACCGTTTAGTTGAGCAGCTAGGAGTACCCAATGAACCTTTTGTCGATGCAAAGGTATCTGGGAGCGATGAGCTGCATGCGCAGGCTCATTATTTGTCACGCCAAGAATTACTGCCAATGGAAGGTGCTGAGCTGGCTCAAAGTGCTTTGTTTAATAGCATACGCAAGCCTATTTTTACCTCAGACAACGCTAATAACCACCTGATTTCTCTTGCCGAAGTATTGGCGATGTATCTATTAGTTTGGTCACCCAGCGCCTGGACGAATTTGGAGCTAAGCCCTCCAGAATCGCTTAGCTTAAATGAGCTAGACGAATACCTTAAGCAGCGTGAAACCATCATTAGTTTTAGTAAAGGCTTAGCCAAAGTGCAGCGTTTAATGGCGCATTTGCCCACGGCCATGATGTTTGACGATCATGATGTGACCGATGATTGGAACCTCACTGCAGCATGGGAGCAAAGCGCTTATGGGCATGCTTTCTCTAAGCGCATTATTGGCAATGCACTGGTTGGTTACTTGTTGTGTCAAGGTTGGGGGAATGCGCCTGAGCATTTCTCTAACGCGTTAATTCAGCAATTACAGCAAGCCTTGCAACAGCCCGGCAACGATAAACACCAACAGTTGATTGATACCTTATTGAGTTATCCGCAATGGCATTACCACTGGGATACTCAACCACCGCTATTGGTGCTAGATACGCGTACTCATCGCTGGCGCTCTGAGCGTAACCTTAACTCTCCATCAGGCTTAATGGATTGGGAGTCACTCACCGATTTACAACAGCAATTATTAGGTAAAGATGCGGTGATATTGGTCTCTCCAGCCCCCATCTTTGGGGTGAAGTTAATCGAAGTGGTGCAACGCGTATTTACTTGGTTTGGCAAACCCTTATTAGTTGATGCAGAAAACTGGATGGCGCATCCAGGCTCGGCTAATGCTTTGCTCAATCTATTTCGTCACCCCAAAACGCCGCAGCATTTTGTTATTCTTTCTGGCGATGTTCATTACTCTTTTGCCTACCATATTCAATTGCGTGGCCGCCAAGGTGGACCCGATATATGGCAAATTACCAGTAGTGGCATCAAAAACCAGTTCCCTGAAAGCTTGCTCAACTTCTTAGACAGAGCAAACCGTTGGTTATATTCGCCTAAATCACCGTTAAATTGGCTTACTAAGCGCCGCCGAATGAGGGTAGTGCCACATCGTCCCGAAAACGCCTCAAAAGGAGAGCGCTTACTTAATGTTTCTGGTATTGGTTTACTTGAACTGAATACCGATGGTTCTCCAAAATCAGTTAAACAACTCACCGTAGATGGCAATGTTGTCGCCTTTGAAATGTTCGAGCAAGACGCACACTGGGATTAGCGTCTTCAATTTTTTCAAATAAAAATAGTGGTTAGGTGAATGCAAATAGCTAGTCACTGGGTCTACTCAATCAAGGAAATCAATAAGCTGGGTAAAGGATGTAGAGTAGATGGCGAAATGGGAATGCTCACCGCTTTTAGTGAGTCTGCAGCAAACCTGGCTTAAAGGTGTGTGGATATTGTTACTGCTCGTTGCCGCAGCAGGCTTGCCTCAGCTGCAAGTGCAACCAAGTATTCAAGCTTATTTTGCTAAAGATGACCCGCAAGTATTGGCCCTACAACAATTTGAAGATGAGCACGCCCCAGCCGCAAATCTGTTACTGCTGCTATCTAGCGATACGTCCTGGAAAAATCGTGCTCAGTACCTAGCTGCACAGCAAGCCGTAGACCAGCTTCTCCTAGTAGAAGGTGTAGAGGCGATTAATCCCTTTACCTTATTGGGGCTGAACAACACGCTTCCGCCTGCTATTGCTAAACAGTTTGTCAGCGAAGATGGCAAGAGTATAAATCTTGCGATTAATGTTGATACAAATGTGGCGGGGAAGGCTAAGGCTCTACAACAGTTTTTTACTTCCTTAGATAGCCAATTGAGTAGGCTTAGCCAGCAAGCAGAGAATTCATATACTTATTTGTATGCTGGCGAACTGGCCTTAAGTCGGCAGTATTTAGCGGTTTTACGCCATGACTTAGCGTGGTTTGTGCCAGCTTTGCTGTTTAGTTTTGCTGTGCTGTTTGTATTGGTTATTCGCCAAGCTCGTTGGTTGTTAGGCATGGTGAGTTGTGCAGTGCTTAGTCTTACAATTAGCTTGGGGGTTGCGGCTTGGCTAGGTTTGAAACTAGCGGCAATAAGTGCATTTTTGCCTTTGGTTATTATCAGTTTGGCAATGGCTTATTCTAGTCATTTGTTTTTTGCTTGGCGGGGTCTTTTATGCACCAAAAGTGGAGAGGCTATTAGTTCTGCTCAGGCAATGCTTTTAGCTTTACAGCATAAGTTAGCGCCGTTGTTTTGGGGCGCAGTTACTACCGCGGTAGGATTTTTATTACTGTGTTTCAGCCCATCTCCTCCGATTGCAGATTTTGGCGTTATAGTGGCTTTTGCAGTGATGATAAATGCCTTAGCTTGCTATTCTATTTTGCCTTTATGGGTGAATAAAATTGGTGCTGAGAATTTAATTAAACAAGCCGCTAAAGCTAACGACAGCTCTTTTTATACGCGCTTATTAGCACACAGAAAGGTGCTATTGCTTGGGGTTACGCTGCTTAGCTCGGTTGCCTTACTGAGTGTTAAAAACCTTGCTTTTGATGATGACTCTCTGGGTTACTTCTCCGACGATAATGCATTTTCTCAGAGTCGTGATCAGCTTCAACAGCAGTTTTTGGGCATGCACAGCCTACGTTATCAAATTCTCGATGATGAGGCTTCTGAACCATTAACAGTAGCTGATGACCTAAGTCGAATACTGAGTTATTTGGCTAAACAAGACGAAGTTCGCCAAGTGAATAGTGCTCAAGACTGGCTAGATTGGATCGCGCAGGATCCTAGCGCCTTAGCTAAGTTAATGGCCATGCCGCAGAGTGATGGTCTTAGTCAGCAAAAAGCGCTGTTGAATGTATGGTTAGCTCCGTTGAGTAACCGGCAACTGATCGCTTTTGAGCAACGGGTTGCTGAGTGGGCAGCCAGCCAGCAAATACAGTTATCTGCTGCTTACAGTAGCCAGCTTATTTTCGCCAAGTTCAACCGGGTAAATGGCCAGGCTATGTTGCTGTCGTTTGCTGTGGCGTTGTTGTTGGTGGCATTGGTGGTTCTGGTATTACGCCGCAGTGTTTATTTAATGCTGCTGGCATTGTTAGCCAATGGCTTACCGTTACTTTGGGTGTTTGCGCTGTGGCAGTGGAGTGGACAACACCTTAGTTTAGGTAGCGCAGTGGTGATGGGCATGATGTTAGGCATTATTGTTGATGACAGCTTACATATATTGCTTAAGGTGCACCCTGCTAATAGTGTTTCCGATTTGCAGCAGCGAATGGAGAGTATTAGCCCGGCGTTATTGCTTACCTCTGGCGCTTTACTTGTGGGTTTCTCTTTAGGTGGCTTGTCAGACTTTTTACCGATTCAACAAATGAGTTTGTTGTCGGGTTTAAGCTTGGCTATCGCTTTACTGTTTGATTTAGTGTTGCTGCCCTTATGTTTGCCGCTTAAGAGCAAAGTTAACGCTAAAGTAAATACCGCGATTGAACAGGTTGGAGGTCATTGATGAGCTTTCTTCCTGATGAACGCCATGCCATGGGGCGTTGTTTTGCCACTCAAGCTGCGGTGCTTAGCCCAGAGCATGCTATTGCTCGTTGGGCGCAGCAATATTCACCCGATAGATTATCGTTTAGCGATAAACACAGCGAGGCCTTAGCCTTGTTGATGCCCTTACTACTGTGTGGAGAGCAATCTGCTCAACTGGTGTTTCAGCAACAAGCTAAAAACTTGGAACAACACAGCAACGCATTATCTATTAAGGCGTTGAACGAAGTTGAAGCCGATGAAGCCTGGCACGACGAAGCGCTGCAATGGGTATTTAGTCAACTGCCTGAGTTGGCACAACAACACAAAGTACGCCGCTCGGCTCAGCGATTTTATAGTGGCTTGGGGCGTAGCTTAAGTTTGCAACAACAGTTTATTCGTATTGCCAGTTTAGATGCCTGTGTTACTCAGCTGATGCAAATGATTGAGCGAGGAACTATCGGTAAAAACCATCCATTTTCGCAGCTGTGTGGTTTGATTAAAAAAGATGAAGCAAAACATGTTTACGTGAGTAAACACTTTGCTCAAGACCTTGGTGCCAGTGTGCAAGACATGGCCGAAGAGCGCTTGTTGGTCTTGCAAAAACTCATGACCTTGTTGAGTAGCCAAGCTCAGCAGTTCGAGATTATTGGTGTAGACCTTGATCAGTTACAACAGAGACTGGAGTTAAAATGGCGGTAAAGTTTGCATCCAACAATTTGAATTTACTGGCGGCAAATTATGTTTTGCCTAATCATCCGGTGAGTAATCAACAATTACTCGATCACTTGGCCGAGCATTGTGGGTGGCGGATGGCCAGAAAGGCAAAAATAATTGCAAAGCGCTTAGGTATTGAAGGGCGTTATTTAAGCCGCAGTTTTGCCCAGCCTCGCAGTCAAGCTTCACCAAATGGTATTAGCATGGCAAAACAAGTACTTGAGCAGTGCTTAAACGATGCGAGTTTGTCGGTGAACCAGCTAAATTATTTACTGAGCCATACCTGTACGCCACATACTCAAGTGCCGCCTAATGCTGCGTGGTTAGCCGATGAATTGGCTTATCATGGCGCCTATTTAGAGTTACGCCAAGCCTGTACAGGGTTTGCCAACGGCTTACAAATGGCCAGTGCTTTGTGTGCCGCCGACCAACAACCTGTCGCTATTGTGGGGAGTGAAACCGGCTCGGTGTATTTTGATTTGTCGCCAGAGTTTGTTGACCAGCAACAGCTGGTTAATTTTGTGCAAATGGGCGACGGCAGCGGCGGCGTAATTGTTGCGCCAGCCACTAAGCCAGAGCGTTTAATCAAAGACATTTACCTAGGGCAAATTGGCCACCAAAAAGCGCCAGGGTTTTATTTAGACTCGGGAGCCGATAGCGTGGGAGAAGCGCAAATGGCGCGCTTTCATCACAATATTCACGGTGTGCGAGAAACTGGGGCGCAGCTGTTTGAGCTGGGGTTACAGGCCGTGTTAGATCGCGGTTATCAACTGAGTGACTTTCGCTATATTTTACCCCACCAAGCAAATGGCCATATCGACAAGCTACTGAGTAAGGCACTTAACTACCCACAGTCGCAAATTATTAATGATGCCAAGCAGTTAGGTAACTTAGGGTCGGCAGCCATTTGGTTAAGTTTTGCCAAGCTTTTACAAAGCAAACCCTTAGAGCGTGGCGATCAGGTATTGGTGCTGGGGGCTGAGGCTACCAAGTACTTATATGGCGGTTTTGTCTACCAGCACTAGCCAAGCAGCACCAATAAGGCGGCACTAATACAGTCGCGAGGCGAGTCATCTTTACTGCTTGGAACATGTGTGAAACAGCAGGGCTACAAAGCACAATTACGCTCAGGCTGAGCGGACAGTTTCACCGGGTTTCATCAGCATTTGAACTACTTCAATCTTCCATGAATTGGCGATGAGCTGGCGATTATTTTTGACTGGTTCGGTTTACTATATGCCATAGCTGTTTGTAGCTTAATGGCTGCAATTATTGAATTGAAGAGGCAAGTCGATGCAAATACAAGGTAAATGGGCACTGGTAACGGGAGCGAGTCGTGGTGTGGGCTTGCGAATTGCAAAGGCCTTAGCCAGCCAAGGTGCTAAAGTGATTGTGCATAGCCGGAGTTTAGATGCGTCGCAGCAAGTGGTTGAGCAAATTACCGCAGCGCAGGGCCACGCTGTGGCAGTGGCTGCCGAGCTTAGCGATAATGCCGCTATTGCGCAGCTAATTGAACAGGTTAACCTTATTACCGATAACTCGCTGGTGGTTCTGTACAACAACGCAGCAATAATGACGCCTTGGCGAGAGGACAGCATAGTGCCTGCCAATGATTACGCCTTAAGCTTTCAAGTGAACTGTATTGCCCCCGCCACCTTGTGTGACGCCTTCTTGCCGCAAATGAAACAACAAAAACAAGCACGGATCGTCAATGTTACTTCTGGTATTGCCGACCAGCCGCAGTTGATGGCCTATAGCTGTTCTAAAGCGGCTTTAGATCGCTATGTGCGAGACATGTTACCGAGTTTAGCGAACACTAGCGTGTTGATGAACTTGATGGATCCTGGCTGGTTACAAACAGATTTGGGTGGCGAGCATGCCCCAGATCATCCTGACTCAGTAATACCTGGTGCTTTAGTGCCAGTATTACTGAGCGATGAAGCAGGCAGTGGCCTGCTGTATTGTGCTCAAGACTATCGCGCATAACGCTTGATGCTTGCTAGGCCACTATATGCCAAAGGTTGGCGGTAAGTGGCCTCTGCCATCTTTTTCTTTAACTGCCACCAATAACATGTACAGGCTGGTACTGGCTAAAATAGCCGCTAAGTAAAGCGGCAGTTGGCGGCCCCATACTGCGCTAAAATCAGCGATTAAGGGGCCAACTATGGAGCCTATGCTATAGCTGATAAGCATGAACTCGGTAATGGCCACAATGTTGTCTGACTGGGCATTTACACAGGCTTGGCTGATTGCAATTGGATAGAGCGAAAACGTGCTCGCGCCCAATATAAACAATGCGACTGACAAGCCCAGCCAGCTTTTTGCTAACACCACCGCTATTGCGGCTAGCACACCAATGCTGGCCATCATAGCTTGCAGCAATGTTTTGCTAAATCGCGCAGAAAGGTAACTGCTTAAGGGCTGAATTAACATGCCGCCAAGCACCAAACAAGCCATTAACTTACCTACGTTATTACCCCAAACACTTAAGCTACTTAAATAGCTTGGCATTAAGCCGTATATAGGACCAAGAATTAAGCCGGAAACAATACAACCAATAATGGCGGGTTTACTTAATGTCGAAAACGCCTTAAATGACAATGTTTGATGCTGGGTTTGAGTTGGTGCATTGCTGCGGCTAAGCAGAGGCGCCAAAATAGCCAAGCTTAATAACACCATTACAGTTAAAAATGGTACAGAACCACTGATACCAAAAGGCTCTATTAGCAGTTGCCCGAAAGCATTTCCCGCATACAAGGTTGCCATGTATATTCCCAAGCGGCTTGCGCGCTGTTTGTCATCGTTAACCAATAACAACCAAGATTCAACAATAATAAATACATCTGCCGTTGCAGCGCCTGCGATAAACCGTAAGGCTAACCAGCTAATGGTATAAGGCAATTGCCACATTAACAGCACGCAGCTGAATATGACGGCAAGGCACAATGCTAAGGCGCGTCGGTGGCCCATTTTAGAAATGACTTTTTGGGCGGTTAACGCTCCTCCAAGCAGGCCAGTGTAATAAGCGCTCGCTAACCATGCGCTTAAGCCTAGAGGTAGAGACAAACTCGCTAATGCGAGGGGTAATAGGCTCATAAAGTAACCAGAGGCTACAGCAAACAAAGCCAAACCTAATAAGGGGGCAAATATTCCGTTTGTAGGCGAAGGTGTAACATCAATATTGTGCATGGCTTACCAACAATTAAGGTGCGACTAAAAGAATGTGCTTTGATTAAAGCCGCGCGATAATGCCAACAAATTTTGAAAGGGTAAAACAAAGTATATTTGTCGAAACGATAAACATATTTTGACATATCTATTCGCCGCTTTATTTTCTTTAAATTATTGATTTTAAATGTTTATTGTTGGTTTCGTGTGTTTTTTGAAAGCCTGCTTTTTTGATTGACCTAATGGCTGATTTATAGCAAATTTAACGGGCTGGTCGAGTGCTGTTTTAGCTTAGTTACTGGCAAAGAAATGTCTGTAATATTATTGAGTCGAGTAGGTATAGAGTATGAAATTCTCAAGGTTTGACGATATTGATGAATGGGATGACGAAGATAAAGCCCATCACGTTAAACAGCATAAAAAAGTTAAAAATGGGGCTCGTACGCGGCGTAGAATTGATGAATACAACGAAAGAAAACAGTTAGACAACTGCCTTTCTGAATTGGCGAGTTTTTCTTAAAGCAGCGCTTAGAAGAGCGAGCAAACAAGTTCCATGTAAGTCACCTTAGTAATGACACTGCGTAAATCAAAAAGCCACTGAGTTCAGTGGCTTTTTTTTGTTCTACGACTGCTCTTTTAAGCGTCGTCTTCGGCCAGTTGCTTGGCTAAACTAAAGGCTTCGATTTCTTCACCGACTAGATTCTCATCTAAATCGATTGCCACTAGCACTTTGTCTTCGTCTAAGCTGGGTAGCCACTCTTCAAAAAAATCTTCAAGTTTTACTGCTACTGGCTGGTAATCAGCCCAGTCTTCTATGCATAAAGCCTGAGCGTTCGCTTGTTTAGAGAATAACGGCATGACATCGGTGGCTTCAAACTCAATTGAGTCAACCACAACAAATTCCTCATCGGCGCTCAATACCCACAGCTCACCGGCTGCGATAACCGCTTTACTAAAGGCTGAAAGGTTGGTTTCTGATGTAGACATGATTTGCTCCGTAGTTGTTAGCTCGGGATAGTTGCGCAAGTTGAGCCTATACGCAAGTAATATAACCCAAAAGCGGTAAATGAACCGGCATGGCTTATTGCTTGGTGGATTTTACAGCGAAGTTTAGCCCTTAAAATGCTTCTATTTTAGCTTTTTAAACTTAACTAAACCCCACGCCATAACAATGCCTGCAACTGTACCAAAAGCATGTGACGACCAACTTACATTAGCTTTTAAATGAAATAAGCCCCAGAACATACCGCCATAAGCCAGTAATACAATCGCTGCAATGAACACACTTTTAATGCTGCGGCTAAACCAAGCATTGGCTAACAGTAATCCCCAGTAACCAAAGATAAGGCTGCTAGCACCTGCATGAACACCGGTTCCGCCAAACAGCCAAACTAATGCCCCACCAAGCAAGGCAATAACTAAGGTACTTTGCCATAGGATTACGCGACCAAGTTGGGCCACTAGGAACATTAATATCGCCAGTGGCAGCAAGTTAGATAATAGGTGTAACCACCCATGATGAATAAGCGGCGCTAAGGGGATCCCTATTAAGCCTGATGCGGATCGGGGCACAATGCCTAAAGCTGAAACTGCACCTAAGCTAATGGTATTAATCCCTTGAACCAGTATTAGCAATAAACAGAAATACATAATGTCGCGTAGACTTCGCTTAAGCTGAGGGGATAGGCTTATCATGATGCGGCTTAACCTTAAAATTATTGTTAGTGACCAAGTGGCAAAAGTTACCAGAGATTGGTTTCAAGATCTGCGATTTTTACTGGTAGTATTTAAAGCTCTTTTTCGCGCTTTTTTCTTTTGGGCGGAGCGAGAGTTACGCTTATTCGTGGGGGCAGGTTTAGTTAAATCGGGTTCAAAGCCCGGAAACCATTGCTGAGGTAAGCGCCTATCTAATTGCACCTCTAATTCGGCTAATAGGTGTTCGTCTTCAACACTTAATAAAGTAACGGCCGTGCCAGTTTGGCCGGCGCGCCCAGTTCGGCCGATGCGATGAATGTAGTCTTCGCTTTTAAAAGGTAGTTCTTGGTTTATCACGTATTTCAGTTCATCTATATCTAAACCTCGGGCAGCAACATCGGTAGCCACTAGCGCACTAATTTCGCCAGTTTTAAATTTGGCTAAAACTTGCTCTCGCGCCGCTTGTGACAAATCGCCATGAAAAGGCGCGGCATTAATTTGTTGGCTAGTAAGCTGCTTAACCAGTTTATCTACAGCTTGTTTAGTTCGACAAAACACTAAGCTTTGTTGCCAGTTTTTCTGCTTAATAAAATGGCAGAGTAGGGCCGTTTTTTTATCGCTATCTACGTTGTAAACTCGTTCTTCAATGCTAGCGGCCTTGCTAGTGGCTTTGGTTATTTCTAATTGCTTTGGGTTGCGTAACAAGGGTTTAGCAAAGCGGTAAATACTGTCGTCTAAGGTGGCCGAAAATAACAAGGTTTGTCGCTGTTTAGGCACAAAACTCAATAGTGCTTTAAGCTCGTCTTTAAATCCCATGTCTAGCATTCTGTCGGCTTCATCTAATACTAGAAATGCCAAGTTTTTTAATGAACAAGAGCTTCGATTGAGGTGATCTAATAAGCGCCCAGGCGTGGCAACCAATATGTCGCAGCCAGCGCTAAGTTGTTGCTGCTGTTGTTCAATGCCCACGCCACCATAAAGCAATACAGAATCTAGTTCACAGTGTTTGGAGTAGGTTTGCAGGCTGGCATGTACTTGCTGGGCAAGTTCGCGAGTAGGGGTTAATACTAAGGCTTTAATTTGTTTAGGTTCGCAGCGCTTAGCTTGGCTAAGTAAGTGCAAAATAGGCAAGCTGAAGGCGGCAGTTTTACCGGTACCGGTTTGCGCACAAGCCATAAGATCTCGCCCCGCTAGAATCTCGGGTATAGCTTGTTGTTGAATAGGTGTCGCTTGCTGGTAACCCGCATCGTTAAGGTTGTTAACTAGCGTTTGGTTTAGGGAAAGTTGCTGGAAAGACATGTTATTGCCAAGTGCAAATGTAGTGCTCATATTATACCTAAAGTCATTAGGTTTGGGTGATGATTTACCATTAAATCATTGGTTTATACGTCCATTTAATATGCACTAAACGCGCGCAATATGATTAAGGACTACACTTTAGATATTCTAGCTAAGTGAGTTAGAAAATATTCTTTAGGAAGAAGAATGCAAATAAGATGTTTATGGATGGTAATAGCGTTAATGAGTTGGAGCTGCGTTGCTCAAGAGCTAACGGTGTCGCTGCTATTAACGCCCAAACAACGCAATGCTTTTCATTCCACTTTTAAAGGTTTTACCGAAGAAACCGGCATCAAAATAACCACCATCACCCGTGATGATCACGACTATAAGGAGAAGCTGCCTATTTGGCTCAATGGCGAGAGCAACGCTCCTGATGTAATGCACTGGCAAGCCTCGCAGCGTCTTTTTTATTATTCTCGACAGGGCTTAGTGAGACCAATTACTAAGCTTTGGCAAGATTTAAGGCTAGATCAGGGCTTTGGCCATTTACAAAGCGGAGTAAGCGATAATGGCCAGATTTATGCGCTGCCGATTGCCTATTATCATTGGGGGATCTTTTATCGTAAATCACTGGTTGAAGAATTCGGCGGGCCACAGCGCTTTTGGGAAGGTTTTGTCGATCAATGTGAAAAACTGAAACAAGCCGGAATAACGCCTATAAGCATTGGAACCAAAAACTTCTGGCCTTCAGCGGCTTGGTTTGAGTATCTAAATTTACGTTTTAACGATTTGAAGTTTCATCAGCAGGTACTGAGTGGAAAGGTTTCTTTCTACGATGATCGTTTGAGAACGTTGTTCGAGCGATGGGCGTACTTAATTGAGCAGAAGTACTTTAATGCTGATCATCACGAATATACCTGGGACGGAGTATTGCCGCATTTTTACCGGGAGCGTAGTGCCTTTTTGCTATTAGGTAATTTTGTTGCGACAAAGTGGCCAGATAAGTTACGGGACGATATTGGTTTTATGCAGTTTCCGGTGTTATTAGGTAAGCCTATCTATGAAGTCGCTCCTACTGATGTTTTTATGATTGCTCGACATTCTCAGAATGTTAAACAAGCAGAAGCATTTATTAAATATATGGCTAGGCCAGAGATTCAAACGCAGCTTGCACAGGGTTTAAGCTATATTCCTGCTTCTAAAAATGCTCACGTAATGGCACATTCTGAAGTGGAAGAGGCGGCCAATATGCTGAAAGCCTCATTAGGAGTGTCTCAATACTTTGACCGAGAAACGATCGCCGAATTTGAGCATATTGCAGTACGTGCTTTTACCCGCTTTTTAGATGATGCCGATATTACGCGCCTCCAACGGGATTTAGAGCGTGCTAGGTTGCAAGCTTTTTGATAGAAACTTCGGTCACTGCCCATCATATTTAATGATTTTATCACTAAGCGTGGTATTGCTTTCATAAAATCCCCCTCAAAGTTACTTTCATATCAATTAATCGCTTGAACTTGCTCACAAAAATCAGCTCTATTGCTGTTTTTATAAACCAATAAACTTGAGAATGCCATTTAAGTAATTTGGTATTACAAATGAAAGGGTTTGGGAAGACCTAAGCAACCATTATCTCAGCAAAGACTGAGGAATCTATGCTTAAAAAATTTGTGTTATAAGATTACTTATTTTAAGCGGGCACGTAATCGCAACTCCCGTGCTGCAAGTAAGCTCATCTCGTTACTTTTGCGGCGTGCTTCTTTGGCTGAAAAATAAGGAAATTGAACATGTTAAAGCAACCTTCGCTTTTGCTGTGTGGTTTAGTAATCTCGCTGTTAGCCGGCAATGTATACGCGGCTAGAGTTAAAGTTATTAATGCTGATTTTGAGCAAGGCTGGTATGGCTGGAAAAAGTCTGGCCCATCAGCAATATCTGACCATGGGCGAGACGACGAGTCCTCAGCAAAAATCACTGGTGAATCAGGACGTGTAGAACAAGATGTTAGGGTAAAACCCAATACTGATTATACGCTTATGGCCTTTATGAAAGGCTCTGGTCAAATTGGTGTGAATACGGTCGCTGAGTTAACCGAGAAACAAAAAGCAGTAAACAAATTTCAAACGCTTACGATGAAAACTTACTCAGATGATGATTATCATCCCGATTGGGAAAAAATCACTGTAGATTTTAATAGTGGTAACTCGGATACCGTCACCATTTTTGCAGCTTATGAAGATGGAACAGGCCGGTTCGATCGTTTTAGGGTGCTACAAAAGAGAGATTAGCGCTTGGCTCAGCCCTATTTATATCCAGTAAACGCCGCGGCTAGCGGCGTTTTAAATTTCCGTCATTGCTTGGCGTTGGATTAGGCTTCCATACATTACGCAGGCGCTGTAATACATTTTCGGGGATAGATTTAGAGCATTCTAGGGTCACTTGGCGGCCACGTTTCATGCCGTATATTTTCCCGGTAACTGCTTGGCTAGTGCGTTGTACTAGCTTTATCTCGTGCAAAAAATACTCTGGTACTCGACCCTTAGTGACCTCGACGCGAATCCCGTCTACCTTAATTACAAACTCTGCTGTTATTGCTTTTAACATGTTCACCTACCGCTTTAAGGCTGATTTACTGAGCTATTTTTGTTTTATAGTAAAAGAATACGTAAGGTAATTCTATTTCGTTCAATGCTTCGGCCTTTGCTTAGTCTTAAGTTCGTTACTACCTTTTAAGTCAACCTTTCTGTTCAGTGACTAACGAGGTTTAAATGCGTGGACTTAGAAAATTGTTAACAATGGGCATGTTGCTTAGTGCAAGTGTCGGAATGGTAGCGTTGCCTAGTGCGGCCGTTACCAAAGCGCCGGAAGGGGCATCGGTTTACATTATTTCGCCTAAAGATGGTGAGGTGCTTAGCAGCCCATTAACGGTGGCGTTTGGCCTAAAGGGCATGGGGGTTGCGCCAGCGGGTGTGGATAGAGAAAACACCGGTCATCATCATTTGCTGATTGACGTAAAGCAACTTCCAAACTTAGAAATGCCAGTACCTGCAGATGCTCAGCACGTGCACTTTGGTGGCGGACAAACTGAGGTCACCATTGAACTCATGCCTGGCGAGCATAGTTTGCAGTTGCTGCTGGGCGATATGCACCATATTCCACACCAACCGCCTATCCTGTCTGAGAAAATAACCATTACCGTAGAATGAGCTTGCTAGTCGGCGATGTTTAGCGCACATTGGCTTTATAAACAATGTGTTAGTAGTGGTGTAAGGAGTAAATAATTAAAGTACTTAGTTTAAACTTGCTGAATTATTTAGCACCTCCTTATGCCGCTTATGAATTTGATAACATATTGGATGCCAAACAGTGGCAAGCAAAACAAGCTTGGTTAAGCCGCATGGTTAACCAAGCTCAAGCTGATGTGATGGCTTTTCAAGAAGTGTTTAGCGCCGAGGCTTTAGCTGAGCAATGTAAGGCCTTGGGTTATCCCTATTTCTTAGCGACGCCCAGTGCGTTAGATGAATCGAGTTATGTGTATCGCAAACCCGGTTTAGCACTGGCCAGCAAATACCCTCTACGTAGTGGCTCCTTGTATAACTCTGGCAATATCGATCTATTTAGTCGCCAGCCATTGGTGGCTAAGGTAAAGCTTGGTTCCTTAGGCTGGGTAAAGTGCTATGTTGTGCACCTTAAATCTAAACGGCCGATGTTGGATGAAGATATTCAAGGCAAGCCTAGTGATATTGATGAATACATGGGGCGCTGGCAATCAGACAATTTGCGCAATCAAGAGGTCACCTTGTTGATGCAAGATATACTGAGTTGTCGCAAGTACAAACTTGAGCCCTTAATGATAATGGGTGACTTTAATGATGATTTATCTAAAGGGGCGTTAGCGCATTTATTTGATGAACCCCAGCCACACCACGATGATGTAGAACAAGCTTGGCGCTTACATGACGCTTACTGCTTGAGCTCTTCAGCGACGCCTCGACCTGCTACTCACTACTACGGTGGTCAGGCGAATGTATTGGATTACATTATATTGTCGGGTGAGTTTTCGGCCGATTACCAGCAACAAATGGCAGAGGTGAGCGCCTATCACTGCTTCGACCGCCATCTTACTCATGCCGATTTTTCTATCGACAGCCAAGCTAGCGATCATGCTGCGGTGATGATTGAGCTAAACGCCAGAGGGTAGTTTTGGCTTATAATCTATAGGGTTCAAATACTTGCTTCAGGTTCACTTTCGCTTTTAGGCGGCTGGCTAACAAATACATACCGCCAATCTTCCTATGGATTAGCAGCACATCAATGGGCGGAGTGTTCCAATAGTCGTGCTCATAACTCAAGGTCATTCCGGTTTCGCGTAATTGTTTAGCCAGCGGAGATTGAGCAAAGTCATAATCTCCGTCAAATTGCAGTGGTTTAATGACCATTGATAGCATTAACTTTAAGGTGGCAATTTGTCGCTCAGTGCTGTCGTCATTCACAAAACCTAAATCAGTGAGCGCGGCTAAATCTAAGGAAAAAGGCTGGTTTAAGGCTTTGCTTAACAAATGTCGGTAACCAGCTGAGAGTGCAGAGGGAAGTTGTCTGGTTGCGCCAAAATCAAGCAATATGATTTTTTGAGACTGCTTGGAGTAGAGGTAGTTGGCAAAATTAGGATCTGTTTGCATTAGCCCAAACTCAAACAACTCCATCATCAGTAGCTTAAACAGGTTATGCATTATTTTGTCGCGCAGTGCCTGTGGCTCTTCGCTTAGCTGATCAATAACCTCACCATCATGATGGCTCATTGTGAGAATGTTGCTGGTGGTTAGGTGATCAAATAATTGTGGTAATTCAAATTCAGGGTGAGTCGCTAATTTTTGTTGGTACTGGCGTAAATACTCCGATTCTTGCAGGTAATCGGCTTCTTGGTGAAGCTGTAGCTTGGCATCTTGTAAGATTTGCTGATAATCAAACTGCTTCGGTAACAAGCCGCTTAGATTAAGCAAGCTAACAACATTATCTACATCACTATCTATACTGTCTTTTACCCCAGGATACTGAATTTTAATGGCAACCCGCTGTTGCTGGCTGAGGTAGGCACTGTGTACTTGGCCAATAGATGCGGCCGCAATCGGTTGTAGTGAAAACTGCTGAAATTGTTGTTGCCAATCTTCGCCCCATTCTTTAAGCAGTACTTGGCTTAGCTGGCCTATCGGCATGGGGTCGGCGTCGGCCCTTAATCTCGCCAGTAACTCACTCACTTCTTTGGGTAGCATCTCTCCCGCATCCATCGACATTAATTGGCCAACTTTCATGGCGGCTCCGCGCAATTTAGCCAGTTGGTCTGCTACCCGTTTCACGTTATTTGGGGTAAGTAACACTTCATTAAGTTTGGGGCGTTTTCCGGCGGCGAGTTGCACCGCACCTTCGGCGATCATTCCGCCTGCTACGCGTGAAGCCAGCGAACCAAGGCGACCAAGCCGAGCTAAGCGGCCGCTGGGTACCTTTGAGGCTTTAGAGTGTTTAGGGCTATTAATATTGCTACCTACTAAGAGCAAAAGACTGTGTTTAACAATACGCCATTATTTTTCATTTAGATCGAATATTGTGAAAAAACACAGCGTTAAGCCTTGGGCTTTTAAGGGTTTCGCAATCTGAAAATCAACCCGGCTGATAGTTTATATTTAATCTTATCAATGGCTTATGTTTGTATTTCTCCTTTGGCCTAAAGCTTGCTGAGTCATCAGTAAATCAAGTGAATTTGCAAATTGCTAGAAGAGGCCAAAATGAAAAAATTATTAGGATTGTTATGTTGTTTACCGCTGTTTGCCAACGCAGGGATTATTACTAACGGAAGCTTTGAGAGTAATGATGTTCGTCGTGGTGGCTGGAGCTACTTCTCGAGTAATGATGTGCAAGGTTGGCAGGGGCACAACATTGAGATTTGGGATAACTTATTCAACATCAATGCGGTTGAGGGCGATCAATTCATTGAGCTTAACGCCCACTGTTCTGGTGGTGGTTCGCGAGCCTGCCAATCGGGTAAATACAGCATTTACCAAGACTTTGCGAGTAACCAAGGGCAGCAGTACAGTTTCGGTTTATCTTACCGAGCGAGAGCTAACAGAAATGAGTCTTTTCAGGTAAGTATTGAAGATAGCGTAGGAAATACGGTGTATTCGCAGTTATTGGCCGATCATAATAATAATTCGTGGCGTCAATTTAGCGGAACCTTTGTAGCAAACGATAACTGGTCGAGGATCCGGTTGGATTCGATGATTAACGGTTCACTAGGCAACTTAATCGATAACGTTTACGTGGAGGCGATTTCGGTGAGTAGCTTTAGTGCAGCCACCTTTGCCGTATCTGAGCCAGCAAGTATTATTTTGCTTATTTTTGCCTTAGCGGCTTTGATTATCCTTCGAAAAAAACGAGCCGATTAAGGCTCGTTTTTACAAAAGGCAATATACAAACAGGTGCTTATCGTTTTAGGTAAGCTTGTAATACTTCACCACCACTATCAACATTCAAAGGCTTAAAGATAAAACCTTGAATACCTTGGCTCTGACAAGCATCTACCACACTGGCATCGGTAACCGAAGACAGCATTACAATGGGCGTGCTTTGGTCAGTTTCGCGCATTTTTGCTAAGGCTTTATCACCGTTAAGGCGGTTCATCACCACATCCATAAATACAAAATCAGGCTGTTTGCTAAGCAACTGCTCTACGGCGGTATCGCCATCTTCTGCTTCAATCACATTGTGATAACCAATACCGGCTAAGATTCGAAGCATTGCTTTCCTAATTAATGGGCTGTCATCCACCGTCATGATTAAAGCATCTTTTGCTAGGGGCTCACCTTCTGTTGGCGGCGCAACAATACAGGCGTCACTGTTGATTACCGCTTCTTGATAGCTGTTTTGTTGGTCAAGCTGACGCACCAATAAGTTGAAGTAGTAGCGGCCTACGCCTTCTACATGCACGGGTACCGTAACAATTTGTTGTACGCCCTCTAGGTAGCGGCTCATGTCAGCTAAATCTAATGCAACATGGGGGCTAGAAAATTCGAATCCGAGTTTGTGTTGTTGTAACAAATGGGTGGCGCGACCAACAATGGTATTCCCCCATTCTTCTAGGGCGGCTACCAACTCTTCGTCTAGGCTATCACTGTTGCTTGCTTCACCGACTAAAGATTGTTGAACGGCTTGACCGATTGCTACGGCCGTTTCTTGGTAGTGGTGCATTAAAACCACGCCGTCTAGTTGCCCTTGCATGTCAGAACAAACCGCGTAACCTTTAAAGCGAAAATCTTCTACTTTATCAATGAAGGGTTCGTCGGCAGTGCCGTCTAAACCGGTCATGAGTTTAAGGCTCTGTAAAGATTCTTGAATGAAAGGATGAAGAATAATTTTATGAATGGTTTCTACTGTCATAATTTTCCTTTAATAATAGAGCCCAAGTGGGATCTATCTGCTACTCCTAGAGCATTTGTCATATGTTTGATAACGCAAACTACTCTATGGAAGAAGTATTTACGATTCAAGCAAAGCGAACAAATGTGCGATCCCTGCCTATAAAAGGCAGGAAACCAGTACCGGATTACTACCCAGACTAAGGAAAGCCCATGCCACATTGTGTAATAGAATGCCCTGCAGATTTAGCTCGAATTGTTAATTTTGATGTTTTAGTGGAAGCCGTTCATGACGCGGTCGAAGCCAGCGGCTTGTTTGCTGATGGCGATGTAAAAGCTCGTTTAGTACTGGCTAATCACTATCGGGTTGGCGGTAAGCGCGCTCCTTATGTGCATACTTCAGTGCATATCTTAAGTGGCCGTAGTGAGCTACAGAAAAAGCACTTAGCCGACGCGGTTGCTAAAGCTGTGTGTGAGTTATTACCTAGCGTGAAAATGGTATCGGTAGAGGTAAGGGATATTGCTCAGCAATATTACAGTAATCGCGCAGCAGTGAGTGCTTTGAGCGAAGCGGTGTAAGGCCTTTGGCTGTTTCGTCATGCAGATTAAGTACGGCGCCCGTTTCACTGTTCCGAAAAATGGAACAATATAACTCGCGGCTGCCGCTCAATCTTCTTAACTTTCTTGGTTAGTCTATGGTTGTTCACCAACGAGCTAAGTCTCTTTCTGGAGACTCAGCGTTTTACAACCAAGAGAGTTTATATGAAACATACTAAGAATCTATTGCTTACTGCATCACTTAGCGCTTTGTTTGCCAGTTCTGTAGCACTGGCGAATGCACCAGAGCAAAATGACGACATCCTCACTCATCAGCAGCGCCAAGTTGTTGAAGAGGCCGAACGTTTAGGTCGTTGTTTAGCGGTACATGCCCACGAAAACGATGCACCGGTTCGTGCAGGGTTAGCGGGAATGATTAGCACTGTGCAGCAACCCGATCATGAAGCCATTGCCTTTATGACGCTAGTGGGTGAAGAAGCGGGTTACACCGTAGGTATGTTAGATGCACTGCAAAGCCAAGGTAATAATACCAGTGAGTACCTTGTATCTATCAAGAGCAGTAACAATTGTAAGATAGATGAAACGATTAGCGAGCTTACCCTGCAGCAATAGATTGTTCGAACCGCCCAAGGAAGGGGCTAGGTTCCAGCTATGCCGCTCTCTAATGGCTTAAGAATGTTAGGCTTGCTGGGAAGTGGTTTCAGCTCCGCCATTGATAAAGGCAACGACCTGGCTTTCAGGTAAGGGCTTAGCAAAATAATACCCTTGCAAGAAATCTACCCCTAAACTGCGCAGCGTGTTCATTTGCGCTTCAGTTTCAACGCCCTCTGCCACTACCGAATAATTTAATGCCTGAGCAATATGCATCACTGCGGTAATGATCGGGTAGCCGTTGGTATCAATACGTTGCACAAAAGAACGGTCAATTTTTACGGTATTTACGGCTAAATCTTGCATGGTAGAAAGCGAAGAATAGCCAGTACCAAAGTCGTCTATAGATACCTGTACGCCAATATCTTGAATCGCTTTAATTTGCTCAGCCAAGAACAGTATGTCGCTGCTAAATACCGACTCGGTCATTTCTATATGTAAGCGCTCGGGAGGTAATTGGCTGGCATGTAACGCGTGTTTTACAATTTCTACAAAATCATGGTCTTCTAATTGGGTGACGGATACGTTCACACATACCGACAAAGCCTGTTCATTTGGCCACGAACTGGCAATTTGGCAGGCATTGTCTAATACCCACAAGCCAATTTTGCGGATTAATCCATATTGCTCAGCAATGCCGATGAACTCGTCTGGCGGGATCATTTCATCATCAAGTTGCCAGCGTAACAGGGCTTCAAAAGACACCACTTGGCAATCTTTAGCGCGCAAAATGGGCTGAAATGCCAAACTAAGCTGCTGCTTTTCTATGGCTTGACTTAAGCCATCCTTTAGCTTTAATTCTCGGTGTATTTTTTGTTCTAGCTGATTGGAAAATACCCCCACGGTACAGGGCGAGCGTTTTTTCTGAGCGTACATTGCGGTATCGGCTAAGCGAATAAGGCTGTGTTCATTTTCTGAATGCTGAGGATAAAGAGCAATGCCTACCGTTGCGCCTACCGATAATCGATTATTTTGAAATGAGTAGGCTGCTGATAGCACCTGAATAATCTCTTCAGATTGCTGCACTGCTTGCTGCTCATCGCAGTTTTCTATGGCGAGTAAAAACTCATCGCCACCCCAGCGGCAAAGTAACTGGTGATTAGCGCTTATGTCTTTTAATCGGCGAGCGGTATTGTTTAGTACTTGGTCGCCTGTATCGTGGCCAATAGCATCGTTAATCTTTTTAAAACCATCTAAATCAATAAACAACACCGCCAAGCTTTGTTGTTTTTTTTGGGCGGCAAGTAGTTGCTGTTGTAAGTTTTGTAAAAAGGCGGTGCGATTAAACAACCCGGTTAAGGGATCAAGGTTGGATAACTCGTAAATGGTATTAGTACGGCGCTCTACTTTTTCTTCCATGTGGTGAACTAGCAGGGCATTTTCATTTTTAAGTAAAATGGCTTGAGCTGTAAATTCAGCATTTTTCTTGGCAATCACCACCATAACAATGGCAAATAAAAAGCCTAAAATGCCTAACATCTGACGTTCGTAAATACCTGATAGCAGTAAACCAATAGAGGGTGGACCCAATAAGATAAACGCATAAAACATAGCAGTACGTTTATGCCCTGCCAGCACAGTGGCAGACCCACCAGCCATGGCTGAAATAATGATGATATGGGTGCTTAGGTCAATGTCGGTGCTATTAGGGTTGGCGACTACTTTTAGAATATAAACTGACCACAATACAGCTGTGAGGTTGGCGCCAGAGATAAAACGCAGTATTGCTTTGCTGCCATTCAGCTGTCGGTTAATATCGCGACGCTTCCATAAATGCCAGTCCACCAAACGAATAAGTAACAAACTCGTCATTAAAACCCACCAAGCGTGTTTAAATTGGCGCATCTCAGCGGTGTTAAAGGCAAACACTAAAAAACTAGAAGCGATGATAGAAATAAGTATTCCAGAAAATGCATTGTTGTATAGCAACTGGGCAGCATCTCTTTGGGTACATTGCTTCAATTCGATATTGTCGATAACTATTACCTTGGCAAATACCTAAGCAAAATAGTGGGCTTATAGCATTTGACTACTCGTTCAGATTTAGCGCTAACAGAGCGTTAACGCAAACAGTATAAATATGCTCAACATTGCTTGAGTGGTTCAATATAAAAAGCATAGCTGCTATCTAAGTATTTCTCGCGAAATCCTCAGATCGACGTCACAAAGCGAAGTGTTGAGTGGTGTTTTATGCCCAAGGGAGTCAGATACATAGAAGACCTGTGGGCAACATTCGCGCGTTAGCTTACCCTAACACTCTGCAATTAGGGTCTTAAAAGCATTAAATTTTTATCACTTTTAATGCAATAAAAACGAGCTAATGAAAAAGGTGAAGTAAGGTGTGCAAGCAAAGTACTTATCTAGCTAGATTCACCTAAATCCGTTTTGAAAATTAAGGATAGGCAGTAAGCATAATGGCCCTGATATTATCCTTAAAAGTGTGTTTTGGCCTATTTTAGTCGCTAAACTCTTGCAGGGTGCTTAGTGCTATTTCTGCTTGATGAGCGGGAACAAAAATATGGTCGTGGTAAAACGCAGCAACAACATTGGCGCTAATCTCACGTTCAGCCAGTTTAGTGGCTACCGCTGCAGTTAAGCCAACCGCTTCTAAACTAGAGTGTACCGTTAAGGTAATTTGTTTGAAGCTACCATCAAAGTGCAAGTTTGCTAGCAGCGCTTGCTGCTTTTCTAGTATTAAGGTGAGGCCTTCGGTTTCTGCAAAGCTGGCTAAGGGCTTAAGCGATAAATAGTCGCTTAGCTCTCCTTGCTGAGAACAAAAAACAAATTCTTGCTCTAGTAGCCTTGGCTTCATTGAACCTAATAAAAGTTCTAGTTCTTTAACTCCACTCATCTACCCTTGTTCCCCTTAGTTTTTTTGTGATAGCTCTAGCTCATCTATTTGCACTTGCAGATGAAGAGAGTTCTGATTAATTTGCGTTGCATTATGCTGCAGCTTTTCACCCTCAAACTCGGTACTGGATGCTTGAGCGCTAATGCTTTCAATGCTGCTCGCCATTTCATTGGCGACGATGCTCTGCTCACTGGCTGCAGTAGCAATTTGCGAGCTCATTTGGTTTATTTGCTCTACGCCTTCGGTAATTTGCACAAACTTCTCTCGCGATAAATTAACTTTCTCTAGAGCCTCATTGGCCGAGGTATTGTTTTGGTCAATGGTACTCGCTGAGCTGCTAATTCCTGAAGAAAGGTGCTCTAACATTGTTTGGATCTCTTTAGTGGCTTCTTGCGAGCGAGCCGCCAGGTTACGCACTTCGTCTGCCACTACTGCAAAACCTCGCCCTTGCTCTCCGGCTCGTGCGGCCTCAATGGCGGCGTTCAGCGCTAACAGGTTAGTTTGTTCGGCAATGCTGGTAATGGTGTCGGTAATTGAGCTAATTTGTTGGCTTTCTTGGGCTAGATTTTTGATTTTGTCGGTGGTGGCGGCCATTTCGCTGCTAAATTGCTGCATTGTTTCTAGAGCATCAGCAACCACTTGGTCTCCCTCTTCAACGGTTTTACTTAAGTATTGAGTCGTATCGGCAGTGTTTTGCACATTCTCTCTTACGCCGTCTACTGTCACCGACATTTGATTCATGCCAGTGGCGATTTGCGTGGTATGGCTACTTTGGGTTCGCATACTTTGCAATACGTCATCACTGGTAGCAGAAAGGCTATCGGCGGTCTCTATCATCGCTTTTACCGACTCAGATACTTGCATAAACATGGCTTTGTAGCGTGCCTGCACAATCTTAATCGACGCCAAGGCTTGCAGCATTTCTAGGTTCCCATCAACGGTGATAGCCTGGGTAAAGTCTCCGGCGGCTAAGTCTCTATTGTGTTGCTGAATTAAGCGAATTCGCTGGTATACGTGTTTATGGCTATAGAACCAGTAGATCAGTTGAACCAATGCGCCACTTATTGCGAGCAGCTTTATGGTGGTATTTTCTGACGCTATAACAATGGCTGCACACAGGCATAATAGCAGTAGGTTAAACATCATATTGATGGTGCTAATCGAGGTGCGTTCAAATAATGGTGCATTAGGAATCTTGATGCTGCTATTGCTACGCATTTTTGCGTAGAGCTTTTCGGCTTCGCTTACCTGTGCGTCATTAGGTTGAGAGCGAACCGACTGATAACCTACGGTTTTTCCTTGTTTCACAATAGGCGATACAAAGGCGTCTACCCAGTAATAGTCGCCATTTTTACAGCGATTTTTTACATATCCACGCCATGGGTTTCCTGATTTTACGGTTGACCAAAGGCTTTCGAAAGCTGCGGGAGGCATTTCTGGGTGACGTACAATATTGTGGTCTTGGCCAATGAGTTCTTCGCGAGTAAAGCCGCTAATGGCTACAAAGGCGTCATTAACGTACTTAATTTTACCCTGTAAATCGGTGATGGAAACTAAGTCTTCTTTGGACGTGAATTTTTGCTCTTGCTGGGTAATGGGTTGATTATTTCTCATTTACCGTCCTTTAAATGTGCAGTGCCTAAATCATTAACGGTATTCACTAAGCGCAAGCCAGAACGCCAAGCAATAAATACGCGCAAAATATTGTTTCGTAATTAGCCAAAGTGTAGTTGGGTAAATTATTGGCAAAATTAATATTAGTGCTTTTGACCGCGAGCTTGGCGGATTAATCACGCTTTTGGGGGGCGGTGTTTGTAAGATGTCAGTTTATTGAAAGGGGCTGGAAAGGCTTGTGGTTGAGCTAAAAGCGCTATTTTTGTGAATCTTGAATTGCTTGGTTTAGCGCCATGGGGGAGCTTGTTTTCTAGAGAGGCCCCGTATTTTGTTTGGCGGTAAGCATATGCTAAGAGTTAAATGTAGAACGAACCTGTTAGGGGGAAGCGTTTGCTGCTTAGTGGCATAAGCTAGACAATGGTTGGGTCACTAAATACTAGGGTTTTAGCCAACGGGAATATTCGCTGCTGCTGTCCTTCATATCCAAATATAGCCATACCATGCGGTCTACAAACCACGCTTTAAATGCCATGATCCAGCAGTTAGCCGCTATGAGAATTGTGATATCTAATTGGTAAAGCCCGTATATAAATAGCGGAACACCTAAGCCAGATAATACCTGCAGAATGATACAGGGTGTTAGGTGGTGCCGAGGAATCTCGATATGCTTACGTTTAAGATAAATTCGCTCGCCAAAGGTGCCCATGGAGGCCCAGTTATGGGTGTTAGTGGGTTCACCAAATAAACGGGGATTAACCCATATCCAAGCAATAGACAGCAGAATGGGCACTATTGCATATATACCGAGCCACTGCCGAGACCAAAACGCGAGTGATATTAGCGGCAGAATAGTAAAGCGGCTATACACACTCCAAGGATTTGCATGGCGACGCCAACTGCGTTCGTCCATGCCCATTAGTTTTTCAGCCAACTGGGTAATATTCATAACTCTTTAGTGACCCTTGGGCAAAGGTGCTGCCTTTGTCTTGGCAAAATGGATACTGATGAAATAGCAACAAACGCAAGCCGCAGCGATACCAAGTAAGTCGGCAGAGGCATCTACTAAATCAAAGGTTCGAGTTGGCATATAGGCTTGGCTAAGTTCTTCGCCTAGTGCAAAAACAGTCACCGCTATTGCCCCCCAATAAATAGGAATGTTGGCAATGCGGAGGCCGCTGAATTTGGTTGCTAATACGCAGATGAAGGTGAGCGTGCCAAACAAACCAAAGTGGCCTAGTTTGTCACCATAGGGAAGGGAGCCTACAACATTGAAAAATACACTACTGGCGCCAGTATTGGCCAAATAAATCACCCAAAGAATAAAACTAAACAACAGTACCGCTAAAATGGTGGCAAATTTATGCATGAAAGAAAGCTAAGCTAAGAAACATTGTTGAGCAATATAACAAGGAGTGGTGATTAAGATAAGTCGTTAGTTTCACAACACTTAGTCTTTGATTACCATTAAATGAAAATGCCCAGATACGATAACACCCTAATTTGTGAAGAGGGTTGCTAGGCTTGAACATAAGCACTCGCAGCTAACAAAGCTATCAAGCTATCAAGCTAAAACCCTAGCATCGTTATTGTTAGCTAGGTGCTAAGCTAGTCACGTTTTTATTGCTCGGCGCTTTACTCGGTGATCTCCTACCGATTAAATAAAAAAACTAATAGTTTTTTAAAAGAAGATAAATTTCGTGAATATTAGAAAGGTGGATTTAAACCTACTGGTTTACTTAAATGTATTGCTGGAAGAGCGCAATGTCTCTAAGGCTGCTAGCAAGCTAGCACTAACGCAGCCTACTATGAGTAATGCCTTAAAACGTTTGCGAGAATTGTTTGACGACCCGCTGTTAGTGCGTACTGCCGAAGGCATGACTCCCACCGAAAAAGCCACCAAACTTAAACCTGAAATTGTGAGTTTGTTAAGTTTGGCCGAGAAAATAACCCAGCCAGACAAAGACTTTTCGCCGGAACAAAGTAGCGTGACTTTTCGTATTATGTGTAACGACTATATTGAAGCGACCTTACTGGCCCCGTTCATTCAAAGTGTATTAAGCAGCGCGCCCAAAATTAACTTTGATTTGTTTGGTCCTGGCGATATTCGCTTGAGTGATATGGAAAAAGGACACATAGATTTAGCCATTAATCGTTTTACCAACTTGCCTAAAACGTTCCATCAATCGAGCATTTGGCGCGACAACTTTTGTTGTTTGCTGCATAAAGACCACGCTTATACCGAGCAGCTTAGCCTAGATAGCTATTTAGACAGTGAACACGTTTGGGTGAATCGTGCGGGCTGGGGCGCAGAAACAGCTGTGGCTAACCAAAACAGTGGCCATAAGTTGGGTTGGGTAGATGAAGCCTTAGCTCAGCTTGACCAAAGCCGAAATATTCGGGTTTATACACGCCATTATGGCTTAGCGGGCTTGCTGGTGGCTCAACCACAATTGATTGCCACCTTGCCGCGCCGACAAGCGATGTTGTACAAAGATAATCAAGACTTACGCATTGTTCGGGTGCCTTTTCAAATTGTGCCTATCGAAACGAAAATGATTTGGAGCCCTTTGCTGCAGCACTCTAAGGCACACCAATGGTTACGACGTTCGTTGATTGACTTCTCTGCCTCGGTGGCCGATCGATAACGGCAAAACTTAGTACTATTCACAAAATCTATAGTTTGTATTGAAAACTACAATTTCATTTTGTTTTGGTGGCGCGCTATCTTGAAAGTGAGGCTTAGTTAAGGGTTTAACTAAGCAAACAAAACAATAATAAAAACCACCAGAAGGAAATTGACCATGAATACATCACAACATAGCGGTCAAGGTTACCAACACAGAGACAACCTATTTATTGATGCGCCTTTACTGACATTTATTGAGCAACAACTGCTTGCTAATAGTTCTGTTGCATCAAGTCAGTTTTTTGAGGCCTTGTCTGTCTTGGTAGAAGAATTTGGTGGAACCTATCGCAGACTTAACCAAAACAATAACGAAATGGCCTGCGAAGATCACTTACAACAATGCCAAAAAAGTACTCAAGCGCCAACGTCCATCAATATTAGTCGTGGCAGTAGTAAAGCAATTTTAGATGAATACAGCTGTGCTATTCCAAGTTGTATTCTCGATGTGTTAACCACCACAATGATTGCCAAGCAGCAAGATATGATGTTGTCGTTAAGTACCAGTAACCCCGAAGAAGCAGAGTTAATGGAAGCCGTGTTTAAACGCGCCCATGATTTAATGGGCCTTACTAAGCAACATATAGAAGTGATTCGTCCGGTTGATAATGTAGCTTGTATCGCTCAAGCGCGGCAACGTGCTGAGTATGCAGAGCCTCAAGCAATGGTAAGCCACGGATGATCGTAAATGTAGAGCGTAAAAAGCCAAGCAATGCTTGGCTTTTTCTTTTGAGCTGGAGTTACCTTAAGCTCTTAACTTATCGAGCGCCTAATAGGGCTTAGCCGCCAAGCACTTGCTAAACATAATCTTACTGCTGTTGGGATCGCCCTTATCTTGGTAGCCGGATATCTGGTAGCCCGCTGATATGAGTAACTGCAGCATAGCAGGGTAGCGATTCATTGATTTTACCGTTAACTGTTTATAGCCATTTTTAATCGCCCAGGCTTCTTGGCGCAGCCGTAATTGGGAAGCAATGCCTTGCTTGCGGTAAGCTGGCATTACACCGCCGATCCAGCTGTAAAAAATATCTTTTGATACTTGGTAACCAAGCTTATAAGCGACTGGCTTCTCCTCGTGGCTGGCGACTAAAATGAGAGAGTTGGCATCAGCTAAGCGCGTAATGATCTTGGCCTTAGTGGTTTTACGGGCAAACTCGGGGATTTGCGCGTCCACTTCTAATACTTGCTCTATTGTTCCGCATTGATATTCAAGCTGCATAAGGCCCTACAGTACTTTTTTGTATTCAAACAGTGTAAAAGGATCGTTTGGTCTAGGCTGCATTTCGCCAACTTTTTTGTAACCCAGTTTTTGGTAAAAGTGTTGGTTTCTAAAAGCTTTGTTTGGCGTCACTAAATGCCAAACTGAGATGGCAGGGTAGCACTGCTCGACAAGCGCCATAGCGGCAGAACCAATCTGTTTGTTTTGCAAAGAATCAGTGATGAAAAAGTACTTAATTTCCATCTCAGAGTTGCTTAGCGGCACCATTAACATACCGCCCGCTAACTCGCCGTTGTATTCGATAGTGTAATAGTGACCTTTAGCTATTTGCTCGAAATGCCAAGGTAGAGACTCAATACCTGGAGGGTAAGCGCCATATTGTTCTGCATCTTTACTAAAAGCCTGTATGGCAATAGTTTGCAGTTGTTCAGCATCGCTGGCATTCGCTTGTTTTAGTTGGGTTGTCATAAAGCTTTTGTTGGGGTGGCTTGGCGTTAAATAGGGTTTCAGTGTGAAGGCGGTAGGTGATGAAATCGCTGGCTTAAAATGAACAAAGCCAGCAATCGATGCTGGCATCTATAATTTGCTGAGTAAGTTTTTGCTTAAACTAGTTTCATCTCTTGGATGATCTCTGACGCTATCTCTGGTTTGGTACTGGTTGGCTTCTCATGAAGATCGGCTTTCAAGTTTCCTTTGCGATGAGCTAGGCCGGCTTCTAGTTTTTTAAGTGCTGCTGCAATGGCTGGATACATTACTGCGTTCGTCGATTTTGCTGAAACTCGCACGCCCTCATAATTAGTGAAAACTTCTATGTGATGTTGCCCGTGCTCTTTTGTGATGATGATGTCGCAGCTTATTAATTGTGGAAAGTGGTTCGATATTTTCTCAAATTTTCTTTCAACTTCAGTTCTTGATTCTTCGCCTAAGGATACGTGCTGGGTTTGAATATTCACTTTCATATAATTACACCTTGCTTATCACTACGTCCTTTAAACTTAGCAAACTCTGGCCACTTAGCCCAAGCGTATATTGCACATGTGTGATTAAGTTCGGTGTATTAAAAAAATCTTGCGGCTATGCCTTGAAATTAGCCGCTTGAAAAACAATATCTTGGGTAGGTTATTTTGTTTAGGAATGACAAGGCCAGATAAGTGGATAGATATCTGCTTAAGTACTGAACAAAAAGGGTGTAAGCCCGAAATGAAGACTAATGCTTCACTGTGTATTACTCTCCGTAGAGAGCAGCAGGTTAAAAGCTCGACCTATAGAGGGTAGCCGAGCTTGTTACTATTCTCAACGGTAACTAATGACAAACCGCCCGCTTAAATTAACGATCTCGGCTTTAGCATTAGCGCTTCCTTTATTCACTTGAACACCAAAAATGACAGAGTTATTGGCTGCAATATTCCCGTTCCACGGTAGGCTTTTGGCGATATAAGAGTTATTGCCACTAAACTCTGCATTCCAACTATTGCTTACTGTAGAACCCTCGTTAAGTAGCCACTGGATTTCCCAACTATTTATTGCCGAACTACCGGTATTGGTGATGGTAATATCTGAAGAGAAACTGCTGCTATAGTCTTGGTTTATGAAATAGCTGCTGTTCGATGTTGGTTCCAGCTCAGGGTCTGGATGTGGGTCTAGATTAGGAGTAGTGGTAGAAGCTTCTACAAATGCTATCCAGGTAAGGTTAAAGCCACATTTGCAACCTAGACACACCATCTATACAACTAGCGCAAACAGCCAATATTAACCATGGCCGACGCGTTTTAAAGGACTGAAGTGAGGTCTACATTAGTGAAACATTCACTATTTAATTCTATTTTCTCAGTGGTGAAGTTACTGCTGATATTAAGCCTTGTAAGCAGCGGTTTGTTGGCATGTAATTCGTCACAAAACGCGGTATCCGCAGGGGGGGCGGTGCTTGACCTGGAGTCACCTGCTGAGGTGGCTGTTCAACCTGCATTAAGCCAGCGTTTGAGTGATGATATGAGTTTGCCTCACCAAATGTTACCGAGCGGTGTACCAAATACCTATGATTGGTCTCAATTGCCGCGACTAGGGTTTGGTAATTACCCAGGAGAGTTTTCGGCCTTTCTTAGTTGGGGGCAAGCTTATTTGGCCGCGGGAACGGAACCGGTTGATAATGTTCGAATACAAATGGCCCATCTCAATAGTTACGTATTAGACAGCCTAGATATGCGGTGGTATGTATTGCAGTCATCAAGCGATGTTGCTGGACGTCACTATCGTGAAGACTTTGTTGATGATGTAAACAAACCTGCTGATTTACGAACGGAAACCCTTGGCAGTTCGGTGACGATGACTCCAGGATACAACTTTCACTTTTGGCCTAAGCACAGTGGGCGCAAAGGCGTTAGTGAATCACGTATTGCTGGCGTGATCTCTGTAGTGGCGGCTCGGTTAGTATTGGATGATCCAACCGGGCCTGACAATCGCGACCAAGCGCAATACCTAATGAGTGTGGGGTCTGATTACTGGCTAAATAAGCTAGCGGGTTGGCAACAGTGGACTACCAATGGTGATGTAGGTATTGGCCGTTTTAGTCGGATTAACAATGACTGGCAATGGTTTACTATGCATAGTTTATCGCAACAGCAATTAGGGCAAGCGTTACCAGAACTGCCAAAGCTGGTGTTGGAAGATAAGGTTAGTGATTAAGGCAGAGCTATCGCTCTTTTGAGCGCCGTTACACATCGAGTATTAATTACAGTGTTAGGCATAGCCTTAATGCTAATGCATGTGCTTAATCACTTCTTCACCAAAGGCAGAGCAACTTAATTCTGTGGCATTTTCTATCATCCGAGCAAAGTCGTAAGTAACGGTGCGTGCTCCAATGGCACCGTCTACGCCTTGGCTAATCAGGTCGGCTGCTTCTATCCAACCGATGTGTTTTAGCATCATTTGCGCGCATAAAATAATAGAGCAGGGGTTTACTTTATCTTGTCCCGCTAAGCGTGGAACGGTGCCATGTGTGGGTTCAAAAAAGGCTACTTCGCTACTCATATTAGCGCCCGGTGCGATGCCAATTCCTCCCACATGGGCAGCTAATGCGTCGGCCAGTAAATCTCCATTTTGATTCATGGTAGCAATTACATCGTAAAGCTCTGGGTGCAAGGTTACCTGCTGGAACATACTATCGGCAATAATGTCTTTGATCACTAGCGGGGCTTGGCCGTCTTGTCGCGGGATCTCTAACCAATAGCCGTTGCTGTGGGTTTGAGCGCCAAATTCTTCTTGGGCCAGTTGGTAGCCCCAGTTTTTAAAGGCGCCTTCGGTAAATTTCATGATGTTACCCTTGTGCACAAGAGTAACGGAGTCGCGTTGGTGATCTAATGCGTACTGAATCGCATGGCGGATCAGCCTTTTTGAACCTTGCTCCGAGATATGTTTTATCCCTATGCCACACTCTTCACTAAAGCGCATTTTGGTTACGCCCATTTCTTGTTGAAGGAAGTCGATTACTCGCTCTGCTCCTGGGCTGCCGGCCTTCCATTCGATACCGCTATATATGTCTTCAGAGTTCTCTCTAAACACCACCATGTCGGTTAGCTCGGGATTTTTAAGTGGTGAGGGCACTCCTTGAAACCAGCGAATCGGACGAATATTTACAAACAGATCCATCTCTTGACGCAGGGATATATTGAGCGAACGAAAGCCTCCGCCAATCGGTGTAGTAAGTGGACCTTTAATCGCTACTTTATGTTCACGTATTGCACCCAATGTTTCTTGTGGAAACCAGTCGCCATCGTACATGTTGGCGGCCTTTTCTCCATTAAAGACTTCCATCCACATAATTTTTCGTTGTTGGCCATAGGCTTTGGCCACGGCGGCATCGACCACTTTTAACATCACTGGGGTGATGTCTACTCCCACGCCATCACCTTCTATGTAGGTGATAATGGGTTTGTCGGGAACCTGTAATTCTTGCTGCTGGTTAAGACTTATTTTCTCTCCGCCAGCGGGTACACGAATATGTTGATATGGCATGCATAGCCTAAAAGTAACGAGTGCTTAGTTTTACTTTACTTGGCTAGTTAAAGAGGGGCAACGCTATGTGCAGTAAGAAGTGACCTAGTGTGGATTTAAACTAAAAGAAACGGCTAGCTGCTCGTTTGGTAACTAGGGGCTGTTTATCTTTCGCGGTTAAATTTCGTTCGCGAAAAAACAGCTTGAAAGATAAACAACCCTTAGCCTTACTCTCTATTTTAGTTCGTTTGCTACACCTTCAATGGCAGGTTTCTGCTCAAGGCTGCTGTTGAACAACAGTGGCCAATCATTGTGGCCGGTAAAGTGAGGGATCCAGCTGTCAGCGTCACTTACACCCCAAACAGTTATGCCGCCGCGTAAATTAGCTGGCACGTTGTCGTAATAGGCTTTGATGATTTCTTGGTAACGTAGTTTTTGTTCTTCGGCCATAGCGGCAGTAAAAGTATTTCGGTCACCGTTTGGATTCATTTTTATATCAAGCTCGGTCACTTTCACTTTCAATCCTTTTGCCACAACTTTGGCAAAGGAAGTACCAATAGCTTGAGCACTTGGCCAATCGTAATTTACGTGCATTTGAAAGCCAATTCCATCAATGGGAATGTCATCGGCAAGTAACTCATCGGCCATTCTTAGTACCGAGGCTAGCTTGGCTCCGTCGTCTTCGATGTTGTAATCGTTGTAATAAAGCTCAGCGTCGGAGTCTGCAGCGTGAGCCATCTTAAATGCTTCGGGGATGAAATCTTTACCTAAGTTTTGGTACCAAGGGCTGTTTCGATAAGGTGCAAAGCCGCCAGAGCTGCTGTCATCAAACGCTTCGTTTACCACGTCCCAACTTACTACACGGCCTTTAAAGTGATCGGCCACGGTGGTTACGTGGGTATCCATCATTGTGAGCCAGTCACCTTGATAGTTCTCCATCCAGCTAGGCATTTGTGAGTGCCACACTAAAGCATGAGCATGCACTGTAATATTGTTGTCTAGTGCCCAATCCACTAGGTTATCGGCATCCAGAAAGGTGAAATCGCCTTGGCGAGGCTGTATGTATGCCGATTTCATAATGTTTTCAGCGGTGATCTGATCAAAATGTTGAATAACAACATCCTGCAACTCTGGGCGTGTTTCAATACCGTTACTAAACTGGTCCTCGTATCCTGCTGGCACGGCCGCACCCATGTAGGTAGTGCTTAGTGCTTTTAGACTTTCTACTTGAGGTACCTCGATGGGTTCTCCTGAATCAGAACTTGAGCCTCCACAAGCGCTTAGGCCAATGCTTATAGCTGTAGAAAGTAGTGCTAATGGTAGTACACGCATAAATAATCCTTGATGTCTGTTAGCGCTAACAACGCAGGGGAGCAAGCAGTCATTTGCTTTAAGTCTGTGTTATTAAATCAGATTAAAGCGCTTTCATGTGATTACCAAAATCACTAATCGTTTTATAGTAAATAGCTTTTGTGATCTAGGTTCTAACAGGGCCCATTGATATTTATTGCTCATAAAATCAGTAGTGTAGCGTGGCGGACTGAAGTTTATCTACTTGCACTGATTGAGCTTTATAACAAGCACATATTGTTCAAATTAATTTTTCGTTTCTTTTTCTTTATGCTGTTTTTTTTCTATTATTGAAATTAATTTCTTAAAATTAAATTTATTTGTGATTTTTATCTTCAATATTGCCATTTCCACTTGATTATATTTATTACAGTCATTGCTGCTATTTTTGTGATCTGAATCTTTGGTAAGGTTTTCATGCGTGATATTACTCTCAATAACTCGGTTTGTTTGGAGTTATATTCTTTTTGCCTAGAAATAAAACCATTCAGGCAGAATAAAAATATAAAATAATTACTATTCCAGGAGTTTTTTAATGAATGTGAAAGCGCTTACATCAGCTGTGGCAATCGCACTTACTTGTTCCCCCCTCGTTAGCGCTGCAGAAGACGAGGTTAATTCTGAACAATTTCAACAGATTAAAGATTCACAACCGATTGTTTTAGATCCAGAGTTTCAGGTTGAAGAAGGCATTATCTTTTCAGGATATGCCCGATACGGCTTACATTATTCAGATGACTTTCAAAAGTATGTTCAAGCTGAAGGTGAGCTTGCAGGCCGTGCTGTTGGTCGTTTAGGTAACGAAACCAATGGTGGTGAATTCCAATTTGCTAAAGCATTTCAAAGTGAAAGTGGTGCTATTTGGGATGTAGTGCTGATGCTAGAAAACTGGTGGAAGTATGAATCTGAGCTAGAAAGTGGCGAAGAAATTAGTGAGTATGGTGATATTGCCCTTAAAAAATTCTACGCCGGTGCCACCAATATTTTTGTTTCCCAGCCTAATGCCTACATTTGGGCGGGTCGAGATTTCCACCAACGTCCACAACAGGGTTTAAATGATTACTTTTGGATGAGTCACGATGGACAAGGTGGTGGCATTTATAACCTTGAACTAGGTGATATGGCCAAGTTAGATTTCTCGGTAGTTGGCCAGGTTGATGGGCCGGGAGACAACGGTAACTATGCCTTAACGTCTAAGCTGCATGCCCTGCAACTCGCCGACTCTGTTGCCTTGAGCTTTCTATTTAACTATGGCTTTGAAAGCGATCAATATGATGACAATGGCGTAATAGAAAATAAAGACAAGATTAATGCCTACCACCTAGCTGCGGTGATTGACCAAAATTGGTCTAAAGGTCGTAATCAGTTTATTGCGCGCTATGCAGATAATGCAGACACCAGCGTATTTAATAAAACTGAAGATTTAACCACGCTGTATTTAAGCTTAGAAGGCGCGGTTAATTTTAGTGAGCAAGTAGCCCTAGAGTATTTAGGTGCTTACCACAACTACGATGCGAACTCGTCGGAAGATGACCGCACCAACTACAGTGCTATTGTTCGACCTATGTATAACTGGAACGATACACATTCTACGTGGTTAGAGGCTGGTTACTCAGTAGTGGATTACGATCAAGGCGGTAAAAACACGGCTTGGAAAGTGACATTATCACAAAACGTAACCATTAATGCCTTTGGTAACGCTCGCCCAATGTTACGTTTCTATGCCACTACTGGCCAAGCAGACAATCAAGTTCGCAGCAACGAAGCTATCGAAGCCAAGCAAGATACTTTGGCTCTAGGTGCTATGTTTGAGTCTTGGTGGTAAAGCGTTTTACTCATGAGCTATAGCTTCACTGGTTGAGGCTGTTGCATCATCAAAGGGGCGTTGTTTACGCCCTTTATTTTGTTTGTAAGCCTTTAATAAATTCCCGCCTAGTAATACTAATTTCTTCTTTAGTTAACGCCTCTATATCTAAATCACAATATTCCCATTTAGAGCTTTATGCTGAAACTCTTAAATGTTCCCTTTACTTTTATTTTTTATATTTAGTTTTTAGTTCTTATTTTTTCTTTTTATTTTTCTTTTTGATCTGTTTAATCTGGTAATTATGATATTTTATTCTGAATTATCTTAATTTATAGCTAGCATTGAAATGGCAGTAAAAGCTTTTGTTTTTGTGATCTGTGGTTATTTTATTCTGTTTGTGCGTGATGTTTGTCTCAATTTATTTTGACTCTCAAAATTATACTCAGGCTCGAAGGTGAGGTTCACTCGCCGGATAAACTAATAAAAAAAATTTATTCCATGGAGTTGTAAACATGAATATGAAAGCGCTTACAGTTGCGATGATGAGTGCCGGTATGGCATTTAGTGGTTCTGCTTTTGCGAAGGAAGAAGGCCTAAGTTACAACGGCTACGCCCGCATGGTTGCGGGTTTTAATACAGAAAAAAATAATAGTGAACATGAAGATCAAGCTTATAACGCGGTACGAAATGGTATTGCAATTATTAAAGCTCCAAGCAGCCCACAACAACCTGGTCGTATTGGTAACGAAGGTACCGGTATGGAGTTAGGTATTAATTATCACCAAAAGAGTGAAAATGCTGGTGATTGGGACATCTACTTTATGGCGGACGACGGCTATGGCTGGCAGCGTGATCACAATGATAGTACAACTTACAATTTAAGAATGGCTCAGGCTTTTGCGGGTGGTTCAAACTTGTTTGAAAGCCAAAAAGATATGTATGTGTGGGCAGGTAAACGGTTTAATGGCCGAGCTCAGTTTGGCTTAAATGATTACTTCTATTTCATGAATGACGGTGCCGGTGGTGGTTTCGACAATATGGATTTTGGTATGGCTAAATTTGATTTGGCAGTGGTATCTGGCGACAACGGTAATAACGGACGTTACGCGGTAACCTCAAAGCTACACAGCATCGAAGTAGGCTCAGGTAGCATAGGCTTTAACTTTAACTATGGTTTTGGTGACCAGTCTGATGAGCATGACCCAAAACACGTTACCTCGCTTCAAGCAGCGGCTTTTTATAAAGTGGGCTGGAGCATGGGTACTAATGAATTTGCTGTTCGTTACAACGATAATGTGAGCGATAACAACCTGTTGGATGCCGGCCAAATTAAAGGTGACATTAATTCAACAGCATTTTACTGGTTTGGTAATTTAGGTCTAAGTGATTCGTTTGCTATTGATTATGGTTACAGCTTTGAACAATCTGATTTAGAAAACAACGATGAAAGCACCTGGAATCAGTTTGTTATTAAACCGCATTACCGTTGGTCTGATATCCACTCTACGTCGTTTGAGTTTGGTTACGACAGTGTAGATTTCCAAGACAACCAAGACGAGAGCGCTTGGAAAGTCAGTATTCAGCAAAACATGTCGATGGGAAGCTTCTTATGGTCGCGCCCAGAGATTCGATTCTTTGTGACTCATGGTGAAGTGAAAGTGGGTGATAAAACAACACCGGCTACTAACGTAGGCATGATGTTCGACGCGTGGTGGTAATTATTACCACTTTTAATGGGCGATAGGGACAGAGCCTAATCTTGGAATTTTGGCGCAGCTTAGCTGCGCCCTTTTTGTTAGCGTAACTCGCGACGTAGAATCTTACCTACGTTACTTTTAGGTAGCTCTTTACGGTACTCAATGTCTTTAGGCATTTTGTAACCGGTTAAGTGTTTGCGGCAGTGTTTTTTAATATCATCGCGGTTAAGCCGTGCATTACACACTACGAATAGCTTAATGCGTTCTCCCGTCACATCATCTGCCACGCCAATGGCGGCCGCTTCAACAATGCTTGGGTGCAGCGTTGCTACTTCTTCAATTTCGCTAGGAAACACATTAAAGCCAGAGACTAAAATCATGTCTTTTTTGCGGTCTTCAATAAAAAAATAGCCTTGTTCGTCCATGCGACCAATATCGCCAGATTTAATCCAACCATCTTCACTCAACATATTGGCGGTTTCTTCAGGCTGATTCCAGTAACCCTTCATTACTTGTGGGCCTTTAATTTCTAGCTCGCCCACTTCTCCTGCATCTAGCTCTTGGCCGCTATCGTCTACCACTCTTATTTGCGTGCTAGGCATAGGCACTCCAATCGACGGCAAAAAAGCTTGCTGTTGGTGAGTACCTGCAGCCACAACGGGTGAACATTCGGTTAAGCCATAGCCTTCAATTACTGGCATTTTTGTTAGCTCTTGCCATTGTTCAGCAATGTGCTTTTGAGTGGCCATACCGCCAGCAATGGTGAAACGTGCTTTGGAGAAATCCAGTTGACGGAAACCAGCATGATTCAATAAGCCATTGAACAGGGTATTCAAGCCAAAAATCATTGTGAACGGATACTTTCGGAGATCGTTTACAAAGCTGTCCAAATCACGAGGATTGGTGATGAGCAGGTTTTTTCCACCAATATACAAAATGAACATCATGCTCACGGTGTTGGCAAAAATATGGTACAGCGGTAGTGGCGTTACGGCGTGTTCTTTATCTAGCAAAGTACGTGGTGAGAAGTGGTAAAACACTTGAATCACATTAACTAATACATTGCGATGCGTGAGCATGGCACCCTTAGCAACTCCAGTGGTACCACCGGTATATTGCAAGTAGGCAATATCGTCTCCGCTAATTTGCGGTTTTTGGTAGGCCATGGTTTTGCCTTGTGTTAAGGCCCTACGCATAGAAATTGCACCGGGTAGGTTGTACTTAGGCACCATTTTTTTTACGTACTTCACCACAAAGTTAACCAAGGTACGCTTATGAGCGGCAAGTTGGTCACCAATGCTGGTAAGAATTACGTGTTTAACTTGGGTCTCTTTTATCACTTGCTGCAAGCTATTACCAAAGTTAGTCACCGCTACAATCGCGCTAGCTTGCGAATCACAAAGTTGGTGTTTTAACTCGCGAGGCGTGTAAAGCGGATTAACATTGACTATCACTAAACCAGCTCGTAAAGCACCATATAGCGCGATAGGATATTGCAGTACGTTTGGCATCATTAATGCGATGCGCTCACCTTTTTGCATGCCTAGTTCTTGTTGCAAATAAGCGGCAAAGGCTAAAGACTTCTTGTCTAGCTCTTGGTAGCTAAGACTATGTCCCATATTCACAAAGGCAATCTGCTGAGGTGATTTCTTACAGCTGTGGTCAAACAGTTCCAATAAGTTTTCAAACTGTTCAGTGGTGACTTCTGCAGGCACATCTTCGGGGTAACTATTGAGCCAAGGTTGGTCTATTGAATTCATTTTCTATCCTCGCCCTGTGGTGAGTATTTGTCGAATTACGCTCAGTATTTACACGTTTGCTTAAACGACTTAATACCCAGCATGTGGCTAGTGTATTTTGCCCGCAAGGTTAGCCGATTGGTTTGATAAACCCTAGTTCATTTTCCTAAATCATTGAGCTAAATCATCAACAAATATTACGAAGTAACCAGTTTTGTGGATAAAACACGGAAATTAAAGGGGATTTGTTCAAGAACGTGGTGTTTTACTTGGCTTAACTAGAATTACCTAGAATAAATTTGCTTCGCTGGGTTGGCCTTTTACTTAAGGGCATATTGCTTGTAATGTGGGGCTCACTGTTTTATTTAAAAGCCACTAAATGTGGAAGCGTTAAAGGGTGATAAACTTGCATTTACCACGCCTTTCGCTACCGTTAGTTTATGTACATTACGAGTAAAAAATTAGTGTTTAGATTGATGTGTTTTGCCCTATTAACAGTATCGAGTTTTGCGGTGCTAGCGAACTGTGACCGAATAAAAGTTAATGGTGAACATAATTGGTTTGATGTGTCCTACAGAGTTAACTCTCATGCCCCTTTGCAAGGCCTAGCAGTCGACTTGGCTAATCGAGTTTTTGCTGAGGTGGGCATTGAGGTTAATTATCAAGCGATGGTGCCTTGGAAGCGGCAGTTTTTACAGTTAGAAACTGGCGATTTAGATGTGATTATTGCTGCTTTTTACAATCAGCAGCGTGGCAATAAATTTGTTTATAGCGAAGCGATTGGCGTGGAATATAGCACTGCGTTTATTCATAAAGAGCATAGTGATACATACCGTGGCGCAGAAAGCTTGGTTGGTAAACGCGGATTACAACTGTTAGGAAGCAGCTTTGGTGACCAGTTTGACAGCTATGCTAAGCAAAATCTTACCATCTCTAAAATGGCCGACTTAGATCGGGCTATTAAGCTCATCGCTTTAAAAAGAGCTGACTATTTCTTGTACGCCACCCATGGAGGCCGGTTGAAAATTGCTGAAACAGAATTTGCCGATATGTTGGTGGATATGCAGCCCAGTATTAGCAAACAACAAATTTTTATGGTGATGTCTAAATCTTCTTCCTGCTTAGAGCATTTAGATGAAATAAATCAGGCCATTAGGCGACATCGAGACGACTTCTAGAGATTACTTTTCAATAAAAAAGCAAGCCCTAAAGCTTGCTTTTTAGTGTGGCTAATAGTGAAAGCTTAAGCTTCTTCTATTTCCTCTAGCTTGGTAGAACCTCCATGGTGGACTTCTCTGCGCCGTTGAATCATGGCGTAAAAACCAGGTATTAAGAAGGTGCCTACCAACAATACACACAGCAAGCCACCAACCAGAGAAATACCTAGCGAATTTTGACTAATATGGCCAGCACCATTTGCCAGTACTAGCGGTATCATGCCAAAGATAAATGACCAAGAGGTCATATTCACCGCTCTAAATCGCAAGGTTCCACCGGTTACGGCTGCTTGGTCAATAGGCATGTCATTGTCTTCACGCTGCATACGTGCAAACTCTACGATAAGAATCGCATTTTTGGCGGCTAAAGCAATCAACAAAACCAGGCCAATTTGTGCGTACAGGTTCATGGGTAAGCCTGCTAAAGATAGCGCTACAAACGATCCCAAAGTTGCTACTGGAACCACCAAAATAATTGCCAGCGGAATGGTCCAGCTCTCATATTGCGCCACCATAAACAGGTAGATAAACAGTAAGGCGAGGGCAAAGGCATATACCGCCATATTACCTGCTTGGATCTCTTGGTAAGCCATACCTGTCCATTCAAACTGGTAACCGTTTGGCAATTCTTCTGCGGCAATCCGTTCCATGGCGGCAATAGCATCTCCCGATGAATAACCGGGCGCCGGTTGGCCTTGCAATACCGCACTGCGGTACAAGTTGTAACGCCAGGCTACGTCTGGGGCAAACTGCTGTTCTATGGTGACCAAGGTGCTCAGTGGCACCATGTCGCCACTGATACTGCGAACATGAAACTGACCTAGGTTATCTAAACGGCTGCGGTACTCATCTTCAGCCTGCATGGTGACTCGGAAGTTTTTGCCATAAAGGGTAAAGTCATTCACATACAGCGAGCCCAAGTTGGCTTGTAAAGTAGTGAATAAGTCGCCTAGCGGAATACCCAATTGCTTGGCTTTACTGCGGTCGATGTCTACGTAAAAGTGAGGTACATCGGCGCGGAATGTACTAAAAGCACTGCCTATTTCTGGGGCTTGGTTGGCTTTAATGGTGATATCTTGCATCACTTTAGCCAGTTCGCTGCGCGAGCGACCAAGACCATCTTGCAAGACAAATTCAAAACCTGAAGCCGTACCCATGCCCGGCACAGCAGGTGGGCCAAAAGCAAAGATCATGGCATCTTGAATTTTGCCGTAGGCTTGCTCGTTGATACGCTGGCTAATGGCAAACGATGAATGGTCACCGTCTAGTGCGTTTCGTTCATCCCAGTGTTTGAGTTTTACAAACATGGTGGCCGCGTTAGATTGAATAGCGCCGGCTAGCAAACCGTAACCGTTGGCTAAACTCACCGCTTCAACGCCCGGTTCTTGTTTAATGATATGGCTTAAACGCTCCGACACTTTGGCGGTACGGCTAAGAGAGGCAGAATCTGGCAGTTGAACGTTTACCAGTAATACCCCTTTATCTTCTTGCGGGACAAAGGCTTTAGAGGTGTTGTGGTTCATCCATGCTACAGCGGCAATGGCTAAACAGAAGAATACCACTAAGGCAGAGCTGCGCCTTACCAACATGCCAGCGGCTTGGCCGTAGCGCTTGGTTACTGTGACTAAACCACGGTTAAACAAAGCAAACCAGCGAGGCTGCTTTTGCGCACCACGTTTTAGTACTAAGGAACAAATGGCGGGTGAAAGAGTCAGCGCATTTATCGATGAAATAACCACGGATATACAAATAGTAATCGCAAACTGACGATACATCACCCCGGTGATACCAGGCAGCATCGCTACGGGTAAAAATACCGCAAGCAATACCAAAGTAGAGGAAACAATCGGGCCGGTCACTTCGCGCATGGCTTTTAACGTGGCTTGTCGTGGGCTTAGCTCAGGGTGGGCTGAGAGTTTACTGTCGACGTTTTCAATCACCAAAATGGCATCATCTACCACAATACCAATCGCCAGAATCAAACCAAATAGCGTAATAGTATTGATGGTAAAGCCGGTGGCTAGCATTATCGCAAAGGTGCCAATCAGCGAAACCGGAATAGCAACAACCGGAATAAGCGTCGCACGCCAGTTACCTAAGAATAAATAGGTGACTAAAATAACCAATAAAATCGCTTCTATCAGCGTTTTGATTACGCCTTTTACTGACTCAGCAACAAACTGGGTGGTGTCGTAGGCAATTTCATAATCCATTTTCTCTGGCATGTTAACTTTAAGTTGTTCCATCAATGCCAAAACAGCGTCGCCACTGTCGAGTGCGTTTGCCCCTGTTTGCAATGACAAAATCACCGATACCGAAGGTTGCCCTCTAAACTCGCCAAAGGCAGCGTAGCCCCGTTTGCCTAGCTCTACACGGGCTACATCTTTTAAGTAAACACGTGAGCCATCTGGGTTGGCGACTAATAGAATATTCTCAAAATCGTCTACGGTGTCTAAGCGCCCTTTGGTGAGCAAGCTAAACTGCACGTCGTTGTTAGCTTCGTAAGGTGGTGCACCTATAGAACCCACCGCCACTTGCACGTTTTGCTCCGCTAGGCTGTTGCGAATATCGCTAGTGGTAAGGCCTAGGTTGGCCAGTTTAAGCGGGTCTAACCAAACACGCATCGAGTATTCAGCCGAGCTAATTACCCGTACATCACTAATGCCTTGCACACGTGCTAATTGGTCTTCAACGTTTAAGGTAACGTAGTTGTTTAAGAAGGTGTCGTCATAGTGACCGTCAGGCGAGAAGAAGTTAAGTACCATGAGTAAGTCGGGCGAACGCTTACGCACCGTTACTCCAACTTGGCGAACTTCTGCAGGCAGCTTTGACTCAATTTGGGTGACCCGGTTTTGCACGTTAATTTGTGCCATATCGGGGTCGGTGCCGATGTCGAAGGTTACGGTAAGCGAATAAGAGCCATCGTTGGCACTTTTCGAGTTCATGTACAGCATGTCTTCTACGCCGTTCACCGAGCTTTCAATCACCTCGGCCACTGCTTCTTCTACGGTTTCGGCACTGGCACCGGTGTAGTAAGCGGAAACACTTACCGAGGGAGGACTAATTTGTGGGTACTCTGCAACGGGCAATACCATTAAGGCTATTGCACCTGCTAATGACAGCAGAATTGAAATCACCAAAGCAAACTTTGGCCGTTGAATAAAAAAGCGACTTAACATGATGACTCCTTAATTAACCCGCTTGTTGTTCTACAACTTGCACTGGCGCACCATGGCGTACCCGTTGCAAACCTGCGGTAATCACTTGCTCGTTGCCGTTTAAGCCGCTAGTGATGACGACACCTTGTTCCAATACTGGACCAATGTTTACGTTGCGGCGCTCTGCGGTGTTGTCTGCGCCAATCAGCATCACAAACTCGCCTTCTAAATCACTTTGTACTGCACGTCTAGGGATGACTAATGCTTCAAGCGATGCGTGGCTCGTCAGTTTTACTTCAACATATTGGCCTGGCAGCAATTGTTGCTGAGGGTTGTTAAACTGAGCGCTAATGGCAATGGTGCCTGTTTGCAAATCAATGCGATTGTCGATGAAATCTAACTGGCCGTTTTCTGGGTAGGTTCGGCTATCGCTGATTTTTAGCTGCACAAGGGCGTCGTCGGTTTGTGCGCTAGAGTGGGCGTCTACTTGGTCTAAGCCCATGTTTAAACGCTCACGTTCAGATACTCTAAAGCCAGCACGGATCGGATTTAGGCTTATCAAGTTAGTCAGTCGACCATTGCTGCTGGCAATTAAGTCACCTTGGCTCACTTCACTTTGACCAATGCGGCCATCAAAGGGCGCTACAATTCGAGTGTGTTGTAAATCAACTAAGCTGGCGCTTAACTGCGCTTCGGCGGCCTCGAGTTGGGCGTCGCTAGACAGTTTTTCTGCGGTTAAGCGATCGTACTCTGAGCGACTAATGTTGTTTTGAGGCAACAAACGTTCTCCACGTTTCCAGTTAATTTCTGCATTGGTTAAGTTAGCTTTGGCTTGCGCTAAGGCCGCTTTGGCTTGTGCTACGGCTGCTTGGTAGCGGGTAGGGTCTATCTCGTAAAGCAGTTGGCCTTGCTCCACCATCTGTCCGTCTTCGAAGTGACGTTTCAGCAAGTAGCCGCTAACTTGAGCGCGAATATCGACATCTTTATAGGCTTCTATGCGACCAATAAATTGCTGAGACGGCGCGTAATGGATGCTTTTAACGGGTTCGGCGTTCACCAAACTAGCGCTTACTTGATTAGGAGATACGTCGGCAGAGTTACACGCGCTAAGCAACAAAAGTGCAGGGACTAAGGCGAGCACTTTAATACGGGAAAAAACCATGAAACTATCCTCAAACTTTACATCAATGCAGAACAAATAGCCGAAGAGAGCTGTTTGCCTCATGCAAATATAAAGTTGGCGGATGCTAACTAGACGCGTCCTGCGAAAACGCCTCTTTGACGCTGGTTTTATTTTTTAGTAATTACTAAAATATGCAAGCGGTCAATATACACCTTATTCAACTAAAGTTAGCCTCAGAAATAGTAGGTGCTAGCATCGGGATTTCTAAATAAAATTGAGGTTTTATTGCTGCTAATTAGCGGTGGTTTTTAGCTTAAGCTGGCAAGCTCACTTTTTTGTCACTAGCAAGTTGCAATGATGACGAGAAATAAACGCAACATAGATAGGGTGTTTGCTATATCATCTAGCCGCATTAATACAGCCCAGAGGTTTTTATGGCGCGCCAAGTAAGCTATACCTACAAAAAGCAAAACAAAGTGATTAATTTTTCCTTTGATAAGTACCACGACATTCATGAGGCTGTTGCTGCAGCCGAAGGTGTTGATATTTCAAGTTTTCTAGCGATGGAAAAGCAATTAGCTATGTCTACGCGAGACACCGCTACGCTAAAAGAATACCGGCTTAAAGAGTTTCAACGCTTAGGTTTTAGCGACATTCGATTTCTAAAAGACGAAGAAAAAGACCAACCAGCCAAGTAAAGTTTGTCTGAAAGCGCATTTCTTAGGCTTGCTACTGGCCTGAAATGTGTATTTGCTTAAGGTAGATAGATTATCTATTTTTGAGTTTTTTTGATGTCTGAATCTCCGCACTTTTTGGCCTTAGTGGCTGATTTCGCATGTTTAGCCCAAGTTGATGCTATTTTGCTGGCAGGCTCTAGAGCGGCCGGCACCGCCGACGACCACTCTGATTACGACGTATATGTTTATCTTAATGCGCCAATTAGTACAGATGTGCGCCAAAGCATCACTAACAAACACTGTCGGTACATGGAGCTGAACAATCAGTTTTGGGAAACCGAAGATGATGGGGTTTTACTTGATGGCATTGAGGTAGAGTTAATCTATCGAGATTTCGCGTTTCTTGAGCAGGAGTTGCATCAAGTCGTAGAGCAGTATCAAGCTAAGGTGGGGTATAGCACCTGCTTCTGGGCCAATTTATTGGCATCTCGCATTTTGTATGATGCCGATGGAAAAGCGGCGCAACTACAGCAACGTTTTAATGTGGCTTATCCAGCGCCGTTGCAGCAAGCCATTGTGAACAAAAACTTCCCGCTATTAACGGCGCAAATGCCAGCCTATTATTACCAATTAGAAAAAGCCCTAAAACGGCAAGACAGAGTAAGCCTTAATCATCGCTGTACTGAGTTTTTAGCCAGCTATTTCGATATTTTATTTGCTATAAATGCTTTAGCGCACCCAGGTGAAAAACGCATGTTGGAATATGCTAAGCAGCAATGCCTTATTGTGCCTGAAGGGTTCGTTGAAGACATTGAAGGTTTATTAAGTGAGATAAGTACTGCTCAGCCAAGCTTGCTGGCTAAAGTGAAATTATTGGTAAGGGAGCTTGAGCTGGTCATCAGCGCCAAAACGTCACTTGGGCTGCCAATATGCTCCCCATTTAGTCAAAATAACTAAGGTCAAGACTCTTATCTTTTTAAACAATCAGTTAAGCTGATATGCGTTGAGGGGTACTTGCTAAAAAACAACTTATTGATTGATCTGATACTGTTGATTAAATCGTTATTTGGTGTGAAAGTAGCGCTGAATAAGTAACTTCAACAGGGATGTATTAATGTTACCTCGCTCCGCACTAAGTATCGCTGCAGCCATCATCGCTGTCTCTTCAAATGTCTCGTTAGCGAGTTCTGAAGTGGCTGTTCCCTTTATCGTTGGGGGCGAAGATGCGCCCGCTGGCGAATACCCTTGGATGACTCAGCTTAAAGCTGATGGTAGTTATTGTGGTGCAGTATTGATTAATCAACAATGGGTGCTCAGTGCTGCTCATTGTACCTTCGACCAATATAGCGTTGGTCATTATGCTCCGAAAGAAAAGATCAAAGTGAAAATTGGCGACGATGTCTTTTCTTACCTCGAAGAGGACGGCGAAGCGGTTAGTGAAGTGTGTCAGCACCCTAACTATGTTGATTCTGTTGAAGAAGGTTCAAACCAGGTAGCTACCGATAATGATATCGTTTTGCTGCGCTTGGCTGAGCCTAGTTCAGTGACGCCGATTACAATGAATCAATCGGCTATTCATCAAGACTATAACTCAGGCTTTGGTTTAAGAGTGATAGGTTTTGGTCGCACCAACACCGACCCTGATAACCCCACTTATAAAGATAACTTACAACAAGCAAATGTGAACTTAATGGCTCAGAATAGATGTGCCGAATTTTGGGGCAGTGCTCAACTTACTGCGCAGATGTTCTGTGCCGAGAGTTTTACCGCAGACTCATGCTCTGGGGATAGCGGAGGCCCAATATTTATTGATGAAGGAACTCAATACAAGCTAGCTGGCTTAGTGAGTTGGGGGTCTAAGTTTTGTGAAAATACACCTGGAGTTTACGTAGATGTTGGTCAGCTTTCACCTTGGATAACTGAAGTGATAAACAGCACTGCTGAAGAGCGGAGTAATGCATCTTTGTGTTCTCAAAAAGCAGCACTTGCTCGACCAGAAAGTTCAGGTGGCGGTGCTTTTGGCGGCATAGCCATTGTAGCCCTATTAGTGCTTCGCCGTTTTCGCAGAGCATAATATATTGAAATAAAACGTTTTGTTTTTTGTTTAAAAAATATTCATGCATGTGCGGGCGTTTTCTGTTAGATTACGCCCGCATTTTTGTATGCCGCTAACAAGCTGTCTCATGGAATGCTGCTGTGTAGTTGAGAGCGTCCACCCCACGGATCGGGCCAGCAATTTGGACGAACATTTTTGCTTGTTAATGAGAATTTTATGCAAAGTATTTTTGCCGATATCGTTGGTTTACTGGGTACTGCCCTCGTGGTAGGTGCGTTCTTCCTTTTACAGTTAGAGCGACTAAGCCCTAAACAACTTACCTATAACTTGATGAACTTAAGCGGTGCCATTTTGCTGCTTATTAGTTTGTGCATTAACTTTAATCTAGCTAGCTTTATTATTGAGCTATTTTGGATTGGCGCGTCAGTGGTAGGTATTGTTAAGTACTTCAAACGTGAGCCGGCTGTTGCTCAAGCTTAAAACATTCAGTTTTGGCTAATAATTAGAAGCTATTGCAATTTTCGGCGATAGCTTTTAATCAATTTATTTCCTGCTCTTCTTTGCCTTTGTGGCGTGCTTGAAGCGATCACGTATCGGTAGTAGCTCTCATTTTTAATAAGCCAAACAATCCTAAACAGTAAATAGTGCCCAAATGAGCAAAAGCTTTGTATGCTAGAGCGACTAAAAACAGAGCCTTTACTTATATGAATCAAATACATCCTCAATTAGCGCCAATTTGTCACTATCTTGAACAGCAACTGTTAGGCAAACCTAAAGCGGTGCGGCTGGCCTTGAGTTGTTTGCTTGCCTCTGGCCACTTACTGATTGAAGATTTACCGGGAGCGGGCAAAACCAGTTTAGCCAAATGGTTGGCGGCGGGCTTTGGTTTGAGTTTTCAACGCATCCAATTTACCAGTGACTTGTTGCCTGCCGACATTATTGGTGTATCGGTGTATGAGCCACCCACTCAGCAGTTTATCTTTCATCCAGGGCCAATTTTTAATCACTTAGTATTAGCAGACGAGTTAAACCGTGCGAGCCCGCGTACCCAAAGTGCTTTGTTAGAGGCAATGGAAGAACAGCAGGTGAGTACCGATGGTCAAAGCTATCCTTTGGATGCACCATTTTTTGTGATTGCGACGCAAAACCCTCGCGAGCAGTTAGGTACTTTTGATTTACCTGAGTCTCAGCTAGATCGCTTTGCTATGCGACTTAGTATCGGTTTTCCGGATTTGAATTCAGAACTTGCCATGCTTAAGCGTTCTAATCAGGCTGGTGAATCGCTGGTTGGCATGTCGATTGAGGCGCTAACTCAGCTACAGCAAGCGGTTGAGCAAGTGCATTGCAGCGATGCCCTGCTTGATTATTTATTACGTTTAATTCATTGCAGTCGCGCTTTAGAAGGGGCAAACCCTTTGTCGCCGCGCTGTAGCTTAACCTTATTGGCCTGCGCCAAAGCATGGGCCTATTTGCATCATCAGCAGCACGTATCACCTGAAGATGTTCAAGCGGTATTTAGTGCGGTGAGTGCCCACCGTTTAGGGCGAGGTGACAGTGGTGAAGCCTACGCCAAGCAGATTTTAACCGACGTCGACCCATACAACGATCTGAGCTAAGCATGCAAATTTGGGGACGCTCTGCATTTAAAAAATGGCGAGGATTGCGCACTCAAGCGTGGCTTGAACGGCGGATTCCCGCTTCAAGCCGTTTAGGATTAAACCGCAAGAACCTATTTATTCTCCCAACGGCATTTGGTTGGGGATTTTTGTGCGCCTTAGTGGTGATGCTAATGATGGGCAGTAACTACCAAAACAACTTAATACTTGCTTTAGGTTTATGGTTATTAGCCATGTGGTTGCTGTGTTTGGTGCTTTGCCATCAGAATCTTTCTGGTAGTGTGGTGAGTGTTGTTCAGCGCCCAGAAGGACAATGTGATCACCCATTGCGGCTGATCTTCACCATAGAAAAAGCCAATAAAACCTTCTCTAATGCACTTACCGCGGAGTTTAAAACCTGGCCGCATGAACAGGCTAGCCAGCATCAAAATAACCAACTAAGTGTAGATATTGAGGCGGTGCAGCGCGGCCGCAAGGCATTACCAAGAGTCTCTATTGCCAGTGTATTCCCTTTAGGTATTTTCCGTTGCTGGACGGTGGCTGATTTTAACTTAGAGCTGATTGCTTACCCAGCGCCACTGTCAGGGTATGCTTGCCCCGCTCAAGAGCTATCTGAAGAGCATGATATTGAACAAACCTCTAGTGATAGCCAATTGCAAAGTGAGTTTGCCGGTCTAAAAACCTATCGCAGTGGTGAGCGTAAAAGCTTATTAGCGTGGAAGCAATATGCGGCAGGCCGAGGTTTACAAACTAAGGTTTTTAGCGGCAATCCTGCGCTAGATTTACATTTGACTGACCGATTACATAGCGGTTTAGATTATGAACAAGGCTTATCGGTATTGGCTTTTTGGGTTCGTCAGTTAGCGCAACAGCAACAAAGTTTTAGTTTACAAGTCGGTGGCCAGCAACTGGCAAGTGGCAGCGGCTTGGCGCATCAACGTGCTGCATTGCAACTCCTCGCAGAGGCACCTAAACAAACATGAACAATGTAAATGCTGCCCATATTCGTTTATCGCTTCTATGTTATTTGGCAACCGCTCTGGTGTTGTTTCAGCAATTGCCTTGGTTAGTGGTGGCTGTGGGGGCTGCAGCTGGCTGGTGGCGCTTAAGAGTAGTGAACGGTTTGGCTTCGCTGCCTAAACCACGTTGGGTAAAATTACTGTTAGTGAGTTTAATTGCCTTAACACTATGGCTAAGCCGCTCCGCAGAGCTGTTTGATAAACTAGTTAGCCTTGTCATGCTGGGTTATAGCTTGAAATACATTGAGCTTCATAAGCGGCGTGATGTAGAAATGTTTGCCTTAACCGGTTTGTTTTTATTGGCATTTTCGCTGGTATTTTCTAGCCAACCTTTAGCGGCTTTGTTAGTGCTAATTGTTGCCTTTATGCACTTACTGTTATTGCTGAGTTTAGATGTAAAACTCAATTTGTCTTGGCTAAAAAAGCTAGCCGTTTGGATGTTGGCCATCGCGCCATTGGGTTTGGCCTTGTTTGTTGTTGCGCCGCGATTAGCCCCTTTATGGAAAATGCCCACGCCCAGTAGTGCACAAACTGGTTTGTCTGATGTGGTGCGCCCCGGTGATATTAGCCAGTTGATTCGCTCAGATAAGTTAGTCTTTCGCGCCGAATTTAGTCGCCCGCCACCGCGAGACCAATTGTATTGGCGCGCTATGGTGCTGGATGAGTTTGATGGCGAACAATGGACGCGCAGTGAGCTCACTCAGAAAAAACACGTTGTTAATAATGAGCAAGCGCCGATTAACCAATACCAACTGTTGCTGGAGCCAGCCAATCAAGCTTGGCTGGCTACGCTTAACCCCAGCGAGTTGCGCGGCGGTGGGGCAGAGCAGGTTGGCGATAAAAGCTGGCAACGCAGTGGTGAGAGTTTCCCTCGGCAGATTTTGAGCTTTAATTATCTACCTCATTTGAACCGTGAGTCAGTAGCACCAGAACAATTACACCTGCTGACTCGCGTACCCAGTAACATAAGTGCGAATGTATTGCAGTTAAGTCGTCAGTTTAGCGAAGGTTTGGACCTCAATGCTGGCGGTTATTCTGAACAAGTCATGACAAGGCTAGAGCAGTGGTTTTTAAGTCAATCTTTTAGTTATACCTTAAGTCCTCCGGCATATCCTGGATTAGCAGGAATAGAAAGCTTTTTGCTTAACCAGCAAGCGGGGTTTTGTGTGCATTATGCTCAAAGCGCAGTAGTGCTTGCACGTTTGCAAGGGATTCCCGCGCGTATGGTCACTGGTTATTTAGGTGGCGAATGGGAGCAAGCAGATCAACGTTTAGCGGTACGAAACTACGATGCCCACGCGTGGATGGAATACTGGAACGAAGAGCGCTGGATAAGGCTTGACCCAACAGCGTGGATAGCCCCAGACCGAGTGGAAAGCAACTTACAGCAAAGCCAAGCAACTGCCGAGCAATGGCAAAATATAAGCGGTTGGGGGCAGCGAATTTGGTATACCCAAGGTTTTAACCAACTACGTTTATGGTTAGCGCAGGCCGATTATTGGTGGGCGAAGTGGGTACTTAACTTTGATCATAAACGTCAGTTAAGTTTGTTTTCACAGCTGCTTAACTGGTTGCCGGGGACCTCACTGTTGATGTTAACCGGCGGCATGTTGTTATCTGGAGTGCTAATCAGCGCCTTGTTGTTCGTTAAGCCATGGCTGTGGCGCGTACCGAATAAACATGTTCTAGCGCTAAAATGGCAGTTATTTTTATTAGCGAGATTGAAACTTCACCGTAGTCAGGGAGAAAGCTTTACTGACTATTTATCGCGTATTGAAAGTGCTGCGCCTAAGCGTTACTTGCCGTTAAAACGGGCGATTCAGCAGTATAATCAGCTGCGATACCACGGCTAAAACTTGCAGTAATTGAGTATATCGTTGAGCAAAAGATACCAACTTAATAGGTTAATTTGTCCAAAATATCCTATTTTTTTTATCAAATTGCTTGAGCTAACCAGACTATTGATAGCTCTGCTCGTAAAGTGAGCGGCATTAAACATCTTTGGTAAGGAGATTAAGATGGATTGGATCGAGTGGTTTGGTTATTTAGCGTCGGTGGTGGTGGCCATCTCATTAACCATGAGTTCTATTGTTAAACTTCGCTGGTTAAACATGATAGGCGCAGCGCTGTTTTCTAGTTATGGTTTTGTCATTGGTGCAATGCCCGTGGCATTGTTAAACCTATTTATTGTATTCGCCAACATCTATTACTTGCAGGGAATTTATCGCAGTAAGGATCAGTTTAAACTGGTAAAAGTTGAAGCCAGCAGCCCCTTATTGCAGTTTTGGGTAGAGCAATATCAAACTGACATTGAAAAATACTTCCCGCAGTTTTCTGTTGATAGTTTACAAGGGCAAAGCTGTTACATGCTGATGAGAAACAGTGAACCAGCAGGTATTTTTGTTGGTAGGCAGCAACAACATGAGTTTGAAGTAAAGTTAGATTACGTATTCTCGGCCTATCGAGATTTTAAAACGGGCGATTTTCTTTATCACAATTCCGGCTTATTTAAACAGCTAGATATAAGCAAATTGGTAACCTACAGCTCGGTTGAAAACCACCAAAAATACTTACGTAAGATGGGATTTTCTCAGTCAATTGAAGACCAGACTTTGTATGAGTATTCACTAAGCTAAAGACACCAAGGGGTGAATTTGCAAAGACCAGAAATCGGAATTATCTACTGATAGTTTTATGGTAGGGTTAGCCCTCAATTAATAATCCGGTAATTGTAATATGCGTTTGAAAGTGCAGCCTTTTTTGTTTTTATCTCTTCTTTCAAGCTTACTGTTAGGTTGTGTTTCTGCTGAGCAAACCAGAGCCCCAGAAACACGTTCCACCACAGTAGTAAGCGGTGACACTAGCTATTTGGAGCAGTCGAGCGGCCGCTATGCTTGGCACCCTAGCTTGATGAAAGCTTATCTGCATAAAGCGGAAGGCGAAGAGATTCTGCTACAGGAACTGCGAAAAAATATCAGTAAAACCATGCAAGATAAAGGTTATACCTTGGTTGAACTAAACCAACAGCCTGATTTCTTTATCGGAGTGGGGGCCGCTTTAGACTCTAAAGTGAGTGATCAACAAATACTCGCGCGCGCAGGCATGATGGCAGGTTTATCGGCAGATGATGTGGATCCCACAATGTATGAAAAAGGCTCGGTGATGATCGCCTTGTTTAATTCAGCAGAAAGTGAACCTTTTTGGCGTATTTTAAGTCAAGGCATGGCCCAACAAGAGCAGGCATTGAGCGAGCGAAAAGTCCGCATTGCACGCGAAGTCGATCGTATGTTGCAGTATCTTCCACAGCGCTAATCGGTCATAGCTAAGCGAGTGAAGTGCCAAGGTGTTTTGTTCGCAAACATAGGTAAAGCGTTATGAGTAAAGCCAACGCACCTGCCAGTTACACGGTGAAACAAGCCGCAGAGTTAGCAGGAATAACCAGCGATACCCTACGCTTTTACGAGAAAAAGGGCTTGTTGTTTAATGTTAATCGCTCGCCCAACGGGCACCGCCGTTTTAGTTCTCAAAATGTTGAGTGGCTGCGCTTTATTGTGTGTTTAAAATCTACCGGCATGTCTTTAGATACTATTAAACAGTATCGAGATATGTTGGATGAGGGGCCAAGTACCGAGCAACAACGTTTACAGCTGTTGCTCGATCATAAACAACAAACCGAGCAACAAATTGCCTGCCTCAATCGCAACCTTGAACATGTTCAGCGCAAGATTGAACATTACCAAGAAGGAACCCAATTAAGCATTACTCTGGAATAAGCCTTATACCGACTCAAGCAAGGCTATGTCGTAGGTATCTAGCTGCACACTAGCCCCTCTAATTACCCCGTCGGCTTGCTCTGGGCTACGCATGCCCACTATGGCGCCGGTTATGGCGGGATGGTTTAAGGCCCAAGCAATGGCAACTTCAGCGGCCGACACTTGGTATTTAACTGCCACTTGGCTAAGTGCTTCTACAATTTTTAAATTATGGCTTAACTTAGGCTCGTTAAAGTCATCAGCGTTTTTACGCCAATCATCATCACCCATAGCGGCAATTCGCTGGCGAGTCATTTTACCGGTTAATAAACCAGAACCCATTGGCGAATAGCAAATTACCCCGGTGTTGTTTTGCTGGCAATAAGGCAATAGCTGCTCTTCACAATCACGATTAATTAAGCTGTAAGGTGGCTGCATAGCGTGAATAGGGGCAATGTTTTGCAAGGCTTCCATTTGCTCTAAGGAATGGTTAGACACACCTAAATAGCGAATCTTCCCCTGTTGTTGCAACTCCGCCATGGCTTGCCAAGCTTCTTCAATGTCTTCAGCTGGGTTAGGCCAGTGGATTTGATATAAATCGATAGTCTCTACTTGCAGGCGCTTTAGACTGTCCTCGACTTCTTGTTTGATGCTGGCGGCTTTTAAGCAAGGTTGGATGTTTTGTTGTTGATCCCAGTTAAAGCCACATTTGCTAAAAATGAGCGGTTTATTGCTTAAGCCTTTGATGGCTTTACCCACTATTTTTTCACTGTGGCCGAGGCCGTATACTGGCGCTGTATCAATCCAGTTTATGCCTAATGAAAAAGCATGTTGAATGGTATCGATAGAATCTTGATCTTGTTGCGCACCCCAGCCCCATTGCCACAGGCCGCCCATTGCCCATGCACCTAAGCCAATGCGGGTAATCTCCAGTTCACTGTTTCCTAAACGTGCCAGTTCCATAGTCACTTCTCCAAAGGTTTTGAATAATAGTTAACGATTACTTAAGGGGAGTGTAAAAGTTGGAGTTAACTCCAAGTCAAGCAATTGGTTGGTAAACTTTTATATCGCAAGGAAGTGAAATTTGATGATGATTTGTCAACACATTCGGCTAGGATTAAATAAAGCATCAAACTATTTGAAAAAGCAGGCCTTAATTGCTTAACACTGGCTTGGAACAGCGGCCAACGGTGACTACACTGAGCCGCTTATAAGTTCAAAAAATAATCCTGCAGGAGCTCCTATGTTAAAACAATACCCAGTGACTGATTTACATCGTCATTTAGATGGCACTATTCGCGCCGAAACCATATTAGAGCTGGGCCGAAAGTTTAACGTAGATCTTCCTGCAAGCAATCTTGAAGCGCTGATCCCCCACGTTCAAATTACCAAACAAGAACCTAATTTGGTGGCTTTTCTATCTAAGCTAGATTGGGGGGTAAGTGTATTGGGCGATTACGACGCCTGTGCCCGTGTAGCTGAAGAAAATGTGGCCGATTTAGTAAAAGCCAATATTGATTATGCTGAATTACGCTTTAGCCCCGGTTACATGGCTATGAGCCATAAACTTAAGCAAGAAGGCGTGGTAGAAGCGGTTATTGAAGGCGTGCGTCGTGGTATGCAAAAACACGATGTACAAGTGAATTTAATCGGCATTATGAGCCGTACCTTTGGTCAACAAAGTTGTAGCGAAGAGCTGGAAGCTTGCATGGCGTTTCGCGACCAAATAGTGGCGGTTGATTTAGCGGGTGACGAGCTGGGTCACCCTGGTGGTTTATTTGTTGAGCAGTTTTCACGTGCGCGCGATGCCGGTTTTGGTATTACTGTTCATGCGGGTGAAGCTGCTGGTTCGGCAAGCGTTTGGCAAGCTATTCGTGAACTAGGTGCTACTCGCATTGGCCATGGCGTTAAAATAGCTGACGATCCTGAGCTAATGGATTACGTAGCAAAGCACAAGATTGGTGTAGAATCGTGTTTGTCTTCTAATTTTCAAACCAACACCACGCCAGACTTAAGTCAGCACCCTCTTAAGCGCTTTTTAGAGCATGGTATTCGCGCTAGTTTGAATACTGATGATCCCGGTGTGTCGGCCATTGATTTACCCGATGAATACCGTATTGCCCGCGAGCAACTAGGCTTTGGCGATGAGCAAATTGCCAAGCTGCAAAGTAATGGTTTAAAAATGGCCTTTATTAGTGAAAGTGCGCGCCAAGCATTACGTGAGAAAGCCGCTAAACGCATTTTATAAGCTAAATGCTAACAGCCCGCTTAACGCTACGTTTAAGCGGGCTTTTTTATGTACGGCGCACACCCAAGCTAATTTGTGGTCCGGGGCAATCCATGACTGCCGCAATGCAGCGGATCATCTCGTTTTCTAAAATAGTGAGTTGTTTGTCTAAGCAAATACAGGCGACAAGTGCCCGAAGTATTCGTTGTTTGACTTGCGGATAAGCATTGGCGAGCTGTTTTACTGCTGGCCCAAAATGCTCAACTTGGCATTGTTCTCGTTCAAGTAGGCTAATCGTGTACAAACCAATACTGTTTGCGCCAATGCCAAAGGCGCGTTGTATCTCTAAAGTTTGTTCGTGGCCAAAATAGGCAAAGGTCGATAATACGATGGAAAAGGGCTTGGCGACTTCTGCTGTGGATTTATAGACAGCTTTGCTGGGCGTTGTTTTCTCAAATTGATGAGCTAAATAGTGTTTCACCAACTGATATAGACACCATTCATACATATCTACTTGTTGGTCGGCTTTAATTAAAGTTCGTAAATTATCCATAAAGCGCTGGTATTGCAGGGCCGACATGCACTTTAAGGCGGGGAAGGATAGCTCAAGCAAGGGCAAGCGATAGCTTTTATCCACCGAGTTTATCCATTCCCAAGCTTGTAGGGTTTCGTTGATTCGCGAGTCTTTACTCAAGTTGTCCTTGATGTCATGCAGTTGTTTCTTACGTAGTGCATCGTTGCTATCAAGTAACAAAGCGTAAACCACGCTAATCACTCCACATGGGTCATGAGCAAGGGCAAGTAAGCCTTCATCTAGATGAGCAAGCTCGCCGCTTACGGTAACGGTATGCTCCGATAAGCTGTACTCTGCTTTGGCTGATTTATTGGTGACGTGCTCTATCGCGGCTTCCGCTGCAGCGGCCACAAATACTGTTTTCTTCAATTGTTCTTGAGAGTGTTTCTGCGCGCGTTTCTGACTGGTTTTAGAGTAGATAGGTTCGGCGATCTTCTTGATGTCTCGCTTAATTACTTGCCCATCCCAACGAGGTAAAATACGCTTGATACGAGTTTTAATGGCGGGGTGAGTCGCAAAAAAACTGCCTAAGCGACGAGCGTCGCCAATGAACATATGGCTGGCTTCTTGGCTAAGTGGTGTGCGTAAACCCGAGCCCGCGTCGTAACCACCAATGATTTTTAGCGCATCGGCTATGCCGTTAGGGTTGCGGGTAAACTGAACGGCTGACGCATCGGCTAGATATTCGCGTTGGCGGCTAATGGCGGCTTTAATCATGTTGGCAAAAAAGGCGCCGATCCAACCCAAGGCCAATAAACCAAAACCTACCGCAACAACTCTAACATCATTGTTTTTGTTTCGGCTGGAGTGCGATACGCTGTTGTAGCGTTGGCTATGCACCACAAACTCGCCGATGTTAGAGATAAAGATAATACCGCTTAACAGCGCGATAAGTTGCATGTTCAAACGCATGTCGCCATTTAGAATATGACTAAACTCATGAGCCACTACACCTTGCAACTGCTCGCGGTTAAGTTGCTCTAAAGCGCCTTGAGTGATGCCTATCACTGCATCTGCTGATGTATGCCCAGCGGCAAAGGCGTTAATGCCTATTTCATCTTTGAGTAAATACACCGAGGGCACAGGCATGCCTGAAGCAAGAGCCATTTCTTCGACAACATTCAGTACTTGTCGTTGTTCTGGTGCTTGGCTATTAGGTAGCAAGCGCTCGCCACCTAATGACTCGGCAATACGCCGGCCTCCATCGCGCAATTGATACCATTTAAAGGCAATGGCACAGCCAATAACGCTGGTCATCACCAAGCTCACCATAATGAACAGGTCGGTGGAGAAAAAGCTTCCCTCATTGGCCTGATTTAGCCCATTGTTATGGCTATCAAAAAGCCAAAATGTGCTAGCAATAATCACGTTGCTCAAGCCTATAAGTAAGATAACCGCCAGCACAAACAGCAAAACCAACCATTTGCTGTTACGACGAGCGTGGTCTTGTTCGGTAAAAAAATTCATGGTTACACCTAAGCAGTTAGAAAGACACTTTAGGTGCAGTTTGAATCTCGGCGCTGTCGGCAAACTCTAATAGGCTGGCGTCTTTCTTATGGCCAAATTGGGCAGCAAAAAAGACTGGAGGAAAGGATTGGCGATATTCATTGTATTCGGTAACTGAGTCGTTAAAAGACTGGCGAGCAAAAGCAACGCGGTTTTCTGTGGTGGTTAGCTCTTCGCTTACTTGCAGCATATTGTCGCTGGCTTTCAAGTCTGGGTAGCTTTCCATCACAATGTTCATTTTGCTCATTGCGCCCTGTAATACCCCTTCAGCATTGGCAAGCTTATTCAGCGTGTTGCCTGTAGGGTCACTTGCAGCAGCGCGTAATAGCGCACTGGCATCGTTACGTGCACTAATCACCGCTTCCAGAGTCTCTTTTTCGTGAGACATGTAGGCCTTGGCGGTTTCCACTAAGTTGGGAATAAGATCGTAACGGCGCTTAAGTTGTACCTCAATTTGAGCAAAGGCATTTTTGTAACGATTACGCAGACTCACCAAGCGGTTATAGATGCCAACAACGTAAAAAATACTGGCGGCAACAATGACTAGAATTACAATTAACGATACATCCATGACTTAAGCTTCCTAATTATTAAATACTTAATATCAATATGATACGTATTTGCTGATAGATTACTATGCGCTAATAAGCAGTTCATTTACACGCTGTGAAGTAAGCATGGGCTAGGCTTGTTAATGTACTGCCTATTTTGCAATGTTATGGTAACTGTTAGCCTTTTCTTAACACTAAGCGAGTGATGAAATGCACGATTTAGCCACTATGGCAGTAACGGTATTTATGGGCTTTTTTGCAATGATGAACCCGATTGCCAATACAGCGGTATTTGTTGGTATGACTGGCAATCAAAGCCCTTTACAGCGCAAGCAAACTGCCTTTAAGGCATTGGTGGTTGCCTTTTTTATCATTGCCGCGTTTTGTTTGTTAGGTAAAGGTATTTTTGAACTGTTCGGCATTACCTTGCCAGCACTGCGCTTAGCGGGTGGCATATTGGTGTTTTTAGTGGGCTACCACATGCTACAAGGTAATGCCTCAAAAATGCATACGCATACACCGAACGAAAATGATGATAGCGAAGGTAAGGATATTGCTATTTCCCCCTTAGCTTTGCCAATACTCGCTGGGCCGGGCACCATTGCCACCGCGATGAACTATTCAGCATCTGGCGAGATAGTTAATATCATCATTACCATTATTGCCTTCGCCACATTATGCGTGATTACTTTTATCTGCTTTTTGTTGGGGCCAAAGTTAATCCAGAAAGTAGGCGAGAGCGGCATTAACATTACCACCCGACTAATGGGCTTAATTCTTACTGTGATTGGTATGCAAATGCTAATACAGGGGGGACATGATGCGTATATGTTGTTTCAGGGAGCTGCAGTAAGCTAGTTCGACTTAGGTAACAAAAAGCCAAGCGCTACAGGCACTTGGCTACTTAAAATAGAACAATAGTGTTAGACCGTGGCGTGTTCAGGCTTGGTGCTGATAATGGCCAATAGTTTTTGAGCGTGTTCGGCCACTTCAATACCTAAATCGGTAAGGTAGCCGCCGTCAGCTTGAGTGCTTAAACCTCTGTCGAACAAACTTTTTGCTGCGGCAATCAGTTCTGGAGCTGCGTCCTGGTGAACCTTAATCCCGGTTTGTAAACTGCTCATATCAAACTGCAGCAACAAGTTTAGTTCGGCGATGTTATTGGGAATAAATTTCATAGAGCCTTCCTTTATTTTTTTGTTACGTCCACATTAGAAACCCCGCTGCCATTGCGCAAGTTGTCAATTGGAGAAGTGATACCTTACGCAACGTTTTGTTGAGTGCAAATAACTGCTGCTCAGCTCTCTATGACTTAGCGCAATTTTGTTCAATAAAGTTTGCGAGCTAGCGCATATAGTTGGCTTTTAGCAGAGCGAGGGAGAAAGCGGGTGAGTGTGGTGATATCTATGATTGTTTTTGCTTTAATTGGTGCTATTTCTCCAGGTCCTGTGAATATTATTGCGACGGGCGCTGCGGCTAACTTTGGTTTTCGGCGCGCACTTCCGCATGTAATAGGCGCCAGTGTTAGTTATTGCTTGGTGGTTTTTATTAGTGGCTTTTCATTAACGGCGGTACTGCAGCTTTTGCCAAGTTTAACTGGCTTGCTGCAGTATATAGGTGGAGCGTTTTTGTTGTTCATGGCTTACAAGATAGCGATATCGCCCGTGAGCGAAGATACTCACCAAAAAATAATATCGCCGCCCAGTGCCTTACAAGGCGCGTTAGCGCAGGGGTTAAATCCTAAAGCATGGTTAGTGGCAATGTCTGGTGTGAGCTTATTTGTTTCACCGCAAACTGGTGCGCTTTTTTACTTGTTGGTTTTCTGTACTATTTCTTTGATAGTGTGTTTAATTGGTGTGGGGACTTGGGCTGCCATGGGCTCTGTTATTGCCAGCTATCTACACACTGCCATCAGAAAACGCACCTTTAATATCGTGATGGCTTTGTTATTGGCCGGGTCTGTAGTGTCGTTATTTGTATCTTAGTGTTTATATGTGGCCGTTTTACAAGGAGCGTATGTGGTTAATCAGGTGAAAGCCAAGCAAGTAACAGCCGCTAACAGTCAGCAACTACTAAAACGTAGCGCAAGTTTGCCTTTTATTGAGTTACGCCAAGCTCGGCATTCGCAGGCCTGTTACCACAGTCATTCGCATGATGAGTTTTCTTTTGGTTTAATTGATACGGGTGACGCGGTTTATAAAAATATGCAACAGCAGCACCGTATTACTGCTGGACATAACGTAACGATTAACCCTGGTGATGTGCACTCTTGTAACCCTAAACAAGGCGCATGGTCTTATCGCATGTTGTTTGTCGATAGCCATTGGGTGGGAGAGTTACAGCAAGAAATTCTGGTGAAACCTGCCAGTGACTACCAGCCATTTGAGCAACATTATGCAAATGATCCCGCGACTTTTACCCTACTGGCTGAGTTGTTCTCTGCGATCAAACATGATCATGATGGTTTACAGCAAGAAAGTTTGTTAATTCAATTTTTTGAAAGTCAGTTTGGCCAAGTTGCTGATGTTAGACGTGACGCGAGTTGCTTAGCAAAGCCGCAAATTAAACGTGTTCAAGAGTGTATTCAAGATCAGCTGTCTTGTTCCCTGAGTTTAAGTGAGTTGGCTGAAGTTGCAGGTTTAAGCCGTTATCACTTAGTGAGAAGTTTTAAGCGCCGTTATGGATTGTCACCACATGCGTTTCAGCTTAATCAACGAATCAATCGGGCAAAAACCTTATTGCGGGAAGGTAGTAGCATTGCAGACACCGCGTTGACTTTAGGTTTTGCCGACCAAAGTCATTTTCAACGAAACTTTAAGAAGCGCTTGGCTTTAACCCCAAGGCAGTACCAAGGCTTCTTTGTGTAGCTAAAGCTTAGTTGTTGAGTGACGTTAGCACTGGCAATAAGTCACTAGGCTCTTGGCGTTTGGTGTAATCGGCTTCTACAAACGCACTGGCTATGCTGCCGTCTTGAGCAACTACAAAGGTGGCAGCAAGCGGTAAATCAAATTGGCCAGCGCCATTATGTTGCTCTACTTCAATACCAAAAGATGAGTAAATTGGGCGTAATTCCTCAGGTAGGGCAAATACAATATCTAAGCTTTTGGCATACTCTGCATTTACATCAGACAATACTTGAAACTGTAACTCGTTTTTCTCGGCAGTGCTTAGCGAGGCGTCTGGTAGCTCTGGAGTAATGGCAACTAAATTAGCCCCCAGGGCTTTTATTTGCGGCAAAATTTGCTGGTAAGCACGCAGCTCTAAATTACAGTAAGGGCACCAGCCACCGCGGTAAAACGTTACAACAAGCGGACCGTCTTTTAATAATGCGTTTAGTGATACCTTCTCGCCGTTTTGGTTGGCGAGGGTAAAGCTAGGAAGCGCTTGCCCTTGCTGCGGGGTATTTGCTGCTATGTTACTTTCGCTTAAATTTTTAGTGGCCTGTTTCATCACTTGCTGAACGTCTAAGGGCGCTTTTTGGATGAAAGAAGCAATGTAATCGGCGATCTCTGTTTGCAAACTCATGATAATTCCTTTGTTCTTAAGTTGTGATGATTTCTTGAATGAACATTCAAACATCACTTGAATGATCATTCAAGTTAATTTTGAATGTTCATTCAAAAAGATGCTTGTTGCTAACACACAAGGTATACTTGATGCGCACAGCTAAGCGTAAAGGCGAATACATCCAATATGGCAAAGATGCAGTTTCAACGAGAGCAGGTTCTAGAGCAATCCGCTAATTTGTTTTGGCGAGTGGGCTATCACGCCACCTCTATGCAGCAAGTATTTCAGCACACAGGCCTAAAACCGGGCAGTGTTTACTTGGCTTTTGGCAACAAAGAGGCTTTGTTTAAAGAGTCATTAACGCATTATTGCCAAGCTTCGCTGCAAGGTATTCAAGCGAGTTTAAGTGCTGCTAGCAATATTGAATTAGGCATCTGTCAGATCTTGGAGAGCATGTTGGAGCAGTCTCTTAACAGTGATTACTGCAGCTGCTTTTTGGTAAAGAGCCAGTTGGAGTTAAGCGACGAGCCCGAGCTGCAAACTCTGGTGAGCGAACAACTACAACAAATTGAAGCTCTGTATAGTGAGTTTCTAATGCACATTTATGATGAGCCAGAGGCTAAGGCTAAGGCCTGTAGTCTGATGCTGCATATCTTTGGTATTCGCGTTTATAGTTACCACCAAGGTAGCTTAGAGAAAATGCGCCAAGCGCTGCAAGTAGGTTTGCCTTGGTTGCCTTGGAAACTAAGGATTAATTAGCATTATATAAAAGTTCTTTTAACAGAAACTAACGAACTAAACCTAAAGGTAAGTTCGTTAGTTTGATAGTGTATAGATATAGTAATTTACTTTAAGTAACTTCCATTCTTAATACAATTTATAAAGTTTTTAAAAGAGCTAGTGGCTATTGAAAATGCTTTTTTTTGTGCAGTGACAAATTTACCTTCACTTTCGGTTGGAGACTGAATGAATTGATTGATTAGATTTTGGAGCTTTTCTTGATTATCAGTTATTGAGCTTAGATTCATGGAAAATTCACCTAAATCTAGCATCTTCATCATGGCCTCCATTTTATGCTCATAGCTGAGACAAATAACAGGAGTGTGATTATTAATCGCAAAAATTGCTTGATGTAATCTAGTCGATATTGCGAAGTCTGCTGCTTTAATAATTGCTTGATACTCATCGGTATCGACCTGATCATTTACAATTATACATGAATCCTTAGACTCGCTAACCATTAGGCTTTCGAAGTAATGACAGTCGTCAATATCCCCTCTACCGTATGCATGCGGTAACATTACAACTTTCTTTCCACTTTGAACTATTTGTGAAATGATTTTCTTATAGATATTATCCAAAACTTCTTGTGACTTATCATTAAAATCAGGGTGCCAATTGCTAAACTTAGACGGCACAAAAATAACGAAGTTGTTTTTAATCCCTTGAATTAAATCCGATTTAAGAACGTTATTTGGTGTATTGCTATAAACCACATCTATAGCTGGGTAGTAGTGTAAACCAAGCATGTTTGCAAATTCTTGACTTTTTTCTTCTCTTAAACCATTGAATTGCGAGTGGCTAAGGTATTTCACAGCATATTTCATGAACTCTCTGTCTTTGGCTGTTTGGTTAACAAATTTACCTATAGACCTAGAATAGATAGCATACTTAACGTTGTAGGAATGCGCGAATGCTAGGCTCCAAAGAACAGACCATTCTTGATAAAGCCCTATTTCTAGACCGCCTGGAGCAAGAACGACTACATCAGAATTTTTTATAACATCAGCATACTTATTATATTTTGGAAGCAGCGCGATTATTTTGAATAAAAAAGGAAATTGTAGACAAATTTTCGAGATTCTCCACAAAGAAAACAAATCGCTATCAATGGAATTAACCTCTGATACATTATTGAATAAAGGATCATGATCTTTTGTAGTAAATAAACAATTTATAGTAGCGTTTGGATATTCCACTTTGATGAGGTTTACTAGAGATTTAAAAGCAGCGTAATCGCCTTTATTTCTAGTTGGTTGGTTTACAATAGTAAAAATCATTATCCCGTCCTTGGACTTTTATATAATTCAAAGCTAGTAATTGGGTCTTGAAGAGCCTCAATGTAGCTTTTGTATAACACTGGAAGGGTGATTGTAAGGTATTGGTGGCCTTCTGCAACCAGATTTTTTTGAGGGTAAAGTGAACTACCTTTTTCGCTCGAAGAGTTTTTGTATTTGAAGTGAGTTACTGATTTATATACCATTTGATATGTTAAGAATAACTTAACACTATATTTCAGTTACCAGCCTATTTGGCTGCCGTCCCATGCCCAAAATTGACCGGTATTTTCTGGTGTCAATTCAACTAATTTTTCAAGCAATAAGCTGGCGCTTTGTTGGCTAGACAGTAACTTGCCGGCTGGCACATTTCGTTGGAAAGGCTTTGATAACTCGGTATCCGTTGTACCGGGATGCCAAGCGATAACGCATACCTTGGGGTGGCTGCGTAGCCATTCTATTGCAATGTTTTTGAGTACCATATTTAACGCTGCTTTAGCGCTTCGATAGCTGTGCCAGCCACCTAAACGGTTATCACTTATTGAACCGACCTTAGCCGACACACTCACAAACTTAGCGTCATCACTTGTTTTTAATGGCTTGGCTGCGTATTTGGCTAGCAGCAAGCTAGGTAAAGCATTTAACTGCATACTTAACATGAAGTTGTCTGCTTGGCATTGTGACAAGCTTTTCTCTGGCTTTAGTTGCTGAGAGTGCAATACGCCTGCGCAGTTAATTAGCCAATCAAGCTGATCTATTTGTTTGAATAAGCCCGCAATTTGCTGTTCGTCGCTTAAATCCAGTTGCTGCCAAGTAAGTTTGGGGTGAGAAAAGTCTTGCCTGTGTGTATGCCACGTAGCGGTAATGTGCCGTACATCTGCTCTTTGGCATAAGAGTTTAACCAAGGATAAACCTATGCCACCGCTTCCTGCTATTACCACTACTTGCATTTATAACAACTCATAGAATTACACTCATACTATGTATACGCAGTAGTCGTGAGTTTAGTTTATTAAGGTGGTATTAGTTGAGAGGTGAAAGTGAACTAAAGTTGCGGGAGTGGCTGACTATTTATAATGGGGAAAATAGAATGGTAAGCCTTGCACTTACCATTCATTTGGGTCAGTTTTAGAACAAGTGGCTGTACTGCATAGAGTAGTAAACAGCGTCTGAACGGGTGTGACCAACCACGGTGGAGCTTGGTAAACCAGCACCTGCTAGCACACTACTATCTTCCAGTACTTTAACATCCTCGCCACGAACCAAAGCTACACCAAAATCAATACTGGCATTTTTGTTTAAGTGATAGCTAGCACCAGCGGTATACCAGTTACGGTCTGAATCGGGAATTGATAGTGAACTAACTTCATCTACTACGCCTTTGTCGTGCATGTAACCCGCACGGGCCGTCCAGTTTTGGTTAATTGTGTAAGTACCACCTACGCTAAACAACCAAGAGTTTTTCCAATGGTAGCTTTTAACCGTAGCGTCTGGCGCAGAACCGGTAACAGTAATGTGGTCAAAATCACCCCAGCTAGTGTGCTGTGCAGTGTAGTGAACCGCCCACTTGGGGCTTAGCTCGTGGTAACCGGCTACTTGGAATATATTAGGTAGTGGGATATGAATCTCTTCATAACTTTGGCCTAAGTAGTTAACTTTACCATCAGCTTTAAAGGTAGGGCTGACACGGTAGCTCATGCCTAAACGGTTTCTATCATTGATTTCGTAAGTTGCGCCAACAATTCCACCTAGAGCCCAGCCATCGGCTTCAACATCTACTAAGGTTGTTTGACTCAGAGGGTTATCAGTGATTTGACCTTCGCGTTTTAATTTACCTTCGCCGTAAATTAAATCGAGGCCAGCACCAATGCTGAACTGTTGGTTGATGCGATAAGACACACTGGCATTGAAAGTTGAGGTGACAATTTCAGTTTCACCCAATAAATCTACCGGCGTTACTGGTGCACCTGTATTGTTTAGTGAGCTAATATCTGTGCCAGTACCAAAATTACTAAAGGCGCCAACACCAACGGCAAAGGCATCGTTAATCGGGTGGATGTAGTAAATGTTTGGAATCACTTTATTGTCGGCAGCATCATCTTCGCTACCGTAATTAATTGTGCCACCTAACGCGCTAACATCTTTAATGGTAACGTCTACGTCGGCGTAAGTTAAACCAAGTGATAAGGCTTTGCGGTCAAACATCGCCATGGCGGCAGGGTTACGTGACAATACCGAAGCATTGTCGGCGATAACGGCGTCACCAGAAAATGCGCGACCAATACCGGTTGCAGATTGGCTATTTAGTTGGAAGCCTGCTGCAAGGCTGTGGCCGGTAACAAGTGAAATGCTGATGGCAAGTAGACTTAATTTACGTTTATTCATAACTACTGGTCTCTAAGAGGAGTGCATTCAGTTCGCTAGGCGTAACTGTTTTGTTTTATTTTTGTAATATTGGCGCATATTAGGCAACTGATCAGTCCTCTACAACTCCGACCAGAGCAAATATTCTAATATTGAAATACTTGATAACAGCATAAATAATTGGACTTAGCCCTTTAAATACAAGGCTTTCAGCAGTTTCGTTTTTTAATAGTGTGTTTTTTGTTCGCTTTTTAGTGCTATTAACAATTCGCTAAACTTTGAGATCATAAGCAAAATGTATTTTAGTCAGGAGTTAAAAATGATCCGTCACATTTTACTGTTTAAGTTTAAAGCTCACGCGAGCAAAGCTGATATTAAGGCAGCACAGCAAGACTTTTTAACGATACCATCAAAAATGGAAGGCGTGGTTGAGGTGGAATGGGGAACAAATAATAGCCCTGAGGGTTTAAACAAAGACTACGAATATAGTGTGGTGATGACTTTTGCTAATGAAGCGGCGCGCCAGCGATATTTGCCTCACCCCGATCACGACTTGCTAAAGCAACACTTTGTGCCTTTATTGGAAGACATTATTGTGTTTGATTACAGCACCTAAGAGTGTGCTGAACTAGGTCTTACCACTTGTTTTCATTTGCCTATTCACTTGTTGCTGTGTTTTTAATCAACTATGATGGCGAAATGCTACAAGCTAGTATATTTTTACTTAAAGTGTCTAGTTAAATCTAAGCTATGGTGATGGTCGATGTTGCGATTTAAGATACTGTTATTAACTGGGGTGTTTGCCGCGTTAACGGCTTGCGATTCCGAGCAAGAAAACTCCTCGTCGGTTAGTATGGCTAACCCTGCTTCAGTCTATTGCGTAGAGCAAGGCGGAGACCCTCAAGTAGAACAAACAAAAGAAGGTGAAGTAGGTTACTGCCACTTTTCTGATGGCAGAGTTATTGAGCAGTGGGAGTTTTACCACGCCAGTTTAGACTAAGCCTCAGATTTATTACTCTCTTCCTTAATTCGGCTTTTACTTGGTTTATTATTACCTGTCTATGGTGAGGAACTAAGAAATGCCGTATCGCTATTATTCTCTATTGTGTACATTGATTAGTATTAGTTCACTGGTGAGTTGTGCCCCTCAAACATCGCCTATTAAAGGTAGCTTTGTGTTTGGTCACGAAGCGAGAGAGTTCATTCCCTGTGGCGGTGAAGCGTTGTGGTGGCAAGCAGAGCCTTTAGTCACTGCAGAGTTACTGGAGTATTACCGCGCCAATATTGCTAAACCTTATCAAGCTATTTATGTGACCGTGCAAGGCGAACGCCTAGCAGCTCAGGTTGATGGTTTTGCCAGTGAGTATCCTGCCGTATTTGAGATTAATAGGGTGATAGACTGGCAGCTTACGGTTCCAAGTAACTGCCAAAGTCCCCAATACTAAAAACATAATAAGGATAGACATGACGCTAGTTTTTAAATGGCTGTTTGGCTTAATCACGGTTGCTACCAGTGGCGTTAGCTTGTTGGTATTTGGCTTAAGCTGGTGGCCGTTGGTATTTGTCTTCCTAGGTTTGTTTGTTATTGCTTCTAACTATTGGCAAAGTATTGATTATATTGCGACTCTGTTGGCGCGACTGGGTGGCGTGTTAGCATTACTGGGCATTGCCTTATTGCTGATTGCAGCCAATGTGGGTAGCTCCTTTCATCTTTCGCCTAGCTACTGGGTAATGATTGGCCTGATGTCGCTGATGGCTGTTTCGGGCTGTAGTGGTTTTTTCTGGGCGCTATCACTCGAGCCAAGCACTTCAAAGCAGGAGTCATGATGTTTAAAGCCTTTCATCATGTTGCAATTATTTGCTCAGACTATTCACGCTCGAAACACTTTTATAGTCAGATACTCGGTTTGCACATTATTGCTGAGCATTATCGCGAGCAGCGTGACTCTTATAAATTAGATTTAGCGCTACCAAGCGGTGAACAAATAGAATTGTTTTCCTTTGTGGGCGCGCCGCCGCGACCGAGCTTTCCTGAGGCGCAAGGGTTGCGTCATTTAGCTTTTGCGGTAGATAACATTGAGCAAGTTATTGGCTATTTGGAGCAACAAGGGGTAGAGGTTGAACCCGTTAGGGTTGACCCCTACACCAACAAGCAATTTACCTTTTTCAGTGATCCTGATGGCTTACCATTAGAGCTTTATCAGCAGTAATCACTTTTTAGATTAAGGCTGCTTAGTTTCTTCCTGCCATCACTCCGCCGTCTACATCCCAAATTGCGCCGGTTACCCAACTGGCTTTGTCACTGAGCAAAAAGCTGACGCTGTTGGCCACATCATCTACGCTGCCAATGCGTCCAATGGGATGAAAAGCGTCAAAGCTAGCCAAACTTTCATCTAAGGCTTCTGGGGCGATAAAAGCATGGTAAATCGGCGTTTTTACTACTGCTGGTGCCACTGCGTTTACGCGAATATTAAATTCGGCTAACTCCATGGCAAGATGCTGAGTTAGCGCATGCAAGCCAGCTTTAGCCATCGAGTAGGCTGAGGACGGCGTCGCTTTTACAGCTTGGTGTGCCCACATTGAGCCAATATTTACTATGCTTCCTCCGCCATTTTTTACCATATTTTTTGCTACTGCCTGGCTAATAAAAAATAATGCCTGATTCAATTGCATGTATTGGTGGTAATCGTCACCACTGTGCTCTAAAAATCCAGTGGGTTTAAAGTAACCCGCGGCGTTTACTAGTTGGTCGATAGCATCAAAGCCTTCGATTTTTTCTATCAATGCTGAAACATCGCCTGTTTGGTACAAATCAGCTTGCCAGGCGTGTACCTCACCTAAAGCCGATAACTCCTGTTTGGCTTGGCTGAGTTTATCTGCTGAACGCGCCACAATAATTACCGACTTTTTTTCTGCCAAAAGCTGTTTGGCAGTAGCGAAACCTATGCCGCTTGATCCACCAATAATTAACGCAAAAGACTGAGTGCTCGGGTTCATGATTATTCCTTTAGAAGTGTTTGAGTTCCGCTTCATCTTATGGAACATTGGGCTATCGAGAAAAGTAGGCACAAACCAGTACCCTAGGTACTTTTGAGTACATCTTAATGAAAAATAAAGAATTATTATTTTCACGAAAATCAGCACCAGAACGAAGTGCCCGCATGGTTGAGACTATTTACGGCTGCAAATGGTCGTTAACAGTGTATCAATTGTTAGCCAGTGGAATTAATCGCCCAGGGGAAATGGTGCGAAATGTAGAAGGCTTAAGTACTAAAGTGCTAAACGAATGTTTACGTAAAAATCTGGAGTTTGGTATTTTGAAGCGAATTGAATATTCAGAAGTCCCGCCTAGAGTTGAGTACCAAGTTACCGAGTTTGGCAGCAAGTTTTTACGCATTCTTGAACAACTAGAAGATCTACAACAAGAGATCGCCTTATGATTAGTAGTCTAATCATTTGATCCCTTAAGAGTTTACTTACGTTTTTAACGAATAGAATTGAGCGAAAAGGTATCTAATGAGCGTCCAAATACTGTGGTTTAGAAATGACTTACGGACTAAAGATAATCACGCCCTAAGCACTGCTGTCGCCAGTGGCAAGCCCGTCATAGCTATCTATTTGCTTTGTACCAAACAATGGCAGCAACATCATCTAGCTCCCATTCAAGCCGATTTAATCCTACGCCGCTTAGCTCAACTTCAAGACGATCTCGCTTCACTTAATATTCCCTTATTAATACATCAGTTAGATAGCTTTAAGCAGGTTCCTCAATCCTTAGTGGAGCTGTGTGAGCAGTATCAAGCTGCTGATGTACATTGCCATTATCAATACGAGCTTAATGAGCAGCGCCGCGATGAGGCGGTTGAACAGATATTACAAGCTCAGCAAACTAGTTTTCATCAATACCACGGCGAATGCGTGATGAAGCCCGGCACTGTACGTACTCGAACGGGTGAGAGCTTTAAGGTTTTCACCCCGTTTCGTAAGGCCTGGCTAAGTGGTTTAACTGAAGCTGAATTTAGCCCATTAGCCACTCCGCCTGCGGTGGATAAACACCTTCTACCAGCAAGTTTTGTTGAACTACTTAAAAGCAAGCCCTTGCTAAAGTGTGATTACCCGCTGGTTGATAGCAGTCACTGGGCTTGTGACGATAAGCAGATTATTCAACAGTTACGAGATTTTAGCGCCAGTAAAGCTGCCGACTATAAGACTGCCCGTGACTTTCCCGCACAAGCTGGCACTAGCAAACTTTCGGCTTATTTGGCCTTAGGCATGCTTTCTCCTAGGCAGTGTTTAGCGCGATTGTATCTGGATCATCCGCGTTGTTTAGAGGCCCAAGAAGGCGGCGCATTCACTTGGTTAAGTGAAATTGTGTGGCGAGAGTTTTATCGACACTTAATTGCCGCTAACCCTAGATTGTGCAAAGGGCAAGCCTATATAGCATGGACTGAGGCCGTTAACTGGCAACTCGATGAACAGCTACTAAAAGCCTGGCAAGAAGGCAGAACCGGCTACCCAATAGTAGATGCTGCAATGTTGCAGCTAAAGCAAACAGGCTGGATGCATAACCGCTTACGAATGATTGTGGCAAGCTTTTTAACGAAAGATTTGTTAGTGAGTTGGCGAGAAGGTGAGCGCTGGTTCATGCAACATTTGATTGATGGTGACTTCGCTTCTAATAATGGAGGTTGGCAATGGGCTGCATCTACCGGTACAGACGCACAGCCTTATTTTCGCATTTTTAATCCAACCACTCAGGCACAACGTTTTGACCCAAGCGGCGACTTTGTGCGCTATTGGTTGCCAGAGCTGGCAAAGGTGCCAGGAAAACATGCCCATCAACCGCATACTTGGGCGGAGAAAAACGCCACATCAATAAATTACCCTATGCCGATTGTTGATCATGCCATTCAGCGAAAGTTGGCTTTGAGCTTGTTTGAACAAGCCAAAAGCCAAGCGCAATAATCCGCAGTACATGTGGCTAGCGGTGCTTGATATTAAAAGCTCACTGCAAAACCTAAGAAGTGCATATCCATGTCAAAGTGACCGACTAAGTTTTTGCTAGGTAACACTTGTTGGTTTTGGTTAACTTCTGGCGAGCCTAAATCAGAGTACTCGTAGAAAAAGTCCACTGGCACTTCGTTAATCATAGTACTTAACCCAACCGAGTAGCGAATTTGTCTGTCTACCGGTAAATCGGGGGCTTGATACTGAGCGTCGTCTAGTGGAGAGGTTTCGTAAGAGAAGCCAAACTTTATCCGCCAATCTTGGTTAATTTGGTAATCAGTACCCACAGCCATGGCCCAAGTATCTTGCCAGTTTCTGGTAATGCTTTGGTCTGAAGAGGCAATGATCAGTTCGGTACTTTTAAAGTCGCTCCATTGGTACCAAGATAGGGTGCTGAATAAGCGCCAATCTTGATTTAGCTGGTGGCTAACATCTGCGCGGGCAAACGCTACTGCGTCAATGGCCATTGAGTAATCAGCATTTTGATTGAGGTAAGACACATTATCGTTAAATTGATGTTCAAGCTTTGAACGATAACTGATACCAGCAATGGTGTCTTGGTTGAATTGATAAACTAGACCAAGGTTGTATCCAAACGCCCAGTCATCGGTTGGGGTCATGCTTAAGGGCTGGCCTAGTAGTTGGCTGCTCATATCAATAGAGGCGTAGTTTGCTTGAATACCCGCAGCGATAGATAATTTGTCGTTCAGCTTGTAGCTTAGCGAAGGATTAAGTTGCAGCGTCACTAGGCTGGTATCAACCACTTGCGTAGAGCCTTTCCAGCCAGAACCGTAATCTAAGGCTGCCCCACCAATTGTGGTAAAGGCAACGCCAGCGGCCCAGTTTTCGTTTAGCGTCTTGTTATAAAACAAGCCTGCTGCACCTAACCAACCACCTGAATCACGAGAGTTGTCGTCACTGTCTTCATGATCGTAATAGGTATTTGAGAGATTTAAAGCTAAGCCGTTTACCGTGAATATATCTCGGTCCATAAACGACATAATGGCTGGATTCGCCCAAATAGCGGCAGAAGATTCGCGATACACACCATCACCTGCTCCGGCAGTACCTAAGTTGGCGTAAGAAGCTTGCGGAAGGTGATAGCCTCCGGCAAATAGGTAACTAGAAAAACTAGCGAGTAAAACGCCGCATAAAATTGCGCGAATCATAGTTAACATGAAGTGGCCTATAAGATGTTTGATTGTAGTTGTGCCTGTTCAGGTTCAGGCCGCGCGGAGTGTAAAGCAAACAGAATATAATGCTGAAAAATAGATCACTATGAATCAATAAAAGCAGATAAGTTGATTGAAACGGTGGTTTTTGGCAGTTGAAGGGGGAGGGAGAAGAGTCTATTATTAGCCGTTAGCTGCGGCGTAAGCGGACTACCTTCATTATCTCGAATTCAAAGCCTGCTCGAAGCTGCTGGCTGGGGTAATAACTTAAATTGACTCTAGCTCCGGTTAAATCTTGATAGCGTTGTTTTCGTTTGTAAATAAACGGTACATCGTAGCCGCTTATCATGATGGTATGTAAGACCCAGTCGTCTTGCTCACGCTGTACGTGAGAAGACACTTTCATGTCTTCTGAATGGATTAACTGAGGGCGCTTTTTAAGCAGCGTTTCTGGATCTTTTTTTATCATGAAAGCTTAGCCGTACACACACAAATAGGCTGTTTCAGTCGGTACTTTCACCTGAAACTTAGCATTGCCGCCAACATTGAACTGTTGACCGTCTTTGTAGCTTGTCCAATCACTCTCGCCTGGTAATTTAACAATCAACTCACCAGCAACAATTACCATTAACTCTGGCTCCGCAGTGCCGAATTCATATTCACCAATTGCCATTACACCTACCGACGTTGGTTTTTCTTTGCCGGTAAAACCGATAGATTTCACTTGTCCGCCAAAGTATTCGTTGCTCTTCAACATTACATTTCCTTGTTTGAATCGATTGTGCAAAACAGCAGGCTAGCATAATGTGGGGGCATTTGGATCGACCAATGAGTTATTTGCACAATGAATGAACAGCTAAACGCTAACGAGCCTTTTGATAAAACTATGTTACTAAAAATTGCTCGCCACAAAATGCCATTTGGTAAGTATGCAGGACGAGAAATTATTCGCCTGCCTGAAGAGTACTTGCTGTGGTTTGTAAACAACGATGGTTTTCCAAAGGGAGAATTGGGTGAGTTAATGGCATTAGCCCTTGAAATTCAAATAGCTGGCTTGGAAAAGATCATTTGGCCACTTATGAACTCAAAATCGGATTAAAATTCATCTACAACTGGTTGTTTTTCGCCCATCTCTTTGCTAGCGTGTTATTTCTAAATGCTTTTGTTTAGCACTTTAATCAAAATTTAACACTTTATTGATGATTTGAGGCTGATCTTATTGAGTATTTAGTAGAGAATGTAAATCGCTGTTGCAATGCTTGTTGATATACCAAAGGTTTTGGCCATTCTAGTTTTAGGTTGGGTTAACTTTTTGTCGCTGGCTTGCCTAGCTAATACGTTAATTTGCACTTGAAATATGAGAGGACGATAATGTCAGGTCAGGTATTATCAGGAACCGTTAAATGGTTCAATGATGAAAAAGGTTTTGGTTTTATTGCACAAGAGAAAGGTCCGGACGTTTTTGTTCACTTTCGCGCTATCAATGGAGACGGTCGCCGTACCTTAACTGAAGGTCAATCGGTAACTTTTGAAGTTGTTCAAGGCCAAAAAGGCCCTCAAGCTGAAAACGTAACTGCCCTATAAGCCACGCAGTTGTCAGTTTCAGTTAAAACGCTATCTACTTAGATAGCGTTTTTTTTTGTTTACACCTACGACTAATGTTGAATAGTTTGCGTGTTGTCAGGCACTTAGCGGCTTTGTTAAGCTGCTGCACAAGTAAAAAGAAAGATTTTAAGCCGTTCGGGTCTTTATAAAGCGCACTACTTGGGCTTTATAAGTTTGTATGGAGTAGGGTAGGCCGTGATTTCAAAATCTTGTTTGGTTCCTGAGCTGCAAAGTATTGCTGATAACTTTTGGCATTATTCTGAAAAAGTATATTCAAGGCCGGAAGTTAAACAACATTGTTTATGGTTGCAAAACCAACATCAGCGTAATGTGAATTTGTTGTTGTGGTTGAGCTTTTGCCAACAGCAGCACTGGACCGTTAATTTAGAACTATTACTCATCCAAATTCGCAGCAGCGAACAAAAACTCAGTGATTTTCGGAAACACCGCCAGGCCATGAAGCCCCACCTTAGTGAACGTCAGTACCAATTGTTATTGAAACATGAGCTTAAACTTGAGCGCAGGCAGCAACAATTACTGGTATTAAGTCAGCAGCGCCACCCTGGCGGACAAACCGCAGAATTAGCGCTTAATACTTATATTGAGCAGCCCGAGGAGGCGGCTCAATATTTAAGTACCCTGAAAGCAGCCTTGCAATAGGGTTTAGTTTTGGTGCTGATATAGGGTTTGGTATAAGCCTGTTTGTTGTATCAGCTCTTGGTGCTCTCCCGCTTGGCTAATTTCGCCATCATCTAATACATAGATAAGGTCGGCTTGTTTAATCGCACTTAGGCGGTGGGCGATAATTAAGGTGCTGCGGTTATCTAAAAAGCCTTGAAGGTTTCTATGTAACTTGGCTTCGGTATCGGTATCTAAGGCTGAAGTCGCCTCGTCTAATACCACCACCTGCGGTTTAGCTAAAACCATTCTGGCAATGGCTAAACGCTGCTTTTGGCCTCCAGATAAACGCACTCCGCTGCGACCCACTATGGTGTCTAGTTGCTGAGGAAGCTTTTCTACGGTGACTTGTAGCTCTGCCAAGCGAAGTGCTTGCCATAGCTCTTCATCGTTGTGCTCGCGTCCCATATTCAGGTTTTCGCGCACCGTGGTATTAAACAAAATAGGTTGTTGTAGCACCGTGGCAATATTGCTGCGAATAGTGGAATAACCCACTTTCTCTATGGGGGCGTTATCTAACAAGATTTGCCCGCTGTCTTTTTGGTATAGCCCTAACAGCAAGTTGACTAAGGTGGATTTCCCTCCGCCGCTTACCGACACAATGGCGACTTTTTTACCTGCCGGAAGGGTTAGGCTTACGTTTTTCAGTACTGGCGATTCTTCGGTGTAGCTAAAATTGACGTCTTTGAACTGAATATCAAAATGTTGTTTGCTGGCAAAAGGGTCGACTTCGCAAGGGTAGTGAGGTTCTTGTTTTAGTTCAAATAACTGATTGAGTCGTGCCATCGCAGCGTTGGCACTAAAGTAGCTATATTGAATACTTAAAATTTCTTGTACTGGGCCCATCATAAACCACAGGTAGCCAAACACCGCGAAGATTTGGCCAACGGTAAGATCAGAAAACACCACCATTAACATCGCTATAGCGCGAAAGATTTCGAAACCCACTAAGAAGATGGTAAAGCTTAAACGGTTTACTGCATCGGTTTTCCAGTGAGAAGCAATAGCATAATCTTTAAGCTCTCCTGCTGCGCCCACCACACGAGAAAAGTAATGAGATTCTCGTTGGGTAGCTCGAAGCTGCTGAATGCTGTCTAGCGTTTCAATTAAGGCTAATTGAAAGGCTTCAAAGGCAGCATTTTCTTTTTTCTTTAAGTCTTTAACATGGCTGCCAAATGAGCGAGAGAAATAAATAACGGCGGGGTTTAGCAGTAAAATGATTAAGCCTAATTGCCAATCAATCCACAACAAAATACAGGCAGTACCAATAATGGTGAGAAGTGCCACTAAAAACTTCGATAAGCTTTCGCTAATAAATTTATCTAGGGTTTCTACATCGGTAATACAGCGGGCACTAATACCACCTGAACCTTGAGTCTCGTATTCTCTTAGTTCTACTTTGGGAAGATGCTCCACAAGACGCTGGCGGATAAGAAAGCTGATTTGCTTACCAATAAAAGTAAACTGTCGAGCTTGCAGTACGCCCACCACTAATGAGGATAAACGCAGGGTGACTACCACTGCCAGAATGCTCAATATATAAGCGCTGGGTTTATGCCAAACCTCAGGCAATATGTTTTGTAGTACTGAAATGGCTTTACCAGGTTGATTCAATAATACCTCATCAACCAGCAGCGGCATCATTAACGGAATGGGTACACTGACCAAGGTCGCCAATAGGGCAATTAAGTGAGCGTAGACAAGGGGCTTTTTATACTGAAATATTTGATGACGAATAGTAGCCCACGTGAATGCGGGAGAGGCTGAGTTCATAAGTTAAATAAGAATCTTTTTCATTTACAATTGTTCCAAGTCTACGAAGACTGCAATGAAAAAGCTAGCGCTAGCCGCAGCTTATCGTTTAGCTGCGGCCTTATTGTTAGGCTTCGTTATCGTTACTATCTATGTCGCTTGGGTTAATAGCTTTCTTTTGACGCACAATCGGTGCGTCACCCATATCGGTGCCTACAGCAAACGTTTTGTTCGATTTAACTTTGGCTTTCCCGACTTTGGCGGTTTTCTTAGGACTCGCTTTTTGCGGTTTCTTACTAAAGCTAGCTTTGTTATTTGGTGCACGTAAGCCTTTAAACTTAGCCGCTAAACCGTCTAAGGTAATAAACGCTACTTTTTGCTCTAACAAAGCTTCTAAACTTTTGAAGCTATGCCAGTCTTTTGGTCCCACTAAAGAATAAGCTAGGCCTTGATTACCCGCGCGGCCAGTGCGACCAATACGGTGTACGTATTCTTCAACATGTTTTGGCATATCAAAGTTAATCACGTGGGATACCTGAACAATGTCCAAACCACGTGAGGCAAGATCGGTAGTAAATAATACTTTTTGATGACCACGACTGAAATCGTCCATGATCTTGTTTCGCGCACCTTGGCTTAAGTCGGCGTTTAAGGCTGAGCAACTTAAACCTTGCTCACCAAATGCTTCGGCTAATCGCTGAGTATCTGCGCGGGTAGCAGTGAACACAATGGCTTGTTTTACTGAATCTTGTTTTAAGATCTCTGCTAGCTGCAGTTGTTTGTGGTCTAGGTGATCACTTAATAAAAACTGCTGCTGAATATCTTGGTGTTGGGTAAAGCTAAAGCCTACTGCAATCCGCTCCGGGGCTTTCAGTAAGTTTAAGGCAAACTGGTTGATCGCGGCATCATCAAGAGTTGCCGAGAACATTAAAGTTTGACGTTTTCTATGGTTGGCAGCTTTATCAACAATTTTCAGTTGCTCGGCAAAACCAAGATCTAACATGCGGTCTGCCTCATCTAAAATAAGCAGTTCTAAACCTTCTAAGAATAAATGGCGCTTACTTAGGTGATCCGCTAAGCGGCCTGGCGTTGCCACGACCACTTGAGGATCTTTGCGTAACAACTTACTTTGATCATTAAAGTTTTCGCCACCAGTAATTAAACAGGCGCGTGTTTGAGTATTGGCAATTAACAAACGTAGTTGGGCAAATACTTGTTTAGCAAGCTCACGAGTAGGGGTGAGAATAAGCATTCGAGCGTCACGTTTAGATAAGGCTCGAGTCTTTAACATGCGCTGCATGGCAGGTAACAAATAGGCGAGGGTTTTCCCTGAGCCGGTTTTTGAAGAGGCGAGTAGATCTTTGCCAGCCATTGCCGCGGGAATCGCCCGAGTTTGGATTTCGGTGGCTTCAGTAAAGCCAAGGTGTTCAATGGTTTTATTTAGGCGGGGATCTAAGCCAAATTCAGAAAACTGCAAGTTGTTACTCTCAAATGATAAATGTGACTCAGATTATAACCGTAAACGGCGCTGCTCACATTAAGGATCGCCGCTTTATTGCGTTTTAATCTGCGTTTTTATTTTTAGCGAAACAAACATCATGTGGCTGGATATACGCATTATCAATTTCAGGAGAGTAGTGGCTGGCCCTAAATCCTTGATTCATTTGATAAGGGTATAAAAAACAACCATTTTTACTTGCTACTCTCGCTAGCGGTTGTCATAGTTGAGTAGTTAGATATTAAGCCTAGCAAAGGATTGAAAATGGTTTCTCTCGCGCAGAAGAGTGCTGATTCGAAGCGGCGCTTTTCATTTCATATTCATTTAGTCAGCGTTATGATCTTGATGCTTATCACTAGCGGATTAGTGATTGGCACCCTTAATTATTTCCATACCAGCGATATTGTGGCTGAAAATCAGGCGCGTGCTTTAGGGCAAGTTGGCCGAGCAACAGTGTCTGAACTTGAAGGCGTGATGTTCCCAGCGCAAAACTTTGTGCATAGCTTGGCGGCTATGGATTTAAAGATGCAGCAAGTGGACAACAGCCAGCAAAGTTGGTTGCCTATGATCTACGCCACGCTAAGCCAACAACGCGGATTATCGGCTGTGTATATGGGGTATGCCAACGGCGATTTCTATTTAGTACGCCCTTTAGACACTTCTGCAAAGCGAGAGTTAGTGCAAGCGCCACAAAATTCTGTGGTATTAGTGACCAAAATCACCAATGGCCAATCAAGCAATAACTTTTACGACGAAGAACTTAAACCTTTAAAAGATCAAATTGAACGTGTTTATCAGCTCGATCCCCGTGAACGGCCTTGGTATCAACTTGCCATGCAAAGCCCAGGTTTGGTGGCCACCGACCCATATATCTTTTACACCACCAAAGAGGTGGGGGTAACCTTTGCCCATGCTAATAAAAATAGCAATATGGTGGTAGGCGCTGATATTACGCTCGCTAGCGTCTCTCAAAGTTTAAATAAAAACCTTATTAGCCCTTCTTCTCAATTGGTGATGTTTAACAACCAATACTCGGTATTGGCCCATCAGCAGCCTTCATGGATAGGTGAAAATCTTCAAATGAATGAAGAAGAAGTGATTTTACCGCGCTTGGATAAACAAGATTTAGGGGTACTTTCTCAACTGGCTGGGCATTTAGATACGGTGGGCTCTGGAAGCTTTATCATTAAAGGTAAGCAGGAAGACTGGATAGGGCAGATTATTAAACTTACCTTAGATGTGAATGCTAGTCGCGAGAACTTAAAAGTAGATAATTATTACCTTGGTTTGGCATCTCCCGAAGATGAAGTATTGATGGATGCGCGAGCGGCGCGCGATCAATCGGTAATTTTTAGTATTTTTATTGTGTTGATTTCTATTCCTATTGCTTGGTACGTATCCAGGTTGGTAGCTAAGCCGCTGCGCGAACTGATGATCCAAAACGAAGCCATTATGGCCTTTGATTTTGATGCCACTAAACAAGTGAATTCGGTGGTGCTAGAGGTTCACCAGCTCAGTCGCATTACTGAGCAGCTCAAGAAAACCATTAAGCAATTTGCCGATGTCTCTACCATGCTTGGTGAAGAAGATAACTTTGGACGGTTGCTTGATAAATGTGTGCAAGAAATGCAGACCATTTTGGATATGAATCATGGGGCTATTTGGTTAAAACAAGACGATAAGTTTGTACTGCAAACCATGGCTCTTGAAGATTTTGAACTACCACAAGAATTTGCTTATACCGATACCTTGTCGCAACCCCTGGTTCAGCAACTATTAGATTCAACGACGTCCTCAACCACTAAATATAAGCAATTTGAGCTTCAAGGGAGCGAGCTTAATTTGGTGGTGTCACCGCTTATTAATCGAGATAACAAATTGGTGGGCATGATCGCTAGCTTTAGTCGCCATCAGGCAAATATCTCGCCGCGAGTATTGTCGTTTATCGATGCCTTAAGCAGTGTAGTTACCATAGCCATTGAAAACAGGCACTTAATTGAGTCACAAAAACACCTTTTGGAAGCCTTTATTAAACTAACCGCTGGCGCGATTGATGCTAAATCGCCGTATACCGGCGGCCATTGCCAACGCGTGCCAGAGCTAACCAAAATGCTGGCGAGTGCTGCAGTAGAGCAACAGCAAGGCATATTCGCCGATTTTGTTATGAGCGAAGCACAGTGGGAGGAATTGTATATTGCCAGTTGGTTGCACGACTGTGGCAAGGTAACCACCCCAGAATATGTGGTAGACAAAGCCACTAAACTAGAAACTATTTATGACCGTATTCACGAGATTAGAATGCGTTTTGAAGTGCTTAAGCGCGATGCTCAATTAGATTATTGGCAAGAAGTAGCTAAAGGCGTTGGCGACGATGAGCAAGTTAAATTGCAGAGTAAACTTGATGCTCAGTTAGTGGCATTAGACGAAGAGTTTGCCTTTGTTGCTAAATCTAATATTGGTGGCGAGTTTATGGGCGGCGAAGATGTAGAACGATTAAAGGTAATTGCCCAGCGCACCTGGCAAAGAACGATAGACGATCGCTTAGGTTTATCACATATGGAGTTAGACCGACGCGCAGCAGTAACACAAAGTTTGCCAGCCACTGAGAAGTTGATCGACGATAAAGCTGAGCACATTATCCACCGCCGCGACGATGAGATTATTACCGAAGATAATCCATGGGGATTCAAACTGAATGTGCCGAAATACAAATATAATCGTGGAGAGCTATACAATTTAAGCATTGCTCGCGGCACTTTGAGTGAAGAAGAGCGCTACAAAATTAATGACCATATTGTACAAACCATTATCATGCTGGAGAAATTGCCCTTCCCAGACCATCTTAGGTTGGTGCCTGAAATAGCCGGAGGCCATCATGAGAAGATGGACGGCAGTGGTTACCCGAAACGCTTAACTAAAGAACAGATGCCTGCCACTGCGAGAATGATGGCAGTAGCGGATATTTTTGAAGCCTTAACCGCCGTTGATCGGCCTTACAAGAAAGGTAAAAACCTAAGTCAGTCGCTAAAAATCATGGGCTTTATGTGTAAAGACCAGCACATCGATGCAGACATTTTCCGCTTGTTTTTGGAATCAGGGGTCTACTTAGAGTACGCCAAGCAATTTTTGAAAGCCGAGCAGATAGACGATATTAATATTAACGACTACCTGCCCGAAACCACTTAAGGTTAATCGCCGACTACAATGTTACGGCCAGCACTTTTTGCATTATACAGAAGCTCATCTGCATGATTAAGTTGGGATTCTAAATGCTCTTGTAGCTGGTTAGTTACGCCTATGCTCACGCTAATTGATAAGGGCGTATCGTTATAGTTAAATTCGGTTGCAGCGACCTGAGCGCGAAAGGCGTCGAGTAACTGGTAAGCTTGCTCGTTGCTTAAGCCTGCACAGGCTACACTAAATTCTTCGCCGCCAGTGCGGGCAAACAGAAAGTTAGATAAGCCTGCCTTTAATAGGCTAGAAAAGTGAATAAGCACCGCGTCACCCGCTTCGTGGCCGTATTTATCATTAAACTTTTTGAAGTGGTCAATATCTAATACCGCTACCGCAAACTGGCTATTTTTATCTTGGGCACTCTGATGTTGCTTTCTGCCATGTTCGACAAAATAACGTCGATTAGGAATGGCTGTTAGGTAGTCTTGGTAGGCCGCTTTTTCGAGTTTTTCAACTAAGGCTAAAGTGTGCAAACTGTGGTTAACCCGGCACTGAAACTCTTCAATCGAAAAAGGTTTATGTAAGTAGTCATTAGCGCCGTTTTTAATGAACTTGCTCGACACAGTGGCATTATCTGCCGATGACAAACCTAAAATACTAATTCGTCGTTGGCCCATTTCATGGCGAACTTTTTGAACCAACTGATAACCATCCATATTGGGCATTTGGTAATCGCTGATCAGTAATTTAATGTCTGGATCTTGTTGCAAGAGTTCAAAGGCCTCAACGCCATCGATTGCCTCAATCACTTTAAATAAATGGCGTTGTAGTAAGCTACAGATGTGTTTTCTAGCAAGGTCAGAGTCTTCAGCAACCAGCACTTTGGTGTTTTGATTGATGTATAGTTGATTTAGCGTATCAAAGGCTAATTCGTAAGAATAACGGCCTTCTTTTAATACATAATCAACCACGCCTTTGATAATGAGCAAAGACTGAGTTTGCTCATTAAAAGAACCTGACAGCACTACCGTTGGCAGCTTTTTTTCAAGCAGAAAATCAATTAACTCGCCATTGGGGGCATCAGGTAAGTTAAAATCGGCCAGTGCTGCAAAAAAGCGCGTGGGTTGTTCAGCGTAGAGCTGCTTAGCCTGTTCTAGGTTAGATGCAAAAATTGGCTCTAAATGTTTTAAACGGGAAGACAAATGCCTAAGAATTTTTAGAACGGTTGGACTGTCTTCTACAATGAGAACTTTTTGCATAACTGACTTCCCTAGAAACTCGGTTGACTCTAACTACTTGGTCATATAAAGCTGAACTCTATAAAGTTAATATAACAAATTAACAGCTTGAAGCTGCTAAGGTTTTTATTTTATCTAATTATTTAACATAGTTTTATCGTTTTACTAGAGTTGCTTGCAATTGTAGATGGATTTTTCACACCTATGCTGTTTAGTATTGTTTATTATATGGCTTATTAGTAGTCGCTAACTGTAGATAGGGAAAACGCAGTGTATTGGACCGAATTTTTAACCGTAGTGCTTGTTCATCTTTTAGCAGTGGCATCTCCTGGACCAGACTTAGCGGTAGTGCTTAAAAACAGCATATCACTAGGGCGTAGAGCCGCCATATTCACTTCTATTGGCGTAGGCTGCGGCATTATGGTGCATGTGGTTTACTCGGTGTTAGGTATTGGCTTAATCATCTCGCAATCTATTTGGCTGTTTAATGTCATTAAATGGCTGGGAGCAGCCTATTTGATTTGGATTGGTATTCAAGGTTTACGCGCAAAGCGCCGTAATGACCAAGATATTGAAGCCGAGCAAGGTTTGAGTACAAGTGATGGCAGCGCTTTTTTGAGTGGCTTTATGACTAATGGCTTAAACCCAAAAGCGACTTTATTTTTCTTGTCTTTATTTACCGTAGTGATCAACCCAAGTACCCCAATGCTAGTGCAGTTAGGCTATGGTTTATATATGGTTTTTGCCACCGCGCTATGGTTTATAATGATCTCATGGGTGTTTAGTACCGCGCGAGTTCGCCGTAAGTTTTTGCAGGTAGGCCATTGGTTTGACCGCACAATGGGCGTTGTTTTAGTGGGTTTGGGAATTCGTTTGCTATTTAGTAGTCGAAACTAGTAAGTATTAACAATGTAATGGGAGCGCTATGATCGCGGCCGCATGGATCGGGCAAGTTAAAAAGCGTTGGCAGGGATCAAATCGCTGGCAAAAAGCAGCGGTTTATTTAGCGGCGGTATTTTTTGTTTATTTGGTGTTATCTTTAAGCCTGCTCCCTTGGATCATTAAGCAACAATTAGAAACACAACTTACCGCCAGTAGTGGCCATCCGGTTACAGTGCAACAGGTTTCTTACCACCCCTTAAAAATGTCGTTAACTTTACGTCAGTTTGCTATTCACGAAACGGCATCGGAACAAACCGAGCCTTTATTTAGCTTTGAACGTTTATACATCGACTTTACCTTAAGCTCCTTATTTTACTGGAGTTGGAACTTTGAAAAGTTAGAATTAGATGGTTTGTTTTTCCATTTAAGCCGTTTGAAAAACGGCGCTTTGAATATCGATAGTTTATTTCCGCCTGCTGCCGACGCTACTCTAGCGGAGTCGTCAGCAGATAATCCAACTAGCCCTGTACCTCGCTTACGGGTTAAACAGTTCACTTTACGAAATGCCCAGTTAAAACTGAGTGATAAGCTTCCTGAGGAAGCGGTGGACTTTGCTATATCAGAATTTGATTTATCCCTCAGCGACTTTTATACCCAAAAAACAGGAGACGGCGCCAATGGTTACAGCATTGATGCACAAGTGGGGGAAAAGGGACGTTTAGCGTGGAGTGGCAATCTAGATTTACCTGCCTCTAGAGTCTCTGGAAACGTTAGTTTGGAGCAGTTTCAGTTACCTCATGTTTTTAGCTTTTTACGTCCCTATACCGATTTACGAATTACCCAAGGTGCGGTATCACTCAGTTCCAATTACTTGATTGATTATCAAGAGTTGTTTCAATTTACCACTGAGCAAGGCTCGCTGGAGATTACTGACTTTGAAGTGCAAGCCTTTGATCAAACGCGATCTCAATTTAACGCTTTTTCTTTAAACAATATTGCTTTTAACTTGCAGCAACAGCAGCTTGATTTAGGTGACATATCGCTATCTGAAGGCATGCTGAGAGCGAGCTTTGATAAGCATTCACAATTGGATTGGACTGACTGGTTTCATTTTGAAAAATTACTGGCAGAAACTCAAACAGATGAGCCCACTCAAGAGCAAAACGAGCCGGAATTAGCAGAGCAAACTACTGAAGAACCGCAAAGCTCACCTTGGCTGATTTCTTTAAATAGCATCACCGGAAACGCTTTTACATTTATTTTGGGCGAATCCTGGTTAGGGCAGCAGAAAACCCATTCGCTAAGTTTACAGCAATTGGAAGTAGGGCCATTCTCTAGCGATATGCAGCAAACTACCGAGTTGTCTTTGCAGGCAAAGTTGTATCAAGCTAGTTCCTTAGACGCTCGATTCAGTTTACTGGGTTTAGAGCAGCGTTTAGCGGGCGAGTTTAGTTTAAGTGATTTGCCTTTGACCCAATTAGAGAAGTGGTACGCTCCGTTTGTTCAGCTGCAAGTGGACAGTGGTGAGCTAGCGCTAAGCAGCCATTTAAGTATCGGTTTTGCAGACGACTTTTTGCTAAATACTGAGCAAGGTAAGGTCAGCATATCTAAGTTAAGCTTAACAGCGCCTGAAGGGCCCGAACAAGAAGCGTGGTTAGCCTTAGAAGCTCTCTCTGCTCAAGCCATTGATGTTGACTTAAGTCAGCAAAACGTTGCCATTGGAGAGATCACCAGCCAAGGCTTGGCTTTAAAGGCCAGCATTGATCAAGACGGCAATCTTGATGTACTAGAGCAATTGGGCATAGAGCCAGCAGCTGGCGACCTTACGCAGCCTAAATATCAACAAAATGAACTGACACAAACTGAGCCTAGTCAAACTAGCAAACCAGATTCTCTAACACTTGATACCGAGAATGCAGCTCAAGCAGACGCTGAGTTGGAGACCAACAATGCTGACTGGTTGGTGAGTATTGATGTCATCAATGCCAGCGATTCATCTTTTAGTTTTAGTGAACCTTTCTCCGGTGAAACGCTTAAACATCAACTTTCTGCGCCGTCTATTATCGTTGAAAACATAGCATCGAGCCTGAGCAAGCCAATTAGCTTGGCAGCGACTTTAGCAGCCGCCCAGGGCGGTGAATTGGTTCTTGGTGGTGAGTTTGCGATTGCCGAGAAAAGCGCAGAGTTGGCCGTGCAAATAGACCAGCTTGATTTAGCTTTTTATCAGCCTCATATCGCTCAGTATACCGAACTTAATATGCAGTCGGCGCTGTTTAGCACCGAGATGCAGCTAGGGCTTAATTGGCAAGAAGGCTTTGATATCAACATGCAAGGGCCTTTGAGTGTGAATAAACTGCACTTAAAAGACGCGCGTGCCCAAGCTGATTTACTTAAGTGGGCAGAGTTTAATGTAAGCCGGTTTGCGCTTAATACCGCCGAGCAAACAATTGTGCTTGGTGAGCTTAACTTTATTCAACCCTATTTCTTAATTCAAATCTCTGAAGATTTTTCGACTAATCTCGCCGGCATCGTTAAAAGCAGTGAGCAATCAACTCAGTCTGCGGAACCTTCGGAGCAAGTGGTGTCTTCAGAAGAAGAGTCAGAGGCTTGGCAAATTAGTATTGAGCAAACTCAATTTAGCCAAGGCTTAGTCGACTTTGCCGATTTCTCTTTAAGCCCCAACTTTGCCGCTAAAATAGAAAAAGTCGCCGGTAAAATTGGCCGCCTGAGCCAAGATCCCGATCATCCCGCGGATGTGAGTTTAAGTGGTGAAGTTGATGGTTACGCACCAGTAAGTTTTGCTGGTAACGTTGCGCCGTTGGCTGAACAACCTGCTTTTGATGCTGCGTTAGACTTTAAACACTTAGAGCTTACTCGGCTAAATGCCTATTCTGGTACCTATGCGGGATACGTGATTGAGCGGGGGCAAATGTCTTTGGCGCTGGCTTACAAGCTTAAGCAAAATCAATTGCAAGGCAGTAACCAAGTCTACATTGAGCAGTTGCAACTAGGTAAACGTACCGATAGTGATAAAGCTACCTCGCTACCCGTTGAGTTGGCCATTGCCTTACTGGAAGACGATCAAGGGGTGATTGATTTAGGTTTAGAAGTGAGTGGTGACGTAAACGATCCCGACTTTAATGTGGCGGGTTTGGTATTTAAAGCACTTGGTGGAGCCTTGAAAAAAATTATCACCTCGCCGTTTGCGCTTATAGGCTCGTTGATTGGTAGTGATGATACTTTAAACCAGGTGAGTTTTACCGCTGGCAGTAGCGAGATTGAAGAGCAACAACTTAGCCAACTTAGCCAATTAGCTGAGGGCTTGAAAAAGCGCCCGCAGCTTAAAATTGGTGTCGTGGGCTCTATAAATGCCGCTCAAGATATTCCTGCACTAAAACGTCAAGCCTTGGCAGAACAATTAGTTGCCAGTGCGAATGTAGATATGCCCTTAAACACTATTAACCTCAGTGCCGTGTTAGACAACCGTAGTCTGCGTACGGCGATGGTTAATTTAGCTCAGCAACAGCTCGATGAGGCATCTAGAACGAAAGATCGTCAGCAGATCACCGAAAGCTTAAAAGAGCAACAAAGACTTAATCCCGATAACCTAAATATGGAACTGCACAGCTTGTGGTATCAGCGTTTAGTTGATTTGATTGAACTGAGTGAGGCCGAGCTAGAAGCCTTTGCTGAACAGCGTGCTATTGCCGTGAAAGATGTGCTTACCGAGCTAAATGGTTTGCCTATAGATCGTACCTTTGTACAGCGGCAGGCCTTAGATAAACAAAGTGGAAAAATGCTGGTGACGCTTAGTATTATCGCAGACTAAATACTTGTTTTAGTTGCCTTAAGTAAGCTCCTAAGGATAATGCCAGCAAGTTTTGTAAGGAAATGTAGTATGCAAACTCTTAGCTTGGTGGCTGAGCACGACGACTTCTTGGTAATTAATAAACCAAGTGGTGTGAATTTTCACACTGAATCAGATGAGTTGGGGCTGGTAGAGCAAGCTCGTCAGCAATTCGCTAGCGAGCTTTGGCCGGTACATCGCTTAGATAAGCTTACTTCTGGTTTACTTCTTCTGGCTAAAAGCAAAGTGGCTACGGCACGTTTTCAAGAATTGTTTAGCCAAGGTTTAGTCAATAAATACTATCTCGCCTTAGCGACAAATAAGCCGAAAAAGAAACAGGGTTTGATTAAAGGTGACATGCTTAAAGCGCGGAATGGGTCGTGGAAGTTAGGGCATAGCCAAAGTAAACCTGCTATTACTCAGTTTTTTAGTTATGCCTTGTTGCCTAAGCGCCGTTTGTTTTTACTTAAACCCCATACTGGCCGTACTCATCAATTAAGGGTGGCCTTAAAAAGCCTTGGTTCACCCATATTAGGAGATGTTCGATACAGCGGTGATAGTGCTGAACGCGGCTATTTACATGCTTACGGGCTCACCTTTGATTGGCATGGAGAACAATTACGTTTTCTTGCTACCGGTAATTTAGATGGTGAGTTTGAACGCTTTGAAGTAGCCGAAAAAATAGTCAGCTTGGCTAAGCCCTGGGTTATGAACTTCCCAACATTAAGTGGTCCAACTGCCAAATAAAAAAAGAGCCGCATAATGCGGCTCAAAACGTAGGATGACTATTAGGCTTCTTCGACCGAATTTAATGTTGTTGGTTCATCATCGTTATCTAAATCATCTTCACCAATGCCTTTCAGTTTGGCAATAAGCATACCGGTAATCACTAAGGTAGTAACAATGCCGGCAACCGTTGATATAGTCATTGGCAAGCCAAAGCCTAAGGTGCTTGAGTTTAGGATAAAGGTCACAACAACGGTGGTCATAAACATGGCTGGAACAGTGGTTATCCAGTGGAATTTGTCGTTGCGCAACAAGTAAGCGGTGGCTGTCCACAGCATCATTACTGCGGTAGTTTGGTTGGCAAATCCGAAGTAGCGCCAAATTACCCCAAAGTCTACTTGAGTTAGAATGCCGCCAATAATGAAGATAGGCAGGGCAATTAAGAGGCGGTTTTTAACCGGTTTTTGTGAAAGGTTAAAGTACTCAGCCAAAATTAAACGGCTAGAGCGGAACGCAGTATCGCCCGAAGTAATCGGTAAAATAACCACACCTAAGAAAGCTAAAATCCCACCAAATACGCCCAATAAACCAAATGATGCATCGTAAACCACTTTACCTGGACCGCCGTTGGCTACTGCCGCTTGTAAGCCTTCCATTGAGTTGAAGAACGATAGCGCAATAGCACACCAGATTAAGGCAATTACACCTTCGCCAATCATCGCGCCGTAAAACACGAAGCGGCCATTACTTTCATTTTCTACACAGCGCGCCATTAATGGAGACTGAGTCGCGTGGAAACCTGAAATAGCGCCACAAGCAATGGTAATAAATAAGGCAGGCCATAGCGGCAAATCGTTAGGGTTCATGTTGGTGAACATTTGGCTTACTTCAAAGCTACCCATTACTTGGTGTTCGCTGGAAAAGGCTACTGCAGTAATTAAACCCACCGACATAAAGATAAGTAGTGCGCCAAATAAGGGGTAGAAGCGACCAATAATTTTATCGATAGGAACAATGGTAGCGATGATGTAGTAAACAAAGATGAGGCTGACCATTGTACCCAAACCTAGGCTTACACCAGCTTGGTCGTTGATAAGGTTGGTTAACATGCCGGCGGGAGCCGAAACAAAAACCACACCCACTAACAGTAGCAACACAATGGCAAATACATTCATAAAGTGACGTGCGCTTTTGCCTAGGTAGCGACCAGAAAGCGAAGGCACTGAAGCGCCACCATTACGTACCGACAACATGCCTGAGAAGTAATCGTGAGTTGCCCCCGCGAAAATACAACCAACAACAATCCATAACATGGCTGCTGGGCCATAAAGCGCACCCATAATAGGACCAAAAATAGGGCCTACACCGGCAATGTTGAGTAGTTGAATTAGGTAAACTTTTTTCTTCGACATTGGCACATAATCCACACCATCCTGCTTAGCGTAAGCAGGCGTTTGTCGATGTTCCTTAATGCCAAAAACCTTTTCAACAAAGGCGCCGTAAATGAAGTAGCCGCCGAGCAATGCTGCGACGCAAAATAGAAACCAAAGCATGTCGTCCTCTCAGTACTTAGTTGTAATCGAGAACAGAATAAGTGTGAACATTGAAAGGTGCAGCCAAAGCTTAACTAAGCGGCGCTATGTTCAGGTAAGTGGTCGAAATAGCGGTTTAGTGGTTATGCTAATTTCAGGCGAATTAGTGCAAAGTACTAACTGCCTATAAACCAAAGTGCTCTTTAATGGCTTTAAAGTAGCGGCGACTTACTGGCAGTTGCACACCACTTTTAGTAAACAATACCGCGCCGCCGTTCTCTTCTAATGATATCTCCAAAATAGCATCTACATTGACTAAGTGTTGCCGATGACAGCGCAATAAGGGCGACTTTTCTTCCAGTACTTTTAGCGTGAGTTGGGTATGGTTAATACCTTGTGAGGTCGCCACATGCACTCCGCTTAAATCGCTTGAGGCGTACTCAATGTCTTCTAAACGGATCAGCTTTACCCGCTGCTGAAAATAACAAGGAATGAGCTTGAGCTGTTGATTTTTCAACATGTCTTGGTAAGAGTGAGGGGCTAACGTACCTTCTGAGAGTAGTGATGGCTCTGTTGACTCTGGTAAGCGTTCTTGCAGTCGCTTTATTGATTTACATAAACGCTTTGGGTCAATGGGCTTGAGCAAATAATCTACTGCATTCTGTTCAAAGGCATCTAAAGCGAATTGGTCGTAGGCGGTAACAAATATAATCGCGGGTGCATTGTCACTATCCAGCATATTAGCTAGCTCTAACCCACTAATTTGCGGCATTTCTATATCAAGAAAAAGTACATCAGCTTCTAGCTGCTTAAGGTGCTTCAAACACTCTATCGCATTACCAAATTGGCCCACCACCTCAAGTTGCGGGTGATGTTGTAGCAATTCGAACAGCTCTTCGCGTGCTAGTGGTTCATCATCAACAATAATGGCTCTCATGGGTTTGGCTCCTGAGGTAGTGATATCACCACGCGAGTATATTGGTGTAACTGACATTCAATTTGTAAGGCGTATGGTTCGCCAAAGGCATTACGCAAACGCGTATCAACAATGTGCATGCCTAAGCCTTCGCTGGTGACTTGTTCCGGTTTTTGGTAAAGGCCTGCGTTGTCTTCTACCACTAACTGTTTTATGCCATTTTTAATTCGACTATAAATGGTTATTTCACCTGTCTCGAGTAAGTGAGCGGTACCATGCTTAATGGCATTTTCTACTAAAGGTTGCAGAGTAAAGGTGGGTAATTCAAGTTGCAGAAAAGACTCATCAATAGCTTGTTTTACCACTAAACGATCGGCAAAACGCACCTGCTCGATATGTAGGTAAGCATTAACATGTTCAAGCTCTACGCTGACTAAACTGGTTTGTTGGTTGCGCTTTAAGTTAATCCGCAAAAACAGCGCTAAGTCAGCAATTAACTCGCGTGCCGAACTGGCGTCGCGCTTCACTACCGCGCTAATTGTATTAAGGGCATTAAATAAGAAATGAGGGTTTATTTGGGCGCGAGCCAATTTTAATTCGGCTTCTGTTAACAATTGCTGTTGTTGATGCACGTGGCTGTCACGCAGTTGCTCGGCAATCACTTTGGCGATACCTTCGCCTAGCGCTCGGTTAATGTGTAAAAACAAGCGACGTTTCGATTCATACAGTTTTACGGTGCCAATCACTTCTTTGTCACTGCCGCGAATCGGTACCACAAGCGATGAACCCAAGGGGCATTTGTCACTGCTGCTGCATTGATAGGGCTCTTCTACACCGTCGGCAAATACCACGCGATTTTCTTTAATGGCTTGGTAAGTTTGCTTTGACGATATTGGCCGGCCTGCGCTGTGGTGGTCGCTGCCCAAGCCTGTGTAGGCTAATACTTGCTGGGTATCGGTAATGGCTACAGCAGAAACGCCGGTTTCTTCATGAATGATGTTGGCAATGCGCACTGCGTCTTGCTGTTTGAAACCTTGATGAAAAATGCCCACCATCCGCTGGGCTAAATTAAGTGCTTTGGCCGAAGAGTGGCTACTAAATTTATCGTATAAGCGGCGGCGATCGCGGATCATCATCATAAACAATGCCGCGCCTATTGAGTTGGCGAGCACCATCGGCAAGGCGATAACTTCCACCAGAGCAAGGGCTTGGTCAAAGGGTTTTGCAATGGCCAAAATCAGCAGCATTTGCAGGGTTTCTGCTATTAGTGTGGCAACAAAGGCGATAGTGGGGGAAAACAAATGTTCGTTATGATGACTACGATGGCGGATCCATAAGTGAAACAAGCCGCCGACCAAGCCTTCCAAGGTAGTAGATACCGCGCAGGCTACATCGGTAAAGCCACCCATAAAGTATCGATGCATACCGCCAGTAAACCCGACTAGCAATCCCAATATTGGGCCACCAAATAATCCGCCCAACACCGCACCAACAGCGCGAGTATTGGCAATAGCATCATCAATGGCTAAACCGAAATACGAGCCTAAAATACAAAAACCGGAAAATAAGCAGTAAATGGTAAGGGTATTAGGTAGCCGAGGAGATAAATTAGTGAGGGGTAAAAAGGCTGGTGTTTTACTTAATAGGTAAGCGATAACCAGAAAAACGCTCATTTGTTGGGCTAAAGATAACAGCAGGGAAAAATCACTCAATATCATCAGCTATTAGAGCCTCGCAAGTTGGCGAAAGGATATCTGGTATTCACAGTAGATAGCAGCATATTAGCATACTGTTTGTGGCAACTAATAGGACTTACCAAAACTGCTGGTAATGCTCTTAACAAGCTGGTAACGCTTGACCGCTTGCAAATGGTGTAAGCACTGGTATTGTGATGGGTTTCTATAATAATTAATCCCGCTACGGGAAAGGAAATGTGTGGCTAAATCCGCCACCGGAGTAAGAGAGCAAATGCAAAAAGATCCAATTAACGATATTCATATTTCGTCAGAACAAGTTTTAATCACTCCTGAACAGCTTCGTGAGAAGTTGCCTGCGTCAAAAGAAGCGCTGCAATTTGTTCTAGAATCTCGCAAAACAATTGCCAATATCTGTCATCATCGCGACCCGCGTTTGTTGGTGATTGCTGGTCCTTGTTCGATTCACGACCTAGACCAAGCCAAGGAATATGCGACGCGCTTGAAGAAGCTGCACGACCAGTATCAAGATCGCTTGTTTATTGTTATGCGGGTTTATTTTGAAAAACCTCGTACTACAGTGGGTTGGAAAGGCTTTATTAACGACCCTCACATGGATAACTCGTTCGACGTAGAAACAGGCTTGCACAATGCTCGTGAACTACTAACTTGGACTGCTGAGTTAGGTTTACCTGTGGCTACTGAAGCGCTAGACCCAATTAGCCCACAATACTTGTCTGAGCTATTCTCTTGGGCAGCCATTGGCGCACGTACTACTGAATCGCAAACTCACCGTGAAATGGCCAGTGGTTTATCTATGCCTGTTGGTTTCAAAAATGGTACTGACGGCAATTTAGGCACGGCGATTAATGCGATGCAATCTGCAGCTTCGTCACACCGTTTCATGGGTATTAACCAACAAGGCCAAGTGTCGTTGTTGCAAACCCAAGGTAACCCAGATGGCCACGTAATTTTACGTGGTGGTAAGCAGCCTAACTACGATTCAGTGAACGTCGCATTGGCAGAGCAAGCTATGGAAAAAGCCGGTTTAGCGCCTAAGCTAGTGGTTGACTGTAGCCATGCGAACTCAAGCAAGAATCATGAGTTACAGCCATTAGTTGCTGCAAACGTGATTAACCAGATCGAAGAAGGCAATAAATCAATTATTGGCTTAATGTTAGAAAGTAACTTGGAAGCTGGTAATCAACCAAGTGAAGCGCCTAAGTCAGATCTTAAATACGGTGTATCGGTAACCGATGCATGTATTGACTGGACATCTACAGCAACCTTGTTAGACAAGATGTTTAACGATCTTAGCGACAGCTTAGCCAAACGCTTGGCAAAATAATAACGGAAACAACATGGTTCAAGCTCTAAATCTCTTACGTGACCAAATCGATGAAGTTGATCAGCAACTTCTTGATTTGCTGCAACAACGTATTCAGCTGGTGCACAAAGTTGGCGAAGTAAAAACGCAACATGGTTTGCCTATTTATGCCCCCGACCGCGAAGCCGCCATGCTGGCTAAGCGTCGTGCAGAAGCTGAAAATAAAGGTGTGCCACCTGCACTGATTGAAGATGTGTTACGCCGAGTGATGCGTGAGTCTTATACCAGTGAAAAGGACAGTGGTTTTAAAACCATTAAACCTGAATTAGGTAACATTGTTGTGATTGGTGGTCGCGGGCAATTGGGACGTTTGTTTGTGCAAATGTTTACGTTGTCGGGCTACCAGGTTGATGTCATTGGCAAAGAAGATTGGCAACAAGCCCCCGAGCTGTTTGCTAATGCCGGTTTGGTTTTGGTATCGGTGCCCATTAACCTAACCGAGTCGGTGATTGCTCAACTCGGGAATTTGCCAAAAGATTGTATTTTGGCAGACATCACCAGTATTAAAGCTGCTCCTTTGAGTAAAATGCTAGCAGTGCATCAAGGCCCAGTTGTTGGCTTGCACCCCATGTTTGGCCCAGATGTACCAAGCCTAGCAAAACAAGTGATTGTGTATGCTGATGGGCGTGGTAGCGAGCAATACCAATGGTTGTTGCAGCAAATGGGCATTTGGGGCGCGCGTTTACATGCTGTAGAAGCCGAAAGCCACGATAAAGCGATGACATTGATTCAGTCCTTGCGTCATTTTACTTCGTTCGCTTATGGCATGCATTTAGCGCAAGAAGATGCAGATTTAAAACTGCTGCTTGATTTAAGTTCGCCGATTTATCGCTTGGAGCTAGCCATGGTAGGGCGCTTGTTTGCTCAGTCGCCTGATTTGTATGCCGATATTATTATGGCCTCGGATCAAAGCACCGCTATGATTAAACGTTATCATCAGCACTTTGGGCAATTGGTTGAGCTAATTGAAAGCAAAGACCGAGCAGGCTTTATTGCGTGTTTTGAGCGCGTTAGTCAATGGTTTGGTGATTACTCACAAGAGTTCTTGGAAGAAAGCAGAAGTTTGTTACAGCAAGCTAATGATAGCCGCCGCTCTTAAGTATTGCCTTTGAATATTAGCCAGTCTTTATGACTGGCTTTTTTGTGCCTGCGATGGGGCTTAAAGGTGCTTTTCGGTAAGGGCTTGTGCTTGTAGCTCGTAGTCAGTAATTTTGCTGCTTAGCCACGCTAATGCATCGGTTCTATCGATAAAAATTTGTACTGTTTCACCCGCTTGAATATATATCTGGTTCAGGTGCCATTTGGCTAACTCTGGCACGCTAGCATGAGTAAGGATAAGTGCGGTGGCTACTCGGCCACGCTGCTTTTCAATCTTAAGCCATTCAATTAATTGATTAGCTGCATCTTCAGTATAAAAGGTTTCTCCATGGAAAGTGGCTAATACAGCCCAGGGAGAGTCTAACAACTTATCTAATATGGGAGCCGCGGCGCTGCCACTCTCTTCCATTTGTTCGAGATTCCAAGGGCCGGTGCCCTCAATTTCCATTATCTGTCCGTTCAGTGCGAACTCAATACTACCGTGTGCTTCTCGCAATGCCGCCTCCCGCTAAAACTAAACTGACGAAATTGTATTTGCTTGTCTTTTCAAGTTTACGTTAGATCGCTATTTCAGCAAGTTTCAACTCGTCATTTCGACTAAATGATTAGTCAGTAAATAGCCAATGTTAAGCCTTGCTTTCTGGCATTATGGTGCGCTAAAAAAGTTTCTATGTTGCTGGCTTTCGCCTTGTTTAAGCGCTAGGTTACTGCTGTTGTGGTGTAGCCAGTTGTGATTGATAACAATGCCTTTTGCACTGGCGAAATCTAATAAAATACCGGCCCGTTTATGTTGATAAATGTGGTTGTTATGGATTTCTATTTTGCTCACCAAGCCGCTACCTTTGGGGTGTTGGTAGATCAAAATGCCATCTTCATCGGTATCAAAGAATTGGTTATCAAATATCTCTATATCACTGACCGAGCCGTTGCCTTCAGTCATAATTGCCATCGCACCGGCACCTTCAAATAAGCGTTCTCCACTTTGCTCACTAAATGCTTCGCGAATGTTATGTACTGTGTTGTTGTATATCTTAATGTTCTTTACAAAGGGCGGGCTAAAACCCAGCAAACCTCCAGCATCTAAATAAATACCGCGGCGATGTAAGCCATGAATAAGATTGTTATGGATACTGCCGTTTTTTACGCCTTCTTTTAAGTCAATGCCTTCGCCGCCAAAGCGTGGGTTGCCACCATCAAAAATCTGATTATTTTTGATTTCGAAATCGTGTACCCCGTTAGCCACAGTGATGGCTTCGTTATAGCCATTGTTGGCATTGTCATCTTCGCCTAAGCATGCTTGCTGAATGATATTTCCGTCGATGGTTAGCTGGCTAAGGTTATTGTATTGCTGAGGATCTTGTTGCCATGCTACTCCCCACACGGCAATGCCAGACTGTACAGTTTGAAAGGTATGATTGTTGCGAAGCGTAATATGGCTAACAGGCTTAGCGCTTGAGCCTTCAAGGTAAATACCATTAAACGCTTGCTGAATAGTAAAACCTTCAATGGTGATGTGGCTCTGCTGCTTGATGCTAAAACCTGCACCTACTAGTAAAGTGTTCGCACGTTCGCCGGGCAGGCTGCTAATGGTGATGGCTTGATTGTATTGACCCGAACTATTGATATTCACAGGGGTGGTTAAGTGATATTCACCCGGAGTAACCCATAGCTGGTCGCCAGCAGCCAGTTGATTAACGGCGTATTGTAAGTTGTTCCACGGTTTAGCGCGGCTGCCATCTGCTGGAACTGTGTTGCTGATTGCATTAACACCGTTAGTGACAAAGTAGTCTGCGGCAAATACATTGGAAATGGAGCCTATAAAGACTAAGCCCCCAATAAGCCTGCCTATGAGTAACTGACAACAAGCAAACATCGCGCTTTTAGCCTCCTTAATCCCAACTGTCATTGCAGTTTACTAAGGGCTAAGCATAAATTCAGTGTGTTACTGCTCGTTTAAAAGAGCTGAGCTGTATTTAGCAACACAGATTTAAGCGCTTTGGCTTAGGCTGATGAGCCTAATTCATGGGCTTTTGGAGGGCGTAAGTGCAGGGCAAACCTGGATTAACGGCCTGAAAGGAAAAAAACATGCTTATTTAACACTTTCATTGCGGCAAACTATGTTTATTCGCCGCTATATTGGTTAAAATTGCGCGTTTTTGGTACTTCGACGTAGGTCATTACACGATGTTTGAAATTAATTCGGTGAACAATTCTCTAGCAGATATTAAAGAGCGCACAGAAGTGCTCCGGGGGTATCTTTGACTACGATGCAAAAGCAGAGCAGTTAGAAGAAGTTAGTCGCGAATTAGAACAGCCCGAAATTTGGAATGATCCAGCGCGTGCCCAAGCGCTAGGTAAAGAGCGCTCGGCGCTTGAGTTAGTGGTAAAAACCATTGATAACCTGACCCAAGGCATAGAAGATGTGGCCGGTTTGGTTGAGCTTGCGGTAGAGGAAGAAGACCAAGAAACCTTTGACGAAGCCGAGGCTGAAGCTCAAGACCTGATTACTCAATTAGAAAAGCTAGAGTTTCGCCGCATGTTTGCTGGCGATATGGACGAAAGCGATTGTTATATCGATATTCAATCAGGCTCTGGCGGCACCGAGGCTCAAGATTGGGCCAATATGATGCTGCGTATGTATTTACGTTGGTGTGAAGCGCATAAATTTAAAGCTGAATTAGTTGAAGTGTCGGATGGTGATGTTGCCGGTATTAAAGGCGCTACCATTAAAGTCAGTGGTGAGTATGCTTACGGCTGGCTTCGTACCGAAACGGGTGTTCACCGCCTAGTACGTAAATCGCCGTTTGATTCTAGCGGACGTCGCCATACCTCATTTGCGTCGGCATTTATCTACCCAGAAATTGATGACAGTATTGAAGTTGATATTGATACTGGTGACTTACGAATTGACGTATACCGCGCTTCCGGTGCTGGTGGGCAACACGTAAACAAAACCGAATCTGCGGTACGTATTACCCATTTGCCTACCAATACGGTTGTGCAGTGTCAAAGTGGTCGTTCGCAACACAAGAACAAAGACGAAGCAATGAAGCAGCTAAAAGCTAAGTTGTTTGAGTTAGAGCTACAAAAACAAAATGCCGAGAAGCAAGTGGCAGAAGACAACAAGTCGGACATTGGCTGGGGCAGCCAAATTCGTTCTTATGTATTAGATGATTCGCGGATTAAAGACCTTCGAACTGGCATTGAGAACCGTAATACTCAAGCCGTGTTAGATGGTGATTTAGACAAATTTATAGAAGCTAGCCTTAAGTCAGGGCTGTAACGAGCAAGGTTTTCACATGTCAGAACAAACAGAACAAAGTCTGGAACAAGCAGCACAAGAAGAAAATAAACTGATCGCAGAGCGTCGCGCTAAGTTAGACAAAATTCGCGAAACTTGCTCGGCCAACGGCCATCCAAATGACTTTAAACGTGAGCACTTAGCTGACGATTTACAGCAACAGTTTGGCGAACAGTCTAAAGAAGACTTAGAGGCTGCTAGTAACGTAGCTGCTATTGCTGGACGTATTATGGCAAAACGTGGTCCTTTCTTGGTGCTACAAGACGTATCTGGTCGCATTCAGGCATACGCGCCTAAACAAGTACAAAAAGATCTTAAAGAGATTGGCGGCCTAGACATTGGTGACATCATTGGAGTTAAAGGTGCGCTGCATAAATCAGGTAAAGGTGATCTTTACGTGAACATGGACGAATACACTTTGCTCACTAAAGCATTGCGTCCATTGCCAGAAAAATTCCATGGTTTAACTGACCAAGAGCAGCGTTACCGCCAGCGTTATGTTGATTTGATCGTGAACGACGATTCACGCCAAGCCTTCAAGGTGCGCTCTAAGTTGGTAGCCGGTATTCGCCGCTTTATGGAGTCTAAGGACTTCATGGAAGTGGAAACGCCAATGATGCAAGTGATCCCTGGCGGCGCCACTGCACGTCCATTTGTCACTCATCACAACGCTCTAGATCAAGAGATGTTCCTGCGTATCGCACCAGAGCTTTATTTGAAGCGTTTAGTGGTAGGTGGCTTTGAGCGCGTATTCGAAATCAACCGTAACTTCCGTAACGAAGGTCTGTCGCCGCGCCATAACCCAGAATTCACTATGATGGAATTCTACATGGCCTACTCTGACTACAACGATCTAATGGATCTAACCGAAGAAATGCTGCGCACTGTAGCGGTTGAGGTTCTAGGCTCTTCATCTATGCCTTATGGCGAAGAGACAGTGGAGTTTGCTGGTAGCTACCCACGCTTGAGTATGTTGCAAGCGATTAAGCTGTACAACCCAGAGCACACCGATATTCAAGCTTTAGATTACGACAAAGTGCAAGACCGCGAGCACATGGTTAGCATTGCTAAATCAGTGGGCGTTGAAGTAGAGAAGTTCTGGACTTGTGGCCAGCTACTTGAAGAAATCTTCGGTGAGACTGCTGAGCCTAAGCTAATTCAGCCAACCTTTATTACCGAATACCCAGCAGATATTAGCCCACTAGCGCGTCGTAACGACGACAACGCCTTCATCACTGACCGTTTTGAGTTCTTCATCGGTGGCCGTGAAGTCGCTAATGGCTTCTCTGAGCTTAACGATGCGGAAGACCAAGACGCGCGCTTTAAGGCGCAGGTTGAGGCTAAAGATGCTGGCGATGATGAAGCGATGTTCTACGACGCCGATTACATCACCGCCTTAGAGCACGGCCTACCACCAACGGCTGGGCAAGGTATTGGTATTGACCGTCTAGCGATGCTCTTCACCAACACTCATACTATTCGTGACGTGATTTTGTTCCCGGCGATGCGCCCACAAGCCTAAAGCTGACAGATAAATCATTAAAGCCACGCACTTTTAAAAGTATGTGGCTTTTTTTTTACTTTTTTTAGTTATAGTAACAATGATTGAATGTACGACAATATTTGACGAATAAGGGAGAGGGATAGTGAAGATGCTTATGTGGGGATTAGTAATAGTTGTGCTGGCAGTGGGGGGATTCATGACCTTTAAGAATCTAAAAGAGCCTAGTGATTTAGGGCTTAATGCGGGTCGTTTAGCGCCGCTAGCCAGTTCACCTAACGGCGTTTCTAGCTACGCAGAAGAAGAAGACAAAAAAGTCGCGCCTTTAGCCTTTAAGGCTGATCTAAAAAGTACCCAGTTAGCGGCTTTGCGCGCTTTTGCACATATGCCAAATAACAAAGTGGTGTCACGTAATGGTGACTACGTGCATGTTGTGTTTTTTAGTCCCAAGGTGGGTTATCGTGATGATGTGGAACTGTATTTTGATGAAACCAATCAACTCTTACATTTCCGCTCTCAATCGCGAGTAGGTTACTCCGATATGGGGATAAATAAGCTTCGTTATCAAGAGTTTGCAAAGTTATACAGTGAAGCCGATTAAGCATTCATAAAAGCGTGAGCCAAGTTGCAGTTAGCGCAGCTTGGCTTTACCAAGTGGGTTTTATTGGCTTAGCTTAGAAGAACCTTATTCACATGCGGTGATTCAGTGAAAGCTCTAATTGCTAGTTTTCTAACTCTTTTCTGTAGTGCTTTAATGGCCGAATCGGCTAATCCTAAACCTCGTTATTTAGTGGTACCTAAAACGGTAACCAACCCCTTTTTCGATGATGTAGAAAAGGGCTGTTTACAGGCTGCTGCAGAGTTAGACGTGGAATGTATTTATCTTGGGCCCGAAGAAGCCGATGCGAGATACCAAGACCAGATTATTACCCAGCAAATAGAACAAGGCGTTGATGGCATTTCGGTGTCGGTGATTAACTCGCGAGTATTAACCCACCGCAGTATGTTGCTGGCTAATCAACAAAAGGTGCCAGTAGTTACCTTTGATTCCGACTTTTCTGAGCAGGCTTTAGCGCAAAACCCCACGTTGCGTTATAGCTATATTGGTACCGACAACTTCCAGTTCGGTTTTCAATTAGGCCGCTTAACCCAGGCCTTAAAGCCAAAGGGCGGAGCATTTTGTATCTTAACTGGGCATAAAGGTGCTGCTAACTTGGTTGAACGCATAAATGGTGTTTATGCAGGGCTAGGGTTCAACAGCAAAGGCAATAGCGAGCTCTGGGAAGAACACAGTCGCTGCCCAATCCATTCAGACGACGAAGCACTACGTTCGCTGAATAATCTAGATAGAATGGTGCGCTTGCATCAATACGAACCTAAATTGTTAGACGCAGTGATTACCGTCGGCGCTTGGCCACAAACCCTTGAGTTTAAGTACACCGAAATTATTAGCCCTTACCAAAAAACGCTAGATTCAAAAAACTTACTGCTGATTTTTGGCGATACCTTAGAGGTGCAAAAGCGCCTACTTGCTCAAGGTTTAGCTCATGGAAATGTAGGGCAGTCTCCTTATGACATGGGCTATCAGTCAATTTATACCCTGCACAGTATTCATCAAGGTAATGCGGTAGAGCCGATTATTCATACCAAATTGGAGCGCTGCGTTTACGGCCAGCAGCCACTTTGTCGATAAATCACACTTTGCTGGTTGCTTACAATTAAGTCATTGATACCTTGTTGTTTTTATGCAAAATAATGAGACTTTTCTTTTACGACATTCAGCATTTTGAAGCTTTCAGCGTTAAGTTCTATCCTCGCTAAAAAACTCGGGCATTCTCACTTGCGCGTGGCGGGAGAGTATTGGCATTTAAGCGATCTACTGCAGCTGCAACATATCTTGCTGAGTCATGCGCCGAGCCTGAAAGAAGGTTTGGTATGGTGGAGTAAAAGCTTATCTTTGTTTGAACGTAATGTTTATATCGAGATCAGTGAATCCAATGAGAGCCTTGATTTAACCTTATCGACTCGAGACCAGCAAAACCTGCCAGCTTGGAGTGAGCTGTTACTAACAGAGTTACACGCTAGTCTGTCTTCGCAGGTGAAAACAGAATTGGTGTCGGTATCCAGTAAATTATGTTTGCGGGTGAGCTTATACGAGCTAGAGCCGCAGCCAGCTATGCCTGGATTGCATAGTTTTGCTAAAAAAGTCTTTTTATTGCTGCAGCATCAAGCCATTGAATCACCCGATTTACAATCTCAGCTAAAGCGCACCATTCAGCGTGCTATTGATAAGCCCTTGAGCATTGGTGTTGTTGCCAAACAACTGGGTTTATCAACCCGCACTTTGCAGCGTCGGTTAAGCGAAAAACAGCTTAACTTCTCTCAATTGGTAGAAGATGAAAAACAAACCTTAGCGCTTAATCTATTGGCCGATACCCACTTATCTGTTGCTCAAGTGGCCTTGAAACTGGGTTATGATGATCCGTCCAATTTTCATCGTTCGTTTCGACGCTGGTTTAGTTTTACTCCTAGCTTTTATCGACAGCAATGCCAACAAAACCGTATTCAAGTAAACCAGCAACCGGTGCGTTTGCACTATGCGCGCGGCTCCATTGGGCTGCCTGGAGAGTTGCATACTCAAGAAGGGCAGGTTTGGTTAGAAGTAGACAATATTGCCTTTGAAAAGGTGGTAACAGTTGAGTGTAAAGATCAAGATGGCATTTGGCGCCACTATCCCGCTTTTTTTGATGACTTTCTGGCAGACGGCACCGAGCTATGGTCTACCGCTAACCTACCAGTGGCACAACCACTGAGCTTTAGGCTACGTTATGACGTTGACGGCGAAACTTATATTGATGACAACCAGCAACGCGATTATTTAGTTAGTGAGCGCCTGTTGCTGGGAGCGCCCGCGTATATTGTGCCTACCTTGAGTATTATAAAAACTGGTTTTGCTTATCAATTGTTTATCGAGTTGGCATGTCGTTTAGCTAATGTGGATAGAATACTGTGTTACCTAGGCGAGCACCCAGAACCGCTGGCTTTACAGCAAGTAAGCACTAACTCGCAATACAGCGTTTGGACCTTATCCAGTCCTTTTCCGGCTTTGGCAAAACAATGTCATTTTCGCTTATACGACAAATATAACCAAGAGCTGGCACTGCATCACTACCCTAAACACTACCAATTTGTCCCTCCGCTGATGTAAACAAGGTTTAGCATTTTTTACCTCCACTAAAATTGTTGCAGCCTTCACAAAGTGCTTTTACTGGCATGCTAACGCCTAGTATTTGGCATCAAGTGACACCATTTATCATCTGCCTTTGTTTTATCGTTTGGCTCACTATCATTCACAATGGAAGGCGATATGAGCGTAATGAGTAACAATATAATGAAGCCAGCAAATATACTGGCTTTGTCTTTGGCACTGGCATTAAGTGGCTGTAATTCTGATGATGAGGCTCAAGTCGTCAATGGCAGCCATGTGGCATCACCAGAGTGGCAAGATCAGATTATTTATTTCTTGATGATTGACCGTTTTAATAATGGAGACCCAAGTTTAAGTGATCAAGGCCAAGGGGAGTTTGACCCTAGCTCGGATAAAAAATTTAGTGGTGGTGACTTGGTGGGAGTCAGCGACAAGCTCGACTATATTCAACAGCTGGGTGCAACCTCGGTATGGATAACCCCCCCGGTGGCTAATCAATGGTGGGATAACGAGCAAAACTATGGCGGTTATCATGGTTATTGGGCGCGTGATTTTCAGCAGGTTGATGAACACTTCGGCGACCTCGCTAGTTATCAAGCGCTGGCAAGCGACATTCACAGCCGCAATATGTTTTTAATTCAGGACATTGTGACGAACCATGTTGGTAATTACTTCACTTATGATAAGCCCTGGGAATACGACGCCAGCCAACCTTGCGAAGGCTTTCGGTTGACCAATAACCCTCTTGTCGAGGGGCAGGTTTTACCTTATCCGCTCAACCTAAATAGTTGTAAAGCAGATGGCACGGGCAGCTACCATTGGACACCAAGCATTAGTGATCATAATAACTCAGAGCAGGAGAAAAACTGGCAGCTTTCAGATCTCGATGATCTAAATACCGAAGATCCGGAAGTGAGGGCTTATTTGAAGCAAAGCTACCGTAAATGGATTAGAGAAGTGGGGGTAGATGCATTTCGTATTGATACGGTGAAGTTTGTTGAACATGAGTTTTGGCATGATTTTCTACATGCCGATGATGGCGTAATGGCGCAAGCAGAGCAAACCGGGCGGCAACAGTTTTTAACCTTTGGCGAAGTCTTTGAAAGTTCGACGGCATACAACACCGAGGGTGAACAAAAAATGCTGAGTTACTTGGGGGAGGGAGACACGAAACAGTTGGGCTCATTACTAAACTTCCCTCTGCAAACTACCATGACGCGGGTTTTTGCAAGCGGACAGCCAACCGATTACTTACGTTTTCGTTTAGAAAAAATGATGGAGTTGTTTCCTAACCCTTATTTGATGCCGAATTTTATTGATAATCACGATATGCCACGCTTCTTGTCGCAAGCTAGCCAAGCTGATTTGAAGCAGGCTCTCATCACTATGTTATCTATTCCGGGGATACCGGTTATTTACCAAGGCACCGAGCAAGCGATGAATGCTAGCCGTGATGCGATGTTTGACGGTGGTTATCGCGATGATGGTGAGTCTAAAGACTCCTTTGAGCAAAACAGTGAAATGTATTTGTTCATTCAAGCGCTAGCCGCGCTGCGTACACAAAATGCGGTGATGACGCGTGGCGATATTAAGGTAATAGCCAGTGATAAATCGGGAGCAGGAGTATTTAGTTTTATTCGTACGTTGGGTGACGAAGAAGTTTTAGTGGTAATGAATACGGCAAATGCGCCTATGTTGCTTAATCGCTTAAACTTGCAACAATCCGAAGGGACGGTATTTGAGCAGCAGCTGCAGGCCAATTGGTTGCAAGCACCAGCTGGTCTAGTCAGCGATGCTAATGGCGAAGTTAGCCTTGAGTTGCCAGCAAAGGCAGCAGTTATCTATTTTAAAACCCAGCAAACAGCAGCGGTTAATACTCCCGACTTAGGTATTCGCTTAGATGATGATTGGGCGGATCGAACCATTACCCAAGACACCGTGGTGAGCGGTAGTGCAGAGCCCAATGCTAAATTGCAGTTAGTGGTAAACGGTAACTTAGCGAACGCCATTGATATTCAAGTAGACCAAAGTGGGCAATGGACAAGTTTGTTATCTACTCGTCATTTTGCTATTGGTAAGCAATCGCATCGTTTTGCTATTTATTCCCCTAACGAACAGGCTGGCCTCGCTGATGTGCACTTTACTTCGGACTTGGCGTGGTCGAATACCCCTGATTTCAGTATTGACGATAGCGATGATGTAGCAGAAGGGAGTGGCGGGCCAAATGGCAGTTACTCGCTACCTGGAGATCCTAGTTTTGACAAGGAAAATAGCCAGTTAGCGATTAACCAAGCCGAAGTTTATTCGGTGGGTAGCAATGTTCGTATCAAACTTGTGATGGATAAGCTTACCGACACTTGGTTACCACCGAATGGGTTTGATCATGTAGGTTTTTCTATCTTTATTGACCTACCAGAAGATCAAGGGACTCGCCAAAGTGTACTACCTAAAATAAACACCACCATACCAAGCGGCACTTGGAATCGTAATGCAGTGATATTTGGCTGGCAGAGTTCGATTTATAATGCCGACGGAGCTGACGCAAATACTTGGGGTGAAGCAGTGACTCCAGCACCTATCGTCACTGTAGATAAGGAGCAGCAAACGATTTATATAGATTTTGCTAGTGAGGCTTTAGCCCGACCAAGCAGCTTAAATGGCATTCGTTTCTATCTTAGCACTTGGGATCTGGACGGTTTGTCGGCAGTTTATCGCCCATTAAACCCTGAAACGGGACCTTGGAACTTTTCTGGTGGGGAAGAGGACGAGGCTAAAATTTGGGATGAATTACCGATAATTACGCTTAGCGAGTAAAACTATAAACCATGTTAAGCCTTACATTAGTAAGGCTTTTTTTACACCCGTTATAATTAATTTAGTCATTATTTCCATCTCTATATTGATTCAATGGTCATTAGGCTGTTAAAACCTTGTTTCCTCTTACTTTTATCCATTCGGTTCGAGTAGTGAGTTTTCCATTTTTGAAGGAAGCAAGAAATGAACAAGCAAATCTTAAACGTTATTTTAGCGGGATCTTTAATTAGTGCATCGGCAGTAGCAGGAGCTAAAGAAAGCGCTCATTGGTCATACTCCGGTCATCAGGGCCCTGCGCATTGGGGTGAGCTAGCCCCTGAATTTGCCACTTGCGCAGGTGGTAAAAATCAATCACCCGTTGATATAAGTCATACAATTAAAGGTGAGTTAGAAAGCCTTACCGTAGCCTATAAACCCGCGGGTGAAGCGGTAGTTAATAACGGTCATACTATTCAAGTCAACTACGCAGCTGGCAGCACTCTAGGTTTGGATGGCCATGAGTTTGAGTTAAAGCAGTTTCATTTCCACTCTCCTAGTGAAAATACCGTTAAGGGCCAATCTTACCCCTTAGAGGCCCATTTTGTTCATGCAGACAAGCAAGGTAACTTAGCGGTTGTGGCATTAATGTTTGAGCAAGGTGAGGCTAACCAAGAGCTGAGTAAAGTGTGGGCCAAAATGCCTAAAAATTTGGGAGAGCAAGCCGAATTAAGTCAGGTGGTGAGCGCCTTAGCGCTGTGGCCAAGTCAGCAAGATTATTACCGTTTTAATGGCTCGCTAACAACCCCTCCTTGTTCTGAAGGTGTGAGTTGGATAGTACTTAAGTCCCCGGTAAGTGCCTCTGCACAACAAATTGATGATTTTACCGCGCTTATGCAGCATCCAAACAACCGTCCGTTGCAAGCGATCAACGCCAGAACCATTCTTGAGTAAATGTCGCTGACGACTAAACCGGCTTGTTGCTTGGATTCGAATATTAGCAACAAGCGGGGATAAGCGCGTTATCACGGTCAATTAATTTAGGTCTAACAATAATACAAATAATCAAGAAAGCATTTATAACTTTTATTCAAACTAAGACCTAAGCATAGCTATTTGATGAAAGCGGTATGAAACCTTTAGTTTTTCATGCGAAATGTAAATTAGTTATTATTGTTTAATTGATCAATAGGGTTTTTGGCTTATTTTTCAACTTATAACACAACAATATGGAGTAACTATGAAACGCTACAACACAAGGGAATGGCTGTTGTCTTCTGGCCTTAGAACAGAAAAAGCAGCAATAAAAACAATTATCAAAGCTGGGATATTGAGTTTAGTCGCTACAGTATCTGGCCTTAGCTTTTCTGCTTCGGCGGGTTTTACTACCTCGGGCACTCAGCTATTAGATGGCAATGGTAAGCCGGTTATCATGCGCGGGGTTAACCATGCACACGCTTGGTACAACTATCGCCAAGGTGCGTTTCGCGATATTGCTGAAGCCGGCGCAAATACAGTGCGAGTGGTACTGAGTGATGGCCAGCAGTTTGCTAAAAACGATGCCGCCGATGTTGCCAAAGTGGTAAAAATGTGTAAGTTAAACCGCTTGGTATGTGTGCTAGAAGTGCATGATGTCACCGGCTCGGGTGAGAAAGCTGAAGCTGGAGAAATGCAAATCACCGCCGCTTACTGGGTGGAGTTGGCCGATGTATTAAAGGGTGAAGAAGACTACGTTATCATCAATATTGCTAACGAACCATTTGGCAATAACGTTCCCGCAGAAACCTATGTGAGTGAACATAAGCAAGCGATTACCACACTACGTGATGCCGGCTTCACTCATACCTTGATGGTAGATGCAGCGAACTGGGGGCAAGATTGGCAAGAAATTATGCTGGATCATGCCTCAGATGTCGCATCGGCTGATACGCTAAATAACATCATGTTTAGTGTGCATATGTACCAGGTTTACCAAAATCGCGAGAAAATCGAATCTTATGTATCTACCTTCCTAACTCGTCATAACATGCCGTTGATTGTTGGCGAATTTGGTATGGATCATCAGGGTCAAGACGTAGATGAAGATGCTATTTTGGCGGTCGCTGAAGAGTATAGTATTGGTTATCTTGGCTGGTCGTGGTCTGGCAACACTGCCCCCGGTACCTTTGAATTGGATATGACAGTTAATTTTGATGCAAGTAAGTTAACTCCTTGGGGTGAGCGTTTATTCAACGGCATTAATGGGATTAAACAAACGTCTACTTTAGCCTCGGTGTTTGATGGACAAGAGCTGCCTGTGATTCAACAGTGCGACTTTTATGGCACCATCATTCCTGTTTGTTTATATGAAGACGGTGGTCACTCACAAGAAAATGGCGGAAGCTGTGTGGGTTACACAATGTGTCTGAATATTCCTGCAGGTTCTGGCGGCTTGGTTGATGGTCCTGTAGACCCAACAGACCCAACAGACCCAACAGACCCAACAGACCCAACAGACCCAACGGACCCAACAGACCCAACGGACCCGGTGGATCCTAACGCGGCCTGTAAGCATTTGGTCGTCAATAGCTGGGATAGTGGATTCCAAGGCGCAGTCACAATCACCAATAATGGCAGCGAAGCGATTAACGGATGGGAAGTGAGCTGGGGTTACAGTGATGGTTCAACGGTGACCAGTTCTTGGAATACTACAATGGTTTCTGCAGAAGGTTATACAGCGTCTAACGTTGGTTGGAATAGCACCATCGCCGCTGGCGAAAGTGTTGAGTTTGGCTTTACTGGAAGCGGAGCGGGTAATGCTACGGCAGTAACTGGCGTGGTTTGCCAATAAGGTAATCGCCCATACTAAGTTTAAGCCATGCTGAGCATGGCTTTTATTTGGTTGATATAAGAACTTATATCTAAGCAAGTACCATTGGCGCCGCTACTGCGTTTGCGCAATCTTGCCCTTTTAATTGCGCGACTAATGCCAAACTAAATTCGAGGGCTGTTCCTGGGCCTTGGCTAGTAATCAATTGATGAGTTTTATCGACTACCACTCGCTGTGTGGATAATAGCTGTTTAGGCAGATCTTTTTGAAAGCCGGGATGGCAGGTTACTTGAGCTTCCCCAAGTAAGTTGTGAGGTACTAGCACAAGTGCTGGCGCAGCACATATTGCCGCTAGCCATTGAGTATTGGAGCGGTTTTTCAGTATCTCAATCAAGTGAATCGAATCACGGAAAACCTCACTACCAGGCACTCCTCCTGGCAATACCAACATATCGTAAGCTGAGGCGTCTATCTGATTAAGGTGTAGATCGGCAAGCAGCTTCACTCCTCGAGATGCACATATCTCTAGGCTACCTGCAGGGCAAACACTTACCACATCCACCGTTACATCGGCTCGGCGTAATACGTCGATAATCGTTACGGCTTCAATTTCCTCACTGCCGGGTGCAATGGCTACCATCACTTTAGTCATATTGTTGCTCCAGTTTTTTAATCTGTTCTAACATTTTTTCATTGTAAGGGCAGTGCAGCTGAAACTGTTTGGCGCGTTGCAACACATAAGCATTTATGTAGTTAATCTCGCTAGTTCGTTGATGATGAATATCTTGATGCATTGAAGAATAGTTAGCAGCGGTGTTTTGTGCCACTAAGCGCACTGTTTGAAGTAAATACTCTGCGCTGAGCGTAATTCCCTCGCGCTCTGCTACTAGGCTAAGCTCTTGGCATAGGGCTTCTAGAGTTTGTTGGTAATGGCTATTTAACAGATCTCCGTTTGGACAATTGTGAATAGCAGTAAGCGGATTTATGCAGCAGTTAATGGCCAGTTTTAACCATAGTGCTGGGTAGATATTGTTATGCCAGTGTAGTGGAGCTAAGGCCTCGTTCAGCAGCGATAGCTCATCAGGTTCAGCGCTGCCTAAATAGCTACCCAGATCAATTTTACCTAAGCCGGTATGCTTAATGTGCAGGGCTTGTTGGCTTTTACTCAATACTAATGCGCCATGGGTATTACTGGCTAAGTAGAGCTGCTCGGGATTAAGTTGATCAATTAGGTCTTGATGCGCGCCTAAACCATTCACCATTAAGATAACCTTACAATCCGCAGGAATAGTAAGAGCGGCCACTGCGCTGGCCACTTGATGAGCTTTTACGCATATGATTAACCAGCGGCAGCTAGGTATGGTATTGAAGAGTGGCAAGCGAGAGCGTAGCTGGGTGCTTTTGTCGGCAGAAAAAGGCGTTAAAGTAAGCGCTAGGCTGCTTTCTCTGGCGATACGCGGGTCAACAAAACACACTTTACTGTGTTGGCTCAACAGTGCAGCCAGTAAGCCGCCGACAGCGCCAGCGCCAACTATTGCGCAGTGATACATCGGTTCACCTTTTGTATGCTTGAGTGTCGGCTTAAGGCTAAATAGCTTACTACGCCCAGTATATCCGCCAATAAATCTAACCAAGAAGCTTGCCGGGAGCTACTTAATCCTTGCGACAGTTCGATGAACCCACCAAAAACCAATAAACCAAGGGCTAGTTCTCGGTAACTATAGTCGGCCAGTTGTGCCAGCCAGGCTAAACCAAAGAAGCACACTAGGTGCAGCAGTTTATCGGAGTGCGCTATCGGGCCAACTATGTGCATTGGCCATAGGGCTAATACAAAAATACCAAGTAGGCTTGCCCACAACAGCCCGCGAAAAAATGCTCTGCGTTGTTTCACTATTGCTTGTTACTCTTTGTTAGAAATGGTTCAGTCTTGGCTTATCTAAGATTACTATTGTCCAGATACTCCGAAGCATGCATTTTCGGATAGCACAGGTATAATGCAAGCATTTTCGCATAAGCCAAATTTAAGGGGATAGAAAACATGCCTTCATTTGACATTGTTTCTGAGATTGATGCTAACGAAGTTCGTCACGCCTGTGACAACGCGATTCGTGAGCTTGAAACACGGTTTGATTTTCGTGGTGTAGAAGCCAGTTTTGAGTATAAAGATGAGTCAGTAAAAATGACTGCTGAAGCTGAGTTTCAACTTAACCAAATGCTGCATATTTTACGTGGCACGTTAGTGAAACGCTCGGTAGACGCCAAGTCTATAGATTTAGCATTGGTGACTCGCAGTGGTAAAACTCACTCGCAAGTGGTCAATTTTAAAAATGGTATTGACCAAGCCACCGCTAAAAAAGTGGTTAAGCAAATCAAAGACGCCAAGCTTAAAGTACAAGCGTCGATTCAAGGTGAACAAGTACGTGTTACCGGCAAGAAGCGCGACGACTTACAAGCAGCCATGGCGCTAGTGCGCAGTGGTGAATTCGACCAGCCGTTTCAATTTGAGAACTTTCGAGACTAAAGTTAACGTGTGTTTCGCTCTTTGTTAAAAGCCGCCTTGTGCGGCTTTTTGTATTTATTGGGGATTGTATTGCTTAAGTGGCTATTTATGTGGCTAGTGCAATGAATGTTAAGCCGTTGGATGCTAAGGTATATTTTCTTGGAAGGAAGCCAAAGTAAGTGAATAGGGTAGTGATAGCGTGAAATTTTTTGTGCGGCTTTTAGTGTGTTTGGGTTTAGCTATTGTTACGCAAGTTGGGGCTGTTTCTTATCTGCTTTCTATGTTGCTTTGTCGTGTTAGCAAAATCACTAAGCTTTATTATGCCTTTGCTATCAATTTGGCGATGTATGCCTTACTTACGGTAGCTGTTGTGCCTTATGTCGCACCGTTATTTGGCAGAGAACCGGTGGTACATTTAACCAATGTTAAGCCACTAAATATGTGGTTAACGGTGGGCTTGAACAGAAATTATGTTGTGCCAGAGCTAAACAAAGCGCTAATTGAAATAGCCGGCAATTTGGAGCAACAACAACCCGCTTTAAGCTTGAACATTTTAGATGCCAATTTCCCTTTTTTAAATCGTTTTCCTTTACTGCCTCACCTAAGCCATAACGACGGCAGGAAAATTGACCTTAGCTATGTTTATCAGGATGGATATGGCAAACCGAGCCATTTTACGCCTTCTGTAAGTGGTTATGGAGTGTTTGAGTGGCCGGGTTTGATTGAAACAAATACCAGCGCCTTTTGCAGAGAGAATGGGTATTTTCAATATAACTATTCGCGGTATCTCACTTTGGGTCAGCACCACCCCGAACTTAGCTTTTCTAATCAGTACAACAAGCAGCTAATTGAAACCCTGTTAAAGAACACCGCCATTAGTAAGATATTTATTGAACCGCATTTAGTTGAGCGCTTACAGTTAGATGACTCGAGAATTCGGTTTCATGGTTGTAAATCTGTAAGGCACGACGACCATATCCATATTCAAATTTAGCAAAACTTAACGTTTTTTGGCTTGGCGGTCTAATTAGCGTTTGCCGTCGTTAAGAGCTTCTTCTTTTGGAGGTTATTGACTAACACTTGTCACTCCCTCATCAACTTTGCGCGTATGTGCTTTGTGATAAATCTTAGTCTGCCAACTCCCTATATCTGAATTTTTTTACTAAAGTGTCCAACTTTGTCTGAGTGATGCGTCATAGTATTGTCAGAGGAGTTTGTTCCACTGGCTCAATTAGCATCAAGGAGAGTAACGATGAGCAATAAACAATATATGTGTCTGCTGCGCAGTGACAATGCCGAGGGTTGTGAAAAGCCGTCACCTTCAGATATGGAAGTGATGTATGCCAAGTACCAAGCTTGGCAAACTAAATTTGCCGATAATATTGTTGATATGGGAAGCAAGCTAGGTAGCGAAGGGGCGGTAGTGCGTCACGACAGTGTAAAAGACGGTCCTTTTATTGAGCTTAAAGAAGTTATTGGCGGCTATATGCTAATCAGTGCGGCTAATAAAGAAGCCGCGATAGCGGTAATACAAGCCAGCCCAATGGTGGAAAGCAGCAGTGTGAGTATTGAAATTAGAGAAATAAACTCACTGTGAAAATAGATGCTCATGTAGAGCATCTATTTCGCCACGAGTATGGGCAGCTCGTGGCGTTATTAGTGCGACGATTAGGTATGCAGCATCTAGATATGGCTAACGATGCGGTGCAATGGGCGATGGCGCAAGCCTTGGAACACTGGCCAAAAACCAAGCCTCCAACTACGCCTTCGGCTTGGTTATATCAGGTGGCCTATCGGCATGCACTGTCTGAGATTCGAGGCAATCAACTTAAGCTACAAAAACTAACTCGCTTACATGAGCAGCTAGATCATGCATCAACCCCTCCCGAAGACATGCCCTTAAGTGGAGAGTTAAATGACGCGTTGCTGCGGATGTTGTTTATCAGCTGTGATGAAGATTTAGCGCTTGAATCGCAGTTGGTCTTCACTTTAAAAAGCTTGTGTGGTTTTAGCATTGAAGAAATTGCCTACCGCTTGTTTATTAGTGAGGCAAATACCTATAAACGCTATAGCCGCGCCAAGCACTACTTACAGGCTCAGAAAATAGAGCTTGATGGGGTTGACGTTTCTACCATGGCGAGCCGTTTATCTGCTGTGCACCGGGTGATTTATTTGATGTTTACTGAGGGGTATTTGTCATCACATAAGGATTTAGCCATTCGCCATGATTTATGCGAAGAAGCGATTCGCTTAGGCCAAGCCCTAGCGAAAAGTACAATCGGTGGCAGCCCTGAAACTGACGCGTTATTGGCGTTAATGCTACTTAACTTTTCGCGGATTCAGGCTAGGCAAAACGCTCAAGGCTTGGTGTTATTGCAAGAGCAAAATCGCACGCTGTGGGACCAACAAATAATCCGCCAAGGGCTAGCTTACTTGCAACGTTCTGCGAGTGGTGAGAGTTTGTCTCGGTATCATGTGGAGGCGGGGATTGCAGCTGAACATTGTTTAGCGCCGAGTTACCAGCAAACTGATTGGCAAAAAGTAGTGCAGGGCTATCAGTTGCTTGAGCAAATAGCCCCTTCACCCTTTCATATTCTTAATCGAGCGATAGCTATAGCTGAGTGGCAAGGCGCCGCCGAAGGTTTACGGGTACTTAATGCGGCCAATTTCCCCGTGTGGTTAGAGCGTTCCTATCACTGGTTTGCTGTATTGGCAGACTTACAATATCGCTGCGGCGAAATAGGCCAAGCGACTAACAACGCGGAGTTAGCCTTGGCGCAAGCTCCCACCGAAAACACTAAACAACTGTTGCTGAAACGCTTGTCTGCCTATAACACTAACGGTGACTAAGTGTTGTTTTTACTGTTTTGGTTGTGCTGCAGTATTTTTGTGAAATAGCCGCGTAAGCTTATTAGCATTAGTAAGCTTGGGATCACCATCACCGCGGTTAAAATAAAGAACAGCGGCCACGAATCAAGGAAGTCGGCTAAGCTGCCGCTAAATGAGGCGAGGGTGGTGCGGCCTAAATTTCCTAAGCTTGCTAGCAAGGCATACTGAGTGGCCGAAAAGGCTTGCCCAGTTAACACCGTTAAGAACGATACAAAAGCTACGGTAGCAAAGGCACTGGTAAAGTTGTCTACGATGATGGTGGCTAGAAACAGCTGTTCGTCTGGCCCTACCGATGCTATCCAAGCGAACATTAAGTTACTGGCCGACATGGCTATACCGCCTAAAATCAACCCTCTAATAATGCCAAAACGGACATTAAAGGCACTGCCGACTAGGGTAAATACCACCGTTGCACCCCAGCCAATTAGTTTTGAGTAATGGCCAATTTGGTCGTTACTAAAACCTACTTCGCGGTAAAAAGTAATCGACATGCGGCCTAAAAAGGCTTCGCCAATCTTAAATAGAAATACAAATAGCAGCAGAGTGATCGCTACTCTTACGCCATTTCGGCGGAAAAAGTCTAAGAAGGGTTCGGCTACGGTAACGGTAAGCCACGCTACCAAGGGGGATTTTGTGCCTAGGTATTTGGCGTGGCGCAGTTCAGCTTGTTGTTGCAGGGCATCACGGTTAGTAGTGGGCTCTTTTACTAACACCGTAAATAACATTAACAAAGCAACAATAAAGCACATGCCAAGGTATACGCCGTTCCAACCAATTTGGTCTGCGTTTACAAAGGCTAAGTAGCCAGGCAGTGAATAACCAGTCCACCAACCAATCACCGCCATGGCCGAGGCTTGCGGTAAGCGATGTGAGTCACTGCTAGAAAAACTGTCGATGCGGTAAGCATCAATGGCGATATCTTGGGTAGATGACGCAGTGGCAATACACAGCGCTAACATAGAGGTGAACATTAGGCTTTTCGCGGGATCAAATTGAGCGATGCCAAAGGTACATAGCAATACAATACTTTGGCAGAGAAAAATCCAACTGCGACGCTGACCTAGCCAGTTATGCAAGATAGGCAGTTTGACCCTATCAACCAAAGGTGCCCATAAAAAGTTAATGGCATAAACGGTAAATACAGAGCCAAAAAAACCAATCGCTGAGCGAGAAAGGCCGGCATCGGTTAGCCAGCCCGACATGTTTGAACCAATAAGCACCCACGGAAATCCGCTGGCGCAACCGAGCATAAATACCCAAAGCAACCTCTTATCTAAGTAAGAGCGTAAGGTTTGTGACCAATTTAGCGATGAATTCATCTAATGCTCGGTTGAGGTTAAGGCTTACTTAAGGTTGTTCTTCGCCAACCACGATTACATCTTCAATAATCACTTTTTCTACTGGCACATTGCGCATGCCAGGAATAGGGCCGGTTTTAGTCGGCTTGTTTACAATGCTATCTACCACGTCCATGCCTGAAGTGATTTCGGCAAACACCGTGTAACCAAACTTGTTTGGGCTGCCGTCTAGGTAGGCATTGTCGATAACGTTAATGAAAAACTGGCGACTGGCGCTGTGTGGGTCGTTGGTTCGAGCCATTGCTACTGTGCCGCGTTTATTGCTAAGACCCGTTTTAGATTCGTTTTCAACAGGACGGTAGCTGTCTACTTTTTCATAGTTGATTGAGAAACCACCTGCCTGTGCCATAAAGCCAGGAATAGTGCGGTGAAATAAGGTGCCTTTATAGCTGCCGTCTTCTACGTAACGCATAAAGTTAGTGACGGTTTTGGGGGCGGCTTCTGGCTTAAGTTCCATCTCAAACTCACCTTGATTGGTGATGAACTTTAAGGTTTGTGCTGCAGCGGGTAGGCTAAGTACGGCAAAGGCTAAAGCAAAAAGGCTAGTGCGAAAAATTCCCAAGGTCATAGTTGATACTCCAATACTTCAATAAGTTGCGGGTCGCTGGCGATTTGTGTCAATAATTCTGAAAGTTGTTGGCTCATGGCGTCGGCTTGTTTATTTACATTGACCGAAAACGCCCCCTCGTTGGTGTGGGTTGAGCGAAATTGTTTAGCTAAGGTTTTATGCGGCGTGTCTACCGTGACTTTAATTCGCATAGTCGAAGTAGCGGTGTGTTTTACACTGCTTTCTTCGACCTTACTGGCAAGCTCAAGTAGCTCAATGGTAATTAAGTTTGGCGAATCGGGTACAAAACCCACACCTTGCTGCTGCCAAGAGGCTGATAGTTGTTGCTCAATGCTTTGGCGTAAGTTGCTGCCGCTGGCAATTAACTGAGCCTGCTCTTCACCGTCTTGATGAATGCTGATTAAAAAGCGGTTGCTGCGTAGATCCTGCGATTTTATTGCCGCTATGATCGAATGTTGAGCGACCGAATCGAGATTTACCGTGGGTTGTAACTGTACTTGCTGAGGCTGGCTGCTACAGGCGCTAAGGCCTAATACACCGCCTAACAGCAGGGCGGGCAACAAAAACGGGCTTTTCAAGTTGTTCACCTTAATGGGTTGATTAACGCTTAGTGCTGCTCAGAATAACAAATTTGTTATTGCTCGCCAGTAACTTATAACCACCAAAGTAAGATTTTAATAGTGGGTGATAGCCTAAGTGTCTATTTGCCACCACAATTAGCTTGCCGCCAGCCCGTAAACAGCGCTTGGCGTCTTTGAACATTTGTTGAGCAATGTGGCTAGAAATGGTGTTTTGTTGATGAAAGGGCGGGTTACATAATACTAAATCAGCGCTTTCATCAGCTTGATGCTGCAGTGCATTATCGTGATTAAAGCTACAGCGAGTCAGGTGTTCTGGTTGGTTTAGCGCCACATTGTTTTTGGCAGAAGCCAGCGCCATTGCTGATTCATCACAAAAGCTAACTCGGGCATTGGGGTATAGGCTTAAAGCATGTAAACCCAATAAACCATTGCCGCAGCCCAAATCAATTACCGATTCAAATTCACCTTGGGGGAAGTGTTCTAATAGAAAGCGCGTGCCGATATCGAATTTCCCAAAGCAAAATACATTGGCGTGATCATTTAACTGCCATTTGTATTCAGCAATGTTCCAAGCTTTAGGGTAAAGCGCTGCAGACTTTCCCCCTGCATAATGGCCAAATAACAAACGGGCTTTCTTTTTGGCCAGTGAGGTCGTCACACTGCCAATGTGCTTCTCAAATAAGCCAAATACCGATTTAGGCAAACCTTTTACCATCGCACCACATGCCAACTGCGAATCGTTACTCAAGCTTTGTTGTAAGCCAATGAGCTGGTGCTCTAAGTAATTTAGGCTTTTGGGTAAACGCATTAGTACCAGTTCAGCCTTTGGCATGGTGTCTGTGCTAGAGAGCAGGGTTAAACACTGGCTTGCATCTAGCGCGTTTACCTGTAGGTTTTGTGCGAGTGCTTGTTGCGCAATGAATGAGTCACTTAACCAACTAATATGGCTATTGGCAAAGTTGGGATTAGCCAGTAAGGCACACGCTAGAGCACCAAATTCATCATTAATGATTAAGATATGTTGTGGAATAGTTGAAAGCTCAGCGGCGAATTCAATCAGAAGTTCGTCGGCTGCATTCCATGCTCGCAAGTCGCTAGCCGCGTCTTTGGGGTAACGTGATAAGCTCAAACTGAGCGAGTTTATTTGCAAATCTTGACTCATATTGGATTTGTAACGTGCAGGCCTTGAATAGTGGCTGCAGTGTAACTAAGTTGAGGGCTAAACTAAAGCAACACCCTTATGGATGTAGGTTGTAATAAGTGCTGTTCGCAGAAGATATCGCCATCAAAGAAATTGTCCATCATCGGCAATGGTTAAACTCTGAGGCCTGCGCCTTAGCATACCAACACATGCTGCATAAGCTCCCTTGGCAGCAGCACCAGATTAAAATATTTGGCAAAACCTGCCTCGAACCCCGTTTGTCTCTGTGGATTGGCGACGCCAATACAGCCTATCGTTACTCTGGAGAGTGGCGAGCACCTACTCCTTGGCCAAGCTTTTTAATGCCTATAAAGTTGGCGGTGCAGCACAAATGCCAGCAACAGTTTAATAGTGTTTTGCTTAACTATTATCGAGACGGCCATGATTATATGGGCTGGCATAGTGATAATGAAAAGCAGTTAGGCGAACGCCCGGTTATTGCGTCACTAAGCTTGGGTGAGCCAAGACGGTTTTTGTTCCGTAATAAAGTTGAGAACCATAAACATGAGTACCTTTTAGAAAGTGGTGATTTACTCATTATGAATGGTTTATGCCAGCAGCAATGGCAACATAGCTTGCCCAAAGCACTAAGAGTGAAACAGCCAAGGATCAATTTAACGTTTCGATATACAATGCCTTTGAGTTAAACCAAATACAGGGACTATTAATGCGCGTTGAAACACTGATTACCGACAAATTGCAGCAACACTTTTCTCCTAGCTACTTAGAGGTGGTAAACGAAAGCAATATGCATAACGTGCCTGCAGGTTCAGAGAGCCATTTTAAAGTCACTATTGTTAGCACCGAGTTTGAAGGTAAACGCTTATTGCAACGCCATCGAGCGGTAAACCAGTTGTTAGCAAATGAATTACAAAACGATATTCATGCCTTGGCTATGCACACTTATACGCCAAGCCAATGGGCTGAACAGCAAAATGCTCCAGCCTCTCCAAAGTGCCGCGGCGGAAGCTAGGACTTAGTAGATTGACCTCATTGCTGCATCAAATAAGGAATGTTTAATGCGGATAGTAATAAAAGTGGTTGTGCTAACTTGGCTGTTAGTTGGCTGTATTGATCAGCAGGGAGCTGATCCTCAGCAGCAAAAAGCCGAGTACAGTTGGACCTTAATCACCTCTTGGCCTAAGCATTTACCCGGTTTAGGTTCTGCTCCCGACCGCTTCGCTGAAGAAGTAAAAGCCATGAGCAATGGCCGCTTAGACATCAAAGTATATGGTGCCGGAGAGTTATACCCAGCACTGGATGTATTTAAGGTTGTGTCTGCGGGGGATGCTGAAATGGGCCATAGCGCGGCCTATTATTGGCAGAATGAGTTGCCAGCAGCGGTATTTTTTAGTTCAGTGCCTTTTGGTATGAGCGCTAAAGAACTTAATGCTTGGTTGTATTTAGGTGGTGGCTTAGCGCTTTGGCAGGAGCTTTATGCCCCGCATAACTTAATTCCCTTTCCTGGTGGTAATACCGACGCACAAATGGGCGGCTGGTATAACAAAAAAGTCTCTTCGATTAACGATTTTAAGCAACTTAAAATGCGCATCCCTGGTTTAGGCGGGAAAGTACTTGAATTAGCGGGGGGCTTGCCCACCAATCTTCCCGCAGGAGAATTGTATACCGCTCTACAATCTGGTGAGCTGGATGCCGTTGAATGGGTTGGGCCTTATAACGACTTGGCATTTGGTTTTCATAAAGTGGCTAAATATTATTATTACCCTGGTTGGCATGAGCCAAGTACCACCTTAGAGTTTGTGGTTAATCAAGACGCTTTTGCCGCCTTGCCTGTTGATTTACAGAGAATAATTGAAAACGCCACGAAAGTGGTTAATCAAGAAACCCTCAATGAATATGTGGTCTACAATATAGAAGCATTAAATGTGCTGGCCAACGAGCACGGAGTGGAAGTTGTTGCTTTTCCCGATGACGTGCTCGCTTTATTAAAAGACTACAGCGTTGAGGTGATCCAACAGTTAGCTCAGCAGGATCGTTTTTTTGAAAAGGTTCTCAATAGTTATCAACGATTCCAATTTGGGGTGCTTAAGTACAATCAAGTGGAATTGGATCCTACAACCTTAGAATAAGCTATAAATACTCGATTTTTCAGAATTGGGTGATTTGTCAGCAATTTGAGCTTTGCTTGGTGCTTGCTTGACTTGTTTTACAAGTTTGTTAACAAACCGCTAACACTTAAGTCGAATAGGTTAGATTTTTGGCCTTTTTCTTTGGAGAAATAGGATTAATTGGTGCTAGAATACTCGCGATTTCTGTGGCTTGTTAGTTAAATGTCTAAGACTTGTTAGCTTAACTACCTCATTTGGAGTACTAAAGTTACATGGAAATCATCGCTCGTCTTCCAACCCAACACATGTGTAAGAGAGTATGATTACAATAAAAAAAGGATTGGATCTGCCTATTAAAGGCGGTCCCAAACAGCAAATAGTAGACGCGTCTATTGTTACCAGAGTTGCTGTACTCGGAGAAGATTATGTAGGCATGCGCCCTACAATGAAAGTTCGAGTGGGTGATGTGGTAAGCCAAGGTCAGACGTTGTTCGAAGACAAAAAGAACCCCGGCGTTGTATTTACTGCACCGTGTGCTGGCGTTGTTCAAGAAGTTAACCGTGGCGCCCAACGTGTGTTGCAGTCTGTTGTTATTGAAAAACAAGCAGGCGATAGCATCGATTTTGGTGCTCTCAGCGATGCCGAAATCGATAGCGCAGAACGCGCAACGATTGTTGACAAGTTAGTAAAATCTGGCCAATGGGCTGGTTTTAGAACGCGTCCATATAGCAAAGTACCCGCAGTAGACTCAGAACCTTCTGCTATCTTTGTTACCGCCATCGACACTAACCCTCTCGCTGCCGACCCTAAAGTGGTTATTGACCAAGACCAAAGTGCTTATTTAACAGGCTTACGTGTTTTGTCTCGATTAACTTCTGGTGAAGTATTTGTATGTAAGGGAAGCGAAAGCTTACCTCAATCAGATGCGGCTCGTGTACAAGAGCATGTGTTTGCTGGGCCTCACCCTGCCGGCTTAGCTGGAACACACATTCATAGCTTAAAACCTGCCAGTGCTCAGCGCACGGTATGGTCGATTGCTTACCAAGAAGTCATCGCCTTGGGCCACTTAATTGCAAGCGGTAAAATTTACAACCAACGTGTAGTGTCTTTAGCTGGACCCGTTGTAAAAGAGCCACGCTTAATTCGCACTGAGTTAGGTGCTGATGTTGATCAATTGATAGATGGTGAATTGGTAGATGGCGAGCACCGCGTTATTTCCGGTACCGTATTAATGGGCAACCATGCTTCGGGTCCGCACGCATTTATTGGCCGTTACCATCAGCAAGTCGTGGCGCTTGAAGAAGGCTACGAAAAAGAATTTATGGGTTGGGCTGTTCCAGGCACGAACAAGTTCTCATTAGCGAGATTGTTTGTATCGGGTTTAAACAAGAGCAAGTTGTTCTCGTTAACCACCACTACCGGTGGTAGTTCACGGGCGATGGTGCCAATTGGTCAGTATGAACGAGTAATGCCTTTGGATATTCTTCCTACATTATTGCTTCGTGACTTATTGTCAAACGATACCGACAGTGCTCAACAACTAGGCTGTTTAGAGCTAGATGAAGAAGATTTAGCGCTATGTACCTTTGTCTGTCCAGGCAAATACGAGTACGGCAGCGTACTTCGTGATTGTTTGACCAAGATTGAGAAGGAAGGTTAAGCATGAGTCTTAAGCAATATATTGAAAAAATTGAACCTCAGTTCATGCCGGGTGGCAAACACGAGAAATGGTTTGCGCTTTACGAAGCCACGGCTACTTTCTTGTACTCTCCTGGTTTAGTGACGAAGAAAAACACCCACGTACGTGATGCGATTGATTTAAAGCGCATCATGATTTTTGTTTGGGTTGCCTTAATGCCTGCCATGTTCTTTGGTATGTACAATGCGGGTATTCAAGCAAACGACGCAATTATCGCTGGTTACGCAGTACCAAACGATTGGCATGGTGCTTTGATAGCGATGTTAGGGGTTCCTACAGGGGCTGACGCTGGCTGGATATCGTCAATGATTTACGGCGCGATTTTCTTCCTACCTATTTACCTAACGGCATTTGCTGTGGGTGGATTTTGGGAAGTATTGTTCGCCTCGGTTCGTGGCCATGAAGTTAACGAAGGTTTCTTTGTTACTTCTATCTTGTTTGCGCTCACTCTGCCCGCCACTATGCCTTTATGGCAAGTTGCACTAGGTATTACCTTTGGTGTGGTTGTCGCGAAAGAAGTATTTGGCGGAACCGGTAAAAACTTCTTAAACCCAGCACTAGCTGGCCGTGCATTTTTATTCTTTGCTTACCCAACGGCTATCTCAGGTGATGCTGTATGGACAGCGGTAGACGGTTACTCTGGTGCTACAGCGCTAAGTGTAGTAGCCGCAGAAGGCATGCAAGGTCTAGTGGCTCAAGGTATTACTTGGAGCGATGCATTCTTTGGATTCATCCAAGGATCTAGCGGTGAAACCTCAACCTTCTTGCTAGCGCTAGGCGGTTTGTTCCTTATCTTTACCCGTATCGCGTCTTGGCGCATTGTAGCTGGTGTAATGGTAGGCATGGTCGCAACCAGCTTACTGTTGAACGCAGTAGGTTCAGATAGCAACATGATGTTCCAATTACCGCCTCATTGGCACCTTGTATTAGGTGGCTTTGCGCTAGGTATGTTCTTTATGGCTACTGACCCAGTATCTGCGTCATTTACCAATAAAGGTAAGTGGTGGTACGGCGGTTTAATTGGTTTGATGGTGGTGTTAATTCGTGTAGTTAACCCAGCATTCCCTGAAGGCATGATGTTGGCCATTTTGTTTGCTAATTTGTTTGCGCCAATTTTTGACTACTTTGTAGTTCAAGCCAATATCAAACGGAGGCTTGCTCGCGATGGCCAGTAATGATTCCTTAGCCAAAACCATACAGGTTGTTGTTGGCGTAAGTTTAGTGTGTTCAATTGTGGTATCACTCGCAGCCGTTGGCTTGCGTGGCATGCAACAGCAGAATGCAGTTGAAGATAAACAAAAGAACATTTTAGCGGTGTCTGGCATTGAGCTAGCAGGGCGCAAGGTGGCGGATGTTTATGCTGAGGCGATTGAGCCTCGTGTGATTGATTTGGCCACCGGTGAGTTTGTTGCCGAAGACCAAGTTAACCCGCAAACCTTTGAACAGCGTAAATCTGCAAAAGATCCTGAAACCAGTATTCGCTTATCAGGTGATGAAGATATTGCCGGCATTGTACGTCGCTCTAATCTAGCCAGTGTTTACTTGGTTAAGAATGACCAAGGCGATATTTCACGGGTTATCTTGCCAGTTCATGGCCGCGGCCTTTGGTCAACCATGTACGCATTTTTGGCGATTCAACCAGATGGTAATACCGTTGATGCGATTGTTTACTACGACCAAGGTGAAACACCTGGTCTAGGTGGAGAAGTTGCTAACCCATTGTGGCAGGCTAAGTTTGTTGGTAAGAAACTGTTTGATGACAATGGCGATACCGCAATCTCTGTTATCAAAGGTATTGCTCCTGCAGATTCACCTTCTGAGGTAGACGGTTTATCAGGTGCGACCTTAACCAGTAATGGCGTAGATAACACCTTCAAGTTTTGGTTAAGTGATAAAGGCTTCGGTAAGTTCCTTGCCAAGTTGCAACAGGGAGACCTAAACAATGGCTGATGCTAAGGAAACCAAAAAGGTTCTATTTGGACCGGTTTTTGCGAATAACCCTATTGCCTTGCAGGTACTGGGTGTATGTTCTGCGCTAGCGGTAACCAGTAAGTTAGAAACTGCATTTGTAATGACCCTTGCAGTAATTGTTGTTACGGCATTCTCTAACTTGTTTATTTCTATGATTCGTAACCACATTCCTAGTAGTGTGCGAATCATCGTTCAAATGGCGATTATTGCTTCACTAGTGATTGTGGTAGACCAAGTGTTAAAAGCGGTGGTGTACGACATTTCTAAGCAGCTCTCGGTATTTGTTGGTTTGATTATTACCAACTGTATTGTAATGGGCCGCGCAGAAGCCTTCGCGATGAAAGAGCCACCGTTCAAATCGTTTTTAGACGGTATCGGTAACGGCTTGGGCTACGGTGCAATTTTAATGTCGGTAGGTGCAGTTCGTGAACTATTTGGTTCTGGCTCTCTATTTGGTATCGAGATTATGCCGCTGATTAACAATGGCGGTTGGTATCAACCAAACGGTCTATTGTTATTGCCTGCCTCAGCATTCTTCATCATTGGCTTGTTGATTTGGGCATTGCGTACCGCATACCCAGCGCAAGTAGAGCCGAAGGAGTAATCGAGTGGAACATTATATTAGTCTCTTAGTTCGCTCTATTTTCATTGAAAATATGGCTTTGGCTTTCTTGCTAGGTATGTGTACCTTCCTAGCGGTTTCTAAGAAAGTTAAAACTGCATTCGGCTTAGGTGTTGCGGTAATTGTGGTGTTAGGTATTTCAGTGCCTGTTAACCAACTTATTTACTTCAACTTACTGGCTCCAGGCGCATTAGACTGGGCGGGTTTACCTAACGCTGATTTAAGCTTTTTAGGTTTCATTACCTTTATTGGTGTTATTGCAGCCTTAGTTCAAATACTAGAAATGGTATTAGACAAATACTTCCCTGCCTTGTACCAAGCCTTGGGTATCTTCCTACCGTTGATTACCGTTAACTGTGCCATCTTTGGTGGTGTATCGTTTATGGTGCAACGTGAGTACAACCTTGGTGAGTCTTTGGTTTACGGTGTAGGTAGTGGTATTGGTTGGATGTTAGCCATTGTGGCACTAGCCGGTATTCGTGAAAAAATGAAGTATTCAGACGTGCCAGACGGCTTACGTGGTTTAGGTATTACCTTTATCACTGTGGGTTTAATGGCGATGGCGTTTATGTCGTTCTCTGGCGTTCAGCTTTAAGACGGCCAATAACTACAAGGAAAATTAGTCGATGGAAATTATTCTCGGCGTAACCATGTTTACCTTGCTCGTCTTGGCTTTAGTAACAATCATTTTGTTTGCTAAGTCTAAGCTGGTAAGTTCTGGTGACATTCAAATTTTAATTAATGATGATCCTGCAAAGGCGATTACTACCCAAGCGGGTAGCAAGTTGCTGGGCGTACTAGGTAATTCGGGTATCTTCGTTTCTTCTGCATGTGGTGGCGGTGGCTCTTGTGGTCAGTGTCATGTGCACATTCACGAAGGTGGCGGCGATATTCTTCCTACTGAATTAGATCATATCAGCAAGCGCGACGCGGCCACTGGCCTACGTTTAGCTTGTCAGGTAAATGTTAAGCAAGACATGAAGATCTCTTTACCAGAAGAAATCTTTGGTGTGAAAAAATGGGATTGTGAAGTTATCTCTAACGATAACAAAGCAACCTTTATTAAAGAGCTTAAGTTACAAATTCCTGATGGCGAATCAGTACCGTTTCGTGCCGGTGGTTATATTCAAATTGAAGCGCCTGCTCACCATGTTAAATTCTCTGATTTTGACGTGGAAGAACAATACCGTGGCGACTGGGAACACTTTGGCTTCTTTAACCTAGAGTCAAAAGTAGACGATGAAACCATTCGTGCTTATTCAATGGCTAACTACCCTGAAGAAGCTGGCATCATTATGTTGAACGTGCGTATTGCTACGCCTCCGCCAAATAACATGAGCCTACCTTGCGGTAAGATGTCTTCGTACATCTTTAACCTAAAAGCGGGTGACAAGGTCACTATTTCTGGTCCATTTGGTGAGTTCTTCGCTAAAGAGACAGAATCAGAAATGGTATTCATTGGTGGTGGTGCTGGTATGGCCCCAATGCGTTCACATATCTTCGATCAACTTAAGCGTTTAAGCTCGAAGCGTAAAATTAGCTTCTGGTATGGCGCACGCTCACGCCGAGAGATTTTCTACGAAGAAGATTTTGATATGCTGGCGCGCGAAAATGAAAACTTTGAGTGGCACGTTGCCTTATCTGATCCACAACCTGGTGATGATTGGGACGGCAAAACAGGATTCATTCATAACGTATTGTTTGAAAACTATCTACGTGACCATGATGCACCAGAAGACTGTGAATACTACATGTGTGGTCCTCCAGTAATGAATGCAGCCGTTATTAACATGCTTAAAGATTTAGGTGTGGAAGACGAAAACATTCTACTTGATGATTTTGGTGGCTAAACAGTGAGTTTAGTGAAGCATTATTGGCTAGTCCTAGTAGGACTAGCCTTTTTTATTAGCGGCTGTAGTGAGCAAAACAGTTTGTATACTCTGCAAATTGAAGGGCGCACTATGGGTACCTATTACCAAATAAAATTGGCCGAGCCTAAAGCAAACTTGCCAAATGGTGAGGCATTACAAACCAAGATTGACGCTGTGCTGCAGCAAGTGAATCAAGAGATGTCTACGTATATCTCTGATTCGGAGTTGTCGCGGTTTAATCAACATAGCGCGAATAATGCAATCAGCATTTCTGATAATCTAGCATTGGTTCTTGAGGCCTCATTACAGCTCTCAGAAGACTCTAAGGGCGCGTTTGATGTCACTGTTGGCCCATTAGTTAATTTGTGGGGTTTTGGTCCTGAGGGACGACCAGAGCAACGACCTACTGAACGAGAGTTAGCGCTAACTAAAGCAAAAATTGGTTATCAGCATCTAAGCTTAAGCAGTGGTAAATTGTCTAAAGACTTGCCAGATCTATATGTTGATTTATCAGCCATTGCTAAAGGCCATGGGGTAGACCGCGTTGCCGATCTACTGGAAGCCGAAGGGCTGCATAACTACATGGTCGATATTGGTGGTGAACTGCGTCTAAAAGGCCACAACGACAAAGGTGCGGGCTGGCGTATAGCGGTTGAAAAACCCTCGGCAGAGCAGCGCGCTGTGCAAAAAATTATTGAGCCAGGTGACAACGGTTTGGCTACCTCGGGTGATTACCGAAATTATTTTGAGCAAGACGGGGTCAGATATTCACATACTATTAATCCGAATACCGGAATGCCTATCGCTAACCATATTGTATCGGTGAGTGTGATTACGCCTACCAGTATGATGGCCGATGCTTATGCTACGGCGTTTACAGTGATGGGGGTTGAGCAGGCAATGCGTTTTGCTGAAAATAAGCAGTTAGCAGTGTATATTATCGAGAAACAAGGGGATGAATTTGTGGAGCATATCAGCTCGGCGTTTGTGCCCTTTGTTGTTCAATAGCAGTTAGGAGTCATAATGGCGTATTTTTTAGTGACCTTTGTATTCTTTTTAGTGGTTATCACTGCTATGGCGGTGGGTTACATTTTTCAAAAGAAAACCATTAGCGGAAGCTGTGGTGGTATTGCTGCTTTAGGTATTGAGAAAGTCTGCGACTGCCCCGAACCTTGCGATAAACGTAAAGCTAAAATGGCCTTGGTAGAGCAAAAGAAAAAGGCTCGCCAAGCGATGTTAGATGAACATCGAATCATCTAAATAAAAAGCGCCTCACGGCGCTTTTTTTATATCTTGTGATTTACAATCCGCCTCTTACTAAGCGCACTGCATAATCATCGTCTTTTTTATCTAAGTCTATTTCGCCACTAATAAATTTGATAAACCAAGCTTTGGTTGTAGTAAGGCTATCAGGGGTTGCTGTCCAATAAGGTATCGAAACCCCTAAAGCAGAGGGAAAGATGTTCTCGTTAATCGCTGGGTCATAACAGCTGTATTCTATTAGGTGGCTGAGTTCTTTTACATTAGGTAGGCGCCAATCGTTGTATCCAGCGAGTGTTGAGTTGGGGCCCTCTTCAACGGCTTGTTTCCAGGTTAGGCTTAGCGCTGCACCAGTGCAGGTGCTGCCATCCCAAGTTCTTCCTACGCTACAGCGTGCCCACATCAAATTGGTTTCTTGGTCTGAAATAGTTTGGTCGTTGTTATCAACAAAGCGGCTATCTGGCGTAGTTAATGGTGATGATGCCAAGCAAATGCTAGCACTGAGAGCGGGTAGAGGTGTTAACAAACAAGCGGTAACAATGACTAAGCATCCAAGAGAGTAATTTATTGATAATTGCGTATCGGAATTCGCGGTGTTCAATTTCAGTTTAAGGAAGGTCATGAACTAGCCTCACAGGTAAAGTTTCAGACTTAAGCGCAAATGGAAGTCTATCAATAGTTAAATTGAAATTCACTCTCCATGCTGCACTGTTGAATTGGGATAGCGTGCTTGATGTCCAGTACCCATCGTTATCTGTGTTTGGAAAGTAATCGTTTTCTATGGCGAAATTAGTTTGGCTATAGTCAACTAAGGATTGTAGCTCTGGATATGCCGGCACTCGCCAGTTAGTTAAACCACACAAACTTAGGGCGTTTACGCTATTCACATAACTTTCGGTATCACATGTACCTACGCAACTACCTGCATCAGCGGAACCATTATCGCCGCCATTTTGGCTATTGTTATTGTCTAACCAGCTATAGTTATGGTGAATGTCTTGTAAGCCACTGTCGGTGGTTTTGACCTCCCATATTAGCTCAGTCACAGTATCTAATACACAGGACCAAGAGGTAGCATCTGCATTTAGAGCTTGCCCTTGGCTATCTAATTTAATAAAGCTAAAGCCGAGTTTTCCATCATCGTTATTTGAGGCGTTAATGTCTCTACCAACGTGACCGTCTTGATCTTGAGGGACCGAGTCACCATCGGCATCGGTGGTCAGATTACAATCAACTGAATTTTGATGAGACTCACTGGCGCCGAAGGCATAATCTGCACAGGTACTAATCCCAGTATCGTTAATTGGCGCTAAGTTGGTATTACTTGGCGTTAGCGCAATGCTTACTTCGTTAGTCGCGGTTTTGCCACCTTCATCGCTGACTGTTAAGGAAATAGCTACTACTATCGAAGTGGTAACATTTGGAGCAGTAAATTGAAGTTGTTCAAGGCTACTATCTGCAAAAGCAATGCTAATACCGCTATTGTCGGTTTGTTGCCATTGGTACTGCAAACTTGCTGTTTCAGTGTCACTCGATCCGCTACCGTCTAAAACGACTAATTCTGTTTCCCTTACCAGAACGGGAGCGATAATGTCAGCCGTGGGGGAGAAGTTATTAGCAATGGTAATACTTACGTTGTCACTTGCGCTAATCCCTTCGTTGTCTGTTACGGTTACTTCAAGTTGTACAACGCTATCGCCGCTCACTTCAGGGGCTATAAAGCTGGCATTTGCTGTATTGGCATCTTGTAGGCTAACTGTCACTCCAGCGGTTTGCTGCCACTGATAAGTGGCAATGCTGCCATCGGTATCGTTGGCTGTTGCATTCAGCGATACATTGTTTTGTTCATCAATAGTTTGGTCGTTACCCGCTGAAACAGTTGGGGCGGTATTCACCGGGTTTACGGTGACTTGTGTTAGTCCAATTTGGCTCACACCTTCGTTATCAGTAACGAGTACTTGAAAGACCAAATTTTCTGAGGTCACTATAGTGGGGGAGATAAAGCTAGCGATTGCGGTGTTTGCGTCGCTCAGGCTTACATTGGTGCCACTAAGCTGTGTCCACGTATAGCTAGCAATATTGCCATCGGCATCGCTAGCGTTCACGGTTAACATCACGCTAGTTTGCTCATTAACACTTTGAGCTGCACCAGTAGTCACTATTGGCCCAGTGTTTATTGGGTTTACGCTAACTGAGAGTGTATCGGTAGCGCTATCGCTTTTATTATCGGTAACCGTTATTTGAAACACTAAGGTCTCAGGTAACAAGAGAGTAGGGGAGGTGAAACTGGCTATCGCGCTATTCGCGTTGTTCAGGGTCACCTCGGTGCCACTAAGTTGCGTCCAGACGTAGCTAGCAATAGGGCCATTGCTATCGCTGGCGCTAGCGCTAACGACTACCGTGCTTTGTTCATTAACGGTTTGGTCACTTCCTGCTTCCACGCTTGGTGGGAAATTAAGGTTGTTAAACCCCTGCTCAATTTGTTCTTTGAGCTGCATATTATTGGGCTCATTGAGGTAATCTATTACTAGTGAAAGCCATGTTTGAAGGTTTTCGCCTTGGTTTCCTATTGCTGCGCGAAGACTCTCTACATCAACATTAGTGTTGTCGGTACTTAAGAATGGGTCAGGGCTTATATTACCCATTAAGGCTTCTATATCACTGATCCACTGTCCCTGTTGACTAAGGTCTTGTAAGTCGTTTCTAGCAGCGTAGCTAAGTATTAAGCTAGATATGGGGGTGACGTTACATTGGCGGCGATCATTGAACTCGCATGCGCTGTTCATACGGCCAACAAAGGCTTCGCCGTTTATCTGACCGCCATCAATTTCAACCAAAAAATCACGACTGTCAGTATCTAGCAAAAACTCAAAGTATCCCAACTCATCAGTTTGCGTTTGTGCTATTAGCGCACCGCTATTCCAATCTTTTAAACTAACAGTAGATTGGCTAATTGGGTCATCTACAGCCCTACCTTGTAATGCAGGGTAAGCATTAACAGTGATTTCTTTGCTGCTAGTGGCTTGTTGTTCATCCGTAGCACTCAGTTCAAATTGATAGCTCTGCACTGAACTAAGTGCGGGAATATCTACACTTAAATCTGCTTTATCGGTCTCTGTGGTGTTTAGTGGAGTTTGATTGTCGCTCAGTATTTGCCGCCACTGATAGCTAATTAGTTGGCTGTCGGCATCACTCACTTGGGCTTGTAGCGCTATAGTTTGCAACTCAGCAACTTGGCGTGATGCAGCCAAAATAATTTGTGGCGCTTGGTTGAAGTTAAGTACCGTAACGTCAAGAGTGTCGGAATATACCTTGCCCGCTTCAGTGCTAGCGCTGAATTCAAAACGTAGTATTTCAGTTTGGTTAACAGAAGGGGCAATAAAGCTTAACAGCAAACCATTTGAGTTAATTAAATCAACCGCTATGCCTGAACGCTGTTCCCAGACGGCCTCTGAGAGCTGCATATCTGGATCTTTTAAGGTTCCGCTAATTTCTACCGCTTGGTTTTCGTTAACCATTAGGTTTTGGCCTGCATCTACCGCAATTTTTGCGTTCGAATCGTCGCTACCACAGGCACTTAATAAGAGTGATGAAAAAAGTAAAACAAGCACGCCGAAGACTTTCTTTTTTAACATCAACCTTCCTTATTAGCTAATACCATACTGGCGAACAACTTTAACCCTTCCAGTATAGAAGATAATCAGTGTAGCGAGATTGTTAGCTTATTAACATATTTTTATCAATCCCCTTTGGCAATACCTTCTCTGCGCGGATCTGCTGCGCCTACTAGCTTGTCTGGGTAAATTCTTATGCCTTGTAAACCCGAAGTCATGTCTTTTATTTTGGTTTTGTACCCCAAATCTTCAAGGGCTTGCTGTTGCAAGGCAGCACTGGTATTTGCTTCGAGATCATAAGTACCGAAACGGTTATTTAAATGAGGCTGTTCAATAGCTTGTTGTAAGCTCATGCCCCAGCTTAAATGGCCTACTAAGGCTTTTGCTACGTAACCTATTATGCTGCTGCCGCCAGGTGAACCTATGGCAATAATTGGCTGCTTATTTTCCATTACAATAGTAGGCGCCATTGATGAGCGAGGGCGTTTGCCTGATTCAACGCGATTGGCGACCATTTGCCCGTCTTTTTCGCCAACAAAAGAGAAGTCGGTAAGCTGATTATTCAGCAAAAAGCCATTTACCATTATCCGTGATCCAAATGCATTCTCAACGCTACTGGTCATCGACAGCACGTTGCCTTGGGCATCAACAATACTAATGTGAGTGGTAGAAGGTAGTTCGATGCTGTGATCCTTAGCACGGGCAGTAGTGGTTGCTACTTGGCCGGCACTAACACTTTTAAGGGCTTTTTCGCGCTTAAGGAGATCAGCGCGAGACTTAATATAATCGCTGCTGAGTAAGCTTTTAAGGGGGACATCTACAAAGTCTCCATCGGCCAAATATTTGCCGCGGTCAGCAAAGGCGAGGCGAGAGGCATCTCCCAATATTCGCCAGCTATGAATATTGTTTGGCCCCCACTTGTCTAAAGGGTAGTGGGCAGCGATACCTAATATTTGCCCAACAGTACTAGCGCCGGAGCTTGGTGGCCCCATACCACACACCGAATACTGGTGATAAGGAGCGCATAGGGCAGGGCGCTCTTTCACCTCATAAGCGCTTAAATCGGCCAGGCTTAAACGGCCATTCTTATCATTGAGTTGAGTCACCGCAGCAATCATTGCCTCGGCAGTTGTACCTTGATAAAAGCCAGCGGCACCTTGTTTAGCGACTAGTGTTAAGGTCTTAGCGTAATCAGGATTTTTCAGTAAGTGGCCTTCTGGAAGGGGAGTGGCTGAGTCATCAAAAAAGTAGCGGCGGCTTCCCGAAAACCGGCCAAGGCGTTGCTGGTCACCTGCAATAAGCTTGGCTAAACGCGGGCTAACGCGAAAGCCTTCATTGGCTAGGCCGATAGCGGGTTGAAATAGATCTCCCCAAGTGGTTTTTCCATAGCGCTTATGTAATGTTTCGAACAGCGCTATCACGCCAGGGGTACCCACCGAACGGCCACCCACCACTGCATCATAAAACTGTAAGGGCTTGCCTGAATCATCTAGAAATAATGAAGAGTCTGCAGCTAAGGGGGCTGTTTCACGGGCGTCAAAGCTGGTAAGTTGGCTTTTTTCTGCATCAAAGTACACCACAAATGCGCCGCCTCCTATGCCAGATGACTGCGGTTCAACTAAACCTAACACGCTTTGCACCGCAATCATTGCGTCTACCGCATTGCCGCCTGCTTTTAGCACTTCGTAACCGGCTTCAACCGCTAAGGGATTCGCAGCAGACACCATAAACTTAGTAGCTACTACTTGTTTTTTGTGGGTAATGTTACTGGCTTGTTCTGGGGCAAAGCTGTCGGCGGTTTGGCTTTGGGCAAGGCTGTTAGCGCTAATCACTAATGCCACGCTTAATAGGCTACGAGCAAACATGTTGGCTTCCTTTCTATTAGGTTTATCTAGCCAGTGTAGCAGCTGAAAAACTTCTCGCCATATCTCGCCTATCTTATTGATAATTTGTGATTTTTACTGATTATTTAATGATTTCAAAAGAAAGGTGGTGGGTATTTGAGACAGGCTTGAGTGGCGCTATTAGCCACTTGTGGAATATCTCTTGGTATTACTGTCGGGCGTTGACGACAGTCATGATCGGGAGATCTGCTTATTTTTTGATTAACTATTTGTTTTTAATGGATTTTTAAGAGTTGGCTTAGGGTTTGCTTATACCCTAGTGCTCAACCGCTAGTTTAATCGCGGTCTTTTTGTGAAATTGATGTTTAACAAGGAGTTTCTTATGAACTTAAAGTATAGCTTTCCAATGTTAGCCTTATTTGTAGCCAGCTTTGCTTCTGCAAATAGTGAAGTGTTCAAAGACTTGGATACTAACCAAGATATGGTTGTAAGCCAAGAAGAAGCGGCCGAGTTGCCAATTCTTAGCCAAGTATGGACAGAGTTAGATACCGATCAAGACGGTGTACTTAGTCAAGCTGAGTTCATCAATCTCGAAATCTCGGTTCAACCAGAAGACCTAGAGAACAGTGAGGTGGCTGAGTAGCTAATCCTTAGTTTTCGTGAACCGATCCAATTTTAGGATGCAGTCGAGATCCGATATTTCTGCCTTTTGGTCTAGTTTACAGCAGTTCTAAATCCTCGATGTTTTTCCAGCGCTTAAGTCTGTGCTAGCTTAAGCGCTTTTTTTTGCCTGTTATAAAGAACTACGCTGTGGCACCGCTACATTTGCAAACAAAATACCCGCAACAATTGACATGAAAATCAAAAATGTTTGTGAACCAATATTGGGAATGCTTACCATTGATTCCCCCAGCACCATTGAATTCAAACTAATGTAGGCTTTGCTGCCCGGTACCAATAATACAATGCCTTGAAGCAATACCACCGAGGCAGGAGATTTGGTGAATTTAGCGAATAAGTTGGCGTACACTCCCACCACAAACGCACCAATAAACGGCCCTAAGGCTTCGCCTAAATAAGCACTACCCACAAAGGCGGCAGAATAAGCAATAATCCCTGATAATATTCCCCATGGAATATCCTTTGGTCTTACCTTAAACACCACGCTTAAGCCCAAAGATAGCAAAAATACGCCAAGCCACTTAATCCACCAGGTGCTCACTTCTATGACATGTAGGTCAACCTGCCCCCAAATTAACGCGCCAAAGGCCATGCCTAATACTGCGCCAAAATAGAGCTTAAACAGCACCATTACACCGTCCATTACTCGCGCTGTGCCGGCAATTAACTCACGCGCAGCCAGTTCACTTAAGCCCAAGGTGAGGGACAAGCCAGGCACAAAAATGATGATAGAAGAAAGGATTAAAATGGGGATATTTATATCGGGCACTATTTGGCTTATGGCTACCGCCATAAAGGCACACAATAATGCTGCCACGGGTTCTAAAGCTTCGTGTACGCCGCGCGAGTGCTCGGCGCGATGGGCTAGATAAAAAGAGATCCCACTCAGTAAACTAGACCAGATAATGGTATTCCAAGTGGCCGCCATTAACATGGCAAACGCACCACCGGTTATCGCAAAGGCTAACAACATGGTCCAAGGTGTATGCATTGGCGCTTGGTTGGCGAGTGTGTTTAGTTGGCTTATAGCCTCACTTAAACTCACTTCTTGAGCGGTCACTTTCTCCACGAGTTGGTTGGTGCGCGCTAGCATGCCTAAGTCAATTTCACCTGGTTTTACGCGCATTACATAGTTGTATTCTTGAGTATCATCGGGTGCCCATAGAACAAAGGTAAGTGAAGTAGGGGTGACTAAAAAATAGCCATCTAAGCCCATGGTTTCGGCAACGTTGCGCAAGTGAGACTCCATACGAAAAGCTGGCGTGCCGTATTTATGTAAGGCTTTGCCAAGTTTGATAATGAAATCGCGTTTTACTTCAAAGGATGATTGTTTCAATGTGGGACGTTATTCAATGTGGTAGATGCTTAATTGTATCCCACAGAGAGAGTTTTGGTGTAGTGGCCAGCAGATAAAAAGCCACTGTAATAACTTAGAACCAATGGGTTTAGCTACTGACAGAGAAATTTACCTGATTTTTTAATGAAATAGCGTACAGATTCGGCGTGATCATTTATCATTTAGGATTAGATTAAATTTATTACGCGCTGTCTCGGAGGACGCCATGGCTATTGGCAAATATTTACGTTGGAAAGATGAAAACGGCAACGAGTTTCGTCCGGTTTCTATTTCTGGTAACGCATTGCTTAACGATCGCACGTTAAACAAAAGTTCTGCATTTACATATGAAGAGCGTGAAGCCTTTAATTTGGCTGGCTTGTTACCACCAAAACCACAAACCTTCGAAGATCAGCTAAAGCGCGTGTACCAAGGTTTTCTTAGTGCTTGTAGTGATATTGAGCAATACCAATACTTGCGCGCTTTACAAGACCGCAACGAGACCTTGTTTTACGCATTGGTATCTCGTCACATTGAAGAAATGGCGCCAATTATTTACACGCCTACAGTAGGTAAAGCCTGTCAGGAATTTAGCCACCGCTACCAAAAAGACCGTGGTCTTTATATTACCGCAGAAAACGTCGATCAAATGGGCGATATGGCGCGTCATTTTGCGGGTAAAGACATTAAAATTATTGTAGTTACCGACAGCCAAGGCATTTTGGGCTTAGGTGATTTAGGCATTGGTGGTATGGGCATTCCGATTGGTAAATTGTCGCTATACACCTTGGGTGCAGGGATCCACCCAGCGCGTTGCTTGCCGATTGCATTAGATGTAGGTACTGATAACCAAGATTTGCTTGATGACCCAATGTATCTTGGCCTGCCTAAAAAGCGCATGCGTGGACAAGAGTACCAAGAGTTTATTGAGAAGTTTGTGGCACAAACTAAACTGCACTTCCCAGAAGCGGTATTACAGTGGGAAGACTTTAGTAAATCTAACGCCTTCGACAATTTATCTAAGTATGAAGACGAGTTACCGTCGTTTAATGATGATATTCAAGGTACAGGCTCGGTCGTATTAGCCGGTGTAATTGGTGCCACTAAAATTAAAGGCGAAACCCTAGGCGAGCAAGTGTACGCAGTATACGGCGCTGGCGCTGGTGGCGTTGGCGTAGCCGATCAAATCTTTGCTGGCTTGCTAAAAGAAGGCATTAATCATCAAGAAGCACGCGACCGGATCTTTATTCTCGATTCACGGGGTGTGGTATTTGATAATCGCCCAGACTTAGACGAATACAAAAAACGTTACGCAAAACCGTTTGAGTTAGCCCAAAACTGGTCACTTGCCGAAGAGGGTAAAGCCAGCTTAAGCGAGCTTATCGACAATACGCCCGTTACTGTACTGTTAGGTTGTAGTGGTGTAGGTGGCGCATTTAAAGAAAGCCATGTGAAAAAGATGTTGGAATATACCGAGCGCCCAATGGTGTTCCCACTATCTAACCCTACCGACAACTGTGAAGCCTTGCCTGAAGATGTTTACCAGTGGACTAATGGCCAAGCCATTGTTGCCACCGGCAGCCCGTTTGACGACGTAGACTACAACGGTAAGCAATACCGTATTGGCCAAGGTAATAACGTATTCATTTTCCCTGCGGTGGGTTTGGCTACGATTGTGGCGGGTGTGAGTAAAATCACCATGGAAATGTTCACTACTGCGTCTTTTGCTTTAGCCGAATATGTTTCGCAAGAAGATCTAGACAGCGGCTGTGTATTCCCAAGAATGCGCGAGTTAAAAGATGTTTCCGGTTTTGTGGCCAAGGCCATTTTGAAGCAAATTCAAGAAACCGATCCACAGGGTTGCTTGAGTGGTAAAGACATCGATCAAGAAATTGCCCAGCATATGTGGGAGCCTATTTACCTGCCGTATCGCAGAGTATAGAGCTCAACATTGTTGATAAAAAAGGAGCCGAAAGGCTCCTTTTTCTATTTATAAGATCAAGTGCAACGTGTAGATTTAGCCGCCCGTTATTGAGCAGTAATTTCCCATACTGTCAGAGAGCCACTCACCTCATTACCTACTAGCAACAAGGGCTTATTGGTTGGGCTGTCGGCAGCCGCAACAAATACCAAACTCTCTGGTGCTAAATCGCCAATGCCATCTCCGGCTTCTAGGCCCTCGGTTAAATCTCGGTTTATTACATAGCTTTCAAATGCACTGTTATACGGGTTGCTTACGTCGTAAACCATAATCCCGCCCATACGCTCTAAACCAATAAACGCGTAGGTTTTGTCGCCTACCATGCCTACGGTTAACGCTTCTGGTTCTGCGCCTTTGTTTTCTGAGCGAGAGTCACCTTCGTTTTCATCATCACCATTGTTAAACGCACTGCCGTGAATGGCAGCGGTAATGCGGCCAATGTCATCGGCTGAATCAAATACCACCGTGCCGTTTTGATCCCAAATAGTGAATGAACGCGCACCGTAAGCAAACGCAGTTTCGTACTCGCCATCACCGTTGTCGTCACCTAGCATGTTGGTTACGCGCAGCCCATCAATCTCGCCACCCGCTTGCAGAGCCTCTAATTTAGACCCTGCCGCCGCTGTTAACTTTTTAAGCTTAAGTTCTTCAGAGAACGATAAACAGCCGTCGTCTTCATCGTAGTCTTGGCCGCCAGCAGCAATACATGCAGCTTCGTCGGCAACATCAAAGAAATACTCGCGTGCATCACCTTCATTAGCGGTGATTAAAAATGGCGCGTCACTCCAAGTGAATGAAGTAATGGTATCGGGCATGTATACGCCGTAAAGGCCGTCGTATTGGCCAAAGCTTACGCTGCCGTCTTCGTTGCCATCAAAGTTCAAGCCGGCCCAATCTTTAAAGCCTAAACCGATTATTTTTACGCTGTTATCGCTTAAATCAACAATGGCTAAGCCGTTGTTTTCTTGAAGCGTTACATAGGCCATTTGATTAGTGGTAGTGATGTATTCAGGCTCTAAGTCTTGAGCAACGGTGGTCGTGATGACTTGACCGTTTAAGGTTCGGCCAGCTGGGTTAGGGAAATGCATGCCCTTGGCTTCCAACTCGTTTTGCATACCATTAAACGCGGTAAAGTCGATAAGCGTAGCAGTGTCGGCAGGGGTGCCGTCGGTTACGTTAATCACAGCAATCGAACCTTCTGGGTCATTACTGTAATCTTTACTCGGCTCACCTTCGTTTGCCACAAGTACTTTGCTGCCATCGGGTGTAAAGGTCACCATGTCTGGAAGGTTGCCCACTTCTACAGCGTTTAAAAATACCGGAGTGCCAGCATTCAAGCCTTTGTAAAACACAATGTAGCCATTGTTGGCTTGGTCATCGGCTTCAATAGCAACAGCCATTAAGTCGCCGCTAACTGCAATGCTATTTGCGCCACCAAGGACAACGTTGTTGGCTTCGGTTGGTAGCGTAAGCGCGGTGGCGTTTAAGTTGCTATCACTAAGTGGCGCAGTAAGAGCCTCAGAAGATAGTCCAGAAGCATCAATCATCTCAACACTATCGTCAGAACTATTGATGGCATAAATGGTTTGGCTAGCAGCATGATACTGCACAATTTCTGCCGCGCCGTTAGCATTTAGCACAATACGGCCCACAGGGCTAAGTGAAATACCTGTTACTGCATCGGCGCCTGCTTGGCCTGCTTGACCATCATCGCCGTTACAACCTACTAATGACAGGCAAGAAACTACTGCAAGTGAAACTAAGCTCTTCTTGAGCATCATCATATATCCCTATATTCGCTGATTAATCTTGCAGGGCATTTTGTGTACCTAATGTGACTGTGTGATGACCAAATTGTGACAGTTATTAAACATTCGATTGAGGGAGGGTGACAGTTTTAAACCTACGTTTCTGAGGAGGTGTTTATGTTAGGTTATTAAATTTAATAGCTTTTTTGTTGAGTGATGAGTGTTTACTGCATGAGTAAGCGGAGTGGGCTTTACTGCGAAATGTGATCCAAGCGAATAGCTTGGCCGTACAAATCTCGAACCCAACGCACGCAAAGCTGAAAGGAAAGAAACCATGTTAAAACGAATTGCAAAAGTGTTTACTTTTATTATCGCTGCAGTGACATTCTCAACAATCGCCCATGCTAACCACCATGGAATGAAAAAAGATATTGTAGATGTAGCAGTTGAAAATGGCTCCTTCACCACACTCGTTGCTGCTGTTAAAGCTGGTGGATTGGTGGATACCCTCAAAGGGGAAGGCCCATTTACCGTATTTGCTCCCACTGATGAGGCTTTTGCTAAATTACCCGAAGGTACAGTAGAAATGCTGTTGAAACCTGAAAACAAAGACAAGCTAGTCGCTATTCTTACTTACCACGTTGTAGCGGGAAAAGTGATGGCAGCCGACGTAGTAACCATTGATAGTGCAGCAACCGTTCAGGGAGGAATGTTAGCCGTTAGCACTAATGGCGAAATGGTAATGATAAATGATGCCAAAGTAGTGGCGGCCGATGTTAAAGCAAGTAACGGTGTAATTCATGTAATTGATACGGTGTTGATGCCTAAGTAACTACAGTAGCAGGGCTCTATTCGGGCCCTGTTTTTATTCCTTTGTCCAAGTTTGCTGGTCGACTACTTGAAACAACATTTCGGCAAGCGATTGCTTCAAAGCCTATTTTACTCTCCCGCTCCATCGTTAAGATTTTTAAAGCAGCAAACTCCCGCTTCATCTCGCTTCACTTTGCATTCGGTGGTTAATACGAACTCTAGTTGCATTCTAGCTCTGCGCAGGCGGGCTTTGGTGGCCGGTAGGCTAAGTTGTTGCTGCTTAGCATATTCAAGCTGAGTGAGACCATTAAGAGCACATTGCTCAATAATGTCACGGTCGCTGTCAGACAATTTCGGCAGCACTTTGGGCAAGCATTGCTGCAGTTGAGTCATTACTGGCGCAACACTGTCTGAAGCGGATAAGTCGCTAATGTCGGTGGCGTGCAGCTTTTGGCGTAGCTTATCAATGAAATGGTTTTTAGTGATTTTAAATAACCATGCTTTACCATCATCTAGTTTGCAAAAACGTTCACTATTGCTCATAGCCTTTAAAAATACTTCTTGCATGATATCTTCAGCCTCATGCTGGTTGTTGGTTTGCTTTATTAACCAGCCATAGAGCAAGGGCTCAGCCTCGCTCCAGGCCTTCATTAAACATTTCATGTTGCTCTCTGTCGCAATAGGGTTAAGCCGCCTAAGTTTTTGTACCAGCGGCTTAGTAAGTTGTTGCTAGTTTTACGCTACAGCATTCTTGCTTAATAACTCACGCACTAGATCAACAGACGGTACTGAGCCGCTATGTTTTATTTGCCCTTCAATGGCAAGGGCTGGCGTAGTTAATACCCCAGCGGCCATAATTTTTTGTAAATCGGTAACTTTTTCAAGATCAACGTTTAAACTGAGTTCGTTGGCTACCTCTAAAATGCGTTCTGCTGTTGTTGCGCAGTTTTTACAGCCTGAGCCATATACCTGAATCGTTGTCATAATGTGTTCCTTGTTGTGGTTGTTGGAAGTTGTTTAGTAGTAATAGTTAAATAGCCAACCGGTAATGGATATGGCCACCAGTAAATAGCCGGCAATTGCGCCTAAAAAGCGTATTTGCATCACTTGCTTGAGCATGATGAATTCGGGAATGCTTACCGCCACTGCTCCCATGCAAAACGCCAAAGTGGAGCCTATTGGCATTCCTTTATTAATTAGTGAGGCCATGATAGGCACAACGCCGGATGCATTGGTATAAATGGGAATTGCGCTAAGCGTGGCAAGTGGCACGGTCCACCATTGGCCGTTAGCCAAGTTTTGCTCAAACCATTGAGCAGGCACAAAGCCATGAATAGCGGCTCCCAAACCCACGCCAATAATCACCCACTTCCATATGCGGCTTAAGATGGTTTTGGTTTCGTTTACGGCAAAGTAATGGCGATCTTTATGCGTCACCGAGGGAGCGGGTGTGTCGTCTGCGATTTGAATATTGCTGTTTACAGCTTGTTGGTAGGCCTCTGCAAGAAAGGGCTGTAACCATCGTTGAGCCTTAAGCATATCCATCATTACCCCAGCCAGCATGCCTAGCAACATACCAATGGCCACGTACATAAGGGTGAATTTCAAACCGAGAATGCTGCCTAACATAATCACCACTACTTCATTTACCAGCGGCGAGGTGATCAAAAATGCGATTGTCACCCCAATGGGAATTCTGGCAGAAACAAATCCCATAAACAGAGGGATAGAGCTACATGAGCAAAACGGTGTGATAGCGCCAAAAGTAGACCCTAATAAGTAACCTAAAGCTCTATGTTTACCTAACAAGTAGTTACGTACTTTATCTACGCTAAGGCTGGCGCGTAAGTAAGAGATAACGTAGATCAACAGCACTAATAACACCAAAATCTTGCTGGTGTCTTCAATAAAAAAATGCAGGCCGTTGGCCACTCTAGTGCCGGGTGTTAGCCCAAATACGGAATAACTTAGCCTGTCAGCCAACCAAGTAAAAATCTCCATCTTTCAGTATCCAATTCGAGGGTATATGACTAACACGGATGAATACCGAAAAGGATGCAGAATATTTAGAAAAACCTTCTCGTTTTTTTGGATAAGTGAATTGCCAGGCAATAGGGTGGTTTTAGCCCTAGCGCCGCAAGGCTATGGCTGGGACTGATGAGAGCTACTTATCACGAGTACTTTTCTGCATTGTGTTCCTCGCAAATTAAAGGCACCATAGCGTGGCTGTTTCTATACCAGAAACAGCCAAATTCTCAGGGCGGGGTGTAACTCCCCACCGGCGGTAGTTAGTTGTGTTTATGGCTAAAAGCCCGCGAGCGCCCAACGGTAGTTGGGGTCAGCAGATCTGGTGACGTAGCAATACTTTTATTGCGATTAGTCCAGAGCCGACGGTAATTTACAGCTTGGCTGTAATGAGTCCGGATGGAAGAGAATCAAGCATTATCATTTTGTTTTAACCTGGTTAGAACAGAACACTTAGCCTGTGGCTGAGTGTGGTTTAATGCCGATAAAAAACTTCACTTTACGGTGAGGTGCTATTCCTGCACGCCCTGATTCTGGAAAACTTAATGTAGTAATTTAAGGATTTAAACCATGAATCAGTCTCTACTTGCCGAATATGGCAATCCTATCCAACGAGTTGACGCCGCGCTTGCAGCCTTACGCCAAGGCCAAGGGGTATTGGTTGTTGACGACGAAGACCGCGAAAACGAAGGCGATTTAATTTTTGCCGCCGAAACTCTCACCAATGCTCAAATGGCCATGCTGATTCGCGAATGTAGCGGCATTGTTTGCTTGTGCTTAAACGATGACAAAATCAAACAGCTTGATTTACCGCCAATGGTCAGTGATAACTCTAGCCAATTTGGTACGGCCTTTACCGTAAGCATTGAAGCCAAACAAGGCGTAACCACTGGAGTGTCGGCTGCTGATCGCGTAACTACCATTAAAACCGCGATTGCCGAAGGCGCTAAACCCAGCGATTTAGCCAGACCAGGTCATGTTTATCCGCTGGGTGCCCAGCCCGGTGGAGTGTTAACACGCCGCGGCCATACCGAAGGTACTGTGGATTTAGTGACCTTGGCAGGATTAACGCCTGCTGGCGTGTTGTGCGAAGTGACTATGCCAAATGGCACCATGGCGCGTTTGCCCGAGATTGTCGCCTTTGCTAAGCAACATGCCATGCCAGTATTAAGCATTGAAGATATCGTGGAATATCGAAAAGCGCTGATCAGTAAAGCGAGCTAGTTAAGCGTTTGTTTAGGCAAAATAAAAGGGGCCATTAAGGCCCCTGATCAGATTATGCGTTTAGTACTATTGTTGTTTTGTAGGTGTAATCACCTTTTCATCAGTATAGCCCTAGCGTCACAAAAAGTTCTTATATTTTTTCAATGTTTCAGCTGTTTTTTCACAAGGCTGTGATCACGGTAATATTCATGAGCAACACGCTTGTGATAGAGCTTTTGCTCTAATGTGATAAAAGGTAAATCCCCTTATCGATAGATTAAAAGCGCTCTGGCGCTGCGGGTTTATTAGCTAAAATGTTATCAACCTGCTGCCATACGTCGTTGTTTAACTGCTGTTTTAGCTCTAGCGCTTTAAGGTTATCTTCTAACTGCTCTAACTTAGACACTCCTAGTATTACGCTGCTCACATGTGGCGTACGCAAACACCAATTTAAGGCTAGGTGATGTAACGGCATGTTAAGGCTTTCTGCCAATTGGTTAAGTTGCGCTATCTGCTCTAGCTTGTTGTTCTCGCCCATTAACATATCGCGCAGCCATTCATAGCCAGGCAAGCTTAAGCGGCTGTTATTAGGCACACCATTTAGGTATTTACCGGTGAGCAACCCACTGGCCAGTGGCGAGAAAATAGTGGTGCCTAAACCGGTCAGTTGATACAGCGGTAAGTACTCTGCTTCTACTTTGTCGCGTACCATCATGTTGTATTGCGGTTGCTCCATCACTGGGGCATGTAAGTTTTCTGCTTTGGCTACTGCCCATGCTTCGGTAATTTGCTGGGCGCTCCATTCAGAGGTGCCCCAGTACATTACTTTGCCTTGGCTAACCAAGTCGTGCATGGCACGAACCGTTTCGTAAATCGGCGTATCAATGTCTGGACGGTGGCAGTAAAACAAGTCCAGGTAATCTACTCGCAGGCGTTTAAGTGCTGCATGACAGGCATCAAATACATGCTTGCGGCTTAGTCCACGTTGGGTAGGTTTATCGCCGCCCCAAAATACTTTGCTTGAAACCACAAAGCTATCGCGTGTCCAACCCAGTTGCTCTATGGCTTGTCCCATTAAGCGTTCGCTTTCGCCGCTTTCATAACCTTCGGCGTTATCGTAAAAGTTTATTCCAGCATCATAGGCGCGTGTCATAATTTGCTTGGCGGCCGATAAGTCCACTTGTTTGCCAAAAGTAACCCAAGAGCCTAAGCCAAATTCACTTACCTGCAGGCCACTTTGGCCTAATCGACGATATTCCATTTTATACCCACTTAATCAAAGTTGTTGGCTCAAGTATAGAGTTAATAAAGCCACTGAAAAAAGAGGGTGAAAGCAAAAATACTGTTTGTTATATCAAACAAAAAATCTTACTTTGCGTATTATTATGGACAAGTTGATGCAGCGAAGTAGGTAAGCAGATGTCGAAGAATCATAAAAAGTTAGAACGCTTGTTGTTGTTTTATGAAGTGGCCCAGTACTTGAGCTTTTCTAAGGCCGCTGAACACCTTGATATTTCTCGTAGCTACTTATCGCAGCAAATTCGCAGCTTAGAACAAGATTTACATACTCAACTGTTGATTAGAACCACTCGCAGTGTGCGATTGACCACCGAAGGTCACAAGGTGTTTCTGCAGGCGCAAGCCATGCATCATAACTTGTTAGATCTAGAGCGAGAGCTAGAACACAGCGGCGAAGATGTCGCGGGTATTTTGCGCATTACCGCGCCAGCCGCTTTTGCAGAGTCGTTTTTGGTTGAGGTATGTAATGGATTTAATCAACGCTACCCCGAAGTAAGTTTTGAAATTGATGTTGGCCATCACTTGGAAGACTTACATGAGCGTAATTTTGATTTAGCTATTCGAGTTACCGAGCAACCGCCACAAAATATGGTGGCGCGAACGCTAATGCCTTATTGCCATTGGGTGTGTGCTTCCCCTGCATACTTAGCAGAGCACTTTGTGCCAACACAGCCTAGCGATTTAAACCAGTTGCAGTGCTTAGCCTTTCCTACTTGGCGAACCTGGACATTTAAACAAGCCAATAAAGTGCAAGAGTTTGAAGCCCAAGGGCGGTTTGCGGTGAACGACAATAACATTCTCATTAAAGCGGCTTTAAATGCGCAGGGCGTGATTCGAGTACCTGAGCATTTAGTTTGGGAGCATGTGCAGGCAGGCCGATTGCAGAGGTTACTGGCCGATTTTCAAGTTGAACCCCGACAAGTGTGGATGTTATACCCGCCCAAAATTGAACACTCTTCACGCTTGCAGCGTTTCATGGCTTACTTGCAAGATCATATAAGTAGTTTGTTGCCTAAGCCTTGATGAGATCAAAAGTGATGACTCAATCACCCGTTAATGTTTATTCATCGGCCCTATTAGCGATTTGTGCCTATTATCACAGCACTTGTCGCAATTACTTTTATTGTCAATAGTGCTGTGTTTGTATGTGATTAAATTTACAACGCTTATTAGTGATCACCGAGCAGTGATACTTAGGGATTGAGATGAAACGACATAGCTTAGTAGCCTTAACCTTGCCTCTTGTTAGTGTGTTATTGGTGGGGGCTTGCAGCGCTCCTTCTTCTAGCAACGATGCCTCTGAACAGAATGGGTTAGCTTGCGCTAATTACGCTGGCACTTGGGAGCTTTTTTTAGAGGTTGATGACAGTGATTGCAATGGCTTTGGCAAACAGCTAAAGCAAGTATTTGTAGTGGAACAACAGCAATGCGAACTGAGTATTGATAGTGGCGTAACAGGTGATATTAATGGCCAGCAAATCACTTGGTCTGTACCTAGTGTTCGGATTGATGGTGGGGAATTAAGTTACGCTTCGGCTACAGCTGAAATACTCGATGGGAAGATTACTGGCTCCTACCTGTGGGAGTGGAGCAACAGCGCTTATTATTGTTCGGGCTCAACCACTGTAAAAGGGCGAATATTGCCGGAGCAAGAAGCCGCCAGTGCCGAGCTTGGCGAGTTTGATTTAACGCCACCACATCCACTGCTTTCTCCGGCAGAAAACACCACCGCACATACCTTTACGGTAATGGCTAAACAGGCTGAGCAAGTGTATTTAGCCGGCGAAATGAGCGACTGGCGTCCCGATGTATTTCAAATGAAGGCGAATGGCGATGGTAGCTGGTCAATTACCTTATATTTAGCGCCAGGTGCTTGGCAGTACAAGTTTGTGATTGACGGCAATTGGATAGCCGATGAAAACAATGAGCGCGCGGTAGATGACAGCAGAGGCGGATTTAACTCAGTATTGGTGATTGGCGAAGAGTCGCCGCTGCTTAGTGCTAACCCAGAGATTGCTCATGGTGAGGTAGTTGATGCAAGGTTCGCCAGCAGCGCGCTTAATAAAGCCAGCCCTTATGCGGTTTACCTGCCGCCCAATTACCACGCTAGCGAGCAACGCTACCCCTTAGTGGTGCTGTTGCATGGCTATGGCAGTAATTACCAGCAGTGGCTGGTGGACGGCAAAGTCCAGCACCTTATGGATAACTTAATCGCCAAACAAGCGATTAAACCTTTCATATTGTTAATGCCGTCTGGCGAGCAGAGCTATTACACTGGCGAATACGAGCAGCTTATTATGCAAGAGCTGCTACCGAGTATTCGTGAGCAATACAGAATTAAACCAGGCGCGCAAAATAGTGCGATTAGCGGTGTGTCTATGGGTGGGGCAGGGGCATTTTATTTAGCACATAAATACCCAGAGCAGTTTGGTTTATCGGTGCCTTTGAGCGGCTACTTTGATATGAGCATTTACCGCGATTTTACTTGGCAGAACTTTACTATGCAGTCAGCCTTGTACTTATATTGCGGTGAAGATGACCACACCAGTTTTCAAAGCAATCAGCGCTTGGTGGAGCAACTAGAAAACCATAAGGCTGAATTTACTTACACCACAGCAGAAGGCGGCCACACTTGGCGTTATTGGAATGGCATTTCAGCACAATTCCTCAGCCAAATATCAGCCTTCTTCCATCCATAAACAATCTGCTGCAGAGTGTTATCAATAAGCTAATGCGGAGCGCTAACTCTAGTTAAGCGCTTCGTATACCCGTACATAATCTACTTCCATTTGGGCGGGAAATATCTGGTTAGATTGTGGATTGCCATCGTAATTGCCGCCTACCGCCAAATTCATAATGATATAAAAATCCTGGTCGAAAGGAGCAGGGAAGGCTTGGTCTTGGGTATACCAAGCACTTTGGCTAGCGTATAACTGGTCGTCTACGTACCAATATATGCCTTGTAGCGTCCAGTCGATTCGGTAAACATGAAACTCGTTAATATCACTGTCGGTAAATAGGTAGTGGCGTTCCGAGTAGGTATTATTTGGCCATTGTGCGCCATAGTGAAGCGTGCCATTTACTTGCGAAGGGTTGCTACCACGCGCCTCCATAATGTCTATTTCGCCCGAGGCCGCCCACGTGCCGTATACATTGTCTTGCGGCATTAACCAAAAAGCCGGCCATAACCCTTGGCCAACCGGCAATTTAATACGGGCTTCAAATCGGCCATAGGCTTGGGCAAATAAACCTTGGGTTTTTAAACGGGCAGAGCTGTAATTGTAATTGCCGTATTGGTCGCTACTGCCTTCAACTAAGGCTTGAATAATCAGTTGGCCATTGCCGTTGAGTCGCACATTAGCGGCCTTGTTGGTATAGGCTTGCAGCTCGTTGTTTCCCCAACCTGAAATATACTGGTCGTTGAGCATAAAGCCGTTGCCCATGTCAAAGGTCCACTTGTTCAGATCTAGCTGGCTGTCGTTAAATTCATCACTCCACGAGAGTTGCCAAGTAATGGGGTCTGGCTGGCTAGGCAGCTCCGATTGAGGGCTAACGCCGCCTCCGCCGCCACAAGCCAATAAGCCGCTGCTGAGTAAAGCTAGTAATCCAATCTGATGGCTGCGGTTTAGCATTAAGTGCTCCAAGCGTTGCTAATCATCTCCAGCATCAGTTTGCCAAGGGCTTGGCCTATAAGGTAGTAAAAAACCTGCAGACTAAGAGCCAGATCAATGATGAAAAAACACTTCAAGTTACGTAATTGCTTAAGCTGACTAAACTTGTATTAACAGCTTATTTTTCACAGAAAATTAGCAGGTGTTGACACTAAATTTTTGCTGGCAATACTGCTTATACCTACATGTAAACCACGTTACCTTCTTTCCCCGATCACCTGCATTCTTTCGTGCTGACTCTTTTGTCATTTTTTAGGCTAGGTGGCTGATGTAGTTTAGAAAAGATGATAGTCTGATTTTCATTAAATGTGTGATAAAAGGGAATATTCCTTTTAACAATCTTTTATACATACCCGGCTTTTTCAGAGTTAAATTCAGGTTTAAATGAAACTTTATAAATTTAGATGCATGAATACAAACAATTTAACTGCTCTTGCAAACAAGCAGTTATGGTTTTCTGACCAATACGATTTTAATGATCCTTTCGAAGGTGCGCATATTAAAGATAATCAAGTACCTCAAGATATCTTAGATACCTTTGTATGCAAGCCGAAACAAGAGGTTGATGAAGAACGGTTCACTAAAATGCTAAATGAGATGGGCTTACAAGAAGGACGGTTCACAAATGCTCAATTATTCAAAAAAATTGCAGAACATGATCTTCAAGTAATTGTTGATATTGTTCACGGCTCAAAGATTGTATGTTTGTCTTTATCTGAGCAAGACAATGATCCAATTTACAACAATTTGATGTGGTCACATTATGCTGATGGCTTACGAGGTTTTTGCTTGGTTTTCGACGGTGAACTATTACAACAGGATATATATAATTCATCTAATAAATCTATGAGGCCGATAAAAATTCAATATCAAAACATCCCTAACACTTTAAAGTTATTGGACTTCATAGAATCAGAAAGTGTATTGGGGAGTGATAATAATTTCAATTTTGTAGATGCTGTAACTAAAACGGTCGCGACAAAATCCAAAGAGTGGAGTTATGAAAATGAATTTAGAATCCTTTCATTATCTAAAAGTCAATTTCACCATTATTCCGAGGGTTCGCTTAAAGAGGTTGTTATTGGTGAAAAAATGCCTCTAGAGCAAAGAAAATTGTTATCAGATACGGTTAAATCCGCTCATTCTAATGTCACTTTTAAAGAAGCACGGCTTATAGCTGACAGTTATTCATTAGAAATAGTGACGGTGTAAGTATGTATAACAAGTCGTTAAAGCAGGACAAATAGCAGTTGGCTTTTGTTCGTTTCCCGCTAATTTTAGTCTGCTATTTTATTGCCACTTAACTAAGCGTTATGAATGTTTGTCGAGGTGACATGTGAAAGGTGAGTTAATAGAGGTCGAGCATCCTCGTAATTTCTTTGCTAGAACGCAAGTAATGACTCGAACGTATCGAGATATTGCCGAAGTGGAGTATACAAGCTGTATGCTTATTGAGGAGTTGCCTGACACTGAAGATGAAGAAGAAATGCATAGTCGTTCTAGTCAAACCACAAAGCACGCAATTCAAACAATCGTCTTTTCAGCAATGAGCATTGAGGCTGCAATCAATAACTATGCGGGAACGCATTTAGGCGACAAGTATTTTGAAAGCCACTTATCGAGTTTGGATGTTGTTTCAAAGTGGATTGTTATCCCGAAATTAGTTTGTGGTAATGAAATAGACAAATCATCAGCAGCATTTGGAGCGTTAAAAGCTTTAATACGAGCAAGAAATCAACTAGTACATAGTAAGTCACGAAAGCTTGAACCGACTAGTCCAAAGTTGATTGAACAATTAGAATCTGCGAGCGAGAAATTTACTCAAGACTTCAGGAACTCTTTGAAAGCACTTTACCTTCTTGCCATGGAAATGGACTTCGTCGTGGGGCAACAACATAATCCATTAGGTACAATGGATAGTGCGTTTACCTATGTAGAAAGCCGCCCAGAACCGTTGAATAAGCTTTTTCATGAGTGTAAAAATATCGTACTAAAAAACCATTCATAACAACGAGTTTAAGACAGGTTCGCAACGCGTGGTACTCTCAATTCTAATTGAGTTTTTTGTTTGCGGTGCAATGGTTTCGGTTTAGTGGTGAGCGTTGCTCACACCTCAACAGCGAGTATATATTGCCTATGATTTGGTATATCAAGAAATCCCTCACTAAGGCCAATACTAGCCTTAGTGAGATAAAGCCTTTAAGCGACTTTTTTGGCTTTGCTTTTAGCTTTGGCTTTTTTCTTGGGTTTGCTGAAGTTGCTCGCGCTGGCGATATCACTTGGCACTAACTCAATTTTGCGTTGTTCCATATCTACGCGGGCGACTTTCACCTCAATCACATGGCCAATGCCAAAGCTCTTGCGGCTGTTTTCGCCAATTAAGCGTTGTTTGTTTGCGTCGAAGTTATAAAAGTCGCCAGCCAGTGACGAGATATGCACCACGCCTTCTACTGCCATATCTTTTAGCTCTACATACAAACCAAAGTTGTTTACGCCGCTTACAATACCTTGGAAGCTCTCGCCCACTTGGTCTTGCATGTATTCACATTTAAGCCAAGCGTCTACGTCCCAACTGGCGGTGTCGGCGCGGCGAGCCACTAAAGAACAGTGGTCGGCCAGCATTAACATTTGCTCTGGGCCGTATGGGTAGCTGTTTGCTAGCTTAAGAGGCGCTGCGCCGTTTACGCGGCGAACCGGATCTAGGCCTTTGCCGCTTAAAGATTTAAAGGTGCGTTTAAAAATGCTGCCGCTTTCTTTACTGCGAATAATCGAGCGAATGGCGCGGTGTACCAGTAAATCGGGGTAGCGGCGAATTGGCGAGGTAAAGTGTGCGTAAGCATCAAAAGACAAACCAAAGTGGCCTTCGTTTTCTGGGGTGTAAATAGCTTGGCTCATAGAGCGCAGCATCACCGTTTGAATAATGCTGGCGTCTTCTCGCTCACCAATACTGCTAAGTAGCTTGTTGTAGTCTGCTGGCGTAGGTTTGTCTCCACCGCCTAAGTTCAAACCTAGTTCGGCTAAAAAGCTACGCAAGCCTTTGAGTTTTTTCTCTTTAGGGCCTTGGTGTACCCGGTATAACGCCGGAATTTTTAGCTGTTCTAAGAAACGCGCCGTGGCAACGTTGGCGCACAACATACATTCTTCAATCAGCTTGTGGGCGTCATTGCGTACTAGCGGAACAATCTGCTCAATCTTTCGTTCGCTATTAAATTCAAAGCGGGTTTCTTGGGTCTCAAAATCAATGGCACCGCGCAGTTCACGCGCCTGTTTCAATACGCCATACAAACGGTGTAAGTCTTGTAGGTGTGGCAGTACCTTGGCAAACTCTTTACACAGCTGTTGGCCTTGCGCCGAGTTGGCTTGTTCTAACATTGCGCCCACTTGGGTGTAAGTGAGGCGGGCATGTGAGTGAATCACCGCTTCGCAAAACTGGTAACTGGCCAGCTGACCTTGGGCATCAATGTTCATTTCGCAAACCATTACTAAACGGTCAACCTGAGGGTTAAGCGAACATAAACCGTTTGAAATGGCTTCGGGTAGCATTGGCACTACGTGGCCAGGAAAGTACACCGAGGTGCCGCGTTTCTGCGCTTCAATATCTAAGGCGGTTTCTGGCTGAATGTAATGAGAGACATCGGCAATGGCTACCGATAAACGCCAGCCACCGTTTGTGTTTGCTTCGCAGTAAACCGCATCATCAAAGTCTTTGGCGTCTTCGCCATCAATGGTGACAAAAGGTGTATCGCGTAAATCTACACGGTGCAGTTTGTCTTGTTCGGCCACTTCTGGGGCTAATTGTTTGGCTTGGGCTAGTGCTTCTTCAGGCCATTCAAAGGGAATTTGATGGGTGCGAATCGCAACATTGATTTCCATACCCGGTGCATTGGGATCACCAATGACTTCACTAATGTGGGCAATGGCGTTATCACGCTTGTGCGGGTAGCTGATGAGCTCGGCACTTACGTATTGGCCATTGCTGGCACCTAGGGTTTGCGCCGCGGGTACATCAATGGTTTGGGTAATGCGTTGGTTGTCGGGTTGAACACTGTAGCGGCCATCTTGTTCTACAAAACGGCCAATAATGTGTTGAGTATTCTTCTCAATAATTTTAACCACGCGGGCTTCTTCACGGCCACGGTTGTTAAAACCATTTGGCAAAGCTTGAATGATGTCGCCATCAAATACTTTGCTCATTTGCGAGCTATGCAATACAAAGTCGGTGTCGTAGCCTTCGCATTTTAAAAAGCCAAACCCTTCGCGGTGACCAATCACGCGGCCTACTAAATATTCGCTGTCGTCTACTGGCCAGTAATTACGTTTGCGATCGCTGTGCAATTGGCCGTCGCGGCTCATGGCAATTAAGCGGCGGCGCAATGCTTCTAAGTCTTCTTCTGAGCTTAGGTTTAGGGCTGCGGCAAGTTGTTCGCGATTAAGCGGTTTTCCTTGTTGATCGAGTAGCGCAATGATGGCGTCGCGATCAGGAATGGGGTTGGCATATTGTTGCTCATTAGAGCGTGAGTGTTTACTCATAGTTATTGTTCTCTGTTAATCGGGCCAATAACCTTGCTCTAGGGAAATCATGAAATGTTCTTTTAATGCAGTTCAGATATAACTCTCAAGGTTTTTAGGCCAATGCGCTCGTTTATCGAGTCGCTAAAATAAGGTGTGATGATGAACGCTACAATCTGGGGTTCACTCATCACGGTGTTTGCCTGACTTATAAGCTGGTTTTATGACAGCACTATGACAAGCAAAGTAATAATTGCCTGAGGGCAAGATTGGAAAAACAAGCTGGAATTTAAAACGACGGAACGAAGCTTAATTGAAGGCAAGCTAATGCGGAGTTCAAAAAATAGACTGATTTTCTAATGGCCGCCACTTTATAGAATTGTGAACGATTGTCAACTTATATAGCCGAGCAGAGCTGCAAAGGGGCTAAACCTTCTCCGTTTCCCCTCCTTTTCTTTTAATTGAGTTATTCAATATCTAGCTCACATTTTGTTCATCTTGTGTTTGTCCTTTTATTTTGTGTGGTTACTATTCGCTCGCTTAAAGAAAATAAAAACAACATAAATATAAACATGCGGGAATCAATATGAGAATCACAATCGCGGCGCTAGCACTGCTGCACTTTAGTGGGCAAGCTACCCCATACAGTAGCAATGTAGAAAATGACTATTATCACCATGATGTGAATGGAATACCGACTGCTAGGGATCACAATGATGGTGTCCCTGATCTTTTTGATGCGATGAATATGTTGCTTGGTACTCGTTATCAAAGTAATGCTGAGTTAGACAATCGCTTCGTGGCTAACGATCAATTATTTGTGGGCGAAGGCTCGCAAAGTGTTGCGTTAGTGGGGTTAACGGCAGGCAACCATAATACGCTTGGTATCTATACCGATGTAGGCGTTGGCGAAGAGAAAACGGCCATTTTGCCTTCTAATCCACACTATGGGTTTATGGGCGACGGTTCAGCTAACCAGCCTTTTGCAGGGGTAAGCCTAGACATAATGGGTGAGTTTGGTTGGTATAATGGGTGAGTTTGGTTGGTATTTAGAACAAAGCGGCCCGGTAACATATTCTACTTTTTATTCAGAAAATCAGTTAAACGGAGGCTGGGATCATACTATGACGTTTGCTATTCCTGAGCTTAACGGACAATCACGCTATTTAGATCTCGGCGACGGTATTGTGGAACACACCTTCTCCAACGCGTATTTAATTGGTTGGGAAGATCTTCCCTTTGGCTTTTTTGAACCTGATATGTTGGGGGATGATGATTACGACGATTTGATGTATTTAGTCGATTTTAAACCTGCTTCAATCAATAAACCGGTAGACGTATCGGAGCCGTTATCGGGCGTGTTGTTGGCGAGCGGTTTATTGGGATGTTGTTGGCAGCGAAGTAAGCGCCGCATACTGCGTTCTTTTGCCTTACCTCGCAAATAAATCAGCATGCGCAAACTTTACTAAGGCCAGGGTTAAGGCGTGTACGTAGTTGTCTTCGCGGGTGGCTAAGCCGTTGGTGAGTAGGCCAATGGCGCCGCCTTTTTGCTTAATGTTATGTGTATTAAACAACTTATCCATAAGTGGGCCAAGTTCTTCGCCTTGCTCAAGTGCTTGGTAAACACTGGCAGGCAAGGGCATGTTAGCTCCTCGACCTACCGCAGTTTGTTGGCTGTTGGCTATGGCAACAAAAGCAAAGGTGGCGGGGCCATCTTCAAACATATCAACGCCGCCCTCAATCGCTGCGTAAATGTCTGCATGTTGTTGCTGTTGGCAGTAGCGTAAACGATTTACTGCACCGTCACGTGTTTGCTGAGTGGTCATGGGTTGCTCGGGCACCAAAGAAGGCGCATCAATACCTTGGCAATCAATCTCGGCATCTGGGTAATACAAGGCTAGTGCCTTAGCTACCGCGCGTACTTTAACGGGGTTGCGAGAACCCACAATGACTTTGAGTGAACGTTGAGACATAACAACTCTATAAATAACGACAATTAGGCAGCTGATGCTAGCATATTTGGAAGCTTAAATGTGCTAGCAAATAAAGCAAAATAGTCTGCGAGATTAACTGTTTAGTTGATCAGTAATACTGCTACAAGGAACTCGTGAGTCAATAATTCTGCCGTCACGCGAAGGTGTATTCCCTGGCCGAATATCCCAATTTAGTTGGTACTTTTGATTAACTAACTGCACCAATTGATAAAACGACAGGCCCTGCTCATTACCACCTACATGGTAAACCCCAGCTTGGCCTTGTTCAGCTAACTGAAGCAAACATGCCATGCTGTGCTCAACATAGGCAACTGCGGGCAGCCATTCAGTGCTGGCTTCCAAGTAACCTTTCTGATTATGCATATCTCTAACATGGGTGAGTAGGTTGTCTTGTTCAAAGGTGTCGAACATTTGCCAACCTAAGCGGGCAATAATGGTATGTGGGTTGGCTTGCAGCGCGGCTTGCTCGCACACTATTTTGTAACGGCCGTATTCGTTGTCGGCATCTGCTGGGTGATCTGGCGAAAAAGGGCCAATGCTGTCGGGGTTAAATACACTTTCGGTGCTGGTAAACAGTATGTTTATCTTTAGCTCTAAAGCAATGCCTGCCAGCATGGCTAGCCAATCTTCTGAGCCGGTGGCTAGATGGAAGATAGTGTCTATTCGGTTAGCCCGAATATAGGCGATTTGCTGGTCACGGTTATTAATGTCGAGCTGTTGGCGATCAAAACCGAATACTTCAACGCCCTTAGCCAGTAAGGCTTTTTTTAAGTAAGGGGCGAGTCGACCGTGTAAACCTGTTACTAAGGCGCGTTGCATTGCACTGTTTCCCATTCGGTAAGTTAAATCGATTATGCGATGTGTGCAGCGCAACTGCCAGAAAATTATGGTGGGCTTCTTTATTTCGCTAAAGAGGCAACCACACCTTCAACTTTGTCTTCTTGTAACCAGCTAATACAGTAACGAATTGAGCCTGAGGGCGGAATGTTTTGGGTGCCTAGTTCTACTTGGGCATATACGGTTTCAAAAAAATTAGTGGGTAATACGCTGTATTGGTAAAACACGTCCATTTCTTCCCTTAAGCCGTTGAGCGTAGCGCTTGGCGTAGGCTCAATTTTGGCTTGAATATGGTACATGCACGCAGCAAAGGCATAGTTTTTAAGGGCGGGTAACTCTGATTCATCGAAGGTGTCTGCCGCGAGGCTGGTGTTTGCGCTTAGCAATACCAGTGTGGCACTTATAATATGCTTTAAATTCATTATTACCTTAGGTATTTAGTCGCGTAAGCCACTAAATAACATTCAATTCCATTTTAAGTGCTTGAAAAATTATATTAAGACTAAGATCTTGTCAAATTGAGAAGCCCTAAATAGGCAGGATTAATTAATAAGTGATTACTTAGATTTATAATTTCTGTATTTTTGTTAATGCTTATAGTGATTACTGTACAAATATTGCTAAGTATTTATTTATGACTACCCCTCTGAAAACGTTTACTTGTTTAAATTTATCTAAGCTTTTGTTTTATATGATTTAATTGTTTTTTGTTCGATTTTTTTGAGATCAAGCTTTTTTGATTAAATAGTAGTCACTTAAACCTGTTTTTTAATAAAAAATTTGCCGCTGTTGAAATCGATGTCATTTATATATATCGCTAAATAGTTAATTTAAACAGGCAAAGAATAAAGTGATAACGTCATTCTTTTTGTTTTTGCTAGTCTTTATGAGGCCTTAGGATGATTTTTCGTAGATTGAACTGATTCAATTAGATGGTATAAAACCGCAGAAATTGGATTTATCAATAATTGTAAGAGGAAAATCATGCGCAGTGTTTTAGTGAGTGCATCAGCAGTAGTAATGGCGTTAAGTGTAAGTTTACCGCTAGTTGCGGCAGAGCAACCTAGTAGTAAACCAGCCTTAAGTGAATTCGACAAAAACGCCGAGTTTTACCACAAAAGCTTAGTAAAAGATGGTTACCGTTTCGCTTGTCGTGTACACGACGAAAACGGCAAATGCACTAAGTTACAGTGGAAAAAACTGTAAGCTATGCGCAGCGAGGTTAAGCCCTTTAACCTCGCGTTGTTGCCTGCTTAAGCAATATTTTGGCTTGCTCGCCAATAAGCTTAATGGCTTGCTCAATCCGTTCGCTAGGAGGGTTGGCATAACTTAATCGCAAACAGTTTTTATATTTCCCCGCCGCCGAAAACAAACTGCCCGCCGCAATACCAATATGAAACGGCTTTAAGTTATCGTTTAGCTCTAAACAGTTTATTTGCTCAGGTAGCTCTACCCATAAAAAGAACCCACCTTTAGGGAAGCTCATTTTACTGCCGTTAGGAAAATAGCGTTGTACCCAGTGCAACATAAGATCTCGCCGCGCCTGATATTGCTGCTTAGACAACCTTAAGTGTTTCTCGTAATAACCTTGCTCAATAAAGTCGGCCACCGCTAGCAGAGGCAAACTATTCGCCCCTAGCGAGGTGATAAATTTTAAGTGAGTAAGTAACTGCCCGTAACGCCCTGGTACCACCCAGCCAACTCGAAGGCCTGGCGCAATGGTTTTAGAAAAGGATGAACAAAACAACACGCGCTCTTGGGTATCGTAAGATTTTAAGCTACGCGGCCGCGGCGTTTGGTAAAAACCATCACCGAGTATGTCATCTTCGATGATGGCAAAATCGTATTGTTCTGCCATTTTCAAAAGTTTGAGTTTGTTCTTTTCTGGCATCACATAACCCAAAGGGTTATTAGAAGTAGGAATAAGCTGTAGCACTTTAATTGGCCATTGCTCTAACGCTAGCTCTAGTGCTGGTAGGCTAATGCCTGTTTCCGGGTGAGTGGGTATTTCTAGTACTTTAAGCTGATTAGACTGAATCGCTTGCATGCAGCCATAAAAATTGGGTGAGTCTATCGCAACAATGTCGCCAGGCTGGGTGAGCGCTTTTAAACTCAATGATAGGGCTTCTTGGCAGCCTGCTGTTATTTGAATATTATCGGGGTGAATATGACAGCCAGAGTGTTGCATTAAGCGGGCAATTTGTACTCTTAAGGCAAACAACCCATTCCCTTTGGAACAACTAAATACCTGCTTGCTTTGATACTTAACACTGTCGATTAGCAGTTTTTGTAAGGGTTTTAAGCTGGCAAACTCGGTGTCTGGCGAACCACGGCCCAAGGCTAAAAAATGGCTGTTGCTTTCGTTCATGGTTAGGTCTAACACTGCTTGCCAATTATCAATGGGGACTGGCCGTTGTTCTGGTTGGCTGGTTTCTAGCAGTAGTGAGGTATTAGGCGGTTGCTGAACATAATAACCAGATTTTAGCTTGCTGCGCACGAAGCCTGCATCTTCCAACAGTCGGTAGCTTTCTTGTACCGTTGAAATACTTACCCCCCGCGTTTTGCTCATTTCACGAATTGAAGGCAGCTTTTGTCCCACAGGGTAATAAGCTTGATTGATTTGATCTTTCAGTTCTTGGGCAAACTGTTCATACAGTGTCATGGGCGCATCCTTAGCCGCAATATCCCTCAGTAATAACACATCAAAATACAGATTGGAAAAAAACCAAATTAAGCAGTACAGATCAACCTAGACCAAGCATGACAGATGCACTTTTGGCGCGTCTGTCATGCTAAAACATTGTTATTCTGAATCTGTACGCTTGCTTGCACAAAATTTAAGCTGTTTAGGCCGTTAACGGAATAAGGAGCAAGCCAATGTTGGTGTTAAACAAAGTAAATTTGAGTATCCGTCGTTTAGTTAAATGTCTCGCTCTGTATCGCGCACGCCGTCGCAGTCGCCAAGCACTATTAGGCTTAAGTGATGAGCTGTTACGCGACATAGGGATTACCCGCGCTCAAGCGTATGCCGAGGGAAATAAAGCATTTTGGCAAAGTGGTACTCAGGCCAAGCGGAGCAGTGAGAAGTACAGCAAAGTTCAATCTGTTTTCGCGCTCAAAAAACGCATTATTCGTTAACGCGTGACTCTGGAGCTGGCGAGCCAAGCCTTATCTGAGTTGTTGAAATGCTCACGTTGCTGTAGCGCTGTGCAAGCAGCGTTACACAACGAAACTAGCAAATACTGACACTGCGCGCATTAAGCTTACAATATTAAGTTAAATCTTCTATGGTTTATGGACTAGAGCCCTTCAAGGAAGAAAGGAATCAGGTCATGAGTGTTGTTGCCCCTGCTATTACTCGTCAGTGGATTATTCGTTTTATTGTTGCCGCTATTATTGTTGTGTTTATCTTTGTTCTGGCAGTGTTAAGCAGCGACAAAGTGAGAAGCATTGTAGATACCTTAACCCCTCCTCATTTACCCGAATTACAAGTTACTCATCGTGACGGCTCTTGGCTTGAGCAATATTGGCCTGATCAAAACTGGGGAAGCAAAGGGCAGTATGTGAGTGAAGATGCCAAGAAATATCATCATATCTCTCAAGGCACACGCACCATTCCTATTCCTTATCACTGGTTTGTTGAATTAGAGCAACCCAGTAGCTCTATCTGGTCTTTTTTGCTTCTCAACAGTTTCTCCGACAAGGGCTTATTTACCGCCAATGAGTTTTTACTTCGTTTTGGTTTTATTCGCTCTGAAGCAGACAAATATAACCCCGATGGTTTACCTATTGGCTTTGCGCGCTCTGACTCAATTACTTTGCCGGGTTACCCCACTCGAACTGCAGGAGTCGGCTTTACCTGCGCAGCTTGCCACACCGGGCATTTTATCCACGGCGAAGGTGAGCATAAGGTTGAGTACGTGATTGATGGGGCGCCAGCGACTACCGATTTAACCTTGTTAACCAGCACCCTTGCCGCGGCGCTTGGCCAAACCGCGCTGTCGAGTAAAATTCCCTTTTTTGATGGACGTTTTGATCGCTTCGCCCGTCGCGTATTAGGCCCCGCATACAGCCCTGCAACTAAACTCAATTTAGCCGATGAGTTGGCGAGTATCGTTAGTGCCAGTGCTGGGAATACCGATATTATTGATGTTGATGAAGGCTTTATGCGATTGGATGCGCTGAATCGCATTGGCAACCAAGTGTTCTCCGAAAATGTGAATCGTCGCGATAATTACCACGCTATCAATGCGCCGGTTAACTATCCCCATTTATGGACTGCGTCTTGGTTTGATTGGGTGCAATACGATGCCTCCATCATGGGGCCGTTGATTAGGAATGCGGGTGAAGCCATGGGCGTTAACGCCTATGTGGATATGCAAAGTTCGCTTGATGACCAGCGTTTTTCCTCATCGATTCCTATGCAAAACTTAGTGTGGTTAGAAGATTTTTTAGGGGGGAACCAACCTAACCCAATTGATGGATTCTCTGGCTTGCAAGGGCCCAAGTGGGAGTTTGGCGCTATAGATAAGACAAAGGCTGAGCTTGGTGCTTCTTTGTATCAATCAAAGTGTCAGGGTTGCCATCTTCCTGCCTTAAATACGGAGCAGATATGGCAGGAGCAGTATTTTTCTCCCATTGTTTATCAGCATCAAGGTGTGCCGCGAGAAACCAAAGAAAAAGTACTAAAACTTAATTTGATTCAACTGTCGCAAGTGGGGACTGATTCTGCGCAGGCAAATGTATTAGCGCGGCGAACCTTGGGCACTGCTGGCGTAGCAAATGTACCCGCTGGTCAGGTTATTCCCGGTTTAGGTATTGATCAAGTGATCTGTGGTGAAGATCCTAATCAGCTCTATGCGGCGCAACAAACTAAGCAATTTGCCTATGGCGAACAGGGGGCATACCGCGGGCCTTTAGGGCAAGAGCCCTCGCCAACAACGCTGGTGGATCTGCCTGTTAAAGACGGCGGCAATATACTGTTTGGCTTTGCGTTGGGGGCAATTGTGCAGCAAACCATTGATGCTTGGTTTAAGCAAAATGGGTTGAGTGATCCTGCGTTACAAGCCAAGTTTGAAGGTGGCCGACCAAACTGTATTCGCGCAACTTCAGGATATAAAGCTCGCCCACTAAATGGGGTATGGGCCACCGCGCCTTTTTTACACAATGGGTCAGTGGCTACATTGCGAGATTTACTCTGCCCAGAAGGTGGTCAGCGGCCTAAGTACTTACAAATGGGCAATATTGCTTTTGACTCGGTAAATGTGGGTTTGTTGCAGCCGAAAGGTTTTGCAGAAGAGGCAAAGCTTACCCTTAAGCGCGGGCAGAAATACACGCAAGACGGTTACTTTGTGTTGGATACGTCGATACCGGGTAATCACAATAGTGGCCACCACTTTTCCGACCAATACGATCCGAAAAAACATTATCTGAATCAGGTGACTGGTGCGATAGGGACGGCGTTTACTGCAGAGCAATGTGACGCGATGATTGAGTATCTTAAAACGCTTTAAAGCGATTAATAAAGGCAAAAAAAAACAGGGCGCTAGCGCCCTGTTTTTAAGTGATGAGGATTGTTTTTATAAAGCCGCGTTAAGAATGTTGCGGCTTACCTCTAGGGTCGTTTGCTTGTCTTCGCCCAAGGCTACCATTTGGTGTTGTTCCAACTTGCTCAACAATACTTCTACGTCGCTAGTGCCTAAATCAATGTCGCTTAATCTCACTGGCACTTGCATGCTGCGGAAGAACGCTTCGGTAGCGGCAATTGCGTCGTTGATGCGTTGTTCGCTGTCGCCTTCGTTTATGCCCCAAATACGCTCGGCATATTGCAGTAATTTGTCGGCTTTGGCTTCACGACGAATCTTCATCACTGCTGGTAAGGTGATAGATAAACTGCGCGCGTGGTCTACGCCGTAGGCGGCGGTAAGCTCATGACCTAGCATATGGCTAGACCAGTCTTGCGGCACGCCTGCGCCAATTAGGCCATTTAAAGCCATGGTGGCTGCCCACATAATGTTAGCGCGTACTTCTAGATCTTGAGAGGTTTCAGCGGCGAGTGCTTTTGGCCCTTCTTCAATCAACGTTAGCAAAATCCCTTCAGCAAAACGGTCTTGAATTTTTGCGTTTACTGGGTAGGTAAGGTATTGCTCCATCACGTGGACAAAAGCATCAACCACACCATTGCTTACTTGGCGAGGTGATAAACTTAAAGTCACACTTGGGTCCAATACCGCAAACTTTGGACGCACCGCTAAGGCGTAAAAAGGTAACTTAGTACCATCGCGTGTTACTACCGCGGCAGGGTTAGTCTCTGAGCCTGTTGCTGGCAGAGTTAACACCGCACCCAAAGGCAGCGCTGACTCAACGGGGTGTTGTTTGGCAATAATGTCCCATGGGTCGTCACCTTTATACTCAGCAGCTGCGGCAATAAACTTACTGCCATCAATCACCGAGCCACCGCCTACTGCCAAAATGTAATCTAAGCCTTCAGCCTTTATTTGCTCAACAGCGCGCATTAAGGTGTCGTAACTTGGATTAGGTTCAATGCCAGAAAACTCAGACCATTGATGATTCTCTAAGGCTTTAGCAACTTGGTCATAAACCCTGTTACTTTTGATTGAGCCACCGCCGTAGGTGACTAGCACCTTAGCGTTAGCGGGAACCTCTTGGCTTAGAGAGGCTATTTGTCCTTCACCAAAATGAATCTGAGTGGTGTTTTGAAACGAAAAGTTCAACATCATAATTCCTTAAAAAGGTGAGAGGGAAATTAGGCGAACTGTTGCAGTAATTTTTCTGCTGCCATTTCCGACGAGGCCGGGTTTTGTCCGGTAATCATTAAACCATCTTGTACTGCAAATGGGCTCCAGTCGGCAACGGATTGGTAATCAGCCCCTCGTGCCTTTAATTCGTCTTCAAGTAAAAATGGTACTACCTCGGTGAGTTGTACGGCGGCTTCTTCGCTGTTAGTAAAACCCGTTACAGCCTTGCCTTTAACCAGCAATTGGCCGTCAGCTTGTTTAACGTTAAGCAGTGCCGCGGTAGCGTGACATACTGCAGAAACCGGCTTGTTTTGCTGGATAAAGCTTTCAAGCAAAGCGATAGATTGTGGGTTGTCGGTTAAGTCCCATAATGGGCCATGACCGCCAGGGTAGAATACTGCGTCGTAATCGCTCGCATCAAGGTCTGCTAACTTTAGGGTGGTTGCAAGCTGTTGCTTGGCAGCATCGTCGTTGTCGAAACGGCGTGTTGCGTCGGTTTGAAAATCTGCAAGTTCGCTGCTTGGGTCAATAGGTGGTTGGCCACCATTGGGAGAAGCTAAAGTAATTTCTGAACCAGCATCTAAAAACACGTAGTAAGGGGCGGCAAATTCTTCTACCCAAAAGCCTGTCTTGTGTTCGGTATTACCCAGTTGATCGTGAGAGGTTAGTACCATCAAAATCTTTTTTGCTGCGCTCATCTGTTTATTCCTTAATTTGCTTTTAGCTGATTGGCTACCGCCAAATACGGTAGCGATGAGAGCAGTGTAGACCCCAAGTTTGAATGCGACAATGCAGATTAAATAGACATGATTGGTAGAATAATTGATACAATACTGCTGATGTAGTTGGTGAGGGTTTGATGTGAGCGTTTCTTTTGAGCAATTGAAAAGCATGGTGGTGTTTGCCCAAGTGGTGGAGCAGGGCAGCTTTAGTGCTGCGGCTAAGCAAATAGGCATTACTCGAGCAGTGGTGAGTTACCACGTTAAAAAGCTGGAGCAGCATTTAGGTGTGAGTTTGCTTAACCGCTCTACCCGCAGTTTGCATTTAACCGAAGCGGGTGAGCAGTATTATCAGCGATGCCACAATATTGCTGAGCAAGCTAAAGCTGCTAACCAGCAAATGGAAAATATTAAACAAGAGCCTGAAGGTTCGCTTAAAATTTCTTGCCCGGTCAATGCGGGCCTGCAAACCATTGTGCCTGCACTTAATCTGTTTCGAGCTTTGTACCCCAAAATCAACATTGAACTGGTATTAAGTGATGAGGTGGTAAACGTCATTCAAGATGGTTTTGATTTAGCCATTCGCGGCGCCGAACTAGAAGACTCTGGTTTACAGGCGTCCAAACTCACGACCTTAAAGACCTGTTTATGTGGCTCGCCCGATTATTTGAACAAACAAGGACGCCCCCAGCAGCCGGCAGATTTAGACGCCCATCAATGGGTCATTTATACCGCAGGCTCTAATACTTTGCAGCTAACTAAGGGGTCTCGGTCTTTTAGTATCAAAACCAAGGGGGGCATTAGCACCAATAACGCAGCAGCAAGAACGGCTTTTATTGAGGGTGGGCATGGTTTAGGGCGAGTCCCCTTATATGATGCATTGCCAAAGATTAAAACGGGCAATTTAGAAGTATTGATGAGTGATTATCAGTTGCAAGATATTGACGTTTACTGCGTGTTTCCTAAAGGGGCCACTAGCTCTAAAAAGCTGCGTTTACTGATTGATTATTTGAAGCAGTATTTAGCCAAGCAGGAGCAACTATATCTAATTGCCTGAGCTTGCTGGCGATTTAAATGAACGATTAAATAGCTTTTATATCAATTGCTCGTGCAATTTTATCTAGAAAAAGCCATCATATAAAAAGGAATTGATTAATAAAGGGAATTATTTAAAAAATGAATTACGGTAGAAAATCGGCTGTTGTACTCCTAAGCTTTTTTCTTTCACTAAGTTATGCTGAGGCGTCAGTGATTAAAGTCGAAATGGACTTCGAAATAGTGTCAAATTATACATTGCTGAATGACGGGTCAGCGGTAAATAAATTAGGTGGAGTCTATAATGACTTTGGTATTGGTGATATTTATACCGCGACCTACACATTTGATTCCTCGCAATCAGCTGATTGTTTAGACAGTGGTTCGATGATTATTTGTTCGTTTTACCAAGGAGCAATGGTTGAACTAACGAGTAGGTTGGGGAATATTGGCAATTTCGATTATTCATCTCTAAATGGTTATTTAGATCTAAATTTTGTCCATGATAAATCACCGGATTTTGAAGATGTGTTTTCTTGGAGAGGTCAATCTAGCGGTTCGTTTATTGAAAACTATGACTACCAGTTTGCTCGGACTCATTTTAGTGGATTTGGGTTGTTGCTTTCCCATTTTCAAGTAGGATCAAATACTCTTGGAAGCATTTTTTCAAACATAGATAATGATGTTTTTGACGTTAATCGCGGGATGTCATTTAGTTTTTTAAATGATGAAATTGGTGAGACGGGAATAATCGGTACAGATTTGGTCGGAACAACTAGAGTTTCTATATCAAACCCTGTTCCTGAACCAAAAAGTTTCTTTTTTGTCGCTTTAGGGCTAATTGGATTAGTAATAGGTAATAAACTTAAAGCAGCTTGAACAATACCACTAAAGTATGGTTTCCAGTTTGTTCTAAAAACGCGCTAAAATTTTTGTTTGCGCGTTTTTTTACGTTTTTTAGTTGCGCCATGTTGATGCTTGTTTATTGGCTTGTTGCTGCAAACTCAGTTGCGTAGGCTTTAGCTAACATTAACAACTGAGTGCCATAGTGTTTTTTATTATTGCCTTAAGCGCCACCCTCGCTTACGCCTTGCAAGGCGTATTAATGGCCAAAGTATATCGTCAATCCGACCCACTTAGCGCAGTTGCCTATCGCGGGCTAAGTTTACTGATTAGCATGTCGCCTTTATTGTTATTAGTACCGCGCTCGGCTTATGCAGACTTTGCTGATCAAACGGGATACTTAGTCTTGGCGGCGAGTTTGGCTGCCTTAGGTAATTGGGCTAATGCCATTGCCTTTGTGCGTTTACCGGTTGGTATTGCTAGCGCCTTATCCATGGCATTCACCGCGTTATTTGTGGCCTTGCTGGGGCAAGTTTTTCTTGATGAACGCTTGAGTGCGCAGCAATGGTTAATGGGCGGGTTTACCTTGGTGGCGGTGTTGCTACTGGGCGCTAGCCAAGCTCGGCGAGCTAAACACGTAGCGCTGCAAGCTTCCCTTCACTACAAACCGCTAGTGGGAATATTAGCGAGTGCTGGTTACGGCGCGTTAATGTCTTGCGCCTTGGTATTGGTGGCCAGTATGTCGCGTTCTAGTCATCCTTTTTTAGTGGGTTATGCTTGGGAGGTGATGATTGGGGTCATGGCCATGTTGATGGCATTTGGCCGCGGTTTGTTTACCGTAAACAACGGTTTTCAAGGCATTAGTTTTACCCATTTTAAACAGATTCTTATCTATGCATCACCTACAGTGATCGGTACGGGGTGTTACGCATTAGCGATGACTCTCGGCCCGTTGGCCATTGCTGCGGCAATATTAAGCACGATGATGGTATTTAGTATGGTGTTGGGTTTATGGCTATTGGGCGAGAAACCAAGCACTAAACAATGGCTGATGATGAGCCTCGTGTGCTTGAGTGTGATTGGCTTAAAGTTGGTGGCCTAGCGTGGCAGTTTAAAGCAAACCGCTAAGGGGAGAACATGACAAACGTAGAATACTTTTTGCTGTTGTTAGCAGCCATAACTAGCGGCGTAGTAGCTGGGATCTTTTTTGCTTTCTCCAACTTTGTGATGCCCGCTTTAGCAAGGCTAACCAATGAGCAAGGTTTAGCGGCAATGCAAAGTATAAATGTTACCGTGCTAAACCCTGGCTTTTTTATGGTGTTTATAGGGAGTGCGCTGTTAAGCCTAGCAAGCCTTACTTGGCAATTTACGCTTGCCGTAAGCATTAATTATTACGCAGTTGCGGCGAGCTTAAGTTACTTAATAGGCTGCTTTGCTGTTACTGCTTTGGCTAACGTACCTCGTAATAATGCTCTAGCGCTTATTTCTCGTCAGACAGCTTTGAGTAGCGAAGATGCGCAATATTGGCGAACTTACCTGCAGTCGTGGACTGCCTGGAATCATATTCGAACTGTGGCGTCAGCGATGGCGATGCTGCTGTTTATCTTCGCGCTATAAAAAAGGCCTTAATCAAGAAGATAAGGCCTTAGTCGATTCAAGTTCGCTTATTTGTAAGCGCCTGCCGCATAATTTAACTCATAGCTATGGCTATAAATTTCTAAGATGTTACCAAACGGGTCTTCCATATAAATCATGCGGTAAGGCTTTTCACCTGGGTAATAGAAACGTGGTGCTTTCATGCGTTTTTTACCGCCCGCAGCAACAATTTTCTCGGCCAATTCTTCTACATTTGGATCTTGTACACAGAAGTGAAAGATGCCGGTTTTCCAGTATTCAAAGTTGTCTTCAGGATTTTCTTGATTGTTGAATTCAAACAGCTCAACACCGATACGATCACCCGTAGATAGGTGGGCAATACGGAATCTTTCCCATCCACTGCCAAATACGTCGGTACACATTTCACCAATCGCACTATCATCTTCCGTAATTTCGGTCGGTTCCATAATTAGGTACCAACCCAATACTTCGGTATAAAATTTTACAGCGGCTTCTAAGTCTGGCACTGAAATACCAATGTGCGAAAAAGTCCGTGGGTAAGGGTTGTTAGTTAACTGCATGTCTAGCTCCACCAGTGATTTGATGGTTTAAGTTTAGTGCGGCATAATAAAAACATTAAATTATCTTTAATTATTAAATTGATAAGATTTTATTATGATTAATTTAGACTGGTTGCAAACCTATTGTACCTTGGTTGAGACAGGGCATTTTACTCGAACGGCCGAGAAGCTGGCGATGACACAGCCAGGAGTTAGCCAACAAATACGTAAACTGGAAGATCATTTTCAAACGCCTTTGTTGCAAAGAGAAGGCAAAAGCTTCAACTTAACGGAAGCGGGCCACAAGGTTTATCAGCAAGCGCAGATTACTCTGGCCCAACTGAGTGGATTAGAGGTGAGCCTAAAGCAAGATGATCCACATACTGGCTTATGTAGAATTGCCAGCCCCGGCAGCTTGGGTTTAAAGCTATATCCCAGTTTATTGGACTTACAACAGCAGTATCCTAAGTTAGTATTTGACTATCAGTTTGCGCCTAACGCACGAATTGAGCAGCTATTGGCAGAACGCCAGTTAGACTTAGGCTTTATTACCCGCCCTTCGCAGTTGAGTGAGTTAAGCGCACAAGTTTTTGCCAAAGAAGCCTTACTACTGGTGACCCCCGCCAGTTGCAATAAGCCTAACTGGCAAGCCTTACAAAACTTAGGTTACATTGATCATCCAGATGGTGCTCACCATGCAAATTTGTTGTTGTCGGCTAACTATCCCGAGTTTGAACAGCTTGAGCAATTTAGACTTCAAGGCTTCTCAAACCAAATTTCCCTGATCTTAGAACCTGTGTCTCGAAGCTTAGGTTTCACAGTATTACCAGCTCATGCCGTGGCGGCTTTTTCTGAGCCCAGTAAAATAGCCATTCATCACTTAGCTAAGCCAGTAGATGAAACCATTTACCTAGTGCAGCGTCGTTATCAGCAACTGGCTAGTCGCTTTAAGTTAGTGTCACAAATTATGCAGCAGGGCTTAACAGCGAACGATAACTAAGCAAGTTGAACAAAGAGTGACTTAAGTCACATTTAGGTGCCCGTTCACCTTAAGCGGTATTTTTTCAACAGTTGAACTATTAATTGTTGATTAATAAGCATTTTGTTTAGTTAGATTCACATTTTAGTGTCAGCTATTTTTACATATATCAAAATTGAATTATCACTCTTAGGTTTAAGTCTTTGTAATTAAAGGTGTTGATATATAGGAATATTTTTTGCATCCCTGCGCGGGCAATGACCAAAATAGCAAGGAAAGCGGAAAGTGAAATTATTACAAAAAATAACAATATCGAGCATGCTTTTATTAAGCATGGTGTTTTCTCAACAATCAGCAGCCACGGTGATCGCACTAGATCCTCTGGAAGATGTGATTGTAACCAGCGACATTTTTGATTGGGTATGGGCTTCACCTTGTTCAGGTGGCTGTAGCCAGTTAGTCGATAACTGGGAATATGCAGGCGGGCTTTACGATGATGCCTTAAATGCAGCTTTAGGTGTAAGCATTTGGCGTTTTGCCAGTGTAGAGGAATTTGCCAATATTCCAGCCAAAAGTTTGTTTAAGGATACGGAGATATGTGCAGCGCAATACTTCGATAATCGCCACAGCCATTGTGATTTTGACGACCCAATCTCACGCCAACCTAACGGTGGTTATCAAGAAACCTTATTGGTTCGTTTTAACAATATCCCTTTAGCGGCACAAGTAAGTGAACCAGCAAGCCTAGCAATTATGTTGTGTGGTTTATTGGGTTTGGCGTTGCGTCGCCGCACTTAATGAGTATTTAGTTAGCTCCACCTTTAGATTTATTGATTTAAGCCTGCATCATTGCAGGCTTTTTATTTTTATCATATAAATCTGCATTAAGGATGATTTGGAGAGCATGGAATATGCTGGAGCGGCAGCAATTAGCTAAGCGGTTAAAAACTGGGGATTTAGTCTTTTTTTCGGGTAAAGGCTTAAGCAGTGACATTATTCGTTACGGCACGTTTAGTAAGTGGAGCCACGTGGGTATGGTATTGCAGTTAGACCAATACGACTTTACGACCATGTGGGAAGCGGTTCCCGGCACTGGCGAGCAATGTCTCTATAGCCAGCAACTCAGCAATGGTGTGCAAGTGGTAGCTTTACATGAAAGAGTGAAAAAACACTTTGGTAGTATTTCAGTTCGCCAATTAATGGGGGGCGAGTTAGCAGATGTTGCAATTGCTGAACTCATGAGCTTACTAGAGCGCTTAAAAGGTCGGCATTACGAACAAAGCTTTTGGGAGTTAGCGCGCGCTGGCTGGCAGGGGCCTTTTGGTGAAAACCAAGAAGATTTATCGTCGTTGTTTTGTAGTGAATTAGTGGCAGCCGCCTACCAATGTATGGGCTTGTTAGGTGGGGACAAACCCTCTAATGAATATACGCCAGCTAACTTTTCTGAAGGCCAACTTACCCAACTAAATAATGGCTTTTATCTTTCTCGGGAAGTTGATCTTTTTTCTACGGATTAACCGGCTTGGCGTTTTGACTAAGAATTGGAACCTTCTTGGTCAACGGCTTTAACAACCCTTGAAAAAGGACGCCTTGGGAAGAGACAGTAAATCGAGAACAGCTACTCCAGGAGTGATACCAAGGCGTCAAAACAGCTTTATTTAGTTAAGTGACCAATCGCCCCCTAAGCTTTTATGTAAACCCACAATGATGTTGGCAGTTTGTAGCTTGGCTAACACTTGCGCATCTTCTAATAGGTTTTGCTGGCGCTGGGCATCGAGCACTGCTAAGTGATCAATCAAACCGGCACGGTATAGCGAGTTAGCTTTACTTAGTGCAATGTTTGCTTGCTGGCTAGCTTGGTCAATATTGACGGCAAATTCTTGGCTATTGCCGTAAGCCATTAGCATGGTTTCAACTTCAATAAATGCGGCGTTTACTGCTTGCTGGTAATGCAGGGCGCTATTATCAAAGCGCTGTTGCTGTATTTCTACCATTGCGTCATGACGACCGCCATCAAACAATGTCCATTGCACGCCAACCGAAGCTAACCAAGCACCAGAATCAGCCTTGAATAAATCATCAAAGTTTTCTGCGCTTAAACCCGGTCCACCGGTTAAGAAAAACCGAGGGTAGTCTGACACTACCGTTGCCGCTAGCTCTTGATTTACTGCAGCCATCTCGCGCTCAGCAATGCTGATATCGGGACGTTGAGTCAGTAAATCCGACGGCAAACCCACTGGAATTAGACCATTAAAGTTAGGCAGTTCGCTGTTGGCACTAAGCTGTTGGGTTAGCTGCGAAGGGCTTTGCCCAAGTACTAATGCCATGCGATGTAAGTGCACATTTTCGGCACTGTTTAACTGCGGTAAGGCTGCTTGGCTAAGGGCCAAAGCACTTTGCGCTTTGGCAACATCTAGTTCAGAACCATAACCGCTAGCACTTAACGATTTAACTAACTTAAGTACGGTTTTTTGCTCGTTAATATTACGTTGGGCAATAACAATACGTTGCTGAGCACCGCGGTACTGCAGGTAATTATTAACTATCTCTGCAGTGACCAAAGTGTGCATACCTTGGTGGTATATTTCAGCTTGCTCACCACGAATTTCAGCGGCGCTTACTTGCTTGTTTATACGACCAAATAAGTCCATTTCCCAGCTAACGTTAGCGCCAGCAAAGAAGCCGCCATTTTGCCGTTCCAGTAAATCAAGCTGACCACCTCCCAATGGGTTGTCGATGCCAAAGGCTGGGCCAGTTAGCGGATCATTTTTACTTAATTGGTAGCTCGTGTAGCCGCCCCCTAAACTTACCGTTGGCACTTTAAACGAGGCAACGGCATTTCGGTAAGATTGAGCCGCCTGTACTCTATTAGCTGCCATTTTTATGTTTAGGTTTTGCTGCTGGGCTTGCTCAACCAAGCTATTCAATGTGTTGTCGTTAAATTGTAACCACCAACCACTGGTTACCGTTTGTTGCGTGCTTAGCTGCTCAGTTTGCGCTGAGTATGCGGCGTCCATATCTGGATTCGGCGCTTGGTAATCTGGCCCCATAGAACAGCCAGTGGCAAATACCGACAACAGTAGTATTGATGCCTTGCTGGGCTTAAGAATAAAAGATTTAGTTGTTTTCATGGCTAAGCTCCACAGATGGTTCAGCTTCAGGCTCAGGTTGGCTTTGTTCTTCGTTACGGTAAAAGATCCGATACCAAGCAGGCATAATAATTAGCGACAGGAAGGTGGCGACGACTAACCCACCAATAATAATGGCTGCCATTTGGTCGAATAAGCGGTCGGTAAGTAGCGGCACCATACCTAATACGGTGGTTAGCGCGCCCATAGAGATAGCCATAGTACGGTTAAGCGTAGATTCGATAATGGCATCGTTAATACTACGACCTTGCTTACGCTCCAGTTCAATTTGGTCTATGAGTACAATACCGTTTTTAATAATCATTCCCGATAAAGCCACTGCGCCGGTTAAGCCCATAAAACCAAAGGGCTTATCAAATAAGAACAGGGTCCAGGCACAACCAATAGAGGCTAAAGGCAGCGTGACGAGAATAATAGCGGGCTGTTTAAGACCATTAAACAAAGCCACCATAATAATCACCATAATGATGACTGCTTTCGGAATTTGGCTAATGGTATCGTCTAGCGCGCGTTTCTCGTCGTAGTATTCGCCGCCCCATTCAAAGCTGTAGCCGTGAGGTAATTCTATGGCTAAAATTTGCTCCGCTATCTCTTTACGTACATCCGATGGCGTGGCACCAAATACTGCGGCTTGTGCGGTGATAATAGGCACGCGGTTTCTGCGCCAAATTAGGCTTTGTTCTTCGCGGGTTTCAAAGCCGTCAATCACTTGGCTAAGGGGGACGCTATGCAAACCAAGTAGTGAGCGCACTGGCAAATTGTTTAAATGCGCAATATCGGTGTTAGTGCTTTGTAATTTAATTGGCAAAGTTTCATCACCTTGGCGCAGCGCACCCACAACCACACCACTAGAGGCTCGTTGAATAGCCAATGCAACATCGCTACGGTTAATACCCGCACGGCGCATTTTGTCTTGATTCATTAACGGCACTAACTGTTTGCTAGTTTGGCGCCAATCGTCACGAACATACTTAGTGTTTGGATGAGCGTTGTAAATGGCTTGCGCTTGCTCAGACAGCTGCTGTAATACCTTTGGATCTGGGCCGCTAAAGCGGGCTTCAAGGGCAAACTTATCTTTGGTCGCTAGTTTTAGATTTCTAAAGCGTGGCTCTGCATTGGGGTATTGTTGCATTAACCAACGATCACCACGTTCTACTAAGGTGTCAATAGACTCAAAGTCACGAGTATTAATGAGTATTTGCCCATAGCTACTATCATAAGGTTCTGGCTCAACAGTAACCGAGAAGCGCGGGGCACTGGCACCAATGTAACTAGAGATGCTGGTTACTTCTGGCTGTTCTAGTAACCACTTTTCAATTGCTAGCATATCGCGAGAAACAATTTCAGTTTGCCCGCCATTGGGTAGCCAATAATCGAGAAATACAATCGGGCGGTCAGAGCCTGGCATAAAGTTAATGGCAATTTTTGGCACTATTAACGCGGTAACTAACAGCGCTGGAATCACTAGGGCAATAGCGCTAAACGGTTTTGCCACTACCCACGTTAATACTCGGCGAGACATTTTTACTAACTTCGACTCTGCTTGTTCAGTTTGTGTTGGGTCTACTTTAATAAATGTCCAGCACATGAGCGGCGTTAAGGTCATGGCAATTAGCCACGAAAGTAATAGTGAGCTACACAATATTTGGAATACCGACCCCGCAAATTCTGCGGCGTCAGTTTGTGATAGTAATACCGGCGTTGCGCCCGCAATAGCGATGACGGTAGCAGCCAATAAAGGAACAGCAGTTTCTTTTACGCTGCTGGTGGCGGCTTCAAAACGGTCGATACCTTGAGCAAGTTTAGCTTTAAACATATCGGTAATGACGATGGCGTTGTCTACCAGCATGCCTAAGGCTAAAATAAATGAGCCTACCGATACGCGTTGTAAATCAATCCCAGCCAAGAGCATGTAAATAAGAGTAATAAGCAGCGTAACCAGCAAGCTAGAGCCTACAATGGCCGCGCTACGTAAACCCATAAAGATCCACAATACTGCAACCACAATAACAATGCTCTCAACTAGGTTGCTTACAAAGTTATTGATAGATTTTTGTACTTCATCAGGCTGAAAAGCAATCGTGCCTATTTCGCTGCCAACGGGCAGATCACTGGTGTAGTCACTTAATACTTGTTTTAAGGTATCGCCTAAGGCCACTACGTTAATACCGTCCACTGGGCTTACTGCAATGGTAACCGCTGGTTGTCCGTTAAAGCGGCTTTGCGATAGCGCGGGTGTTTGGTAGTCCAAGTAAATGTCGGCGATGTCGCCCAAGCGGATTAAGCCGCTACCTACATTGGCAACACCAGATTTAATCAGTAAGTTTTTAATGTCATTAACATTGCTGAATGTACCGTTTTGGCTCACTCGAATGCGTTCTTCACCCACTTTAAAACTGCCTGAATCAAGCACCATATTTTGGGTAGTAAGCTGGTTAAACACCTGTAGGCTAGAAAGGTTGTTTTCAGCTAAACGTTCATTAGGTAAGTCGATAGTAACGATTTGTTGTGGCAGACCGTGTAGCTCAACTTTTTTAATGCCGTCGACAGCTTTTAGTCGGCGTTGTAGTTCTTTCGCTTGTTGTTTGAGTTCGGCGGGTTCTACCCCTTCGCCATATACCGCAAACAACATACCGTACACTTCTGAGAACTCGTCTTGCACTATGCTAATTTGCGCAGTGGCAGGGAGATCTAATTTTACGTCGTTTACTTTACGGCGCAGTAAGTCCCATTGCTGGGGCAGCTCTTCTGATGCGGTGTTTTCTTTTAGATCAACAAAAATCATCGAGCTACCAGGGCGAGATAAGCTGCGAAGCTTCCACACTGCGCCCATTTCTTGTAAACGGGTTTCAATTTTGTCGGTAACTTGTTGCTCTACCTCTTGCGCCGAGGCACCAGGGTATAGCGTTACCACAACCGCACTTTTTACGGTGAACGACGGGTCTTCTAGTTTGCCTAAACCAATGTATGAACCAATACCGGCGATTATGCATAGCACGGTAAAAAAGCACACAAAGGTGCGCTGCCTAATAGCAAATTCAGCTAAGTTCATATTAACCTCCCTTCACTTCTAGCAATTCACCTACCTGTTGTCCTTCTTTAAGGTAATGGCTTCCAGCCACAATAATTTTGTCTTGTTGGCGTAAGTCGCCCGATACACACACTTGCTGTTGAGTTTGGTTAACAATGTCGATGGCAACACTTTTAACTTGCTGCTGCTCGACACGGTAAATTTTGGCTCTAGAACCATCTAGCAATAAAGCTGAATGAGGCAGGCAGAAGCGAGTTTGCTGAGAGGCATCTTGAGCCAGCGCCAACTGAATAGACTTACCTGGGTAGATGTCTTTAGTGGCTTGATTAAGTGTGAAGGTTACGGTGTAGGTTTGCTTGACTAAATCTGGCACCGTGGCAATTTCTGTTAACTCAGCTGGCAAGCTTTGATCTTGGTTATGCCAAGTGATTTGGGCATTCTGACCAAGTTTAAAGTTGGCAATTTGATTCTCTGGTACATCAATAACCGCTTCTAACTGCTCAGGTTTATGTAAGGTAAATACACGTAGCGCCGGTACCGCTTGTTCAAAGTTTTCTACAAAACGTTGAGCAATTACACCATCAAACGGGGCGCGAAGCTCGGTATAACGCAGGGCATCTTTAGCGCGTTGAATATTTTGATTTACCACTTCTACCATGGCGTCGGCACGTTGCTTACCGCTTAAAGCTCGGTTTAAGTTTACCGGAGCAATGGCGTTGTCTCTGGTGGCTCGTTCTACACGCTGGTACTCATTGTGTGCCAAGGTTTGCGCGGCAGTCGCTTCGGCGAGTTTTGCCTGTAGCTCCAGTAAGCTTACTTGATAGTCATGTGGGTCTAGGCGGGCGAGTAGCTGGCCTTTAGTTACCGATTCGCCGCTAGAAACCAGCACTTCTTCTATTGTGCCCGGCACACGAAAGGCCAGTTTTGAACTGGTGCTAGAGCTTAACACTCCACTGTAGTGTTGATTTTCCAGCAGGGTAGCTGCGCTAAGGTTAATAACTTTAACCGGACGCAACTTGGTGTGAATGGTTTCTGCTGGTTGTTCGTTACTACAAGCGCTAAGTAATGTTGCGCTTAACGCTATAGCGATATAGGAGTGTTTCATAGCTTGCCCCGAAAGATAAATTTAGAGCGTGCATAGTAAACACTTTAATTGTGGCTATCTGCTAGCAATAGAGAACATGTGTGTCACGAATTTCGTGACAATTAGATGTAGGTTGGGATCCGCGAAATAATATGCTCTAGAAGTAAACGCGCAGCATGCGTTAAACCATTACGGCTTGGATAAACCATCCAAGCGTCTTCGGCGGGTGATAAGTACTCTGGCATTAAGTGACATACGCTACCATTTTCGAGCATCGGGTAAGCCAAAATATAGGGCAGTAAGGCAACTCCTAAATCGGCTTCTACCGCTTGAGCAATATGGGTATAGTTATTACTAATGTGATGATGGTTTACTTCTATGTCTTGGTTAGAAAATTGCCAGCGGTTTTCCAATTTTTGATCGTGACGGCGATACACAATACAACTGTGCTGTAATAAGTCTTGCGGTGTTTTGGGGGTATTGTGGGCTTTTAAGTAAGCAGGGCTAGCCACCACTATTTTAGTAAAACCACCAAGCTTTCTTGCCACAAAACTTGAGTCGGTTAAATCTCCAATGTACATCGCCATATCAAGGCCGTGTTCAAATAACCCTTGGTAACTTTCGTTAGAGTAACGTACTTCAATATCAATATCGGGGTAGCGTTTTTTAAACGACTTTGTAATGTCGATAAGATAATAATCGCTCCCCACGTTTACCCCTACTTTAACCTGACCTGTAGGTGTAGACGTATGGCTTTGCAAGGCGCTGTTTGCGTCGATTAAGCGGCGCATTATATCTTGCACACTTTCGTAGTATTGCTGGCCTTGGTTGGTTAAATTTAACTTACGCGTAGTCCGAACAAATAAGCGGGTATTAAGGCCTTGTTCTAATTCGTTGATGCGTCGGCTTACGTTGGCGCGAGGCAAGTCTAATGAGTGAGCAGCGGCGCTAAAACTACCTGATTCAACCACTTTGATAAATAACGACAAGTCTTCAACACGCATAATCTCATTGTCTCCAAATTAGATACAAACTAGCTGCAGCCTAACAACATTTCTCACCAATTCAAGTGTTAGCTGCAAAGTAAGCTTGAGTTATTTCTAGGTATTTAAGCGTCTAATAAGAGGCTGTTTAGCTATTCACCTATTAGCTAGGCTTTAAGCTGCGAGTTTAAGGTTTTTCTAAAGGCTGTTTAAAGTGTGTCCATCAACTTAAAGACATCTACAGGACATATTATGAAAAAAACACTGTTAGCCCTAAGCATTGTAAGCCTTTCAACGGTGGCTATGGCCGAAGACAACGTAGCCAATGGCGATGTTAACTACGGAGACCCAACAGCCACGTTTAGTTCGGTAGGTGTGTCTCGCTCTAGCGACCGTACCCAGTTAAACAGCACCTTTGGTTGGGGGGCTGGCAACATGATTTTTGCTGACCTTGGAGCGGGCGACAAAAAAGATGCTGAAGGTAAAATCGATTATGACTACCGTCTTCGTTACTTCAAAGTGAACGACGGTTTAGGGTACTCGGTAGATGTAATGGGTGACAGAAACACCACTACCGCCATGGCAGGGGGAATGTACAAGTTTGATGTTACTAACAACATTTCGCTATTTCCTATGCTGTACGGTGGTTATATGAGCAGCAAAGTAGAAATGCAAACCGACGACGGTAAAGAAAAGTTTAAAGACTCTACCTTGGTACAAGCAGGTTTGTATGCAATGTATGCGTTTGACGACGGCCACTGGTTATATGCAAACCCTAAAGCTACGTACATTACTCGTGCTAAAGACTATGTTCCGCAAATTGAAGTGGGTGGCGGTTACATGGTGTTAGACAACGTATCGGTAGGGTTTAAAGTAGAGCATACCGCAGACAGTAAAGTGTCTAAAAAAGATACCGTAACGTGGTTGCAAGCCAGTATGTATTTTTAGTGATGAGTATGGCTTAAGTTCAGTAGTGTTTAGCGCTGCTGAGTTTAAGCCTTACATCTACATTTGGCGCGAGTACTACGGTAGAAAGAGCAGTTAGCTAAAGCCAAAAAAAGCAAGGTGATTCCCTCTTTCCCCAAAGGATTATATTCTTTCATGTTGATATTTTTGTTAATTTCGGAGCTAGGCAACTGATGTAACTTAAGAAAGGTGATAGCCTTTGTATTATAAATACGTGAAAGAGGAAAGGTTCCTTGTTTGAACAAGGAAGTTTTCCTTTTAATAAGTTGTTAGCTTTCAATCATAGTAAGGAATTTCGTGAAGATAGATATACACGTTCATACTAGAAAAACTAAACAGGGAGATGCACCAACTAGAGAGGTATCCGCTGAAAAGTTTTCTAAGATCGTTCAATCAACAGATGTGAAGATCATAGCTATCACGAATCACAATGTTTTTGATTTAGAACAGTTCAATCAAATGGAAGAAGGTCTTGATGGTGCTGTTCAAATTTGGCCCGGTATCGAGTTAGACGTTGTTGATGAAGAGAAAAGATCCCACCTTATTGTGATTGTTTCACCTAAAAAGAAAGTTGAATTTTCAGGAATAATAAATGACCTTACAAAAGGGAAGTCCGCGGATGAATTTACGATTTCTCTTGAGCAAACAGTAGAGTTTTTTGAAAATCTTGAGCCATTATATGTGGCGCATTATTTGGGCAAAAAGCCAGACATGAGTGAAGAAAGTATTGAGAAACTCTTATCCTTGGGGGTAAACACTAAACGAGTGATTAAAGAAGCTACAAATAGTATATCAGCAGGAATATTTATATCCCACGGGCACACATCTATTTATGGCTCTGATATTCAAGATTGGGATAAGTACACTGAAGAAGTAGTCAAACTACCTGAATTGAGATTATCGGTAGATAGTTTTGAACATTTTTGCTTGCTCCTCGAAAAAGATGTACCGGCTATAGATACAGCTATAGAACGTAAGCATTCTGAGGTTTTAACGCTTCAACCTTTCGAAGATGAAACAAAGGTTAAAATTCGAGCCTTTAATGATATTAATATTATCTTTGGCCCTAAAGGAACTGGCAAAACCAAAATTCTTGAAGCTATCGCTAAACAATATTCTAATCGTGGAATAAAGGCTTCTGTATTCGAATCTGCACCGGACAAGTTAGCTGACAGATTCGATATTAAAGGAAAGAACATTGAGGAATCTGTAAATTTACAAGTTATAGATACCTGTCTCGATGAAATTATCCGCATTAGAAAAGCTAAAGAGTCAGACATTACAAGCCTTTATAAATACCGTGAATTTTTTAATTCAGAAAACAAAAACAAAAACGCGAAAAAAATGAAGATTAAAGATCTTCCCAAGCTTCTTTCAGAAAATTCCGACAGCAAGTTTAATGAGTACATAAAAGCACATAGTCAAGTGCAAGATATGGTGAGCTTTTTAAAAACTAATTCTCCAGTAGATGAAGTGACGACAGATGAAGAGCGCAAAAGCCTAATATCTAATTTGAATTCACTTTCATCAAAATTAAAAAGCGGCTCTTGGGAGCTATTTTCTGAATGGAAGAGTGCAAAACTAACTGATAGCGCATCGCAATGTTTTCGAAACGAAGTTACACGTAAAACAGGGGAAAGAAGTAAGCCAAGTGATACAGGTTTTAAAACATTTGCTACTAATAGATTGAACATCGGTCGGGATGCGGAAAAAATTATTGAAAATATCAATAAAAGCATTCAGGACAAGGTAGAAAACGTTGGTGTTCTTGGCCCTGACAAAGGCCTGCTAAAATGTGCAACTAGCTTTCAGTTTCAGAATGGTAACATACATGAGTCTAAATACTTATCAATGAGAAGCATGCGAAAACAAGACCAAAAAGAATTTGTTCGAGTTATGCGTTCCATAAATGATAAAGCTACATCAGATGATTTATTTGACTCGGTTACTGAGTTAAATGCAATTGTAGATATTGATAAAATATCAAGTCTTTCTGATTTGTTACTATTTTGGAGGCGGTTCACCTTATCGGGCGAAGATTACTCGCCTTCAAATGGTGAATGTTCGATGCTTAATTTACATAGTGAATTAGCAGAGGATAAAGAAATCTATCTACTAGATGAACCTGAGAGAAGTCTTGGTAATGAGTATATTAATGATGTCATCATCCCATTAATAAATGACAAGGCAATACAAGGGAAAATGGTTTTTATATCGACTCATGATGCTAACGTCGCAGTCAGGACATTGCCTTACAACTCTATCTATAGATGTCATGATAAAGATGGATACGCTACGTATACTGGAAATCCATTTTCAAATAGTTTGATATGTTTAGAAAATACCGAAAAAACTTTAGATTGGAAAAAAATTAGCATGAAAACTCTTGAAGGTGGGCAGGATGCATTTGGTGAAAGAGGGAAGATTTATGGAAATAATTGAAGCAGAACTGGTTAAGAATGAAGATGAGTACTCCATTGATATTCTAGAAGAACCTAAAATATCTATCCCTATATCAAGTGATGATCCTAATGCTGTCAAATCTGCATTTAACTGTTTAATCGAACGATTGAAAAAAGGAGTGTTTTCAATCAGTTTAAAAGATACTGACAAAGATCTGTTTTATCATGTGGCAAAAGAATATCTTGAGCAATTAAATGGTGAACTGCTAGATGTTCATCAAGAGATGGAACAGTACGGATTTGTAGAGGTTGTTGCACAAGAAAGCTATTAAGGCCTTTAAGCGGAACGAAAAACGTTGGCTTTTATTCGTTCCTCACAAATTCTAGCCAACAATTTTTGTCCGCTTAAGGCTGCGCTACTTTTCGACTAACTTGTTTGCTAACACGAACAAAAAGCCCTCAACAATGAGGGCTTTTTGCAATCCCTTTCTTGTTTAGCTTTTAGAAAAAGTAGGCCATGTTTACTTGTACAAAGCTGTCTTTGCTAAAGGCGTAGGTTGGGTCTTCAAGGTCATCAGCGTCGATGTACCAAAGATCTAGCTCGCCTTTCCAGTTTTCGCCAAAGCGGCGGCTGGCTTCTAGGGTGACTACGTTGGTGTTGTAGTCGAGGTCTATCGCGCCACCTAACAAAAACTCGGTACTTTGTGCGTCGTTTAATACTAAGCGAGCGCCTAGGTAGAGATCGTTTTGAAAGGTTGAGGTGGCCTCTTTGCCGTCACTATTCCAGTTGTATTCGGTAAGTAGCCCTAAATCGGCAATGCTGTCGAATAAACCTACTAGGGTATATTCGTAACCACCTACGGCTGCGGTGTAACTGTTACTGCTGGTATTGCGATATAAGCCTTCAAACTTCCATAACCAATCGCCAATGGTGGCTTGTAGATCTACGCCAAGTTGGTCCATTTGCTCATAGTAAGGGGTAAGTTTAGTGCCGTCGGCGCTAGCAATAAGCAGTGGGTCGCGGTTGGTGCCACGAAAGTAGGCGGTGCCTACGTCCCAGTCGCCAAAGGTTTGCGCCCAGCGCAGGGCTAGATCAACATGTTTGTCTTTAGCGCCCGATTCATACTGAGCGTTATCTTGGTCTACCGGTAATGGCGGGCGAAAGCGGCCATCTACGCCGGCAAAGGTTCGCTCTCTAAAGCCCGGTAAAATGAATACATCCCAAATGCCGGAGTCTTGATAGGTATTAAAGTGCAGCATGGGTTGGCCAAGCTTTTCGTCACCATCGGGCGATTCGATAAAGTCGGTTTGGTTTATCACATCTACCAAGTGTTGGGTTTCGGTTACGCCCCAAAACACTTTGGCGATGCCAATTTCGAGCTCGTATTCGTCGGCTAGGTGTAGCCATTTAAGCTCGCGAATGTCGGCGTGAGTGCGCTCAGAGTCCATGGAATCGGCCCGTGCAAAGGGCGTAAAGGTGATGCTGTCGATGCCATCGTTCCACTCCCAGTAAAGCTCGGGCTCGGCACTTATCGAGCCTTGGTGTTGCTGGTCTTGGCCCGGAAAAGCACCTTGCTCGAAAAAGCCACGATATTGCACAGCCACATTGCCGCGCAGCTCCATAGCTGCGCTGTTTGTGCTTAATAAGGCTAGGCTTAGCGCTGTTGCAAGCGCAGAGTTAGTCGCTCTCATTAGCGGGCTCGCTTAAGCTTGTTCTTGTTGAAGTCTGATTCTTTTACGCCGGTTTTAAACTGATAATTATTCCAAAACATCTCGGTCTTTTTATCGGTTTGGTGGTTCACCATCAGCATTTTAGAAGGACGCCAATGTTTGTCGGCATACACTTGGTAATCACTCATGGTGAGACTTTTAAGTAGCTGACCTTTACGGTCGTAAAACTCTACTTTGTGTACGCGGTAGGCTTCTTTGTCCATCCAAGTAATTTGCTTGGTATAACCTGAGTACTTATCTACCGGAACGTTTTGCACTACATAGCTGTCGAAGCCGGCAATGGTTTCGTCGCGCAGGTAGGTGTAGGTATATTTTTCTACTTCAAATGAGCTTAGATCTTCAAAGGCAAACTCACTGCCCATGTAAGGGCCCGATTTGTTGCGTGAACCAATGCGTTTTACCCGTTTTAACGCAGGTAGGTATAACCATTGCTCGTCTGGCTCTAGGGCGTGAGAAAAGCTTAAAAAGGCGGTGCCTTTTACGTCGGCTGGGTGGTCAAACACACTTAAGGCTTTGTCGCCGTCGCCTTCCACTTCTAAAGATTGAATGCGAATAGAGCGGGTGCTTTTATCGCCTTGCGCGTTGTACAGCACCATTTCTGTATCGGCTTTAGAGTCTACCCAACCTAAATCAAAGGCTTTGCGCTCTTGAGCGATGCGTAAGCCTTTTTCTTCTGCGGTTTCTGCTAATGCTTGTTGGCTAAACAACAGGCTAATACAGATAACTGCGGCACGATTAAGCCACATACTAAGCGGTTTTTTGTTGAAGTGCTGCTGCATTTTCTGCTCCCTTTGCACGGTCAAAACTAATCAAGAGTAATGGTAGTAGTAAGAAATCGATGATTAAGGCTACGGCAATAATAATAGAAGTAAGTAGCCCCATATTGGAGTTAATAGTAAAGGTTGAACCAATTAATACTGAGAAGCCAACTACCAATACCGCGGTGGTAATAGCCAGTGCTTTGCCTACGGTTACAAAGGCGTAGCGCACTGCGTCTTCGGCAGATTTACCTTGCTTGCGGGCATATTGGTACTTGGTAAGGAAGTGTACGGTGTCGTCGACCACAATGCCTAAGGTAACGCTAATAACAATCGACAAACCAAGGTTTATGTTGCCATCGATTAGTGCCCAAATACCAAAGCCAATGCCTGCTGGTACTAGGTTAGGTAGCAAGCTAATAAAGGTGAGCCGCAGTGAACGTAGCGAAATACCAATTAACACCGAGATAAGCACCAGTGCCCAAAATGCACCTTTGAGGGCTTGCGGCATATTGCGCTCGCCAATGTGAGCAAACATTAAGTTAGGGCTGGCGGCGATTACTCGGTACTCGGGCGCATTTTGTTGCCACCAATCTAAGGAGCGTTGCTCTAGCGCTATCATGCCGATAGAGCCCATATTTTTGGTGGTAATGGTTAAGCGTGTTGCCGATTTATCTACATTGATTTGGTTATTTAAATCTAAGCCGTAGGGCAAACTCATTTCATACATTAATAAATACTGGGCAGAGAGTTCGCGCTCTTCGGGCACTAGGTAATAGCTTGGGTCGTCGCCATGCATGTTTTTGTTTAAACGACGCATAATGTCGGAGATGCTATTTACGTTGTCGATCTCTGGTTGTTGGCGTAACCAAGCGCTAAAGTCAGCCACTTTTTGCATGTAGTGAGGCTGGTTAATGCCGCTGCTTTCGCCACTTCTTATTTCATAAGAAATGGTGGTAATCCCGGATATATTTTCCTCCATAAAGTCTGTGGATTGACGAAAGTCCACCTGCTTGCTGAAGTACTCCGTAGCCACGTCGTTTAGCTGGTTGCGCGGGATCATGGCCAAGAAGCCAATAATCATAACTACCGTAACCGGCATTAACCACTTGCGAGAATCAATCACGAAGTTTGCTAAGCGGTCGTAGTTTGAGCGGCTGCTAATGCTCGGCGTTTGTTTAATGGGCAGAATGTTAAGCAGAGCAGGCAATATGGTAAGTGCATACACATAGGCCAGCATTACACCCACCGCCACAATGGTGCCTAAGGCTTGAAACGGCGGTGAATCTGAGAAGTTTAAGGTTAAGAAACCAATCGCGGTGGTGGCACTAGTAAGGAAGATAGCGCGGTTGTTTATTTTTAAACTAAAGGCGAGGGCTTCTTTTTTAGATTTACCTTGGCGCATCTCGTAGAGCATTGAGGCGATAACGTGCACACAATCGGCCACTGCTAAGGTCATCACCATGGTGGGCACATTTACCGTAACGGTATTGAGTGCAAAACCCATCCAACCGGCCATGCCCATGGTGCTGGCAATAGTCACTACAATCACCACTAGGGTAGCTAGCATGCCTAATACCGAGCGCAGCAAAATGGCTAGCATTACTAAAATTAGCAAGAACATTAGCGGCACTAAAGTGGACATGTCTTTTTGGCTTTGCTCAATGAAGCTGTTGTTCATCATGATCATGCCAGAGAGCAAGATTTTATGTTCTGGGTAGGCTTGCTGATACTTGGCTTGTAGCTCACGTACAAATTGCGAGGTTTTAGGTACCTCGGCCTGCATATCATCTTCAGAGATGGTGATGGTTGCAGCCACTACTGCTACGCGACCATCTAGGCTAATTAAACGGTTTTCTAGTAGTTGTTCACTTAGGCTAACTTGCTCAATTTTAGATACTTTTTCAGCATCTAACATATCTAGCTCTAGCAATAAGTCTTCTACCCAAAGGTCATCTTCTACGGCTTCGGTATGTTGAAAGTTGGTGATGGAGTCGACCCGTGTAGAGTTGGGAATAAGCCAAGAGTCGTCGGTAAGCTCTTTAATGAGAGTGAGAGATTGCGGGTTGAATACATCGCCTTCGTTGGGAGAGATAACAAAGGTGACCGAATCGGTTTTATTAAACACCTTTTGCATGCTTTCAAATTCTTGCAGCTGAGGGTTGTCCTCACCAAAGAAAATGCGGTAATCGCCTACAAAGGTAAGAAAGCGTCCGCCAGAGCTCATTGCTACAACGGCTAACATTAATAACATGAGTGTTAGCCAAGGTCTGGCAATCACTTGATTAAAAAATTTCTTTTCCATAGCCCTGTCCTTTACCAATTGCACCATTCAATTGGTTAGAGTGAATTATGACGATTTGTCTAAAATTGACGAATCGTCACTTCCTTTGCTTAAAAAAACCGCAGTAATCGGCGGCTTTAATTGAATCTAAATGCGTGCGTTTATTATTCCACTTAACAACAGTAGAACAACTTGGCACTTTTACTCTTAGAACTTACAAATCTTTATTCGCTAATTGCTGGTTTGCGTAAAGCGCTTAATACAGCGTTTCGTTTTGCTCCAGCATGGCCAACTCTTTGGCATATAGCTCTTGGCCTATTCGCTGCCAAGTGGCTAAGTAATCTTGTTGATTAGACAAGGGTTTCCAATTTAACCCGTCACACAACAAATTTACGTTGTATAGCAATGCGTATTGGCTGTCGAAGCCAGCAGAGCAAAACTTGCTGGATTTATGTACCACTGCGCTGCTTAGCGCATTGGTGCCAAAGGCCATCGACCAAGCGGCAAATGTAGCGGCATTGGCATCTACATTTTGGCTGGCTGGTATGTCACCTAAAGCAACAGCTTCTTCAATCAACTTAACCGCAATACCGACAATTTTGTTTTCGTGTTCACTTACGCTGGTACTGCGAATACTCGAGGTTTTCTCCATGATGTTAGGTGTTTTCATACTTAACACTACCATCGACAGAGTGGGGTAAAGACGATTAAACAAACGGTAGCCATAGGCCATTGCAATCATCTTCTCTCGAGTGCTACCAGCAAAATCATTAATCCGTTGGTATAGCTCTATTTGTAAACGCATAGAGCGACAGCATAAAGCACACAATACATCTTCTTTACAGGCAAAGTGGTTATACACGGTGCCTTTTGAATACTGCGAACGCTGGGTGATTTTATCCATTGTTAGGCCAGCAAAGCCGGTTTCAGCCATCAGCTCTAAGGCAATATCGAGCAACAACTCTTCACGGTTAGCAATTTCTTGGGCTTTTCTGGTTTTGGTATTCATTTGTTCTCGTTATTGACACTTCGTCACAATGTGACGATTCGTCAAGTTATACGCCTTGATAAAAAATTGTTCAAGTTTTATTTGTATTTGATATTTCTCTTTTGGTGCTTAATTTAGCTTAAGCGCCTGTTTGTTTAGCCAATGACGGCTTGCAAAATTGCCACAAAAACCTGAACAGCTGATCAAAGTGTAAGTAAATACTGAGCTTAAGGACAAGTTGCAACACTAAGTCAGTTGAGCAATAGCTAAAAATGTTGGGCTTTTAGGTGTAAACCTTACTTGTATATTGCTTGTACAACCTAGGTGAGTGAAAAGTTTTTGCGATGTGTCAATTTAATGTGGTTATTGTCTGTGATTATGGTGTTTCATCCTATAAGGTTACGCCTTCGCCAATTATATAGCTTCACTAAAGGACCATAAGAAGCATGAAACAACAATCAAACAACAGCATATTACAATTTATTACCCAAGGCAGTTTAGTGCTGCAGATCCTTATCGGTATTATCGCCGGTAGCATTTTGGCCGTTTTAGCACCTAGTGCGGCTACGTCTATTGGCATGTTAGGTAGCCTTTTTGTTGGCGCTTTAAAAGCCGTAGCACCGGTATTGGTTTTTGTGTTGGTGGCGGCTTCGGTAGCTAGCCATAAACGTGGCCAAAATACTCAGCTTCGTCCGATTATCTATTTATATTTATTTGGTACTTTTGCCGCGTCGTTAACGGCGGTAGCCATGAGCTTTATGTTCCCTACTGAGTTAGTGCTAGTGAGCACCGAAACCTCGGCTAATCCTCCGCAAGGCATTGGCGAGGTATTACATACTCTGTTGTTTAAAGTGGTAGATAACCCGATTAGCGCCATTATGAATGGCAACTACATTGGCATTTTAGCGTGGGCAATTGGTTTAGGTATTGCCATGCATAGCGCATCTGACACCACCAAAACCTTGTTTAATGACGTGGCTGCGGGCGTATCAAGCATTGTGCGTTTTGTTATTCGTTTAGCCCCAATTGGTATTTTTGGCTTGGTGGCAAACACTATTGCGCAAACCGGCTTCTCGGTATTGCTAGGCTACAGCCAACTATTGTTGGTACTCATTGGCTCTATGTTATTAATTGCCTTGGTGATGAACCCAATTTTGGTGTTCTACAAAATCCGTCGTAACCCTTACCCGTTGGTATTTAAGTGTTTACGTGAAAGTGGCGTTACCGCCTTCTTCACTCGCAGCTCAGCGGCTAATATTCCTGTAAACATGGATCTAGCTCGACGCTTAAAATTGGATGAAGATACTTACTCGGTGTCTATCCCACTTGGTGCCACTATTAACATGGCTGGTGCTGCAATTACCATTACCGTGTTATCGCTAGCGGCTGTGCATACCTTAGGTATTCAAGTCGATTTTGCTACGGCATTGTTACTGAGCGTAGTAGCGGCGGTGTCTGCTTGTGGTGCCTCGGGTGTTGCTGGTGGGTCGTTATTGCTTATTCCATTAGCGTGTAGCTTATTTGGAGTATCTAACGATGTGGCCATGCAAGTGGTTGCTGTAGGCTTTATTATCGGCGTATTGCAAGACTCTGCCGAAACGGCATTAAACAGCTCTACCGATGTATTGTTTACTGCTGCATGCTGTAAGGCTGCAGAGGAAAAAGCTTAAGCGCTATTTATGCGTAAAGGCTAACATCGTCAGTTAATTGTTTAGTAAAAAGGATGGCTTAGGCCATCCTTTTTTATTTGCTGAATATGCTGGAATTAATCAGGGAATTGGGATGCCCTGATATCGAGGGGAGTGGGCATCCCAATATTACTTAACATCATTGAGCTATATTTTTGTTGCCGCTTTACGTTTCGCTTGTTCGTATTCGGCTCTTGCTTTACTGCGCTCCCAAATTGGTCGTAGTAAAGGACTAAATAATACAAGCGCGGCGATGCTAATAAAGGTTAGAGTGAGCGGTCGTTCCCACAAAAAGCTCAGTTCGCCATCGCCAATCAGCAGTGCTCGGCGCAGGTTGTCTTCTAACATTCCGCCAAGAATAAAGCCCAGCAACATGGGCGCCATAGGGAAGCTAAGTAAGCGCAAACCCAAGGCCGCCATACACACCGCCACCATTATCATGATGTCCATGCTGTTGAAAGATACTAAGTACACGCCGGTGATAGAAAACAGCAAAATCATCGGTATGAGGTAAGGTCTCGGTATATTCAATAACTTGGCTAAGTAGGGGATGAGTGGCAAGTTAAGAATAAGCAGTATCACGTTACCAAAGTACATAGAGATGATGATTGACCAGAATAAATCTGGGTGCTCAATGTACATTCTAGGCCCTGGCTGAATCCCGTAAGCAATCAGCGCACCGAGTAATACTGCAGTTGTGCCCGAACCTGGAATACCCAGTGTTAACAGTGGCACAAACGAGCCCGTTGAGGCTGCGTTATTAGCCGACTCTGGCGCGGCGAGCCCTTTGAGTGAACCTTCGCCAAATTGTTTTTTATCTTCTGGTTTGGCTAAGTTACGCTCTACACCATAGGCTAGAAACGACGCGATAGTTGCGCCAGCACCGGGCAATACGCCCACAAAAAAGCCTAAGAAAGAGGAGCGTAAAGTAGGCGCGGCCACGCTTTTTACTTCTTCTTTAGTGAGCTTAAGGCTACCCAGCTCCGACATCATTTTTTGCTCAGTGGCACTGTTGTTTGGGTTTTCAGGTTTAAGCACCGACATTAACGTTTCGGCTAAGGCAAAAGTTGCCATGGCCAGTAGCAAGAAGCTGAAACCGTCGATGAGATCTAGCTGACCAAAGGTGAAGCGCTCTACGCCCTCACTTCTATCGGTACCTACTGTAGCGAGCATTAAACCGAGAATCGTCATCATAATCGCTTTAAGCACTTGGCCTTTGCCCGAGAATGCAGCCACCGCCGACAAGCCCAATACCATGAGTGCGAAGTAGTCTGCGCTTTGAAAACTTAAAGATACTGAGGCTAACGCAGGCGCGGCAATCAGCAGCATTATTGCGCCTAGAGTACCGCCCGTGAACGAAGCGTAAGCCGCCACCGCTAGCGCTTTACCTGCTTGGCCTTTTTTAGCCAATGGGTTGCCATCAAAAGCGGTGACCACAGTTGCGCTACAACCCGGCGCATTGATTAAAATGGAAGACGAAGAAGCGCCAAAAATGGCCCCGTAGTAGACACCCGCCATCAAAATTAAACCCGAAGAAGGCTCTAAGCTATAAGTGAGCGGGATCATCAAGGCAATAGCTGTAATGGGGCCGAGGCCTGGCAACATGCCAATAAAGGTGCCGACTAAGCAACCCACCACTACCATCATCAGATTCATTGGCATTACTGCGGTGCCAAGCCCTGCTAAAATTCCGTCTAACATCGTTTACTCCTTGATTCGCTTACGCTCAGCCATTAAACCAGTGCCATAGCTGCCCAGGTTCTAAATAAATATCTAATATTTGGGTTAATAGCGCCCAAAACACTAGGGTGAAGATCACGGCTATTGCGGCAGCCTTCTTGTGTTTGGTTTCGCCCATAATGCGAAAGCTGACCACCAGAAAAATAATGGTGGCTAATACAAAACCCAACCAATTCACCAGTAGTCCATAAGCGAACATGGCCGCCAGCAGCTTAGCCACAGGTTGCCAAACTAAATGCTTAATACTGGCTCGAAAATCTGCCCCACCAGTGATTACCAAAATTACCGAACATATCACCCCGCTCAGCGCTAAAAACTGAGGCAAAGTACGCGGGGTGAAGGGCTCATACTCAGCGCCGGGGAATAGCGCTATGTCGTAGCTAAAGTAGCCATAAAACAAAGAGAACAGCAGAAAAATGAGGCCGCCAATTCGTTGATTGCTAATTTGCATTGTTAGCTCCAAGTTTGAAAAATACCGGTGCCGAACTCGACACCGGTGCTTAGCCTATTACTGCGGTAAGCAAAGAAAGCAGCAAGGGAGTTGCTGGCTTATGAAATTATAAGAAACCAAGTTCTTTCATCAGGCTGCCTACGGTTTTCTCTTGTTGTTCTAAGAAACCGAAGAACTGGCCGTAAGGCACAAAGTTGTTTACCCAACCATTACGTGAGCGCACGGTTTCCCATTCGCCAGTGGCGTACATCTCTTTTAGCATGTCGGAAAACTTTTCAGCTTGCGCTTCACTGGTGCCAGGAGCGGCAAAGAAGCCACGCCAGTTAGCAAATACCGTATCGTTGCCCATTTCTTTTAGGGTAGGCACTTCTGGCGCGTCTTTTACCCGTTTCTCAGCGGTAATGGCTAGAATGCGTACTTGGTCATTTTTGGCCATATCAAGCGCTTCGCCCAAACCGGTTGATAACAGCGCCGTTTCACCAGAGAGCAAACCTGCCATAGCTTTACCGCCAGCGTCGTAAGCAACGTAGCGAAGCTTCATGGGATCTAAGCCTTCGTTTTTAATGGCTGCAGCTGCTATTAGGTGGTCTAAGCTACCTCGGGCGCTACCACCTGCTACTTTTACTTTGTTGGGGTTCTCTTTGAAGTCGGCAACAATTTGGTCCCAGTGAGTATATTTTGAATCTTTGCGAACAATCAGCGCACCGTAATCTGCAATGGTGGCAGCAATGGGGGTTAAATCGCGAAATGATTGTGGGAATACCCCGGTTAGTGAGCGCACCACGATCGGCGTGGAATTCACCATTAAGGTATGTTCTTGGGTTTTAGCGGTTTCGATTAAATGGGCAATCGCTTTGCCGCCACCGCCGCCGCTCATGTTTTGATAAGACACTTTATCGATAATGCCAGATTTCATTAAAGCTTCACCGGTACCACGTGCTGTGCCATCCCAGCCACCACCGGCACCGCCGGGAATAAGAAAGTGAACTTCATCTGCTTGTACGGCACCACTTAGGCCGGTGGCCAATACAGCGGCCCCTATTAATGTTTTTACCAACTTAATCTTGGCTAACATGCTTGCTCTCCTTGTTGCATAGGGTTTCCAGCGTTGCTGGAAGTGATAGTTGCCAAAACTGAAAACGGCTTGCTGGCAAATAATGTTGAATTAATGTTAATCAATCGCTGCCATTTGGGAATGAAAGCCAAGTAATGGCTTTAAAGTCCATATTGGTGATTAAGTTCATATTGTTCACGGGAATAGGCGAGTGTGCTCGTGCTAAGCTGGATTGAGTTAACAAGGAAATGTTTCGATGTATCAACAAGCTCGCTTACCCAGCTACCGCGCAAGATTACTGTTGATAATGCTGATCTACAGCTTGATTCAGCTGAGCATTGTGGTGGTGACTAGCTATTGGTATGTCAGTGATTCTGAATACCAAGACAAGGGTGAGCGAGCGCTAGATGTTGCTAGAGTGGTGGCTAAACTGCCCGATGTAGTGAGCGCGGTTGCACGCAAAGATAGCGCTAGCCTGCAAACCTTAGCCGAAGAATTGCGCCGCACCATGGGCGCCAGCTTTATTGTGGTGGGAGACGCCAAGGGTATTCGCTTAGCCCACCCTAAAAGTGAACGGATAGGCAAACCCATGGTTGGGGGAGACAACCACGCTGCTTTGGTACTTGGCCAAGAATATGTGTCTCAAGCCAAAGGATCTTTAGGGGTATCGGTGCGCGGAAAAGTACCGGTGCGCAATAGCCAAAATGAGATTATTGGCATTGTCTCTGTGGGTTACTTGCTAGAAAAAATAGATGTGCAGCTACAACCTTATTTACACTTTATGGCGCTGTTAGTGATGGGGGTATTATCGCTAAATATGTTAATTGGCTGGTGGCTGGCTCAACGGATTAAAGATACATTGTTAGGTTTTGAACCTGAACAAATGACCCGCCTATATGCCGAGTTGCAAGCGACCTTGAATACCATTCGCGAAGGCGTTATAGCGATTAACCGTGAAGGCATTATTACTAACGTAAATGCCAATGCGATGCGCTTATTGGGTAAAGATGAACTCGGCCAGCCAACCAACCCCGTAGGCATGGCCTTGCGTGATTGGTTGCCCGATAGCGATATGGTGGAGTTGCTTGATCAACCACAGGCGCAAAGCGATGTAGAGCTGCTACTCAATGGCCACTTGGTGATTGCTAACCGGGTGCCAATGAATGATCACAATCAACGCTTTATTGGCATGGTATCGAGTTTTCGTCGTAAGGATGAAATTACCCTGCTGACCAAACAACTCTCGCAAATTAAAGCCCATTCCGAAGCCTTGCGGGTGCAAAACCACGAGCATGCTAATCAGCTCAATACCATTGCGGGTTTAATCCAGTTGGGAGAAGGTGACAAAGCCCTAGCGTTTATTGGCCAAGCCAATGATCAATTCCAAGAATTGATTCACTTTTTAATTGAAGCGGTAGATGATTCGGTGATTGCGGGTTGTATTTTAGGTAAGTTTCATCGGGCGAGAGAGCTGGGGCTAGCCTTAAGCATTGACCCTGATAGCAGTTTACGAGATTTACCCGAACATTGTGGTTCAGAGCAAATCGTTACCATAGTAGCTAATTTGCTGGATAACGCCTTTGAGGCCACTCGGCATAGTGAGAATCAACAAGCCGTAACATTATCAATGACTGATTTAGGTAACGATATCATCATTGAAGTGGAAGATTTTGCCGGTGGTATTCAAGATGCTTTACAGCCCAATATTTACAAGCAGGGCGTTACCACCAAAACCCAAGGCGACCACGGTATTGGATTATATTTGGTGAAAGAAACGGTGCAGATTTTACGGGGAAATGTAGAGTTTAGTAGTGATCAATCGGGAACACGTTTTACCGTATATATTCCCAAGCAGTTAAAGCAGGAGTAGCAATTTGATTCAGGTTCTTATTGTTGAAGACGACGCGGGTATTGCTGAAATTCATCGCCAGTATTTGCAGCGAGTTAGTGACTTTGACGTCTCGGGTATCGCCTTGAGTATTGCTGACGCAATGATTCACATTAATGCCAAGCCTCCACAATTATTGTTACTGGATGTCTACATGCCAGATGGTACTGGTTTAGAGTTACTTAAATATATTCGCAGCCAAGATTTGGCGATTGATGTCATGCTACTTACCGCCGCCAAAGAAGCATCCACTTTGCAAGAAGCCCTGCGCAATGGCGTGTTTGATTACATTCTTAAACCGGTGGTTTTTCCGCGGCTGCAGGAATCACTGAATAACTACAAAAACTATCTGCGTAGGCTTGACCAAAATAGCTCTTTTGAGCAGCAAGACGTAGATAAGTTAATGCCGATGAGCGAAGGCGCCACGGCAGAAAGTAAGAAGCGTTTACCTAAGGGGGTAGACGCGGTCACCTTAGATAAAGTACGCGGCTTATTTACCGAGCATCCGGCGTTAACCGCTGAGCTAGCGGGTAAAGAAATTGGCAGTAGTCGAACTACGGCAAGGCGATATTTGGAATACTTAGTGAGTTGTAATGAGTTAAGCCCAGAAGTGGCTTACGGTGCAGTAGGCAGACCAGAGCGGGTGTATCATCGGCTAAAGTGACTTAGCTATTTTGTGCTGTCTATTTTAACGAATCACATAACTGTTTAACTAAATCAATTTCATGCGTTAATGGCTTAAAAGGTGCCACATGATCAGCGATAGAGGCTCTTAGGTAGTCTGCTGCGACATACTCATAATACTGGGGTTCGATAGTTTCATGAAGTAAATAACTGGTTCTCGATTGTTTACTGAATGCCACACTGTAGATGGGTAACTCAATGTTATCTAATTGGCTTTCTCGATAAACTTTAAAGGTCTCTTTATTATTTGTGATGAAGTCATTTAGGTACGCTGACCAATCTGCATACCATTCTGAACCATCTGCTGTGGAGTTACCTATGATTGCAATTGCAAATCCTTGCCTATAGTCATCACATAGGTTTTGTTCTGTTGTTTTGATAGTGGTTACGGCTTGTCCACTGCACGCCACACATGCCAGAATTAACCCAATCAACGTTGCCTTATTCATTTAGTCATCCTTAATTTATATCACTAACGGTAATATATGATTGTTTGAGTTAGAGGTTTGGTTAAAAAAGTGCTTTGCTTCGTACTCAAATGTTGAGGCATCAAGTTTTCTGTCAAAATGTGGAGAGTCCATTTTTGAGAAATCTCCTCCCCAACGTAAGCCTGCTTTTTTCATGGCTGCAATAAAAAGCTTCGCTGAATTAGTAGCTTTTTGGGCTTTAAAAGTGGCACTAGTGTTCCAATTGCTGCCATCCACAATGTTAACATCTACAGCGTGACCAATGTAATGTTGGCTACGCTTTGCGGGTGTAACAACAGCACCTTTAGGTGGAATTCCTAACTGTCTTAATGATTGGTTTATGACGATCTTTAACCCTAACTTTTTAGCTTCGATGTTCATAGTCTTTATATAAGGCAGTAATGAAACAGATACAACAAACTCACCTTTTGTAACATGTTGATTTCTTAATAATTTAAAACTAGGGTTTAGCTCAATATTTGAGTAAGTAGTCGCTTTTAGGCGAATCAAATCACCCGTAGCTTGATAAGTATTGCTACTCCAAATAGCTAATTCTCGCCTAGTAGCTTTCGTTGTTTTACCCGATACAGCTTCATGAAATGTTGGTTTAACTGTAACGGTAGAGCCGTTTTTAATGCGGTAAGGAATAGTTTTCGCATTGCTTTGAAATAGCTTAAGAGCAAGATCCGTTTTGCCCCCAAAATCACCATCAACTTTGGCTACATATGTACCTACTTTCTTAAGTATAAGTTGTAGCTCTTCAACGTGACTATAAGTATCAGGGTGTGAAGAACCTCCCCATATTTTTTTCTTATCGTTATCACCACGGCGCAGCTCATACCCAGCAAAAAGTTCAAACTGCCCAGAAAGAACAGAGAAAAGTAGATTTGTTATCATACTAAGTCCATTTATTAGTGCTATTACTCTAATGAGGGTATTATCAATTTGTTGGGGTGGTTACACAATTAATTGTTTTTATTTGTATATTTTTGTTCGGAAAGGCTCGCCGTGGCGAGCCTTTTTAGTTTCTTTTTTAATTAGTTAGTTGCGCTATCTGCTTGGCTAGTCATGCTTGAGCCAAAGATAATACCTTGGTCATTCACAGCCATATTCATTTGCGCTTTAATGCGGTAGTCCTTTAAGTCTAATAACTCTTCTGGTACTTCTTCACCGCTCATTTCAATGCCGCTTATGATCGGTTCAAACATTTGCTGGTAATCAATGTACATGCTGATTAAGCCATTGTTAGCCACCGGCTCTGCTGCAAGTTGTTCACTAACTTCGGCTGCACGTTCGCCGTTAAACAATACAAGGTGGTTACCTTTAAGGGCGAGTTGAGGCTGAATGTTCATGCTTGGCGGAATGGGTAATAGGCCTGTTAGATCAACCGGGGTTCCGTCTGCAGGTAAGGTGATGCTGGCCAATTGTGGTGAGAATTGCTTAGCCATTTCAAACAACACTGCTGGGTTATCTGCCGATACACTTAAAATCGCGTCTAGGCTTTCCAGATCTTCTGGGCGGCTTATATCGGCTAGTTTGTAACTAAATACTGCCATGCCAACGCCTTTTAAGCCGTTTGCCATGCCCGTCATCATGCCCACCATGCCAGGGTTTTGCTGTTCCATGGCCATTTGCATCTCTTGTAGAGGCGCACATTGGTAACTTGGCTGGAGCATTTCTTCCCATACCGACAGTAGCGAGGGGACTAGTTGGTTTACATCAATCCCGTAGGCCATACTGAAAACAGCATCTTCGGTGTTTGAAGCGTAAGAAGGAATAAAACCACTCATCGATTGATAAGCCTTAAGCAATACGTTGTTATTACTCTCAACAACCATGCGCGCGCCAAAACTGCTTTCTTGCTCGGTAATGCTCAAGTTGTCAAAACCCATAACGGTTTTAGGCCAGTTGCTAACAATGGCACTAAATTCTTGGTCACAGGCAGGAGTGCGTAAATCTGCTAAGGCATTCTCATCACCGCTGGCTTGGGTAATTTTAGTCAGGTGTTTGGCCAATAAATTGCCGTCGCTGGTGGTTAACGCTTTAGCAATTACTTGGTGGTTTATAAAACCAATGCCGTCGTCGATAAAGTTGTGTTTAGTTAAGCTGTCTTGAATCAGTGTCGTATCGGCAATTGATTGGCTAGCCGGAGTCATTCCTAAGGCCATTTCTAACAGTTCACTATCGTTAAGTGAAGTATTAAGGGTAATGGTTAACAAGCCATTATTTACCGCTACCACTAGCTCAGCGCTGTCTTGGTCACCTTCATCACTTAATGGGTAAGTGCGGTAATCTAGCCCTTTTAAGTTTGCAGCTTTATGGCTGAAGCCACTTTGTTGCTCGGCATTGTCTAACCACGCCCAAATGGCGTCTGGCTTAGCCACTTCAACTTTAATCACTGGCACGGCGCCAAGGGTATACATGTAGCTGCGTATTTCATCGGCTAAACCAAAGGTATCTACAAAGGCTTGGCCGTCTTTAAGTGCCTCGCTGTAGCTTTTGAATAACGCGACAAAGAACTTACCACGAGGATCGCTAATGTCAGCATCGTCAAAGGCGTCTACTGGCAAGCTTTGGTAAGATCCAGATAAAGAGTTGATGTAGTTTTTCACCGGAAACGGCTTAAGGCTGGCTGAGAATATAGCCGTATCGGCAGGCACATAAGCCAATACGCCGCTGTCGGCTGTTGTTTGGTCTGCCTGTTGTGAATACCAATATCCGCCGGCTCCAGCACCAATAGCCAGTAAACCACCGGCGATAAGAACGTTCTTCATCTAAAACTCCATGTATTAATCGTTGATTACCTGTAGCTGAAACGCTCATGCTTCAACTTTAGGAAGAGGTAAATGGCGCTTATTAAATCATTGATAACCCGGCACTTCAATTACTAATAAAGTTAATAATTAAAGGGGTTTATGTTAACTAGTCGATTACTCTAATTAACTGGAAATCATCTATCCAGCCCCAGCTGTCTGCCGCTAAATCTAGATCTAGATTTAAGTTTAACTCTCCATTTTCTACTTTGATGGGCTGGGTGCTATAGCGTTGCCAATTGTTCCATCCTTTAGGCTCTATTTGTACGCTGCGTTCGGCTTTTGGCGTTACCGCCCGTAGAGCAATAGTGTCTTGTTTTAGTGGGCTTCCCATAACTTGAACACTTAATTCATAGAGGCCGGGAGGAAGGTTGGTAAGTTTTAGCGCTATTGTGGTGTTAAGGTCTGACTCGGCCCAGTAGTTAAGCGCATAATCACCGTTAAAAGCCTGCTTGTCACTGACCTTAATGGCTATGGGGGAAGGTGTATGCCAAGGCAATAAATTGCCACTTTCAAAGCTGGGGTTAGCCAGGAAATTTTCATTCTCAGAAACAAGCACTCGAGCGTGAACGGGTTGGCCATTAAGAGTGCTGCCTGTTAACTGATGTATTCCTGGCGCTAAGGATTTGGGCTGCTGCTCAAATGGCCAAGTTACGTTCACCTGTTTAACAGAATCATCGCTAAAAATAGCCATAACAGTAGTCGGTAATTGGATGTGTTGATTGCGGAAGAAGCTCAACTCAAGATCTTCAGTTTTGACTAGCTTAGCGAGGGCTGCTTGGGGTTTGCTCTCGCTAGAAAAAGCGTCAATAGATGGGAGTACCTGACCATTGATGTTAAAAAGTGCTTGGTTTTCCCACGCATTGCCGGCATCACTTATCCACCCCCCCCGTAACCAAGCTGGCTCCCAGTAAAATACGCCTACGCCTTTTTGTTCAGGGACATTTGCAACACTATTTATTACCGCGTTTAATGCGTTGGCTTGTCCTTTTTCTGTGGCTAAGAAGCCGCCATCAATTTGTTGCTGCTCACCAAAAATATTATCGGTGCTATCAAAATTTTCTAAGGTATAGGCGTAAGCTGTTTCGGCAACTAATACTCTTTTATTGTAGCGCTGGCTGATAGTATTTAGGTTGACTTGCAAATCCTCAATGCTGCCGTGCCAGTATGGGTAATAAGATACGCCGATAATATCGTAATCGAGCTTGGCTTGCGTAAAGGCATCAACAGTAGTGAGGTATTTATTGAGGTTAGTGCCGTCGGCCAAATGCAGCATGATGGGCAGTGAAGTTTGGGCTTGTAGTGCTGCATCTCTGCTTGCTTGAATACCTTGCTTAAGCAAGCTAATCGCCGCTGGGCTAGTGATGTTTTTACCTTGTGGCCACACTAAACCGTTATCAATTTCGTTGCCAATTTGCACCATGTCGGGAAAAACGGCGTGCTGCTGCATGTTGAGCAAGCTTTGGTGAGTAAATGTGTAAAGGGCTTGTTCACGCTCTAAGGGAGTTAGCTGTAGCCATTCGCCGGGCATCTTTTGATTACCCGGATCGGCCCAAAAATCACTGTAATGAAAATTGACTAGTACTTTCATATTGTGGGCTTTGGCCCGCTTAGCCAAAGTAATAGCGGTGGTTAAATCATTGTTTCCACCACCAATAGCGCCAACTATCTTTTTGCCGTTGGGGCTAACTTGTTCAGACCAATAAACGTTAGTGGGCTTATTCCACAGCCGGATCCGCACCCAGTTAATTTGATGATTACTGAGGATCTTGAAAATATCCTCGGCTTGACCTTGTTGGTTGTAAAACGTCACACCTTTAGCTTCAATTTCTAATAATGAGGAGATATCTACGCCGTTGATAAACTCGTTATAGTAAGTCGATGTATTTATATTGGTGCTAAGGCCTACGTTGTTTTTGAATGCAGCGGATTGAGATGTGTCACTGCTTTGGCAAGCAGTGACAATAAAGGGCAATAACAGTAAATAAGGGACGTTAAACAACTTGGTCATCGTCAACTCAAACAAGATAAACTAATGAGGATATTGGCAATTCTTGTTGATAGATGTTGTGAGCTAAGCGCTAATATTTGTTTTATTTACGATTTTTTCTAATTTGATATGTAGTTTCACATCTTATTGATTTTTATAATACTAAATGCTTAAATCCCGGCTTAGTGGTTTTCAGGGATGAAGTATGAAAAATGTAATTTTTTGTGTTGTTGCGGTACTTGGTTTGAACGGTTGTGCAATGACAGGGCCTACAGTGGAAGAAGTTGTTGCTACTTACCACACGGAATTGAATGCTCCACATAAAGAAACTATCCGTCAGAAGATTGTTGATAGCTGTTCTTTGGTTCGTTATAAGGATAACGATCTAGAGGGTGGCTGCTATCTATCGAGCGATGTAATAGTTTACGAGTTTAATATAACTAATAACCGTATTGAGTGGAGCCCACAAGCAGCTTCAACTATTACAAAATTGGCTCTTAGAGAAGTCTGTGAAGATGAAAACGAGGCACTTAAATACGGATTTGGCTTGTTAGTTAATCTCGAAGGGAAAAACGGTTTCGTGGGTAAACTAAAAAATTATAAAGATTGCGAAAATATCTAATTATTCTTTACCTTATTAAATGGGCTGACGCCTTTGCCTCAGCCTTATAATTTATAGATCGCTAGGCCAACTTGTCATGGCAAAGGTCGGCGTAGCCACTCCGCTTACATCTTCAAGCTCAACAGCAAATACACCGCCACTTAGCGGGTAGTCTCGGAGTTGTTGCTCACTCATGCCTTCGCTAGCGGTTACTATATAGAGTGTGCTTAAATCGGGGCCGCCAAAAGCACACTTGGTCACATTAAGTGCTGGAATCGCTATTTGTCGTTCGAGTTTTCCTTCTGGCGTATAACGGCTTACTTGTGCGCCATTGTAGTGAGCCACCCAAATATGCTGTTCGGCATCGATGGTGATGCCATCGGGGTTACCAAAGCTGCGATCTATTTCTAGCCAGTTTTCCAATTTAATGAGACTACCATCTTCAGCCAGTTTACTGCGTAAGATGCAGAAATTTTCAGTGTCTACAAAGTAGCCATAAGCTTGAGAAGGGCTAAACGTTGGACCATTGGTCACCCAATACTTGCCAGCCAGCGAGCTTAGTTTGAGATCTGGACTTAAGCGGTAAAACGAGCCTGAATCTTGTTTGAGTTGGCAATCCATTGAACCTAACCAAAGGTCGCCGTTTGGCGCTACCCAAGCATCATTAAGGCGATTATTAGGTAGCTGAGGTTCTGGGTCGATTAACGGGTAGCTGATGTTATTGCTTAGCAGCTTTATGCCGTCGGCATAAGTGGCGACAAAAGTACTCTGTTCACCCGGTATTTGAGTGGGCAAAATAGCGCTAATCATCGGTTTTTGTGACCAGGTTTGCTGTTGGCCGCTGGCTGGATGAAAACGGTGTAGGCTTTCTTTTAATATGTCGACCCAATACAAGGCTTGTTCTTGCTCAATCCAGATAACCCCTTCACCTAAACGGGCTTGAGCTGGCCAGATACATTCTACCTTGGGGTTACTGTTCATCGTTATGTCCTATACTAAATGCCCTTATAAGCGAGCATTTTCTCATTCAAGTCGTTTGTTAGCGATGGTAACACTTCTTAATTAGGGGATGATTTGTTTCATCAGTTTTCTACATTTTTGCGAGTTAGAGTTGGGCGTAAAGAGCATTTCTAAGGAAGGAGACCGTGCTGGTTTGTTTATGGTTAGCGTTACAGACAAAGCAACATTATCTTCATCGCTGAATGTATCGCTTAAAAGTTGTTTGTTTTGGATTTACATGAGGATGTGAAATCAGTTTGGAGGATTAAGCTAAATACGGATGGGCGGGTAGAGTATTTGTTTGTATTTTATTTTCTTGGTAGAGGTAGTGTTTGCTCTTTGGTTTATACGTGGTTATTAACTCTTTTGTATTCGTTTTTGGCAAAGTTAAATGCTGTTTTTTGTTTGACTTGTTAGTGAAAAAACCAAATAAAATTAATGATTTAAATCAATGTGCCTGTGGGTTGCTCTATTTTGTTAGTTCTTTGTTTTGTAGCATTGTTCTCTATTAGTTATCGGTGCTGTTAAATTCCGAATAGCTAGATGTAAAGAGTATTTTGTACAAGGAAAGTAGAGCGGTATGTTGAGTGCCTAAGTTTTACTCTCCCCTGAAGGTATTGAGGAGATAATTATGCAAAGAGAGCAGTGGGGCTCCCGGGTTGGCTTTATTATGGCCGCCGTGGGTTCAGCAATTGGATTAGGCAACATTTGGCGCTTCCCTTATATGGCGTATGAGAACGGCGGTGGGGCATTTTTTATTCCTTATCTGTTCGCTATGTTATCGGCGGGCATTCCATTTATGATCATGGAGTTCAGCCTTGGCCATAAAATGCGTGGTGCAGCCCCTCAAGTGTTTGCAAAACTAGGGCGAAGATTAGAGTGGTTGGGTTGGTTTCAAGTATTTATCGCGTTTGCGATTGCGGTGTATTACGTTGCCGTAATTGGTTGGTCTATTTCTTATCTTGGATTTTCATTTACCCAAAGCTGGGGTGCAGATCCCAATACCTTCTTCTTTAGCGAATACCTAAAGTTGGGCGACAACAGCCCTAGCAATTTGGGGAGTGTTCAGCTGCATATTTTAGTCCCGGTAGTGATTGCTTGGCTAATTACCTATTCAGCGGTATTTACCGGGGTTAAAGGTGGTATTGAGCGCGCCAGCAAAATAATGATGCCTTTGCTATTTGTTATGGTGTTGGGATTAATTGTTCGAATGGCCTTTTTACCTGGAGCGGTAGAAGGTTTGAACTACCTATTTAAACCTGATTTTAGCAAAATCTTAGACGCATCGGTGTGGTCTGCCGCTTACGGGCAAATCTTTTTCACCCTAAGTGTCGGGTTTGCCATTATGCTGGCTTACTCTAGTTACCTGCCAAAAGATTCCGATATTGCCAATAACGCCTTCATGACCGTGTTAATTAACTGCGGTTTCTCGATTATGGCTGGCATCATGATTTTCGGTATTTTGGGTTACATGGCTGATCAGCAAGGTGTTGCTATTACCGAAGTGGTAAAAGCTGGCGTAGGCTTAGCTTTTGTTACTATTCCTACTGCTATTAATCTCTTGCCTGCTCCTTATATCTTAGGGCCATTATTTTTCTTAGCCCTAACGGTAGCGGGTTTAAGCTCAATGATTTCTATTATTGAAGCGGTAACATCGTCGGTAATTGACAAGTTTGGTTGTGGCCGTAAAAAGGCGGCTACAGCAGTATGCGGCGTAGCCCTATTTGTTTCTTTAGCCTTTACTACCAATGGCGGCTTATTGTTATTAGATGTGGTTGACTACTTCATGAATAACGTGGGTATTCTTGGTAGTTGTTTCCTTGAGCTCATCATAGTGGGTTGGATGCTGAAAGGGTTACCCGATTTACGTGAATACAGTAATCAACGCTCAGAGTTCCGTATTGGGGCTTGGTTTAATGTGTGTTTACGTTTTGTTAGCCCGGCCATTTTGTTGGTTATTTTAGTGACCAACTTTATCTCTTTGATATCAGAAGGCTATGGTGGCTACAATCAATTTGATTTAATGACCTTTGGTTGGGGGCTCGTTGCGATTATGGTAGTGCTATCTATCATAGTAAGAAAACTACCTACTGCACCAGCAACACAGGAGTAATAACATGGAACTAAGTGCAATTATTATGATGGTTGTTGGTTTAGGGTTTACTTGGGGTGGGGCGGCTTTTTGTATCGCTAGAGCTATGAAGGCCAAGTAAGACTAAACACAACACTTTGAAACAAAAAGCCAAGCAACCTCGCTTGGCTTTTTTGTGGCTTAAAACTGATAAGTATAAGAAATGCTTGAAGTGGTGTTATGGCCATAATCGTCGTTGGATAAATTGACATTTCCACGAATACTTTGTTCTCGGTTGATGCGATAGCTTGCACCAATGCCACCCCAAATTGATTGATAATTATTAGATGCGACCGTTGTACCTAACCACGATACTAGCGACCATTGTTCATTAAAGGGACGAATGGCAAAACCACCAAGATAACCACCATAGTTGAGCTCACTGGTGTTTTTAGGATCAATCACCGACACTCCGCCCGTTGGAAAAACCATCCATTTTCCGGTATTCACACCAAACTCTGATAACGGCACATAGGTGCCCAAATTGTAACTAATGCGATCGGTATTGCCGTCTACATATAAATTAACAATGCCTTTTTCAAATAACCACGATCCTCCTAAGTACCAATCGTCACCGCTAGCATTCACTTTACCGCGTAACATGCGGCTATCGTCTAAACCTATTGAGGCATTAACGGTAAGCTCTCCGTCATAACCCACGCCTGCGCGCGTTACAATTTGAGTGGGATCTTCAATATGTTTTTCGCTAGCGCTTTGGCGCTCTTCAGCATTTAGTGTGCAGGCCCATAAAGTAAAGCAAGCAAAGAGAGCAAGGTATAAGGGGGCATTCATGGCGGCAAATGTAGTCACGTTGGCAAAAGGTGGCGCAATATATAGTAGCCGACGAGATAAAGAACTCATCTTGGCTAGTTGAATTAACTAACCGTTAAAAGTGACGCAAAGTGTGCGCTTTGTGCACTATAAGTCCGGAGTGTTTTGTTTAATATCATCTTGGCTGACTCGTTGTCTTGCATCTTCTGGTAGCTGATTAAGTAGGTTCACCACTTCTTTGGCTAACGCGCTTATTTGTTGATTACTATCACCCACCAACTCTTGGGCAAACGCCACATGAGAACCATTACCCGTAGCTCGTAAGGCCATTAAGGCATCGGCTCTAATCGATGCGTTAGGATCGTTAAGTAAGGGGTGGATTAACGGTACAGCCAAATAATTATTGGTTTGTGAAAGGGCATATAAGGCTTGGCTTCGCTGTTGATCTTGGTTGCTGTTAATGGCTTCTGATTGCTCGGCTACGTAGTCTTCAAGCAAACTATAGTCACCACGTTGGGCTAATACTTGAGCACTTATTCTACGAAGATTATCGTCATGTCCGTTGTCGTAAATGGCAGAAACTAAATAGTCAGGCAAGCTTTGTGGCTCTTGGCGCCATTCATAAATGATGCGAGAGAGCGCAGCCTGATCATTGGGATGTTCGCTAAGCAGCAAGGTGTTTATTTGCTCTTCTACGTCAAACGGGCTATTACTTGCGAGCTGGCGTAAGGCAGCAACCGTATCGCTGGCCGCTTGGTTGCTTGTGGCATTAGTCTTTATACCAATAGCGGCCTTATCTGTTTGTGCAGCGTTTGGTTGGGCATTGCTTGGTAGGTTTGCCTGGACGGTAATATTGCCAGTAGTTGGCTCACAGTGGGTAAGTAAAAGCTCTGCTTGCTGCGGTGAATGGCTAACTTGTTGTAATTGGACTTCCGCTAGGTGTAGTTTTTGACGCAGCTGTTTTAGGTCATCTTCCAGTTCGCTGATGTCTTGTTCGACCTCTCTGTTACAGCCGGTGTGTTTTGCGGGACTTAAAAAAAGTACCAAGGTGAGAACAGTGCTAGGGATGATTAATACTGCTGTTTTTAGTAAGCGCATTCAGCACGCCTTATTATTTTGCTTGTTTGTGAAATGCTTAATAAACATTAATAAAGAAACGGCCATAGGCCGTTTCTTTGAGTCATGCTAACTCGCCGAGTTTAGTTGAATTTAAACTGCTGATTACTGGCATTGTGACAATTGTACTGGTTTACGTTAGCGCCATTGTTTTGGTTGGAGCTACCTACTTCAATGCATTTGCTGCTGTGTTTAGCTTGCATAGTGAACCAACCACCGCCCTGATCGTACAGTTTGAATTGTTGGTTACCGCCGTTATGACAGGCATATTGATGAATGTTGGCTCCATTGTTAGTAGAAGGTCCCGCCACGTCTAAACACTTGCTGCTATGCTGGGCTTGAACAGTGTACCAACCACCACCTTGACTGAAGAAACGCCATTTTTGGTTGTTGCCGCCGCCACAATCATATTGCTGAATATTCGCGCCGTTGTTGTTACTTACACCCGCCACGTCTAAACATTTTTTACTGTGTTTAGCTTGTAACTTAACTGCGTAATTAGGAGGGGTAACAGTAGAACCGTTGCCACCGCCATTGTCACCACCACCGTTATCACCGCTGCCGCTTTCGCCAACGGTGATATTTGAACTACCGCTGCTTTGGTAACCCTCGGTACCCATTACCATGTAGTCAAAGCTGCCTAGCTGGAGGCCACTACGACCCCAGGCATCAAAGTGATTGCCGGTGGTAATGGTTCCGCTTGAGCGTTTGTTACGGCGAATACTCCAGTACTGATAGAAGGTTGCATTGCCAACAATAGAGGGTTTATTAACTCGCTGAGTGCGATATAAATCGTAGGTGCCACCATCGGTGGTTACGGTGCCTAGATTTTGAGCGCCAGTGCTAGGGTTATAACCAATCCAGTTTTCCACTACGTAGTATTCAACTAGTGGGTTACGCGTCCAGCCATATAATGCTAAGTAACTGGTGCCATTGGCTTGGTAGCTGCCCGAATAAGTCACATTTTTGCGACCGCCTGGCTTCCAACCTTTTCCGCCAACCCAGTTTTTTACATTCGACCAGCGTGATGAATAATTACCGCCGTTACCTAGAGTGAACGAGGCTTCATTACTGCCATTGTTTTCTGACCAAAATGAATAGAAGTAACCATTGTGGTAACCGGTTTGGTTGCTCGTTAGTGTTTGTGCTTGAACCGGTGACACTGAAATGATGGCGGCGCAAGCAATTGTTGTTACTAGGCCTTTTATACTTAGCACTTCTTTTGCGGCGTGGTGCAAGGTTGACGCTATGGTTGTATTCATTGTTATTCCTCTTGGGATTGCCCAAATGAATCGAAGAACTACAAGGCTTCGCTCATCCATGTTTTTAGAGGCGCTGGTTTATCTACAACGCTTCGATTTAGTGTTTAACTAAATTGGATTGAGCCTCCTCCCCCTTTAGGTGAAGTAATACAGCTGCGAACACCGCTTTATTTCGTAGTTACGCTACTTGTGGCTGTCCAGCTCACCGTTTGCGGTGAGACATTATTTAGTCATTGTTTACACTATTCACTTCATGTGTTTTGTTAGCGCTAACATTTTTGCTTGATTTTAGGCCCAAATATTTTGGTTTAGGTAATTAAAGTCCAAGCTCACTCTTGATGTGAGTGATTTTTAAACGCTTGCAGATTAAAGCCCTGAGACTTGAATGGGTCAAGCCTATGGGTGGAGCTTTAACTTGAACAAAGCGGGTAGGGCGGGATTAAACTTCGATCTGCTTCACGAAAAAGCGAGGATTACTATTATTGAGTTATGATGTTTTAAAGATGAAGTTTTGATTCATTGACCGCTCATATCGGGGCTTTAGCTAATCAATATTAAAAGTGAAGGGCAATAGAGAGAGAAAATAATGTGCAAAATTTCGCATGGATTAACAATTTTTCACTTTAGTGATAATAATGTGTTTAATGAAGGTTTTGCATAATTGGGAGTGAAAAAACATGAGTGTCTAAGTGGCCACTTAAATGCCTAAGTTCAGACAGTATTCGCCGAGCAGAATTTGCTCGGCTTTTGATTTATTGGCTATTTAGCCTGTTTAATTCCTATATTTTTATACGTGACTTGGCTAATGGCTAAGCCTTGCCAGCTCTTTAACGCTTCAGCTTTACTCTCTTTGGCATAATAGAAATAAGGCTGGCGCAATACAGCTTGGTCGGCGGGCATGGCAAAGTATAAACGAGCACTTTCTCCGCTCAGTTGGGCGCTGGTGAGGTAGGCGACTAATGCGTGCTCCAACGCGTGATAATCACTTTTCCAAAGATGTATTTTCAGCCCTTGATTAGCCACCGGGTAGGTGCCACCATCTTTGGCAACAAAACGGTCAAACCATTGCGGATAAGTGCTAACTAAATACTGCTGAGCATTGGGGTCTACCAAGGCTAAACTGGCTGCCGATTGGTCGAGTTCAGCATATTCCCACCAGATAGCGGGCGCGCCATTAGGGAGCCGCCGCCAACCGCCGTCGCCTTGCTCAATAAACGCTGCGGCTAAGGTGTCTTGTAAGCCTTGTTGGCTTAGTTTGGCAAGTTGCTGTTTACCTAAATACTCAGCGGCTAGCCAACTCATCCACCACGATTTAGCGGTGTGCCCATAATCGTTATGGCGAGAGGAGTCGAGTTGGTAATCTGCACCGTGTTTAGTCCCCCAAAATCGATGATCTTGAGGGCGTAAAAACTGACTCATTATGGTGTCTAACAGTTTACCTAAATCAGCATCCCATTGGCTTTTGTGTGGCTCTGGTAACAGTGGAGCAATCAGCAACATATACGCATTGATTTGATCCAATTGAGCCACTAACTCTATCTCTTCACCACTGCCATTATTAGACGGCGCGTTTACCCAGCGAAGTCGTTGAGCTTGCTCATCCCAGTATTGTTTAAAAATATAATCCTTAACTTTAAGTAAATCGGCAAGCACCTGTGTGTCGCCACTTAAGTAATAATAAAAGGCCATACCAAGCTGGGCATAGGCTAAATCTTGGGTGGTACGCTGCTTGGCAGAGAATTTAGATTGGCCGTTTTCAGTTACGCTAACCACCGAGCCTTGCTCTTCGAGTAAATGATTGCGTAAATAATCTACGCCTGCTTTAGCCAGCTCTAAGGCTTGTTTATCGCCGGTTAAGTGAAAAATAACGCCATATACAAAAGTATGTCGCGCTTGCATTCGCGTGTAGCTTTCAGCGAGATGAGGTTTCATCCAATCGGGTGCAAAGGCTAAATCGTTGCAAGGATCTACAGCTTGATACAAAGATCCGTCGTTACAGCGAAAGGTAGGGAAGTTGCCCATGGGCTCACCAGCAGCATCTTGATGAAGCCAAAAGGGTGCAAGTTCGTTTTCAACACTGTCTAACCAACGTTGCGGCGAAGGAATGGCGTTATTCGCTGCTTGGGCATTTCCTCCCGCCAACAAACAGACACTGAGTAATACTCGTTTCATAGGCTAACCCCTTTAGCGCATTGAATATTAGCTAATTTTAGCTAACAGCAAAAAGAAAAAATCAGCGTTAAAGCACAGTTTTAATAGGGTTATTTATATTTGTATCAAGAAAAAGCGATAGCAAGCTGCTATCGCTTTGGTTGGGTTAACCGCCCTGTTTAAACTGCTTGCTACTGTTTTGAACTCGTCGGTAGAACTTTCCTAGTTCTTTATCGGCAAATCGCCTTTCAGCAATGCTAGCGGCGTTAAACTGCTGTTCGCGCATTAGCTTTTGATAATTAATCAGTCGGCGCTCTTCTAATTCACCCTTGTTAATCGCCAGCCTAACTTGGCAGCCAGGTTCGCTGTTGTGTTGGCAATCACCAAACTTGCACTGTTGAGCTAATTCAGTGATGTCATTAAAGGTGGCGTTTACCCCCTCTTCACAATCGCTAAGTTGTAACTCTCGCATGCCCGGTGTATCTAGCAATAATCCGCCTTTGGTCATTAAATGCATAGCGCGAGCAGTAGTGGTGTGACGACCTTTACTATCAGCTTCTCTAATGGCTGCGGTTTCACTGCTTTGCTCACCTAACAGGGTATTGATTAAGGTTGATTTACCAACACCAGAAGATCCCATAAACGCCACTGTTTGGCCTTGTTTACACCAGGGCTCTAGTTTGGCAACGTCTTGAGTATCAAGCGCATTTACTGCTTCAACCAGTAACATGGGGTCTAACAGTTGTACCTGTTGAACATAGTGCGGTACGTCGTTGCAAGTATCGGCTTTACTTAACACTACTACTGGGTCAACGTTAGCGTCGTTAGCCATTGCTAAATAGCGTTCTATACGACTTAGGTTAAAGTTGTTGTTTAAGGAACAAACAATAAACACCGTATCTACGTTAGCGGCAATTAGCTGCAATTCAGCGCGTGTACCTACTGCCTTTCGACTAAATAAGGTCGCCGGATCTAAGTGTTTACAAAACCTAGGCTCGCCATTGTTTTCATCTAACAGTAGCCAGTCACCCACTGCCATCTTAGGCATGTTAGGTGTAATGCTAATACGTTGCATGGCAGTTTCAGTTGCTACCACGTATTCACTGCGGTGTTGCTCAAATACGCGAGCAGGTATACACGAATCAAGTTCGTCTAAAGTAAGTTGTTGTTGAAAAAAGGGTTTCCATCCAAGTTGAGATAGAGAAAAAGAATTACCCATTGAGATTACCCCAAGCACACTGGTGCTATGTAAAAATAATATAGGGGTCGTTATTACGCCCCGGTGATTACCGGGCTGAGCAGGAGAGAGTTATTACGCTTGTTCCTGAGCCCGTGGAGTGTTGATTACAATCATTTTGTATCCTCGCTATTGACTAAAAATCGCTTAAATAATATCAAAAAATGAGTGCTACACCCATAATTACTTGAATAGTGATTGAGATAAATCTGGTCTAGGCAAAGAGGAACCAAAAATACTTAGGCTGTTTAAAACGTTTTTGTTGGTAAATGCGTATAAATAGCAAAGCCTTAGCGAATATTGCGGGCAAAAGAGGAGTAGCGTTAACTATGCATTATTTTCGAGCTGCGCATGAGCGTGGATCTGCAGACTTGGGATGGCTTAAAAGCCAACACAGCTTTTCATTTGCTAATTATCATGATCCTCAGCATATGGGATATTCAGTGCTACGGGTGATAAACCAGGACCAAGTCGCGCCTGGTAAAGGATTTGATACTCACCAACATCGCGATATGGAAATTATCTCTTACGTTACCAAAGGTGCGGTTGAGCATATCGATAGTATGGGTAATAAGTACCAGGTGCCAGCTGGAGACATTCAAGTGATGAGCGCAGGCACTGGTGTCAGTCACTCCGAATACAATGCCAGTAGCTCTGATGCCTTGGAGTTTCTACAAATTTGGATAAAGCCACAACACAATGGATTAGCCCCCCGTTATCAGCAGGCTACTATCCAGCAAGATTCAATGCTTACCGCGTTAGTGACACCAGACGGCCGCGATGGCTCATTGGTGATGCAGCAAGACGCAGCCCTTTATCGTTTGGTGCTAGCACCAGATCAATCTTTTGAGCTTGAAGTGATGAAAGCCTGTGGTTATTTGCAGGTAATAAGTGGCGCGGCAAATTTGCAGCAGCTTTCTGGTTCTGCCCACACGGTTCGACCTGGTGATGGAGTAGGGGTATCAGGAGAGCAAGCGCTAACTATCACGACAGAAAATTATTCTTTAGAAGCGCTTTGGTTTGATTTGCCGAGTGCATAAACACTCACTCTGAATGAGTTTGCTAACGCTAGTTAGCATGACGATAGTAATTCGATGCACATAAACCTCTTTGGAGTGTTGTTTACGGAGGTTTGTTAGCGCTCACATTTTTGAAAGCTTGCTCACAGTTTCAATCCAAATGTGTACAATTTCCCACACTCTCTAATGATAAATTACATTTTAACTTGGGCTTTGTCGCTCAGCTGCTATGGTTCTGGCTGCATAAAAATCTAACAACAGCAAAATTACTTACATTTTTGAGAGGGTATTTGTGGGGGCGCTTATCGCGTTTTAGCAGGCTTTTACCGCTCATGTTAACCACTATTTTGAGGATAAAGGAATGATCTTTAAACCTTACGGACTTGCTGTGTTGAGCGCTGCATTAATATCGCCACTAAGCTCAGCTGAAGTCTTACAAAAATTTGAGTTAGAAAATGGCAGCTTACTGCCAGGTTACTCAAGTGCCATCGATAGCCCATTTAATGGTATTGCTGCTTATGCTAATAACGATGGCGTAGAGGTTCAAGCTCAATTAAGTAATGTTCCAGGGCAGTTTAGGCTCGATATTCGCGGGGCGAGTAGTGCCAATAATGCCGCAGGTATTAGTGTGTATTTGGGCGACAAAAAACTCGGCTCTACCGAGTTTTCGGGTACGGCCGCATCGGTAAGCAGTATCAACTTCAAGTTAGATGCACAAACCAGCTCATCAACCTTACAGTTTAAGTTAGAAAGCGATAACGGTAGCAATGACACCTATTTAGATTGGTTTGAATTGCACCGTGTTGGAGATATAGCGTCGCTTCCTGCTGCTCCTGTATTACCAAATACTGGCGCTTATGAGAGCGGTATTTACCGAAATTTGTTCCAAGAACTCGGCTATTCTAAAGCCGAAGTGGATGCCAAAGTACAAGCGGTTTACGACCAGTTATTCCACAGCACCGATACGACCAATCAAGCTATTTTCATCCCAGTTGGCAATGATATGGCCTATATCTGGGATGTCGGTAATAACGATGTGCGCAGTGAAGGAATGTCTTACGGCATGATGATGGCGGTACAAATGGGCCGTCAAGAAGACTTCAACAAATTATGGAAGTGGGCCCATACCTATTCACTCAATAAATCAGGCAATAACAAAGGTTACTTTGCCTGGAAAGTGAGTACTGCGGGTAATGTGCAAGATGCCAACCCTGCACCAGATGGTGAAGAATACTTCGCTACCGCGCTGTTTTTTGCCTCTAATCGCTGGGGCGATGGAAGCGGTATTTACAACTACCGTGAGCAAGCCAACCAAATCTTAAAAGATATGTACGGTAACGGCCAAACTCGCTACAACAACCAAGGCCAGTTAGAAGAGTTCAGTTTGTTTAGCCATGAAGACAAACAAATTGTATTTTCTCCTGCCACGCCAAGCGATAGAAATTGGACAGACCCTTCTTACCACTTGCCTGCGTTTTACGAGTTATGGGCGCGTTGGGCGGATAACAACAACAGCTTTTGGGCTGACTTAGCGCTTACTAGCCGCGCGTTTCTAAAAACCACAGTGAATGCAGAGAATGGCTTGAGTCCTGATTATGCTTATTTTGATGGTCGCCCACATGGCGAGTTTCAAGCGCATAAAGTGACCTTCCAATACGATGCATGGCGCACCGTGGGTAATGCGGCCATGGACTTTGCTTGGTGGAACAATGACCCATGGCAAACCACTTATGTGAATAGTTTACAAACCTTTTTTAAAGGTGAAGGTATTGATTCCTACTCAAGCTTGTATGAGTTAAATGGCACACCTTATCAAGGCAACTCTGACCATTCACCGGGTTTGGTGGCAATGAATGCGATGGCCAGTTTGGCATCAGATAACCAACGCTCTTGGGAGTTTGTACAAGCGCTATGGGATACGCCAGTACCAAGTGGTAAATGGCGTTATTACGATGGCACTTTGTATATGTTTGGTATGTTGGCACTGAGTGGTAATTACCAAATTATCTGCCCAGCAGGAGAGTGTGATGCGGTAACTCCTCCGCCAGTGGGTAACCGCCCACCAGTGGCTGTTAACGATAGCGCAAGCACCCAGCAGGATACGCCAGTAACGGTAGCGGTGCTAAACAATGATAGAGACCTAGACGGCGATAGCCTAAGCATTGCTAGCTTTACTCAGCCAAATAATGGTGCAGTAAGCCAAGTGGGTGATACCTTAAATTACACGCCTAATAGTGAATTTTTTGGCGAAGATAGCTTTAGTTACACTATTACTGATGGCGAAGAAATCGCCAGCGCTAATGTGACAATTGTGGTGCAAGATTCTAGCGTAAATAATCCGCCAAGCGCATGTTTTAGTGTTAGTAGTGAAGCAGCAACTGTTGGCCAAACTGTGAGTTTTGATGCTGCATGCTCTAACGATGTAGACAATGACAGCTTAAGTTTTAGCTGGGACTTTGGCGATACCAATGGCTCAACCGGTGCAGCTGCTAGCCATAGTTACGCCAGCGCAGGAACTTACCAAGCAAAGTTAACGGTAACTGATGCTAATGGTGGCAGCGATAGTTTCACCTCTAGCATTACTGTGACGAGTGCAGGTAGTGGCGCTAGTTGTAGCTATAGCATTGATAATGAATGGAATAGTGGCTTTGTTGCCAGTATTACAATTGCTAACAATGGCAGCGCGGCAATTAATGGCTGGGAAGTGAACTGGGCTTATGCAAACGGCTCAACAGTGACCAACAGTTGGAATACCCAACTTGTTGGTACTGACGCGTACACCGCTAGCTCATTATCTTGGAATTCTACTATTCAACCGGGTCAAACGGTGAGCTTTGGAATGCAAGGTAACAAAGGTGTAGTGAATACGCCAGCAGAGTTAGTTACCGTGAATGGTACGGTATGTAACTAACATAAAGCTGTAACAACTATGTTATTAAACAAAGGGAGGCCGCGGCCTCCCTTGTTATTTTTATTTAACACAATACCGCTTTAAAATACCTTAAAATCCTTACTTCTAGATTTGGAATGCTAATTGTTAGCGTTAACAATTTGTTAATGTCGGTCACACTTTCGGATGTTTTTTGTACGATCTTTCTTTTGTGTCTAACGTTAGTTGCCATTTTCTCTTGGCGGTTTCTTAGTCGCTGCTATGGTCTGTGCGGCATATAAAACTAATAACAGCTAGCTCTTCCAACTGATGAGCTAAATAGCAGGTTTAGCCAAATAATATTTTGGCACTTGCTCACTATGCAGACACAAGATATGAGGATAAAAGGAATGATCTTTAACAAAACAGTGCTAACGGTGCTGAGCTTAGGGCTATTGTCGCCGCTTTGCTCAGCCGAGTTATTGCAAAAATTTGAGTTAGAAAATGGCAGCTTATTGCCGGGTTACTCCGGAACTATCGACAGCCCATTTAACGGCGTTGCGGCTTATGCTAATAACGATGGAGTAGAAGCCCAAGCCCAACTGAGTAATGTACCTGGGCAGTTTAGGCTAGATATTCGCGGAGCCAGCAGTGCGAATAATGCCGCTGGCATCAGTGTTTACTTGGATGGGAAAAAGCTAGGGGCGACTGAGTTTTCAGGAACCAGTGCATCAGTTAACAGCATTACCTTTAAGCTTGATAGCCAACCTACTAACTCAACCTTACAATTTAAGCTTGAAACCGATAATGGCAGTAACGATACCTTTTTAGATTGGTACGAGTTACACCGAGTGGGTGACATAGCGGCACTTCCTGGTGCGCCAGCGCTACCAAGTGCCGGTGCCTACGACACTGGCGTGTATCGTAATATGTTCCAAGAATTAGGATACTCTGCTGCCGAAGTAGATGCCAAAGTTCAAGCTGTTTACGACCAACTATTCCATAGTAGTGATACTGCCGATAAAGCCATTTTCATCCCAGTAGGTAACGATATGGCTTACATCTGGGATGTGGGTAATAACGACGTACGCAGTGAAGGTATGTCTTACGGGATGATGATGGCGGTGCAAATGGGTCGCCAAGATGATTTCAATAAACTATGGAAGTGGGCCCACACTTACTCGCTCAATAAATCAGGTAATAACAAAGGTTATTTTGCCTGGAAGGTGAGTACTTCAGGAAACATTCAAGATGCTAACCCTGCGCCAGATGGTGAAGAATACTTTGTAACTGCGCTGTTCTTTGCTTCAAACTTATGGGGTGACGGTAGTGGTATTTTTAACTATCGTGAACAAGCTAACCAGATCTTGAAAGACATGTATGGCAATGGTGAGACGCGTTATAACAACCAAGGCCAGTTAGAAGAGTTCAGCTTGTTTAACCATGCTGAAAAACAAATTGTATTCTCTCCTGCCACGCCTACCGACAGAAACTGGACTGATCCGTCTTATCACCTGCCCGCTTTTTATGAGCTATGGGCACGTTGGGCCGATAACAACAACAGTTTTTGGGCTGATTTAGCTGTGACCAGCCGAGCTTTCTTAAAGTCTACCGTTAATCCGGCAAATGGCTTAAGTCCTGATTACGCTTACTTTGACGGCACACCACATGGCGATTTTCAACATTGGAAAGATACTTTCCAATACGACGCTTGGCGCACTGTAGGTAATGCCGCAATGGACTTTGCTTGGTGGCAGAATGACCCATGGCAAACCACCTATGTAAATGCTTTACAGAGCTTCTTCAAGGGTGAAGGTATAGACTCCTACTCAAGCTTGTATGAGCTAAATGGCACACCATACGAAAACAACTCTGATCATTCTCCTGGTTTAGTATCGATGAATGCTGTGGCGAGTTTGGCCTCAGACAATCAGCGTTCTTGGGAATTTGTTCAAGCGCTTTGGGATACCCCGGTACCAAGTGGTAAATACCGCTATTACGACGGTACCTTGTACATGTTTGGTTTCTTAGCGTTAAGTGGTAACTACCGAATTATTTGTCCTGCGGGTGAATGTGACGTGGTGACGCCTCCACCATCTGGTGGCAATAACCCACCAACAGCCAACAACGATAGTGCTTCAACAACTCAAGATACTGCGGTAAGTATTTCAGTATTGCAAAACGACAGTGATGCCGATGGTGATGCATTATCACTGACTAGCTATACCCAAGCGGGTAACGGCAGTGTTAGCCAAGTTGGCAATGCACTGAGTTACACGCCTAATGGTGGTTTTGTTGGCAGCGACAGCTTTGGTTACACCATTAGTGATGGTCAAGCTAGTGCTAACGGCACGGTAACCGTTACGGTTAGCGCTAACGATGGTGGCGGTAACCCAACTAATCCACCGGTTGATGGTGAGTTGCTTGAACAGGCGCAATTTGAAGATGGTGTTATTTCACCTTCTTATCGTCAGCCTATTACCTCGCCGTATGCAGGCGTAATCCTTTATGGAAACTCTGAATCGGTAACGGTAAACAGCAGTAATTTATCTGCTGGCGACTATAGCTTGGTGATCAACGGCTCTTCAAGCAATAACACTGCTGCAGGTATCAGCATTTATGCTGACGCGCAAAAAGTGGCTACAGCTACCTTTAGTGGTATTACTCGTACAGTGCAAACAGTCACCTTCAGCTTAGCCAGCAATGCTAGCGCGTTGAAGTTTGTATTGGAAAGCGATGTAGGCCAAAACGATACCTTGCTTGATTGGTACAAGCTATACAGCGGTAGCAGCACCGGTGGTGATACTGGCGGCGGTAATCCTAGCACGCCAAGCGAAGTGCTTGTACAAGCTGAGGACTACACCCAGTTCTACGATACCACTAGTGGCAATGCGGGTGGCAGCTACCGTAGTGACGATGTTGATTTGCAAATGACCTCTGATGTAGGTGGCGGTTACAACGTAGGTTGGACGGCAGCGGGCGAATGGTTAGAGTACAGCGTAGATTTAGCCGCTGGCACTTATACTGTTGATGTTCGAGTTGCTTCAAGCCCTGGTGGCGGTAGCTATAACCTTGAGTTGGCTGGTCAGCAAATTGTTGGTATTACCAGCGTAAGCGCAACGGGAGGGTGGCAAAACTGGCAAAGCCAAACCACCAATAACGTTGTGATTAGCGGTGGCAGCCAAACTCTGCGTATTAATATTCTTCAAGGTAACTTTAACCTTAATTGGATTAAGTTTACTCCAGTGAATTAAGCCTTAACCTTAGGCTTTAGATGTTAAGCATGGCAGCTGTATAGCCATGCTTTTTTTACCACTTCATCATTGGTGCAGGGCTAAATGGTTGTTGTTTAATTCGCTGCCAAGTGCGTCTTAATAACATTTTATGAAAGCCGTGATTAGGCAATGTTTGCTTAAGTTGCTTTATAAAATTCACTGGCACCCCATGTTTGACAAGACCTAAAGAAAAATCCACTAAATCGGCCTGTCGAAAGTATTCTACCAACGGGTAACGAGGATCAGTAAACGCTCTCACTTTATGGTGCTGATCGATGATAAGTGCAATCTCTTCCGACCATTCGCCTAGGTTTTGCTGTTGTAGGTAACGCTCTGCATGAATCAAAGAAGGCGGCAAATAATCCACCGTGTTATTGGTCCACAAACCTATATCGTGAAAAGCCGCAGCAATAATCAGTTTTTGGGTCTGTTGTTGATCCGGATTGGCTAAGTAAAAGCAAATGTTAAGCATACGTAATACATGGTTTTTATAAGCCAAATAGTCTTCGCCTATTTGTGTCTTATAGGGCGCTAATATTTCGTCTAAAAGTGTTATCTCTGCGCACATGTTCATGGTTTGGCTCGCCGTGTTATTAGTTTGATTTAGTATAATGAGCAGAGCAGAGCAGAGGATATCTTTAGTCATAAATGACAGTTTTATGGTTGTTTACGACAAAATGCCTCAGTGTGTTTAAAGCTGGAGCTAAGTCAAAACCCTCACTCATAAATCACCTGCTTTCACTTCATGGTCTACTATCATTAATAGCAAATGAGTCTTTTCTTTTTGCCTACTAGCAGATATCTAGGCTGTTTAATTTAGTGATAAAACATATACATTGGTGAACGATGCTATTTATGTGGACCCGCATTTTAGTGCTAAGGATTGCACTTACCTTGTTTGTTTTAGCGCTTGGTCAGGCAAGTGCAAACGAGCTCAATTTTAGTCAAGAAGAGCAGCAATGGATTGACCAGCAATCGGCTATTTCTGTGGTGGCCGATGTTAACTTTTACCCTTATGCCTTTGTTAATGATGCGGGTGAATATGAGGGTATTTCACGTGACTACCTAAACGAAATTGCCAAGCTAAGCGGCTTAACCTTTACCTACCAAATCGGCTTACCGTGGTTGGAGATGTTGCAAGGCTTTAAGCAGCAGCGGTTCGACATTATTCCAATGATGTTTTTTGACCAAGAAAAAACCAGTTATGTAAATTTTTCTGAACCCTACCTATTACATACCGAGTATCTGTTTACCCAAAGCAATACGCCGGTGCTTGGCTCCTTGGACGAGTTATCGGGAAAAACCTTAGCGGTAGTAGAAGGTTTTGAGCAAACCGCCTGGTTAAAACAGCGTTACCCCACCATTACACTTAAATCTTATACCGAGTTGTCACATTGTTTGCGAGCGGTGGAGAAGGGGGAGGTTGATGCTACCATTGGCGAGCTGAGTTCTTCGCTATATCTAAAAAATAAACTGCGTTTAAACAAGATCAAAAAGAACATCGTGGTCACTGGGCGTAAAAACATCCCAATATCTCTAGGCTTAGCAAAGCAATCTCCTATTTTGTTGTCTGTAATTGATAAAACCCTTAAGTCTATCGATATAAAAACCCGCAATCGCATTTCAGGGCAATGGCTTAAGGACAGCTCATCGCAAAATATTATGAATGGCGCCTTTGGTTATGGGCGTGCTCCGTACATGTATGACCAAAGCTCGGAAGCTGGCTTAGAGTATGAAATAGTTCGGCGGGTGTTTTCTTCAATGGGTTACCAGTTAGGTAATATTGAACAGTTGCCTACCTTTCGTGGCGAAGAAATCCTCAATGAAGACCAAGCATTAGATTTTTCAGCAGGGGTGCTTGAAGAAGTTGAAGGGCTGTTTTATTCCGATGACATTGTGGTGTTTAACAATGTGGCAGTAAGCCGCGCTATCGATGACTTGGAACTGACTCGCCCCAGCCAGCTTAGCGAATATAGTGTAACGGGGTTTGATGGTTCAAAACGTTTGTATTCCTCGCAAATCAATAACTCAGAAAAGCCGTCCTCTAGTTATCGAGAACATGTGGTTCAAGAGCAGTCGTTAGCTGAGTTTTTTGCTGGAGAGGCCGATATTCTGGTGGCCGATGAAGCGTTGGTTAAGTGGGCGGTTAGTTACGGTGAATCTACCAATGGCTTAGTGGTTGATTACCAATTTCACGATATTTTTGTTCAGTCTGAAGTGGGCTATAAAGTAGCGTTTAGAGATGAGCGTATACGAGATTTTTTTAATCAAGCGCTTGGTGGGTTAAAACAAAGCGACAGTTATGCGCAACTGGTTGAGCTTTACATGGCGTCTAGCTTCATCAACCAGATAAAGCGGGGTAACCTCATCGCCGATGTTGTTGCACCTTACATTTTTAATAACGATATCAAACAGCTAAGAAACATTCTTAGAGTGTTTTATAAAAACTCAAACATTCAAGGAGTGACCGTCAGTTCTGATTCACCGAATCAGGTCATCTTGCAGCTTCAAGAGCGAGATGGTGAATTACAAAGCGTAGATTTTATGCAGGTGAGTAATCTTAGCCGCCTGTCAAAAGAGAGCTTTTTGGTACAAAACGGCAGCACCGATAAAGTGGGTAATATTACGTTTTATACCGAAACCAATACCCCAGAAGCGATTATCTCTGCCAGCGTGCCAGACTTAAGCCAATTCACCATGTTAAGTGAATCGGAGTTGGCCGATATGAGGTTGGCCTACGAACGGCATGGTTTATCTGGGCAACTGCTTAACTTAACTGCAGCAGAGCAGCAATGGATACTTGAAAATCCATTGGTAAAAGTAGCGGTTGACCCAGCAGCGTTGCCTTACGAAGCATTTGATAGTGACGGCCAGTACATTGGTATTGTTGCTGATTACCTACAGCTTATTTCTGCCAGTACCGGGATTGTGTTTGAGCCGGTGGAGGTTGAATCTTGGGAGCAGTCGTTAGACTTGATTCATCAACGCGAGGTGTTGCTGGCTTCGGCAGCTTTTGGCAATACCCATTTAGAGTTGGATTACACCGCTACCTTACCTATAACCAAAAGTGAGGTGAGTTACGTAGGGCGTAAAGGTGGAAATTTAATTGATTCCTTCAACCAATTAGAAGGGAAAACCATTGGCATAATTAAAGGCGCCTCACAAACCGACGAGATTGTGGAGCGCCACTTAGATGTAGATTGGATATTTCCCAATAATACCGAGCAAGGCATTGAGTTGGTTGAGCAAGGTGAAATTGACGGCATGGTAGATACCGTGTTGGTGCTTAACTATATTATCCATCACCGTGGGTACGCCAATTTATCGGTGGCAGGAGATTTTGACAAAAATGTCTCTTCTACCTTATATGTGCTTAAAACCCAGCCTTTATTACAGTCCATTGTGAGTAAAGCCATTGCTGCAGTCACCCAGCAGCAAAAAGACACTGTTGTATCTAAATGGGCGCCGCATAAAGTGGTTGAGAAAATCGACTATAGCTTGGTGTGGCAGGTGGGGTTAGGAGCGTTAGTATTGGTGGTACTAACGCTATTTTGGAACCGCCGACTAGCAACCCATATTAAGGCGCGCGAGCAGGCTGAGTTAAAACTACAAGCTCGCGAGCAACTGTTGTTTGACATGCTCAACTCCGCACCGATAGGCGTGGCTATTGTTGCCAATGACCAGACCTTTTTCTCCAACAAAACCGCTCGCGACATGTTTGGCGTAGAAGCCGAAGACTTAGACAATTTTAATGTTGGCGATATCTACAATGACAAGTCTCAGCGAGAGGCTTGTTATGAACAGCTGAGTAAAGGCGAACCGGTGGTTAATCAGGAGATTGATTTTAAACGTACCGATGGTTCACGTTTTACCGGCTTAGCCAATTATCTCAATACCGAATTTAAAGAACACAAAGCGGTATTATTTTGGTGTTACGACATTAGTGAACTTAAAGAGCTTAATACTCAGCTAACCCTCGCCATTGACCAAGCTGATCATGCTAATCGCGCTAAGTCTGACTTTTTAGCCAATATGAGCCACGAAATTCGTACGCCGATGAACGCCATTATTGGCATGACGCATCTCGCGCTAAATGCTGACTTGGACCGAAAAACGCGCAGTTACTTAAACAAAGTATCACATGCTGCGGCTTCGTTACTTGGCATTATCAATGACATTCTCGATTTTTCAAAAATTGAAGCGGGCAAGTTAGACATGGAAAGCTTGGATATTTGTATTCAAGATATTCTGCAAAACCAACTGAATTTAATTGAGCTTAAAGCGCAAGAAAAGGGCATTGAAGTTGTCACTATGGTTGAGCCCCAAGTGCCTAATAATTTGATGGGTGACCCGCTTCGTTTAGGGCAAATTTTTACTAACTTGGCCAGCAATGCGATTAAGTTCACTGATCAGGGTGAGATTGTATTTACAGTGAAATTACTGGAGCAAGCAAGCGACCAAGCCAAATTGCAGTTTTCAGTAAAAGACAGTGGTATTGGTATTTCACCCGAGCAGCAACTAAAGCTGTTTCAATCTTTCACTCAGGCGGATACGTCTACCACCCGAGAATATGGTGGCACCGGATTAGGTTTAACCATTTGCAAGCGTTTGGTTGAGCTAATGGAAGGCGAAATATGGATAAATAGCGTGTTAGGCGAGGGCACTGAGTTTGTGTTTACCGCATGGTTTCAGCTCAACCATAGTCGCCCTAGTTTACGTAATGCCTTGGGTGCTAGCAGATTAGGCGATATGCAAATATTGGTGGTAGATGATAATGAAAGTGCCGCCGATATCATGGCTTCAATTGTTTCTTCTTTTGGCCCAATTGTCAGCGTTGTGCACTCAGGAGCCGAAGCTCAACAGTTGGTCGCGAAGCAACCAGAGCTGTTTGATGTGGCGATTGTTGATTGGAATATGCCTGATATGGACGGAGTCGCAACTTGCGAAGCAATTCGCCAAGAAGCAGGTAGCCATCCTATTGGTTTCATTATTGTTTCAGCCTATGACCACGCTCGGTTCAAGCAACAAAGTGAAAACGCCGGGGTCAGTGCTTATTTATCCAAACCGATTACCGCCTCGGAAGTATTTAACGCCATTGCGCGAATTAGCGGACGAGACATCGAGTTGTATAGACCGGTTGCAAAACTCAGTGATAAGTTGAGTGACGCCAAGCGTAAACTGCGTGGAGCCCATGTGTTACTGGTTGAAGACAACGAGCTGAATCAAGACTTAGCCCTAGAGCTACTTAACAGTATTGATGTGAGTTGTGACTTAGCTGAAAATGGCCAAATAGCGATAGATAAACTGCGTGTTAATCGCTACGACGGGGTATTGATGGATATTCAAATGCCAGTAATGGATGGTTACTCTGCGACTCAAAAGATCCGCGAATTTGATTTGGAAATAGTGGTGATTGCCATGACCGCCAACGCCATGAGTGGTGACCGAGAAAAAGTGATTAGCGCTGGTATGAATGATTACATTAGTAAACCGATTGATGTAGAAACCATGATCACTACTATGGCTCAGTGGATTCAAGCGTCTGGTATTAAAGGGGCAGGTGTTTCCGGTGATCAGCTTGTAACCAGTGACATGGCGGTAGCCCAAAGCCTGAACCCTGAACTGATTAATCAAGTCGCTGGTCTAGCTACCTGTAATGGTAATAGCGGCTTATATCTGAAGCTGCTAACAAAATTTAGCAATAGTCAGCAGCAATTTGTCGAAGAATTTGAAGTCGCCGTTGGCGAGTTAGATTGGGAGCTCGCCACTCGACTTGTTCATACCTTAAAGGGGAACTCTGGGAATATTGGTGCGTTAGCCTTACAAGATGCAGCCGCAGAGTTGGAAGCTGTAGCTAACTCGATTAAGCAAGGCGAATTAGGGGATAGTTTTGAAAACAGCGTTGAGCGCATTCAAACATTGCTCGCTAACCTTGCTACCCAACTGCATTTGGCTTTGGGGGAGATAGCTCTATTGTTGCCTAATGCAAACCGCCCTTCAGCCACTGACGATAGCTCATTGTTCGATAAAAATATCGCACAACTTAAATCTGAGTTTGCTCAGCTCAGTTTTCAGTTAGAAGAGTGCGACGCCGATGCGGTTGAGCGGATTGATGAATTGGTAGAGTTAGCGTTCCCCGAACAGATAAAAAAACAGTTAGTGAGTATTAATCGAGCGGCGGCTGAATATGACTTTGAAGAGGCTGCCGTTAAGTTAGCGGCTCTGCAACAAAGTTTGAGTTGATTTACATCATCTTAACAACACATAGTGCAGCAAGATTACTCTGAATCACCTAGTGTAGATGAAGTGTGTTTTTTCAGCATAAGTAAGGAAAACTTTATGAACAAACATTTTGTTATTGCTACGGTATGTAGTTTTAGCTTGCTTATTAGTGCGTCACTTGCGGCATTTCCCAAGTCAAAAGTGAGTGAGTCTCAGCATTTATTTGCCCAGTCTATTATTTACCATTCTTTGAGTGGGTTTTGCGCCAATGTGGCGGGGAATAAAAGCTTGAGTTCTGATTATCAAAAGTGGCGAGTAAGTTATCAAGATAGTATTAAACAAGGCCGTATCGAAGTTGCCGACCTTGCCGCCACCATGGATAAAACCATGGACTCAGTTGTGTCTGATTTAGTGCATGTTGCCGAGCAAGAGTGGGGACAAATGGATAGTTCTCAACGCCAGCAAAAATGCCAAGATTTGCAGGCTTTTCTTACGCAATCAAAGCCAGAGAAACCTGCAACATATTAGATAGAAGCCAGTTGGTAATGAGGCCGTATTTTGCTGCGCTGGATATGCTGTTCCACATCTAAACCGCGTAAGAACCCATACTGAGTGACAAGTACACTTTTAAATCCCATCGCGTTGCCACCAAGTATGTCGGTGTGCAAGGTATCACCAATCATCGCAATGCGCTGTGGTGCAACATCTCCAAGTTGGTGTTTAATTCGACTCAGTGCTTCTTCAAAAATCGGCGCGTAGGGTTTACCAAAGCAACGTATCTGAGGATAGATCTCATCCGGTAGGGTTAAGGTGTAACTACCTGGCTCTTGAGATACCCCATTTTCTAGCGGTGCGATCAGGTCTGAATTTCCTACCCAAACTGTACGTGGCTTGTTTTGTAGTTCTGCTATAAACCGCTGGTGACGCTCCTCATTCCAAGCTTGGCCGCTTAAAAACAAAAACTCGTCCGCTTGCCAAAAGTTATCGTCTTCTGGGTAAACACAAGGTCGCTGGGTATCTAAACGAAACTCAGGCAGTGTTATAACACCTAAGCTTGTTGAGCTCTGTAAGTCCATGTACTGCAACAGTACTTCACGGCTATTTACAATTTCTTGGTCACTAAAGTCGAAACCCAAGCCGACAAACTTATCGAACAATTGCTGTTTGTTTTGAGTGGCAGCATTGGTTACTACCATCACTTTCTTGCCAGCCCTTCGCAGTTTAGCTATTTGCTCTTTAGCCCCTTCAATGGCGGTTCCACCCACATTTAGCACGCCGTAAGCATCAAACAAAAATACATCAATATCGTCGACTAAATCCGTAATGCTATCGAGTTGTTGGGTATGTGAAACAGGAACACTTTCAGGCAGTCGCTCTGGCATCGCAAGATAGGCCGAAAATGCCTCTGATGGGCTGTAAAACATGGTGATTAACCTCAGCAAAAATTAGAGCGTTACTGTGGCAGATAATTAGCAGAATATGAACCCATCCCAAGATGAAAGTTAGGCTTTAACTAAAAATTATTTTTCCTAGTGTTTAATGATACTTGAGCTTCAAGCGCATTTTTTATCAAGCCTTGTAGCCAAGTCATCATTGGGCTGTTTCGGTTTTTTACATGGCTGTAGCTTAGTACCGGTTCTTTAAATGTCTCGCCGTTAATCAATACGTTAATGGTTCTCAAACTTGGATATAGATGCTGAGGAAAAAGGTTAGAGTGAGGCATAAACATATTGGTATGTAATACGACATCAATAAGTGCCATTACCACTTCGGAGCGAAAGCCTATCTTCGCAGGTAAGCCCTCTCTTTTCATAGCTTCGGCGGCTAAGCTAAAATCATCATTCCAGCCAGGAATAAACAAGGAAGCAATTTCGTATTCCGATATGTCTTTAAGTGTTGCTAGCGATTTTTTCAATGGATGATCCTGCCTAACTATCACTCTCCCTTCTAGTTCGATCATGTGTTGGCTATACACTTCTTTGGGGTGGCTTACATCATAATTTACCCCAGCCAAAATTCGACCTTTTTGTATATCCTCTAGGGTTGAGCTTGACCAACTTGTAAGTACTAATCTTGAGTTTGGCGCTTGTTTTGAAACGGCTCTATATAAAGCGCCAGATAAGCAAGTCATTACCACAGGAGATAGAGCAATATTGATAGTTTGGTCTAGTGTCGATAGGTCTAGCTCATTGTTTCGATTTAAGGCATTTTCTAAACCCGACATGTGGGGCTGAATAAGCTGTATTAGCTCTTCAGAAAACGCGGTAGCCTTTAAACCTCCATGCACTTTAACAAACAGCTCATCGCCAAAGTGGTTTCGTAGCTTAGACAAGGCTTGACTGATCGCTGGCTGAGAGACAAATAAGCGTTCCGAAGCTTTACGCATATTCTGTTCATCAAACAGCACTAAAAACGTTTTTAGTAGGTTTAGGTCTAGCTGTTGATAGGAATTTTTATTCATTACACTCATTGATCGTAAATCTCTATTCATCTGGGCGCCATTGCCACCTTGTTTTCTTATTGTTGATTCTACCTTGATAAGCTTAGCTTATTATTGAAATTTGTTTTACTTATTAGATCAAGGTGTCAGTAATAACAATAATGCGCTTCGAATTTACTGAGACTTCGAGCATTACTATGAAAAAAACACTATTGGCATTCAGCCTATCTACCTTATCTATTCCATCCGCTTTTGCTGCTGAATTTTTTGTTGGAGCGGGTGGGGGCTACCAAAATGTTAAGGTGGAAGCATCAGACTCTGAATTTGGTAATCGCTCTGCTAACGCTGGTCGTGCAGCAATGCACCTAAGAGGTGGTGTATATCTAAACGAAAACCATCGTTTAACGGCTACGATCAATTATATGAGCGATGCAAATGTTTATCGCAGCCACTTAGGTCAACACCCTAGTCGAATCGATACACAGCTAGAGTTGGCCCAAAACGAGTATCTATTGTCTTATGATTATATTCAGTCAATCAGTGATAAGTTTTCTGTATTTGGAGGCGCCACCGTTGGTGCTGTTCATAATAAAGGGAAGTTTTGGTTAGAAGAAAAACCTCTGGGTGGCGGTGTTTCAAGTTACTCACATCAAGCGAGTCAAACCGATTTCACCTACGGTTTACAAATTGGTATGCAATATAAGATAGTGGATAACTTGTCGGTGGATATTCAGTACAGGCATATGTTTAAGAGTTACTCCAATGATATTCATTGGGAGAACGGCGAAAAAACCAGTTTCTCATTGCCACATAGTAATGCTTACACAATATCTTTTGACTATCGCTTCTAGTTCGTGAGCTTTTGAGTACGCTTTGTACAAGGACTTTTTTAGCGTACTTACATAGGCCCATTTAATATATGAAGTTTTGGTACTTTCATCCTCTTTAAATTATCTTGGCTTCCTGACGATAAACATTACACTCTAGTTTTTGATTATCTGCTTGAGTTGTTATGTCATATCTTTTGTCTATTACCTTGTTGTGGGCCTTTTCTTTTAGTTTGATAGGAGTGTACTTAGCGGGGCAAGTCGACGCTTGGTTTTCAGTTCTAATGCGAGTGGGCTTGGCGACCTTGGTCTTCATACCCTTTCTTAAACCCTCGCAAGTAAGTCCTTCGCTCGCGATTAAATTGATGCTGATTGGAGCTATCCAATTGGGCTGCATGTACGGGTTTTACTATCAGTCATTTTTGTACTTGTCGGTACCGGAAGTGCTGTTATTTACTGTTATGACGCCGATTTACGTTACTTTGGTCAATGATGCCTTTGAGCGCCGCTTTAACTCTCAATTCTTATTAAGTGCTTTTATTGCCACCCTAGGCGCGGTGGCGATTAGGTATGAAGGCATCGACCAAGGTTTTGTCACTGGTTTCTTGTTGGTTCAAGGGGCCAACCTGTGTTTTGCATCTGGGCAAGTGGCATACAAACGTTTAATGGCTAGGCAATCTCAGCAGCTTGCGCAACAAACCGTGTTTGCTTGGTTCTTTATTGGAGCCTTGATTGTGGCCATCATCGCTTTTGTTATGTTGGGTAATACCAATAAGTTACCCTCGACTAATATTCAGTGGGGGGTACTTGTTTACCTTGGCATTATAGCTTCTGGCTTCGGTTATTTTGCTTGGAACAAAGGCGCTACCTTGGTGAACATCGGCGCTTTAGCGGTGGCGAACAACTTACTTATCCCTGCTGGAATAGCGGTAAATTTGCTGATTTGGAATCATGACGCTGACGTATTGCGATTAAGTATTGGCGCCGCAATTATTATTGCGGCCTTAGCGTTAAACGAACGCCTGCAAAAAACAAGCTTGTGAGAGTTTAAAGTTTGATGCACCTTTTTGAACGATTTGCCTTTATAATCGAAACCAGCAAACCGTTTCTGTTTAGGCTTTAGGATCTACGTATGAAAGAAATACAGCAAAATAACCCCTTGCATGGCCTCAAGCTTGAAGTGCTGCTGGATGAGATAGTTGAACATTATGGCTGGGAAACACTGGCCTATGCCATGAATATGAACTGTTTTAAAAACAATCCTACCCCTCAGTCTTGCCTTAAGTTTTTACGTAAAACCACTTGGGCGAGAGAGAAAGTTGAAGCGTTTTATATGTACCGCTTTAAACATCTTCCGCGGCCAGATGACAAGCAATATGCTTTACCTCCGCGTGACCGCTTAGTGCCCTTAGACCAAAAGCCTCGTGCTCCAGTAGTGATTGATATTACCGCAGAGAAGCAGGTGCAAAACAAGCCAAAACCTAAGCCTAAGAGAAGTTTTAAGGCCAAACCCAAAGCAACATGGCCTAAGCCACAAGAGAGCGATGTTCAAGATGAGGGCAAACCGCTAAACCCTTGGGCAGATTCACCTAAGTAAACTGCCTTAACAGCAGTAGGAAAATAGAAAATATCGAGTACAATTCTCGGTAATTGTTAGCCTTGTAGTGTTAATGGTATGCAAGGCGCTTAGTGCTTATTTCGGTTCTAGTTATGTCTCAAGATACAGTTAAAATTGGTTTGGTTAACCCCAAAAGCCCCAGTAATGTTGGTTCAGTAATGCGTGCAGCAGGTTGTTTTGGTACGTCTGAGGTGTTTTATACAGGGCAGCGCTACGCGCGCGCCGCGCGTTTTAATACCGATACCAAAAACCAAAGTTTGAATATTCCACTAAGAGGAGTTGATGACCTTGCAGAGCAAGCCGCAGGGCTAAAAATAGTCTGTATTGAATTGGCCGAAGGGGCAACACCCTTGCCAGACTTCACTCATCCTGAACAGGCTTTATATATCTTTGGCCCCGAAGACGGCTCTATTAGCCAAGATCTGGTGGATAAAGCTGATGACGTGGTGTATGTCCCCACTCAAGGTTGTTTGAATTTGGCAGCAACCGTGAATGTGGTGCTCTACGACCGCCTTGCTAAATCTGATGTGTTTAAGAGTGGAGATGAGTTAATTCGTCAAAGCCGCGATGTTAATAACCGCTTAAAAGTCAATTAGTTGATTGGGGGCGTTTAACCGCCCCATCATATTATTTGGGGTTCTTCGTCGCGCGTTGATCTTCGCGTAACTTCTGCTTTTGCTGGCGACGCTGCTCACTATGTTGAGCTGCTTCCATTCCAACATGTTGTTCCCCACGTTGCTTAGCTAACTGTACTTGTTTTTCTCGCTCTCTAAAGCGGCTTTTTTGCTCGTCACTTAAGCTATCGTAACAATGTGGGCAGCTCACACCTTGCTCAAATTTTTCGCTTTGCATGTCGGCCGGAGATATAGGCATACGACAGCCGCTACACAATTGGTATTCACCCGGTTGTAGTTGGTGGTCTACGGTGACACGCTCATCAAATACAAAGCAGTCACCTTCCCATAACGACTCTTGTTGTGGCACTTCTTCTAAGTATTTAAGAATGCCGCCTTCTAAATGATAAACCTCATCAAAACCTTGTTCTTTTAAGTAGGCGGTTGATTTTTCACAACGGATCCCACCAGTACAAAACATCGCTACTTTTTTGTGTTTTTGTGGATCCATCTCTTCGGCTACGTAAGCCGGAAATTCACGAAAGGTTTCAGTATTTGGGTTAACCGCATGCTTAAAACTGCCCAGTTGTACTTCGTAGTCGTTGCGAGTATCTACCACCAATACTTCTGGGTCGGCAATCAGTTGATTCCAATCGCTGGGTTTAACGTAAGAGCCCACTACATGGTTAGGGTCAATGCCTTCCACACCCATGGTAACAATTTCTTTTTTGAGCTTTACTCGTGAACGATTAAAGGGTTGCTCGGAGCTAAACGAGCGCTTATCCACGATTTGGCTCAGACGAGGATCAGACTTTAGCCACTGTAATACAGTTTCTATGGATTGGTCTGGCCCTGCGATGGTGCCGTTAATGCCTTCTTCGGCCAGCAGTAAGGTACCGCGTACTTGGTGTTGTTTCATCAAGGCTAGCAGTGGAGTTTGTAGCTCTAGGTAATTGTTTAATCGAACAAATTTGTATAGGGCGCAAATGGTAATTTGGCTCATGTTAACTTCCTTGTGCCTACCGGGGCGTAATCCCGAAGCATGGTTAAAAGAGGCTCATTGTAATGAAAATGCTACTAATTGCAGCAGTAATGTGGCTTTTTGTTGTAGGCTTGTTGGAGTGGTTTAACGATGTATAAGTACAGTTCTGTGTGCTAGCCCGCTAAAACAAAGTGTTACGGACTGTTGTGTTTTTGCTGCATAGCATGACAGGTCTATAATGAAGTAATTAACTAACATGGAATAGGTTGAGTAGTATGTCTAGTGTTTTAGCCTCAGTGGATCAACGAACCCAGCTCGTGGGCGAAAACCGTTTAGAATTATTAATTTTTAAACTCAACTCAATGCAGTTGTTTGCAATTAATGTTTTTAAGGTGAAAGAGGTAGTTAAACTACCGAATATGAACCGCTTACCAGGATCTCATGCTCATGTTTCAGGCGTGGTTAACTTACGCGGTCATTCTATTCCGGTTATCGATTTACGTGCCGCAGTTAAAATGCCACCGGCTAAAGAAGAAGCCAAGGTCGACTGTAACTTAATTATTACCGAATATAACCGCTCGGTGCAGGGCTTTATGGTGGGCGAGGTTATGCATATTGTGAATACCTCGTGGAAGGATATTTTACCGCCGCCTACCTCGGTAGGGCGCAGTAATTACCTCACGGCCATCACTCGAATCGATCATGAAGATGCCAGTCGCATTGTAGAAATTATTGATGTTGAGAAAGTACTCGCTGAAATTGTTTCTTACAACATCGCCATTTCTGAAGAAGCCTTAGATAAAGATGTCTCTCATCTATTAAGTGGAAAACGGGTGTTGGTGGTTGATGATTCCTCTACGGCACGTGGTCAAGTGAAAGCCACCCTAGGCCAATTGGGCATGGAAATTATTGAAGCCGAAAATGGCCTTCAAGCGCTAAACATGCTTAAGGGCTGGGCCGATGAAGGTAAATCGGTGTACGACGAAATTTTGTTAATGATTACCGATGCCGAAATGCCCGAAATGGATGGTTACCGTTTAACCGCAGAAGTGCGGGGGGATGAGCGTATGAGTGATTTGTTCATTGCCTTGAATACGTCTTTAAGTGGCAGCTTTAATGAAGCCATGGTAGAAAAGGTAGGCTGTGATCGCTTTATCTCTAAGTTTCAACCGGATTTGCTGGTAGATGTTGTACAGCAGAGAATGCGTGAATTTATTTCTGGTTAATTTCTTAAAACCTATTAGCAGCCTCAAACAGAGCGTTTAAGGCTCAAGTACTCTAGAAAAAGGCCCGAAGGCTTACATGTGCTTCGGCCTTTTTGATTAATGCTATAAAGCCGCTGCTACTTTGTTTGCTACGTCTTCTGAGAGCCAAACTTGCCAAAGCTCAGGATGATGTTCAAAAAAGTAATACATCGCCTCTTCTGCGTCAGCCTGGTTGTCTTCCATCCAAGCCAGTAAAAGGCTCATTTGTTGGTTGCTAAAACCTCGCTGACCCAGATATTCAAAGGCTAAAGGTTCACTTTTAGCAAATGATTCCGTGGTAACCGAATGCACTGGCGAGGGCGGGTACATAGTGACTTTAGGTGACTCACAGTCTGGCTGGGTAGTACAGTTGCGGTATTCATCTAGGTCTGTGCCACTGCCAAAATCAACTTTTACCATGGTGTATTTACCCAACACTGGGGTGGGTGACCAGTAATAACCAAACCATGGCTTTTTGCGTTCATAGGCTTTAGCCAGTTCACCAGCTAAAGCGGCACCTGAACCAGGATCTATCATCTCAAAACCATGCTTCTCAAGCGCTAATGCATTGAACAAATGCTCTGAGGTTATTTGACAGGTCCATCCTGCCGGACAGCCATAAAACGCAGATTTTTCATCATCTTCCGGATGTTTGAATAAGTTTGCGTGTTTAATCACCCCCTCAATGGTGGCAAGCTCTGGGTGCTTCTCTACCAAGAAGTCGGCAACCCAAAAACCTTCTTCACCGCCGTCTGTTAAGGAGTTACCGGCGTAGCGTAAACGCTTATCGGCAACACCTTTGTCTAAGGCTTCCTTAATACCATTGGTCCAAAGCTCCGGCGCGATATCTGGGTAGCCTTTTTCTATCATTGATATCCCTGTTGGAACGCTATCTCCAGGTATCAATTCGGCTTCACAGCCAAAGCCATGTTCTAATATAAACTGGTCAATATGCGCCATCAGGCTTGCTGAATTCCAGTTCATATCGGCAATGCTTACGCTGCCACACTCTTTTGCATTGGTCTGAATCGATACCACAGACAACAGCATCGCTAAGGCAAGTGCACACTTGTTTTTCATAAAGTATATATCCTCTATCCATGTCGAATAAGCTTGTTTACCTTACCGCGTGCAAGGTAAATAATAATGCTTGCCAGCGTTAGTTAAAGGGCGGCTCAGCGAAGTTTACTTTAGCCCTACTTAACTGGCTTTTACCGTTGCTTTCAGTTTATGCATAAATGCTTTGAAGTGTGGCATAAAATCGATGAACAAATCGTGTTTACGATTTTGCATCATAACCGGCCCTAATAAACGCAAGGCTACACCCACTTTGGTGGCGATGTTTTCTTCTAAGCCACTGCCTTGCTTTAGTTTTTCTACAACCGTAAACAAGTCTTCTCTGTCTTGGTATTCGAATACCATGGTTTTAGGCGCTTCAGTATCGAGTTCTTCAATAGTGATACGGTAGCCATTTTCTTTTCTGGTACGTGTCGTCATACTTTTCTCACTCTAAGGTTGTTTAGCTTTTTAAGAATTTTTCAATTTTAGGTTTGACTGTCATTGAAATAATCAGCATAAGGCTTAAACCTACCGGCAGTGCGACTAAAAAAACCTCTAGCCACGCGCTGGCAAATTCTGATCTATTAGCAAAGCCGATATTTTTAGCGGTGGTAGTAAAAGCCATAATCGATTCCATGATGACTGCCATGATCACTCCAACAATCGGGTTACGTGCAGACTCTGCTATATGTGGCAGTAGCTTGGCGATTAACTTGCTCACTAGGCTCATCATTACTAGACCAACCGGCATCAAAATAACGGCGGTAGTAAGAAATGCCTCTAACCAAATCACTACAAAGGAGTCGCTGTATCCCACCTGTATATAAGTCATCACGCCAGTCAGGGTACCCGCGATAACAGACATCATGGCGAGCACGACTAAAATTTTGTAGAACAGTGGGTTGGATTTAGCGTCTGCCGTTACGGCTGCTGTTATTGGTGTGCTCATTTCGTTGTTCAATTTGTACCTATTTGCATATGGTTGATTTTATCTACTATATTTATATTGGTTGATTTAGTCAACCACATTTGGATCTAAATAGAGAGCAACTCAACATTAGTATTCTTTTATTTAAAAAATACAGATAGTTAAGCGAACGCGTATCTATCAACTAAATTGAGGGGGAGGAGTAAGTCAGCATTCGATGAGGAACGCCGGCATTGTGGTTTACCGTTGCTGTAATACACGAAGATGCTTGGTTTGAGTGGTAAGTGGCAAACAGCCAATAAAAAAGGCCCTTAGATAAGGGCCTTTATAAAGATTTACGTTTGCCAGTGCTTGGCTTGAGTTTTACTTAAAAAACAACTGGCTAAATGGGTTAAGTAAAGATGCCAGTCCCGAAGTAAAATGCAGTGGCGCATCTAACAAGGTTAAACATAGGCAATCTTGGTTAGCTGCAGTGCGCGGGGTGTGTTTATTCTCAGTATTTTGAATAATAAAATCACCCGGAACATAGCTACCTGCATCATCAATAAAGGTGCCAGCTAGTACCAAGGTTATCTCTTGACCTTGATGAGTATGCTCTGGCAAGGCACTATCTTGATCCATGTAAATAAAGTTCATTTTACTGTCACTAACAGCATCTACACGGGCTCGTTGAATTTTACCCGGTAAGCGTCCCCAGGGGCCAATGTGTTGCGGATGAGCCTGCAATGCACGTGGCAATGGAAAACGTTTATCCCCTAAACTGATTTCTTCTTGCAGCCTTGGCTGGCTAGGCTCAATCACTGTTTCAGCACTTTGCTGCATAATCATTTGCAGCATCGAATCCAGATCATTGCTCATGGCTGCAGGTTGGGTATCTTCTAACTGAGCGGCCATTTTTTGTTCAATGGCGTGCACCCGTTGTCTACACTCGGTGCAGTATTCCAAATGGGCACTTACCATAATGCTCATAGCGGGGTCTAATTGGCCAGCGGCATATAGGTTGAGAGTCTCCTCAACTGGATGAAATTGAATGCTAGTCATCTAAAACCTCCTTCATTTTTTTCAGCGCTAATCTAAGGCGACTTTTCACAGTGCCAAGCGGTAAATTCAATATTTCCGATACTTGTTGTTGAGACTCACCATGTAGGTAGACCCGCCGAACAATATCAGCTTGTTCTTCTGGCAAACGTTCTATTAGCTCTTTGAGTTCATTACTCACTAACTCTTGATCCTCAGAAGATATTTTGTCTGAGTCTTCTTCTTCAGTGAGAATTGGCCAAAGGTCGTCGCCTTGCACCCAGCTTTGCTGGTGCTTGCCTTTGCGCATTAAGTCAAACTTCACGTTCCGCGACACCGAAAATATCCACGTCATCGCATTGCCTTTGGAGGCGTCGTATAAACCCGCTTTTAGCCATAGTTTGAGCATGGTTTCTTGCACCATTTCAAGTGCCAAGGATTCATCTACAAACTGCTTACGCGCCAAATTAAGTAAGCGTGGAGCAACTTCGCGGAACAAGGTGTCGTAACTGCGCTTACACTGCTTACTTGCAATGTTTGCCAATAACAGGGCGATACCATCGTCTTTATTGGGCTGGGAAACCTGAGTAGCCATGCGTGTTGTTGTTCCACCGATTGTCGATACTGAGCGTTGTATTTCCATATTGCCAAAATCGTTGTCGGATTGATAACTGATTAACGGGGTAGATGATTAAAACGATCACTTTGTCTCAAAATAAAACCTAAATAACGTATACACAAAGATGCAGAAGGGGACTTAAGCAAGCGCTGCTTGGTATTAATAGGCAGGGGAAGTAGCTCTAACCAGCGCCAACAAAGCTGCTTTACACATTCGCTACTTATATTTTCCTGCAGGTCAGAGGCTTTGAGTTCTGGATACTGTAAGTTGATTTTTTCTAGGGCGAGTTGTAATGCATGGGTATTTCTTTGTTTATAGAGATTTGGCCAAAGCTCTAAAGATTCAGCCCTTATACAAGGGGCCATCCATTCATTACTAAACGCTAGAGCATTCGCGCAAACCTGACCCCAATTTAGCACTTTACATTCAACCACAATCTCCGCTTGGCTCAACCAATCTATATGGCTAATTTGCGCAAAACTTACAATATCACCTTGCTTAACTGCGCTGTTTCCATTGCTGTCTTGAAAGGCTAACCACATTCCACCGGCTTTCTCTGCTGCCCGTAAACTGGCAATGAACACAGACCCCTGGCCACGTATTCTTGCGTATCGCTCGGGCATGTAGTGTTCACTGCAAATCATCAATGGGTACAACTGAGGCATAAGCGGATCAGCTCCTAAAAACTACTTAGTTGTTTTGTATTACGTATAGAGTGCAAAAAAAGATGAATGATCTTTCTTATTATCTTTCACGTACTATGATTAACAACAATAGAAACAAATGCTTAGATTTTTTTAGCTAAAAGGATTTTTCATGAAAACTTCAGCGTCGATGCCCCCAATCGTCCAGCAGCTAGAACAGTTTTACTCTGAGCTTGGCATGGCCCAAGTGGCGCGTTTATCCGAGATTTACACCGACAATGTGGAGTTTATTGACCCTCTGCATCATCTACACGGCATTGCAGACTTAAGTCAGTATTTCGAGCATCTATTAGTGAATACCGATAAATGCGAGTTTATTTTTTCCTCGCGTTTGATTGCAGATGGCGAATTCAGCCTTACTTGGCAAATGCAGTTTGCTCATCCTAAACTCGGAAACGGTCGCTTAATTGCGCTAGACGGAATAAGCCACCTCAAGTTTGATGAAAAAATCTATTACCATCGCGATTACTACGATGTGAGCGCCATGTTGCATGACCATATTCCGGTGATTGGCTGGTTGTCTAAAAAGTTAAAAAATGGTCTAGCCCAATGAATATTCTTATCACTGGGGCTAGCTCGGGCATTGGTAAACAGTTGGCGTTAGATTATGCCGCCAAAGGTCACCAAGTATGGGGGCAAGGGCGAAATAAAGAGCGCTTGCAAGAATTAACAGACAAAGGCATCACAGCTTTGCCGCTAGAGTTAGCTGATTTAGCGAAAGTGAGAGCCAGCTTGAGTGAGTTACCAGCCATGGACTTAATTGTTTTGTGTGCCGGTAACTGCGAATACCTAGACCCAGAGTGCTTTGACGCTGAATTGTTTAGCCGCGTATGGCAAGCCAATGTGCTTACCGTTGCCAACTGTTTAGATGGTGTGTGGGGGCAGCTAAAACCTGGCTCCCAACTAGCCTTGGTAGGCAGTTTGGCGCATTTACTGCCGTTTAGCCAAGCTGGCGCCTATGGTAGCAGCAAAGCGGCAATACACTACTTATCTCAGGCGCTTGGTACCGATTTAGCCGCCAAACAGGTGAGTGTGCATTGTGTGCAACCAGGTTTTGTTAAAACCCCTCTCACCGATAAAAATGCCTTTGCCATGCCCAATATGATTAGTTCAGAGCAGGCTAGCCAATACATTATGAAGGGTTTAGCAAAGGGTAAAACAAGTATTAATTTCCCTGGTGTATTCAGCGGAATATTACACTTTTTGAATTGTTTGCCAGTATCTTGGCAACAATCTCTCTGTCGCCGTTTAGCTCACAAGGAAGGAGCATAGATAGATGAAAATAGCAGTTATTGGAGCGGGCATATCAGGCATGACCTGCGCCCACTTATTAAAAGAACAACACGATGTCACCTTACTGGAACAAAATGATTATCTTGGCGGGCATACCGCGACCAATCAAATTGAAATAGAAGGTAAAGAGTACGCGGTAGATACCGGTTTTATTGTGTTTAACGACCGTACCTACCCCTTGTTTAATAAGTTGCTGGACAAGTTAGGTATTCACGCTCAGCCTACTGAAATGAGCTTTAGCGTGGTTAATCCAGAGCTTAACTTACAATACAATGGGCACGATCTAAACACTATGTTTGCCCAACGTAGCAACTTGCTTAAACCTAGCTTCTATAAATTCATTAACGAAATTTTGCGTTTTAACAAGCTAGCTAAAGCAGCGGTAGACATAGATACCTCGGTAAGCTTGGGGCAGTTTTTACAAGAGCACCGCTTTTCCAGAATGTTTCAAGAAAACTATTTGCTGCCCATGGGGGCGGCGATTTGGTCGTCTTCACTAAACGGTATTAACCAATTTCCAATGCAGTTTTTTGCTCGTTTTTTTGTAAACCACGGCTTGTTAGATGTTGCTAATCGCCCGCAATGGCATGTTGTTCCAGGTGGTTCCAAGCAATATATAAAACCGCTACTTGCGGGCTTAGAAGATAACATTCGCTTGAACAGCCAAGTCACCAGTATTCAACGAGGCGACGAAGGGGTAAGCATTGAAACCAGCGATGGGTGGACATGGCAGGGCGATGCCGTAGTGTTTGCCTGCCATAGTGACCAAGCATTGTCGGTATTAGGCGCAGAAGCCAGTACTGATGAGCGAGAGGTATTAGGTAAACTCAAATATCAAAGTAATGAAGTCATCCTACATACCGACGAGCGTCTGCTGCCAAGCATTCATCGTGCTCGTGCTAGTTGGAACTACCTACTACCGCCTAGCGGCGATAGGAATGACCGACTGGCCAGTGTTACCTACGATATGAATCGTTTGCAGGGTTTAGAGGATGCGCCGCAGTTTTGTGTCACCTTGAATCCACTGGAGCCGATTGCTGAAGATAAAGTGATTAAGCGCTTTAACTATATGCACCCGGTGTTTTCGGTTGAAGGGTTTGGCGCGCAGCAGCAACGTGAACTGATTAATGGCCAGCATAACAGTTACTTTTGTGGCGCTTATTGGCATAACGGTTTTCATGAAGATGGTGTGCGTTCAGCGGTGGAAGTATGTCGTAAGTTTGGCATCGATTTGTGAGGAGTAAACGATGGACGTAAAACACTCTTCTATTGCCTTTGGCGATACCTTTCATCAGCGTTTTGTGCCACGTAAGCATGGCTTTAACTACAAGCTCTATTATGCATGGATAGATTTAGCTGAGGAGCAAGCCGTTCGTAATCAGCTAAAAAACTTCAGCCGCTTCCTGCCGTGGTTTCGGCTCCGTGAAGGCGACTATTTAGGCAAGCAACCGGGCAGCATTCGCGATAAAGCCTTGGCCGCTCAGCAGCGTTTTCAGCCAGATTATAGCGCTAAACAAGTAGTGCTAATGGGGCAGTTTCGTTGCCTTGGTTGGTATTTTAGCCCGGTTAATTTTGTGCTTTATGGTGATGGCGACAAGTTTGATTACATGCTGGCCGAAGTTACCAATACCCCATGGAAAGAAAAACACCAATATTGGTTAGATTTAAACACTCTAGAAGACCATGATAAAGCCTTTCACGTATCTCCGTTCAACCCAATGGATATGCGCTACAACTGGCAAGTAAAGCTAGTAGAACAACAGGTTACTGTGGTGATTAACTGCTGGCGGCAACAGAAAGAATTTAGCGCTGGAGTAAATTTAATTAAGCAGCCATTAAACTCTTCTAGCCTTAGTCGCGTTATTAAGTCATATCCTTTGCTCACTCTTAAAGTAGTAGGGGGAATTTATTGGCAGGCATTGAAGTTATGGATGAAAAAAGTTCCATTTTATGGTCATCCAGCCAGCGACAAAACTCACTGATATTTGCTGTTAAGGAAAACTTATGACCACTGCAAAATCGCTCGCTACTGCATCGTTAAATAGCAGCTTGGACATTACTCGCCATCTTGTAATGAAAACCTTTGACGGTTTAACCGGCGGGGCAATTTTATTGAGCCAAGCGGGCTACGAGTCTGTTCACCTTGGAGAGAAAGACTATCCTCATGTAGTAGAAGTACACATTCTTGATGCTCAGGTTTTTTCTCGCATTTTGAAGGGCGGTAGCATTGCTGCAGGCGAAACCTACATGGAAGGTTTGTGGCGCTGTTCTGATTTACATCGCTTGTTACAGCTTCTAGCAGACAACCAAGATCATCTAGACAGCTTAGACAGAAAGTTACATTGGTTTACCAGCGCGTGGTTTAAAGTGCAGCATTTTTTTCGTCGCAACCACAGGCGTCAAGCCAAGAAAAACATCTTAGCTCACTACGACTTGGGTAATGATTTTTACCAGTCGTTTCTCGATCCGCAAATGCAATATTCTTCGGCTATTTTCGGCGGCCAAGATATTACGCTGGCACAGGCGCAAGACAATAAACTCAAACGTATTTGCGAGCAGCTAAAGCTGCAATCAAATGATCACTTGCTAGAAATTGGTACAGGTTGGGGCGGCTTAGCCATGTATGCGGCCAGTCATTATGGCTGCAAAGTCACTACCACTACTATTTCAGATAAACAGCATGCCCATGTTTGCCAGTTAGTCGAACAACGTAATTTAGGCCATTTGATTACGGTGCTTAATCAAGATTATCGCGAACTAGAAGGCGAATACGACAAGCTAGTATCGATTGAGATGATTGAAGCAGTGGGTGAGCGTTATTTACCTGGTTTTGCTGAGTTATGCTCTAAGCGCTTAAAAGCGGGTGGCTTAATGCTACTGCAGGCGATTACTATCGACGACCGTCGTTTTACCGCATACAGAAAAAGCGTTGATTTTATTCAGCAATATGTATTTCCAGGCGGTTTTTTACCTTCACCTTCGCTGCTTAAGCAACTATTTTCCAAGCAGGGAATGCAGCCTCTACAGCGCCTAGAAATAGGCATTGATTATGCCGAAACCCTACAGCATTGGCATCATAGAGTGCAGCAACAACACCAAAACAACAGCCAAAGCTTTGGCTTTGATGAGCAGTTTTACCGTCTGTGGCACTTCTATTTCGCTTATTGCGAAGCGGGTTTCCGTAGCCACAATATTGGTACCGAACAGCTCACCATGGTGAAAGGGTAATTGGCTTATGCAATGGCCTGTATTGCTTGTATTTAAACTGAACTGGTTTGCCGCCTTTTTTTGGGGCGAGCAAGCGGTGTGGTTTATGTTGCTGGGGTTAGTGGCCTTAGCCTTATTGCAAGTACGCAACTATCAGTGGGCGGTACTTTTGCCTTGTGCCATGTTAAGCGTCGTCGGCGTTATCATCGATATCGCGCTAGTAGAGTTTGGCGTGCTGAGTTTTAGCTCGCCTAACTTACCTGTGTTTATGATGCTGTTGTGGGCAAGCTTTGCCCTTTTACTGCCCACCTTGGCCAGTTTACCTAAACCTTTTATGCCAATTTTTGTTGCGATAATGGGGCCAGTTTCTTACTACTTAGCCAGCTTAGCCAACGTATTTACCCTAGAGCCAGGCCTTTGGTTAGGGCTGCTTATACTGCTACCGTTATGGAGTGTGTTTGCTTACTTAGCTAATTCGTTATTGGAGAAACGCTATGTTTAAAACCCTAATAATAGCCATTGCATTATTCTCAAGCTTTAGCCAAGCAAGCGATATGAAACTGGTAGGCGACGCCAGATTAAAGGTGTTGTTTTGGTCTATTTACAATGTGAGTTTACACAGTCCAGACGGGCAGTATCAGCAACATCGCTACCCAATGGTGCTGACAATTGATTACCTGCGAAAAATTAACCGCAGTAAATTGGTAGATGCCACTAAAGATGAGTGGCAGCGCTTAGGAGTGTGTGAGCAATCGCCGTGTCAGCAATGGCTCAACAAGCTCTCATCGATTTGGCCAGATTTAAAAAAAGGTGATCAGCTACAGTTAGTGGCCGACTCGGCCAACCAAGGGCGCTTTTATCTCAATGGTGAACATTTGGGCTCATTAGATGACAACCTATTTAGTCAGCACTTTTTAGATATTTGGCTCTCGGAAAACAGCCGCTTCCCAAAACAGCAGCGCTCGTTAACCGGGGCAAACTAGCCCTTACTTAAACTCTCGTTTATTGCATCCAGTAAGTTTTTACTAGGCTGAGCGCCTGACAACAAATAACGATTGTTAATGATAAACGCGGGCACCGCTTGAATGCCGTGATTTTGCCAGGTCTGCTGGCTATTGCGCACTTCTTCAACGTAGAGTTGGTCTTTTAATACTCGCTGCGCTAGTTCACTGCTTAAGCCCACTTGCTCCACTATTGCTAATAAGGTATCGCGGTCCGAGGGATTTTTCCCTTGGCTAAAGTAAGCCTCAAACAATGCTAGCTTGAGCTCGGTTTGCTTACCGTACGGCTCGCTCCAATGCAGTAATTGGTGGGCCTCAAAGGTGTTATAAATTCTAGAGTCTTGATTAAAATTGAAGCTAAACCCAAGCTCTTTGCCAATGCCTTTTAGCTGCTCTCTCACGGCCTCGCTTTGCTCTGTAGTGCTACCATACTTTTCTTGAATATGTTCGCGAAGGTTTTGTCCTTCTGCGGGCATTTTCGGGTTTAGCTCAAAAGGGTGCCATTGAATATGTGGCCTAATATTGTCATCTAGCTGGCTTAAAGCCTCTTGCAAACGCAGGTAACCCACAATGCACCAAGGACACACCACATCAGACACAATATCGATGCGTAAGGAAATACCAGCAGCCATAAACAAACCCTCTTAATTTTGTGTAATGAGTATGCGCTAGTCGACCAGTGATTAGCAAACTTTGCAGGAACGAGAGAGCCCGCTTGAGGTTTGTTGTAGTTATAACAAAAATCATTTGTGATTTTTGAGCTAAATTGCTGGCTAGAGAGTTGGTAAACTGGCAACAGCTAAATAATAGGAACCCAAGCATGACAACTTCTTTGTTCGACTCAATCAAATTGGGCCAATTGACCCTAAATAACCGCATTGTAATGCCGCCAATGACACGTTCGCGCGCCAGCCAACCGGGTGATGTGGCTAATGAAATGATGGCCACGTATTACGCTCAGCGAGCGAGTGCAGGTTTAATTGTATCTGAAGGGACTCAAATCTCGCCAATGGGCAAAGGATATGCGTGGACACCAGGTATTTATAGCCAAGAGCAAATTGCAGGTTGGAAGACAGTAACCGACGCAGTGCATGCCAAGGGCGGTACTATGTTTTCTCAGTTATGGCACGTAGGTCGAGTGACTCACTCAGATAACATTAACGATGAACAGCCTATTTCATCGTCTGCTATTGCCGCCGAAAATGTAAAAGTATTTATTGATAACGGTAGCGACGAACCGGGTTTTGTTGACGTAAGCACCCCGCGAGAAATGAGCCAACATGACATTAGCGAAGTGGTTCAACAGTTTCGCCAAGCAGCTTTAAATGCCATAGAAGCCGGTTTTGATGGTATTGAGCTGCATGCTGCTAACGGCTATTTAATAAACCAGTTTATCGATTCAGAATCTAACCAACGCCAAGACCAATACGGTGGTAGCTTGGAAAACCGTTTACGCTTTTTAGATGAAGTAGTTGCAGCCATGGTGGATGCCATTGGCGCAGAGCGAGTAGGGGTGCGTTTAGCGCCACTAACAACCTTAAATGGTACCGTAGACGCTAACCCTATCGAGACTTACACCGCTGCGGCTGTGTTGTTAAACAAACACAATATTGTTTATTTGCACATTGCCGAAGTGGACTGGGATGATGCGCCAGATACGCCAATAAGCTTTAAACGTGCTTTGCGTGAAGCCTACCAAGGCGTATTAATTTATGCTGGCCGTTATAAAGGGGACAATGCTCAACAAGCGATCAAAGACGGTTTAGCCGACATGATTGGTTTTGGCCGCCCGTTTGTGGCCAATCCCGATTTACCTGCGCGTTTGCAGCATGGATATCCGCTGGCTGCTCACGATCCAAACACGCTATTTGGTGGCGGCGAGCAGGGCTTAAGCGATTACCCAAGTTATCAAGCTTAAGTAACAATTAACCTAAGCCTTTGTGTAAGCAAAGGCTTAGTGGTTTTTCGCTGGCGTTTACAATAACCCTTGGACAAATTTGTATAAATAGCTCAGAAATAGCAGCGCACCTACCACCATAAAAGCAGTGCCTGTAGAGGTATCATTACTGGACGCAGAAATACCGCGCGAGCTTTTACTGTTCCGCAACGATCGCCCAATCAAAATAAGCACTACAGAAACGAGCATCACCAAGGCATATACACTCAAAGAAGATGTTGATTCGGGTGTCACCGTGTTTCCTCAATTAGCTAATGCTGGCCAATAATAAACAAAGCCTGAGCAAACAAGTAGCACTAACTTAAGCATTAGTTAAACTATGCGGCGGCTGTCGCGGCGGGGCAAAAATGCGTCAAACCACCTCAACTCACTTTTGGACAGAAGTGAGTTAGTACAAAAGGGTTAAAAATGAGTTATGAGATTATAGGAAGTACGGTAATAAATTAAAGTTTACACGACCGCACATATTATGTTCCTTTAATTTAAGCTCTTCAAATCAGCATACAAATTGAATAACCACTGACTTGATAGACGCCTTTTAGTTAGACAAAATAACTAACCAAGAGGTGCTTATGAACAGTAAAAGATATCCTGAAGAATTTAAAATTGAAGCCGTTAAACAAGTGACTGAAAAAGGTCACAGTGTGGCTGAAGTTGCCGCTCGTTTAGGGACAACTACTCATAGTCTCTATGCCTGGATCAAACGGTATGGCCCAGACTCTTCTCTTCATCAAACCAAGTCCGATGAAAACGCAGAGTTCCGTCGACTAAAAAAAGAATTGCAACGGATGACTGAAGAGCGTGACATCCTAAAAAAAGCCGCGGTGTACTTCGCAAGTCAGTCCGACTGAGGTATGCCTTTATCAAAGCCAATATGCCTATCTGGGCTGTACGACGAATGTGCAGCGTGCTTGACGTCCATCCAAGTGGTTTTTACGCATGGTTGAAGCATCCAGAATGCAAACAAGAAAGGCGACGTAAGTATCTTCTCGGACTAATTAAGCAGTTTTGGCTCGAATCTGGCTGTGTTTATGGGTATCGAAAGATACATTGTGACTTGCGAGATGAGGGCGAAACTTGTGGTATCAATCAAGTTCATCATTTGATGAAACGAGAAGGACTGCAATCCCAAAGAGGATACCGAAAGCCAAGAGCCAGATCGGGGGCTGAGGACATTGTTACCCCAAACAAACTGGATAGAAACTTCGATCCACAAGCTCCAAATCAATCTTGGGTAACCGATATTACTTACATCAAAACTCATGAGGGTTGGCTCTATCTTGCTGTGGTCGTAAACTTATATTCACGCAGGGTGCTCGGTTGGTCCATGAAGAGCAGAATGACCAAAGAGCTCGCATTAGACGCTCTTCTGATGGCGATCTGGCGGCGCTCTCCGATATACAATGTGCTAGTGCATTCAGACCAGGGTAGCCAATATACAAGCCATGACTGGAGTTCCTTTTTAAAGCAACATGGATTGGAAGGAAGTATGAGTCGTCGTGGGAATTGCCATGATAATGCTGTCGCAGAAAGCTTTTTCCAACTCTTAAAAAGAGAAAGAGTTAAGCGAAAGATCTACTCAGCGAGAGAGGATGCTCGAACTGATATCTTCGAGTATATCGGAATGTTCTACAACGTGAATCGAAGACATGGTTCCAATAATCAACTGTCGCCTGTAGAGTATGAAAAGCAATATGAAAGAAGGCTAACTAGCGTCTAGTGATGTGGTGGCTATTCAAATATCAGATTTTCCTTCACACTCTCTTCACACCTTAATAGATATAGTAGCTACACATTGAGCAGCACGAGACTTAAAACTCTGTTACTTAATATAAATATTTGTACTACCCACTTTATTTATTAAGGAAAAACCATGTTTAAAAAGTTAATCGTGTTACCTCTTATTGTATTTTCTAGCCTTAGTTTTGCTAATTATGAATCTGCACAACAAGGTGGTTTTTCAGGACCAAATACAGATGTTGAATTGTCAGTTAAACAAGCGTTAGAAGTAAAAGATGATACGACTGTTTCTTTAACTGGTCATATTGTACTTTCAAATGGTGGAGACGATTACTGGTTTGAAGATAAAACTGGCCGTATCCTAGTTGAAATTGATAACCATGTATTTAAAAACCAGACTGTAACGCCTGAAATGTTAGTGACAATTGTTGGTGAAGTCGATAATGATTGGAGCGATAGTTCAGTGGATGTAGATGCATTAACAATTAATTTATAATAGATTGATTCAAGCCAGCATCTATCGTAAGGTAACTATTTATCATTCAACTTTATAAGTTCGTATTACGAAGGTGCTAAATGCATATATTAATTGTGGATGATACCCATAGTGTCGCAGAAACAATTGCTGATTATCTTGAACTTGAAGGCATGACCATTGATTTTGCTTATCATGGGGAAACAGCCTTACAATTAGTACAAGATAATCACTATGATGCCATTATCATGGACATTATGATGCCCAAAATGGATGGCATTACTGCGGTCAAAAAGTTAAGAGAAGAATTATTTTGTGATGTACCTATTTTGTTCTTAACTGCTAAGGATCAGCTTGAAGATAAAATAGCTTCTTTCAAAGCTGGAGGTGATGACTATTTAGTAAAGCCCTTTGCATTAGAAGAATTGAGTTTACGTTTACATGCTCTTTCCCATCGTGGTGTACGTCAAAACATTGGTCAATTAAGCTTTGCGGATATCAGTGTTGATGTTAAAAGTGGAGAAGTGAATTGCGCTGGTAAAATGATTAAAGTGAGTCCAATTCAATTAACCATTCTTAAAGTGTTACTTAAAAAAGCTCCCAATATTGCGAGTCGACAAGAAGTCATACAAGCAATATGGGGAGATGAAAGTCCTTCTAGTGATGCACTGCGAAGTCATGTATATAGCTTGCGCACTAAACTTGCTGAAGGGCAAAATGAATCCCGACTAGAGACTATTCATGGGCAAGGCTTCCGACTTAAATCAGAATAACAAACAATATCCGAGCATTTATCGCCACATAAGACGCCATTTAAGCATCTCATTGTTGGTTATTTTCTGTTTTTTCGGCTCAACTGTTTATCTTGCTGAAAGCAAACTTGAAATGATTAGTTTGCATCATTGGCTAGATACTGAATTAGATCGTTACGAGAAAGAATATGCCATCTATGGTTTAGCTACCAAGTTGCCCAACACCGCTGAATTTGATACTTATTGGACAGAACGTGAAGTACCTGATTGGTTAGCTCCATTCCAGCAGATTGGTTTTAATGAGCACTTATTAGACTCAGAGGACAAACACTTTATTATCGCAAACCACCCTTCAGGTAAGGGGTTGATGTATATTGTCTTTAAAAAAGATGCCGATGATTTTTTAGATATATATGAAGAAAGTCTACATACCTATATTATATTCCTCGGTTTATTTATTGGATTGGGCGTGGTGATTTACAGTTTCTATTTTATGCGTTTAATATCTTCGCCATTACTCGCCATAGAGCAAAAAATCACGCTAATGAAACCTAACCAACAAATGTCTAAACTACAAACAAAATATCGTGAAACACGCCATATAGAACAAACCTTTATTAATAATAAAAAGGATATTGAAGGCTTTTTCCAACGAGAAACCGAGTTTAGTCGCTTTTCATCTCATGAGTTACGCACACCAATCATGGTGATCAAAGGCTCTGCTGAGTTATTAGCAAAAATTCCCAACCAGCTGCCTGTTGCACAAAAAGCAATTAAACGCGTACAACAGGCCTGCGAAGACATGGAGGTATTATCAGAAGCTTTTTTATTATTAGGTAAGGAATCAATCGAAGAAGCGCATTTTAAAGATGTTCAGCTAGAAGATGCAGTTAGAAAACAGCTCAATGAATTGCAGGTTTTATTTTTAAAACAAGGATTAGATTACTCTTTACATCTACATCAACCAGCCACAATAAAGTGTCCATCTTCCTTTGTTTCTATCGTGATTAATAACCTCATTAAAAATGCATTTAGTTACAGCGTTGCAGATATTCAAGTCAGCCTACAACAGCGACAGTTGACCATCACGAATCGTCATCAAGGAAACGAAACTTATCAAGCAGGCTATGGTTGTGGTTTGGTGATTGTTGAGCGCGTGTGCGAACGAATGGGATGGATATTTACTAGTAAAGATACGGGAGAAGAGTTTATAGCCTTTGTACAATTTTAAGTTGTTCCTACAGTAAAATATTAGCTAATATTTTGTTGTTAGCATCCTGTCCTTCAAACATATAACCTTCCTTAAATTGAGTGAATCTACTCTGCTGAATTATTTTAAACTTAATTTGAATATAAAAAATACCTTCACGTTCTCTTCACACCTTTACCTGCATAATGCCCACATAATAATTTACTTGGTCGTAATGAGTAAGTTAACAACCTGCCTTTATTGAGCGACTTATTTTGTGAGGAAAAATTATGTTTAAGAAATTATGTGTATTACCACTTGTTATGTTTTCTAGCATTAGCTTTGCAGCCATTTTACCTATTCAACAAGGTGGATTTAAAGGCCCTAGTTCTGCTCCCCAATTAACAGTTTTACAAGTTCAAGATGCACAAGACGAAACCTTGGTTTCAATCACGGGCCATATTGTTTCGACGCAAGGAGATGAAAATTACCTGTTTAAAGATGAAACAGGTGAGATTCAAGTTGAAATTGACAATCATTTATTTCAGGGGCAAACAGTGACCCCAGAAACAATAATTACCATCGTTGGTGAAGTAGATAAAGAATGGAAACAGATTTCGATTGATGCTGACTCGTTATTAATCAATCAATAAATGCTAGCTAAACGAATGAAAATTATTGATAAGAAGATGATAATTAAGACTTTCGCATCCGTAGCTGTATGTTTATCTGGGCTTATCGGTCTGACTATATATGCACTAGTTACTTATAGTAGTTATATTTATAACGCATTAGAGGATGAATCTTTAAAAAGCATTCAGACCCAAATCGAGAATGTACATACCAACATTGAATCTGTAGTAGAAAATACAGAAAAAACTATTTAAGGCAACATCATTGAAATTCAAGGCGATGTTGTATCGGCAATGAGTAAAACTAACGAGACAATTCAAGGCCACGCAGAGCAATTTAAAAGTAATGTTAAGTCCGCGGTTGAGAGTACATATTTACAAATTCAAGATAGTATTAAAAGCATTAATGAAATTGATGCTGAAGAAGGTGAGAGTACTGAGTAAAAGTAGAATAAGCATCCTTCTACATAAAATGGAAAATATGCTTTGCTAAATATTTTCCATTTTTATCTCTTTCATCTCAACGAGAAAATGAAAGTTCAACATTTCAATGTGTCGGTCAATAGAAAATTGGTCACAATTTCAAAACGTACCTAACTCACTTTGGGGCAAATCCGTGTTAGGCCAGAATAGGGCTGAGTCAAATCAATCGAACGAGTATGGCAGTGAGCCTTAGCTTATGTGTTGTGGCATTACACCAGATTGACCACTGCTTCGTTTACTTAGATTTATCTGTCCACTTTTCATTGTGAACCAGTTGGTCTAGTTGTTCTCTAGGTAGCCAGCCAAACTGTTCTAGCTCTGGTTTTTCGCTAAAGCTCGACACATAGCCCAGGCACAGGTAGCCAATAATTTCTAAACGCTCGGGAATGGCAAGGGTGTCGCGTAATACTTGATCATGAATAATGCTTACCCAGCCTAGGCCGAGATTTTCGGCACGAGCGGCCAGCCACATGTTTTGAATAGCGCATACGGTGCTGTATAAATCCATTTCTGGTTTTATGGTGCGGCCAATCACTACTGGGCCATTGCGTTCTCTGTCGCAGGTAACACAAATGCCAAGTGGGGCTTCTAATATGCCTTCTAGTTTAAAGCGTTGGTAGGTATCGCGTTTTTCTTGAGAGAAAAGCTTGGCCGATTCGGCACTGGCGGCTTGATAGCCGCGTTTAATCGCCTGTTTAGTTTGCTCTTGGGTCACTAAGATAAAATCCCAAGGTTGGCTAAAACCGACACTTGGTGCATGATGCGCCGCCGCCAGAATTCGTTGAACAACATCTTGTGGAATGGCTTTGTTGATGAAGTCTTTACGCACGTCTCTGCGCGAATAAATCACTTTGTAAAGTGCATCTCTTTCGGCTTGGCTGATGTTCATACTGTTCTTTATTATTGCTTATTTGGCCACATTAAACCTGAGTGGGCTGCGGGGTTCAACTTATTCAGGGCGGCCGAAACAGGGTATGAAAACAAAAACAGGCCAATACTTTGGCCTGTTTGTTAGTTCATTAAAACCTAAGTTTAAGGTTTATCATCAGCCTTTGGCTGGTCTTGCTCAAAATCGTCTAAATAGTTTTTAGGCGGTGGCGTCCAGCCTCTATCGGTTAGAGAGTGGCCGTCACTTCGGTCTTTGTTCATGGCTTTGCCTAACAGATCTTCTAGTTGCAAAAACAGATCGCGATAGTCATTACTAAAGCGGTTATCTTCGCTGCTCGCCAGCCAAGTTTGATAAAGCTTCTCTTTGTTGTCTTTTTCAATTTGGTCGAAAGCATTTTTAAGCTGTTCAGCCTTAAACGGATGAAAGCCTAGTTCAGACAGTGCTCGACCGCCCATCTCCAGCGCCGAGTAGTAGGCTTCGGTAATAATGTGGTCTGCTCCTAAGCTACGAAGCTCGTAAGCGTGGCCACGGTCAAAGGCACGTACCATTAAGCGCACATGTGGAAAGTTATGTTTTACGTACTTAACAATGTCTCTTACCCGCTCTTTATCATCAATGGTGACTACCATGAGCTTGGCTTCTTCAATGCCTGCAGTGTGCAATAACTCGGGTTGTGTGGCGTCTCCAAAGTAGCTTTTGATGTTAATTTTGCGCATCAATTCTACTTGAGCAACTTGGTGGTCGAGCACCACGGTTTTTATGCCATTGGCCACTAGGAAGCGGTTTACAATTTGCCCAAAACGACCAATACCGGCAATGATTACCGTGCCTTTTTCGTCAATTTCATCGGGTTCTTGATGGTTCTCGGCTTCTTCGTAACGCGGCAATATCACTTTGTCGTAAAGAATAAACAGGCTAGGGGTTAAGAACATGGAGAAGGCCACAACCAAAGACAGTATTTGCGCAATGTCTTGAGGGATAACGTGGTTTTGGACGGTATAGCTAAGTAATACGAAGCCAAATTCACCCGCTTGCGCCAAACTAAGTGCAAACAACCAACGGTCGCTGTTTTTAATTTTAAAGATGATGGCCAGTACAAACAGTACTGAGGCTTTAATTAGCATAACCGCTAAGGCCATGGCGATAACTTTAGGCCAATGAACTTGTAGTACCCCAAAATCTACGCCTGCGCCAACGGTGATAAAAAATAGCCCCAACAGCAGCCCTTTAAAGGGCTCGATGGTGGATTCTAACTCGTGCCTAAACTCACTGTTGGCCAATACTACCCCAGCCAAAAACGCGCCTAATGCCGGCGATAAACCAATCAAGCCCATTAACGCTGCTATGCCAATTACCAGCATTAAAGTAGCGGCAGTGAAGATCTCACGCAGGCCAGAGCTTGCTACATAACGAAACAGGGGGCGACTAAGATAATGGCCGCCTATCACTAAGGCTGCAATGGCTAGCACAACCACCAGGGCATAGGCCCAACCGGGGAGGTGAGCCACTAGATTTAAGCTGTCACCATGTTCGGCAGCGGCTTGGCCCAGTTGCTCGGCTTTTTCAATTAACTCTGGTAATGCGAGCAGCGGAATAAGCGCCAGCATGGGAATTACGGCGATATCTTGGAACAGCAACACCGAAAACGACGAACGGCCGCCATCAGTTTTATTTAGGCCTTTTTCATTAAAGGTTTGCAGCACAATTGCGGTAGAAGACAGCGAAAAGATTAGGCCAATGGCGAGCGCAATGGTCCACTGTAAATCAAAGGCTAGGGCGATACCCATCACCACAATGGTAGTTAACGATACTTGCAGACCGCCTAAACCAATGAGCTTGTGGCGCATATCCCATAACATGCGGGGTTCTAATTCTAGTCCCACCACAAACAGCATCATCACCACGCCAAACTCTGCAAAGTGCTGAATGGTGGCGGTTTCGGTGCCAACTAAACCGATTACTGGCCCAATAATGACACCAGCAATTAAATAACCCAGCACCGAGCCCAAACCGAGTTTTTTAGCTAAAGGAACCGCTAATACAGCAGCAATAAGATAGACAAAGGCTTGTAGAAAATAACCGGTCATAAGGCCTCCTTGAACAAGTTATTAGGAAGCTGAGTGAGCTTGTCTAAGCGGCTGGCCAGTTCTAAATCCACCTTGTTTTCAACAAGATTAACCAATAGCTTTTTCCAATTATTTAGATGAACACCCACTCGTTGCTCTTCTGCAGCCGTTCGCGAGGCAAATAAAGCAAAGGGCGCTAAGTAACGCATGCCAATGAGTGATGCGGTTTGTTCTAGCGGGTGTAATAGTTCGCGAATAGTGAAGTGGTTATAGCCTTTATCGCAGTAGGCGTTTTCGGCACCGCCAGCGGTGATGGCACAGAGTAAACTTTTGCCATGTAGCATTTTGCCGTCGTGCCCATAAGCAAAGCCATATTCCAGTACTAAGTCTTGCCATTCTTTTAAAATAGCGGGAGTAGAATACCAATATAAAGGGAACTGCATAATCACTATGTCGTGTTCCAATAAGCGCTGTTGTTCTTTATCTACATTAATGCGAAAAGTAGGGTACTCGCGGTATAAATCTACCGCTGTTACCCCTTCAATGTTGCTAGCTAGCTTAAACATAGGCCGATTTATTTCTGAGCGGTCTTGCGAGGGGTGAGCAAATAACACTAATACTTTTTGATTTTGCTGGGGCATTGATAATTCCTTTTAAGCCTAGATAAAGGGCAGCATTAAAACGGCTTCTAATATTGGTATATTTGCGAACGAGTGACAAAGCTGCAACAAACCAAGGCCTGAGTAACAATACTCACCATAGTGAGTTATAGCAGACATTTACATCGGTTTTTTCATGGGCAGCGTATTGTGCGTAAATAGTGCCGTAAATAGCGCTAGTTGATCCCTTCTTTAGTCATGGTGCTTAGTTGTGCACTTAGTTTGATTTACTGGTGTTGGTTACCGAAGTCGCCTTGTATCTTTGATGGCTGAAACGTTGCAGATGCTCTACATGTAACAGCTCTAAGTTTATTTGTCCGTTAAAGTAAGGCGCTTGCACCACTAAGGTATGAAACTCTCCATTTTCACCACAAGGGTCAATATCTGGTGGCAGTTCACTAAGCAGTTCCTCGTTGTATTCTCGGCCACAGTATTCTCTTGGTAAGCGTTCACTATCAACAGTGATTAAAAATGTCTTAATACCGCTACTAAGAATATCTGCAGCCAGTGATTCTGAAGCTTCGCCTAACAAGGGGAAAACACATTCCCATCCTGCGGGTTCTATATAACTTCTTCGATAATCAACAATACCGTTACAAAACATGTCTCCAAAGGCTATTGCATCTATCGCAACACCCGATTTTTTCAGCCCATTAATCACGGTACTTTGGTAAATGTGATTACTGGGAAAAACCTCTGGAAGCTCTATGGTGATGAGAGGCAAACCAATAAGGTCTGCTTGCATTTGCACAACGTTTAAAGGGGTTGCTTGAAATGGAACGTCGTTTTTCACATGTGTGGTGTATAAGGCGGTAACCTTATATGTTGGGTCTTTAAGCAGCCGCAAAAGAGTGAGCGTAGAGTCTTTACCTGATGACCAACTAATAACAACGTTCTTTCTCATGGTGTAAGCCTAACAGTGAAAACAGCCCAAAGGCGATGGAGTTTATTCAGCATAAACATGGGCTGTTTTGTGCAATGATTAGCGGCAGCGCATTTGGTACAACTTCAAAACGGGCATGATTAAACTTATGCGGTTCGCCGTCTAAGTTTGTGGGTATAAACTGTTCTGATTTAGTCTCTAACCAAGGAGTTTGCCAAGTCACAATATACTCGCCGTTTTGGATGTCGCCATTGCCAAAAGCAGCGGCTTCTTGCAGTACTTGGCTTAAGGCGGTAGCGGGGAAATCCCGCACAATGCATATGTCCATCAAACCGTCGTTTAAGTAAGCATTTGGCCCCAGTATTTGACCGCCGCCGGCCTGCTTGCCATTACAAAGCGCACCAATGATTAAACCACCGTTAAAGTTTTTATCAGGGCTACTAAGTTCTCCCACATAAGGCTTAAAGTTCAAGGCTTGTACTATTCCAGAGAGGGTATAAGCGCCACCACCTAAAAAGTTTTTTAGCTCTACCGGTGTTTCGGCGGTGATTTGTGCGCCAAAACCGGCGGTGAGTACGTTCATAAAATAGTACTGTTGTTGATTCTCTAAATCTTTAGCGCTTATTACATCCACCATTTGCGCAGAATGTTCCAAGGCAAAGGTGATGGCATTTAAAGGATTAGTAGGAATCTGGCAAGCGGTAGCAAAGTCATTGGCGGTACCGAGGGGCAAAATGGCTAGGCTAGGGCGCTGCTCTGCAGGATAGAGCATTAAGGCTGATACCACTTCTTGTACCGAGCCATCACCGCCGCCAATCATTAGTTTTTTCTCTGGCGAGTTCCAACCTTGTTGGTGTGCTTCGGCGACTAGCCGCTCTACGTCGCCACCTTCCCAGGTGACTCTCACTTGAATGTTGTGCCCTTGCTGGCGCAGCTGAGAGACTGCCTCACGAATATCTGGAAGGTGTGCTTTCTTGCCGTTGAGTATTAGTCTAAGTTCCACAAATAGCCCTTATTTAATCAACATCTTAGTGGTTACTTCCACTATAAGTAGCCTGCGCAAATGTTGCTAGTATTGTCGGCGATTTGTGAACAAACAATCTGTTTACGCTTGCCCTTTCATTCGCAAGTATAAGTTTTCTACTTTATCGCGGGCCCATTGAGTTTTACGCAAAAATTTCAGGCTAGATTTAATGCTTGGGTCGTGAGTAAAGCAGCGAACATTGATCCGCGCGCCTAATTCGTCCCAGCCATAAAAATCGACCAGTTCTTTTAGAATGCTTTCAAGGGTTTTGCCGTGCAGAGGGTTGTTTTCTTGGGTCATGCTGGTAGCCAATAGTAAATTCTTGCTTATTGTAACAGCTCCTATTTATGGCGGGAAAAGTAAAACGACAAAGTTTTACTTAATAGGCTCACCCTTAAACGGGTTTTATAGGGTAAGCTGGAAGTGGATTTTTTACGATGGACAGATGTTTTATGGAAGGTTTGCTTCGTTTAGTGCGAATACTAACAAGTATTGGTTTGTTTGCTTTGGCTGCGGCGATTGTTTTTTTTACTTTAGAGTTACGCCAGTTTCGTGAGCAGTTACCCATGTTGTTGGAAAAAGTAGACGCTACAGCACAACGAGTAGACCCGATAGTGGCAGAGGTCGCCGAGCTTAAAACTTTCATTCCACAAATCATTGAGCAAAGCGCTGGTTACCAAGCGTTGATTCCAGAAGTACTAGAGCGTATTGATGTTATTAACCAACAGTTGCCCATAATCATTGATGAAGTTACCACGATTAGCCAAGCAATAGAGCCAATTTTGGCTGAATCGGATGCGTGGCGTGGTGAACTACCCGCAGTATTAAAGCGAGTTGATGACACTAATACAACGGTGAGAGGCACTAACCAACAAATAGCTAAAGTGGTGCCTCAAGTACCGCTTATTTTGGCTGAAAGTGAAGCCTTACGAGTAGAGATACCAGAGATGATCGCCAGTGCCGATGAGCTAGTAGGTAAGGCTGAAGAAGCCGGAAAAGAAGCAAGCCGTGGTTTGGTATCAGGCTTTGTAGGCGGCATTCTTACTTCGCCATTTAATCTCATTGGTAAAATAGGTGAAAACACCACTGAGCGTTTGGGCTTCAAAAATGCCGACAGCCTCACTGAAACCGACCGAGAACAGTACGCCAAGGCGATGAAAAAATTGATGAAAGCCCCCAAGCAGGATGCGAAAGAGCAATGGAGTAACCGCCGTTCTGGTAACAGTGGTTTGATCACCATAAAATCCATTGATAAACAGGGCCAAGCGATTTGTTATCAATTACTTAGCGACTTTATTATTGCCGAAGGTGAGGATGCTGGTGAACACCAGCTGACGACCGAAACTTGTGAAGAGTAGCAGCATAAAAAAGATCTTTTGTGGTCGAGAAAGCTAAAGTTATTCTCAATAAAGCCGCTACAGAAGCGATGACCAGGAATCAGGAGGTAGAATGGAAATCAATGGTGCAAGCACTTCTCAATCAATGGAAGTGATTTCAGCCAAGTTGGCTAAAAGCCAACAAGAGCAAGACGGTAAAGCTGTACAAGAATTAGTTGCCGCAGCTGATGTTCCTGAGGCCGCGCCAGCGAGCCGACCGGGACTAGGCGAAACAATAAACATTAAAGTGTAAGTAGACTAAGCCGCAGTAGCGGCTTATTTTTTTGCTTTTTATTCAATGTGCCATATTGAATACTTTCCAATAGCTCCCCCCTCTATATGTGTTCAACAGGTTGAAGTACTCCATCATAATAAAAGTCATCCCAGTGCATGACTAAATTGGAATCGAGCTTAGTGTGTTGATGACATTACAGAGCAAAAAGCCGCTTAAAGTAAACTTGAGCATAGCAAGCGCTAAGAGCTTGGATAAACCTAATGTACCGGCGGCATTGAACTCCAAGTTGTATTGACTCAACACCATGGTTAGAAGATTAATTAAGCGCTAGTCAAATTACTTGGGTAGGGAGCTGCAAGCGCGTTCGAGTGCTTTGGAATGTTGACCTAGACCAATACTCAAGATGGCGAGCCTTGCCATTATTGAAGCGTTTAGCTTGCGAATTATGGCGCCGAAAAGAATGGAGCGACACAGTTTGTACAAAGATTGAGAATCCTATCAACCACACTATTCATTGAGGTAAAAATTTTGTCGCTAAGGCTGACAATACGCTTATTTTATCTTTAGTTTGGACATTAATAGGGCATCACCTTCGATATAAAGGCTGGTATCTATTGGTAGTTTAAGCATGAGCATTTTAAGAAAAGCTTCGATGTAAGCTGTATTTTTTGAACATTGATCACTATTCGGACGACGGTATTAGACCTTAATCGCATTTATCAATACTTAGTCACATTTGTATTATTAAATTATATTACAATTGATGTTCGTTAGAGTTTGAAAACACTATTGTATAGGGTTTTAGATAATGTGGAAAAGGATATAGCTGTTATTTCCACATCAATACACAGCGCTAAATTGGTTTTGTACTACAAAATGCATCATCGATTTATACAACATTAGGTGAATGGGTAAATGAAACATATCTATCTTAAAAGCTTGTTAGCAACGTCTGTTTTTTTAGCTGTAGGTTGTACATCAACCTCTGATCCTGTTAATGAGTTCGTTAATAACAAGGAAACGGGTGAAGCTTTATTAACGCCAGTAGCAGTTACAGCAAGTAGCCACGATGGTAACGGCCCTGACCGTTTATTGGACCAAGATCTTACAACGCGTTGGTCTTCAGCGGGTGACGGTGAATGGGCAATGTTGGACTTTGGTTCTGTTCAAGAATTTGATGCCGTTCAAGCTGCATTTAGTAAAGGTAACCAGCGCCAATCTAAATTTGATATCCAAATGAGTGTTGATGGTGAAAACTGGACTACTGTACTCGAAAGCCAAATGAGTTCGGGTAAAGCCCTTGGTCTAGAGCGCTTTCAGTTTGAGCCTGCGGTAAATGCACGTTACGTAAAATACGTTGGGCACGGCAATACTAAAAATGGTTGGAACAGTGTTACTGAACTAGCCGCCGTGAACTGTGACATTAATGCTTGTCCTTCAAGCCACATCATTACGTCAGCAGTTGTTGCTGCTGAAGCATCAATGATTGCCGAAATGAAAGCGGCAGAGAAAGCGTATAAAGAATCGCGTAAAAACCTTCGTTCAGGTGATTTTGGTGAGCCAGCAGTATACCCATGTGATACTACGGTAAATTGTTCGCGTAGTGAGCTTCCGCCAACACCAAGCTTGCCAGCAACCCCTCTAGCAGGTAATGCACCGAGCGAAAACTTTGATTTGTCATACTGGTACCTATCTCAGCCTTTCGACCATGATAAAAATGAACGTCCAGACGACGTGTCTGAATGGAACTTAGCAAACGGTTACCAACACCCCGAGATTTTCTACACCGCTGATGATGGTGGCCTAGTATTTAAATCTTACGTGAAAGGTGTTCGTACCTCTAAAAATACCAAGTATGCTCGTACCGAGCTTCGTGAGATGCTACGTCGCGGTAACATGTCACATAGCACTAAAGGTGTGAACAAAAACAACTGGGTATTCTCAAGCGCTCCTGAAGCAGACTTAAAAGCGGCTGGCGGTATTGATGGCGTTTTAGAAGCAACCCTGAAAATTGACCACGCTACGACTACCGGTAAAGCTAATGAAGTAGGTCGCTTTATCATTGGTCAAATCCACGACCAAAACGATGAGCCAATTCGTTTGTACTACCGTAAACTGCCAAACCAAGCAACAGGTGCTGTTTACTTTGCACATGAAAGCCAAGATGCCACAAAAGAGGATTTTTATCCGCTAGTGGGTGGCTTGACAGCTGAGGTTGGTGAGGATGGTATCGCTCTAGGTGAGATCTTCAGCTACCGTATTGAAGTGGTTGGCAACATGATGACAGTTAGTGTTATGCGTGAAGGCAAAGAAGACGCCGTTCAGGTAGTTGACATGAGTGACAGTGGCTACGATGTTGGCGGCAAGTACATGTACTTTAAAGCTGGTGTTTACAATCAAAACATCTCTGGTGATTTAGACGATTACGCTCAAGCTACCTTCTACAAGCTTGAAGCCTCTCATGATACATACACAGAGAAATAAGCTTTAGTTATCACTCTGTTTGTAAAAAAGAACCCCGCTCAGAGCGGGGTTTTTCTTTATTAGGATTTAAATTTAGCGGCTTTCTTAATCACTCTTCTTCGTTAAGTGGGCTTGCTCTTTCCTCCTCTTTCTCATTCAGCTGCAACCAAGGAACAAGCTATTCCAGCAAACCGCTCAGAACTCGGTGGAGCAATAAGTATTAACGACTAGGTAGACTAAGCTGCAGTTACCGCTTATTTTTTTGCTTTATATTCAATGTTTAAGTAGTCAAAGACAAAGCCCATTAACCATAAAGGGCCAATCAGTAAGTATTGAATGTCTTCAAAAAATGAGGGCTTTTTCCCTTCAATTTTATGGCCAATAAACTGACCAATCCAGGCCACTACAAATATCCAGATACTGCATTGCCAAAGAGGAATTGGGCTCAATGTACTGATCAAATCGCATAATAGAAAACACGACAGGGTGAATAAAGCCATCGCCAACGCGAGTGCTTTGGATAAGCGTAAGTAAAACCAATGAATAGGCAGAGCTAAAAGGCTGGCGACATTTATCCAAGGGGAAAGTTGTTGATCACTGACAAATGCTGATAAAGGCAGAGACCATAAAAGGCCAACAATACTGAAATAGATGGCAGGCACCATAAACCAGTGAATGGCTTTGTTGGTAGGGTTTTTATGGCTCACGGCATATTCATTAAACCATTGCTGCACGGGTTTTGGCATAACTTGGCATCCTGCTAAGTGTTAACAGTTTGTTACCATAACAGTTGCAGCTCTGACCAGTTAGCCGAAGACTAGAACTTGAGATCAAGATCTCATGTGGCAATGGAGAAGCGTATACCGTGGCCAAGTAATTAGCCTTGGTCGAGGTGTTTGAGTTGTTTTATAAAGCTATCTATCGCTTTATCGTCATGCACCGAAAACTGGTATTTATTGTGAAAAAATACACTAAGATCCAATTGTTGGTTACTGAGCACAATGGTGTAACCATCCCAATCGGAGCTAGCCTGTAAACCTTGATACAGGTAGCCTTCACCCTGCTTTATGCCTAAGCGGGTAATTTTTTCATATACTCGAAGCGCTAGGTTTACATCAACAACGCGTTGCATCAATTTCTCCTAAAATGTTTAGCATGGTTTAGTCAAACTGCTTACCTACGCCACAACTTTGTTCATCGCAACGGGCTTTGCCAGTTAACAAACGTGATATTTTGAAGCGATTTTTAGCAAACACCAAATAGGCTTTGTCAGATACTCCACGTAATAGCGGGGTGCGTAGCAGTTGTATCCATGGCTTTTGATTCACCAGCCCCCAAGCTTGAGCGGTAACATCTAAGCCTAGTAACAATGTCCCAGTTTCGGTTTCTGCATGTAGTATATCGCTGGCTTCTGTTCGGTTTATGTGTGGAAATTTGTCGGTAAACTCAGCTTGGTTGATGTCTTGTAATTCAATTAGCTCTCGGTGATCAAAAAACTTAAGTTGACGCATTTCTTCTGCACATAAAGGGCATTGGCCATCATAAAAAATTCGTAATTGCATAAGTACTCCGGTTTATTGGTAGGCAAGTATTAGTAGGTGAGTGCTCACCACTACGCAGGTTAAAATTAATCGTAAACGTTGGTAAGACGGACTAAAGCGGCTAGGTGGTTGGCTATGCCATTCACGGTAATAAACAACTATATAAGCACCAGCCAGTAAAGTGAGTGCACTGCTGGTGGAATTTAGCATTAAACATACAAAGCTGAGTACACTCAGTAAGTTGCTAATAATTAGTTGCTTACTGCTATGGCTTTCGCCGTTTAATGCTTGCGCCCACAAGCTTCCACAAAGAAAGCTTGAGATGACTGCGCTATATCCAACAAACAATTGCTGAGGGCTGTGTGTGAACAACTTTATTTGCATTAGTGTGGCCAAACATAAAGCGATGAAAACACTTAACCCTGCGAATCCTAAAAAAGTGATTGTGCGCTGTAGTTTGTCCAAAATACCGTCCTTAACGATTTACTACTTTATTAAACGTAGTAAGCAGGCATTTGGATCGACCTTGTTAAAGGTGCAAGCTTAGTGGGGTATATGGTTACAACTAAGTAAAGCCTTAGGTACCCGATTTATCCAAGGGTAGTACATTGCAAAATAGCTCTCGCTCGTATTGTTTTTCTAGGTGATCACGCCAATTGCGTTTCTGAATGGGAACCAAATAAAAGGTTTCACGGCTAGTGTCGGTAACAAACGCCATACCACGAGGCATGAGTTCATAGTGAATATCGTGCACAAAACCCAGTGAAAAGCTTTGGCGGCCAGTAAGGTGGTTAATGTCTTCTCGCGACAAACAAACCCCTTTTTTGTCTTCGGCGAAACGGTCGCATAACCATTCTGAAAACTGTTTAGCGCTGATCATAGTCATTGCAAGCGCCTCCTAAATGTTGAGTGTTTTTTAGTCATTTGAATAGTTAAGGTATAGCAGATGTAACAGTCTTTTTTTTATAAGTATTTATGTCAGTTTGTTTTTTTTGCTGTAAATGACGAGATAAAACAGAGGCTTACTATTTAGAGGGAATGCAGTAAATGCATCCCCTCTGAGTAATGCTAGAAGTTAGCTAAGAAGAATGGAATCAATAAGGCATTCACCAAATCAATGAAGAAGGCACAGACCAAAGGCACAATAATAAAGGCGAGGTGTGAGTTACCATAGCGCTGCGATACCGCTGACATATTTGCCATTGCAGTAGGTGTAGAGCCTAGCGATATACCACCAAAGCCTGAACAAATTACTGCGGCGTCGTAGCTTTTGCCCATTGCTGGGAATACGATGAAAATGTTCACTAGAATGGCAATCACAAACTGGGCGCTTAGGATGGCAAAAATAGGACCCGCTAAATCAATTAGCGTCCACAATTGCATGCTCATTAGCGACATCGCTAAAAAAGTACCTAGGGAAATATCGGCAATTAATGCAATGGCGGGTTTGCGGGTTGGCCATTGGGTACCCGTTATACGCGGTAGCGAAGACGGTACCAAGTTGGTCATTACAATACCGGCAAATAAACAGGTTACAAATAGCGGTAGCTGTAAGCCCACGTTGGCAATGATTTCATTCAGTATGAAGCCTAAAATGACACAGATGTGAATCGCTAAAATGGCATCTAAAAAGTCAAAACCAGTGATCCCTTTATCTTTGTTCTCTTCTGCTACACCAACGTCTAGCGGCTCATCTTTTTTAGGGCTTAGGTTATGTCGGTTCACTAAGAATTGAGCAATTGGGCCACCCATTAAACTGGCAAGTATTAGCCCGAAGGTTGCACTGGCAATACCAATTTCCATGGCGTTTGTTACGCCAAAATCTTCGGCAATTCGTGGTGCCCACGCAATGGCCGTACCGTGCCCACCAATTAACGATACACTTCCGCCTAAGAGGCCCACGGCAGAGTCTAGACCGAAAATTTTCGCCACAGTGATACCGGTGAGATTTTGAAGAATCATGTAACCAATGGTAATGCCGAGTAAAATCACTAAGGGCATCCCACCTTTTAGCAAATCTTTTAAACTGGAGTTGATACCAATGGTGGTGAAGAAGTAGACCAGTAAAATATCGCGAGCGATTAAGGTGAACTCAATCTCTACTGAGGTGAGGGCGTAAATAAGACCAATGATTACCGAGAACAAAATGCCTCCGGTAACGGGTTCAGGAATACTGAACTCTCTTAAAAAATTAACCGCTCTGTTAATTCGTCGGCCAATAAACAACACCAATATGCCGATGGTGGCGGTAAAAAAGGAGTCAAATACTAAAACTCCGTCATTGAACTCAATGCCCATACAATTTCCTATTAGCTAAATGTTATTAAGCAAGCTGGGCTTGCTGAGTAGGATCCATCCTACTTAGGGTGATAAGTGGCGAAATAGTTGCAGTGAATGCTGAAAATATTTCGCTATTTAGTGTAGAGATAGTTCTAATCAGAGTAAACCAAGGTGTGTAAACGCAGTAGGCCATGGGGCTTAGGTGAGGTTTGTTGCTTGGAGAAAAGCCTAAGGAAATAAAATCATTCAGCAGAGCTTGTTAGTATCAAAGGGCTATTTATAGGCTGTTAATCTCGCCAATCATGTTTTTTTAGGAACTAATCCTGCCAAATTCGCATTTATCACTTCTGTCACAAACTAAAGATAGACCATTTAGCTTGGCTTGCGATAGAGTCGGTGTTCAGTTTGTAAAGGTAAGCAATAATGCGACGCATCATTTTAATTATGGCGGCGTTGATTACTGTTGCTACATGGATGTTTTACAGTAACGACGCTGCTGATTCGGCAGCCATTCCGAATAAACCCGTTACCGTAGAAGTGGTGACTATAGAGAAAGGCCAGCTGCGCGAACAAGTGCATTTGTTAGGCAACGTATTCTCCGCCAGCTCGGTGAATATTAACCCTGAGGTTGATGGCCGTATTGCCACTGTGGCAGTTAAATCTAGCCAAGCAGTTAGCAAAGGCCAGTTATTGGTGCAGCTTGATAACCGCCATCAACAGGCGGTGTTACAGCGAGAACAAGCCCGTTTAGACGACATTCTTCGCCAACATAAAAACTTACTACAACTGTTACCCAAAGGTGCCACTACTCAGGCTGAAGTGGATCGTTATGAGTCACAAGTAGCGATGCAGCAAGCTGAATTAGCGATTGCCACGGCAGCTTTGCAAGATAGAGCTATTCGAGCGCCTTTTAGCGGCAAACTGGGGTTAGTTGATTTAAGTCCCGGCCAATTGGTGAATACCGATACCACCCTTACGACGTTAGATAATGCTGATACTTTACGCCTCAATGTACCGGTGGCAGCCCGCTATTTAGGGCGAGTTGCCGTTGGCCAACAAGCGCAAGTGCATCAAGCTGGGCTTCAACATCAAGTGTTTGATGCCACGGTGAGTAGTATTGATAGCCGAGTGCGTGGCGAAAGCCTCAATGTTTACATTCAGTTGTCTATTGATAATCAACAAGCGGGTTTGGCACCGGGTGCTCTGGTTACTGGCGAGTTAGCTCTAAGCGCGCCAGAGCGTTTACTGCTGCCTCTGCAAGCGGTGGCCTACGATGGTGACCGCCGTTTTGCTTACCGAATTAACCAGCAGCAGGTGGACAAAGTTGAACTAGAGCTGGGCGTGCGTGGCGATAATGTAGTGGAAGTACTAAATGGTTTGGAAGCTGGCGATAAAGTGGTGTATCGCGGATTAGTGAAGCTTCACGATGGGATTGAGGTTGACGTACTAAACTAATGAAAATTTCAGACCTGTCGATGTATCGCCCGGTAGCGGCGATAGTACTAAGCATATTGTTGATGCTATTTGGGGTTGTTGGTTACAGCCAACTGCCGGTGCGCGAAATGCCTGATATTGAAAGCCCAGTAGTCTCTATTGGTACGCCATATCGCGGCAGTGCTTCCTCCATCGTCGAATCACAAATCACCAACCCGATAGAAGATGAACTTAGCGGCATTGATGGTATTGATTACATCTGGTCATCGTCTTGGGATGGCTGGTCTGGCATTACTATCACCTTCAAGCAAGGCTCTGACATGCTGGCGGCGGTGAGCGATGTGCGAGATGCGGTAAGCCGTGCGCGTAATCGCCTGCCTGATGATGTAGATGAACCGGTGGTGCGTAAAAACGACAGTGAAGAAGCGCCATTTATGTGGCTAAACCTTACTGCTACTTTGCAAGACCGCGTTGAGTTAAGTGACTTTGCCGAACGGATACTGATTGAGCGTTTAAGTTTGCTGCCCGGGGTGAGTGCGGTAAATACCTCTGGTTTGGTTGAGCGAGTAATGTATGTGGAATTGGACCCAATAGCCATGGCAGGGCGCGGGCTTACCACCAACGACGTTATTGATGCGCTTAATCGAGAAAACCTGCAGTTGCCGGCCGGTTATGTTCGAAATGACAGCCTAAATATCGTGGTGCGCATGGAGCGCATGTATCAGCAAGCCGACGATTTTGCTGAGCTACAAATTGCTAACCTAAATGGCGACAGCGTTACCCTAGATGACATTGCCCACATCTACATTGGTGCTAAAAAAGACACCACTACCTTTAAAAGCAACGGCGTAGACAGCATGGGCTTGGGCATTGTTGCTATGTCTAAAGCTAATCCTTTGGAAGTAGCTGATACGGTTAACAAAGAACTGGCTTCTCTGCAGCGTTTTTTGCATGAAGGCGCTGAGTTAAGTGTTGATTACGATAGCACTATTTTTATCCGCCAGGCGATTAACGAGGTGTATTCCACCCTAGCGATTTGTGCCTTGTTAGTGGTGGCAGTGTTGTATTTATTTTTGGGACGACTAAGCGCCACCATTATTCCTGCGGTAACCGTACCAGTATCTTTAGTGGCTGCTTTCTCGGTGGCTTATATGCTGGGTTACAGCATCAATTTAGTGACTCTGATGGCCCTCATTTTAGCCATTGGTTTGGTGGTAGATGATGCGATTGTGGTGGTGGAGAATATCATTCGCCATAGAGCCGCGGGCGCACCGCCTTTGGTTGCGGCGTTTCGTGGTGCTAAAGAGCTAAACTTTGCTGTTATTGCTACCACCGTTGTATTGGTCATGGTGTTTTTGCCGCTGGTATTTATGCAGGGAAAAATTGGCGACTTGTTTAGCGAATTTGCGGTATTGCTGTCGGCTGCGGTGATTTTCTCTTCTTTAGTGGCGCTGACTCTTGCACCCGTAATGGCGGGTAAGCTATTTGAGAAAGATCCCACTAAGGTGACCTGGCTCAATCGCTCGGTAGGCCGAGCAATGACTGCGCTGCAGAACAGATATGCGGCTTTGTTGGAAAAGGTGGTGCATTTTAAAGTGAGCGCTGTGCTGGTTGTTGTGGCGTGTATGGCCTTGCTTGTGTGGGCTTATCAGCAGCAAAATCCGGCCTTTGCACCTAAAGAAGACCGTGGGGTTGTTAACGTCTATGTTGGTGGCGTGGAGGCGACCAGTTACGACCGCATGGTAGAAAGCATGGCGCAAATTGAGCAGCGCTTATTGCCAATGATGGATCAAGACGGCCCTATCGACACCCTTAATTATTCTGCCCCTGCTTTTGGCAGTTGGGCCGACCACCAGGGCTTTTTCATTGTTCGTTTAAAAGATTGGAACCAGCGAACTCAAAATGCCGCTGAAGTAGTAGAGATGATCCGCGATGCTGCTCATGATGTCAGTGACGTAAAAGTCTACCCCTATCAACCCGGCTTTGGCGGTGGAATGGGTGAACCAGTGCAATTTGTATTGCAGGGCGATGATTATGAAAGTCTTTATCAATACGCTCAAATGCTAGAGAAAGAAGCCAATGATAGCGGCTTAATGCACGGGGTTCAGCTTGATTACAATCCCACTACGCCGGAGATACTGCTACAGGTAAATCGCTTAGCTGCCCGCGAGCTGGGTATTAGTATCGACGATATTGCCAGCACCTTAGAAGTACTGCTTGGAGGACGAGCTCAGACCCGATTCGAAGAGTTTGGTGAAGAGTATGACGTTTACTTAAAAGCCGATGAAAGTCAGTTCCAATCGCCCAGTGATTTGAGCAAGGTGTATCTGCGCAGTGCCAGTGGCGCCTTAGTGTCTTTAGACACCTTGGTGGAAGCGAATGATGTGGCATCGGCTCGAGGCTTGTTTCATTACCAACGGAAAAAGTCGATAAACCTTAAAGCTAACTTAAGTGACGATGTGAGCTTGGGCGAAGCACTGAGCTTTTTGAACCAGGCTTCTAGCGAAATTTTGCCCAGCGGCTATACCGTAGATTACGCTGGAGAATCAAAAGAGTTTTACGATAACCAGCGAGAAATCTGGTTGTTGTTTGCCATGGCTTTATTGGTTTGTTATTTGGTGTTAACAGCGCAGTTTGAAAGCTTTATTAGCCCCGCCATTGTCATGCTAACCGTACCGCTGGGGTTGCTAGGAGGATTGCTCGGCATCCTTATTACTGGTGAAACTTTTAATATATACAGCCAGTTAGGTTTATTAATGCTTATAGGTATGGCAACCAAAAACGGTATTCTAATTGTAGAGTTTGCCAATCAATTACGCGACCAAGGCTTGGCAGTGAAAGAGGCCATTATTAAAGCGTCTACCAATCGCTTACGGCCGATTATTATGACGGCCATGACCACCTTGCTAGGTGCAGTGCCTATGTTGCTTGCTACTGGCGCCGGTTCGGAAACCCGCTTTGCGATTGGTATTGTAATATTTAGTGGCATGTTACTAGCCACTTTTGTGACGCTGTTTGTGGTACCGTGTTTGTATCATTTATTGGGGGGCTTAAGTGGCTCACCGGAAGCGCGTGCCGAACAACTTAATCAACAGTTACAAGGAAATAGCGCAATATCAAATCGCGACAACAGATGTGAGAACTAATGCGAAAAATGGATAAAAAGCGCGATAAGGATATCGTGGCGGCTTTAACAACGGTGTGCGAGGCGGCTAAGCTAGATAACGCGGACTTTAGTTGGATTAGTCATCAAGTGAACTATCAGCGCTTTCCCGATAGTTTAGAAGTGCAGTGTGTTTACGTTCACCAAGATGCACTAAAGAGTGCGGAACGGGCGGGCGAGCTGAAAAACATTACAGAACAAATTAACCTAGAGTTAAATGTTAAAGGTATTCAGTTGAATAACCTTAAACGACAAGTTCGTTTTAGTAGCGAAGAGTAGAGATTAGTCGCTACTAAAACGGTGCAAAACTATTCGCCTTCTTGCTCTGGCCATATTTGCTCTTCAGCTGGCGCTTGCGGCTTTTCGTCGGCCATTTTTACGCGAATTTTGTTACCCGCTTGCTTAGTGCCGTTGAGTGCGTCAATCGCTGCTTGAGCGGCGCTATCGTCGGCCATTTCAACAAAGCCAAAACCTTTTGATTTGCCACTTTCTTGATCCATCACTAAGTCGCAACTCTGTACTTCTCCGTGGGCTTCAAATAAGGCTGATAACTCGGTTTCGGTAATGGTGCGAGTTAGGTTGCGGACTAATAATTTCATGGTGTACCCACTGTTGGCGGAGAAAAAAGGGCGGCGATTGTGCCATATCATCTTGAGGCATACCACCGGAAATCAGCTATTCAATAGCTTTTATTTTATATCACTCATTGTTACGCAATTTTACGTAAAAAGCTCGCGACATTTGCTTTACTCTTATTGCTTATCTGTTGCATTAAGCTAAAGCTTGGTTGGTCTAGATGGTATTGATTAGCGAGTTGCTCTAGCAGACAGTTCCATAGCTTGGCCGTCATCTCTGAATCGGCTAACGCTCGGTGAAATACACCGTCGTTATCAATATTGTTGTAAGCCACTAAACTCCCCAGTTTATGGTTGGGGGCGTCGGGAAATATACGGCGTGACAGCAACATAGAGCAGGCAAATTGGCCTTGAAGCCTTCGGCCTATTTGGGCAAATTCGGCCTCTAAAAAACGTTGATCAAATGAGGCGTTGTGCGCCACAAGGTTATGAGACCCCACAAATTGATAGAAACGTTCCATCACCTCTTCACAAGGAGGGGCGTCGCGTAACATGGTGTTACTAATGCCAGTGTAGTTTTCAATAAACGAGTTAACCCTAAACCCCGGATTCATTAATTCTTGAAAGCGCTGAGTGGCTTGACCATTTTCTAGGAGTACTGCCCCTATTTCTATCGCTCGGTCACCTTGGTTCGGTGACAAGCCAGTGGTTTCGAAATCGAGAACAATAACAGTATTAGCGGGGGAGGAAGGGTTCAAAAGCCAGGTTCTTTTTAAGGATTACATCAAGGGGCCAATAATACCGCTGTGTGGCAATTAGGCCAAGTGTTCAACTGTTATTTATTGGTTTTGCTTTTTTCATCTTGATGTTGAAACAGTGGTAGCTCTAAGGTGAACAATGCACCACCAATTGGGCTATCGCTTACCTGTGCGTTGCCGCCATGGTTCGCCACAATACGCTCTACAATAGATAAGCCTAAACCGTGACCGCCACTCTGCCTGCTGCGGCTGTCGTCTACTCGAGCAAAAGGTAAGAATATGGATTCGCGATACTGTTCTGGCACACCGATACCGTCATCATGCACTTCAAAAAATACTGACTTATTGGATAAGTAAGCGCGAATAAGGATCAGCTTTTCAGCATATTTTTGAGCATTCACTATCAGGTTATTTAAGGCGCGGCGCAGCAGTTTTTCATCGGCCATTAGCGATAAACCCACTGGACATTCGATTTGTAGTTTTAAGTTAGGACTTAGTTTAGATAAACGTTCACACATATTGTAAAGCAGCGGGTAGGGATTGAGTGATTCGGGATGAATACCGGTAGCCTTAGTGAGCTGAGAAAAGGTAATTAGCTCGTGAGTAAGATCTTCCAAGCTGTCCAAATCTTCATCCATTTCTTGAATGTGCTCATGCATGGTTTGCATATCGGTAATTGAACGGGTCATGTCTAACGCAAAACGCAGGTTGTTTATTGGCGTCTTTAGCTCGTGTGAGGCGGCCATTGTCATGGCGTCTTGTTCTTGAATTAGCGTTTTAAGTTTATAGGCCATCGCATTTAGGCTGCGGGCCATGTGGTTGATTGGCGAAGGGGCTTTTTCGTTTGCGCTTACATCAAAGTTACCTTCACCCAAAGATTTTGTGACCTTAGCAAGGCGGTAGGTATGGCGAGTAATCGAGAACGAGAACCACATTACCGTTGCGGCTAAACACCCTCCAATAAGAGCAACCATATACCAGAATAGCCAATCGCCGTGGTCAATAAACTCTTCATCGAGATCTAGCTCCAACACTTGTTGATTTGGCCATTGGTAAAAAAGGGTGATGTCGTCATCATCCAAAAAGTTAGAGTGTACGGCAATATGTTGGCCATGCCGCATAACATGTAACCGGTTTTCGGCGTCCATTTCAGTGATGGGATAAATGCGAATAAAGAAGGGGAATTCTTCTTGGTAGCGAGTGAGTACTGCGTCTACATCTGGGTTTTCGGCGTGTAATAAGTCGCGTTCTAACAAGTAATATATTGGTAGGGTTATTGTGCCTATTTGGTCTCGCTCAATTTGTTGAACACGCTCTTCAATGATGACTCCATAAATAAAAGTGGCCGCCACAATAGCAAACACCGACGACAGGAATAATCGTAGAAATAGCGTAATCATGGTTGCGTTGCTGACCTAAGCGGCTTTAACAAATAAATAGCCTTTACCACGTACCGACTTAATGTAGCGGTAGGGCGGGGTATTGTCGTTAAGCTTTTTACGAATAGTGGATACACGCATATCGAGTGAGCGATCTAATCCATCGTAGTCAATCCCTCGCATTTCTTTAAACAATACGTCGCGAGGTAATACATGGCCAGCGTTGTCCATTAAGAAGTAAAGCAAATCAAACTCTGCGTCAGTAAGCTCTAATAATTGTTCGCCTAACCAAATACGGCGTTGGGTTTTGTCTGCATCTAAGTCTTGGCAAATAATTCGGTGAGCATTGCGCGGCTGTTCAGTTTGATTAGTGTGCTGATTGTCTAATGCTGAAGTGCGGTCACTGCGCCGCAGCGCCGAGCGTAAGCGCGCAAGCAAAACATGCGGGCGTAATGGTTTACTCAAAAAGTCATCCACGCCCAAATTCAACGCCGACACTTCGGTTACATCGTCGCCTTGGGCGGTAACCATAAGAATAGGGCCGGAATAAAAGTCACGCACTACTTGGCATACTTGAATGCCATCCATACCTGGTAGCATTAAATCTAACAATACTGCATCTGGGGAATGTTTAGCGATAAGCGCGGGTGCTTGGTCTCCACGCTCACTAGAAATAACTTCAAAACCTTCACTACGCAAAAATGTTGCCACCAACTGTTGTTGACGTGAATCATCCTCGATTAATACGATTCTTTTATGTTCTTGGCTCAATTTGTTTCCCTGCATAGACAACTCCCCTAGCTGGCTCATTTTAGAGAGCGCCTAAGACGATGCAATTACCTCTTACAAAAATACGACAAATATCATTTAATTGTAAATTTTACCTCACGTTCTGGTTAAGGATTCTGCGAAAGATTGACTATCCCTGACGAAAGACTGACTGATTGAGAATTTGTCGCATTTTACAATCTTCTCAACAACTGATTGAGCGATGAGCACTAATCGCTTTCGCTAGCGTTATATAGGACAGGGAACAGGATGAAAAAATCTCCACAGGCCGTTTCAATAGCTGCCGCTATTACTACTTTATTAGGCGCAGTTAGCCATGCAAATGCGACGGGTTACATTGATGATGAAGCAGGGTTTGGCTTCGAACTGCTATTAGGCGCTACCGTAGGCCAACAGCAATCGCAGTTTGATACCGATGATGACAACGCCACTACCGCAGATTTAAACAACTCAGGGAATAAAAGCTCTGGTGTAGGCCCAGCCGTATTAGGTGAGCTTAATTACACTTTTGCCAACCGTAAAACTCAGATTTTCTTAGGCCAACAAGATGAAAACATTGTTCGAGGTCAAGACCAAATTGAGCTAGGCATAACCCAAATGGTGGGTGAGTACTCAGAGCTTGAGTTAGCCTACTTTCCGCGTATTCCCGGTTTTAGTGAAACTTGGCAAGATCCTTACTTAACTGGCTCAGCACGTCAAAAAACCGATGCCGATAGCAGCGGCTTTAGAATGGCTTGGCGCTATATTTTTGATACGCCAGTTACTTTACGTTATGGCTTTGCTAAAGCGGATATTGAAAACGAACGCAGTGGCGTGGCCTTTGGTTTAGATGCCGCTGAACAACAGTTAATGCAGCGTGACGGTTCGTATCACCGATTGGCGGCTGAGGTCATGGTTTATGACGAAGGCGGGTTAATGATTACCCCACAATTGACCTACACCAAAGCAGATACTGACGGTGATGCGATGGCCTTTGATGGCTATGGTGTTGGCCTGGAAACCACTTATTCATTTGCTGAGCGCCACTTTACCAGCTTGTTTATGAATTACGCCAAGCGCGATTATAAAGGGCGGAACCCGATTTTTAGTCAGACTCAAGATGATGATGATGTAGGTATAAATGCCATTTATGGCTATATGCGCCCTTTTGATTTTGATAATAGCTCGCTGTATGTGATGGCGTCTTACGAGAAAGGCAGTAGTAACATTTCGTTTTACGAGAGTAAGTCTTTGGGCGTGTTAGTGGGTGTTGCTTACGAGTTTTAGGGCTTAAGGCTTAAGGAGGTTTGCTATGTCGGTGTCTATGAGCATAAGAGTAGTGGTGCTGTTGGCGTTATCGAGCATGTTTGTGGCTAACGTTGCTTTAGCAGCGCATCAATCTAGAACGGTAATTTACCAAATAGAAGTGGAGGGGGATGTGGTTGGTAGTTATCAACTTACACGAATGGTTAACGATTCGCAGCCAACCGCGATGACTATTCAAGAGCAAGTGAATCTCGATTTTAGCTTTTTATGGTTTAACGAGCAGTATCAACGAAACGGTAAAGTAATGTTGGAAGGCGGAAAGCTAAAGCACTTCGCCTATAAGGTCAGCGATGAGGAGGCGCAATACCTGATTTTTGGTAGTGATAAGCTTGAACAAGGTTTACACATTAATGCCGTAGAGCACAAGGCTGAGCAGAACCCCGCTAGGGTAAAACAGCTAGCGAAGTCTATTGACCGAAAAGGGGCTGATAGTGGGATCCCATTAGCATTAAGTGCTTTTTCTGATGCACCTGATGCGATTGTTCAGCAAATTGATTTTGATACTGATTCCGCCAGTTTAGCGGATCACTTAGTTACATCCATTGACCACAAAAATACTCATACCCTGAAAGTACTGGATTTAGATGAGTTCGATATTATTTCGTATCAGGTTAAATACTTAGGTGAAAAACCCTTAAGTGCCGCTAAGCGAGTATATGTTAGCCATGGTTTCGAGTTAGCTAATAATACCTCGAATACTGAAATATGGGTGAGTAAAGATAAGTTGGGGGCGTTTATCGTTGAGCAGTCAGGGGTTGATGACGGCGACAGTTTTAAAGTGAATATGCAGCAGTATTTGTTTTAGGCCCACTTAATGAGTGAAAGTGTTAATTAACAAAACACATTTTATTTATAAAAAGAATGATGCTAGCACTTTGCTATTGTTATTCTTTTTGTTTGTATCATTTCTAAAAGCGTGATTGAAAGCGCTATCGCATCACTTTCTTCCTGAATTAACGCAATATTTTAACTTTTACTAACAAATCTAATAATTATTTGGTTATTATAGCCAAAAAATAATAACACATTAGTAATATCAATTAATTAGCACAAATTAGGAAGCGTTAACATGGAAGACTATAAACCGCAAAATAATCCTTTTAGCTTTAATGGAAGAGCCGGAGAGTTCTTTGGTATTTGGATTGTAAATGTACTTCTCACCATTCTTACTCTAGGCATATATTCCGCCTGGGCTAAGGTTCGTAACAAACAGTATTTTTATGGCAACACCGAGCTAGCCGGAGAAAACTTCGAGTATTTGGCTAAGCCTTTACAGATTCTTATTGGTCGAGTTATTGCACTGGTATGTGTCATTGCTTGGGTAGCGTTGCCGGCCGTGAGCGAAGCCGCTAGCGCAATACTGGGCTTGGCGTTTGTCGCCCTAATGCCGGTATTAATGGTGAAAAACTTGCGCTTTGACTCTAGAGTCACTCGTTATCGTAATGTGCGCTTTGATTTTGCCGGCTCTTACGGTGAGGCTTACAAAACGTTTTTAGTATTGCCGTTTGTTTACATGCTGAGTTTTATCTTAATTTTAGTTGTCGTAAGTTACGTATTTACACTTATCTCTAGCGTATTGGGCGGCATTATTAGTGTGGTGTTGTTTGGTTTAGGCATTACCTATGTAAATGCAATGATTGCTACTCAAATGAGCACTTACATTCTAAACAATTACCGCTGGGGTAAATTACAGTTTTCTGCCGACATCGACTCGCGCGCAGTATTCAAAATATTCTTAAAAGTAGCCGCTATGGGGTTAGGCGGATTTATTGGCTTAATGCTAATACTTGCTGTGATTGCATTTGTTGCCTTTAGTACTGACCTAGGCCAAATAGCCATGATGTTTGCCAATATAGGTGAGGGTGGCTTGCAAGACTTTGCTGCTAAAGGATTAATCTTTGGTGTTATTGGCGTTATATATTTGAGCTTTTTCTTACTTGGTTGGTTTGTTACTGCTTATTTACAAGCATGCATAAGAAACTATCAATTCGGCCAAACTGATTTAGAAAGCAAGCTATATATGGATTCAAACGTTAAACCAATGGCCTTTTTAGGGGTGATGTTAAGCAATATGCTGCTCACTGTTTTTTCTCTTGGTTTAGCTATTCCGTTGGCTAAAGTCCGTATGGCTAATTTTATGGCCGATGCCACTGCGGTAATGGGCGAAATTGACACGGTGGCTAACCAAAACCAAGTGAGTGATAGTACTACGGCTATTTCTGATGAAGTGGCCGACGCCTTTAGTATTGAGGTGGGTGTTATTTAAACCATATGAACTTTAAGGGCAAAGTATTTGTAGCCAATGGCTCTTTGTCTAGAGCAGCGCGTTTGCACTGCTCTGACGAGGGCTGGTTAGAACTGAGTGATGAACAGGGGGCTACCCGCGCTAGGTTTGATGAACTGGATATTTCAGCCGCGATAGGCAACCAGCCGCGAGCTATTAGTTTCAGTAACGGTGATCGCTTTGTTGCGGATCAGCCATTGGAATTAAATGCTTGGTTAGACAAGCACGGCCAATCATCGCTGCTTAAAAGCTTTGAGAAAAACTTTTTGGTTATTGCTGTGGCCATTTTGGTCAGTGCCATGGTGGTATACGTGAGCATAGAGCAAGGCTTGCCTCGCTTGTCTCAGTCGTTAGCAAAACACATTCCCGATGTGGTTGCGGTGGAGCTCGAAGAACGAACGTTAGAGCAGCTCGAATCTGTAGGCTTTGAACCCACCGAGATTGACACAGAAACTCAGCAGCTTATTCAGGGTAATTTCCAGCAGTTGGTTAGTAGTATTGACGACTTACACCCAAGCCCGCAATTGCTGTTCTACAAACTGTCCGACCAAGCTAACGCTTTTGCATTGGCGAATGGTTCCATCATAGTGACCGATAAATTGGTCGAATTGATGCAACAACCTGAACAGTTGAATGGCATATTACTGCACGAACTCGCTCATGTTGCACATAACGATGTAATGGCAGGGCTAGTGCGTTCGGCACTTGTTAGTACCGCTGTGGTTTTGCTGGTAGGTGACAGTAGCTTGCTGGTGGATGGCTTGGTGAGCGCAGCTGTGTTAGGACTAAGTATGGGATACTCCAGAGAAGCAGAAGCAAGCGCAGATCTCTTTGCCTGCCAATGGAGCCAAAAACTGGGTTTATCTGAGCAGCACCTATTAAGTGGTTACCAACATCTTTTTGAGTATGCCAAAGCAGATATTCCTTCTTGGATAAGTAGCCATCCAGGAGATGAAGAGCGGTTAGAGCAGCTAATTCAGTGCTCAGCCTCTACTGAGTAAAGGTTGCTTATTAGAGTAAAATCAAGAAAATAAAAAGCCGAAGTTACTCTTCGGCTTTTTTGTTATTAACGTGTAATTCGCTTAGCGGCAGCATTAAGCGCTTTTTCTACTGGTTGCCTTCCGGTGGTGATGTTAGTTAGTGTGGTCGCCATTGCAGCCCAAAACTTGCCCATGGCGGCAGCGTTTGGCATGGGTTCACCTTGTGCTGCACTTGCGTATACAGCTTGAACTTTTGGGTCGTTTGCGAGTTCTTTTTCTAGTTCGAGGTTAGCCATTGCGCCAATGTCGCCACTGCTGAATAGCAAACGTTGGTTTTCTACCGTCATTAGGTAATAGTTTAAAAACTCGTCCACTAGGGCTGGATGTTTAGTGGCGCTATTGACCACTGCGCTCCAAATGCCAACAAAGGCTTTTGCCGGCTTGCCATTCACGCTAGGGAGTGGAGCAACCCCAAAATCCATCCCTACACTGTTAAGCTCATCCCAATACCACGGGCCATTTATCACCATGGCCACTTCGCCTTTAATAAACTGTACATCCATAATTGAATAATCGGCGTTGCGGGGCATCACTTGCTCATCAAGCATCCGTTTTAGCAAGTTTGCGGCATACATGGCGCTAGGGTGGTTTACTCCAGTATCTTTAACGTTATAACGCTGGTTTTGTTTAGCGAAAACGTAAGCGCCGTCGGCCGCTAACAACGGCCAAGTGTAATAGGTATTGTTGTAGTCCCACAAAATGGCCTTGGCTTTGTGTTGCTCTTGTAACTGTTGATCTAATTGAAAAATCTCTTCAAAAGAAGTCGGTACTTGGCTAATTAAAGCCTTGTTATAAATAAGGCTAATGGCTTCTATTCCAATTGGGTAACCGTAGGTTTTCCCTTCTACGCTCACGGCATCCCAAGCATAATCTACCGCAGAAGCTTTTAGTGACTCACTGGGTTTTAATTCACTGATCAACCCTGCTTTAGCCCAATCACCTATTCGGTCATGTGGCCAAAAAATAACATCTGGACCTTCGCCATTTCGGGCTTGTATTTCAAAATTTCCGGTTATATCAACGGGGCGCTTTACTTCAACGCTTACCCCTGTATCGGTGGTGAAATCCTGCGCAATTTGTTGCATTTGAGCATGGCTTTTACCTGTCCATATGGTAATGCTAGGCGCATCGACTTGATCGGCCTTTGCGCAGGCTATACCCAGCACTAATAACGTGGCCGCGAGGCTGCTTATTCTAGTTATCATTTTTTAATTCCCTATTACTTGCGAATGTAGCATTGAGAAAATGACAGTGCTTTGCAAGCAAGCGACTTTGGGCAATTGAGGTTTATCACAATCAATCTCAGGCGTTTTTAATAAATGAGATACAAAACGTAATCACTTGTATTTCGCTTAAAAATGTCGCTTTTCTTTACATTTTTCACACAAGCGCTTTTGCTTAAATATTGAACAGCTTGATTTTATTATGTTTGTCATTTTAGGTACTCGTTATGCATTAAGTCATTAGATTGATTTATCACTAGCGTGGGCAACAGCGTGGCAGTGCAATGTTAATTATCTGGCTTAAGAAAGCATGGGATTGGGTATCATCACACCATGGTGTATTGAGTTCTGCTGCCACTATCATTGCGGTTGTTTTAGCGTACGTATCGCTTAAGAGTTCAGCTGACAATTTCACTAGACAACTAGATGAACAAAAGCGTGCTGCGCAGGTGGCGAATGTTGCTTATTTTGTATCGGCTGTGAGTGATGCCATTGTTTTATCTAATACTGATGAGGCGCGCTTAGAACGTTTTATAGTCTCTCGCTCTCAACTGCTGTTTGAAAGTTTAAATTACCCTTCTTTGGTTGCCCAAGTTATTCAGTTTTTAGCAAGTAACGAGCTAACGTATTTGTTCGACACTACACGCAGCTTTGTGAGTAAAAAGTCGCTTTCGTTGGCGGGTAAAGATTTAAGTGGAGTAGAGCTTAAAGACATTACTTTTCAAACAACCACGTTGTATTGCGTCAATCTGGAAAACAGCTATTTGGCTAAAGTGGCGTTTGATATGCCAGAGTCTAGTTACGTGAATTTTCGAAACGTTAACTTTAGTCAAAGTCTGTTTCATGGCGCGCGAGCGTATTGGGGTAACTTCAAAGATGTATCTATTGAGTTGTCTGGTACTAAAGACGAGCGTGCTGATACCTTTTCACGATCAAGTTTTATATTTTCTAATCTAAGCGGTTTACGTATCAATAAATCTAACTCACAAGCTGAGTCTTTAACTGTGAATGAGTTAAAGGCGCAGAGGCAAGTTGAGTTAGGTCAATTGTCTGAAATGCTATTTAAAACGAATACGCTTTATGGTTCGGTGATCGATGATGATTTGCGGCAATACATGAGCCAAAAGGATACGGAACAGTTTAAGCGATTAGTCGATTTAGAACATTTACTCGTGCTCGACTCTGTGGCGAAAGCGGATTTAGTACAACGCAGAAAAGATTATAGAGAGCAGGCTAAAAAGGTAGCGCTAGAGCACAGTTGGAAAAAAGCGTGGGAAGCAAAACTTAAACGATGGTGCGAAAAATGAACAAATGGTTGATTTGTCTTTTGCCTTTCAGTGTATCGGTAAATGCTAACTGTACCTTACAGGGAGATATTTACGATGAAGGTGCGAAATTAGGTAATTTAGTTTGCCTAAATGGAAGTTTTACATCGGCGGATAAAGCCAGCCGAAGTACAACTACGCCTAATGGTGAGGGTGATTTGGTAAGCCGAAATGGCATCCATGTAAGCGCATCATTAACACCACAAACAGACAACAGTGAGCAGCATGCTTTAGGAGCAGAGCAATGAAAAAATTACCGATGTTAGTGGCTATTATTGGGCTTGCTCTTAGTTTGCCAAGCATTGCCGATTGCGTGCATGGCGGCAATGTTTACCCGGAAGGGGCGACCATTGGTAGCTATAAATGCGTAAATGGTTCTTGGGTGGGGCAATAAAAAGAGTAGTTAGGACTATTTTTAGCGTCGCTCGCAAGACGTACAACCTCGGCAGGCCGAGCGAGTGTGTTTGTCTAAACGTTCTCGTTGGGTTTTGCAGTAGGCATTTTTTAATGCGCGACGCGCAGAGAACCAATCATTGGCTTTGCTCATGATCAAGTTACCACCAAAGCGTTTAGTGAGCAGTTCTCGATATTCGTCGATAAAGCCATTATCAAAATCAATCTCAAAATAGCGCAGCGCTTCTTCCATACAGGTAAAGCTTTGTATCACCGCATGTATGTCTGTTTTACTCATAAATCGCCTCTTGAACGTTAGCTAGAGGCTAGCAAAGCTTTGTAGTTTCCATATTGATATAACGTAGCCAAGGTGCCAATTTTTGATACTGTTAAGCGGTAGAGTATTGGCTTGATGCCGATTCGGTATGGGGCGTGTTTGTATACGCGTCTTCATCCTGCGGGCTTTAACTCAGTTAGCGAGTGACATTTAACGTAAATAATACTAAGTTGTTATCATTATGTTGCATTTCTGGGGTGTGAGTGATGAAAACCATATCGGTATTATTTGCGGCTGTTTATTTAGTCGCTTGTTCTAATCAACCTATCGTTAGTTCTGCACCAACAAACATAGAACAAGCCGGCGCTACAGATGACGATTTACTGGCGTCTATTCAGCAGTCTTCCGATTCGACTAAAAAATCCGGTTTAACTGCAGAGCAGCTTTATATGTGGCAAAACATGAGTTGCGGTGGTGGTCATTAAGTTTGTCTAAGCTTTAGGTTTAAGCTGATTTCTGCAGATTTTTAAACTATTAGTGAGCTATAAAGCTAAATCTATTTTGCTCGATAGGGTTAGCCGATTAACGTTAGTGAGGTGAGGTTAAGTAAATAATTGTTGCCACTTAAAATCTTAGTATGCATTTGATGGCGGCAATTGATAACGAGCGCTACAAGTACTTCTTTCTTAGAATTTGTATGATGGCTGTGAGTAAGGCTTGAAGACATAAAGTCTAGCATGGAGGTGCAGATGCCACTAAAACCTGCAATTGATCCTGAACAATGGATTCTGGATAGCCCCAACGATCTCATTTCACTTACTAAGTGGCAGCGCACGGTAAACCTGTTAGCTAAATTGTTTGACGCTCCAGCAGGTTTTTTAGTCCAACATACTTCTTCGGGTTACCAAGTTGCTATTGCCAGTGAGCAGCAAAGCAATCCCTACAGCGCGGGTATGGTGGTAGAGCCAGAAGCGAATATATTTTGCCGCAAAATAGTTGAAACTCGCCAAAGCCTTTATGTAGCTAACGCTACGATAGACCCCTGTTGGGACTCAAACCCTGAAGTGCATAAGGATGGCTTTCGGTCTTATCTCGGTGTTCCAGTGTTTTGGCCTAACGGGAAAGCCTTTGGTACCTTTTGTGTATTAGATTACCGTGAGACCAATTACGACGATACTTACTTTGAGCTGATAGAGCAGTTAAGAGATATCCTAGAAGCGGACTTGTCCTTGCTTGAATTGTACTTACAAATGCAAAAGCTGGCAGTAACCGATCCTCTTACAGAATTAAATAATCGTAGAGGTTTCAGCTCGTTAGCTCAGCAAAGGATCCGTTTGGCCAAACGAATGGGGTCACGCTTAGGTGTATTTTACTTAGATATTGATAAGTTCAAGCAAATCAATGATACCCATGGCCATGCAGTTGGAGACAATGTGTTAATTGATGTGGCTAAAGCAATGCGCCATTGCGTGCGCAGCTCCGACGTTATTGGCCGAATGGGCGGCGATGAGTTTGTTGCATTAGTCTTGATTGAGCAAGATTCTGATTTTGAGGCGATAGCCACTCGCTTTACCGAGCAGTTTGCCCAATATTCGGAATCAGACCTGCCTTTGTACACAGTGACCATTGGTTACGCTGACGTAGATTTAACCATGGAAGTAGAAAACATACTTGCTTTAGCCGATCAAGATATGTATCAGCATAAAACACCTTAAAATAGCTGCTTAAGTTTTGACCGGTACACAAGGCTGGTGTATCATCGCCGCAGATTTTAACTTGCTTACTTTTTCGCCTGCACTAAAGGTATGACTGTTCGCCTCGGATGGCGCGTTTTGGCTATCGGAGAACTACTTGGAACAGTTTATACAATTTTTATATCCCTTCAGTTGGCTTATTTCTATTTTGTCTTTCAGCCCGCAGATTATCCGCTTAATGCGAATCAAAGGACCGGCAAAAGATATCTCATTTATGAGCTGGATTATGTTCCAGTGTAATGCCGTACTTGCATGGACTTATACGGTGTTTGTAGTGGGTGACCCACTGTTATCTGTTACTACTTCTCTAGTGTTAGCCGCCAATCTCACCATGGTGTCGGTATTGGTGTATAAACGCCTCAAGTATCGTGATACAGCCTCTATCGAGGCTTTAAGTGCCTGATTTGATTATGCTTGAAAGCCTCACTTTCAAGCACAATTAGCTATTTTATCGGTAAAAGGTCGCTGGTCTTAGCAGATCCTATTAGCGACCTTGAGCAGTTTTTCTTATGAAAACGCTCTCAAAGTTTCCTGTTAGTTTCATCATTAAAATATTTTTCTTGATTGGTTTCAAGTTTGTCAATAATCGCCTTGAGAACTTAAACGGGCTTGCTAGTTTCTTAAATGAGTCAAACCTCAATAGAAGGTTTACCAAAAAGGTGTATGGCCTAATGAGAACCGCCACGAGTTAGCATGGCATGGTCAAGTTCTCTGTTTGTAATTGGTAAATACGCCAGTGTACTTTCTACCGCTACAAAGATGGCGAGGAAGAAAATAGCTAATTTTGCAAACAAAGAGAGACAAGACATGATGTTAAGGAAAACACTTCTCGCCACGGCGATAGTAACGAGTGCAATGTCGGCGCAAGCGGCCAATTATGGTGAAGCCTTGCAAAAATCCATCTACTTTTACGAAGCTCAGCAATCGGGTGTCATTCCTGATTGGAACCGTACCGAATGGCGCGGCGATTCAGCCTTAAATGATGGTAGCGATAACAATGTAGATCTCACTGGTGGTTGGTATGACGCCGGTGACCACGTTAAATTTGGCTTCCCAATGGCCTCTACTGCGACCATGTTGGCGTGGGGGGTTATTGAGTATCCAGAAGCCTATTCTCAAACTAATCAGCTTGAACATATTAAAAATAACCTGCGCTTTGTGGCCGATTATTTTCTAAAAGCGCATACCGCACCTAATGAATTATATGGCCAAGTGGGCGGTGGTAGCATCGACCATGCTTGGTGGGGATCTGCAGAAGTGATGCAAATGGAGCGTCCTTCTTACAAAATTGATGCAGCCAATCCTGGTTCAGATTTAGCCGGTGAAACCGCTGCAGCGCTGGCCGCCATTTCAATGGTATTTGCAGAAAGTGACCCAGTATATTCGGCCACGTTGTTAGATCACGCTAAGCAGCTTTATAGTTTTGCTGACAATTATCGCGGCAAATATTCAGATGCCATTACCGACGCTAAAGCCTTTTACAACTCCTGGAGTGGCTATCAAGATGAGTTAGTGTGGGGGGCAATTTGGTTATACCGCGCCACTAATGATGTTGCGTATTTGGATAAAGCTAAGCTTGAATACCCTAACCTCGGTAACGAAGGTCAAACGGAGTACCGTGCCTACAAATGGGGCCAAGCTTGGGATGATAAATCTTATGGCTCTTATGTATTGTTGGCCAAACTTACTGGTGAGCAAGTCTATCAAGATGATGCCGAGCGCTGGTTGGATTACTGGACCACTGGCTTTAATGGCGAGAAAATTGCCTACACACCAGGCGGCTTAGCCTTTTTAGATGTATGGGGCGCAGCCCGTTACACTTCTAATACTTCATTCTTAGCGCTTATCTATTCTGATTTTCTTAAAGCGAATGCATTGGCACCAACCAAGGCTGCTACTTACTACGATTTTGCGAAAAGTCAGCTAGATTACATTTTAGGGGATAACCCACTCAACATTTCTTACCAAATTGGCTATGGTTCTTACCACCCGACTAAGCCGCATCACCGTACCGCACATGGTGCTTGGGCAGACAGTTTATCCAGCCATCCCGTTGAGAATCGTCACTTACTGATTGGTGCGCTAGTGGGTGGGCCAGGTAAAGATGATTCATACGCAGACGATCGCGGTGATTACTACAAAAATGAAGTGGCCACCGATTACAACGCTGGCTTTACTTCAGCCTTGGCCCGCTTGTGGTTAGATCATGGCGGTGCACCGATTGCTGAAGCGGATTTCCCGCCTAAAGAAGTACGCGATACCGAACTCTACATAGACGCCAAAGTTAACTCCGAAGGGCCGCGCCATATAGAAATTAGTGCGCGTGTGCATAACCATACTGCTTGGCCATCACGTGTTACCGATAAGCTTAGCCTACGTTACTGGGTTGATTTAACTGAAGTTGTTGCTGCAGGTTATACCGCAAATGACGTAACAGTAAGCACGGCATATTCACAAGGTACTGGTTTTAGTGGTTTACACCCATGGGGTAATGAAGGCGATAACATTTACTACGCCGAGATTAGTTTTGATGGTGTAGATATTTACCCTGGCGGCCAGTCTCCTTCGAAAAAAGAAGTGCAGTTCCGTTTGGCATTGCCAACCAATACCAACAATCCTGATTGGGATAACGCTAACGACCCTTCTTGGGATAGCTACAGTAATGCGCATGAACTTGCACCTAAAATTGCCATGTACGACGCAGGTTTATTGGTATGGGGAGCGGAACCTAGTGCTGAGTGTGGCGGAGCGACCGGTATAAATTGTGCGCCAATCGCGCAAAGTCAAACAGTGGCTACACCGTTTGATACCCCTGCTTCAATTACTCTTGCCGCAACTGATAGCGATGGCACTATTGCCAGCTATGCCATTGCTAGCCAGCCAGCACATGGCTCTGTCACCTTAAGCGGTGATGTTGCCAGTTACGTGCCTACCGCTGGTTACTTTGGTAGTGACAGCTTTAGCTTTACCGCCAGTGACGATCAAGCAGCAGTATCGCAAGCGGCTACGGTAACCGTAGATGTAGCAGCACCGATCATTCCCGCAGTAACCATTAGTTCGCCAACCAATGGCACTGAAGTGAGTCCATCAAGCGATGTGAACTTGCAGCTCGATGTTGCAAACGCTCATGGAGCCAATGTGTACTTAGATGGCACGCTTGCCACTAGCCGTGTCGGTAGCGGAGCAGTGACCTTAACCATGCCGGATACCGAAGGCACGGTTGCCATCGCGGTGATTGCCACTGATGAACAAGGTACAGAAATAAGTGCCGAAGCCAGTTTAAGCTTGGTGGTTAAGCAAGGTGCGGTGACTCCTGTTGGAGACCTTACTTGTGAAGTTGGTAAAGCTGACTCATGGTCTACCGGTTTTGTTATCAACGCTATCACGGTGACGAACGGTGGGACTGAAGCGGTAACCGGTTGGAAAGTTAACCTAGCATTCAGCGAAGCAGTATCTTTGGCCAATGGCTGGAATGCAGAGCTAAATCTCGCCAGTGATGGCTTAGGTATTAGTGCTAGCAATGTGGTTCATAACGGGCAACTAGCGCCGAGTGCTAGTGCTTCGTTTGGCTTACAAGGCGAGCATTCAGGCAACTTTGTAGCACCAACTTGTGTGGTTTTACCTTAATACTTAACTCCATTTAAAGCGGCTTCGGCCGCTTTTTTCATAGGGAATATGTACGGAGAATTATGATGAATACTAAAAAAAGCTTTCTCGCTAAATGTTTAGGGTTTACCGCTGCTTCGCTGGTAAGCACTAGTTTAATGGCCGCTCCCTTACCGGGAGATGATTGGTTACATGTTGAAGGTAACCAAATTAAAGATATGCAAGGCAATACCGTGTGGCTAACCGGCGCAAATTGGTTTGGCTTTAATACTACCGAGCGGGTATTACATGGTTTGTGGTCGGTGAATTTGGAAAATACTATTCAAGATATCGCCTCGCGTGGGGTGAACCTACTGCGAGTGCCGATTTCAACCGAACTGCTAAAAGAATGGAAAAATGGCCAGTTTGTGGCGATTCAAGTGAATGCTTCGGCTAATCCTGATTTAGCCTCGGCCACTTCCTTAGAAGTATTTGATGCAATGATCGCTGCCGCCAAGGCCAGTGGCATGAAAATCCTACTAGATGTGCACGGCGCTGAAGCGGATAACATGGGGCACATCGCGCCACTTTGGTACAAAGGCGACATTACCTCAGAAGACTTCTTCTCTACTTGGGAGTGGGTGACTGAGCGTTACAAAAACGATGACACTATTATCGCATTTGATTTAGAAAATGAACCACATGGCAACCCTAAACAAAGCGCTGCTGGTGAGTTTGCTAAATGGGATAACTCAACCGACGAGAACAACTGGAAACATGCTTGTGAGGTGGTGTCTAACCGCGTGTTAGATATTAACCCCAATATGTTGGTGATGTGTGAAGGGATTGAAGCCTATCCGGTAGAGGGTAAAAACTGGGAAAGCAAAGGCAAAGACGATTTTCACTTTAACTGGTGGGGCGGAAACTTGCGCGGCGTGCGCGAATTCCCTATCGATTTAGGGGCGCGCCAGCAGCAGTTTATGTACTCACCGCATGATTATGGCCCATTAGTATTTGCTCAAGATTGGTTTTACCCAGGCTTTAATAAAGACACCTTGTATCAAGATGTGTGGAAAGATAACTGGATGTTTATTCATGAAGAAGGCATATCTCCGCTATTGATTGGCGAGTGGGGCGGCTTTATGGATGGCGGACCCAATGAGGCCTGGATGGTGGCGATTCGTGACTTGATTATCGAACACCAACTACACCACACCTTCTGGTGTATTAATCCTAACTCGGGTGATACAGGTGGCTTACTCGGTCACGACTGGACGACTTGGGATGAAGAGAAATACGCCTTATTTCTACCATCTCTTTGGGCCAATGATGCAGGTAAATTTATTAGCTTGGATCACGAAGTGGCATTAGGGGGCGCTAACAGTGCTACCGGTATTAGCCTGAATGATTACTACCAAGGTTTGAATCCGTCGGTAAGTATTAGCTCACCTGCCGCAAATAGCATCGTGCTAACTGGTTCAAGTTTTAGCGTAAGTTATTCGGTGAACAAAGCGGCATCGGTGAACGTTTATCTAGATGGTAGTTTTGTGAAAACCGGGCCGGTTTCAGGTGGCGTGAACTTAACCGCGCCAAGCGCTGAAGGTGACTTTACCGTTTCTCTCGTGGCAGTAAATAGTGCCGGTAGTGAAATGGCGGTGAGCGATAGTATTGCGCTCAGTGCGTTAAACGAAGTACCGTTGCAGCCTGAAATTAGCGTAAGCTCGCCAAATGCCAATAGCCGTATAGAAGCTGCTAGTACCTTTGCGGTAAGCGTGAACCTTAAAGATGCCGCAGGTTTTGAAACCAACTTAGCGGGACAAGTGCTGTCGTTTACTGGCACCAGTGCCGAACTAACAGCGCCTAGTGTAGTTGGCGCCTACACCTTGAAAGTGACAGCGCAAGACGAACAAGGCCAAAACCTGAGTGTTTCAGACAGTGTGGCGCTTAATGTTGTTGAGCCGGCAGCAGCTAACTTAAGTTGTACGGTTGGGCCTGCAGATTCATGGGGCAGTGGTTTTGTGATTAACAGCATTACGGTTAGCAATACGGGTACCGAAACCATCTCTGGTTGGACGGCAGTACTTGATTTTCCTAGTGCGGTTAGCTTAGTGGGCGGTTGGGGGGGCGTATTTACTGCGACAGCCCAGAGTATTGAAGTGAGCAATGAAGCTTATAATACCGACATTGCCCCAGGTAGCAGTCTGTCTTTTGGTCTGCAAGGGGGGCATTCAGGTAACTTTGGCGCACCTACATGTACTATGCGCTAATTTATAAATAAGTCATCGCGCTAAGAACGCGCTTAACTGTAAAGCCCTTAATACACTTTATTAAGGGCTTTTTGTTTTTGTGGCAATCTGCTACTTCGATTTAGATTATTTCTCTGTTAGTGCCGATTGGTAATGTTTACTTTAGTAAATAATTCCATTTTTGTTATGTATATCAAAGGTTAAGTCCTTTTTGGTAAAATTGTCACTTATTAATAAACAGTTTTATCAGAACTAAGGTAAGCTTGCGCTCGTTTACTGGTGGATGTGTTATTTATAGCGGCCATCGCAGGAAGCAAAGACTTGAAAGTTACCAACGTGGACTTGCACAACGCGGTTGGGATCTTTTGTAAAGAGTGTCTGTTTCTGTAAACAGCAGTACTTCTTACCGCTACATAGAATGGCAGAAGGAGGCTTAATACTTTTGACTAAATGATGAGACAGCAAAGATGTTAAGGAAAACTTTACTCGCGACCGCAGTAATTACCAGTGCAATGTCGGCGCAAGCCGCAAATTATGGCGAAGCCTTACAAAAATCTATTTATTTTTACGAAGCCCAACAATCGGGCGTAATTCCTAGTTGGAACCGAAATGAGTGGCGAGGTGACTCGGCATTACAAGACGGCGCTGACAACAATGTTGATTTAACTGGCGGCTGGTATGATGCCGGCGACCACGTTAAATTTGGCTTCCCAATGGCAGCCACCGCCACCATGTTAGCGTGGGGCGTAGTAGATTATCCGCAAGCTTACGAGCAAACCAACCAACTAACTCACATCAAAAATAACCTGCGTTTTGTGGCAGACTACTTTGTTAGCGCTCACACCGCACCAAACGAGCTTTATGGCCAAGTAGGTAAAGGCTCGGTAGACCACGCTTGGTGGGGATCGGCTGAAGTAATGCAAATGGAGCGCCCTTCTTACAAGGTTGATTCCGCTAACCCAGGCTCTGATTTGGCTGGTGAAACTGCTGCAGCATTAGCCGCTATTTCTATGGTGTTTAAAGACAGCGACCCAAGTTATGCAGCAATGCTACTTGAGCACGCCAAAGAGCTATATTCATTTGCCGATAAATACCGTGGTAAATATTCAGACGCCATTACCGATGCCAAAGCGTTTTATAACTCATGGAGTGGTTATCAAGATGAGTTAGTGTGGGGTGCCATTTGGTTGTACCGCGCCACTGAAGACGCTAGCTATTTGAATAAAGCTAAAACGGAATATGGCTCTTTAGGCACTGAACCGCAAACGGATACACGCTCTTACAAGTGGGGCCAAGCCTGGGATGATAAGTCTTACGGCGCTTATGTATTAATGGCTAGCCTTACCGGTGAGGCTAGCTACCAAGCTGACGCAGAGCGTTGGCTTGATTACTGGACGGTAGGTTACAACGGTGAAAAAATTCGTTATACGCCCGGTGGTTTAGCCTTTTTAGATACATGGGGCGCAGCCCGTTACAGTTCTAATACCTCGTTCTTAGCCTTGGTGTACTCAGATTACTTAAGAGAAAATACCGATAAAGATGCTAAGGCTGAAATTTACTATAACTTTGCTAAAGGCCAGTTAGATTATATTTTGGGAGATAATCCGTTAAATATTTCTTACCAAATTGGCTACGGTGATTACCACCCAACTAAGCCTCATCACCGCACCGCTCACGGAACATGGAATGATAATTCGGGTGACCCTGTAGAAAACCGCCACTTATTGGTAGGCGCATTGGTGGGCGGCCCTGGGTTAGATGATTCTTGGGTCGATGATCGCGGCGATTACGTTAAAAACGAAGTGGCTACCGACTACAACGCAGGCTTTACTTCGGCGTTAGCGCGCTTGTGGCTCGACCATGGCGGAGATCCTATTGCCGAGGCTAGTTTCCCGGCTAAAGAGCAACGTGATACCGAGTTATTTGTAGAAGCTAAAATCAACTCGCAAGGTACACGCCATATTGAGTTAGCGACTAGAGTACATAACCATACGGCTTGGCCATCTCGCGTAACTGATCAACTAAGCTATCGTTACTGGGTTGATTTGAGTGAAGTGTTTGAGGCGGGTTACTCGCTAAATGATGTAAAGTTATCAACCGCTTACAGCCAAGGTTCCGGTTTTAGTGGTTTACATGCTTGGGGTGACGAAGCGGATAACATCTATTACGCAGAAATTAGTTTTGATGGCATAGATATTTACCCTGGTGGTCAATCGGCCTCTAAAAAGGAAGTGCAGTTCCGTTTATCATTACCAACCAATACCAACAACCCCGATTGGGATAATGCTAACGACCCGTCGTGGGATAACTACAACAATGCCTACAAGCTTGCGGGTAAAATCGCATTATACGATAACGGCGAGTTAGTGTGGGGAACTGAGCCAAGTGCGGCATGTGGCGCAGATACAGGCATTAACTGTGCACCTGTGGCGCAAAATCAAAGTGTAAACACGGCTTCTGATACGCCTGTATCTATTGAATTAACCGCAACAGATTCCGACGGTCAAGTCACTAGTTTCACTATCGCGAGTCAGCCAGCTAACGGTATTGTTAGCTTAAATGGCAGCGTAGCGGACTATGTACCTAATACTGGTTCGTTTGGTGTTGATAGCTTCACTTATTTCGCTACCGATAACCAAGGTGCAAACTCCACTGAAGCAAAAGTAACCGTGAATGTAGCGGCGCCTATTGTTCCTGCAGTGGCGATCAGTTCGCCTGCAAATGGCAGTGAAGTTAGCCCAGCTAGCGACGTACAAGTTCGCTTAGACTTAGCCAACGCTTATGGCGCAAATGTTTACCTTGATGGCGCTTTAGTGACGAGCCGAGTAGGTAGCGGCAATGTAAGTATCACTATGCCTGAGAGTGAAGGTGAAGTAGTGGTACTGGTTATTGCTACAGATGAGCAAGCGGCAGAGTTGTCTGCTGAAGCTGTTTTAGCCTTAACCGTTAAAGCGGGTGAACAACCTCCAGTTGGCGGCGAGTCTGAGCTTACTTGTACCGTAGGTGAAGCTAACGTGTGGAATAGCGGCTTTGTATTAGGCAATATTAAAGTGACTAATGCTGGTGGCGAAGATGTAAGCGGGTGGAAGGTTCATTTAAGCTTCCCTCAACCGATTAGTTTGGTAAACGGTTGGAACGCTAAGTATCAAGCAGCTAGTGATGGCTTAGGACTTACTGCTGTAAATGAAGTATATAACGGTAACTTAGGTCCGAATGCGAGTACTTCGTTTGGTATGCAAGGTGGCTACAGTGGCAACTTTGAAGCACCTACGTGTGAAGTGCTTCCATAAGTAATCCATAAATATTTAAGGCGACTTCGGTCGCCTTTTTATAATGCAGCATCTATAAAGAAGCACTAAGACAGAATATTTGGTTTCAGAACAATGAAATTGTCAAAAGTAGAGTGTCTAATATTTCTAATAAATATCTGGTTTATTGCCAATAAGTGGATAAAAAATTAGACAGTAATCACTAAATTAAATAACCTGTATGATTAGCAGGAAGCTAAGTGTTATTCCCAGTCAGATGATATCGTGCTCTTTCTCAAGATACTCACTTACCTCTAACACTGATTGACAAACTAAACTTGGTTGTAAAAGGATGTAACTGTGTCTAAGCCGCTAGTCTCCGTAATTGTGCCAGTCTACAACGGTGCAACTTATTTAAATAAAACCGTCGATGCTATTCTATCTCAGTCATATGAAAACCTTGAATTGGTATTAATCAATGATGGCTCGATAGATGAATCTAAAGAGCTAATCAATCTTATGGCAGATAGTGACCCAAGAGTAATAGCTCTGCACTGTGCTAACGGGGGAGTCGCTGCAGCTCGGAATGTAGGTATTAAGAATTCTTCAGGTGAACTTATTGCTTTCTGCGATCAAGATGATTTGTGGTTGACTGAGAAATTAGAGAAGCAAGTGCCATTGTTTGCTGAGCCTCAAATAGGATTAGTTTATTGTGGTTCTTTTGCTCATTACACCGATTTAAATAAGACGGTGAATCCTGATTTTTCTAGGAATAAAAAAGGTTGGGTTTTCGACAGTTTAGTTCAAGAAAATATGCTTACGTGCTGTACAGCTGTGGTGCGAAGAGAAGCACTCTCCAAAATAGGGGGCTTTGATCCTGATAGAGCTCTTATGGGGGTTGATGATTGGCATCTTTGGTTAAAAGTTGCGTTAGTCGCGAAGTTTGAGTTTGTGGCTGAGCCTTTAGCTATTCACGTGTTTCATGGTGATAATTACTCTCTGAACGATAAAAAAATGCATGCTGCTGAGTTAGTTTGCCTTGATAAAATAGAGGCTTTGGCAGATAGGTATAACAAGTCAGCAGATTGGTCACTGATAACTCAGACGTTACATACTAGGTATGCAAGTTCTTATGTATTTTCGGGTTTTTATCAATTAGCGGGTGAAACTTATCTTAAAGCCCACAGTGTGCTATCCAATAGAAAGCTATGGTTTAAGGGGTGGCTTTTTAAGTTAATTCCAAACTGCGTTTGGAATTTTATGCAGCAAACTAAAAGAAAAATAAATAGTTAACACTGTTATCGATAGGAACTCGCGTTGTAACATCAATCCTATGAGATAATATATGTAGCTATTAGAGTTACTATTTTATTGGATAAACATGTTACAGCTGCGAGATTACCAGCAAGCTTCGGTTGATTCCGTATTGGCACACTTTCGACAAAGTGATGACGCTGCAGTAGTTGTATTACCCACAGGGGCCGGTAAAAGCATAGTCATTGCTGAACTAGCGCGTTTAGCTAAATACCCCATTTTGGTATTAGCCCATGTAAAAGAGTTAGTGGAGCAAAACCAAAGTAAATTTACTACCTATGGTTTTGAGTCAGGCGTATTTGCTGCAGGCTTAGGGCTTAAACAAAACCAATATTCAGTCACCTTTGCTAGCGTGCAATCGCTCAGCCGTAATCTTGACCAGTTTTCGGGCTTCTATTCTTTGGTAGTAATTGACGAATGCCACCGCGTAAATGATGATAGTGATAGCCAATATCAGGTGATTATTAATCACCTAAAGCAGCAAAACCCTCAGCTAAAAGTACTCGGTTTAACCGCCACGCCTTATCGCTTAGATAAGGGTTGGATTTATCAGCAGCATTACCACGGTTATGCGCGAGGTAAAGAAGATGCTTGGTTTAAAAAATGTATTTACGAACTGCCTTTACGCCACCTGATTTGTAAAGGCCATCTTACTCAGCCTTTGCTGGTAGATGCCCCTGCTGCGCGTTATCAGTTTGATGAGTTGCCGACTCAGTACAGTGAGGCGCAGCTAGACCAATTTTTAGCGGGCTGCCCACGAGTGACTCAGGCCATATGTAAGCAGTTAGTTCAGCTAGCAGAAGACCGTAAAGGCGTGATGGTGTTTGCAGCAACGGTAAAGCACGCTCAAGAGATAGCTCACTACTTACCAGATGACCAAACAGCAGTAGTGACGGCTGAAACGCCTAACCAACAGCGTGACTCGCTAATTGAACAGTTTAAGCGCCAACAGCTTAAATTTTTGGTGAATGTATCAGTATTAACTACTGGCTTTGACGCTCCCCATGTGGATTTAATTGCGATATTACGACGCACTGCCTCGGTCAGTTTATATCAACAAATTGCTGGCCGTGGACTACGACTGTATGAGGGGAAAACCGATTGCTTAATTGTTGACTACGCGGGTAGTAATTACGACCTATACCAACCAGAAATTGGCGAAACTAAACCCAACCCCAATAGCACTTTAGTACAAGTGAGTTGCCCGCAATGTGAATTTGCCAACATGTTTTGGGGAATCACCGATAAAGACGGTGACATTCTCGAACATTATGGTCGTCGGTGCCAAGGTTTGGTTGAAGACCCAAATGACCAAACCAAGCAAGTGCAATGCAGTTACCGCTATAAATATAAGCAGTGCCAACAATGTAACGCTGAGAATGATATTGCGGCTCGGCAATGCCATAGTTGTGGTTATCAGTTAATTGACCCTGACAACCAACTGAAAGATGCCTTGCAGCTAAAAGATCGAAAAGTACTGAGGTGCAGTGGTATGTCGGCAAGTTGTGAGGGTGACAAACTAAAGCTCATCTACCACGATGAAGATGGCGCTGAGCTTAGTGAACATTTTAACTTTGCTTATTCAAAAGCTAAGCAGCAATTTAATACTGTGTTCGCTCGCAGAGTTGAAGGAAATAACGTTGAAGTCACTAACGCCAAACAAGCTGAAAAAACTATCCAACAAATTGTTGCCCCAGACTTTGTGATTGCCAAAAAACAAAAGCACTACTGGCAAGTTGAGCATCATATTTTTGATTATCAGGGGAATTACCGCAAAGCCAATCAGCAGTATTAGTTAGGCTGAAAGTTCTGAAGGCTCATTAAGGTGAAACTACTTATCAAAAACAGTGGCTTACCGTTGTTATTTATAGTTTTGTTTGTATCTATGGCGGTGCTTTATTGATAGACTCGTTTGTTTTTTGGTGAAAGGATTCATTGTGAAACGCTGTTATTCAATAAACCCTAAGTTAACCTTGCTGTCTAGCGCATTATTGTTAGGTGCATGCGCATCCACTCCGGTAGATGAAACGCCTAAAGAGCAAACCGCTGTTGTCACGGCAAAAGTTGTCCTAAATGGTCTGTATGTGCCAGATGCTCAAGGTGAACAAGTTGTATATACTCGTGAAAATATGCGAACTATTCATGACAGATTGAAGCCTGATAGCTTTTATATGAAGTGGGCGAGTATTGATGCTAGCGGTATTTTTCGTATGGACAAAAATTTGCTATGGCAACTGGACCATAAAAATAAAACATACCAAGAATGTGCTTTATCAGGCTGCGTAAGTGGCTATGCCGATATGCTTGAATCAGATGAAGGTTCAGAAGAGTATGAAAGCTACGAAGACTTAGGTTGTAAAGTCGAGCTTACCAAAAATGAGTTTGAAGTATTGTCTACAGGTCATAAACGTCAAATTGGTGGCCAAGCAAGTGAAGAGTATAAGGTAAAATGGTCAACTGAATTCACTGATGAGAAAGGCAAAAAAGATCTAAACTTACTTCAGTTTGTATTCTGGACCGCTGATCCTAATGCTGAAATGAAAGAAGCATGGCGTGTGCATGAAATTGCAACTAATAAATACTTGGATTCGGTTGGCGAGAATAACCCTCTAGTACGTCTTCTAGGGCGAGAAGGGTTTAAAACGATCAGTGCATTTACTGGTGATACTGAACAAGCTGATCACCTAGGCTTAAACGCGTTTCAGCAAGAACTGGCAAAAATTAAAGGTTATCCTTTGTCGATAAAGCTGGAATGGTTTCAGAACATGCAAGCATGTGCTGATAACAAAAAGAAAGAGAAGCGCGATACTAGCATCGACTTTTCTGGTGGCTTAGAAGACGCTGCAACTAATTTGTTGGGGAATATCGTTAAAAATGCCGCTGATGACATGATTGACGAAAAAGTTGATGAGTGGATGAGAGATGCTCGTATACGTTATATCTACGAAGTGAAAACGGTAGAGAATAAGCTGGCGCATAACAGTAATTTTGATGTACCTGAAAACTACGACATGCTCGATAGAAACTAAGGCTTTTTATATTCGAAACTGTAAAAGGCTTGTATTGTTACAAGCTTTTCTAATTTCATCTTTTAAGTGAAATTAGCCTTGTGATGGTGGTGTGACCAACGGCGCCACAAAGCTCTTATGTTGCTGTATTTCTTCATAACTTAATCCAGTTAACTCATAGGGGAATACTAACCAATCTTCGGTTTGGTGAAGGCAATAATCAGGTTCTAGCTGAGTTTGATTAAACGCCGGTCTCTGCCATAGTGTGGCTATTTTTACTTGGCTAGGCATATTGCGTTTTAGCTTGCTTTGTAAGCGAGTTAACACTGCTTCAATGTTGTGACCGCTACTAAATACGTCATCAACAATTAGCAGGCTGTCATCGACATTTAGGTTTTCTAATAGATATTGAATGCCGTGTACTCGAATCGATTCTGGTGCTTCGAGTATTTGATGATAGTTAGCTTGTCCTTGGTAGGAGGTACGCAGTGAGATATGGTCGGTTTTCACGCCTAAGGTTTGTAAACACTCTTGCACATAAATACCCACTGCACTGCCACCACGCCATAGCCCAACAATAAAGCTAGGGCGAAAGCCGCTTTCAAAAATATTTACCGCTAAACGAAACGAGTCTTGAATAAGCGCATCTTCATCTAAATAGTGCTTTTTAAGTTGTGCGGTAGGCTGGCTCATTGGCATAAACAACATCCTTGAGTTAAAGGCTTCTACAGTGTTAATTTTATACTATATCTATTATGAAGAGCTCGGCAATGCTAAGGGGGGGATCAATGAGTGATAAACGTTATATCACTGGGCAGGAGTTGTTAGAAGACTCATTTCGCCTCGCAGAAAAGGTATTGGTAAGCGGCTTTAAACCTACGTTTATCATAGCTGTTTGGCGTGGTGGCGCACCTATTGGTATTGCGGTACAGGAGTTTTTGGCTTATCACGGAATAGATACTGACAACATTGCAATACGCACCGCCTCCTATGCCGCAGGCATTGACCAGCAAGCCAAGCAAGTACAAGTATTTGGGCTGAATTACTTAGTTAAACATGTGCAGCAACACGACAGATTGCTGATTGTTGATGACGTATTTGATACTGGCCGTTCTATTGAAGCGATAATTAATGAATTAAGCCGCTTAGCCAGACTAAATACGCCCAGTGATATTCGTGTCGCTGTGCCGTATTTCAAGCCAGAGCGAAACAAAACTAGCCGGGAGCCTGATTACTTTTTGCATGAAACAACACAATGGTTAAAGTATCCGCATTCACTAGAAGGCCTAAGTCCGGCAGAGATTGCTGAACATAGACCAGAGCTTTACCACATCATTAAAGCGCACCTGCCTAAGTAGGCGTATGTTGGTCGCTCATTTTAATATGCATGCTGTAACTTGAGCGAACACCACTGGATTACATTGAAATAAACTGGGCGATGACTAGTCATAAATTTACAATAATAAAATAGTCAATTTGAACCATACTTGCTTAATGAGTGACCAATAATTAAGCGGAGCAAGTTATGGCGGTAAAACTCTCGATTGCGACAGCAAACACCCTCAATCTTAATCGACCCAATTTGCCTATGTATCGTAATCGAGATGGGTGGCTACCCAATGAATACGATCAAAAAGTAAAGTGGTTGGTTAGTCAACTAAATGCAGTACAAGCCGATGTGTGGGGCTTTCAAGAGCTCTGGCACGAGCAAGCCTTGCAAGATGTGTTTGAACTCGCAGGCTTAGACAATCAATACCAATTGTTAGTGCCAAGTGGCCACCAAGGTAAAATTGCTTGTGCAGCTGCGGTACGTAGTGAGCTGATGGTAGGGCAGCCTGAGTGGATCAAAAATTTCCCCGGTAGTTTCAAGCTTGCTAGCCAAGGTGACGACGCGCAAACTGGCGCGTTAGACTTAGATATCGATAGTTTCTCTCGACCTATTTTACATTTTCAAATCAAGCCTCATGCCGATGAAGAAAATGTGCATGTTTATGTATGTCATTTTAAATCAAAACGTCCCACTTGGATCGGCCGAGAAGATTGGTACGACCCAGCGCAACATAAGGTACATGCAAATGCTCTGGGTTATGCTATTTCCACGTTGCGCCGCACCGCTGAGGCAGTGGCATTGCGAATGATACTCACCGAACAAATGAAGCACACTGATACGCCTGTGATTGTATTGGGTGATTTTAATGATGGTCAAGGCAGTAATACTTTAAACATTCTTACCGAGCAGCCGCGCTTTTTGTTAGATGGCGATGCCAGAGGAGGGGCGGATAACGCTTTATATTCTGCGGGAGTGATGCAGCAATATCGTAGCAGGCGCGACGTGTATTACACCCATATTCACAATAACCATTTAGAGTCTTTAGACCACATTTTAGTGAGTGAGCAGTTCTATGACAGAAGCCGAGATAGGGTTTGGGCCTTTAAAGGCTTAGAGGTGATTAACGACCATTTAAACGATGAACACTACGAGTCGTTGGGTGCTACTGATCACGGCATTATTAAAGCGAACTTTGTTTATCGGCCTTTTGATTAAAGCTAACTGCATTGCAGCTTGTGAGTTACGGATAAGTGAGAGTGGGCACTCTCGCTTATCCACCATCAGGTAAGTTATTAGTCGCTGTAGCCAAAGGCTTTGATAAAGGGCTTAACCATAGCAAGGTGTGGGGTTATAAACTCTTGGTAGTTGCGCCATTTGTAACATGACTCGGTGTAAATAGGTTTAACCACTTGGTTGCTGGAAGCAGACATCACCACTTTTTGTTTAGCATGTTGATTAAAATTTAGATAATCGTTGTTGGCATCAATCTCTAAAAACTCAAATACCTTCTTCGCTTCTTTTTCAAGATCGCTGACTAAGTCCTCATACCGTACAAAATGAATGTTTAAATCTAATTCTGTTTGGTAGCGCTGAAATAGAGTGAAGACTTGTTGGTAGCGTTTAAAGCAGTCTTCCAAGCGGTTCAATTTAGCTTGTTGTTGGTTGTTTGCTGAGTTTTGCTGGAAGTTACTCAAACAAGTATCAGCTGGGTGGCGTAAGCAAAAGATGATTTTTGCTTTAGGGAATAAGCTTAGTATTAAGGGCAAGTCTATGGTGTATAAAGGAAACTTATCGACGACGACACTGTTATCTTTTAGCTGAATCCCGTTATGCGTAAAGTAATCAAAGTACTCTTGGTGCAATATGTTTAAGTCTTGCTCGTTTAATTTAGGTAAGTCTTGCGGATAGCGTTTGTTAAGTTTGTAGCTAAAGGCTTCGGTAACGTTAAACAGTGAGCGGGTTTCGCTAAGTGCAATAACCTGTTCTTGGGTATCGAGTATGTTCTCTAATAAGGTGGTGCCAGAGCGATTAAAGCCCATCATAAACACTGGTTGATGCTCTTTCGTGTGAATGTTTTTTACATTATGTAGAAATGACAAATCGAGTTTTTGTAAGCTGGCTACATTGTCTGTATGACTAGACGCCTGAGCCCGTTGGTGATTCAAATTAGCCATAGCGGTGAAATCAATAAAGGCGTCGGAGTAACGCTGTTGTTTATCAAATGCTTCCGCTCGAAGCTTATAAGCGGCCTTTTGGCGCATAAAATCTAAGCGCTCTATAAGCTCATCACTCAGTAATAGCGTTACACTCTCGTGTTCTCCTTGGCGCGCTTTTACTTCTGCTTGGTAGTAACGAATCCAAGGCTTGTTAACAAAGTCTATTTCGGCTTGTTTAAGTATTTTAATTGCACTCTGGTGTTCTCGTATAAACATCAAGGTGTCTATAGCAAACTCCAGCTGCCACTCTTCTATAAAGCTTGAATGCGCTAGAAAAGCGTTAATTCTTTCTAGAGCAAGCTGTTTGTTACCTTGTTTTTTCGCAGCTGAAATCAATAGGGCTTGGGCGGGGGCGTAATACCCTGGCCAGCTTTGCATCAGCGCCGTCAATTTGTCGAGTTCGCCATAGCAGTCTTCATCTAGGTAGCATTCACCTAACTGAGCCGCGATTGGCGCATTATTGATACTGTTATCTAGTGAAAAACACTGTTCAAAAGAGCTGATAGCAACTCGAGTTAAGCCCAGTGTTTTTTGTGTTTTAGCGATATTGCGATAGGTGCTGTTACGCTGTTCATTGTCTTGGCAAAACCCTAGCAGTTGCTGGTAACTCTCTAGTGATTTTTCTAACTTTTGCATATGAAATAGCGCATAAGCTTCTAGCTCAAGGCTTTTATAGTCTTGTTGAGATTTAAGCTTGTTAATTTTATTTACGGTAGAAATAGCTTGGCTATACTTGCCAGCTTGTAAGGCCTTTACGGCTTTTTCCATAATGCTGTGCCGTTGCTCGGGCTTCATACTACTTCCTATTACTCACTTTATACCTCTTCCAATCTTTACTGTATCGCAAGGCCGGGAGATTTGATGCGTGATTTATCTCATTGCAAAAAAACGCAGTAGTTTCATAACAAAACGTTAAGGCAAGGTGGATTTACCTTTTTACTTAGGCACTTTGTCGTTGCCCTTAATTGATGCATATAACTGTAAGCGCTATGCAATGGTGCATTTATAGACTAATACAGTGCAAATCCTTAAGAGGCTCAGTTAAAGAGCATGCTAAATATTAATGATAAATAGCGCTGGGTTGCCTATTTGTTAAGGCTTTGTGTGTTTTTGTGTGTTTTTGTGTGTCGTTTGGCGCAACAATTGCTATTTCCCTATTGATGGTCAAGGACAGACCCAAGCAGCAAGTTGACAAAGAGCCTAGAGCTCTACTTGTGAAAGGTACGCTGCGGTAGTTACCGCCGATAACACTGCTCCAAGCCGTAGGATTCAATTTACTACTAAGCAATATAGGGAAATATTATGTCATATCTAGCTCCTTCAGAGTTTGTTACAAAAATGGTGGATGCGGGTGAATCTAAAGTATTCATGTCTACCCGCGATACGGTAATTCGTGCATTTATGGCCGGTGCCATTTTGGCCCTAGCCGCTATTTTTGCTATTACCATTGCTGTAAATACCGGAAACTTTTTAATTGGAGCCATCTTGTTCCCTGTGGGTTTCTGTATGCTTTATTTGATGGGTTTTGACTTATTAACTGGAGTGTTTGTTTTAGTGCCGTTGGCGCTGTTAGATAAACGGCCCGGCGTAGATGTACCTGGCTTGTTGCGTAACTGGGGCTTAGTGTTTTTAGGAAACTTTGGTGGAGCCTTAACCGTTGCGGTGATGATGGCCTTCATTTTCACTTACGGCTTTAACATCGAAGCTGGTGCGGTGGGTGCTAAAGCAGCAGCCATTGGTGAAGCGCGTACCGTAGGTTATGCAGAACACGGTGTGGCAGGTTGGTTTACTATTTTTGTTCGCGGCATGTTGTGTAACTGGATGGTATCAATGGGTGTAGTAGGCGCGATGATTTCTACCAATGTTAGCGGTAAAGTTATCGCTATGTGGATGCCAATATTCTTGTTCTTCTACATGGGTTTTGAACACTCAGTAGTGAACATGTTTTTATTCCCATTTGGTTTAATTATGGGTGGTGACTTCTCTGTAATGGATTACTTTCTATGGAATGAAATTCCAACGGCATTAGGTAACTTAGTGGGTGGTTTGGCCTTTACTGGTCTAACTCTTTACACCACACACGTAAGAACAGCACCTAAGCGTAAAGTGGCTAAATCTGCTGTAGAAGCACCAAGTAAAACCGCTTCGGCTAACGCTTAATCACTGATACTATATGACGAGCCAGCTGAGTGTTTCCATTGGTCAATGTTCTGATAAAGGCCGCAAGGCCATTAATCAAGACTGTTACGGTGTATCCACTCCGCGAGGCTCGCAGTTAAACCACAAAGGTTTTGCTGCTGTGATGGCCGACGGCATTAGCAGCAGCGAAGTGAGCCAAGTGGCCAGCGAAACCGCAGTGAAAAGCTTTCTTGACGATTACTACTGCACATCTGAAGTTTGGTCGGTTCAGCACTCAGCCGAAAAAGTATTAGACGCCACCAATGCTTGGCTGTATTCCCAGTCACAGCAAAGCCCTTACCATTACGACAAAGACAAGGGTTACGTTTGTACTTTTAGTGCCTTAGTCATAAAAGGCAATACCGCACACATTTTTCACGTGGGTGATACCCGCGTTTACCGTTTAAATCAAAACGGTTTAGAGCAACTCACTAAAGATCACCGCCTATGGGTGAATGAAAATAAAAGCTACCTAAGTCGAGCTTTAGGCATAGATGAATATTGTGAATTTGACTACCAAAGCTTGCGCGTAGAACCAGGTGACATCTTTTTATTAGCCACCGATGGGGTTTATGAGTTTATTGATGCAGCTCTAGTCAACAGCACTATTGAACAGTATCCCAATGAATTAGAAGCCGCAGCCAACAAGATAGTAGAGTTAGCTTATGAAGCAGGCAGCGACGATAATTTAAGCTTACAGATTATTCGCGTTGACCAATTGGCAAAGGCTAGTGCTCAGCACTTAAAGCAGCAAGTAGATAGGCTGCCCTTTCCGCCCATGTTAGAAGCGCGAATGCAGTTTGATGGCTACACCATTGTTCGCCAACTTCACGCCAGCAGCCGCAGCCATGTTTACTTAGCCTTAGACGAACAATCGGGGCAACAGGTAATACTAAAAGCCCCCTCAATAGATTTACGCGATGACCCTGAATACTTAGAGCGCTTTCTCACTGAGGAATGGATAGCTCGCCGCATTAATAGCGCCTATGTACTAAAAGCCAATCTCGACCCGCGGGAGCGTAATTACCTGTATACCGTATTTGAGTATGTTGAAGGGCAAACTCTAGCGCAGTGGATAACCGACAACCCAAAGCCTGAGTTAAGCAGGGTGAGAGAAATAGTTGAGCAAATTGCTAAAGGGCTACGCACTTTTCACCGCATGGATATGCTGCACCAAGATCTTAAACCCGACAACATCATGATAGATAACACCGGCACCATAAAAATTATCGACTTTGGCTCGGTGTGGGCGGCAGGTTTAGCCGAGCAAACCCATGATTTAACTCAACAGCATTTACTCGGCACTGCACTTTATTCGGCACCAGAGCTGTTTTTGGGTGAGTGCGGTAGCACGCGTGCCGAGCTGTTTTCATTAGCCGTTATTACCTATTTCATGCTGTGTGGGCGCTACCCGTACGGCACCAAAGTGGCGGGCGCAAAAAGCCAGGCCGCGCAAAGGCGCTTGGTTTATCAGTCGGTACTCGACACAGACAGTGAAATACCCGTTTGGATTGATGATGCTTTAGAAAAAGCGTTGCAGGTGAATCGCCTTAAGAGGTATGAGCAAATTACCGAGTTTTTGTGTGATTTACGCCAGCCCAATAACGCTTTTTTAAACAAAACTCGCGCGCCGCTAGTGGAGCGAAATCCAGTGGCCGTATGGCAGGGCATATCAGCCATTCTGGCTGCGCTAGTGGTTTACTTGTTAAGCCGTTAGCGCGTCGTGAAAATAGACTTCATTTACTGAAAAGGGAAGGAAACGCAAATGATTACTAGTAGAGAAGACGTCACTCAGCTAATTGTGGCAACCAAGGTAAGAAAAGGCATTAAGTGGAGTGAAGTCGCGGCCGCTATTGGCTTGTCTAAAGAGTGGACTACTGCCGCTTGTTTAGGGCAAATGACTTTTGATAAAGCGCAGGCTGAGACTGTCGGCGATATGTTCGAGCTAACTGATGAAGCTATCGCTTGGTTACAAATAGCGCCTTATAAAGGCTCACTGCCTACTGCGGTGCCAACCGATCCGCTTATCTATCGTTGGTACGAAGTGGTCAATGTGTATGGCAGCACCATTAAAGAACTTATTCACGAAGAGTTTGGCGATGGCATTATGAGCGCGATTGATTTTTCTATGGATATTAAGCGTGAAGAAAATCCCAATGGTGACCGAGTAAACGTCGTGTTATCGGGTAAGTTTTTACCTTATAAAACCTATTAAGCGCTATCTAAGATGACCCGTCCTAAAATAGGTTGACAGTTTTTAGGCCAGCTCCAGTAGCTGGCCTTTTCTATTATGCACCTGATTGGGCGTTTCCATATTTAAACTCAGGTGCGGTCTCATCGTGTTGTATATCGCTATCGATTCTTTTACAAGTCTCTTTAG
>NZ_BJEQ01000001.1 GCF_005405585.1 Agarivorans sp. Toyoura001 | reverse complement strand
TAAAGACAACAAGTTTTTGCCTGGTGGCAATAGCGTTGTGGACCCACCTGAACCCATGCCGAACTCAGAAGTGAAACGCAACTGCGCCGATGATAGTGTGGGGTTTCCCCATGTGAAAGTAGGTCACTGCCAGGCTCTTATTAGATGACCCCATTGTCGCAAGACAGTGGGGTTTTTTATTGGACAAAAAAAGTGGGCTACTTTCAAGTAGGGCGAAGGCCGTCAGGAAAAAGCGTGCTTTTTTCGGCCGAAGCGGAAGCAGCTATGCTGCACCCCTGTTCCACCGCCAGGCTCTTATTACTAAGCCCGCTCAATGAGCGGGCTTTTTTATTGTCTGCGATTTATCGCTCGAGGCAATTTACTCTGCGTTTTTAAAAGAGCTTTATTCTACCCTTTCCCGCTCATCACTCTCTTGAACATACAAGGTAGACCAATGGTTTTTTTTGGCTTGCTTCTTAGCAAGGCTGGCGCGTTCACTTAACTCTTGGATACTGAGTTGAGTTGCGCTTGTCCAGCGGGTGACTCCTACAGCTAAACCGGTTAAGTGAAAAAAACGCTGCTGGCCATCGCGGTCTTTAGCGACAATTCCGCCAGCGTCTAAGTCTTTTTGGCGATAAAGCGGTTCTCGCCGAGAATCAAACTGATTGAGCAATTGCAGTACCGATGGTTGCCAGCCTTGTCGGGTAAAAATCACTATAAAGTCATCGCCACCGAGGTGCCCAATAAAATGTGCATGCCGGCATAGGTGTAATCTTAATAACTCAGCGACAAGTTTGATCATGCGATCGCCTCGTTCATAACCACAAATATCATTAAATGGTTTGAAGTTATTGAGGTCAAAGTAGGCAAGATCAAAGCTTTGATTAGCGGCGATTAAGTTATTTAGACTACGTTGTAAGGGGACATTACCGGGTAAAGCTGTCAGTGGGTTTGCATAGCGTGCAAGTTGTAGTTTGTAGTCTGATAACTTGCGCATCACATCTACGGCTAAACCTATACCGTAATAGTGATTATCTTGGGTCACAATGAAAGAGGCATCTAAACCGCTAACAGTATGCTGACTAAGTTTACGACCGATCTCGCTCAAATTAGTATTAACATCAACAATAAGAGGTTTGGTATCCATAAGATCGGCCACGGTCTTCCGCTGATTGAGTGAGTGTCCGTAAGGCCCTGAATACCTAGACAGTAGCTCTTCACGCTTAAGTAAACCTAAGACTTGTTGATGCTTATTTACCACCGGCAGTGAGTGAATAGACTTGTCTTCTAGCATTGTTTTTAGCAGTTCTTTTGAGGACAGTTCTGGCACAACAGTGCTAGCTATAGTTGCTAAGGAAAGTGCTGTATAGGGTTCGCTGTTAATCGGGGTGGCAGGTGCTGTTTCACGTTGCTTTGGCTTAGAGGTAGGGCGGGCAATATGAAAGCCTTGTAAGTAGGGGATATCTAAGTTTATTAACTGCTGGTATTGTTCGGCATTTTCAATGCACTCTACAATGACTTGGCTGCCAATTTGTTCGGCTAGGTTAACCATCGCTGTAATCGCTGTACCGACTTTGCCATTCTCAAGCAACTGTTCGCAAAAAAAACAATCGAGCTTTAGATATTCGGGGCTGAGTTGTAACCAAGTCTTTATGCCTGCGTAACCTGCGCCAAAATCGTCTAAAGCAAATGAAATCGTCAGTTTACGTAAATCTGATACGCATTCCAGAAGAGCTTCATCTACACAAATGGGAAGGTGCTCGGTGAGCTCAATGACTAACTGACCATTGGTTGGGATGAGTTGCTTAAAATAGAGAGCGCCTTTCTGTTGGTAAATATACAGTAAAGTATCGGGCGAAAAGTTTATGAATAAATGACCCTGTATATTCTGCTTATCGAAGCGTTGGCTAGCGAGTTGAGCGCAGAGAAGTTCCAGCTCATGTTGTTGACTCGATTGACGAGCAAACTCAAAGAGCGCTAAAGGCGAGTGAAAGTAGCTATTTGTTGGCCCGCGCGACAGGGCTTCATAACCTAAGGCTTGGTTGTTGTTATGATCCCAAATTGTTTGGAAAGCGGTATTAATGCTTTGTTGTCTAATTAGATCGTTAAACTCCAACTGTAACTGGGCTCGCATCCTGCCGCTTCCTATATTCATTGTTTAAATATGTTTAGCAGTAGTTATTTACAGAAATATGACCGATAGATGAATATTAATTTTTTCTTAAAATTTAGGTGTTTAGCTCTATTTTAGTTGAGTAGTTGCTTAATTTCCCGCATTTGAGCGGTGCTTAGAGCTCCATGTTCAATCGCTTCTGCGTTGCTAACAACTTGTTCGACTGTTCTAAATCCAGGTATGGGGAGAGTGTTACTTGAAGAACCCCATATCCATGCGAGCGCGCCTTGAATAAGCGTTCTTCCATTGCTTGTGAGAATAGATTGTATGCCCTCAAGTTTGCTTAAAAGCGCGGGAGAAGCTTTGCCATTGTTGAAGTACTTAAGCCATTCCGGATTGATGTTACGAATATCCTTAGGATCTAAGATAGCTTGCCTATGATATTTTCCAGATAAAAGACCCATAGCTAAGGGACCACGGTTAATTGCCGCCAATTTATGCTCAAAACAGAAGTGAGTAAGCCTCGTGTTTTGGTCTAGTACGTTGTTTTGGAACTGTATGGCGGCGCAGTGCTTACCTTGGCTAAACGCTTCAGCACGGTCTAGGTGATCAGTGCTCCAGCCATAGCGACGAATCTTCCCCGTTTCTACCAGTTTTTCTAGGCTAAGTAGCACCTCATCTACATGGTTTAAAGGCAAATCATTGAGGTGTAATTGATAGACATCGATGTAGTCAGTATTGAGCCGTTTTAAGCTGGCTTCACAGTGCTTGATAATGCTTGGTTGATCATGAAAACTGCCAGTGATTGACTTGCTTGCGCTGTCAAAGTCAACGCCGAATTTTGTGGCTAACACTATCTTTTCGCGCTTACCTTCTAAGGCTTGGCCTAATACCTGCTCGCTATGTCCTGCACCGTAAACGGCAGCGGTATCAAAAAAGTTTATTCCCGCATCAATACCTGCATGAATAGCTCTTATTGATACTTTGTCGTCTACTTCGCCCCAGCCGCAGGGTTTGTTGTCGAGATCATAAAACGGCCCGCCAATTGCCCAGCATCCTAAGCCCATTGGGCTGACTTGCCGTGGTCCTAACTGTCGCATTTCCATCGTCGCTTCCTTTTACTCAGTGAACTAATGTTATCGATTACCACGCACCCAAGGGCTAACGTGCTGTTGGTAAAAGTTAGCTAAACGTGTGTGTAGCTCGTTACTTAGCGGTGCTTGCTGAGCGTATGTAACATTTTGATTAATCTGTTGTGGTTTACTGGCCCCAGTTATAACACTGGTAATTTGAGGTTGGTCGAGCAACCAGCGAATGGTGCACTCGGCCATAGAGCGGTTGTCTGGCAACAGAGCAGTAAGTTGTTCTAGCAAGCTGAGGGCTTTTTCAAGCGGTAGGCCTGCAAAGGTTTCACCTACATGAAAGGCAGCACCATTTTGGTTGTAATTACGGTGGTCACTGTCGGCAAAAGTTCGTTGTGCGGTAACCGCACCGCTTAACAAGCCGCTGGCATAAGGTAAACGCGCAATAACTCCGACATTCTTCTGTTCGGCTAGATTAAGCACTTCGCTTAGTGCATCTTGCCTAAAGATATTAATGATCAGTTGCAAGCTGGTAAGCTGAGGATCGTTCAAGCACAGCTTTGCTTCATCCATCGACTCGACACTGGCACCGTAATGTTGGATTAAGCCTTGTTGTTTAAAATCTTGTAGCCAAGTAAATACTTCACCATCTTGCATTACTGGGTAAGGAATACAGTGTAGTTGAATCAAGTCAATTGAATCGCCACCTAGCCGTTGTAAGCTTGATTCTATGCCCTGTTGTAATCCTTGCTTAGTATATTTGCCTGGAAATAAACTGGCATCGCGGCCTACCTTGGTCGCAATGCAAATATCGTTATGCTGTTGGTAGAACTTCCCAAGTACTTGCTCACTTAAGCCAGCACCATATACATCGGCGGTATCGTAAAAGCGCACACCACTTTGGTAGGCTTGGTCTAAAATCGCCAACGAGTCTGCCTCGCTAATCGGGCCAAAATCGCCGCCTAACTGCCAACACCCTAATCCTATCTCGGTGAGCGCTAAGCCGCTTTTGCCTAATAGTCTGTTTTGCATAGTGGTATTCCATTTGAATAAAGAGCGTTGGAATAGTGTACGTATTTTATTTAGTTTGATAATTCACTATTATTGAAATTAATTGTTCAGAAAATTGGATTAATATGTTTAGCGGCGTACTCGATTTTGTCACGGTAGTGGAAGAGGGAAGCTTTACCGCTGCGGCTGAAAAATTAGTCAGCTCTAAGGCTAGTATTAGTCAGCGAGTGAGTGATTTAGAAACACGCTTAGGTGTACAGCTCTTATATCGCTCTACCCGTAAACTACGTTTAACCGAAGCCGGCGAACGCTACTATCAAAGCTGTCGGCAAGGTTTAGAGTTGTTAGAGGATGGCGCGTTAGCTGCTCAGCAGTTACAGCATCACTTGCAAGGTAAAGTTGTGATTAATTCTTTAGGGGGAATATTTGCCGAGCAGTGGTTGGCGCCTGCTTTAATGGCGTTTCGCCAAGAACACCCGAACATGGATATAGAGCTGGACTTGTCTTCACAACGGGAAGATTTGCTGTCTTCCCCTTTTGATATCGTGTTTAGAATGGGGGTGCTGCCGGATTCCAATTTACAGGTGCGAATACTAAGCCAGCTGAATACCTATGTGGTGGCCAGTCCAAGCTATTTTGAGCGTTATGGCAAGCCCAAGCATCCAGATGAACTCAAGCAGCATCAGTGCGTGTGTGGCACGGTTTCTCAGTGGCCCTTTGTGCAAGGGGAACAAAAGCTAGTGACTACGGTGAGCGGGCCTTTTTCATGCCCTAATGGTCATGTGCTTAAACAAGCGGCTTTACAAGGTTTAGGCCTTATTCGTACTCACGAGATGTATTTGCGTGAGGCCTTAGCTGAGGGGAGTTTAGAAGCGGTGCTGCAGGATTGGCAAGAGCTTAGCCAGCCATTGTGGATGGTGTTTCCTCCTGCTCGTTTTCGTTCCAAACGAGTGAGTATGCTCGCCGACTGGTTAGTGGCTTATGCAGTTGCTCACCCTATTTAGAGAGCGTTAGCGGTCGAGAAAACTCCCTGCTAGCTATGCTTAATTACCCTGGTTGTTCTTAGTTTATTGGTTCAATATGTCTAAGTTATTGAGTTGGTATTTCCCCTCAGGTAGAAACGTTACTGGCCACTCGGTGTCTGCCACAGTTTGTGGTGCCGTCGCCATCCGAATCTGGACCTAGCTCGCAGCGATCAAGCTCAATGGCGTTGCGTGTTAAGCTCAGCATGATTGATTGCTGCGAAGGCGATAATAGAAGTTTTGAGGATAGTTTGCGCACTGGCACATTGTTGGCTTCAAGTGAGCCATCAACTAAGATGTTGTAGCTTTCCACCTGCTCCATATCTCGCGCATTAACAACGTACACCGGTACTTTTTCTGTTGTGTAGTCTTTTTCTGGCGCGTTTTCTGAAGAAAATTGGTAAAGGTTTTTGCTGGTATTGCCAAAGGCAAACACTAGTTTTTTGCAGCATCTGAAGCAATGATAGTGTCGGAGGCTAGCACTATTTGGCTATTGCTATCAATTAAGCTCATATCTACCGTATAGCTGCTATTTGGATTAGCTATAACATTTATGGGTGATAGCAACGACCCGCCAAATATGGGACCATGGTAAATGGTTTTGTTCACCACGCCTTCTACTGCGCTATCGTATTGGGCCTTTATTTCTATCGAAGACAGATCTGAATCACTTTTTTACGAAGTCGTAGCTGGAGATTTGAAATGAGTCTAATTGAACGACTTGTGAACGTGAATCACTGCCTCCTCCACAGCTACTTAACATGGCAATTAACGCAGAAGAAACACAGAGTTTAGAAAACTGCATTATCTAATCCCCTCTATAAAATTAATGTGAAATCAATCTGTGCCTCATAAATGGCTAACGCAAACACTGTATTTATAATACAATTATGATTTATGTAACTTGATTGAAATATTAAACTTTTACAGGGAGGCGATAGCCATTAGTGATGGGCTGAAAACTATTTAGTTGCCAGATAGGTTTACAGCTGCAGCCGTCACAGATTAAGATCGTCAATACTTTGATATTGCAAGACTCAATGATTCTACAGGAAACTAGATGACAGACTCACCCAGCACCGCTCAGTTAAGCGACGAGCACTATCAGCAGCATACTAAACAGTGGGTCAAAAGTTTTGTGGTTGAGTACAACATTTGCCCTTTTGCTAAGCGTGAATTAGAGCGGGGAAGTATCCGGTATGCAGTTAATGGCAGTGATGATGTTGAAAACCTGCTGCAGCAATTGATTGCAGAATGCCAACTGCTTGATGAGCAAGCAGACATTGAAACCACCATGTTTATTGTACCAGCGCTGCAAGACTTTCATGACTATTTGGATATGCTCAACTGGGCAGAACAGCTCGTTAGCAAGCAGGGTTATGATGGGGTATATCAACTAGCGAGTTTTCATCCTGATTATTGCTTTGCAGGTGAACCAGCAAATGAGCCCAGTAACTATACTAACCGCTCGCCGTATGCCACTTTGCACCTAATTCGTGAGAAAACTATCAGTAGGTTAACTAAACTTCATCCAGACCCTGAAGGGATCCCTGATCGAAATATTCAAGTCACCGAGGATTTGGGGAGTGCAGCGCTTAAACAGTTGTTAGCGAGCTGTAAAAACTGATTTAGAATAAAAACTCTTGTATATCTTTTTGATATTGCTGGGTAAATTATCTATTCTGTGCCGAATAATTTTACAGGAGGTGATATGTCCTTAACTATAACGGCGGCCGAAAAAGCAATTTTGGCGGATTTAACCATTCCACCGCGCCCTCAAGTGTTATTAACTATCACTCAAGAGACCAAAAAAGCTGAGCCAGATGTATCGGTAATTGCCGAAGCCATTGCCAGTGATGTAGGGATCTCTGGTGCAGTATTACAAATTGTTAACTCTGCGGCTTTTCGTCGCCTAAACGAGATTAAATCGATTCACCAAGCGGTGATGACCTTAGGGATTAATCGTGTGTTTCCTATTGTTAAGGCTGTGGCCTTAAAGGGAGCGATGCCGGCATCTAAGGTGTTGGATGCATTTTGGTTAGAGGCCAATCTGTTAGCCAGTTGCGCAGCTGCTACAGCAGAAGAACTGGGGTTTGAATCAGCCAAAGATAACGCCTACATGTTAGGGTTGTTCCATCAAGCGGGCGTGCCCGCATTGCTTCAGTCTTTTCCTGAATACGAAAGAATGCTAGCGGAAGCTAATGAGATGGGGTGGGGGAAACTGGCGGAACAAGAGCGAATTAGATATGGGACTACCCATGCCACTGTTGCTGCTCTAATTGCCCAGCAATGGAGCTTACCTAAGGTAATGATAGAGGCGATTTATTATCAGCATGATAGTGATGGTTTATTTGGTTCGCAAGAGCTGACTAAATCGTCTTTATTGATGTTAGCAATTCTAAAAATTGCCCGTATTGTGGCTTACCGTAAGTTAGGTGTGAACAGTGAAGAAGAAGCCTGGCAAGAGAGTTATGACGGTTTATTAGCTTTTTTGAATATGGAAGATCAGCAGTTAGAAGATGTGTTGAATGCAGTCGCTGATACCCAAGCTTAAGCGCTAAAAGCTAAACAAAAAGGCTAGCCTAATGGCTAGCCTTTTTTAGTTTGTGTTGCCTAGAATTTGTAGGCTACATCTACTCCCCAGTTTCTGCCGGGTTGGGTGTAACGGTCTAAACCTTGATAGTCAGAGTCTTTGCCATCTAAATCGGTGTAACTCCAGTACTTTTGGTCGAGAGCGTTAAACAAACCCGCGCGCAGCACTAAGTCATTTACTGGCTGATAATAAGCCGTTAAATCAAGTAACGCGTAACCAGGTGCGTGGGCATTATCTTCTGCCGTCCAATCACCGTCTTTTTTGGCGGCTACCATGGTAAGGTTTAAGGTGCTTCCCCAAAGATCGTCACTGTGATCGTAACCTAATCCCCATACCGCAGTGAGCGGTGCGACTGAATCAAGCGAGCTGCCGTCTTCTTTGTTTTTACCTTGTGCGTAAGCCACGCTTAAGCGGCTATAGGTGCCTTTAGGCGCGCCAAAGGCATCGTCTAACCAATAGTGACCTTTAAACTCCACTCCGTAAATCTCAGCTTCGCCAATATTTTCGTTGATGGTGATACCAGCTGGGTAGCTTGGATCGCTGTAATCGGTTACCGATTGAATAAAGTTAGTGTAGTCGTTAAAGAAACCCACCAGTTCCATACTAGACGCATCAGTATTTGCCCGTAAACCTAACTCGTAACTTTGGCTCTCTTCTGGCTTAAGGTTGGGGTTAGATAACGTGGCGTAACCATGACCGCTGTTATCAAATGCGTAATAAAGCTCTTGTAGGGTAGGGGCTCTAAAACCTTCACTGTATTGCGCAAAGGTACTGAACTGCTGGTTCCAATGGTAAACCGCGCCTATACGTTTGGTAAGTGCATCACTGTTATGTTGCTCAAAGCCGCTGCTTGCATCTGGAGTAGCTTGGTAGTCGTCATAACGCAGACCTGCGGTTACTACTAAGCGCTCATCTAGCAAGTACATATGATCTTGAATAAATATGCCGCGCTTTTCTGAATCTGCTGCTGGCACCTCTGGGGCTCCTGGGTCAACCGTTCCGGTATCAAAGTAGTGGGTGCGGTAATCTAGCTCAAAGTCACTATTAATGGCACTTAAACCATAGCTTAGCTCATGGCTACCGTGAGCAAATTCGAGTAATTTATTAAATTGTGCATCAAACTGCAGACTGCTGTCTTCGCCATTACGCTCGCGGTTGCGGCTGCCGTAAAAACCGGTGGTGTCGTAGTTATTGTGCTCAGACTTGCTTTGTTGATGACTTAGCTGCCAAAACACGTCATCAAAGGCGAGATTATTGGCTGTCCAGGTATGATTTAATCCTACGCGGCTGCGGCTATCTTCGTCTTCACTGTTAGCATTGGTATAGGTAAAGCCAGGTGCAATGGTGTAGCCTTCATTGCTCAGTATTTGCCCTTTAGATTGGCGCTGGAACAACTCGGCAACTACACCAAATGTATGCGCTTCATTTAGCTGGTAATTGGCTTTTAATAGCAAGTTATGCGAGTCAAAGTCATAAGGATCGGCTTGACCACGATCTCGGCCATTGATGTCCGCACCAGAAGAGTGGGCTTGGGTTTCGCTGCCATCACGATACGTATAAATAGCTAAGCCTTCCCAGTTTTGGTAACGCTTGGCCAGTTCTAGGGTTGTTTTGTAAGCTTCGTTCGAGCTGTTATAGCCAGCCTTTATCGCTACGTGATTAGCATCGCCTTCGTCTAACACATCTTCAGGATTTTTAGTGCGTAGTAGTACCGCACCACCTAAGGCGTCACTACCATACAAACTAGAGGCCGGGCCTTTGTTAATTTCTACAGCACTTAAGGTATCAATCTCATAGGAGTTTGGTCCCTTGTTCATTACGTCGCCGCCTGGGTTGTAGGCTGTTGGTTGCTCAATACCGTCAACCATCAGTTTGATACGGCTACCATCAAGGCCCCGAATGTTAAACCCGCTAGTGCCGTATCTACCTTGGCCTGTTGTGGTAACGCCTGGCTCATAACGTACTACGTCGTTTAAATCGTTAGCCATTTGCTTCTCTAGTTGCTCTGAGCTAACAGAACTTACGCTAGATGAAACATCTTTAAGGTTTTGCTCAGTACGGGTTGCCGACACTACCACTTCATCAAACATGGTGCTGTTGGAATTAGCCATGGCTACTGGGCTTAAGCTGAGTATTATTGCGTTGGCAATGAGTGTGCGATTGAGTGTTTTCATAAAAACCAGGCTTTGTCCTTATCCTGTAAAGTGTAATTAAAGCGCACTATACATAATACGAATGAGAATTAAAATCATTTGCATTTAATTATAGTTTTATGAATAGGAACTTTGGCTATTTACATAAAACCACAGTGTAATAGTGGTTTAGCGGCCGATTGGGCAATAAATGGTTTTATTAAATGCGTTTAAAGGTGATGGGTTAACTCGTCAATCGCATTGATAGCAATTGTGCTACTTTAAATCTGAGTAGTATTGAGTCGCAAGTGACGTTAAGGAGTGTTTATTTGTTGCTTGGCGGCGCATTGTGGCGTTCAAACCCAAATAAGGAAGTAAAGTGGTGAACAATAAAAATAGTCTAAGCATACTAATGATTGGCTTAGTGGTTTTACTGCTGAGTGGCTGTAAATCAGTTGGAGTGGGCTCTGGCTTTGAAGAGCGCTTAGTGAGTGTGATAGAAATGCCAACTCGTAGCCTAAGTTTTACTGATGCAGTTGTGTGGTTAGACAATGCTCAACAAGGAAAGCGCGGGGTACGTTTTTTACAAGGTGAGTATGCGCTGGAAGCGGAAGACGATGATTACTGGTATTTCCATGCCCCGTCAGTGATTGAAATGGGCGTATTAGAAGGCGGCAATGTAGTGGCGGGGAAACGCATGGCGGGAGGGCTAATGTTAGCTAAAAGTCCGCAAGCTACGGTTGCTGCGGGCGCCTATCTGGACAGTGAGGCCGAGCGTAAAATTATGGTGTTGAAAATAGGCCGAGATTTTTTAGATTTAAAAGGTAATAAGTGGCTGCTAAGTAATTCTACTGAGTAAATAGCGGGACCGCTAATATCAGCATTCAACGGAGCAATATACCTTCGAGATTGCTCCGCTAATGTAGACTCAGCTTATAACAGTGGCACAGACAATAAGGTATCGTGAGCGGTGATAAACAGTGTTTGTTCATCCGCTGAAAGGGTGCAATTGGCGGTTAACCTACCGGTACGAATTTTTGCTAGTACCTCTCCTTTAGGGCTAAACAACCACACGCCACCAGGTCCAGAAGCAAAAATATTACCACTTGAATGCACAACCATACCATCCGGTAGGCCTTGCTCTCCTTCTACACCAATCAGCGCTTTAGCGTTATAGAACATACGCTTATTTTCAATGCTTCCATCAGCGTTAAGATCGTAGGCTAACCAGCGAGGGTGGGCATCATCAGACACCGCAACATATAAGGTCGTTTCGTCTAAGGACAATGCAATACCGTTTGGAAAATTCACGCTCTCATCCAATAGGCTTACTTCACCATCGCTGCTTAAGCGGTAAATACCTTGGTAATCAATCTCCTTACGTTGATCATCCATACCGGCATTTAAGCCGTAAGGTGGATCGGTAAAATACAAACTACCGTCACTATGGTAGACCGCGTCATTAGGGCTATTTAGGCGCTTTTCTTGATAGTGGCTGGCCAAAGTAATAAATTCGCTTTTTGGTGATGTAAGAGGAGCATCCATTATCGCTACTCGGCGATCTCCCTGCTGCAGGAGGACGAGTTGGCCTTCATCGTTAAGCAATAAACCATTAGCGCCCTGACCATAATCACCCTCATATAAACCGCTCGCACCAGATTGCGCCAAATAAACAGAAGTCCCCTGATTCGGCTGGTATTTTATTACCGTGTTGTTGGGGATATCTGAAAACAGTAAATAGTTTTGTTCGGCAATCCAAACAGGGCCTTCTGTCCAGCGATACCCTTTTCCTCGAATACTAATTTTGGCATCTTCAGCGAGGTAACTAAGCGCTTGTTGGTTGATGATCTCTATCGAGCCGGTTGTTTCTAATGCATCTTCTAGTTGAGTATTTTGCTGAGTTGTAGCGCAAGCGCTGACGGTGAGAGTAGCGGCGAGAATAAACGCAGTTCGCATGTTTAGTCCTTTAATCACAGTGAATATAGTTATTTTTCTACAGGTTGTCCAATTAACTAAATTGGTTATCCATTTTGTCGCCGTGAGTTAAATATATCAAGCTGTAATGTTATTTTACTTTTATTAATGAGGCGTTAATTTACTCTATTTGGTTGAACAATTTTTAAGGAGATAGCGTTAAACGTGCTGAAGATGGGAGCAGGCTTGGTTAAGCGGATGCTCTAAGCGAGCTAAATAGTTGCTTAGAGCAGTGTCAGTTATCGTTAAGTTAAGCTTTTCTGTTTCGCTTTACTCGACTGAACATTAACAATACCAATCCTAAGCTGACTAGCCACCATGTTTTTGGTTCTGGCACAGTAGCTGGCGATAACGAACGTCCAGTGATGGTTTGCAGCTGCAAGCTTGCGCTGTGATTGTCGGTTTCGAAATTACGGCCAAAAAATTGAATAGACGTAATTTTGTCGGCTTCGCTTTCTGCAAATAGGTTCACATAGCCGTATGGTTCGCGTTTGTTTCCGCTTACGCTGGTTGGGCTACCGTAATGTTCGGGTTCTAATACTGCCGCATCTAAAATTTGGTTAGTAACAAAGCTTAAGCTTTCAGATTGAGTAGTAATGCTGAGTTGATTCCCGCTATCTCCTGCGCTCCACCAAAATCCAAAGTATCCCATGGCTTGGTTAAAATCTAAGTTCACTGAACTTTTATTAGGAATAAATAAGTACTTACCTTCACCATAAGCGCCACCATAAACACCGAAATTCACCACTTTTGCAGTACCTTTATCGACGGAGTAATCGCCAAAATCGGTTTGATAACCGTTGTTCAGGCCACTTTTAGCTAAGCTGTCAAAGGTTTCAGTTTTTAAGGTCCCGCCCACCTGCGAGCTCTGAATCCCTGGTGCTTCAATCGTATAAATAATACCTGCGTGGCTGGAGAAGCTAAGCACTGCGGCAATAACAACAAAACCGATAGTTAACTGGTTTAGTTTGCGACTTTTTGCTGATTTCATGGTGTACCTCGGTAACTTACTAGTGGCCTAAACAGGCCTTGTGAGTAAGTCATATCCAATTTCGTGCCATGTTTTTTATCTCTAAATTATTCAGTGTGTTAGAAGGTATACATGAGCTTTCTAAGCGGAGGCATCAGCAGTACTTGCACTTTGCAAAAGGGCGTTATTAAAGGGGCGTTTTTAAAAGAGGGAGCTGGGAGGTAGAATGAACAGCGTCGATTGTTAAGCCAAGTTCGAAAAAGTTATGAATGCGACACTTAACCGGTAAGTATCGCGATGAATTTATTGAACCGCTTTAAGTGACAAGGTGAGTGAGAAGGTCGCTACAATGTCGTCACCACTAATGCTTGGGCATGTGGCATCGATAGTAACAGCTTGGTTTACACGTTCGCCACTGGCCATAGTTTTCTCAAGCATTTGATCAATCAGTAAACCGTCGGTGCAGGTAAAAATCACATCGGCTTCAGGGCGTTTTAAAAATTTCCCCTCTACTGCTTTAAAAGCCAAAGACACCTTTTTGCCATGTTGTTCAGCTTTTGCAATGGCTAAAAAGCCACCGGCTACATCCGCTCCCACAGCTAAGGTGCCAAAGTACATGCTGTTTAAGTGATTTTTAGTACGGCGTTTAAGTGGGATTTTTACCACTACTTTTTGTTCGTCCATGGCTAAAATCTTGGGGCGGCAGTACCAAATTAACGGAACCTTAAACATGCCAAACAAGCTGAGCATTAGGTTGGCCTTGCGAATACTGGGAAGCATAACTATTCCTTAGTTAAGAGGTCTTACCAGTAGAGCTTGTTGTTAACAAAAAGTCAACATTTGGTGCTTTTTAGTTTAAAAATCAGACCAACCTGCACCAACTATAAAGTGAACGGTAGTGTCTTCTGGGCCGCGAGCGACATCAATACCCGTGCGTAAGTTAAAACGCCTTGCCATTAAGTAACGAAAACCAATGCCTTTGGCATAGCGGTTGGGGGTATCTCCTAAGTGTTGCTCTGCATTAAAGGCTTGGCCTAGACCGCCAAATACTACCCCTGACCAGCGCGCATCAAAGTCGTAGCGCAGTTCTCCCTGTAAGGTTGCCATGCGCTCTCCTTGATAGCGCATGGCTGGAATACCGCGCATATCAATAAAGGGCAGGGCATAATATGGTGTATCACCATGGGCACTCGATGCCGAAAGCCTCGCTGAACCTTGAAATTTGCCACCTAAATAGCTAAAGCCAGAAAACTCGCCAGAGGCAATCGCGTAGTCTTTATCTCCACCAAAGTAATCGGCATGCTTGGCGTAACTCACGTTGCCATATAAACCTTGGTTGGGGCTAAAAGAGTTGTCGCGTGTATCGTAGTTAAGCAATAGGGCTAAGCCGCCATCTTTCATGCTTAACTGTGGTTTTAAGTAATCAGGTAAGTCACCGATAGAGAATTCACTATCACTGTCTAAATACGAGTATTTTGCACCCGCAAACCAAGGGCTATCACCTAAACGAAAACGGATTTGTTGAAGTAAATAAGTGCCTTTAAGGTTCACTCTAATCGGTATATCGCCAATAATCCCATCACTCGGTAAGCGAAAGCTGTCGATATTGGCATCTACCCCAGCGATAGCGCCAATGTAACGAATAGTGTCTTGTTTCCATATACCCATGTGAAAAGCGCCAGCGCCGCGTGTGCCGTTCTCTGTGGCTAAGCCAAGTAAACCTGAAACGCTGGGAGTTAATTTGAGAGGGGCGTTGGGATCTTCATCTTCAACGAGATTGTTTTGGCGCTCTTCATTCTCATGGAAAAATGCCAAAACCAAGCCGCCACCGTAACCCACCGCGGGGTCGGTAATAATGATAGGCACCGGTAAAAAGCCCACAGCATTGTCCATTAGCCATTGGCTGGCATCCATTCTTCCGTCGGTGGGATCAACAAACTGCTCGAAAAAATCGGCGTGAGCGTTGCCCATTGAGAACAACAAGGGTATTGAGCTAAGTATTGCGGGTAGGCGCATATTTCATTCCTTGAAATAGTGAGCGTTTCACTGAAAACAGTTAGGTAGAGTGTAGCGAGATGAAAGCTAAAGCGATAGCGTAAATTAACGCCAGAGTTTGCAGGCCTGAAACGAAAAAAGCCTGCATAAATGCAGGCTTTTTAAAGGTGGTGCCCGGAGGCGGAATCGAACCACCGACACGAGGATTTTCAATCCTCTGCTCTACCGACTGAGCTATCCGGGCGACGGGCGCTATTAAACGAATTTTACCGGTTTAAGTCAACCGAAAATGGTAAAAAAAATGAAATAATTGGGCATCGGCTAAATGCCGTACAACAACTGCTAAAAGATTAAACAAAAAGGCGGCCTAGGCCGCCTTTTTGTTTAGTTTGGATACGTAGGTGATGGGTAATCACTGCTCTCTTAGCGGACATTGGGTAAATGCCTTTTAGAGTGGGCTTAACATGCTGAGTGAGCGTGTTAGTCACAAGCAAACGGGTAAGCTTGCTGTTGTTCCCTTGTATTTTTCACTGTGATTAGTGTAATTAAATATAAGGGGCGAGTGTTTGCTAAGATTGTTGGTATATAAGTTTATTGAGCAACAACTGTTGTTTATTTCCCGATAATGAGGTGAAATAAACCTCAAGTTTAATGAAAGTTAATGATGAGGTGATAAATGCGCTTAGATCGCACCGACAAAAAGATTTTGGACCTGATGCAACAAAACGGTCGGATTAGTAATCTTGAGTTGGCGGAGCAAATAGGCTTATCGCCTTCGCCTTGTTCAAGGCGAGTAAAAGCCCTTGAAGATGCTGGGCTTATAGACAAGCACGTTACTCTGCTCAATGAAAAGAAGCTTAATTTAAACCTTACCGCCTATATTCATATCTCTATGGATAGGCATACACCAGAGCGCTTCGAAAACTTTCAAAAGATCATCAGCGCTTACGAAGAAGTGATGGAGTGTGTATTGGTTACCGGTACCGATGCAGATTATCAGCTAAAAGTTGTGGTACCGGATATGGATCATTACCAAGCCTTTTTACTGGGTAAACTGACTCGTATAGACGGAGTAACAGGTGTGCGTTCAAGCTTTGTATTACAGCAAGTCTTAAACAATACCGCATTGCCTTTATCGCACATAAAATAAAAGCGCCAGAAGCGCTTTTATATTTTTACTTGTTTAGCTTAGCCTTGTTGGCGTTTTAGAAAGGCTTGGCGGCAGCCATCATAGTTTGCGATGAGAATATCGCTTTCAGCTTTTTCATAAGGCAGTAAGCTGCCTATTACCATGCGTTTTTGACCGGTGCCAATGGTTTCGCCCGCTTCACTAATCACAAACTTAAGTATAGCAACACCGCGTTTACCATTAGGGATAAACTCACCGCCAGCAAATTCAAGCTGAGGGGAACAAGTGGGTAAGCGTTCAAAATGTAAACTCATGTTCTCGTATATGACTAAAGGGCGTTTACGGTTGAGCATTAGGCCTTGTTCTTCCAGTAGAGGCACCAGAATATGCGGGAAATTTTGGCCAGAAAAGCGCACGTAATCTTTAATTAAGTCACCAATAATGGCTTGGTCTTTTAAGTTGTCACCGCTGCGGGTGAGCTGTAGGTATTCTTTCTCGTTCTGGTCGACGAGCTGACAAGCATCTTGTTGTTGCTTGATGCTTAGTGGAACACCATCTGTCACCATCCCTGCAAAGGTAAACTGCATATCTTGGTTAAGACCTAGTTCACTTAGCATAACTGAAAACAATAAGTCGCCCGGCACACAAAAGCGTGACGAGTCTGCATCGTGAATGGCGTTGAAGTCGTTCGCGACTCCTTTGGCGAAGTCACAGGCTTGTTGTCGACTAAAAACAAACTGTTGATCTTCACGGCTAAAATATTGGCTTAAATTCATATTCGATTCACTTGCTTAACTCGGCGACCGGCGATTTTAGCAAAATTTACTCATAGGGTGGTCATATCAGTATAAAAGTTTTTTTTTATTTTTTTCATCGCTGAATATTCTGCACCAACTTTTAGCACTTTTAATAAGCAGTTCTTTTCATTCATTTAATTAAATTTATCCACAAGGAGATAAAATTATAAATTGAGTCTTTTATCAAAAAAAGGCTTTTCAAGACCCTCTTTCTGCCCTACCTTTACACAGTAACCACATTAAAAGGGTGGTGTTCGGGGGGCGTTTTTACCTCGATGATAATTTCAAACTATCAGGGAAGAGAGCGAGCAAGGTATGGCAAAGAAGTCACGCTATTGGGGAACGCTAGTATTGGGTGCAGTTATTGTATTGGTCAGTGGGGCTACTACCTGGGTGGCGCTATTTGATAAAAATGCGCCCGCTTTCCAATTAAGTTTCGTGTTTCATCGCCCTGATGGCAGCACTACGCTTAATGTTGATTGCGAGAACCTCCGTTATTCGCTACGCCAAACCTTTAACGACCAAATTGCTACTAGTGAATCAGTACAGCAGCTTTCTATGTTGGTCTGTTCAGACATTTATGCGCTATTAACTCAAGTTCCCAAGCAAATTGCTTCGCCTAATTGGGGTGAGCAGGGCAACGAAAAGCTGATTCAATGGACTCAAGGGCAAGATGTGTGGATGTGGCGCTGGCAAGGTAAGTATGAGCCTGCTTTACGCCCAGTATTCAACGAGCTAGATGGTTTAATACAGCGAATGCCTGATTCAGCTTTTGCGGGAGGTACTAGCCTTAGCCCTCAGTTCCGCTAGCTTTAACTAAGGATAAGGTATTGTCTTTCAAGCCATTTAAATACGGTAATAAAGCACAGGCCAGCTTGGCAGAATCGTGGCGCACTATGTCACTGTCTTCATCAATTAAATCTGCGTAAATCACTTGGTACTTTTGCTGAAGAGTACTCAAATCTTCAACGTCTACTACTTGGGCGCGCTCTAAATTGTAGCTAGCGATCATCTCATCGCTGGGAATGTGATTGTTTACTACGATAGCGTCAAGTGAGCGGCCAAGGTAATGCTCTAAGTCAGAGATAAAGTGCTCTAAATTATAGCCATCAGTTTCGCCAAACTTAGTCATGATATTACTCACGTACACCAGCTTTGCTTTGCTGTTTACAATGGCTTGTTTTACTCCGGGTACTAATAAATTAGGGATAATGCTGGTAAATAGGTCGCCAGGGCCTAATACAATTGCTTCAACCGTATTGATGCGCTCAATAACCGGAGGATATACGCGTACTTGTTCTGCGTGATGGGGCACTAAAAATACATTGGCGATTTTTTCGCGCTGGTCACCGCGGGGTAAATCGATAGCGCTTTCACCAAAAATACGCTCGCCGCTCGTTAGCTCTGCGACCAATGTGGATTTATCAATGGTAACGGGCAGAATCTCGCCTTCAACATCTAGCATTTGGGCTAAACCTTGAATGCCTTCAGAAAACGAACCACTGTATTGAGACAACATGGTTAACAACATATTGCCAGCGCTGTGGCCTGATAAGCGTTTGCCTTTGGTAAAGCGTTTTAAAAGGAGTTTACGGGCGAGCTCTCGGTAGGGAGAAAGTGCTAATACGCACTTAAGAATATCGCCTGGAGGCAGTATGCCTAGCTCATCGCGTAAGCGCCCTGTGCTGCCACCGCTATCGGTCATTGATACTATGGCGCTAATCGCTAGGTGATCGGCATCTCTCAGTGCCGACAGCAGTACAAAGTGGCCACTGCCGCCGCCAATAGTGGCAATGGACAAAGGGCGATGTGGAAAATTAGGTGTCACTATCTACTCCGAGATCTTGGTCGCAATCCAATTTGCTACTAGGTAGCCTAATTGAGTTTAGTACACTAAACAAAGGCGTTTAACTTGGCAATGATATTTCTGTCATAGTCTTGCAATCAAAGCGTCACTTTTTGGTCAACTATCCCTCTTAGATTAACCTTAACAAGGATAGTTTGGCGAATCGTATGGCTACTAAACAGATCTATCAAAGCTTATGGCTTTCAGATATTCACCTTGGTTGTAAAGACTGCAAAGCCGAAATGCTGCTGCAACTGTTACAACAAACTAAAGCGAAACGTATCTTCTTAGTGGGAGATATTGTGGATGTTTGGGCGCTTAAGCGGAGAGTTTATTGGCCTGAATCTCACAATCAAGTGTTGCAGCACTTAATGAATTTAGCCAAAAGCGCGTGTGAAGTGGTGTATATCCCCGGTAATCATGATCAATTATTTAAGGCATACGACGGTATGGATCTCGCCGACGTGACAGTGAGCAAGCAGTATCTGTACACCAGCATCACGGGTAAGCAGATATTGATGGTGCACGGTGACCAATTTGATGAAGAAGTATGCTTTGGTCGCTTTTACGCTAAGTTAGGCGATAACCTCTACGATTTCTTATTGTTCCTTAATCGCTCTTCGAGCAAAATTCGTCACGCTATGGGGTATCCCTACTGGTCGTTAGCCGGTTACATCAAAAGCAAAATTGCTAAAGCCACTGAAGCTATCGCTCGTTACCGCGATGCCGTGGTGAATGAGGCCGTTAAGCAAGGCGTAGATGTGGTAATTTGCGGCCATATACATCACCCTGAGTTAAGCCTTCAAAAGGGGGTGGTATACGCCAACGACGGCGATTGGATAGAAAACTGTACCCTGTTATGTGAAACCATGGATGGTCAGTTACAGTTACGCCGTTGGGACGACCGATTAAAAACCACTGTGGAATTGGTGGCTGTTGCCTTAGCTGAGCCGCAAGCACAAGCCTTAAGTGCTGAAAAAGTAGCTTAATTGATTATTAAATTGGCAGTTGAGCGCTTTGTGCAATTTTTTTTGCTTTGAGCGTTGACAAGCACCATGAAAATCCGTTTAATAGCGCTCGCTCGATACAGCGTATCAGCAGTACCAACAGTGTGCCGATTTAGCTCAGTTGGTAGAGCAACTGACTTGTAATCAGTAGGTCGCCAGTTCGACTCCGGCAATCGGCACCATCCATTTAAAGCCTCGTCTTATGACGAGGCTTTTTGGTTTCTGGCGTTTTAGTTTTGATCTTCACTTAGTCATTTGGCATTTGTTAAGCGGTGGTTTATGCTCGCAAGACTTGATGATGGTTAATAGGAAGCCCAATGCTAAAGGCGCTTAAAGAATTGCTGCAAGCCACAATTGATGGCTCTACAGACGAAAATGCCCCCAATGTAGAGTTAGCTGCTACCATTTTGTTGGTGCAACTAAGCCAAAGTGATAATCAACAAAGCAATAGTGAATCTGCGGTGATTATGCGCAAGATAAAGCGCTTGTTTGAGTTAACAGACAAAGAAGCGGAGAACTTGTTTATTCAAGCGCAGACCCAAGCTACTCAAGCCATTTCGGTATTCGACTTTACCCGCCACGTTAAAGAGCTCGAATACCAACAGCGCTATTTGTTTACCGAAGCACTGTGGAAAGTCGCATACGCCGATGGGGTGATTGACCCTCAAGAAGAAGCGCTCATCCGCCAAGTGTCAGATTTAATCTACTTAAGTCACAGTGACTATCTCAAAGCTAAAATGTCGGCTCAGCCCTCTTAAATTAGTGCTGGTGGCTGGCTACAGTTTGGTGTAGTTGGCTGGCCATATCTTGTAATTGGTTGGCGATGCCAGTGAGCTGTTCGGTATTGTCCAGCAGCGCAGAGCTGCTTTTTGAGTTGTGCTGACTAAAATCAGATACCTGCGAACTCACATCAATAATTTCTGCCACTGTTACCGCTTGCTGCTGCATCACTTGAGCCATTTGGCCTACGCCTTCTGAAATATCTTTTACCAGGGTAATAATGTTATGCAGAATTTGGCCACTTTGTTCCACTACTTGGTGACCTTGTTGCACATCAGCGGAACAGGTTTCTAATAAACTGCGGATTTGCTGAGTTGACTGACTACTGCGTAGGCTTAGCTCTCTTACTTGGTCGGCTACCACCGAAAACCCACGCCCTTGCTCGCCAGCTCGGGCTGCTTCTATCGCAGCGTTTAACGCCAATAGGTTGGTTTGATTGGCAATGTCACTAATAATGTCGGTTACGCTGTTTATTTGTTGATTACTACTGAGGATTTTTTGCATCGAATGCTCGGTTTGGCTAATCGCTTGAGCGCTTTCCTCAGCGTTCCCAGATGCTTGCTGAGAAAGCCCTAATAGCTGCTCGGTAGCTTGATTAGCTTGCGCTAACACTTTTTCCATTTGAGACAGGTTTTGGTTTATCTGGCTAATAGATTGATGCTGGTCAGCCGAACTTTGGGCAATTTGAGCGGCTTTATTGTTCATTTCCTGCACTGTGCTCGACATATCCGTAGCCGAACTTACCAACTGGGTAGAGCTATCGCTGGCGTGTTCCACAACTTGTTGTAATTGGTGTTTAGAATGTTCAGAGGCTTGGGCTATATTCTGGTTGGTTAGCTGGGCTTGTTTGGCTTGTTGATAGGCCTGATCGCGCAAACGTAATGCATAGTTTTGGCCTATCCACAGTAATAACAGCGGTAATAGAAAGCCTGAGAATAACTCAATGGTCATCGCCTTTTCAGGCAATTGCATCTGCGGAAAGCTCGCCCCGTTAAAATGAGCAAGCAACATCGCCAAACCTAAACAGAATAATATGGCTGTCCATACATTGCCCCATAAGCGGTTCGTGGCAAGGTAGCTCAGTAGAGAGAGGGTGGGTAGCCAATACAAGTGGGGAGAATCAAGCAAGCCACCCGATTGATAGATGATATTCATGGCATGCAATACCATCCCACTTAAGGCCAAATTGCCTACCAGCAAATAGTGCCAGCCTGCGCGCAATAAACCACTTGCCACAAGGGCGATAACAATCAACGCCAAAGAGCTAAATATCAGCGCTTGCTGCTCATATTTCTGCCATTTAAAGGCGCTGTAAATACCGACCAATAAACCAAAAAATAAGTAAAACAACAGAGTCTTAATCGCTTGCTGTTGATCCTCGGCAATAGCGCTGCGCGGTTTAAAGATATGTCCGTATATCTCAACTGGGTTTAGCATAATTGGGCTCTTAGTTTAGTGAGTGAGGTAAAACAGGTCTGTCCACTTAGCGATACTGAAAGTGCATTAACAAAAACGCAACATGCATAGAGGTGAAATGTGCGTGAGTTAAAAAATATACAGCTAGCCTGCTGTTTGAATTTTTTTGACTGAATTTTCAGCGTTTTTACTAATTTCGAACAGAAAGTGTTGCTTCTTTGTCCACTTAAACAAAAGCACGAGATAAGCCCTTTACCTTTAAACTGGCTTATGTATAATTCGTTTCCGTTGCAGGGGCGTAGTTCCAATGGCAGAACGTCGGATTCCAAATCCGAATGTTGGGAGTTCGAATCTCTCCGCCCCTGCCAAAATTTAAAGGCCAGCTTATTAGCTGGCCTTTTTCATATCTGCTTTCTCTTATGTTTTCTAACGCTTAGCCCAAACCAAATGTGCTAATTGTATTTCAATGTCACTGATCGGCAGTTAGAATAATCACGTTATAGTTTTTTTCACTTGCGGATGAAATTTAGTGATACAAGCTCACCCTGTGACGGCGAATAATTCAACTTCGCCTCAAGTCGCCGTAGTAGGTGGTGGAATCGCCGGTTCAGCAGCAGCGCTTAAGCTGGCTGAGTTGGGCGCCAATGTTAGTCTGTTTGAAGCAGGTCCCAGCTTAGTGAATGGGCCTCCGGCTTGCCATTTACATGCCGGCGGTAACCTGTACCGAGAAATCTCCGACGAGCAATGCCTTAAGCTGCTTGAGCAATCAATTAATACCTTGCGGGTGTTTCCGCATGCGGTCAATCTTCGCCCCACCGTGATTAGTGTGCCGAGCAACGACCCTGGTGAGCCAGAGGCGCTATTGCCACGTTTGCGTAAGGTGCAAGCTCACTATGCGCAGCTTATTAAAAGCGATCCACAAAACCAAAAGCTTGGCCCTGCTGAAGATTACTACCGTTTATACAATAAACAGCAGCTTGAAGAGCTAGCCACACGAGAAACGCCGCAGCAGCCACAGTCAATGGATGAGTGGATGATCCCAGTGGCTAAACATCTCGATTTATCGGCATTTAAGTTTCCTTTTGTACAAGTGCAGGAATACGGTGTAAGTTTGCTGCGCGTAGCAGCCATGGTAAAACTGGCGACTGAGCAACTGCCCAATTGCCAGGTTTATACCCAATCAAAAGTAACGCACATCGAACAGCTCAAAGGAGATAAACCACGCTGGCGAGTGGATTACCAAAGCGAGCAGGGCAACCACAGTATAGAAGTAGATTACCTGATTAATGCCTGTGGTTACCGCAGTGGCAGCATCGACGATATGGCCAAACTTAGCCGCAGTCGCATGGTCGAATTTAAGGCCGCTTATTTAGCTAATTGGCCCAGCCAACAAGGCCGTTGGCCAGAGCTAATTGTGCACGGCGAGCGTGGCACACCTAACGGCATGGCACAGCTAACACCTTACCCAGATGGTCTATTTCAGCTACATGGTATGACCGACACCATCACCTTATTTAAAGGTGGTTTGGTAAAGTCTAGCGAGAGTAGTGCTCAGCCAGAGTTAAGCCCAATGCTTACGCGTAAGTTAACCCAAGGCTGGCAAACTGAAGAAGTAGAACAGCGTACCGCCGAGGCGGTAAAACATATGTCGCGTTACTTGCCGAGTTTTAGTGATGCAAGTGTGGCTGGGCGGCCACTATTTGGCGCACAACAAATACCGGGTAGTGATCCAAGCCTGCGTGCAGCTAGTGTATCTTTTGATAAAACCCACTATGCGCGTACCGAGATTGTTAAGTTTTCTTCAGCCCTAAGCGCCGCCGAGCAAATTATCGACAACATCCGTGATTTGGGATTGCTTGGTGATAAACTTGCGCATTCAGCCTTAAATGAATTAAACAGCACCCAAGGCTTGGCCTATAGCCAAGTTTTATCGCTAGCCGAGCAATTGGCAGCGCAACGCAATTACCCGTTGTCTTTAGCTCGCTAAGGCAGTGAACAAGATAAACAAAGGCTAGCACTGCTAGCCTTTTTAATAAGGAGCTAACCATGCCTATTCAACATTTTGAGAGTAAAGCCCGCATGAGCCGAGCGGTAGTGCACAACAACACCGTTTATTTGTGTGGCCAAGTGGCTAAAGACACCAGCCATGGCATTGCCGAACAAACGCGAACCACCATAGAAAAAGTGGAAGAGCTGCTAGCCAAAGTGGGTTCCGACAAATCTAAATTGCTTAGCGTAACTATTTACGTGCGAACCATGGACGATTTTACCGAAATGAACAAAGTATGGGATGCATGGGTCGCCGACGTTACCCCGCCAGCACGCGCCTGTGTGCAAGCCCATATGGCCCGCGAAGAAATATTGGTAGAGATGTCGGTAACCGCAGCGGTATAGCCTTCATTCAGTGGCCCATTGGCTTAATGGGCTGAATGACTTGGCTTATTAATAATGGTTTTGTAAATTAAGGCTTGTTGTCACTCAAGCACAAGGAAGCGTTTATCTTTACTCTTAAACTTGATGATTTATCTGGTGCACAAATTATTGCGCTGCTGCAAGAGCACCTTAATGATATGCACGCTACCTCGCCACCAGAGAGTGTGCATGCCCTAGATTTATCCGGCTTAAAACACCCAAGTGTGCAGTTTTGGACAATATGGGACGGTGACAAACTGGCTGGTTGCGGGGCCACTAAACAGCTTGATGAACAGCATGCTGAGATTAAGTCTATGCGAACATCTGCCGCTTATAAGAACCAAGGAGTGGCGTCTACAGTGCTACTGCACCTTATTGAACAAGCAAAAACCAGCGGCGTTAAGCGACTCAGTCTTGAAACCGGTTCTATGGACTACTTTGTACCAGCCCATGGTTTGTACTTGAAACATGGCTTTGAGTTTTGTGGGCCGTTTGCTGATTACAGCGAAGATCCTAATAGCAAATTTATGTGTTTGAACTTATAGTTTTTAAGGCTGGCATAGTACTTATTTAACAGGACTTTAGTTGGTTTATAACATTGCCTAGCAATGTTATAAACCCGTATCTTAAGGCGTTTACAGTACTTTTTGCATGTTGTTCTGCGCTTAGTCTAAGGCTCTACGCGTTATCAACAACACTAGGTGAAACCTAAGCAAATCGTTCTAACACTAGCGCAAATTTTTCTGGAATATGACTGCGCTCTTTCAAGTTATATACACTGTTTAACGAACAATTGGCTTTCATCGCAAAAACAGAAGGTGGTATGCCTTTTTTGCGTAATGCTTTCCAAAACTGCTTTCCATTAAGCGTGCTCATACTATCTCAATTACCCTCAAGTAAGTTGTTGAACTGATTAATAAGAACGGGCGTTAAGGCAAAAATGTTCACTGGCCTTAGTGTTTTTCGCTCGTTTACTGCTAGCAAATTAACTGTGCGCGGGTATTTAACGAGAATTATATGACAATTTAATTACATCATTATGGTGTTTTTGCGGCATGTTATCTGGATCAGTGTTTAACTAATTTTCACAAATATGCATTTTTTTGTTTACTTTTATTTAATGGTAAACATAATGATAACGATTCTCATATGCATTTTGAAAAGGAAGACAATGCACCTATTTAAACTTGTACTCGGTTCTTCAGTATTGCTAGCAAATATTGCTTACGCTGAGGTAAAACAAAATGATGTTGTTGAGCACTATGCTGAATTAGCCCACGCGGTATACAGCGATTCACTCAGCAGCGCAGTAACACTGCAAACAGCTACTCAGCAGCTAATTAACGCCCCGTCAGAACAGTCTTTAAATGCTGCTAAGCAAGCTTGGTTAGATGCACGTCGTTTTTACCAACAAAGCGAAGTATTTCGTTTTGGTAACCCAGTCGTTGACGAATGGGAAGGGCAACTTAATGCATGGCCGCTAGACGAAGGCTTAATCGACTATGTAGCAACAGACTACCAATATGAGTTGGGCAACCCTGGCGCCACCGCCAACATTGTGGCAAACACTAGCTTGCAAGTGGGCGAAGACACTGTTGATTTAACAAATATTACTCCAGAGCTATTGGCCTCTCTAAACGAACTGGCTGGGTCTGAAGCAAACGTAGCCACTGGTTACCATGCGATAGAGTTTTTACTTTGGGGCCAAGATTTACATGGCACTAAAGCAGGAGCTGGTGAGCGTGCTTACACCGATTACGCCAAAGGCGACACCTGTACCAATGGCCATTGTGAACGCCGTGCGGCTTACTTAGCGGCAGTGACTCAACTGCTAATTGATGACTTAAGCTGGATGAGCAAGCAGTGGCAAAAAGGCGGCGATTACCAAACTAAATTGATCGCTGAGCCTAGCGAGCAAGCGCTACGCCGCATGATGTTTGGTATGGGCAGTTTGTCTTTGGGTGAGCTAGCGGGCGAGCGTATGAAAGTTGCACTAGAAGCCAACTCAACCGAAGATGAGCACGATTGCTTTAGCGACAACACTCACAACTCGCACTACTACAATAACCAAGGTATTAGTAATGTTTACTTTGGTCAGTTCAAACGTTTAGACGGCTCTACCTTAAGTGGCCCAAGTTTGAACGATTTGGTAAAACAAAAAGACTCGGCTGTTGCAGCCAGCAATACCAAAATGTTTAATCAGTCTATGGCAGAAACAGCCAAGTTAGTGGCTAGCGCCGAACAAAGCGGTGTCTACTTTGATCAATTGATCGCCGCCAGCAACACCGATGGTCATGCCTTAATTAATGGCACCATTTTAGCGTTAGTTGAGCAAACACGCGCCATTGAAGCCAGTGCAAAAGTATTAGGTATTGAGAACCTGAATCCTGATACCGCAGACCACGAATTCTAAAAAATAGCATTCAATAACATTAGGGAGCATAAGCTCCCTTTCGTGGTTTTTGTTCCACCATTCTTGGGAGAGAGTGAGCGTGAAAAATATTTTATTTACAACTGGCTTAGTGTTGCTAGCGGCCAGCTTTAGCAGCATTGCCAACCCTAAAAAGCCCGGTGGTGATACCACTACTACTCGCATCGACGAAAATGCCTTCTCCTTGCCCGCCGCCAACTTAGACTTTGAAGGTAGGCTTAACTTTAGTACCGGCAATAGCTTCTTTCGTAACCCTTGGGTAGTGGCGCCTGCCACTACCATTGCGCGTGATGGTTTGGGCCCTCTGTTTAATACTAATGGTTGCCAGAACTGTCACCTTAAAGACGGCCGCGGTCACCCAGCTCCGGTGGGCGCTTCCAACGCGGTGTCGATGTTAGTACGCATTAGCATTCCGGCGGTAAGCGACGAACAAAAAGTCACAGAGGCGCAAAACGGGGTCGTGCCAGAACCAACTTATGGCGGACAAATTCAAGACCAAGCCAACCCTGGCATTAAGCCAGAAGCACGAGTACGTTTTGCCTATACCGACAAACCGTTTAGCTTTGCCGATGGCAGTAGCATTACCTTACGTGACCCTGAGTTGATAGTAGATCAGCTGGGTTATGGTGAGATGCACTCCGATACCATGTTCTCGCCACGTATTGCCTCACCAATGATTGGTTTGGGTTTGCTAGAAAGTATTCGCGAGCAAGACATACTGGCCAACGCAGATCCAGATGACAGCAACAACGATGGCATTCGAGGCCTTGCCAACCGAGTGTGGGATGCGCAGCAGCAACAATTCACCCTTGGTCGTTTTGGTTGGAAGGCCGGCCAACCGAACTTGATGCAGCAAAACGCAGCGGCATTTAATGGTGACATAGGCATTACGAGTTTGTTGTTCAGCAAAGATCATTGTACTGCTGCTCAAACCGATTGTTTGAAGGCGACCTCGGGCGTAGATCCCGATGGCTCAGAGGTGAGCAACAAGCTACTGGGGTTTGTTGAGTTTTATACTCGGCATTTAGCCGTGCCTAAACGCCGTATTGAAGATGCCGAGCAAGTGGCGTTGGGTGATTCCTTATTTAGCCAAGTCAGTTGTGATAGTTGTCATAAACGCAGTTTTACTACCGCCAAGCGTGATAACTTACCTGCATTAAGCGAGCAAATTATCTACCCCTATACCGATATGTTGTTGCATGATATGGGACCAGAGTTAGCCGACGGCCGTGGCGAGTACCTTGCCAACGGGCAGCAGTGGCGTACTCCACCTTTATGGGGTGTGGGGCTTACCGAAACGGTAAATGGCCACAGCCAATTACTGCACGACGGGCGCGCTCGCAATGTTACCGAAGCGATTGTTTGGCATGGCGGAGAAGCTGAACCGGCCAAGCAAGCCTTTGCCAAATTAGACAAAACCCAGCGCGAGGCGCTAGTGGCGTTTGTTAATTCACTCTAAGGATTGACCATGAATAAGCAGTTTTTACGCGGCCTTACCCTAGGCGTACTAGGGGTACTGGGGCTTAGTTGTGCCAGCGCGTATGCTAAAACATCACAAACAGAATGGCTGCAGCAGGAGCAAATAAGCATTGCTAAAGCCAGTGCTAACTTGCTTGAGCAAGCGCACAGCTATCAGCAACAAGTTGAACGTTACTGCGCCGAGCCAAGCGTGCAAGGTTTGCTAAATACCCAGCAAATGTGGAAGCAAAACTATTTAGCGTACTTGCCCTTACAATCAAGCGCGTTAGGCCCGTTGGTCGACTTAAAGTTAAACTGGGCAATCAGTTACTGGCCAGACAAAAAAGATACTACAGGGCGCAAAGTAAAAGCGGCTTTGTCTAATGCGCCAGCGCCGCTAAGCGATACCCACAGTAATCTTAGAGTTCATGAGTATTTGTTGTTTGAAGCAATTAGCGATCACCAACGTTGCTCGTTATTGCCGGGTACAATAAGCCGCTATGTTAGTGCGATAGAGCAGGTGCACGGTGGCCTGCAAAGTAGCGAATTAGCAGCCTTAGAAATAGCTCAACTGCGCAGCGACGTACTCAATAGTTACCGGCTACAAACTAGCGTGATGTTACGTAAATATCGCGCTATGTACTCGGCCAAACACCAGCGACTGCGCCCTTATCAAGGCGAAGCGTGGCGTGCCGACATTAGTGCTCAGTTATTAGCCGAGCAATTAGTATTGCTGCATAACAGATACGAGCAAGACTTAGCGCTGTACTTAAGCAGTGTTGACGCAAAGTTGGCTAAACAAGTGAGCGGGCAATTTAACGACTTAGTCCCGTTAATGCCAAGCCAAGAGCCTAGCGGTGACAATGCATCACTAGAGGCGTGGCAATTGGCCGAGCCTAAGCTCGCCAAGTTAGATAGCTTGTTTGCTAATCAAATACCGCAGGCCTTAGAGATAGAGTTAGGGTTTAATAATAACGATGGCGACTAAACTTAGCCGCCGTAGCTTGTTGCAACAGATGTTGAGCTTAGCTGCGGGAGCCAGTTTATTCAGCCCCGCAGGCATTGCTCATGCTTTAACGAGTGAGGGCGCGCAGGCCGAAGAATACCTATTGTTAGGCTGCACCAAGCAACACGGTAAACACCAACTCAGCGCAATGGCTAGCAATGGCGATTTGCGTTATCAGTTAGATTTGCCTGCCCGTGGTCATCAAGTAGCCGTTGCTAAAGCTGAGCAACAAATCGCAGCGTGTATTGCACGCCGCCCGGGCCATTTCATTCATGTGTTTAACCCCCATACTGGCCAGAAAATCCATGAACTTACGCCGCCAGCATCGATGCATTTTTACGGGCATGCGGTGTTTTCTGAAGATGCAAACAAGCTTTACGTTACCGCAGGTTATACCGCTAATAGCCAAGGGGCTATATTGGTGTATCTACAACAGGAAAACACGTGGCAACTAAGCCAAACATGGCCACTCGCTAGTTTAGGCCCCCACCAATTATTACTCCTGCCGGGCAAACGTTTGGTGGTGGCTGTCGGCGGTATTCATACTCAAGGTAGAGACAAACTTAATCTTGATGATATGCAGCCAGCGTTAATGTATTTAAACAGTGAATCGGGTGAGCAATTGCTTAGCCGTAGCCTAGATAATTCACAGTTAAGTATTCGTCATCTTAGTTATTTGCCGCAAACAGATACTGTGTGGCTGGCATGCCAAGGGCAAAACCCTAACCAAACAGTTCGCTCGCTAATCTACTCCCACAAAGGCGAGCAAGCCTGCCAAGCCTTAGATCCCGATGCGGATTATTGGTCTTTGTTTGAACACTATATTGGCAGTGTGGTGTGCAGTAATGGCACAGTGTTAGCGAGCTCCCCGCGAGGCGCTAAATTAGCGGCCTGGTCTGAAGCTGACAGAGAGCTTCAACAACTAATACATGTTGATGATGTATGTGGATTAGCGGCGCATGAAAAGGGCTGGGTGGCCTCAACCGGTCAAGGCCAGCTGCTTAACACATCAAGCAAGTTAAAGCGCCAACACACGGCGCTGCAATGGGATAATCACCTTAGCATAGTGGCAACCTTATAAAAGTTTAACAATGTCGTTTGCTGCGGGGGGAGGCGCTTCTGGTTACCTTGTCTGAGTCCCTGTGGGAAAACTTATCGAGCAATCAATATGTTAGCCAATGGGCTTATGTAGAATTGTCATTAGCAACCTTAATCGTAATGCATTTCAACATACTTATTCAGGAGAAGTTAAGATTGAACAGCAGCAAGAAAAGCTGGTGATCATCAACCACAACTTGTCTGATGATACGCATAATGATGATTTGAGTTTTGGGCTGGGCTTAGAGCTAACCGAGCGCTTGATGAAGCAATATGGTTGGTACTATTTAAATCACGCTACAACTAATGGGCGAAGAGTTGAAGTGCACTTTAGTTCTTCTTCATGCTGCTAGTTTAGGTGTTGGCTCGTTTACAAACAAAACCCGCTAACTAGCGGGTTTTGTCGTTTCTATATGGGCAATAAATAGATTATGAGCTGTATTGCACTGCGTTGGTATGTGGGTCTACATAGCTGTCTTTAGCTGCAGACAATTCAAAGTTACTCTTACGGCCGTGCTCTTCAAATATTTCTTCTAAGGCGAGTTTCTGTTGGGCATTGGTTTGCTCAAATCGTATATGCAGTTGTAACTTCTGCTGCCCTTTTGTGGTTTTCTTCTCGATAATTTGACCGGCAATATCAAACTGTTTATTGCGGCCTTTGTGCAGATACGACAGGTTTAACACCAAGGGTTGATTGCTTTGTATTGACAAGTTACTTGGCACAATAACGCTTACGCCGCCCAAGCTGATGTCTTGAGTTAAGCCTTGCGCCCGCTCGCGGCCTTGAGTCATTGTAAAATGTAAGCCTGTAGGCACTCGAGGGTGGCTGCGTTTCTCATCTTTCTGTTTGGTTTCTGCTTTTAAATTGCTATCTAACGAGAAGCGTTGCAGTAAATCGGTAACATTATTCGCCACTTTAGCGAGTTGACCAGCCACTAAGGCAGAGGTTTCTGACTTGTTGTGGCTTTCTTCGATGATTTCTTGCAGATCACTTTGAGTCTGCTTAAGAATAGCTAATTGTTGGTTTTGGTTCTCAACTTGTTCATCAATGTTTTGCTGCGCCTCGGCCACCAATTGAATCTTCTCTGTTACCTCAATAATGCCTTGCTCGGTTTGTTGAGAGGTTTCGCGGCTCTGTTCCACCTTGCTGGTCACTTCACCCATGCTATTAACCACTTGCTTAACACCCTCTGTAAGCTGGGTAATAAGCTTAGAAATTTCATTGGTAGAGCTGCCTGTTCGCGCCGCTAAATTGCGTACTTCGTCAGCCACAACCGCAAAGCCTCGGCCTTGTTCGCCAGCACGCGCGGCCTCAATGGCGGCATTTAAAGCCAGTAAGTTAGTTTGGTCTGCAATGCCTCGAATAGAATCTACAATGCCGTACACTTCTTCGGCGGTGCCACTTAGTTCTTGAATAAAACTACTGGCTCGCGTGGTTTCTTCAGAAGTGGTGGTCATCATCGAGATGTTTTGACCCACGAGTGCAGAGGCGTTAGTGGACAGCTGATTACACTGGGTGACCATGGTTAGGGTTTCGGCGGCAATTTCACTGAGGCGTGATGTTGATTCCTCAAGCGTTTGCGAATTTTCATACATGTTACTAAAGCGCTGCTGTTCGTTCCTATTCGCTTGGCTTATTTGGGTTGATAGCTCTGATACTTGGTTAGACGACAAATTAATACTGCTAGAAGCTTGTTGAATTTCACCTAGTGCTTCTTGTAGTGATTGACGCATCAACTCAATGTGATGGGCTAACATTCCAAGCTCATTTTTACTGATGATACTGTTTAGCTCAGGATCAGATTTTAAATCGCCGCGGCTAATTTTTCGACTAATAGCAACTAAGGAATTTACTGGAACGGTGGTATCTCTAATCACAACCCACGCCACTATTGAACTCAATAACACCATGACTAGCGCCAGACCAATACTGTTGTTCACTAGGCTATTGAGTTTGTGTTCAGCGTGATCGGCGTAGATCAACACGGCTTTGTTCATCGCAGCCATGCTTTTATGGTTGGCTGCAAGAAATGCTTCGGCATTTTGCGTTGAGGGATTTTGTTGCAAGCTGGCGGCAGCACTTAGCTGCGTTTTCCATAAAGAATCTACTTGGCGTAGCTGGTCAATAAACGGCTGGTGATTAGGCCGAGGCAGCTCTATCGCGCTTGTCATGCCTATATCGGAGAAGGTTCGGCCACCTTGTAGCAGGGCTTTAAGTGATTGCTGATAAAGGGCCACGGTTTTGTCAGCTGCCAATAAACCGGGTAACTGTTGGTCTTTTTGAGTGCTTCTAAACAACTCTTCAGCAGAGAATTTTTTGGTTAGCATTCGCTGGCGACCAGCAACATTTACTATTAAGGCGTCTGCGTGATTTTGTTTCAGTGAACTGGTCACTAGAATCACTTCACCTAACATGGCTGCAGCGAGTAGCACTGGCAATACAAATAATTTCTTGCGAATCGAGATCGAGCTAAGCATAGTTGCTATCCCTGCAAATTAATAACGTAGTCATTATAGTGCATCTTATTCATAATATTAATAATACTATCGGATAGCATGACCTTACTCACTGCGCTGCTTTGCAACAGCTCAGTTTAACGCCATGCAAAGGGTGCTGGTTCGTCGGTTAGCTCGCTTTTGCTTGCTTGGATCGTAACAGGTGCAAGGGATTACCTTTAGTAAAGACCAACAAGTTACCCAGCAGCACAGTCGCCACGCCCATTAGTGCAACGGGTGTCCATTGGTAGCCTTCAAATAGGGTGGATAAACCCAAAGCAACCACTGGAAACAAAACCGTAGCATAGGCGGCTTTTTGTGGCCCTAGGCGGCCCACTAGCACTAAGTAAAAGCTAAAACCAAGTACCGAACCTACAATGGCTAGATATAGCAAACTACCTAGGTACAAGGGCTCGTTGCTAAAAGCAAAATCTTCACCACTGATTAAACCCCATAACAGCAACAACATTGCACCGTAAGCCATGCCATAACCATTCACCGACAATACCGACAAGCCTTGTTTTTGTTGCTTAGCCGACAGCATATTGCCTAAGGAGAAACAGTAAGTGCCCGCTAGCGCCATTAATAAGCCCATGAGCTGTTGGCTGGCGGTATCACTTTGGCGCATATCTGGGTAGAACAGCAATACAATGCCGCTAATGCCTAGTATCCCGCCACTGATTAAACGTAAGCTGGGCTTTTGGCCATGAAATAGCCAGCTATTGGCCATGTTCATAATGGTCGCAATAGAGAAAATAATTGAGATGAGCCCGCTAGGAATGTATTGAGCTGCGTGGTAAAACAACATGAAGTTACAGCTAAACAAGCATAAACCCAGCAGTAAACAGCTTAGGTGCTGTTTAAGGTTAAGTGATTGTAAGCGGCGGCTTAATACTAGAAACACCATTAATACCAACGCGGCAATGGCAAAACGGTACATAATGGAGTTTGCGATGGGAACATCGCCAATTTGATAGGCAATGGCTAACCAAGTGGTGCCCCAAATAAACACTGTGGCGATGTAGATAAACGCAATCATGCCAACACTCCTTGTTCACTCGTTAAACGAGAATGACTAAAAGTGTAGTGTCTCAAGCTTAGGCTGAGAAGTATTACAAACGCTTGCTATAAACGGCGCTTTTTATAGATTCTTGCGGTTTAGTTTAAGCCATAGTTCAGCTTATGAAGATAAGATATCTTTAGTCAGCTTTAAGCGGTGTTTGCCACGGCTAGCTTTGGTTTCTAGGTAGTAGTGGTTGTCTACTTTACGGTAAACACCAGTGCTTTCTAGCTCGGTAACCTTAATGCCATTTTCTTCAAGCGCGGTTTGTTTACGTGGATTGTTACTCAATAACTTAAGCTGCGACACGCCCATTGCTTTAAGCATTTGTGCTGCTTCGCTAAAGTCACGTAAGTCGTCGTCAAAACCCAGTTGGTTATTCGCCGAGTAGGTGTCTATGCCTTTGATCTGTAATTGATAAGCATCTAGCTTGTTGTATAAACCAATGCCGCGGCCTTCTTGGCGCATATATAAAATAATGCCGCCTTGTTCAGCCATTTTCTCAATGGCTTCATTGAGCTGCTCACCACAATCGCACCGTGATGAACCAAAGACATCACCAGTTAAACACTCTGAATGAATGCGTACTAAAGGTGTGGTTTGTTGGCTATCGGCACTTTTGAATACCAAGGCTACGTGCTCTTTGTCGCTATTAAGTGCGGTAAATGACAGCATTTCAGCAGGAATATCACTACGTCGACCCACCTGAAAGGGGACTCGAGTGCGAATACTGCTAGGGTTTTCTGATTGCTTCATTTATGCGCTCCATTACAACTGCCTATGGCGAGGGCGAAGTGTATAAATTCATTATACCAAATGCAAAGCATTCCTAAGTGGAAAACTCCTCGCCCTAATTTAAGTTGATTTAAAATGCCTCGTCTACGTTGAAATAGAAGCCTCTTTCACCGTCGCCAAAGCCCATATCTAAGCGCAAGTTAACGCGGCTTTTTACTTCAAAGCGATAACCAAAACCTGCGTTTGGTAAGATTTCTTGAGAGCTGAATTGATCAACCTCTGGCGCGACAGCGCCTGCACCGAGCCAAAATACCATGCCATGTCGGCCGGGCAGGTCCCAACGGTATTCGGCTTGGCTCATTAGCATTTGTTTGTCGCGATAGCGGCCAGTGGCATAGCCACGTAAGGCAGAACCCCCACCCACAGTAGACAACATATGCCAAGGCACGTCACCGTTGGTGAAGCGGCTTTTAAATTGCCAAGCAAATACGCTATCTCTTGGTCCCATCTGCAGGTATTCGCTGTAGTTAAGGTTTAAGGTGCGAAAATTTTCACTACTGCCAAAAGAAGGGTGGTAAAAGCCAGCATCTAGTTCTATCAAACGCCCGTTGTAAGGATTCCTCACCACGTCGCGCGTATCGTAGTTGCCTTTAAAGGTTAACCCCACCGCAGTGGAACTTTCATCAAGTATCGAGCTATCAACCAAGCTATCGTTTGTCTCAATGTTATTTGCCTTGGCGTAACTAAAATCAAAGCCACCACCAATAAATGACGAATCCGCCACCCGTTTTAACAAAGTGGGGCGCAATGAAAACTGACGATGATTGAAGTCGACCTTGTTATCACTTTGGTGATTTTCTTGATAACCCACACCATAAAACACGTCGGGAGCGTCGGCGATTTCTGCATCTACATAGAGCCGCCATTGGTCTTCTTTTAAGAAGCTGCGATTATCAATCACCACGCCCATTGAACCGTTTATTGAGGCAAAGCCGTTTATCACCAATGACGAGGTTTGGCTAACATGATCATCTTTATCGACTTGATATAAACCAATTGCCGATATCCCCACACCCAAAGACATTTCTGGGTTGTAAAAGGGACCTGGCAACACGCTAAAGTCGATGGGTTTAGTGTCGTCATAACCGCCATCTGCGCCAAGTTTATCCAATATATTGTCTACCCAGCTAGGCTCGCTATTTTCTTGTTCGCTGGGTTCCTGCATGTCTGAAGCGCTTACCAAACCAGTAAAGCCGAATAAGACACTTAGCGTTAGATTACGCAATGGCTTCATTTAGTTGACGGTTCCTTGGTCGAAGTGAGCTTGTAGCTCTATTTCATCCTGTAGCTGATTAAAATGACTAATCGCTAAAAATTTACGGTTACTAAAGCCACTTTGCCAAAGGTGTTTAGGAATATGGCTAAAGTTGCCTTGGAATTTAGGTGCCACTGTTAGCCACTGCTGAGCAACCCCGGCTAAATCAATACCATAAACCGTGGCTGGCAGTGAAAGAGGTAAGGGGCTTAAGCGCTTAGCGTAAAGAGGCGCTAATAGTGGCCAGCTTTCATCCGCTTCGGCTAAGGCCTGCGGCACGATGTAAGGCGCTTGTTGTTTGCCCAATTGGTAGTGACGTTTTAACAGCATAAATTTACTGGGTAGGGCGATGTTTGAGTCCCACCAATGTCCATCTATAGCATCAAAAAAGGCATTGGTTTGTGCTTTAGAAACCGGGTGTAACTGGGTAATAGAGGCCGATAGCCATTGTGTCATGTGCTGGTTGTATAGCTCACGACTCATGACTAGGTTGTTCATTATCAAGGCCAAGCCTATTTTAGCGCCAAGCATATTCGAATAAAGATCTTCGGGTGAGTAGGCCGACACCGTTTCAGACCACGGTTTCCAGCTGCGATAGCCATGCCATTGAGCAATTTCATGAGCTTCTGCCATTGAGTAAGCCATACGAGCCGCCAGCTGTGCGGCTAGCTCTAGGCGTTGCTGTGGACTTAGCTGGTCGATTGAAAAAGCTTGGAAACGTAACTCTCTAGGGCCAATTTCAGCCGGCAGCTCAATACTAAAAGCTTGGCCAAGCTGTGGGTAAATGCGTTGGAACAGCGCCACGGTATTGTCGGCGGTATCTCGCACGTGCGCTAAGTCAATAAAACCGCCGCGAAGGGTATAGATTTGGCCGTTATTTTCACCGTGTCTGCGGCCGTTAGGCTCGCCACGTTGTAAGCTCCAAGTACCGGCCTCGTATGCATGTGGGCCTATTTCATCCAGCGATAAAGTATTGGCGTAGCGAAACATAGGCACTTGTATACTGCCTACTTTCACTTTGTGGTTGTTGCCAAATGCGCAGCAGGGGCGCACGTCTTCAGGCATTCTTGCTAAGCTAAATTGCAGAGGCGTTTGCTGGCTAAGTACCACCATATCTGGCTGTTCAGTTAAGGCTGCTGCTACAGCTTCTTCACTGGGATGGTTGCGGCTTTGCCAGTCACTAGACGAGCAAGCGCTAAGCGTACTCAACAGGAGCAAAGTAATCAGCGTTGTAAGGCGCTGCTGGACTGCGATGGCAAGCCTATTAATAAAGTTTGGCATTATTGAATAAATAACTCGATAGCTTGGCTAACTGTGGCAGGGTGCTCATTGCTAATGTTATGAGGCGCTTCAGGGATCACCACCATGGGGGCATCCAAATAGCGGGATAATTGCTTACCTTGTTCCAGCGGAAATACGCGGTCATTTTCACCCCAAACTAATAGGGTGGGTGGCATTAATTTGGGATCGACTTGCGGCGCGAGCTGATCGCGATAGCTGGGTAAGCTATCAATCAGTTGGCGCTTTTGATCTTGCCAAAGGGCGAAATAGCGTTGATATATTTGCTCATCAATGGCGTGTGGCAATGGAGGAAAACGGGTGAATACGCCTTCGAATAGGTGGCGCATTTGTTGGCGGTTTTCCGGAACAAAAATGTCTGCTGGGTGGTCGCGGTCAAAACGTTGGCTTAACTCTGCTAAGTTTTGGTCACTAATAAAAGTGCCAGGGCTGGCAAGTATTACCGCTTTATCGATGCCTTGCTGGTTTGCCATCATATCGTAAGCCACTAAGCCGCCGTAGGAAATGCCTACCAAGTTGTAGTGTGCAACCCGCAGCTGGCTGAGCAGTTGATTTACTGCTGCGCGCTGGGTGGTAATGTTAGCGGTGCCTTGGCTAAATGAGTCACCAAACCATGCTAAATCGGGAGCAATAATAGTGTGGTGCTGACTAAGCTCTAGCATCATGGGTAGCCAAGTGGTAGTAGCGGTGCCGCCAAAACCATGCAACATCACTAAGGGTTTACCCTGACCACCTACCCAGTAACGCAGTTCTCCGCCTTCGGCTAGGTGTAGCTCACTCTGGGTGAAACCTGCCTTGGTAAGCTGTGAGTGATCAAGTTGCTCTTTCACTGACAAAGCCGAACAGCCACTCAAGCTAACTGCCAGCAATACAGTGAGTAACCAAGGTTTTAGCTGAGCTAAGTATGTCACTAGAAACGGTATCCTAAGCCCAGCATAAAGCTACTGCGCTTGCCAAAACCGACTTCGAGTAAGGCATCAACATGTTCTGTGAGTGACATTTGACCACCAATCAGAGCATTCCAACGTTCTTCTAAGTGCTGGGTTACGGTAAATTTACCGCCAGAGGGCAGTGGCGGTGGCAGGTTAATGCCTATGTCATCTAAGTTACCGCTAAAGGTTTGCTCTACGTTTTGATACATTGCGCCACCCCAAATCTGGATGTCGCGGCCGCCAGTTTCCCAGCGGTATCCTAAGCGCGGGGTTACCACTATGGTGCTAATCTCACCGTCAAGTATGTCTAAATCGGTATTGGTATAGTTCACATCGAGTAAGGCAAACCAATTGTCTATACCGCCTACCAAAGTGGTACCTGCGCCATAGGTAATGCCACTAAATTCAAGGTTAAAATCAAAGGCCGGGCCGATAGGATTTCCTGCTAGATTCACCTGTACGTTGGCAACACTGCTGCCTTTGGTTTGGCCTAATAGCCCATATACGTTGAGAAATGGCAGTACCCAAACATCACCACGCAAGGTGAGCGTTTCCGATTCTTGAATAGCGTGGCTACCCTCAACGCCCACTAAGTTATCAATAACATCACCTAAACCAGAAAACGCTACGCTATCTACTATTAGTGGCTGCGACATGCTCATGTAATTAATGCTAAAGCCATAAGGCTTTGGCAATTTATGGCCTAAATCGATGGCTTCTTGCGCCCAAATAGGAAAGTAAGCATCGTATTGCTCGGCTTCAGGTGTGGGTTCTAACAAGCTTTCCGCAACGCTGAGTAATGGGGATAACAAGGCCGCAGTAATAAGGCTGCGCAACACGTTGAGCATTTTCATTTACAAGTGAGTCTCAAATAACACGTTAATAAAACTAAGCAGCGATCGCCAAAGTCACCTTGCGAGCAAAGTGTTTACGTCCGTGTTGTTTGGAGGGTGGTGCGTTGATAGATTCGCGCACAACAGATCCTGAAAGGCTTACAGGTTCTTTGCTTAAAAATAAGTCGGCAAATGGTATTTAAGTTCAAATCCGATTGCAAGTAATTACTCTAATTGTTGGTTTTGCATTCTTGGCGTTAAAGATTATGATGGATATCACATTAAATGGCGGCGCTAACCATAAGGAGATGGGATGCCAAACCACAAGACCCACCATCAACTTATTCAGCATAGTCACGTATTTGAACGTTTAAATAATGCCCGAGCGGTGCTGCACAATAGCGTTAATTTAGGTGAGCAGCTGGGTTTTGCCCGTTGGTCTAACTGTGACGACCGTACCTCTTACCTAAAGCCTGAGCATCATACCTTGAGTGTTTACTTATCTGGCGGCTACCGCACTAAGCGGGTGATAGGTAAAAAACAGCTGGGTGGTGGGGCACCTGGAAAACTGTGCTTAATGCCTGCAGGGCACGAGTCTCACTGGCAAGTTGACGGCGAGCTGGGCTTTGTTCATCTGTATTTTAGTGACCTTGATCTAAGCCGCAGTGTGGAGCAAGTGTGGGATAAAGGAGCCAGCCAAATACAGCTGCAAGATAAAACCTTTATCGACGACCCCGCAGTAAACAGCCTAATTCAGCAATGGGCCTTAAACCTTAATTGGCAAGATAGCGGCGACCGGCTTGCTTTGGACCAAGTGAGCCAATTGCTGCTTGGGCATATTGTTAAACACTACGTTGATAAAGCACTGCCAAGTTTGGTCATCAAAGGCGGATTAGCGCCCTTTCAATTACAGCGCTGTAAAGACTATATAGAAGCCCACCTAGCCGAAAACATAAGCCTTAATCATCTGGCGCAGTTAGTGGATCTCAGTGACTACCATTTTGCGCGAATGTTTAAACAAACTAGCGGGCTTAGCCCACATCAATATTTAAGTACACGGCGAGTAACAAGGGCTAAGCGCTTATTGCAAAATGAAGAGTTGAGTTTGGCTGAGATTGCCTATCAAGTGGGGTTTTCTTCGCAGGCGCATTTTAGCGCCCGCTTTAAGCAGCTTACCGGCTTTAGTCCAAAGGCATATCGACTATCCAGACTTGGAAAGTAGCTAGGTTTAAATAATGACCGGAAAGTCTTGTTCAGGATGGCGTAAAATCTGTGCTTGGTAATCAAATACTTGATGAATATTTGCTTGGGTGAGTACTTTTTCTGGCTCGCCATCGGCACACATTTCACCGTGTTTTAGCAACAAAATTCGTTGGCAGTAGCGCGACGCTAAGTTGAGATCGTGCACCACACTAATTACCGTTGCCCCTTGTTGACTCAGTTTTGAAGCATGCTCCATAAGCACTTGCTGGTGGCTTAAATCTAAGGCACTGGTGGGCTCGTCGAGCAGCAATATTTGTTGCTCCACTGGAGTAGTCGCCAGCTGCGCGGTGACTCGCGCATAGTGAACTCGCTGTTTCTCGCCTCCAGAAAGCTGCGGGTAGGGCGTATCGCGGTAATGCCAAATATCCATCAGTTCTAATTGCTGCTTAACCACCACTTGCTGCTGTTGATAGCTAAGCTTGCTGTTCAGTAAACCTAGCGCCACGACTTCGCTCACGCTAAATGCAAAGCTGAGTTCAGAGCTTTGCGGTAGCACTGCCAAGTGGCGGCTTAGTTCGGGTTTGTCCCACGCTTCACGCTGCTGGCCAAGAATATTTATCTCGCCGCCGTGTTGCTTTCTATCACCACAAATCAATTTAAGTAGGGAGCTTTTACCAGCGCCGTTTGCGCCTAACAACGCCGTATGTTGGCCGGCATGAAAGTTCACCGACAAATCACTAAATAGCTGCTTTGAGCCTAAAGATAACTGAATATTACTGAGTTGAATGCTGTTTGAGTTGCTCATACTGTTTCCTAGGCTATCCGTTGGCGTTGCTGCAATAGCAAGAAGATGAAAAACGGTGCGCCAACAAGCGCGGTAACAATGCCTACTGGCAATTCGGCTGGGCTTATCACTAAGCGTGAAATCAGGTCCGCCAGTAATAGCAAGGCAGCACCCAATAAGGCGCTAAAAGGAATTAAGCGTTGATGGTTCGGCCCCATTAACATGCGTACCAAATGCGGCACCACTAAGCCAACAAAGCCGATTAAACCCGAAACAGAAACGGCTATGCCCACCCCTAAAGCAGTGAAAAAGATCAATTGGCTTTTTAACTGCTGTACTTTAATGCCTAAATGGCCTGCTTCGGCTTCACCCAGTAGTAAGGCATTCAAGGCCTTGGCTTTGCGCATAAACACCACACACAAAATAACTAGCGTGACAGTAGCCAGCGCAATGTTGCTCCAGGTTGCGCCGGCTAACGATCCCATTTGCCATAGGCTTAAATCTCGTAGCATTTGGTCGTTAGCTAAATAGCTGAGTAGGCCAATACCGGCACCGCTTAAGGCGCCAATGGCAATACCTGCCAATAACATCATCACCACCGAAGTGCCGTTAGGCGTGGTGCCTAAACGGTAAACTAATATGGTGGTCACAAAGCCGCCGATAAAGGCAAATAGGGGGATGGCTAGGGCGCTAACAAATTCAGGTAATTGCCAATCTATCAAACCAATTAACACAATGGCCACCGCCGCGCCTGCTGCGCTGCCACTTGATACCCCAATAATGCCGGGGTCAGCTAAAGGGTTGCGAAATAAGCCCTGCATTACCGCGCCACACATGGCCAATATTGCGCCAACAGCAATGCATAATAAGGTGCGCGGCAAACGAATACCGGTCACCACTAATTGGTAATGCGCAGGAGCGTCGCTAGCAAACTCAAAAGGTAATAGCGCCACTAAGGCATCGCTCACAGGTATGCTCATTGGCCCTTGGGTAACCGACAGTAAAGCTGTGGCGAGTAACAGCAATAACGCCGCGGGCATTAGCCAACCGGAAAACACCGAGCCATTGGCTGATTGTGGAGAAAACAAAGACATTAATAAAACCTATTAAAGCACCAGTAGCGGTTAAGCTGCTGGTTAAAAACACTTTTAATTCAAGCTAGCGCTTAAACGAGAAATCTAATTATTGTAAGCGCTGAGTGAGTCGCACCGCTTCATCTATGCTTGCCAAGCCTAAGCCACCCACCAAAGCATGTCCATCAATAGCAAAAATCGCTTTGTTTTTTCCGGCTGGCGTTGCGGCTAAAACGGGGAAGCTGCTTAACACACCATCTACGCCACCTAGCATCTCTAAGCTTCGTTGGCTAAATAACAGTAGCTCTGGCTGCATCGATAAAATCGCCTCATCAGACAAGGGTTTATAGCTGTTGATATGCGGCTTGGCTAAGTTTACCGCACCGGCCAGTTCCATAATGCTATTGGCGGTGGTGTCGCTGCCTGCCGCAACTAGCTTTTTGGCGTCATGGCTTAAAAAGAATAAGGTATTGGCGGCTTTAGCTGTTTGAGCTTGCTGTTCTAACTGGTTTAACTGGCTGTTGAGCTGAGCTTGTAACTCCTCACCTTGTTGTGGGTGTCCCATTAAATCCGCTAGTTGTTTAATGCGCAGTTGTAGGCTCTCAATGGTAGATTGGCTATTGAGCTTATGCACCGCAATACCGGCTTGTTGCAACTGAGCAATACTGCTATCTGGGCCCATTTCGTCACTACCAATAATGCTGTCTGGTGATAGCGCTAATAGCCCTTCGGCGCTTAATCGGCGGTGATAGCCCACTACCGGCAGCGCCATATCGCCTGGTAATTCACTGGTAGAATCTACTGCAATTAGCTGCTGCTGGGCGTTTAAGGCCATAATAATCTCAGTAATATTGGCACCAGCACTGACCACTCGCTGCAGCGGCTCTGCTTGCACGCTAGGGCTGATAAGCAAATTAAGGCCAACAAGGGCAGAAGCTAAAAACGAGGCGTGGCGCTTAATCATGATTCTTTATCCATTAAAATTTGAGTGGTCTCAATGTTCTGTTGCTGTAATAGCTCCAGCATTTTTAATAAGTGTTCTACTGGCACTTGGCGCTCGCTGGCCAAGCTAACAGTGGGTTTATCTCGGTTATTAGTTTGCAGCAGCAAGGCTGCTTCAAACTCTTTAAAGTGTTGATAGCGTTGCTCGCCTAATCCCCAAATAGGATTGCTTTGAAACAAACTTAGTTGAATGCTTGCAGGCTCGGTGGCTAGGCTTGTTTGGCCTTGCTCGGTAGCAGGTAAATCCATATCCATTTGGTAAACCCGTGAGTTGGCGGTGAGCAACAAAAACACCAATACAATAAAAATAATATCTAGCAAGGCGGTTAAGTCGGGCACCATGCTAAAGCTGTTGTGCTGTTCTTCTACGCGGATCATGCAGGTGCTTGCTCTAGCTTAGGTTCAGCCGCTGTAGGGTGAAACGCTGATAAAGTACGTGCATCATCGGCTAGGGTATTCACCCCTTCAATCATCAGGTTTGCTTGGTTAATAATGGTTTCTAGCTCATGAATAATGCGTTCTTTCCACAAACTTAAGCCGTGGGCAAAGGCTAGTGCTGGCACGGTCACTAATAAACCGGCAGCGGTGGTATACATCGCTGTTCCCAAACCTTGCGACAGCGTGGCGGGGTTAACTGCTTGCTCGCTAGTCGCCAAGGCATCAAACATTTCTATTAAACCCAGCACGGTACCTAGTAGACCAAGTAGTGGGCTAATTAAGGCCAAAATGTGTAAGGCTTTTAAGCCTCGTGCTAGCTTTTGTTGCTGTTGGCGTAACCATACGGCGGCTATTTCTTCGCGCAGGGCTTTGTTTTGATTTTTGTGCACTAGCAATAAGCAAATAGCCTTGCGGGCTAAGCTATTAGAGCTAGAGAAGCATTGTTTGTTGTCTTTTTTGCAGCTGCCTTTCTCGCTAGTTAACAAGTGTGTCGCTTGTTTTAACCAGTCTCGTTTGTGGTTACTTATGTGGGTATAAGCAAGGCTTACGATTCGCTCAATAATAATGGCGCAGGCCAGCACCGAACAAAATACAATCGGCCAGCGTAAATCGCCTAACTGCTCGGCAGTAATAATATTGCTAACAGCGCTTAGCTGATCGTTAGAGAGGTTTTGCATAGGGTTAACTCAACTTAAATCGAATAGGAATAAGGGCGCGAGAGGCCTGTGCTTGGCCGTCTACCATTAGCGCTTTAAAGCGCCACTTTTTTACTGCTTTAAGGGCGGCTTTATCTAAGCTTTTCACCCCAGAGCTGGCGTTAATTTCTCGTTTGGTTTGTTGGCCTTTAGGGTCAAGCCATACTTCAACCATTACTGTGCCTTCTAAACCGCGCTTTTTAGCGAGGCGAGGATATACCGGTGCAGTGGGCGGTTTAGCAAAGCGCGGTTGGCTGTTTAAGCGAGGCTGCTGAGCCAAACCAGAATCCACTTCAACCTTACTGTTTACTTGGCTAGCGGCGGCAGGCGCAGGGTTTAGCTTTTCAGTAACAGGCTCGAGCTTATCATCTGGCTTTGCTGCGAGCTCAAGGGGTTCTGCCAACGTCTTTTCAACTTGTTCCCGTTGCGTCGGTTGGGTAGGAGAGGGCTCTGGTTTAGGGCTTGATTTGGCAATTTGGCTTTCACGTTTACTGTCCTTGGCAACAAGAGGCGTTATTGGTTGTTTTACAGGCGCAGGCTTAAGTGGTTGGGTGTTTACGGTTTCCATTGGCGCTAAGGTAGGCTCTGGTTGTACTGCTGGCGCAGGCTCAATAGGTGCCTGTTCTGGCACTAGCTCTTCTGGCTCTGCGGCAGGCGCAGCAACAGCAGTACTAATAGCCACAATACTCAAACTTGGCGCAGCGTTTTGCCCGCCTGCACTTAAGCTTATTTCTCTAGGTTCGGGCTGCTTATAGATAAAGTAGCCATGAATAGCCGCCGAAATAAGCACGGCCAAACTAAGCTTCCCCATTTTTTGCCCTTACACGGTTAATTCTTAAAAACTGCGCTTAGAATAATGGCAAACAAAAAATAAGTAAATACAAATGATAATGATTTGCATTTGATTTGAGGGTGGGTTAAGGTAATTTCATCTTTAGTTCTTCAGCTTTACGCGGGTGAAGACGCAAGTAGTAACAGTAGATAGGAGAGTTAAATGGCATTAACGCTAGCCGAAGTAGTAGAGCAACATAGCGAAATGAGTGTGGCTCAATTGGCAGAAAAAGCGCAATGCAGTGAAGCCGAAGTGGTAGAGCAACTTCCCCAAGAATGGGCATGTTGGTTACCTAACGAACAGCTTCAATGGCTAATGTACGACTTACCCAGTTGGGGGCCATTAACCACCATTATTCAAGTGGCAGGCTCGGTATTTGAAATAAAAGATAATTTTCCAAGTGGTAAGCCTGGTCATGGCTATTACAATTTAATGGATAAACAAAGCCACCTACACGGCCACTTAAAGCTTGAAAATATTGCTAGCATTGCATTAGTGAGCAAGCCTTTGCGCGGTGTAGAAAGCTACTGTTTCCAGTTTTTTGATGATAATGGCGCCACCATATTTAAGATTTACCTAGGCCGAGATCGCAAACGCGTTTTATTGCCGCAGCAGGTAGAGCGTTTTGAATTATTGAAACAGAACATGGCACTAACGGAACTAGAGAACCAACAGTAATGATTGATAAAAAAGAACGCTTGGCATCACGCCTCGGCCCAGAAATCGCCGAATTTATTGCTAAGCAGCAGAGCATATTAATTGCGTCTATGGGTGAAGATGGTTTTCCACACAGTTCATACTCGCCGTTTATTAGCTACCAAGGTGCGTTTTACATATTGATTAGCGATATATCTAAACATGCTGATTACCTGCGCGCCCATAACAAAGCGGCAGTAATGCTTATTGCCGACGAAGCCGATACTAAGCAAATTTATGCGCGCAAACGCTTAAGTTACGACGTAATAGCTAAGCAAGTCGAAGACGAACCACGTGAGCAAGTATTGGATTTACTAGAGCAGCGCCATGGCGAAATAGTGGGTAACTTACGCCAACTCGCCGATTTTAAATTATTCGCATTAACGCCAGTAAAAGGGCGTTATGTAAAAGGATTTGGTCAAGCCTTTGATATTCAAGGTCTTGATGATGTCGATTTTGTGCACTTGAAGGAAGGGCATAAAAAGCGAGCTTAAGGGCTCGTGGGTTTACACCCGTTGGGACTTAGCTGTCCTTGTACGTAAGTACTCTCTCCACACTCAGCGCAAGCTGAAACCTTGGGTCTTATTTGACTGTAGCTGCACTAGTATTGGTGCAGCTTTTTTTATGCCTTTAGAACTGCCAAATTAATGAATCTAGGTTTACCTAGGCTAATGGCTAACTTATTTTTGGACAAAAACGTTTTAGACTATTTAAACTAATATCGGTGCTTCGGATTAGCGTAAGTATGGAAGAATTGGAATTTGCACCTGCTATTAGGTGCGCTTACTGATAAAAGAAAGAACACCAAACTGATACTAAAATTACTGAAAGCAGTATGAAACCTATTTTTAATCTATGACTATTTTAACTAACGAAAACTTCCAATAGGTGATCATAACGATCAGCAAAAGCCAAGGTACAGCAAACCAAAAATAAGATGTTGTACCCCAACCTTTTATGTAGGCATATATTACAAGACTAATACTTAAAACCAACGATATGCAGTAAATAAACCAAAGCGCAACAGTTAATGACTCGGCAAATTGCGATATCGTATACCCTCTTACAGCGGAGGCCATGAATATTAAGCCAAAGCCCAAAGCTCCACCGAAGGTAAATTGAATAAATGAAAATAATATTACAACCCAAAGAGACATTTCCCCCTCCTTCGACCTAAAAAGTAGCTTGCGAGTAGTACAAAACTACTCGGTTATCTGTATCAAGCTTGTACTGGGACATAGGCTATGTGACTAGCAATATTGGTATCACGAGTCATACCATTGCCAGAAAATATCTCCCACGCAGTAATATCTTTAGCAATTTGATGCCTGTCGCTCAATAATTTAGCTATATCAGCATCACTTTTTTGATACTGATAAAATGCAGAAATCATCTGAAATCTGATTTATCTAGACTTTTAGTAAGGAGTCATTAATGGGAATTAATATACTTTTAACTTGGTTGTCTGTGATTTGAAAGGCTTGAGGTCTACTGCTCATGATATGGCTAGTTCTCGATTTATTATAAATCTTAAAACCTTTTTCAGCGAAAGCCCCTGCATTCATGCTACGACACAATACAATGTTTTCATTATCAAACGAGCTTTGAGTGGTGTGCTGTGTTTTTGGTATATTTTCATTCCAAAAATCAGAGGTGATAGATTGAATTATCCACGGTAGCGCTGATAACGGTATCTCAGTTTGGTTCTCTGTGTCATTGTTAATTCCTCGACTAACTCTGTAAACTATTAAATAGCCTTTTGCCTTATAGTAAACAACTTCATCTTTACCTTCATTGCTAGAGACTCTAGATAGCTCTTCAAAAGACTGAGAATAAGCATTGGATCCAGCTAGATCAAATTTCATGGTAATCTCTTTAGTTTAGTTTTATTTTTTCTATTTTCCCTTCGGAAACTAGGGATTCAATAGAGTCAGGGTTGTTTTGTATATCAAGCATTTCAAGCGCACCAGCGTTGGGGCTTGAGCTCATTTCTGTATACCCTTTTCCTGTAAATATTTCCCAAGCGCCTATTTCTGATAATACTTCTTGCCTATTGATAAAGTCTTGTGCATCTTGAGGGTCCTCAAAATATTTACAGGCAAAAGCTTCGGCTTCATCTGACTCAAAACTTTTAGACCAGTGCTTTCCTTCCGCATTTAGTGAAGAATTAAACTCGTTCCAGTGACCTCTAAATTTTTTGGAGTATTCGGGGGTCATTATACGGTCTATTTGCCCTTGGGGTATTTGGCCCAAGAAATCTTTTCCTAGCTTTTCTTTCATATTATCAAAGGTTGGTACGAAAGCATCAGTAGGCATTGCTTGGGTATCAATTACATACATTACATATTTCTCATTTGGATCAAAATTTGTTCCAAATACGTCCGCTATTACAGCTGGGTCAGTATCAGCTTTTTCAACTTGATCGAAGGAGCTCATCCATAGAGGATGTCTGCCGGAATCTCGCTTGTGTCCAATAGGGTCGGCTTCGCTGCTTGGTGCATTAGAAAAACGCACTAAGAACCGATCTTTTGGTATCTCTCCTAAAGCAGCCATAGTTTTAATCTCAGCGTCTGAGTACCTTGGTTGATACCCATTCTTTTCAAGCTCTCTTCCTGCGTCTTTTAATCGATTTACAGCATCACTTAATGACTTTGGTGGTACCCCCTTAAGTGGATCAACAAGAGCCTCGATGTCCTTAGTAAACTGATTATTTTTAGGCACTTCTGCACCCGTAGGTTTATCTATTTGTTGTTCTACTGTACCGCCTTGACCTAACGGTTCTGGAGTGGGAGCTTTTCGAGCAACTACCTTTGTAGGCAAGGTGGCAACAGGCATGCCTCCTTCCATATTAGAAGGCGGTGGCGGCGTAAAGTTTGAACCTTTAAGTACCTTAACTTCACCGTTCACAATGCCATTGCTTAGCCAGTCAATTTTTTGCTGCAAGCTTTTGTGGCTGGCCATGTAATCGCCAGACACCTGAAAGTACAGTTTATTTAAATCAAATTGACAGCCCCACATAGGGCTATGGTTTTGCAGTAAGGACTGCGCCCAATAAATATCGATGCTGTGATTGACGAGTTCACCTAGGTTTTCCATTTGACTTACATGCCTTGGCAAAAACATATAGGACTGGCCAAAAGCGTCAACTAACAGGGTTTGATTAAACTTAGATTGCTCGAAGGGGTTAGCGTTTGGATGCATTAGTGCCTCTCAAACACGCTATCGATTTACTGACTTAAACATGCGATTCCTTGCTTGCTTATTTGATAAAGATTGACTTAAGAGTCAATAAGGCCGTGATGCTATCAGGCTAGTAATAAGGGAGTCAATATAGATGTTGAAATACGTATTAAGCTTATCGCCAGATATGAGAAAAATTTGCTGCAAATACGAAGATTTAGTTTGAGCTATTTTAGGCTTGAAACTCGTAATGGGGCAAAAACACTTAGTCATTGGAGATTGACCTTTGCACTGCCTCTGTTGGAAGCAACGGATTATTCTAAGCACGTTTTGAAGATAATGCTTTGTGAGCTAATCAAACGGAAACTTGGCTGAAAGTAAAGCAGGCTTTGTTTTTAAGCTATCATGCCAATGAACATAAATAGGTAAGCCCATTTAAGGAATCAAGATGATCTTTTCAACAACAGACAGCATAGCCGGTAAACCTACCCGCGAAGTATTGGGCGTAGTCACCGGCAGTGTGGTGCAGTCTAAACATATTGGTCGCGACATAATGGCGGGATTTAAAAGCATTGTAGGCGGCGAAATTCGTGGCTATACCGAGATGCTGAGTGAAGCACGAGACGTGGCGATTCAACGGATGGTTGAAAGTGCTAAAGAGAAAGGTGCTGATGCGGTGGTGGGTATTCGTTTTACCACCAGTGCCATTATGGATGGGTCTTCTGAAATTATGGTGTTTGGTACAGCGGTTAAGCTAGCGGTGTAAGCCCTGCTGGCCGAGCGTACTCGGCCAGAACAATTTTCTTATGAGTTAAATACCACGGTTTTAGGGGGTAGGGTTAACTGCTCTTTACGGGTGAATACCGCCAGCAATACTGGGATTATCACCAAGGTGACGCCAGTAGCAAACAGCTCGCCAAAGACTAAAGATACCGCAGCAGGCTTTAAGTATTGCGCCTGTTCTGAGCTTTCTAGTAGCAAAGGTAACAAACCACATACGGTGGTGATAGTGGTAAGGAAAATAGCCCTTAAGCGGCTGGTGCCAGCTTCTACTAAGGCTTGTTTAAGTGGCATACCCCCTCGATAAAACTGGTTGAAGCGCGTGATTAATACCAAGGAGTCATTAACCACAATGCCGGTCATGGCCATCATGCCAAACATCGACAAAATGCTAAGTGGCAGGTTCATCATGCCATGGCCAAATATAGCGCCAGCAAACCCAAAGGGGATCACCATCATTATTATTAATGGTTGCCAGTAGGATTTAAGCGGCACCGCGAGCAATACGTATATTGCCAGCAAGGTCATTATCATCGCTTCTTTAAAGCCGGCTTGTGCTTCACCGAGTTCTTCAAATTCTCCGCTGGGTTTAATTTTTACACCGAGAAAACGCTGTTCTATTTCGCTAAAACTGGGCGCTATTTTAGCTAGCACTTCTTCGGGTGATTGAACACTGCGGTCTTGTCGCCAGCGTAAATTAACCACTTGTTCGCGGTTAAGTCGGTATAAGCTGTCGGGTTGTTGTTGATAATGAAAGCTAGCCACATCGGCCAGCATCACTGACTCGCCACTGTCTAAAAATATGTTGGTTTGCAGCAATTGTTGCGGGGTGGTTTTGTGTGCTTCGCCATAGCGCACTACTACTTTGGTTTCTTGGCCTTGTTGTAATAAACGGTGGATTTCTCGTTCGCCAAAAGCACCTCCGGCAAACAAAGCCAACTTGCGTTGGGTTAAGCCTAGTTGATGACCAAACTCGTTGAGTTCTATACGTAATTGTTGCCCGCCGCCTCGGCCATCGTCGTAGATATCTTGCACCCCAGCTATGCTATTGAGTTCTTCTCGCAAGGCCTTGCTGGCCATAATGGCGAGCTCGCGATCGCTTGAGCTAATGGCCAGATATACTCCGCCTGCAGGTTCATCGCCCGCGCTAAATTCGGTGGCGTAAGCGCCTTCTATCTCGCCACTAAGTTTGCGCCAGCGCTTAAGTAATTCATTATTAGGCAGCTGGGTAAGGGCTTGTTGGCTTATCTGTATGGTGGCTTCTATTGCGCCGTAACCGTCTGACCAAATGAGCAAATTTTGTATTGGCGCTTGGCTAAGTTGATAGTCATCTTGCAGTTGTTGATTAAGTCTTAAACCTGTTTGCTCTAACTGGGTTAAGGCTTTTTGCTGTAAGGGCAGGGGAGCGCCGTCTTCTAAGCTTACATTCGCGCTAATATAGCGGCCAGGAATATCGGGAAACGCTGAGCTACGAATGACCCCGGTAGACCAAAATCCATAGGCTAAAATCACTAACGACAAAAAGCCGATGAGGGTGGCGGTTTTATGGTTAATGGCACTACGCAGTACGGGGGCGTAAAGCTTAGCATTAAAGGTAGTTAAACTTGCCTGCGCGGCGTGTTGTAGCTTTGCAAACCAAGAGGTTTTAGTGTTTTTGGGGGCACTGCTTGGGTAGCGAATAGCCGCCAAATGAGCGGGCAAAATCAGCTTGCTTTCGATCAGTGAAAACATTAGCGCAAAAATCACCACCGCAGAGAAGCTGGCGAGCAATTTAGCCAGCTCGTTATCTATCCATAACATTGGCGAAAATGCCGCCATGGTGGTGAGTGCGCCAAATACGGTGGCTACTGATACCGACTCTAATCCTCGCCACGCCGCTTTTAGCGGGTTGTTGAGCTTGTCTCGTTGCTGGTGAATGCTTTCGCCTACTACTACCGCGTCGTCCACTAAAATGCCTAAGACTAAAATAATGCCAAATAAGGTGATGTCGTTAATGCTGTAGTTCATCACTCCCATAGCGGCGAAGGTGCCGAGCAGCGCAACGGGTATGCCTACCGCTACCCAAAAGGCGACTTTTAGCTCTAAAAATATGCCCAGCAATACCAGTACTATTAGCAAACCTTGCCAAGCATTGAGGCTTAACCGACCTAGCTGGTCTTCAATATAGGGCGCCATATCGGCCATGGTAGACAGCGATATATCGCTGGGCAGTATGGCTTGCTGCTCGGCCAATACCTCGCCAATTGCTTCACTAACTGCTAATAAATTGTCTTGCTGGCTAGTGCTTACTAACAGCGCAATAGCCGTTTCTCCATTGTTGCGAACAATAGATCCGCTAGATTCATAGTCTCGATAAATATTGGCTACGTCGGCTAAGTTTACGCTGCCCTGCGGCGTAGACAGTATTTCTAGCCGCTTTAGCTGACTGACGTTTTCGGCATATCCGTCGCCACGTAAGGTAATACGACCCGCGGCGCTTTTTAGCTCGCCGCTGCGGGTTTCAATAGACATTGCTTCGATGCGGTTCGACAGTGCTTCAATGCTTAAACCATAGTTTTTAAGTTGGCTTAATTTGGGCTCAATCACCAGTAAAGGTGTACGGCTGCCCCAGTTGCTCACCTTGGCAATGTTAGGGTGTTTTTTTAGGGCTAATTCAACCTGGCGAGCAATAGGCTGTAATTGCTTATCTGGCCGAGGCCCAGAAATAATGATGAACGAGGCTAAGTTGGTAAATTCGTCGCGATTGATTTGTGGGCGTTCGGCTTGTACAGGAAAGTTAGCAATTGCGTTCACTCGATTACGTACATCTTCAACTAAGCGGTTTAGATCGGTTTCCGAGGTTTTACGAATACGTACTTGAGATACGCCCGCCGACGATTCGCTAACGATTTGTTTAATGCCGCTTAAATCGCTAACTGCTTGTTCTATTCGCTGGGTGACGCTTTGATCAATTTGCTGAGCGGTGCCACCGGGGTAAACCACGGTAACCGCTAAACTCGAAGGGGCAATTTGCGGGAAGGACTCCACCCGTAAGTGTTTTAGTGATAACAGCCCACCTACCACAATTGCCAGCATCAACAAATTGGCGGCAACGGGGTTATGTAAAAACCAACGACTAAGCCATCTCATTGCGCTACCTCCTGCTCAAATTGCGGGGTAACCCGTAAGCCTTGCAGCATGGATTGCAATGGAAACAACGCAATGACCCGCGCCTGTTTGGGCTGCTGAGTAAACTGCAGCCATACTTGGTTGCCGTTCTCATTCACAATGTTTACTTGCTCTAGCGCGAGTTCGTTATCGGCATTAATACTCCATACTTGGCCATCTTTAGTAAGGGCGCTAATGGGCAGTTTCACTACGTTCGCTTGAGCCGATAAGGTGACTTCTATATTCACTTGTTGCTCGGGCAATAAACGTGGTGGATGTTGATAGGGGTTCGCCACACTGAGTACCACTTGGCGCTGGCGAGTAACGGGATCTACCTGCGGTGCAATATAACGCACCGTGGCCGGCCAGCGCTGATTTTGCCGATCTACCACGGTTATTTGCGGCGCGCTTAAACTGGCTTGCAAGCGGCGCCAGTGTAAATCTGACACTGGCAGCTTTATGTCTATGCTTTCGCTGGACGCGAGATCAAACAGTAACTCTCCTTGCTCAATATGCTGATTAGGACTGACGTAAGAATGCATAATAATGGCGTTAAATGGCGCGTTTACTTGGCTATCACGTAAACGTTGTTGAGTACTTTTGTAGGCTAATTGGGCTCGCGCTAACTCGGCCTTAGCGGCGGCCAGTTGTGGTTCTTTGCGCGCAAAAGCTGAGCGGTTATTTTTATCGAGCATGTTCACGGCCACGGTTTGCTCGTGTTTTTGTTGCAGATAGTTAAGTTCGGCCTGCTTTATTTGGCTGTTAGCACTGCTTAACTCTGATTGTAAGTGAATCGGATCTAGCTTGAGCAGCTCTTGCTGGCTAACCACTAAACTGCCAGGTTGAATACGCTTATCTAAGCTCACTATTTGGCCACGAGTTTGCGCTTTAAGCTGGCTAAACCAACGCGCTTGGCTAATCCCGGTAAACACTAAAGTGGGCGAATACTCTTCAGGCGTAACCTTAAGCGCACTTAGCTGCAAATATTGGGCGGGCTTTTCAACATCGGGCACCGCTTCTGGCTCCATCAATACAACGGTGGTTAACGACAGTAGCAATAAGGCTAGCGCTATTAAAATGGGTTTAGCAGCCGATGTTTTCATGGGGTGTCCTTGGCAATAACAGTAAATTTAAAAAGCGAGTGAGGTAACAGATGCAGCCATTATATTGCTGAGAGGCTGTTCAAAAATGTCGCAACTTAGCTGAGGTTTTGTCTTGGCTAAGCTGACAAGTACTGACATAAAGGAGTATGGTGCAGTACAAAGTGGTTTGAATGAGTTGATCAAGCTGCTTATCGCTTAAGACTATGTTAATGCTATATAAAATTAAGGAAAACACAGTGGATGTGACAAGTGCGCTTGGTTGTGTGCTTACTTCAACACTGGGTGAGCTAGAAATAGTGAAGTTTCTTGGTAAGGGGAAGTCTGGCTATTCTTATCTTGCTCAAGGTGTTGAGCAGCAATACGTGGTAAAACTTATGCACAGTGAACCATGTGCCTATTATTCATTTGGTGATGCCAATAAGGTTGAGCTTGAAGTGGCCGCCTACCAAAAACTGGCGAGTGCGGGCATTGCCATTCCTAAGCTTCTTGACGTGAACCTTGAAGGCAATTACTTGGTTAAAGACTACATTGATGGCGATCTTGTCACCGATTTAGTGATTAACGATGCTTTACCAACACGATGTGTAGAGCAGGTGTGCGATATGTTTAAAGCCCTAAAGCCACAGGCATTAAACATCGACTATTTCCCCGATAACTTTGTAATGAGCGATGGCACGCTTTATTACGTAGATTACGAACACAACCCTTATGAAGAACAGTGGGATTTAGTTAACTGGGGTTTGTATTACTGGGCAAACCCAAAAGGGATGAAGGCATTTAAAGACACTAAAGATTCGAGCCATATTAATGTGAGTGCCGATTCAGGCCAGCCACTAAAACAAGGATTTACGACCAAGGTAACTACTTGGGTTGATGCTTATTGTTAGGGGCTTAAATAGAGCCTAAATGTTTAGTGAATAAGGGCGATAGCGATAAGCCGCTTAGGTTAAAAATGATGTTTGGGTTTAAGCACTAACTCGCTATGCTTTGTTACACTTGAACCCTTAGCTTTACTAAGGAAAACTAATGTCGATTACTCACCAGCTTTCTTTATTTGTAGATGTGGTGCAGCAGGGCTCTTTTGCTAAGGCTGCCGCATTGCATGATATGGATAACTCGTTGTTGTCGAAGCAGATTAAGCGGCTAGAAACTGAATTAGGTGTACAGCTATTAAACCGTTCTACTCGCTCTTTTTCTCTTACTTCGGCGGGTGAAGAGATTCTTGAAAAAGCCCACTTGATGATAGATACCTTGAGTGATATTCAAAATATTGCGGATTCATACCAATCCCAACCGAAAGGGATTTTGCGGATAGCTGGGCCAATATTTTTTGGCCAGCAGTACTTGCAGCCCGTAGTCTCGCGTTTTATGAAGCAGTATCCCGAGGTAAAAATAAGCCTATCTTTGGAAGACCGCCGTTCAGATATTATTGCTGATCACTTTGATGTGGCATTTCGAATCGGTAAGTTGAGTTCCTCTAACTTAATTGCCAAAAAAATCGCCAGCACCCATTTTGCTATTGTGGCTTCGCAAGGGTTTATTGAGCAATATGGTTGCCCAGAAACACCTGAGCAATTAGTGGCGTTACCCGCCGTAATTTATAGCAATGGCGAAAGAAGCTTAGATCAGTTTAGAGTGAGTGAAGTGCCTCATGGCGAACAGTTTAAGTCTTACCGTATGCGCGGTAATTACAAAGTGAGTGATGTTCGAACCATGATTGATGCGGTGCGCGATGGCTTAGGTTATTCGGTGATAGATTTGTTTAATTTAGAAAGCCCCATTGCGCAGCTTAAGTTACAGCCTTTGCTCACGAACTATAAAATATCCACCATGGATACCGGCATTTATGCGGTCTATCCGCACCGTAAGCAAACTTTGCTGGTTCGCGAGTTTATTAGTGCGGTACAACAGTACATTGGTACGCCGCCATTTTGGGTAGACCACTTGCCAAATTACAAGTCACTTTACCAATAAAAGCAAAGTAACAAGCCGCTATTCCCAAGGGTATAGCGGCTTTGTTTGTTTTCAAGGCTAGCGCTACATAGGCCTTAAAAATCCTCTAGAACAATTTTTCCTTTGGCTTTATGACTCTCTAATAGCTGATGGGCTCGGCGTAAATTCTCCGCGTTTATTTTGCCAAAATGCTCGCCCACTGTTGTTTTTATGCTGCCTTGGTCAATCATTGCCGATACCTGATTAAGCAAGTCGTGCTGGGCTTGCATATCGCTGGTAGAAAATAATGAACGGGTAAACATAAGCTCCCAGTGCACCGATATACTTTTGGTTTTAAATGGCACAATATTGAGTGACTCTGGGTCGTCGATTAAACCAAATTGCCCTTGTGGTTTTAGCACTTTTTCAATTTCTAAGAGGTGCTGTTCGGTATTGTTTAGGCTAACAACGTAGTCCACCTCGCTTAAGTCGAACTGGCTAAACTCTTGGCTTAAAGGGTTGCGATGGTTAATCACATGGTCGGCACCAAGATCTTCTAACCATGAAATGGTTTCTGGTCGCGACGCGGTAGCGATGAGCTGCAATTGTGTAAGCTGTTTGATGAGTTGCACCATGATTGAGCCAACACCACCGGCTGCACCAATCACTAGTATGCTTTTACTGCTGTTATCCTTCGCGACTTTTAAGCGATCAAATAGCATCTCCCAAGCGGTAATAGTGGTGAGTGGTAGGGCGGCTGCTTCTCCAAAAGAGAGTGAGTTTGGCATACGGCCAACAATGCGTTCGTCTACCAATTGTTGTTCGGCGTTACTGCCTTGGCGCATTAAATCGCCGGCGTACCATACTTTGTCGCCAGGCTTGAACAAGCTCACTTGCTCGCCCACCGCTTTAACAATACCTGTGGCGTCCCAACCCAATACTTTCCATTGATTTACTTCGGCAGGCATATTTAGGCGGATCTTGTAATCAGCAGGGTTTACAGAGATAGCTTTTACCTCAACCAGCAGGTCGTGACCTTGGGCAACTGGCACTGGTAATTGGATGTCTTGCAGAGAGTGAGTATCGTTGATGCTTAGGTTGTGTTGGTAGCCAATTGCTTTCATATTCAAGCCTCGTTGTGAGTGGTGATGAGCGAGTGAGGCTATTATGCGCAGTCGCTTTAAGGGGAAAAAGAGCCAACAAGACCAATCATTATGGCGCGTAACGTCCACAATAGTTTTACACCGCAACGCTAGGTTTGCTGGGTTTACCAATATTGAGATAAAGCGTGGTTTGCTACTTTAAAACACACTCTGCACAAGCTAAGTCTGTTCTAAAAAATGTGGGTTCTTAGGGAATAAAAAAGGCCGCCTAGCGGCAGCCCTGATTAGTGAAGTAGCCATTAGCTGGATATTTTGAAGCGATTAAGCTGCTGATTGAGTGATTCAGCTTGTTGCAGCGCTACTTTGGCATCGGCTAATGATTCGGAAGAGTTCTCTAAGTTGATTTTAGTCTTGTCTGCGAGTTCATTCAGATTACGGTCTATATCTTCGGTAACGTGAGTTTGTTGCTCAGTAGAGGTGGCAGTAGCGACTGATACATCGGCCACTTTAGAGGTTGATTCTAGGATCTGGTTTAGCGCCTCTAGCGTTTGATTGGCCAAGTCTACAGTACCCTCGGCTACCGAGGTGCCTTTGTTAATCGCTTCTACTGCTTGCATTACGCCGTTTTGCAGGGCTTCAATCATTTTTTGAATATCTTCAGTAGATTGTTGGGTTTTACTGGCTAAGTTTCTCACTTCGTCAGCCACAACCGCAAAGCCGCGTCCTTGTTCGCCAGCACGAGCGGCTTCAATAGCGGCGTTAAGTGCTAACAAATTGGTTTGCTCTGCAATGCCTCTAATTACGTCTAATACCGACGCAATGCGGTCTGAATCTTGAGATAGGCTTTCCACGACATTGGAGGCTTCTTGTACGGTGTTTGAAAGTAGGGTGATGTGCTCAACCGATTGTTTAGTAATGGTTTGCCCTTGTTCGGTTTGGGCATTTACCGAGTTTACTTCTTCGGCAGCTTGGTTGGCATTGTTAGCGACTTCGCGAATGGCGGCGGCCATTTGTGTTACCGCTGCAGCAATCATCTCTACAGATTGGTTTTGCTCTTTACTTACTTCGGTGGTTTGCTCTGATTTTTGGCTAATGCCCTCTATCGATGAGCTTAGTTCTTTAGAATATTGGTTTACGTTGCCAATCAGCCCTTCTAGCAAGTTTACAAATTGATTGAAGCTGCTGGCTAGTTCGCCAATTTCGTCTTTGCGTTGAATCTCTAAGCGCTGGCTTAAGTCACCGTCGCCCTGCGAAATATCGTTTATTCGATCGGTAATGCGAGTGATTGACTCGGTCAGAATTTTCGGTCCAAAGTAAGCCAGTAGGATGGATAAAACAACCGCAATAGAGGCCACAATGGTTAAGGCGCTGAGTTGTGAGTCAACCGCCTCGTTTGATTCATCTTCAATTAACTCGGCTAAGGCTTCTGCCGCTTCGGTGGCGTGATCGTATAGGCTTCGTAGGTCTTCAAAGCTATGCAGGCTTTGATCTTTACTCAGAGCAATAGCTTGTTTTTTATCATTGGCTTTGAGTAAGGTAAAGACTTGAGTGCTGTCTTTCATCCAACGGTTAAAGCGTTGAGTAAAACTTTCTAAGCCTTGGGTAGAGTCGGGATAATCGCTTAATAGTTCGTTAAACTTTTGCATTCTATCTTTCGCTTGTTGGGCGTTTTCTTGGTAGTTTTCAAACAAGCTTTGGTAGTCTTTTTCATCGGCTTCTAACGCTTCTAGTTCAGCGACTCTTGCTTGGTAAAGATCTCGGTCAGCATTTAACACCGCCGCTAATGCCGGTAATATTTTCTCTTCAACTGTTAGCAAATTGTGTGAAGTGCTCTTACCCACGTTAAACCCGATCAGTGAAACGAGTATTAGCAGTAGGGCGTTAACGGCAAAAATTACCGAGTACCTAAACCTCAAGCTTGTAAAATTCATTTATACCTTCCGACAAAATAGACACTTAATAAAAACTGTTAAATCAAGGTTGTATCAACACAAGACGCTATAAAGTTTAGTTAAGATTTATTAAAATGAGATGTTAGGTAAGGTTTATTCTAAAAAATAGTTTATTGTTCTATTTGTTATTAGTGGCTTTGAGGTGATTTTCAGCAGTTGGTGGCAAGTATACAAAGCTAACAGTTGCCCGAAATAAATGAAGGCTTAAGAGGCGGTAGTTAATCGTAATACAGCTCATCGTCTAAGATGTCTTCTTCAATGATGTCTTGTTCTATCACTTCTTCTTCAACAATGAGATTCTCTGTTTCACAGGTATCATCCAGGTATTCGCCATCTATTGAGCCACTAACGACACCGGCCCCTCCGCCAATAGCAGCACCAGTGGCGGCTCACCGACAACTCCGCCAATCACTGCTCCATCTATCGCGCCATCGACCCCTTGCACAATGGTGTGATCGGTTTCGTAGTCGCAGTAAGCAAAACTAACTGAAGAAAAAACGAAGCCGAAAAGCAAAATATACTTGTTCATAAGTATTACCGCGTAGTTGAATGTGCCGCTAGATTAAACGCGGATAAGCCGCCAAAACAGTAACATACGGTATTTATCGAGTTGCTAAATCAAACGAATCGATGGCAAGGGAAACTGCCCGAGCTAAGCGGCTCGGGTGTTATGAAAGACTTGAAGGTGACTGGCTTCTGCCTTAGCCAAAACGGCGTTTAATGTAGCTTATTGGCCAGCAATTCTTGTAAAGCGTTAGGCAGATAACTACGTAGCTGACGACTTAAGCGTTGCTGATGTTTTTGCCACAGGATCCCTAAATAGATAATGGCTAGGCCAACCAATGTAAGAGAGATAGGGAATAGCCAGCTGTCTTGGAAAACATTGTCTGCCAAATGATAGAAGTAGGCAAAGCAGCCAAAAGCACCAAATACCACAAACACTCTGCGCGCTAAAATGACTCCGCATAACATCATTGCTAGGTTAATTGAGAAGTACGCCAGCTTCGCGAGCTCGCTGTCTGAATGTTGCAGGCTTAAGCCGCACCAAAAGGTAAGTACACCAAATAAGTAAATCCAAAATGCGAAGTCTTTAGAGTGACGACTGCAAATGTCTATCCAAAACGCCAGCAGTGTCATGGCTAAACCAAAGTAGAGTGATACAAGGGATCTAAACTCCCAATTGGGACGACTGCCAGTTAGCATGGCGCATATGTCCATACTCATGTACCACAGTGTTACGGCAACAGGCAGCAGCATAAATGGGTAGCGATAACGCCAGCTGAGGATTAAGCCAACCACTAAGGTAGCGAGCTCCATGTATATCCAGTGCCAATGAACATATCGGTGGTAGTCTTGATACTGATCAGAGCTTGGCCACCATCCCATGGCATGCTGAAAACCATAGGTTGCTAGCGGAGTTAAGCAAATGACAAAGGTTGCGCAAATGCCCGCAGGAATGGCATAACCTTGATGTTTAAAGCGTTGGCAGAGCATTAAGCCTAAAACTGCATATACAATGCTAATGCCTAATAAACCCCAACCTCCAAAACCTTCCCAAGCTAAATTCATGAACAAGGTCATTGCGCCAATAGCGATCAATCCGCCAAAGTAATACAGCAAATGAGTAAGATTAAAGCTAGGTGTATCTGCTTCTTGCTGCTCCAAAAACTCAAGTAGCTGGGTGGCTTGTTGAGGGCTAATAATGCCTTGTTGTGCTGCTTGCTGTAATGATTGCTGAGAAACTCTCGCCATAGCCTGTTACATCCTTTTGCTATTCAGCCTTAAGCTTGCCATTGTTTATAAAAGAATTCTTAGAGTTTTGTCAAAACTGTTGATGGCTTTAAAAATAGTGTAATGATTTGACAGCTAAGTCCTTAGGCAACTTTACTTAAAGAGTTTGCTTAATCTAGAAAGGAGTGCTGCATTGTTTAACAAGTTAAAAGCTGGGGTCATCGCTTCACTGGTATATGTAGCTTGTATAACACCTGCTATGGCACTTGATTTTACTTTTTATGCCATTAATTCAAGCCCGGCAGGTTATACCCAAAATGACCTGCAGCAAGGCTACTACGTAGAAATACTGCAGCGAGTGGCCAAGCATTTAGACCTTGTCGACCCAAAGGTTGTTATTGCGCCGTATCCACGAATAGTCAATGCATTAATTCGCAATCAAGATGGCGTGGTTGTTACCTGTTTATTCCCCAATGAAAGCTTTACTGAAAATATTTACCAACCCCGAAGGGTGGCCAGTTTTCAAACGTCAATTGTCAGCCTGCCTGGTGCGCCGATTAATTGGGACAATTTAGCAGGTAAAAAGATTGGTACCTTGCGTGGTGCGAGTAAAGTGTATGGCGACATTTTTCATCAAGCAGTCGAAGATGAACAACTAAAACTGGTAGCAATGTCTAGCTATTCTCAAGCCTTAAAGATGCTTGAAGCCAAGCGTATTGATGGTTTTGCTGGAAATTTAGGGGTGATTTTAAGCTTGGCTGAACAGCAGCAGCTAGCTTTGGCTGCGCCAGCCAACATTACTAAACGCGATTCCATGATTACCATATCGGTATCTCCCTCGGTAAAAAATGGTAATGAAGTGGTGGCTCAAGTAGATGAAATAATTCAACAAATGATAGCCAGTGGAGAGATTCAAGATATTGTAGAGCGTTATCTTCCTGATGAAATTCAACAGCGTTAATCGGCGTCATGTTCAGGGCGAAGGCCTAGTTAGCTATTCCAGCGGCAAAGCTTAAGCTAAGCCATATTGGCCTTTTATCTATCCAGCTCTACTACACTTAGATGACGTTTTGATGATTGCTGGCTAACGGAGCGGCTGATGATTCGACGCTGTTTTTGGATAATAATGAGTGTTGGATGGCTGAGCATTGCCAGTGCTTTTGCGTCTGATTTGTGGGTGGGCAAGGTGTGCCCTGTGACTTACCAACAAAATACGCTCGGTATTTTGGTGTTCTCTGAAGCTTGGTTCCACAGTGGTCGCCAACAAGCTTCATACATTGCTCGAGACAATGCTACAGGGGTTGGCCTCGAGATCCATCTATTTGCTAACCGTTTGGGGGAGGTAGAGCTGGAGAATCAGGCGCAATGTACTCAATATCGCATGTTGCAAATTCGCACCACCAATCGGCGTTTGCTTGATGATGAACGCCAAGCCCAAATAGACGCACCATTACATTTTGTTGAACCATTTTACGATGCATCGCCGCTTGAACATGGCGCTGGCATGCATAACACCCCCAGCGATACCAGTGATAAACCTTGGAATTCGCCGCCAAAACGGGCGTCCACTTTGGCTATCTACGATACGCCATTTGTCTCAGATGCCTTGGGTAAAGTAGGCGAAGACATTCAAGTGGAGTTTGAAACCTGCGTGGTGTGCCAACGAGATAGCGGTTTTGACAGTATTCTCTCTTGCGGGCGTTGGGGGTACAGTCGCGAATACATGGACGAAAACACCGGCTGGGCCGAGCCTGAGTTTCATGGTACAGAATGTTTAAATAGCCCAAGTCGCCATTACCAAGAAACAGTGAGTTTATCGGAAGAGTTTCCCTACAGTTATTGGTTAGATTGGCGTTAGTGTTAGCTATCTATATGCGGATACTTACGCCGGTAACGGGCTAACATGCTTTGATTGCCTAGTAAGCCGCCTTGATGGATATACAAGGTAGGAATACTACTGTTTTGCTCACTCAAAAAGTTATCTAGGCATTGCCAACCAATAGGGTCGTACAGTAACTCAAACTCAATCTGTGTTTGTTGTTTGAGCGTAAGCCAGGTTTGATAGTGTTCTTTATACAGCTTGCCAAAATGGTACTTTTTAGGTCGCGGTAAGATATGTGGGTGGGTATTGGTATTGCTGTTCAATTGGGTAAACTGCAAACGTAAGTAGTCTTCATCACCTACACAAGCACAGCTAAATACTTCGATGCAGGGATTCATTTGACTAAAGTACTCACTTAAAAATAAGGCTGTGGTACCGGTACCTGCTGGTAACATGACATTTAACGGACCAATGTTTTGCTCGTGCTGCCATTGTTCAATTTCTTCTGCCAGCATCACTACGCCTTCTCTGGCGTATTCGCAACGTCCGCCTTCGGGAACCAGTAATTGCTGAGGAGATAAACTGGGTCGAACAATGCGCTGCATAAAATCATCTAAGTTGGCTTGTTGCTGTCCTTGCAGGGCGCTCACCTCAATAATTCTAGCGCCTAAGTCAATCGCCGCTTGATAGTTACCGCATGGGTTTTGTTGTAACCAACTAGGAATATGATCGACATAAAACTCACACTTCCAGTCATTTAGTTGTGCTAGCGCAGCTAAAGAGTATAAAGAGTTTGCCTGTGCTGAACCGCTGCCTACAAGGGTGCTAATACCTTCTTGTGGGTGTTTGAGAAAGTGATAAAACTTGCGGGCTTTGTTACCCGAAAATTGCGGGTGCAACAAATCGTCGCGCTTAACAAATACCGAGTGTTGGTTAAACGTAACGGCTTGCACAGGAGAAGGTTTAAACAAACAAGTACCTGAACTGTAACAACGTTAGTTTTTAGTTTACGTTGAGGATTTTAAACTGAAAAGTAAAAACTAAGTTTGCGCTTGTTTGAGGCGTAAAAATTAGCGTTTTGTCATTATTACATCAAAGTGTGAAGATTTGGTGACAAAAATCCCCCGGTTAAATGATCCTCTTAAAATATTGATGATCATATCGCTATCACCACTGCAGCCCAGCAATGGCGGGAAAAGTTAGATTTATGTGGATGATGACTAAAAGCTAACAAATAAAAATAGGAGCCTTTGTTGAATTTTCACTTGTCAATGAGAGTAACAACTGCCTATTTGAATCAGCGCGATATAATTCACTGAATTAGGTGGATTATTCCAAACAGCTTTTCCCACAAAAACGGTGCACAAAGCTGTGGATAAAATTCTCTATCCAGTGAACTCAGTGGCTTGCAGCGGATCCGATTTTAGCGTCAATATTGTCACCTAAAATTAGTAAAAAATTCTTTTTTGCTGCTTCTTCGTTAAGGTCCGTTGACATTTTTCTGTTAGTTAAAATAAATACAAAAATAGAACGATTGGAGCGCTCAAATTTTCTCTTATAACAAATGAAACAATATCATCAAAAAGCACGAATATGCTCAGTATGGATTTAAGTTATTGATATTAATAGCGCTTATTTGTAGCCGAAAAATGGTCTTAAGTGTCCAAAGCCTACTTGGTATCTAGCTGATTGAGCGCCGCAATGTGAATCGGTTACTGTAAACTGATGAGTTCGGCCAGCTAAACTACCAAGTTTTAACAAGTTTATTGTTCGATTTGTTGATTACGCTGTTTTCTATTTTCTAGATGAATTGGTTGCACAGACTCAGTAAATGTTAACAACTTGCGCTTTTGTGAATAAGTTTACGAGAATAGTGGGGGATTATCCCAAGGTATTGAAATTTGTTTGGCTTAAATAGCCCCTGTCTGTAAATCATTGGTTTATAGGATCCGTTTTACTGATTACGCTTATTGGCATTTGTGAACAACAAGACTGTGGTTAAGCAAAGGAGTCGGGTAAAGTAGCCCTTTACGGAGGTGCAATGAAACAAATACATCAACTACTGGCAGATGGCCAAACCAAACAACAAGTTTATGAATATGCTGAACAGCAGCAATGGAATTTACGTAAGGTTACTAAAATATTGGCCAGTGAGCCTGAACCTGGCTCATTAAAGCTTTACGCAAAACCTAAAGCACTGTTGTTAGCAGTGCTACAGTTTATGGTGCTAAGCAAGTTGGTTTTTGGTTTTATGGTTGCTGAGCAGGTCAGTGGTCAATTATTGTTGGCGCTGCTAATGCCAGCACTTGTGCCATTGCTGATTATTTTTATGATTTATAAAAACGCGCCAAACGGCTATTTATTGCTTATGGTGTTTGCGGGTTTTTCTGTCTACCAAAGCTTGCCTTATATCTTTCAGGTAGAAGGCATGATTAATGTGGTGTTAAGCGCAGTGTTTGCCGGCTTTACGTTCTACCTAAAAAAACGACTATTTCCTTTTCAAAATTTGTTTCATACAGCAATTACTGGCCGAGGCCACTATATTTACCAACAAGCGCCTATAGTGGATATAAACGATGATGAAAAAGAGTAAACAGCTTGCTTAAGCGTTTACAACTGCTGATTCCACCGCCGGTATGGTTACTGTTGTCGGTGGGTTTAGCCTATTTGTTAGCTATGTTTAGCCAAGGCGGGTTTGTTCCTGTAATGCCGAGTTGGCTGGTAAACCTGCAGTGGCCGTTAGTGATACTGGCCAGTTTAATTGCTGTGATGAGTGTGTGGGGTTTTGCTAAAAAACACACTACCATCAATCCTCATCATCCCGAGCGCAGTAAGCACCTGGTGATTAATGGTTTATACCGTTATAGCCGAAATCCTATGTATTTGAGTTTGTTGCTGTTACTGATTGCGTGGTGTTTACACCTACAAGCTTGGCTAAGTTTACTAAGCTGTATTATGTTCATTGGCATCATCAATCAGCTGCAGATAAAACCTGAAGAAAAAGCGCTTAAACAGCATTTTTCCGAACAATACCTACAATATTGCCGCAAAGTTAGGCGCTGGTTGTAATAAAACTCGGCTAATTTAGGTTTTATTAGCAGTGAGTTATGCCAGATCAACTTGGTAATTTCCGCCCTTACGTTACACTACAGCAATCATATAATGTGATGTTGATCTCCTTTTGTTCAGCTGAAAAGCTTTGCAGCCTTGCTGTTATGCGGCGGACTAGGGATAACTAGCACAGATTTTTTAGAGTAAGCTAAAACATGGCTAATCCAATTTCAGCGCGCAAAGCTTGGGTGAAGGGATCTTTACCTCTTGCCGAATACGCCGCTTCTTGTACCGAAGCTCAACTACAGGGCTTATCTCCACAACTGCGTAACTTGCGTCAAAATGGCGTAGACGCGTTAGTTGTACCGGTTCATTGGCGCTATATTGCGCCATTTAGTGCTGAGCAGTTAAGCCAAGCGAGCTGTTGGTCGTCACTGCAGCGTTTATCTGCACACTTGGTGTCTCATGGCTTTAAGCTGCAGTACCAATTGTTTTTCTCTTCTGATACTCAACAAGGTGTAGAGCAACGCCTACCAGATTGGTTTTGGGGTTCTATGCTGGCCAAGTTGCCTGCAACGCACTCTGCCGATGCGATTAAGTATGTAAACCAATATGGCCGCGACAATACTCAAAGCCCGAGCCTATGGGCTGAAGCTGGTTTAATCGACATGTTTAGCCAATGGATGAGCAACTTTGCCGAGCATATGGCTGACTTTGCCCCTCGTTGCGACGCCATTTTGTTAGGTCTTGGCCCAAATGGTGATGCTTGTCTCCCTTGGGGGGAGCGCGATGGCCAACCGATTTACCAAAGTTTTAGCCCTACTGCGTTAGCGGCATTAGCGACAGATATGAAGTTGCAATATGGCTCGCAAGACGCATGGCTAAGTCTTTGGGAATTAAACGGCGAAGCGCCGTGGCAAGAGCAGTTGGTAGACAATTTACAGCGCTGTTATCAGGCTAAAACTACCAATACTTGTTTTAAAGAATTTAATACTTGGTATGCCGAAAACTGGCAAGGCTATGTGGGTAAAATGCTGGCTCAAGCAAATACTCGCTTCACTAAAGCATGGGCGCATAGTCAATTATGTTTGAACATTCCTTTCCCAGAGTTAACGGCGAGTGAGCACCCGTGGTTAGGTTGTTTAACCGGTCTTAATCCTCAGCCCTGGTTGGAGCGTACACAGTTACTCGATTACCAAATTGAGCAATTGGAATGCTGGCATAAAAAAGCTGACGGCCGCTTATTGGTGGTTGCTACTGGAGCAGAATCTAGTCATGCCACCCGAGTTAACCAAGCCTTAATAACGGCGATGCGAAAGCTAAAAATTCCAGCATTGGTGCAAAACTCTCAGCCGCAAGCGTTGTCTAGCCATCCCGGATGGGATCAGCTGTATCATTCGGTGCTGCATGGCAGTGCCTTTGATGGTTGGATATTTAACGACATGTCGCAGCTTAATGAGCAAGCGATAGTGAAAGGGCGTTTATCGCAGCTTAATAAGTTTAAGTACCAAATTACTGAAACCAAGCAACTGGGTAAAAAGCAGTTCCGCGTAATGGGGCCGCTACACCTTAAAGTGGCTAACCAAAAGCAAATGCTTGATGAGGAAAACTGGAAGCTGTTTGAAACACAGCTACGCCAATTACGCAGCATTGGTGTTACCGCTATTTCTACCGACATTTGGTGGGGTTTGGTTGAAGGTGATAAACCGGGTAAGTTTGATTGGAGTTATTACGATCGCGTAGTGGCATTGCTAAAACGCTTGGGTTTACAGTGGGTGCCGATTTTGTCGTTCCACCAAGCAGGTGGCAACGTAAACGACGACTTCATGCAGGCTATTCCACTATGGCTATGGGGCCGTTTGTTAGAAAGTAACGATCAGCTTAATTCGGTACAAGATCTGCAATACGTATCTGAAACCGGCGATGCTTCCATGGAGTATGTCTCGCTTTGGGCCGACGAGTTTGTTATGCCTTATTACCAGCGATTTATGGAAGCCTTTAAACAGCATTTCATCAATCAAGCCGGTTTAATGGATGAGATTAACGTCAGTTTGGGTCCTGCCGGTGAGTTGCGTTATCCAAGCTACAACTCTCATGACTGGGGTAATTACCCTAACCGCGGCACCTTGCAGTGTTACAGCCGCTTAGCTAAACAAGATTGGCTAAACTACCTTAAACAGAAATACCATAGTATTGCCGCGCTTAATGGCAGTTTTGGTTTTACTTGGGAAAGCTTTGAAGAAGCCGAAATCCCCGATGCTGAGTGGCTATTTAGCCACAAGCGTTATATTCACAATGCTTGGGCTCGCGAGTTTTTAACTTGGTACCACAAAGCCTTGGTGGCCCATGGTAGACGGATATTTGAAAACGCCTTAAGTGTGTTTGACGATGACGCTTTTGGACAGGTACCAATTGGTATTAAGATCCCGGGTATTCACTGGGTAGTGAGCGATCCTGAGTTGCCGCGTGCAGCTGAGATCACCGCTGGCTTAATTGCTGTGCATCCCACCTTAAGCAGCACTAACCAACAAGAGTACTTAGGTTTACTTAAAGCCTTGTTACCAGAAGGTAAGCAGTCTCGTGCTGCGATTCACTTCACCTGTTTAGAGATGATAAACAAGGATTACGAAGGTTATTCACGCGCTGCTGATTTGGTGGATTGGATGGCCGATGCCGCCGACGAATGCCAAGTATCGCTAATGGGCGAGAATGCCTTAGCGGGTGAGTTGTACGGCGAACAAGGTTGGAAGCAAATGGCGCGCGCCTTAACCCGCGCACCAGGCTATGACGGTTTAACTCTGTTAAGGATGCAAAACTTCTTTGATGATGAACCTACGCCAATGCGAGAGCTTAAAAAGCTGATTAACCGCATTTCCTAAGGTTTAGTTCGCTAACTGATTAAGCGCAGTAACTTAACTGCGCTTTTTTTATGGCTGTTGGTTGCTGAACATCGGCAGTCAATTTAGCAAAGCTTAAGTAGTGTTGGTGTTCTACGTAGGGGCCAAAAGGCGCAATAGCATGGTAACCATGTTTGAGATAAAACTTCACCGCGAGAGTATTGGCTTGTCGAGTGGCTAAATTTATTTGTTGGTAGCCAAAGGCCAAGGCGGTTTGTTCTAACTCCTGCAATACCAGTTTGCCAGCTCCCCGCTGGTGAGAGTAGACCCGCTTTATCTCACAAACACTGGGTTGTAAGTAACGAAACCCGCCACAAGCAATGGCTACACCATTGCGTTTAGCTAACAAGAATACTGCTTTGTCATCGTAAAACTCGCCTTCATCAAAGCGCTCAAAAGCGGGGTTTCCAGTTAATTTAAGCAAAGAAGCTGACAACGCATCGATTAATTCTCTACTTTGAAAACTCTTGGGATCTGCACGACAAATTTCTATCATTGTTTTATCAAAAATTTAATCATTACATACAATTAATTAATGCTAGTCTTACTAACGAATGTTGCAGCTTGGTTAAAACTAAATGATCTTTTCCTTACTTATCGGGCGGTTGATTGAGCTGTCATATTTGGTTTTGTTGGGTTTTTAATCTGTTAATGGTGGTTTGTTTGATTTAATCATCCATTTGTTTGCTTCTGTTTGCAGTAAAGTGCGTCGCAATTAAAGCTTGGGAGGATTTATGATAACAATTGAGTTGCTGGTGGTATTAGCGGCCATATTTTTAGGTGCACGTTTAGGTGGCATTGGTATTGGTTTTGCGGGTGGTTTAGGGGTATTGGTATTAACCCTAGGTTTAGGCATGACCCCGGGCACCATTCCTATTGAAGTGATCCTCATTATCATGTCGGTGATTGCGGCAATTGCAGCAATGCAGGTAGCCGGCGGTTTACAGTTTTTAGTGAATATTGCCGAACGGGTGTTACGCAGTAATCCTAAGCAAGTAACCTTTTTGGCGCCAATAGTGACCTATGTAATGACCTTGTTTGCCGGAACGGGACATACTGCATTCTCTACTTTACCTGTGATTGCCGAAGTGGCTAAAGAGCAGGGTATTCGCCCGTCTCGCCCTTTAAGTATTGCGGTAGTCGCCTCTCAAATTGCGATTACTGCTTCGCCTATTTCGGCGGCAGTAGTATTAATGAGCGGTATGCTTGAAGACAAAGGTGTGGGTTACATTAGCTTGCTGATGATCTGTATTCCTGCGACTTTCGCTGCTTGTATGGTAGGCGCTTTTGTTGCCCAATTTATGGGAAAAGAGTTGAAAGATGATCCTATCTATCAAGAGCGCTTAGCCCATGGTTTGGTGAGCAAACGTGAGAAAACAGCCGAGCAGTTACCGGCAAGTGCTAAGCGTTCGGTTATGATTTTCTTGGTGGCGATTGTTGCGGTTGTGTTTTACGCCACTGCGATTAGTGATGCTGTAGGCTTAATTGAAAACCCTACTTTGCCGCGTAACGAAGCGATTATGGTATTCATGCTAACCGCTGCGACTGCTATTGCGATGTTCTGTAAAGTAGATACTGGCGAAGTGGTTAACGCTGCTACTTTTAAATCGGGTATGAGTGCTTGTGTATGTGTGCTGGGTGTCGCTTGGTTGGGCGATACTTTTGTATCTGGTCATTTAGAAGAGATTAAAGCCTTATCGGGTGGTTTGTTAGAAGATCACCCTTGGATGCTGGCGCTTATTTTGTTCTTTGCTAGCATGCTTTTGTATTCTCAAGCCGCTACCACTGCAGCCTTAATGCCGTCGGCCTTTATGTTAGGGGTAAGCCCAGAAGCGGCAATTGCGTCTTTTGCAGCAGTTAGCGCACTGTTTGTATTGCCAACTTACCCAACCCTATTGGCGGCGGTAGAAATGGATGATACTGGTTCTACTCGTATTGGTAAGTGGGTATTTAATCATCCTTTCTTTGTACCAGGCGTGGCCACTATTACTAGCTCGGTTATTCTTGGCTTTATATTGGCAGGTATTATTTTATAAGCGCTTGGCTGTTTCCTAAGCAAGGCTTAGTAGAATGAACAATAACGCTCAATATGGTCTGACTATATTGGGCGTTTTGCTTTAAGACGATTAGATGCTTATTCGTTGAATAGTGGTGTTTCTTGAACCCGAGCTACGTTTATTAGGGTCATAAAAGGTTTCTACTATCTCAAACCCTGCCTTTCTCATCATGCCGCCAGAGGCGAGATTTTCTTCATGGCGCTCTATATATACTTTGCTACATTGTTGTAAACTCGCGAGGCGAACCGCCTCTTTAAGGAGCAGGCTACCGAGGCCTTTACCGCTTTGGCTCGCCGCAATTACCACATCGTTTATATAAGCAATGTTTGATAAGTCATCATATTGGTTTAGTTTTTCAGGACACGCCCGCTTAAAAATCAGAATCGCAAAACCCACAATTGCCTTATCTTCCAATAGAACAGCCACAGCATCTCCATTAACGATAAGCGTAAATTGTTGGTTGATGCTTTCTTCAGTGATGTAATTCCACAGGTTTGGTCCTTCAGTGAGTAATAGCTCTTTCATGGATTGAAAGTCGGTGTTCAGTAGCTCTCGAGAATGAATGTTCAAATGGTGGTACTCCGTGTAAAGCGCGGCTTATGCTGAAGCATTATCGCCCAGAGATACCCTAAAAAGTAGGGAATCATTGACTGAGGTGCGAGACTACCCTCAGTAACCTTCGCCGTTTTCACTAAGTGCTTGAGTCCGCTTAAAACTTGCTGCTTTTAGCTAATAAAACCGCTGAGATATTATCGGGCTCACTGCAACTGATTAGCAGATACCATATACTATTAAGTAACTATTAAAACTACCTTCTTTATTGAGTGAATAATGGAAGTTGAGCTACTCGAAATTCGAAACTTTATCAGCCAATACCCCCCCTTTGATGAGTTGCCCGAAGAAGCCCTCATTGAAGTGTCGAAGAGTGTCGAAATTTCTTACTACCGCGCTGGCAGTATGATTATTGAGTTTGGTGACAAAATACATGATCTGTTTATGATCCGTAGTGGTGTGGTGGAGATTTATCGTCGTAATGGCGAGCTGTATAACCGGCTTGACCAGGGCGGTGTCTTTGGTCAAATGGGGCTGTTAACCAGCAATAAAGTTCGTTTCCCTGCCAAGGCGATTAAAGATACGCTGTTGTATTGTATTCCAGAAAATATTTTTGAAGATTTTTGCGAACGTTACGATGTATTTGCCGATTTTGTGGAAGTAGAAGGCACTATTCGCTTGCAGCAGGCGGTTGAAGACAATAGTGATGACGCGAACTCGTTAACCACCTCAAAGGTTAAAACCATTCTTAGTGGCGAGCCTGTAATGCTAGCGTCCACTACGACTATTCAAGACGTTGCCACTACAATGGCTGAAGAGAATGTTTCTGCGGCGCTGATTCATGATCCAAACCTTACTGATGAAGGCGGTGACAGTTTTGTTGGCATTATTACCCAGCGCGACTTATGTGCCAAAGTGATAGCGCAAGGTTTAGACGTTGAAACCCAAGTAGTAGAGGTGATGTCTACCGAGCTAATATCTTTGGATCACAACGCTTATATTTTTGAAGCAATGCTGTTAATGCTTCGTTATAACGTGCACCACTTACCGATCCTAAAAAACAAGCAACCAATTGGTTTAATTGAAGTTAGCGATATTATTCGTTACGAATCTCAAAACAGTTTATTGATTGTAAGCAGCATTTTTCAGCAAAATAGCATCGATGATTTGGTGCTATTGTCGCATCAGCTAAAAGACTGTTTTGTACGAATGATTAACGAAGATGCCAACTCCCATATGGTGGGGCGGGCGATGTCGGAAATTGGCCGAAGCTTTAAACAGCGCTTGCTAGAGTTAGCAGAAGAAAAGCTAGGCCCGCCGCCAGTTCCCTATTGTTTCTTAGCATTAGGCTCTATGGCGCGAGATGAACAGCTGATCGTTACCGATCAAGACAATGCGATTATTCTCGACAACGAGTATCAAGAAGCTGAGCACGGCCAATATTTTGAAGAACTCGCTAAGTATGTGTGTGACGGCTTAGCTGCTTGTGGTTATACCTATTGCACCGGCGACATTATGGCCACTAATCCAGAGTATCGAAAAACCCAAAGCCAATGGGAAGAGTGTTTTGCAGATTGGATTGATAACCCTAATCCTCAGGCGCTGCTTAACTGCTCTATCTTCTTTGACCTTAACGGGGTGTATGGCAGGCCTAAATGGGCTGAGCAGCTCAATGCGTTTATTTTAAGAAAAGCCAAAAAGAACAACCGTTTCTTGGCATGTTTGGCCAGAAATGCCCTAAATCGAACACCACCGCTCGGTTTTTTTAAAGACTTTGTGATGGAGAAAGACGGGCGGCATAAAAACTCAATAAACTTAAAACGACGTGGTACTGCGCCTTTAGCCGATCTTATTCGAGTGCATGGGTTGGCGATTGGCTCTCAATCTCAGAACTCGTTTGACCGCTTGGAAGACATTATTGAAGCGGGAATTTTGCCGCCTTCAAAGGGTAAAGACCTACAGCATGCCATGGAGTTTATTTCTTTGGTGCGTATTCGACATCAAGCCTTAGACATAGAGTCTGACCAAGAGCCTGATAACAATATTGAGCCAGAGAACATGTCTGATTTTGAAAGGCGGAATCTAAAAGATGCCTTTTTGGTATTAAGCAGTGCGCAAAACTTTTTGAAGTTTCGCTACACCGCCAACAGCATGCAGCAGGGTAAATAATGCCCAATATTAACAATCAAGAAATCTTAAACTGGCAGGCCTTTTTAAAGATTAAGGCCGCGGAAAGCAAAGATAAGCGCTTAAGTCATTTTTATAATGCCAGTACTTATGATGCAGAAACCAAAGTTAGAGATATTGATTTTGTTGCTCTAGATTTTGAAACCACCGGTCTAGACGCCAAAAAGAATAGCATTATCAGTATTGGTTTAGTGCCATTTACCTTGCAGCGCATTGCTTGCAAAGAGGCTAAGCATTGGTTTGTAACGCCAGAAGATAAACTTCAAGAAGACTCAATTGTGATTCATGGTATTACCCACTCCGACTTGAAAGGTGCGCCTAGCTTGTTGCGTATTTTGGAGCAATTATTGGATGAGTTGGCCGGCAAAGTGGTGGTGGTGCATTACCGACGTATTGAGCGTGATTTTTTACACGCCACGCTGCGCGGATTAATTAACGAAGGGATTATTTTTCCCTTGGTGGATACCATGCAAATTGAAGCCGACATTCAAGCTGCACGGCCTAAAAAGGTGATTGACTGGTTTAAAAAGCCGCAAGCGGTATCAATTCGTTTAGGTAGCAGCCGAACACGTTATAACCTACCTACTTATCCTCCGCATGATGCATTAACCGACGCCATTGCCACGGCTGAGTTACTGCAAGCGCAAATTTACCATCATTTCAGCCCTGATACGCCCATCAATAAATTGTGGTTATAAAATCTGCTCTACAAAAGCTAGGCAATAAAAAAGCCGAGTGACCTAAGTCATTCGGCTTTTTTGTTTTCAATGGTTAATGATTAACCAAGGCGTTTCTCTGTGCGTAAACCCATTAACAAGCTGATACACATCACCAATAAAATAATGGTGAATGGCAAGGCCGTTGAAATGGCGCCGGCTTGTAAGGCTTGAATGGCTTCTGTGCCACCTACCCATACTAGAGCGGCAGCAATGGCACCTTCAATAGTGGCCCAAAATACTCGCTGAGGAACAGGCGCATCTACTTTACCACCAGAGGTAATGCTATCGATGACCAGTGAACCTGAGTCAGACGAGGTAACAAAGAACACCAACACCAATACCACGGCAAGCAGAGATAAAATGCTGCCCATTGGTAATGCATCAAACATTTGGAACATAGCCAGTGGTACTTCGGTTAGGCCATCAGCGCCTAGGGTACCTACTTTATTAACGATTTGATCAATCGCAACACCACCAAATACAGACATCCATAAAGTGGTTACTACCGTTGGAACGATAAGCACTGCAGTAACAAATTCACGAATTGTACGACCACGTGAGATACGTGCGATGAACATACCAACAAATGGGGACCATGAAATCCACCATGCCCAATAGAACACAGTCCAGCCGTGCATCCACGCTGAATCTTCACGACCAATTGGGTTACTCAGTGGAATAATGTTTTCTAGGTATCCCATTACCGTAGTAGGTACGGTGCCCATAGATACTGCAAATGTTACCAGAGCAACAAATACCACCAAGGCAAGTGCTAACACCATGTTGATGTTACTAATGACTTTAACGCCGCCGTCAATCCCACGAACAACCGATACTACTGCTAACAAGGTCACCAAGAAGATGATACCAATTTGCATCAGCAAGCCGTTGTCTAGGCCAAACACGTGGTGGAAGCCGCTGGCTGCTTGTTGAGCGCCAAGCCCTAGCGAGGTGGCTAAACCAAACAAAGTGGCAAGCACTGCTAATATGTCAACTACGTGCCCAGGCCAGCCCCACGTGCGGTCGCCTAAGATTGGGTAAAACACCGAGCGCATAGAAAGCGGCAAGCCTTTGTTGTAAGCAAAAAAGGCTAACGACAGTGATACCACACCATAAATGGCCCATGGGTGAAGCCCCCAGTGGAACATGGTGGCACCCAGTGCTAATTTTGCAGCTTCTGGCGTGTTGGCAGTCACATTAAGAGGGGTTTCGTACCAACCTGTAAAGTAGGCAACGGGTTCAGCAACTCCCCAAAACATTAGGCCAATGCCCATGCCTGCAGCAAATAGCATGGCTATCCACGACAGCATTGAGTAATCCGTTTTAGCTTCATCACCACCGAGGCGAATTTTGCCAAACGGAGAGACAATCATAGCCAAACAAAAAATGACAAAAATATTAGCAGACCACATAAATAGGCCGTCAAATGCGCCAATAATTTTCCACTTAATTCCGTCTAATGCGGCTTTGGATACTTCTGGGTCAACCAGTAATATAGCGATTAAAAATATGCTGATTAAAGAGGCGCTAATCCCAAAAACAGGGTTATGTACATCAAACCCCCATTTCTGAACATTATCCTGTCCTACGGTGTAATCAGTATTATCAATACTGTATTTATCTTTATTGGTATTCATTAATCCTCGTTTAGCACAACTTCCATGCGATTTTGTAAACGTAGTTTACTTTATTGGGCGATAACTTGCCGCCTATTCTGAAGACAATAAGAGCTGATATTACTGTCTAGATCATAGACAAGAAATTCTTGAGGGTAGGTTTTAATCAGGTATTAGAGCATTCAGTACGGCTATTTCGTTAGAGGAATTGCCTGTAAAGGCGCGATACTCATCGCTTGTCTAAGCCTGAACATTTAGCCTAAGTAGGCTTTGTGAAGGTTTAATGAAGTTTAATTGGAGTAAAACACTGCTAGGTTAATTGCTTAGGATAACAACAAAAGGCCTTAAGCTTATTTATCCTTATTGGCGATAATATCGCTAAGAGCATGTTCTGGCATATCTAATATCTCTACCAAAATAATAAATAGATCTGTGGGTAGGGTGCCTGCATACACCTTACTGCGCAGGTTGCCTTCTTTCATTTCTATATCGCGTTTGGCCAGTTCGTCTGACAAATATTTATACTGAACCCCTTTTAATTGCATCGCCGAACGAATATATCGCTTAATACTGTCCTTATAAGGCTGCAAGGCTTGTCGATTTCTAATACTCTGTTCTGGGTTCATTGCTCTTCGGGCGCTTATAATTTTTGATAACTTGCAACGAATGTTAGTAAACGTTGACACAAGAGTCAAACTTGCTATATTTGTTAGCTATAACTAACACATAAGGAAACGTTATGTCGTGGAATTCAGCATCACTTGAATTACTTGCTAAGGCTCATCCTGATTGGACAGTAGATAATGACGGTGGCTGTTTGTGTATCACCAATGATGAAGGCATTGATGCCTTTGCTTACATTGGCGAGCAACAAATGCTTATTGAAGTTGTGCTATTTGGCTGCGATGTCGTAACAGACAGTGCCAAACTGAATGCCTTGATTTTACGCTCTCATCACTTATTACCGTTATCGGCCATTGGCATTAAGCATATTGGTGATCAAGATTACTACATCGCATTTGGCGCCTTATCAACTAAGAGCCTAGATGAAGTAGTAATAGAAGAGATAGAAACGCTTTATTCAAATGTTAGTGAATTTGTCGAATTGTACAGCGAGTTTACCCAGTAGGAGAGAACAGTATGAGCTTGAAACGAATTTGGAACGCACTTCGAGGCGCAACCAATGAAGGCTTGGAAGCAGTGGCAGACAGCCAATCTATGCGTATCTTAGATCAAGAAATGCGCGATGCTAAATCAGAGCTTGAAGCCTGTGATCGCAACCTAACCACTATTATGGCTAAACGTAAGTTAGCGCAAACTAAAGTTGAAAGCTTAACGTCAGACATTGACACTTACACCAACCATGCGGTTGCAGCGAGTGAGAAAAATGATGAAGCTCTAGCCTTAGAATGTGCAGAGCGAGTAGCGAACTTAGAAGTGCAATTAGCCACTGAGCAAGAGATTTACAACAGCTACCTAAATACCGAAACTTCGCTTAAAGCGAATATTGCGACTGCTAAAGCTAGCGTTAAGCGTTTAGGTATTCAAATTGACCAAGTAAAGGCTACTGAGTCTTTGCAAAAAGCCCAAGTTGCCGGTTCTTCGCACCATGTAGGCGCTAACTCTAAAGTGAAAACGGCTTTAGATAGCCTAGAGCGAATTAAAGAAAAACAAGCGCTACGCAGCGCTGAATTGTCAGCAGCCGAAGAGTTAGCGGCTGAAGATAGCGGTAGCAGTTTAGACGCAAAATTGAAGCAAGCGGGCATTGAGTCTGGCGGTCAATCTTCAGGTAGTGATAAGCTTAAGCAGATACTGGCCCAAAAACAGGCAAAATAAGTGCTGCTTTATAAAGTGCGCCGAATATTTTCGGCGCTTTTTTTTCGTGCTAATGGCACCGCAATAGCTCTCTCGGTGCTATTTTACGTGCTAATTTCCTACTTCAGCTTAATGCTGGTAGGCGAGCATGACCTCATCAACAGTGAAACCTTTCTTTATTGGATGGTCGTTACCGCTTCTACAGTAGGTTACGGCGATTTTGGCCCGTCAACTCCCTTAGGGCGACTTATTGTTAGCTTGTGGGTAATCCCCATTGGCATCAGTATTTTTGCCATTGTGGTGACTAAAGCCGGATTTATCATCAACGACATCTACACCAAAGGAGCGCGAGGCCATCGCATGCTGAAACTATCAAATCATACCGTTATTATTGGTTGGAATGGCAATAGAACACTGCGTTTAATTGAGTTGCTTAAGGCGTCTACCAATGGCTCTTCAGACTCAATTCTATTGTGTGTAGATAGCGAGATAGAAAATCCCTTACCCGGGCAAATAGAGTTTGCTCAGGTTGATTCATATTCTCATGCAGAAACAATGGCGCGGACTAATTTGGCGGAAGCCAGCCGAATTATTATCGATACCGATCAAGACGATGTCACGCTAACCTGTGCATTGTATTGCGCCAAACTTAACCCTAGTTGCCACAAAACCGCGTATTTGCAAGACCAAACCGTTGCCGACTTATTGCGCAGCCATTGTCCTAAAGTAGAAGTTATTCCCTCGGTAACGGTTGAGATGCTGGCGCGTTCGGCAATGGATCCTGGCTCTGCGCAAGTTCATCAGCAGCTGTTGGATACCACCCATGGTATGACCCAATATTCGGTACAGTATTCAGGCTCTGCCTCAATTGAGTTTGCCGCTGTATTTCGTCACTTTAAAGAAAATTTACAAGCCACTATTATCGGTTTTAAAGCTGCCGGAGATAGCCAGCTACAGTTAAATCCCAGTTTAGATACTCAGCTACATCAGGCCGACTCGTTGTATTACATTGCCGAGCGGCGCTTAAGTGACGCTGAGTGTTTTAACTTCAACAATGGATAAACATCATGTTTAAGTCTTTGTTTAAAAGAAATAAACCCGAAACAGATAAGTATGCGGGAACACCCAATGTGATGGGGCTTAAGTTAGGCGGAAGCTTTGAGCTAGACGCCTTAGCGCTTAGGTTAGTGATGGCTGATATGGTAGTGAGCAAAGTAGCCGCTACGCAAATTATTCAGGCTGCCGGCATTGTTGATTTAGACGGTACCACCTTGTACCGTTTCTACACCGACGACGAAGGTTTCTTGCAGGTTGTGGCAAATGGTAGCGGCGAAGAAGACGTAGTTGATGTGAAAATGTTCCACTACTACGATACCTTAGACATTGCCAATCAAGCTGAGTGGGACCAGCTGCTAAACAGCAAAATAGGCGCCAGTAGTTACCAGCTAGAAGGGCATACCTACCACCGCGTATGGACATCTACCACTGAGTACCACAACCCGGTACACATGGAAGAGAAAACCTACCAAGACAACACGGATTTTTCTACTACCGACCAATTCACCATGCTGTTTGAGCGAGAGCTAGATAATGGTGAAATGGAATCGTTATTTTTGTCTGCCGAAGAAGTGGTGAATAACAATGCGCTAGAGCGCTGTTTAGTTATTAGCACTGGCATGACCGTATCATCAACCCAAATTACTATTCACGGATAAAGGACCAGAAAATGGAACAGTCTGAATTACTTATGGCCGTTGCAAACTTTGCAATTTACTTTGCTGCATCAATTGTTTTCTTAATGCTATTTAAAGTGATTTATGTGCGAGTGACGCCACATGATGAGTGGGAGTTAATTAAGGAAGGCAAAAATACCAGTGCGGCGATTGCCTTTGGTGGCGCAGTATTGGGCTTTGCATTGGCATTAGCTGGCGCAGCCAGTAACTCCATCTCATTTGTTGATTTTACCTTATGGGGCGCAATTGCTTTAATCGCACAAATTGCCGCGTTTGTCATTGTTCGTTTTGTCTTTATCCCTGGCATTGTGTCGCGCATTGAAGCCAACGAAGTGAGTGCCGGTATTATGCTAGCCGCTACCAGTGTGTCGGTAGGTATGTTAAATGCAGCCTGCATGACCTACTAGGAGGCCTTATGAAACGTTCTAAGTTTATAAACTTAGCCGCAATGCGTAAGCTGCCCGCGGCTAGGCCTTCGTTTATTGTTAAACCTTTGGTGGTTGCGGTATCTACCGCGATACTGAGCGCTTGTTCAGAACCTCAAGACGATGCCATTGTTATTGAATCGGTAGATGACTGTGTCACTAAAACCACACTCAACGAACAGCAGTGTGTAGCGGTTTATCAAAATGCTGAGGCCGAAGCGGCTCGCACCGCGCCTAAATACAATAGCCGTCAAGACTGTGAAGAAGCCTTTGGTTATGAAGGTTGTCGTGCCAGCAGCAACGGCATTTTTACGCCAATTATGTACGGTTACTTATTTGGCCGAATGATGGATACCAACCGTCCTTCGTCGGTGTATAAATACAATCAACGTGGCTCGTCGTACCGTGATTCTATTATTACCGCCGATGGTTCGGTGATTGGTAAAGCCGGGCAGCGCAACTACAAAGTTAGTCAGTCGGCTTACAAACCTAAAGCTACAGTAAGCCGCACAGTATCGCGTGGCGGCTTTGGTGCTAAGGCCTCTGCCAAGTCATCTTGGGGCGGCTCTAAATCTAGCTGGGGCGGTTAAACGTGCTACGAGTACCGATAAAAGAACGACTCAATTGGCAAGAGCAAGCCAAAGAATATGGCTTTAATTATCACACCATGTACGGTGACAAGTACTGGGATGAGTCGGCCTATTATCAGTTTAGCCTAGAGCAAATCGAAAACGGCATAGAAGCGCCCACCGAAGAAATCCACCAAATGTGTTTAGAAGTGGTGGATAAAGTGGTGCGTGACGAACAGCTAATGCGCCGCTTTTGTATTCCTGAAAAACACTGGGATTTTGTGCGTCAATCATGGCTCAACGGCGAACCTTGTTTATATTCGCGTTTAGACTTTTGCTACGACGGCAAGGGCGACGCTAAGTTATATGAGAATAATGCCGACACGCCTACCTCGGTATACGAAAGTGGCTTTTGGCAATGGTTATGGCTAAAAGACAATGTAGACCAAGGCGTGCTTAACCCCGCCAGTGATCAGTTTAATAGCTTGCAAGAAAAGCTGGTTAATCGCTTTAGCGATTTGCAGTACCTCACCCCCGGCAGAGAGCTACATTTTGCCTGCTGTAAAGATACCGACGAAGATCGCGGCACCGTACAATACATGGAAGACTGTGCCAAAGCGGCCGGCTTAGATACCAAGTTTGTATTTGTTGAAGACATTGGCATCGACGCTGAACAACGCTTTACCAACCTAAACGATGAAGTCATTACCTGGATGTTTAAGCTTTATCCATGGGAGTTTATGTTTGATGAAGAGTTTGGCGATAGTTTAGGCCAGCAAAATACTCGTTGGTTAGAGCCCGCTTGGAAAAGCATTATTTCTAACAAAGCCTTGCTGCCAATGTTGTGGAAAATGTTTCCTAATCATCCCAACTTATTGCCATCATTTTTTGAAGACCAACTTTCGCAAGCCAACTTTAGTGCTGGCATTGTAAAGAAACCAATATTCTCGCGAGAAGGTGCCAATATCTCGATATTGCGCGGCGAAGAGAAAATAGCCAATACCCACGGCCCTTACGGTGAAGAAGGCTACATATACCAAGCCCTGCATGAGCTACCACGCTATGGCGATAACTTTACCCTAATCGGCAGTTGGCTGGTGGACGACCAAGCAGCAGGGATATCTATTCGTGAAGACAGTAGCTTGGTAACCCAAGATATGAGCCGCTATCTACCGCATATTATTTTGTAGGATATTATTCAGGTTCTAGCAGTACTATATAGAAAAGGGAAATCCATTTCCGGTCTCTTGCTACTTATCTATATTGTTATTGGTGCTGCAGTCTCTGTTTGCTCTTGCGAATTTTTGCCCATTTACATCGATCACATGGAAATCGGGATGTCGTCCAGCATTGATTTCTTTTACTAGCTTAGAGCGAGACACTACTCCGCGACCACGAATTGTATAGGATTGGTTTTCACCATTAGTGCCATCTTTGTTACCATTAATGTTCTTAGCCATATTTCATCCTCATTGTATTGTGGGGTAACCACTACTTGATTATAAAACATCCACTCACCTCTGCCTATTGATTTTTTATTTTTAATCGCTAGTGGCTATTGAATGGTTTGTTTCATTTGCTTCAAGCCTGCTACAATACTTGCCTTATTTGATTGAGTGCGCCGTATTTGGCGACAATTGAACCTCACTTTTTTACTATCTGAAGGAAGGGCGAATGCGTTTAGTATCATGGAACGTGAATGGCATTAGAGCGGTGATGAAGAAGGAATTCTTGGCATCGCTAGAATCAATGCAAACCGATGTATTGTGTTTACAAGAAACCAAAGCTCAGGATGACCAAGTGCTAGAAGCATTAGCTGCACTAGAGGGTTACCACATCTACAGTAATTCAGCGGTAAAAAAGGGCTACTCTGGCACAGCCATTCTTACTAAAGAAAAACCGCTGAGTGTTGAGTACGATATGGGCATTGAAGAGCACGACCAAGAAGGTCGAGTGATTGCCGCAGAATACGAGCAGTTTATTTTAGTTACTGTATACACGCCTAACTCTGGCAGTCAGTTAAAACGTTTAGAGTATCGCCAACAGTGGGATGCAGACTTCTTGGTTTACTTGAAAGGTTTAGAAGCACGTAAGCCGGTATTTGTGTGTGGTGACTTAAACGTAGCCCATAAAGATATTGATTTGGCTCGACCAAAGCCTAATTACAACAAAAGTGCTGGTTATACTCAGGCCGAGATTGATGGCATTGATAACTTAACGGCAGCAGGCTTTGTAGATACCTTCCGTTTGAAGAAACAAGATGAAGTTAAATACAGTTGGTGGAGTTACCGCGCGGGTGCGCGTGGGCGTAACATTGGCTGGAGAATTGATTACTTCTTGGTGAGTGAAGCTTTTGCTGACAAAGTGAGCGATGCAGACATTCTTAATGATGTAATGGGTTCAGATCACTGTCCAGTGCAGGTGGATGTGGCGCTTTAAGCTAATAGAGAGATTTACTAAAGGCTGCTCGGTATATTGAGCAGCCTTTTTTTATGGCTGACTAATCGGTGTTCGCCAGTTATTAGCCGAGCATTTGGCTCGTATTCAGGGTGAGCAAGTTCTGGTTGGCTTTTACTGATTTGCTTAAAGCAGCCCAGGTTTTTGCATGCTCAGTTCTTGTTCACTTTGTATTGCTCTCATTGTCATGTTTACTCAGTGATTTATTGCTGAGCGCGCTGTCTATTTGCTTAAAGTACTCATTGCCTGCTTTCATATCATCGTAGTTGGGTAGGCCATGCCTGTCTCTCCAATCACAGCTGCGCTTTACTTGTGCTAACCATAATCGAGTTTGCTGATATTGGTCGTCTACATAAGTTTGCTCTTGGGTTGATAGCGCCGAGCGCTGCGTAAAGTGCTGCTCCAAAACACTATTAACAGCCAAAGAGCGACGCAATTGAGTAAGCCAAGAAAAATTGCAGCGGTGTAGCGCGCTGGGGGCGGAGTCTTCTAGTAATGGCTCACCCTTTAACTCGCTTTCAACAATTATGCTGCTTAACGTGAGCGTTTCTAAATGATGCATTTTAACCGATGCTTCAGCCAATAACTGATAGCGTAAAGGCCCTTTTTCTATAAACAAGGGGTAGTAATTAAAGGCATGACCGGCCATTAGCCAGCTAGCCTCTACTTGGCTTTCTGCTGCTAGGGTAAACTGCCCATTGGTATCTGATTCAACCGCTTTTTCAGGATACTTGCGGTGATAAATGTTGCTCTTTGCTAAGGGGAAGAATTGCGCGCTTGCTCCATTTTTTAGCACCACCACCTGTCCCTTTACCTCTGGAGTAAGATAAACCGTTTGTACGCTAGGAGCACAGCCGTTCAACAACCAAGCTAAACCGACAAATGATAGGATTTTTGCTAACAAGGCAGGTATTAACGCTAATTGGGTCATTCGCATTGCTTACTCCCTAATAGTCATCTTAAATGACTAGTTATATCAGATGGCTAAATAAAGCGCTTCCACAATTGCCGCTTTGGATGAAAACTGTGAACAGTTCAAATTTCCATTACTGCTTTAGCTCTCTGTGGTGAAATGGTTTGAACTTAAGGTAAGATGAAACCCGCCATTTTTACTTAGTAAACTGCCATGATAAAGCTCATTCCTGACCCTAAAAGCTACGATATAGTGCCGCCCGACATGGACTATCGCTATTTTAATGATGCGTCTGCACATCCCTTTGAGGCCAGTAATACTGAGTTTTCTAAAGTTAATGCTTGGTGGTTGGCCGATTGCTCGTTGTTGGCCTATACCCACCCAGGTTTTGCGCGAATGGCCTATCAATTGGCGGGCTTTAATCAGTTTAGTTTTTTCCAAGGTAAAGGCACAGAGTGCATGGCGGCTGGTAACCAAAAGGCACTAATTATTAGTTTTCGCGGTACTGAATTGAAGTCGCTATCGGCATTGTATGAATTGCGAAGTGATTTAGATGCATTGCCTACTCGATTTAGTGAAGGTGGCAAAGTGCATACCGGTTTTCAAAAAGCCTTAGATGAAATCTGGGATGGCGAGCAAGGCTTAGCAGCCTTTATTGAACAACAAATTGCCGAGTATCCAGAACGGCCGATTTGGATGACTGGGCATAGCTTAGGAGGCGCTTTGGCGACCTTGTGTTTTGCCAAAATAACCCAAGCCACCGGTTTGTACATTTATGGCGCGCCGCGACTAGGAGACAGCGACTTTACCCACTTACTTAAGCAGCGACCGGTGTGGCGAGTAGAGCATGCGCGTGATCCTATTCCAATGTTGCCGCCGAACGTACCTGCTATTAAGTTTTGTTTTGAAGATACTGGCGAGCTGGTTTACATCCACAGTGATCAGCGTATTGATTACCAACGGCCAGAGATGAGTTCGGAACAATATAAGGAACTGATTGTAAGTACTTTTCAGGCCCAAGAAGCACGCCGTAAAAGCCTGAGCATAGACCTAGCAGAAATAAACCAGCACCTTTTGGATTCTTTTAAAGAATGGCGTGACAATCTTAAGCGTTTGCATGGTGATACCTCCATAAGCTTTACCGATCATATGCCGATTTATTACTGCTTAAAACTATGGAATAGCTTGCAGGGCGAGCAGGCGGCTGGTGTTTTGGCTGATGCATCCTCAAAACCGAGTGCTTGAGCTTGAAAGTCTTAGCTGAAAAGCACCAACGCCTATTACCGTAGTTGTTTGAACATGGGCGGGGGCCCTTTAAACACTGATTCTACTTATTGATAACCTAAAAGCTGTTGACTGTTTTGAGTTTGGGCATGATTTGGAATGTAACAAATAGGTCTTTAATGACGGGGTTTTGTTCCAGCATTCGTGTTTAATTTCACGAAGAATATGATTAAAACATGCTAGCATCTCTGCCATTCCAGTGCCGAGAATGCGCTAAGCCTCTTTGCCATCGTAAACGTGAAAGAGAATAATCAGGTTTTAAATTTGTATGGACATTAACAACTATCAATTGTCGTTTTCTTCTTTAGGGATGTTTAGAAAACTTTTTCTTATCGCTTGCTGGGCTATCGTAGCGATACTCAGTTTAGGTTGTGCAGTTTGGCTTTTCTTCCCGAATATAATGGGAGAAGAATTAGGCTTTTCTATTTCCTATTTGTTGGTTATGACAGCCGGCGCTATGTCGTATGTATATTGGATTCACAGCGCTATTGCTAAAAGGAAAACTGGCCAGCTATTGGCACTTATCGGTATTCAAATTATTCCATTTTTAAACCCAATTACTGCCTTAGTATTTATTGCCGTTTACCGCTTGAGCAAGCAAGAAATAGAGCTTAACCAACAGTATCAATTACTGCAGAAAACAGCATAGCCGTGTGCTTTTATTCTGGCTGAAGGCCAGTTGTTTGCTGCTGATTAAGCAATAAAAAACCGCAGGCTAGCCTGCGGTTTTTTATCGTTCTAAGACGTTTGAGCGTGGCTTACTTAACTCGGCACAAAAAGCCTTTTAGGTAGTGGCCTTCTGGGTAGGGGCCGCCTACGGGGTGATCTTCCGCTTGCTCTAGGGTTTTCAAAAATTGCATTTCTCGTTTGGCATCAATGGCTGCATCGGCCACGATTTTTTGGAACAAGCTAGTTGGCATAAGGCCAGAACACGAGTACGTGAGTAATATTCCACCCGGACGAAGCATTTGCATGGCCAGCATGTTGATGTCTTTGTAACCACGGCTAGCGCGGTTTAAGCTGGCTTTACTGTCAACAAATTTTGGTGGGTCTAGCACTATCATGTCGAATTGCTCGTCACAGTCGCGGTAAGCGCGCAGCTGCTTAAATACATCAGCATTTAACTGAGTAATCTTGTTTGCATCTAAACCATTTAGCTCAACATTTTGATTGGCAATCTCTAAGGCCGCATCAGACACGTCAATGTTTACTACTTTTTTCGCGCCGCCAGCTAAGGCATAGGTGCCAAAACCACCAGTGTAACAAAAGCAGTTGAGGATCTTTTTGCCCTTGGCCAGTTGGCCAACTAGTTTGCGGTTATTACGCTGATCAAGGTAGTAACCGGTTTTGTGACCAGTTTCTACGTTAATTAACAAGCGCAGGCCGTTTTCTTCTATTTCCATCGGTTGAGCTGGAAGCTCACCATGAATGAGACCTTGGGTTTGTTCTAGGCCTTCTTTTTTGCGCACAGCTACATCTGAACGTTCGTAAATAACATCGTCTGGGAAGCAGTGTTTTAGGGCCTCTACTAAGTTAGCGCGTTGAAACTCTGCGCCAGCGCTTAATAGCTGCAAAACCAATACATTGGCATAGCGGTCAATAGTAATACCCGGTAAGCCATCGTTTTCGCCAGCGACTAAGCGGTAAGCATTGGTATCGGCAAATTCTGGCAAAATGCTACGAGCAGCATCGGCATCTTGTAAGCGCTGAATAAAGTACTGCTTATCAATTTGTTGCTGTTGATCAAAGCTCCATACTCGTGCGCGAATTTGAGAATCAGGCGAGTAAGCGGCGGTGGCTAAGTATTTCCCCTCAGCACTGTATACTTCAACCGTTTCACCGGAGAGCGGCTTGCCCGACACTTTATGAATGCCGTTAGAGAAAATCCACGGATGGCGACGCAACAATGCTTTGTCGCGTTTGGCTTTAAGGGTAATGATGCCGCTCATGTTTTGCTTCCTAATTGGTAATGCCGCGCATTATAAGCGTCTTGCTTGGCAAAACCCAAGTATAGTCTGGCTTTATTCAGCAAAAGCGGGCGTTTTTAGTGGCTTAAGCCGAAATCGAAAAAGCCAAGCTTTAGGGCTTAGCTTTATTAACTACTCACTAAGATGAAGCGGCTTACAAATTGCTCATGGCCTTGCCGTTCATTTCTTTTTCAAGGCCGGTATTTAAGGCCGAGCGCTGGCTGGTGCGTTTACGGTATGCCATTAACTTTGGGGGAAGTTGTTGTTGAAAGCTCATTGCCCAATTTAGGGTGTGACAGAGTAAAACATCTGCCACGGTAAACTGCTCGCCGCATAGGTAGCCTTCTTCTGGCACCCAAAGCTCGGCAATGGCAGCCGCTTTATTAAATTCCCAAGTAGCGGTTTCTAGCATTTCTGGTACGCGTAGTTCTTCAGGTAAAGCAAAGCGATGTTTGCCCATGCTCCAAAGTGCTTGCTCTAATTCGCAAATAGTAAAGCTTACCCAGCGATGATGTAGAGCGGATTGATCACTGCCCGGAGTGGGCAAAAAGTGCGGGCCGTATTTCTCGGCTAAATAAAGGCAAATTGCGGCAGATTCATTAAAGACTAGCTCGCCATCTTTTAATGCAGGCACTTTACCGCAGGGATTAATGCTTAAATATTCTTCGCTGCGGTGTTCACCGGCTTGAAGGTTAAGGTAGTGATAACTCCATTCGAGTTGTAATTCTTCCAGCATCCACGATACGCGCAAAGAGCGAGTGCGTGGCGAGCCATACAAAGTAATCATTGAGGCAATCCTTTTTAGCTACAACAAGGGCAAATTCAGCTATAGCATAGAAGCAAGTGGAGCCTATCGCTATAGTTTAGTGGCTTTAATTGATTAAAAAGCTATCAGTGGCTAAGTGCAGATAGTTAAGCGCTTCAAGCGTTTATCTTATCTCTGCTCTCTTGAATCTAGATGATATTTATTTTCAATCACTTAAAGATAATAGATGTCGGTAGCCTAGGCTCGTTTTCTGGGTCTGAACTGGGTAGACTATGTGCTCATTTTTTAGTGGTAGACGGACTCATCATGCAACAGCAAGTGGTTAAAACTGTTCGCAAAGCAACATGGATTGGCTCTATTGCCAATGTGTTTTTGGCGATTCTTAAGATTGGTGTGGGCAAGCTTACTGGTAGCCAAGCGCTGGTCGCCGATGGAGTACACAGTTTTTCTGATTTAGTCACCGATGCTGCTATTTTAATTGGCTCTCGTTATTGGGCTGCCCCTGCCGATAAAGAACACCCCTATGGTCATGGTCGTTTTGAAACGCTCACTAATATTTTTATTGGTGCATTGTTAATATTGGTCGGCGTTGGCATTGCTTGGGATTCGATAAATTCCTTAACCGCCAATGAAACCAGTAACCCTGGGGTATTAGCCTTAGCGGCTGCATTGGTGTCGATAGTCGTAAAAGAAGTGTTGTACCGTTGGACACTAATTCAAGCCAAACGTGTTAACAGCCGCGCTTTGCACGCCAACGCTTGGCATCATCGCAGTGATGCCCTAAGTTCGTTACCGGTTGCAGTAGCGGTATTGGCCAACTACTTCTTTCCGCATTTGCATTATTTGGATCAAATTGCTGCTTTATTGGTTACAGCGATGATTCTAAAGGCCGCGTGGGAAATTATATGGCCGGCTATGCAAGAGATTACCGAAAAAGAAGCAGATGAAAAGTTAGAGCAGAAAATTCAGCATCATGCGGTTAGTAATGATGAGATAAAAGAAGTACATGCGATTCGCAATCGCCGCGTGGGCAGTGCCATTTTGGTAGACTTTCACTTATTGGTTGACCCAGACATGAGTGTGGATAAAGCACATACCATTAGTGAAGAGTTTAAAGATCATTTGATGCAAGAGTTAGATGAAGTGGTGGATGTAATTATTCACATTGAGCCGTTTAATTGTGCCGAACGAGTCTTAAACCCTTGCTGTGACAGTTGTGATGATGAGCTCGCCAGCGAACAGGTATAGTTAACTTAAGCTAGCAGCAAAAAAGAGCGCTCTTTTTATTGCCTTGATGAAATTATTCTAAGCGCTTGCTATTTGTTTCATAAATATATGGAATCGGTTCCATTTTGCGTTTTTGATGCTTGAGGCTAGCCTGGCTGGTGCTCATGCTGGTTGTAACAGCAATGAGCAAAGCAGAGCGAGCAAATGGCGACCATTAAAGATGTGGCAAAATTAGCCGAGGTTGGCGTAGGCACGGTATCGCGTTCCTTGTCGGGAAATGGTGGAGTATCGGCTAAAGCACAACAGCGAATTAGCCAAGCCATGCTCCAACTAAATTATCGGCCTAATAGCTTTGCTCGCGCCTTATCAACACAGCGTTCCAATATTATTGGCGTGTGGTTACCTTCTTTATCTGGCTCTTTTCACCAGCATATATTGCACGCCATAGAGTTAGAGCTACGACGTCACGATAAACACCTCATTTTGGCCAATGCCGAAGGTGCAGGCAGCAATGAAGCTTGCTTACAGCACCTCGATTACTTAATTCGTCGCGACTGTGATGGGGTATTAATGGTATGTCCAGAAATGGCTGTATCCGACTTGCTTAGCGCACAAGCCAGCTACCCGCCGTTAGTCTTTATTAATCATTCGGTAGATTTACTGTCTGCAGAGTCTTTTAGTGTTGATCATTACTTGGGGGGCAGATTAGCTGCCATCGCGTTACTTGAACAGGGCCACCAAAACATTGCCTGTATCACTGGGCGATTAAGCGCCCAAGATGCCCAGCAGCGCCAGCAGGGCTTTGTGAATGAGTTAGCCAGACAAGACCGCCCAATTAATCCCAGGTTGGTTATTGAAGGTAGCTTTGATTTTGAAGAGTGCAGAGCAGCCATTCATCAATTGTTAAGCAGTGGCCTCGCGTTTGACGCATTGTTTTGTGGTAACGACAAGGTGGCGTTAGTGGCGTTATCAATGCTGCAAAGTGCCGGCATTAAGGTACCTCAACAAGTGGCGGTATTGGGTTACGACAATGTCGACTTTGCTGCTTATGCTTCTCCGCCCTTAAGCACCATTAGCATTCCTATAGAGCAAATGGCCAGTGCTGCCTGTCGGCGAGTACTCAACATGGCTTACGATTTGCAGTTAACGATTCCTAAAGTGGAATCACCTCGTTTTATCGCACGTGCTAGCACACCTTAGAGTCCTTTGATAATCACTAACAAGAGTTAAACCATGGCTAAGTTTATTGAAGACGGAACGCGTTATCAGCTTGACGACCCATGCATAGCGCCGAATAGCGCCGCTTATTTGTGGAACAAAAAAATGATGCTGCATATGAACTGTCGTGGTTATGCAGTGAGTCAATATATGGATCCTGAACCACGACAATACACCCATGTACCTAACTTAGCTGCGCAAAGCTTTATGCAGCCCGAGCAGCCTTATTTTAGTCATCATCCAGGGCGCTTTTTTTATTTAAGAGATAACCAAACGGGCGAGATGTTTTCGGCACCTTATGAGCCGATGCGGGTAAGTTTAGATGCTTATGCATTTGAACCTGGCTTGGCAGATATTCGCTGGAAAATTGAAAAACTGGATATTGAGCTCACTATTACGCTTAGTTTGGCAGCGAATGATGTACTAGAGCTCTGGCAAATACGCGTGGTTAATGTAAGTAACCACCTTAGAGACATTTCGCTTATACCCTATTTCCCGGTGGGTTATGCCTCGTGGATGAATATGGGAGGGCAATACAACACTGAGCTAAATGCGATTGTGTGTAGCAGCGTAACCCCTTATCAGAAAGTAGATGATTACTTCAAAAATCAACACCTAAAAGATCTGACGTTTTTGTCTGCTAGTCGAATTCCTGATTATTATGAAGTATCGCAAGCTGCCTTTGAAGGCGAAGGAGGCTTACATAACCCTAGTAGCCTTCAACATGGCGGTAACCTTGCTAACGGTGAGGCCCATTATGAATTGCCTGCGGCTATTATGCAGTTTCAATATTTGTTAGCGCCTAAAGCTAGCGACAGTTTGCGTTTATGTTTTGGGCCCGCTAAAGATAAGCCTGAAATTCAAAAACTTAATCAACGCTATTTGCAGAGTGATGAGCAGCAAATAAAAGCGGAATCTGAAGATTATTTCTCGCAGGCGCAAGGCTGCATGAAAGTGAACACACCCGATCAGCAGTTTAATCACTTTGTGAATAATTGGTTACCTCGACAGGTGTTTTATCATGGCGATAGCAATCGCCTTACTACCGACCCGCAAACACGTAACTACCTGCAAGACGCCATGGGCATGGTGTATCTCAACCCCCAAGCCTGTAAAAAGGCCATAATCACGGCGCTTCAACAACAGAAATTTAGTGGTGAAATGCCTGATGGCATTTTGCTTAGTGAACAAGCTGAGCTGAAATACATCAATCAGGTGCCGCATACCGATCACCCCGTTTGGCTAGCTATTGTATTAAGTGCCTACCTTCAAGAAACCAATGATTACAGTCTGTTGGAGCTGCCTTTAGCGTGGGCAGACCAAGCAATGCAGAGCAGTGTATTTGAACATGTTTCTAAGGCGATGCAGTTTTTATGCGAGGCTAATGATGAGCGAGGTTTACCGTATATTGCTCAAGGTGATTGGTGCGACCCAATGAATATGGTGGGTTACCAAGGCAAAGGGGTGTCGGGTTGGTTAGCTGAAGCCATTTCTTATGCCTTACAGTTGTGGGTACCAGTTTGCCATAAGCTTGAGCAAACTCAGCTAGCAAACCAATTTGAGCAACATGCCACACAACTTAATCAGCGTATTAATCAGTATTTTTGGGACGGGCAGTGGTATGGCCGAGGGATTACCGATAAAGGCGTATTATTTGGCGTAAGTAAGGATGTTGAAGGGCGTATTTTTCTTAATGCTCAAAGCTGGGCCTTATTATGTGGAGCCGCTAATCAGCAGCAAAGCCAACAAATGGTGGCAGCGATTGACGAGCAGCTCGACACGCCTTTTGGGGTAATGGTGAGCGCTCCTGCATATACCCAAATGCGCGATGATGTTGGCCGAGTGACCCAAAAGTGGCCCGGCAGCGCAGAGAATGGTTCGGTGTATAACCATGCGGCGGCGTTTTATGCGGCATCGCTGTACGCCAATGGTCTGGGTGAACGCGCGTTTAAGGTATTGCGAAAAATGATCCCCTCCAATGAGAATGAGGATTTAAGTATTCGTGGTCAGCTTCCGGTGTATTTGCCAAATTATTATCGTGGTGCTTACTACCAATACCCGCGTACTGCTGGTCGCTCTAGTAACTTGTTTAATACAGGAACCAGTGCTTGGTTTTATCAATTACTGGTTGAACAGTTATTTGGCATGCGCGGTTGCAGCGAAGGCTTGCTGGTAAGCCCGCAGTTACCCAAAGAATGGTTACATGCCTCGGCTCAACGCAAGTTTCGCGGCGCGACATTTGATATTGAGTTTGTGCAACAAGCTCTGTCAGAAAACGCTATACAGAAGTGTATTTCAGTAAGTGCTAACGTTTCGCAAAGTACTACACTTACCCTCTCGAATAAAAGCACCAATACACTGCTAATCAGTGGATTCACACCAGGTGAGCATTACTCGCTAACGGTAACACTAAGCGGTATAGAGACAGAACTTTCGGCTCAAACAACACGTGCGGAAAAGGTTGAATATGACGAACATTAAGCCCCCTATTATCTATATTATTATGGGCGTATCCGGGTCTGGAAAGTCTAGTGTTGGTAAAGCACTGGCGGAATGTTTGGGTTTTCAGTTTGTAGATGCAGACGATTTACACCCCACCAGTAATATTGAAAAAATGAAAAGCGGCCAGCCACTTGATGATCAAGACCGCTGGCCTTGGTTAGAACAAGTGACCCTATCTGCAGCTTCGTTTAGCCAGCGTGGGCAAAGCGTTGTGATTGTATGCTCAGCCTTAAAAAAAGCCTATCGCGATAAATTGAGAGAGATGTCTGGCACAGTGGGCTTTATTCATTTAGTTGGCACGCAAGCTTTAATTGAAACCCGCTTGCGACAACGAGAGCAGCATTTTATGCCCAGTGATTTGTTAAGCAGCCAATACCAAGACTTAGAGTTACCTACAGCTGCGGAGCACGATGTAGTGAATGTTTCGATAACCGGGCGTTTTGATATGGTTATGCAGCGTTGTATTCATGCGGCGAGTCATCTCGCTGAGGCGAGCAAACCATGAACTCGATTATTCAGCAAGTGACTCAAACCATTCGCCAGCGCAGCAAAACCTTACGTAATGATTATGTGCAACGAATGCAGCAGCAAGCCGCAAAAGGCAGCTCTAGGGCGCGTTTAAGTTGCGGTAATTTAGCACATGCTGTGGCTGCCTGTAGTGAGCAGCAAAAAGGGCGCTTGCTAGATTTTACTCGGGTTAATATTGCGATTATTAGTGCTTATAACGACATGTTAAGCGCACATCAACCGTATGCGGTATACCCGCAAAAGATTCAGCATTACTTGGCGAGCTTGGGCCACAGTGCTCAAGTGGCGGGTGGCGTGCCAGCAATGTGTGATGGGGTTACCCAAGGTCAAGAAGGCATGGATTTGTCTTTGTATTCACGTGATCTAATTGCTCAAAGTACCGCTATTGGCTTAAGTCACCAAGGCTTTGATGGGTGTTTGCTGTTAGGAGTGTGTGACAAAATAGCGCCTGGCCAACTGATGGGCGCCCTGTCTTTTGGTCACTTACCTACGGCTTTTGTACCGAGTGGACCAATGCCTAGCGGCATCTCAAACGAGCAAAAAGTGGCTGTTCGTCAGCTATACGCAGCGGGTGAGCTGGATAAATCAGCCTTACAAGAGACCGAAAATAAAGCTTACCACGCACCCGGCACTTGTACCTTTTATGGCACTGCGAATACTAACCAATTGGTATTTGAAGCCATGGGATTAATGCTACCGGGCAGCGCCTTTGTTGAAGTGAATTCACCTCTTCGAGAAAAACTCACCGAGCAGCTTGCTAAACACATGGTAAAAATTGCCATGGGCAGCCCCAATTATCAGCCTTTGTATCGAGTGCTTGACGAAAAGGCTTTGGTGAATGGTTTGGTTGCGCTAATGGCATCGGGCGGCAGCACTAACCACACCCTGCATATGATAGCGATAGCCCGTGCTGCAGGGTTGATATTAACCTGGGATGATTTTGCGCAACTGGCTAAAGCAGTGCCGCAACTCTCAAGTATGTATCCTAATGGCCCAGCCGATATTAATGCTTTTGAGCATGCGGGCGGGGTACCTTGCCTATTGCGTTTGTTAGCGCAACGCGGTTTGTTGCATATGGACGCGAATACCATTTATGGCCAGCTTAGTGATTACTTACAATCTCCTTATTTGGAGAATGGCGAGCTATGTTGGCGCAGTGCAAGTGAAAGCCTAAATAGCAGCGTGATTGCCGCTGACAAGCATCAGTTTGCCGAAAACGGTGGCTTACAATTACTCAGCGGTAACCTAGGCAGGGCAGTGATTAAAACCAGCGCTGTAGCCGTGAGCCAGCAAATAATTACAGCGCCCGCTAAAATCTTTGATTGCCAGCATCAAGTGGTAGAAGCTTACCAACAAGGTCTATTGAATCAAGATGTGGTGGTAGTGGTTCGTTATAACGGGCCTGCAGCCAATGGCATGCCAGAACTGCACAAGTTGATGCCGATACTGGGTAACCTTCAGAAACAAGGGTTTAAAGTGGCATTGGTAACAGATGGTCGTTTGTCGGGTGCTTCAGGAAAAATACCCTCTGCCTTACATTTAAGTCCTGAAACAGCTAAAGGTGGTATATTGGCGAAGTTACGCGATGGAGATTTGATTCAGCTCGATGCAATAAATGGCACTCTTAACTGCCAATTAGATCAGCAGCAGTTAAGTGCGAGAGAGATTGAGCAAGACAGCAAAACTCTGCAGCACTTTGGCACCGGCAGAGAGCTATTTGAACCATTCCGCCGCTTAATTGGCAGTGCCGAAAATGGCGCTAGTGTATTGTTTGATTAGTTAATATTAGTAAGAAGGTGAGACGGCTTAGCCAACACCATTGTTTGGCTTGTGTCGGCACGCTGTGCGGAGCTAAGCGTTAGCTTTACTCTGCACAACTAACGGCGAGTTTAGCGAAATGCCATGACTCACTTTAATACCTACCGCAATGCTCAAGGCTATTGGGATCAATAGCAATATAGTAAGAGTAATTCTGTTCATAAAGGCGACCTCTTGCTACCTACATTACATTAGACCGCGTAAACGGCAATTCCATTCATAAATTAACGTGAACAAGTCCCGCTTAGCCCACTCAAGGCTACTTTATTTGTTGATTTTGGGTTCTTCGTAGTCCTTTTTTTATCGTTTTTCGGTGCTTCAGCTATTCGTGTTCAGCTTTTGATGTAGCAAAATATTTATTCCTATAAGCTCCGCTTACACCTGCTCATTTTCCATTTCTCTTACTTATCGCCACACTTGTGCCATAAAAATCAATTACTTAAGAGAAGTCTCATGAGAAAGAGTAACAAACAGCGTAAACAGCCACCTTCACAGCGTGTATTTGTGGCGGCCGCTTTAGTGTTCGGTGTGTTTAATACTGCGTTAGTTAGCGCTAATCCCTGTGATGGCAATGTGATTACTGATGCGGTAGATGGCGCGATTATTGGTGGTGTAGCGGGGGCTATTGTAGGCAATGCTGGCAATGGAGCGGCCATAGGCGCTGGGGCTGGGGTGATTGCTGGCGCTTATGATGAAGAAGAGTGTGCCCGTTATGAACGCGAGTTTGTTGAAGATGCAATGGCTGAAGATATCTACCAGCAGCATTTAGATGATGAGATTGACGCAGAACTTATTTACGGTGAGTAAGTTAATGATTAGCCTTTTTAAGGCCTGCGTTCAATGCCCCCTTCAGAGTGTGTCCGTATGTTAAAAAAATACGTTTGGACCTTAGCCCTGCTAGCGGGAACGATTAGCGCTAAATCGACCTGGGATCAATTTCGTGACCCCTTAGATGGTAAGCTAGATGTCTCTGAGTGGGCTTTAGAAAATGCCCACGGCTTTTTACTGTTTCCGGCGCTAATTACCGATCCAGCTATTGGAAATGGCGGGCTATTAGGTGCCATTTTTTTCCACGAAACAGAAGAGCAAAAAGAGGAACGCCGGCGAACGAATACTGCAACAACTATCTCGCCGAGCGTTTCTGGCATTGTGGGTGGCGGTACCAACAATGGTACCCAGTTTTTTGGGGCTTTCCACTCTGGTAACTGGCTCAACGATGGCATTCGTTATGAAGGGGGCATATTCCAAGGCTTAATCAACATTGATTTTTACGGCGCGGGAGATCCGGTAAAAATGACTGCCGATGGATTTCTTACTCAGCATGACCTAGATATTCGTATCGCCAACAGTAACTGGTTTGTGAATGGGGGCTACAAGCTGAGTGGTGGAGATCTAAACTTTGAAGGTGTGGGTAAAACGGAGTCTAGAGATGCGGCTTTTTCTTATGGCTTGCTGTACGAATCCTTAGACAACCAGTTCTCTCCAAACAACGGTATTAAGGCTCGCGTAAAAGTATCTGAACACGGCAGCTATGCTGGAGGCGACCACGATTTTACTCGATTTAACTCGTACATTAATGCTTATCAAACGTTGTCGGATAAGTGGCGAGTCTCTGGCCGTGTGGTTGCTACCGCAGTTAGTGAGGGGGCGCCTGCTTGGGAGCTTCCATTTATCGATATTCGCGGTATCCCGGCGATGCGCTATCAAGGTGAACAGGTAGCGTCTGCAGAAGTAGAACTTGCCTACGCGCTAAATTCGCGCTGGGAATTGATTGGTTTTACGGGCGCAGGCTCGGCTTATAATTAAGGCCAAGATAGCGAGTTACAAACTATTTATGGTGGTGGGTTTAGACACTTAATCGCTCGCCAATTAGGCTTGAAGTGGGGTATTGATATTGCGCAGCACAAAAACGATACCGCTGTGTATTTGCAGTTCGGCTCAGCATGGTAGCGCTTAAATGTATGGTAAATCTGAAATAAAAAACGGAGCATTACGCTCCGTTTTAAGTTTATTGTTCAGCTAGCTTATTTAGCCGGTTTTAATTAACTGATTCATATCTTTCACTAGCTTATTAAAGGCTGTTAGCTCTTGTTTATCAATTGCCGATGCCAGCGGGATTTTAGCTGTCATTGCGTTTACCGCACGGCCATTTATATGAAACTCATAATGTAGGTGAGGGCCGGTAGAACGTCCGGTATTACCAGACTCTGCTATGATTTGACCGCGTGTGACTCGCTGACCTTTTCGCACTTTAAATTTATTTAAGTGCAGATAGCGCGAGCGATATTTGCCGCCGTGTTGAATCACTAAGTATTTACCGGCATAAGGGTGGTTTTCTATTCGCGTCACCACACCATCGCCTGCTGCGAGAACCGGGGTGCCAATGGCTACCGGGAAATCTGTACCGTTGTGCGGGGATATTCGCCCTGTTACCGGGTGCTTGCGACGAGGGTTAAACCCGGAGCTAACTCGTTGGGCGCGTTTTAATGGTACCCGCATAAAGGCTCGTGCAAGGCTTTCACCATCTTTATCGTAGTAGTTGCCGTTACTAAATAGGTAAGCGCTATATTCATTGCCACGATTAAACATGCGCACCGCGCTAATTTCGCTCTGACCGGTTAACTCATCATCAATGTATTGGCGGTTTCTTACCACTTGGAATACATCACCCGCTCGAAAATCACGTGAAAAACGAATTTTGTCTTTGAACATGGTGGCCACTTGTTCCACTTCACTTGGGCTTAATCCGGCTTTACGGGCAGATACGTAAAAGCTGCCTTCAATGGTGCCGCTAATGGCTTGTTTTTGCCATTGACCTTCAATGCTAACGGTTTCGTATTCAAAGGTAGTAGGGTCGACACGTTTAAAGACAATTTGTTGAGCAGGGTTAAAAGCCAGTTGTAGAGCTTGTAGCTCCTGTTTGTCGTGATCGATAGTAAAGGTAAGTTCATGCCCTGGGCTTAGAGTATCAAGTGCCAACACCGAGATGTCAGCTTCTAATACTTGATACATTGTGGTTTGCGTTATCTCGAAACGGGTGAAAATCTTACCTAAAGTATCACCTTCTTTGATGGTGTACTGGTAACTGCGTACGCCGCCAACTAGTGGCTCGCTGTTTGACGCGGTAGTGGACTCTGGCGATTGAACTGCTGAGTCAGCTTGTTGCTTGCTAGTGTTTACTGCTGACTGTTTAAACTGCGCTGAACTGGGTTCTGGGCGAGGTTTTTGTTTAACTAAATCAATGGCTTCACGTGAGCTACTGCTTAAGTCGAAAACTAAACCATCGTTTTGTTTAGTGAAGCTGTTTTGTGGCAGCTCGATCAGTTGGCGAGAACCCGCACTTGAAGTGGTGGTTTTTGACGAGGGCCAAAAGCTTGCGATGGTGATAACGGCTCCGCAGGCCAAAATGAGTTGCCAATGTTTGTTGGGCAGCCTGCTTGGGCGGCCAAACAGTTGGGCTTTACTGTTAAACATAGTGTCTTTTACCTATTAAACGCTGTCTTAATGCAGCTGTTGTTATAGTATTTTTAGTGGCTATGGTTGCCATAATCAGTGCTATATTCATGCGCTCTGTCTAGGTTGGCAGCTGGCGCACAAGCCTTGAAATTCGTAACTTTGAGGATGCAGACTAAACCCTTGTTGCCCTGCAAAATGATCTAACTCTAGCTTTAGCTCACTGGATAAATTCATTTGAGTCACACTTTTACAATCGGTACATATAAGTAAGGGGTGCGGTGCAAAGCTCTCTTGCTGCTGGCTTACTAAGTAACGACTTGTAGATTCAATATGCTGAATGAAGTGATGCTGAATTAAAAATTCTAGAGCTCGATAAACCGTTGGCGGTTTGGTTTTAGGCTGCTGCTGTTGCAGCTCTGCGAGCACGTCGTAGGCGCTAAGAGGTGCATTTTGTTTATGTAAAATGGCTAACACGGCGGCACGATTAGGAGTGAGCTTGAGTTTCTGCTGATGACAGTAATCATTTACGCGTTGTATATAATTAGCAGTAATCATGAAATACCGAGTAAAAACAAGGGTTAGCGAGGGGAGCTGTGAACACCCTCAAAATTTGAGCGTTACATTATAACATTGGTCGTGGTTTAGCAAGCTACAAGCCCTATTGAAAGGGCTGTTTGTGATTGTTAGCTCAGTATTTAAGTCTTTGTAAAGGCTGGATTAAAAACCGTCGTTGTTTAGCTACATGTCATCGCCACTTTAATCGCTAAACCACCTTGTGAAGTTTCGCGATATTTGGCGTTCATGTCTTTACCGGTGGCATACATGGTTTCGATGACTCTATCGAGGGATACGCGAGACTCGATGGTTCGCCTCAACGCCATGCGGCTTGAGTTAATCGCTTTTACTGCGGCAATCGCGTTACGCTCAATACACGGCACTTGTACTTGGCCAGCCACTGGATCGCAGGTTAGGCCCAAATTGTGTTCCATACCAATTTCGGCCGCTTCACAGACTTGCATTGGGCTACCACCAAGTAGCTCTGCTAAACCCGCGGCAGCCATGGAGCAGGCAACACCCACTTCGCCTTGGCAACCAACTTCTGCACCCGATACCGACGCATTGGTTTTATACAAAATGCCAATGGCACCTGAACACATCAAAAAACGTTGAACGGTTTCTTCATTTAAGGGTTCGATGAACTTGTTATAGTAAGCCAAAACCGCGGGGATTATACCCGCTGCGCCATTGGTGGGGGCGGTTACCACTCTGCCGCCAGCGGCGTTTTCTTCACTGACTGCTAAAGCAAACAAATTCACCCAATCAATAATGTCCATAGGGTCTTTGCTCATTGAACCGCGCCCTTTTAGTTGGCGTAGCAAAGAAGCTGCTCGCCGTGGCACGCGTAATGGACCCGCCAGTATGCCTTCGGTTTTGCAACCTCGGTCGATGGCTTGTGACATGGTTTGCCAAAGTGTGCTGGTTTGTTGGTTGATGATGGTTTGGGAGTTAAATGCTCGTTCATTGGCTCGAACTAAACCACTTATCGACATTCCGTTTTCGCGGCATTGCTCCAACAAGGATGCTGCTGAATTATAAGGAAAAGGCACGCTAATTGTTTGAGTGTTTGTTTGGCCAAAGTGTTGTTCTTCTACTACAAAGCCACCGCCAGTAGAGTAGTAGGTTATCGATTTGATGTTCTGGTTGCCTTGCCAAGCATGAATCACCATGCCGTTTTCGTGTAACGGCAAACAAGTGGAATGAAAAGTTAATGCCTTAGCAGGAAACGCCACTTGGTGTTGATTGTTGGCTACCTTAAGTATTGCGGTTTGTTCTAAGTGTTGTACAAAGCCCGCAATAGCATCGATATCTACATTGTGGGGTAGATTTCCTGCTAAACCCATAATAATGGCTGTGTCAGTGTGGTGGCCTTTGCCTGTTAACGACAAGGATCCATATACATCAACGGTAATGCTATCTACTTGTTTAAGTATCTTGGCTTGGGTTAACTGTTGAATAAAGTTATGAGCGGCAATCATCGGCCCAACGGTGTGTGAGCTAGATGGGCCTATACCCACCTTAAACACATCAAAAATACTAAGCATCAATTCTCTCGAATAAAAAAGGCAGAAGCACGTGACTTCTGCCCCAAAAATTAGCTGATAAATCTATAGGATCAGGCGGTTTTAAGCCTTAAAGGGTAAAACGGCTGGTGGCTACAATTTATGGCTAGTGAATAGCGGCGCCTAGGGTAATGAGAAAGCGTGATTCGGTAAACTGATTTTTGAGGGTTTTACGCTAAACAGACTTAGAATGCGTAAATATTTAATAAAGGTGGCTTAGATTGGTGGATTTTTAGAAGCTTTGCTCGCTTTGTGGTCACTCAACACTAATTTTGGAAAAAGCGGTTGACTTGTTTAGGCTAAAAACGTTTAATAGCCGCCGTTGCCCGGATAGCTCAGTCGGTAGAGCAGAGGATTGAAAATCCTCGTGTCGGTGGTTCGATTCCGCCTCCGGGCACCACCTTTTAAAAGCCTGCTTTTTAGCAGGCTTTTTTCATTTCCGTCCCTTGGAAAATAATGACACCTTAGTTGCCTGTATTTGGATAATGAATGATGTCGTGAAACACCGCTGTTTGCGGGTGCAAATTTCTATAACCATGTTCTTGATCTGCTGCAAAGCGAAGCGCTTGGCCTTTTTGCAAGCTTAGCCATAGCCCGTTAACCAGTACTTCCATTTCTCCACTTATTACAATGATATGCTCGCTCACACCCGGTTCGTGAGGCTCGGATACGCGTTGATAACCCGTTAATAGGGTGAGCTCGTACATCTCAAAGCCGTATTTTTCTTCATAGGGAAAGAGAGTCGCTACTAGCATGTTGTCGCTGGCAGGTTGTTGACGAAGCTGGTCAGCAGTTCTTATTTGTAGCGAACTTTGTTCACTGATACTGGGCTCTAAAAAGGTAGACAGTGAAGTAGAAAAGCCTCCCGCTATTTTCCACAAGGTGGCAATAGTAGGGCTAGATTCCCCACGTTCTATTTGGCCTAGCATAGCTTTACTCACGCCAGTTTGTTTGGCTGCGGTGTCTAAGCTCCACTTTTTTTGTTGACGTTGTGTTTTTAAGGCTTGAGCGAGGTATTGGTTGAGTGCGTGCAATTAGCCACCTAATGAATTCAAAAAATAATTTGTACGTTATAACGCACAGGTGCTAGGCTTGTCCACACCGTGCGCTATAGCGCACACAAGGTTAACGAGCAAAAGGAGTGCTTAACAATGCGTGACTGGTTTGTTGCTTCCCGTGTTTCAGCGGGTTTTATTGTGGTGTTGGTTGGCTATACCAGTTCCGCGGTGATTGTGTTTCAAGCTGCTGCTGCGGCAGGAGCCAGTGAGCAGCAAATAAGCTCTTGGTTATGGGCCTTGGGAGTGGGCATGGGACTGAGCAGCATTGGCTTATCTTGGTATAGCAAAAAGCCAATTCTTACTGCCTGGTCCACGCCTGGAGCAGCCTTGCTGGTAACTAGTTTACAAGGATTGTCGATTAACGAAGCGATTGGCGCATTTTTGTTTAGTTCTTTGCTGATAACTCTGAGTGGATTGAGTGGCTTTATCGATAAGTTGATTCGCTGGATCCCCCAGTCTTTAGCTTCGGCCATGCTAGCCGGGGTATTACTGCAGTTTAGTTTGCAATTGTTTAGTGCTTTAGAGAGCCAGTTAATCTTGGTAGTGGCTATGATTGCGTGTTATCTCATTGGTCGCCATATTGCTCCGCGTTATGTCATGTTGCTAACTTTGTTGGTGGGATGTGGCGTAGCTTATCAACTAGGTTTGTTAGATTTGTCATCAGTGAGTTTTCAGCTTGCTAAGCCCGAATGGGTTAGCCCAGATTTTTCTTGGCAGGCGCTGATTGGCGTTGGTTTACCTTTGTTTGTTGTGACCATGGCTTCACAAAATATGCCGGGAATAGCGGCTTTGCACGGTAATGGCTATCGCCCTGCCATTTCACCTATCATCGCTTGGACTGGCGTTACTGGCTTGGTTCTAGCACCCTTTGGAGGTTTCGCGTTTAATCTTTCAGCCATTACTGCGTCTATTTGCATGGGTAAGGAAGCCGATAGTGATCCAAGTAAGCGTTACCTAGCGTCTATTTGGGCTGGTATTTTCTATATCGCTATTGGCTTGTTGGGAGCAACGGTGGTGAGTTTATTCGCGGCATTTCCTCAAGAGCTAGTAACAGCAGTGGCTGGTTTAGCGCTATTAAGCACTATTGCCAATAGTTTGGCTGGTGCACTGGCTGATGCAGAGGGTAGGGAAGCGGCGATATGCACCTTTTTGTTAACTGCTTCTTCTGTGAGTTTCTTTGGTATTGGCAGCGCATTTTGGGGGTTAAGCTTAGGCATGTTGGTGCATTATTTCACGCAAGCTGTTAGTAAGAAAAAGCAGTTAATGAAGACTTAAACAGGTGGAACCTAAGACCATTTAGGTATACTAAGGTGATGAGTTGACTGAAGACTATATGTAAACAATATGCTGAAAAAAATAGCGGCTAAGATTGGCTACGGTTTACTTATACTCATGGTGACTGCTGAATTACTGGTATTGAGCTTACGCTGGATTGATCCCCCGATGTGGTCTTGGCGATTGCATCGAAGCTTATACCCACCCAGCAGTTATCCGGAGGATGTTGCTCATCAATGGCGAAACCTGAATGCGATTTCGCCAAGTATGGTGTTAGCTGTGGTGGCGGCAGAGGATCAGCGTTTCCCCCAGCATTGGGGTGTGGATTATTCCGCTATCATGATGGCGTTTAAGAATAATCAGCAAGGTGGCAAGTTGCGTGGCGCGAGTACCATAACCCAACAAACCGCTAAGAACCTTTGGTTGTGGCCCGCTCAGAGCTATTGGCGAAAAGCTTTTGAAGCTGGCTTTAGTCTGCTGCTTGAGTTGAGTTTACCCAAACAACGAATACTTGAAATTTATCTCAATGTGGCCGAGTTTGGACCTGGTATCTACGGAGTAGAAGCTGCCAGCAAACATTACTTTAAGCTGCCTGCTGCCAGATTAAGCCATTATCAATCTGCTAGTTTGGCTGCCTTATTACCAAGTCCCTATCGTTACAGTTTGTGGCCAAAAACGCCATACATGCAAAAGCGAGTTACCTGGATTCAACAGCAAATGCGCCAGCTAGGTGGCGCATACCTCAATTTTACAAAGTAACGTTATAAGGCTGCCTGGTACAAACCTATAGCGAACTGCGACGACAACTTAAGCGCCAGCAAAATTAAGAAAATCGATAAAGAAATGAGAGTAGCTTTAGACAGTGTTTTTAGGAATCCGATGAACATAATGACCTCACTTGTGTTTAGCCATCCTTGGAAATAATTCACTAATAATTATACTCAAGTGCCAGTGAATACTGAACTTACCAACTTGTCTTAGATCAATTTTTTCTGCTGTTTTTTTGTACGATTAATAACACTGTGATCGTTAACTCATAAGGGGTTAAATGTGACACTATTACTTATTGTGATTTAAATCTAAATGATAACGCTTGTTATTACTTTTATCGTAAGTTAATGAAATGTAAATATAATATGCGAAATTATTTGGATAGGTGTATACTTTTTCGATAGCTTAAATGGCAGTATGGAGTGAAGAAATGAAAGCCGATCCGAGCATAATAGCCTTACTAAATAAGGTGTTAACTACCGAACTCACATCAATAAATCAGTACTTTTTACACGCCAGAATGTACCGCAATTGGGGCTTAGAAGCGCTCAATGAGAAGAACTATAAAAAGTCGATTAAAGATATGAAACAAGCCGACAAAATTATGGAACGCATATTGTTCCTTGAAGGCTTACCTCATGCTCATATGTTGGGTACATTGCGGATTGGTGAATCAACGGAAGAGATGTTGCAATGCGATATGGACTTTCAGCTTGAGCAGCTTCCGGTACTAAAAGATGCTATTGCCAGTTGTGAAGCTGCCAAAGATTTTGTAAGTCGTGATTTATTAGAAGAAATTCTAGATTACGAAGAAGATCATGTTGATTGGATTGAAACTCAGCAATATCAAATTGATAAGATGGGCATTGAAAATTACTTAGCTGCTCAAATTACTGAAGGAGACGACTAATGAAGGGTAATAGTGAAGTAATTGACGCGTTAAATCGCCTGTTAATGAATGAACTAACAGCAATGGATCAATACTTTATCCACTCTCGTATGTACGAAGATTGGGGACTAAATAAGCTCTATGAGCGAATCGACCATGAGTTTGATGATGAGAAAGGTCATGCTTCGTTGTTGATCCAGAGAATTTTGTTTTTGGAAGGTACTCCTGATTTAAGTCAGCGTGAGCCTTTACGCATTGGTAAAGATGTACCAAGTATGCTGGAGAACGACCTTAAAGTTGAATATGAGGTCGACGCCTTGCTGAAAGAAACGATGGCCTTGTGCGAAACTAAACAAGACTACGTAACGCGTAATATGCTACAAACTTTAATTGACGATACAGAAATGGACCATGCTTACTGGCTGGAACAACAGCTTGGTTTAATTAATAAGATTGGATTACAAAATTATATGCAAAGCCAGCTATAAAATTACTGGTTTTATTTAGAAGCCGAATGCAGATGCTTTCGGCTTTTTTGTATGTTTCATTACTATGTTTTCTATAGTTGCCAACTCAACATTGACCACGATTTCTCCATAGCAAGTCGTTTTAGTTTAGGGCAGGGGTTTACCACATAGGCCTTGTCTACATGTTCCAATAGCGCTCGGTCGTTAATAGAATCAGAATAAAAGTAGCTACGCTGGTAAGCTTGTGGCTTGTTTTCCTGCCATTCTAGTAAACGAATTACTTTACCTTCTCTAAAGCTGGCAACACCGTCTATATGTTCGCTATAGCTGCCATTTTTAAGCTTTAAATCTACCCCTAGAAAGTCTTTTACGCTTAGCTGCTTGGCGACTTGTTTGACAATAAAGCTTACCGTTGCAGAGATAATAAGCACCTGATGTTGCTGATAAAGGAGAGCATCGATTAGCTTTTGACCTTCAGGGTAAATAATCTGTCGAATGTGTTGTTGTATAAAGTCTTCGACTAACTGATCTATTTGACTACAGCTAAGTGATTGAATAGGACTGAGGCTAAAACGGATGTATTCTTCAAGTGCCAGCTCTCCCTGGGCGTACTGCTCCATCATTGCGGCATCCTGCGCTAAGAAACCAGCTTGAGTGACAATACCTTGTTCTACTAGATACTGGTGCCACAACACTCCACTATCACCCGCTATAAGGGTATCGTCTAAATCAAATATATGTAAGTCCACTCAAACGTCTTCCATTTTCAAGGCTGCTAATTGCCATGCTAGATAAATTGTTGGGGAGGCTCAATGATATTGGGTGAAGCAGATAAAGAAAAGGCCAGCTAAGCTGGCCTTGATTGATTATGCAGAGTCTTTCTTGAGATTCTCTGGCAAGCTGTCAGGTAACGGTGACCAACTGCGTTGCTGAGCTTCTCCATGCAATACCTTACGAAGTTTTTCGTTAGCGGCTGCTGCGTAGATTTTCTCTGTTTTAATTTCTTCTTCTTTACGTTTTAACGCATCTTCCATATCTAACTGAAGATCTTTATGGCGTTTGCTTGTGGCAAAGAATACTAAACCTATAAGTGCTACTAATACCGCAACCACAGCGCCAAATAACCACCAGGCAATGCCTGATTGTTCTGGTTGACCTGCGTCTTCGGTACGTTGCACCAATTCAACAATATGAGCACTTAGCTTATTGTTTTGGTCACGTAATTCGTCACGCTGAGTCTGCATTTGGTTGAATTGGTCTTGTAACTGTTTCTGTTGCTCTGAATTACCAGTATTCTCAGAAATTGTTTTTTGAAGACCTAATATTTGCTCGTTTACACCAGCCAGTTGATTCTCTAGCTGTTGGTTACGCTCAAGTAGTTGAGCTTCAGCATTACTGCTACCAGCTTGCTCTACTTGGCTGTACAAACTTTGGTTAGATGCAGTTAAAGTACGGTTCTCATTACTGATCTTATCGTTAAGCTGTAACAACGCTTGGTAATCAATTAGTTTGCTATTTAAGTCATTCTGCAAACGTTGGTTGATTTTTTGAGTATCATTAAGTGCCGATTGCAACTTATTAATACTACGATTCTTTTTCGTTAAATCGTCTTTTAATACCGCTAACGTGCGCTTCATTTCAGGGCTTGGACCAGAACTCTTAGCTACTGATTTTGCTTTCGGTTTTGGTTTTGGCGCTACTTTAGCTTTAGCGGTAGTCGTTGTTGCTTTTACTTTAGGTACCGGTGGCGGCAACACAGTTTTAGCTTTAGGTGGGGTAGTGGTCTTTTTCGCTGTCGCTGTTTTAGCATTATTAGCGAATTGTCTAGGAAGACCCGTGTAGATTTTTGGATCTTTTTCTACAATCCAAATATCCATACCGTGTTTACTTTTAATCCACTTCCACTCTTCAACTTTCATATGGTGAAGTTCACCGTTAGTTAAAGTGTAAGAAAACTGTTTCGCATCAGGGCGAACAGGAATAGTAAATGCCACACCGAAGTCGTCAAACTTGCTTGGCATTAGTGGATCGGCAGGGGTTGTACCTTTACGCAAGCGAAAATCGGTTCTGGCACCTACTTCTTTGCCATTAACCATTTCTTCGCCAGCCCAGATGTGAAGACCCCAACCATCATAGTTGTTAGTGATACTTTTATAATGCACTGTGACGTTGGCCGCAGTGGCAACTGTACTCACACACCAGAAAAGTAATATAAATATTGATGCTCTTTGCACAATTACTCCATTAACTTGTTAAGTCGCATAACGCCATAGTAACTAAAAAAACAGTAAAGAAGTAGCAACTAGATCACCAATATGGTGTTAAATTTTAAAGAAAAATTGACCTAGCTCCAATTGCAGTAGATTTTTGTACAAAAAAAAGACAGTTTTTGCTGTTGATAAAAATTGCAAGAAAGCAATGGGTAAGATCTTTAGAGGAACAAACTATGAAATATCGTCAACTCGGCGACTCAAATTTAAATGTGAGTGAAATATGCCTAGGAACCATGACCTGGGGTGAGCAAAATTCTCAAGCTGATGCCTTTGCTCAGTTGGATTACGCCTTAGCAAATGGTGTTAATTTTATCGACACTGCTGAGATGTATCCGGTTCCTCCGCAGCAAAGCACTCAAGGTGCTACGGAAACCATGATTGGCAAATACTTCGCTCAACGGGATTGCCGAGATGAGGTTGTTTTGGCATCTAAAGTGGCTGCCCCCTCTAAGAGTGACCGCGGTGGCTACATTCGCAACGATATGAGCTTAACTTGGAATGGTATTCACCAAGCAGTAGAAGATTCATTAAACCGACTACAGACAGATTATTTAGATTTATATCAGGTGCATTGGCCAGATCGCGCGACTAACTTTTTTGGTCAACTGAATTATCAACACCAAGAAGACGCCGCTCAAACACCGATCATCGAAACCTTAGAGGCTTTGGCTGATCTCGTTAAATCCGGCAAGGTAAGATATTTGGGGATCTCAAACGAAACGCCTTGGGGAGCAATGCGATATGTTCAGCTAGCTGAGAAGCACAACCTGCCTAAGATCGTGTCGATCCAGAACCCTTATAATTTGCTAAATCGTAGTTTCGAAATCAACTTGGCTGAAGTCTCTCACCGTGAAAACTTACCTCTATTGGCTTATTCGCCATTAGCATTTGGTGCACTAAGCGGTAAATATTTAAATAATCAGTGGCCAGAGGGGGCGCGTTTAACTATTTATAAACGTTTTGCCCGTTACGGAAGCGATATCGCCGAAGGGGCTATTCAGTGTTATGTAGATGTGGCACGTGAGTTTAAGTTAAGCCCCGTTCAACTCGCACTGGCATTTGTTAATCAGCGTAGCTTTGTTGGTTCTAACATTATTGGTGCCACTTCCTTAGCGCAGTTAAAAGAAAACTTATCGAGCACTCAAGTAGTGATCTCTGATGAACTTGAGCGGCGCCTTCAGGAAATTGGCGACGAGTTTCGTATTCCTTGTCCTTAATAGGTGAGTGAGATGATCAGCGCTGATCGAAAAAATAACTTGGTGCCTTTACTTGAGCAAGTAAGGGCCTGCACCTTGTGTAAAGCTCAGCTTGATCCTCGGCCAGTTATTCAAGCGAGTCCTGAAGCTCGTTTGTTGATCATTGGTCAGGCACCGGGCAGCAAGGTTCATAGAAGTGGCATACCTTGGGATGATATGAGTGGTGATCGACTACGCCAGTGGCTTAACCTAGATAAAGAGATATTCTACAACCCCCAAAAGGTGGCTATTGTTCCGGCTGCATTTTGTTATCCGGGGAAAGGAAAACAAGGTGATTTACCGCCACCTAAACTGTGTTTTGACACTTGGCATAAACGGGTATTGGCAGAGCTGCCTAATATAGAACTTACCTTATTAATTGGCCAATATGCGCAAGCCTTGTATTTGAATACACCCAGTAAAACATCGTTAACCGAAAATGTGGCTAATTTTGCATATTACAATAAGCAGGCCTTATGGCCTTTGCCCCATCCTTCACCACGCAACCGGCATTGGATAGCGAACAACCCTTGGTTTGAGCAGTCTTTAGTTCCTCAGTTACAAAATGCACTAGCAAAGCTGGCGCTTAGCTAGCAGCATGCTTGAGATTTTGGCCGTCTAACCATTGTTTAGGTGACATTTGGGTTTTACTGCGAAAAGCTCGGTTAAATCCCGATAAGCTTTGGTAGCCAACAGACGATGCTACCCACGCTATGCTTTTACCTTGTTTTAGTAGTTGCTGAGCGTGGTGAATCTTCCAATCTACCAGGTAATCCCCCGGTGAGCTGCCAATTACTTTAGTAAAGGTTTCAATGAAGCTAGTGCGAGACATGGCTGCAGCGTGGGATAGAGTCTCTAAGGGATACGTTTTACTTGGGTCTTCATGTAATAAAGCCAATGCTAGGCTGAGCTTAGGATGTATTAACCCGGCTAATAGGCCAGTATCAAGGTTTTGCTTATTAACGCTGTAGCGCAGCAATAAGCTAATTAGCACCTCTACTAAGCGGTCCATAATCACCAATGAGCCATCGGCAGGCTGAAAGGCTTCACTAAATAGTAAATCGATAGTTTTTGAAAACTGTGGGTGTTCAGCTAGCGGCAATACTATTTGCTTTGGGAGGGCGTTGGCTAAAGGGCTACTGTTAGCATTCCCATATCTTATGGTTGCGCACACTAGTTCTGCGGGTTGTTCTGAATCAACCAATAAACGATGTGCAAGCGGTTTAGGAAAAAACACCAAACTGGGCTGAGTCACTTCGATTTTTTTATTGGCTTGCAGAATGCTTAATTTACCTTGGTTCAACACATGAATATGACCCACTAAGTCATCACCGGTTTCCACATCAGATAAGCCACATAATTGGCCTGAATAAAAAACACCAGCAGTAACAGAGAACTGCCTTAGCAAGCCAGATAATTGGTCCATCAATAACACTCCGTACTTTTCGCACCAACAAGCGGACGATTGTATCCCAACAGACCGGACTAAGCGGTTAAATTTTCACTATCGCAGTTAGCGGTTAATTTATGGAGAAATAAAATGAACAGTTTGAAAGCCCTAATCAGAAATACCACCTTAGTAACAGCATTGGCATTTAGTGGCGTGAGCGCAGCTGCAGATATTGGAATGAGCGTAGATAGCAACGATTTAGCGATACAAGGTTACGACCCCGTTGCATACTTTGTTAGTGGCCAACCAACTCAAGGTTCTGGTGATTTTACTGCGAGTCATAACAATGCTATTTACCATTTTGCTAGCGCTAGCAATCGGGACGCATTTAAAGAAGACCCTGCTAAATTCGCGCCTCAGTATGGTGGTTACTGTGCCTTTGGTGTAGCCATGGAGAAAAAGTTTGAAACTGACCCTACGGCCTGGAAAATTGTTGATGGAAAGCTTTATCTAAACTTAGATAAAAAAGTGCAACAACGTTGGTTAGAAAATACTAACGAGCTGATTGTGGATGCTAATCAACATTGGCCAGAGATTAAGCCGATTGATGCTGCCAAACTATAATCTTTTTTGAGCCATTGAAGCCCAGCACTTCGATGGCTCAATAATATTTTTGGTAAAGCTCTTCGATCAATGTGGCCAATTTAAAATCTCGCTCGCTTACTCCGCCTAACTCATGAGTGGTGAGTGCGATATTGACGCGGTTGTAGCAATTACTCCAATCCGGATGATGGTTTTGTTGTTCGGCGTAGTCAGCGACATGGCCCATAAACTCAAATGCTTGTACAAAATCTTTAAAACGGTAGCTGTTTTCAATGCTATTGTTGTTAAATTGCCAGTCAGGTAAATGTTTTAATGCCATTTGAATAGCCGAAGGACTTAAGGCTTGTTCATCACTCATAGTATCTTCCTAAATCAATCACACTTCTATTTAGCCTAGATTAGCTGGGGTGAACTGCCAGTTTCACCAGCATTGGCAAGAGATAAATAGGCAATTGAATTGCGCCCATGTATATCATGTATTCTAAGCCTAAAAAGCTGCCAGTAATGCTGTAGGTTAGCAATACATTGCGGTTGGTTGCGGTAATGGCACTGATAATCGCTAGGTTTTTTCCTTGTCGGTAATACAGCAAAAAACTACTGATAAACAATACTAGGCACACCCCGCTGGCAATGAGCAAATATTCCAGTGCTTTACTGGGAGTTTCATCGAATATTTCTCTAAAAGCTCCCATCAAACCTAAAGGAAAGAAAAACACTAACACGATGGTAAACGGGCGAATTTGCTTTAAAGCTTGTTCAATCAAACTTTGTTTTAGTAGCTTGTGGACTAACAAACTGATCATGATGGGCAAAACAATAAAGATAGCTAAACGCAGACTATAGGTTTGCATATCAAGCTGTAACTGCTCATTGCCGTTAAAGCGACTAAACAGCCAGCCGTTGAGTAGCAATACCAAAGGCATCAGCAAGGTTGAGGCAATGGTCATGGCCATACAGCGCTGCGCATCTAACCCTAAGGACCGCACAATAGCCGGGCTGGCAAATAAGGAACCGGTTGCGCAAGTAGCGGCAATGGCGAGGTAGAGTTTGCTATCAATATTAAGTAACCACGCTAACGTCATGATCAAAATGGTAACGCCAAACGTATGCCAAACAGCGTACAACCAAACAGAGGCTTGAGCTAAGTCGGTTACCAGAGTTTTAATGTTGAGGCTAACAATGGTGAGCAGCATCAGAAAAAACAATACCGCGGGTAATAAGGGTAATAAAGCATTTGAAAAGTTAGGTAGGGCAAAACCTACTAATACGCAGCTAGCCAGTAACTGTGTTGAGAATCGAGAAATAAATGCCAGCAAATCCTTGCCTCTTTAATAGGTAAACTAAGCCCTGTTTACTCTGGTTTACATTATTAAACTGTAATTGGTAATTCAGTTCAAACAAGTGTTTGAAAAATACTATCAAAGAGTTGTATGATTGCAAATGCTACGTTTGGCCAATTGTTTATCTAGGCCCTTATATGGGATGCTAATCTGACAATTATTGTAGGTCGAGCTTCGAACCTGCTGCAAGAAACTAAGGGTAACATGAATTAAAGCGCGAGGTTGAATCCATCGTGCAACACATAATAACTATAAAATAAGGGACAATTGGATGACTAAACCGACCACTGCGGCATCAAGCTACCACAAGCTGGAACACTTCCAAGTATCTAACTTGCTGTACCAGTTTATTAACCAGGACGTACTGCCAGAAACCGGTGTTGACCAAGCCTCGTTTTGGTCAAGTTTAGAAAGCTATCTGCAACACTTCATACCTAAAAACAAGTCTTTGCTTGCTAAGCGTGAACAGCTACAAGCCCAAATAGACCAATGGCACCAACAGCATCCAGCCCCGTTTGATGCCAACCTTTATCAACAGTTTTTAAGCGATATTGCCTATTTAGTTGATGCTCCTGAAAATGTGACCCTAAGCACCTCAAAAGTCGACCGAGAATTAGCCTTGTTAGCCGGCCCTCAATTAGTGGTGCCGGTTATGAATGCGCGTTATGCCCTTAATGCAGCCAATGCTCGTTGGGGGAGTTTATACGACGCACTGTACGGTACAGACGCTATTGACCGAAGCGGGGAGTTGGCACCTGGTAGCAGTTATAACTCACAACGCGGTGCCGCCGTTATTGCTTATGGTCGCGCTTTGCTCGACCAACATTGCCCGCTTGCTCACGGTAGCCATGCCGACGCCACACGCTACAGTGTATTATCAGGCGGCTTGTTAGTGAGCCTAAAAGATGGCTCTAACACTACCTTAGCTGAAGCGTCTCAATTAGCGGGTTTTCAGGGAGATGCTGAACAGCCAAGTGTTATTTTGTTGCAACATCATGGCCTTCATATTGAAATTCAATTTGATGCTGAGCATCAAATTGGTGAGCAAGATAGTGCCAATGTTAAAGATATCGTTTTAGAATCCGCGCTAACCACTATTATGGACTGTGAAGATTCTATCGCGGCGGTTGATGCTGAAGATAAAGTCGAGGTATATAAAAACTGGCTAGGATTAATGCGTGGCAGTTTACGTGAATCCCTCAGTAAAAATGGCCAAACCATCACTAGAGAGTTAGAGCCAAATCGCCACTATGTTAACAGCCAAGGCCACGGTTTTAGCTTAAGTGGCCGCTCACTTATGTTTGTGCGCAATGTTGGCCATTTAATGAATAGTGATTTACTGCTCGACGCCGATGGTAATGAAGTGCCAGAAGGGCTGCTTGACGCCGTATTTACTAGCTTAATTGGTAAACATGATTTGCTTGGTAATAGCCCTTATCGCAACTCGCGCGAAGGCTCTATTTATATTGTAAAACCTAAAATGCATGGCCCTGAAGAAGTCGCTTTTAGTAATCAGGTATTTGGCGCGGTTGAGGAGTTTTTAGGTTTAGCGACTAATACCATCAAACTTGGCATTATGGATGAAGAGCGCCGCACCAGCGTAAACTTACGGGCATGTATTGCCGAGGCAAACCAACGGGTGGTATTTATTAATACCGGTTTCCTAGACAGAACCGGTGATGAAATTCATACCAGTATGCACGCAGCAGCGATGGTGCCAAAAGGTGAGATTAAAGAAAGCGCTTGGATTAAAGCTTACGAGTTAAACAACGTAGAAGCAGGTTTAGCATGCGGTTTACAAGGTAAAGCACAAATAGGTAAAGGTATGTGGGCGATGCCTGAAATGATGGCCGCTATGATGCAAGCTAAGCAAGCTCACCCACAAAGTGGTGCTAGCACCGCTTGGGTACCGTCGCCTACTGCAGCAACTTTACATGCGATTCACTATCATCAGGTGGATGTGTTTTCTGTTCAGCAGCAACTTGCCCAGCATCTAGAACAACACAGTACTCAGCGCCTAGCTGATTTACTGACTCCGCCATTGGCCGAGCAAACAGATTGGTCTGAACAACAGCTTATTGCAGAACTAGATAACAATATACAAGGTATTTTGGGTTATGTGGTTCGCTGGGTTGAGCAAGGTGTGGGGTGCTCAAAAGTGCCAGACATTAACGGTGTGGGCCTAATGGAAGACCGAGCCACCTTGCGTATCTCTAGCCAGCATGTGGCTAACTGGTTAAAGCATGGGGTGGTGAGTGAAAGTTTAGTTAAGCAGCGTTTTGAAGTTATTGCTAACTTGGTTGACCAGCAAAATGCAGGTGATCCGCTGTATTTAAATATGGCTGGTAAGGCGCAGAGTAGTTTTGCTTATCAAGCAGCTTTAGATTTGGTGTTTAAAGGGTGTGAGCAGCCTAGCGGTTATACCGAACCTTTGTTACATGCCTGGCGACGCAAGTTTAAAGCTAGCTAAATTAGAACTTGGTAATAAAAAAGCACCTAAGGGTGCTTTTTTTATATTTAATCGGCCCACTCTGCATTTAATCTATTGATTATTATCAATATAAGATAAATAGAATACTAGACTCAAAAACAAATAATGGTATCGTAGCGGCGCTATTTAACCAGTAATAGCTCACATCAACGATTAGGCATGGATATGCCGTAATGTAGAAAGAATAAAGGATTAACATGTTGTTTATAAGGCTATTATTTGTATTAGTCGCGGCCTCGCTTAGCGCTTGTTCAAGTATTAAAACAGATCAACTTGAAGCCAGTGAGTCGCTATCGCTGGCCGATAAAACCCTCGTTTATACTCGCTATGAGTCACTACCTGATTTTACTGCGCAAACTGCCGCTAATGTTCAATTTGGTTTGTTAGGTTTAGCCACGGCTATATCTAACGGTAACGCGATGATTGTAGATAACAAAGTAGAAGACCCCGCGCTAGATATTGCTCGAGAGTTAGCCAGTGGTTTAAGCAATAGTTATAAGGTTAAGGTGGTTGATGATGCATCAAAAAGCCTAACCAGCCCGGAGATTCCACACATCATCCAATTATACGGTGACTATGACTATATTTTGGATGTTCGAACTCTAGGCTGGGGATCGATTTATTACACTAGCGATTGGGATAACTACCGCGTGAGCTATCAAGTGCATGCTCGTTTAATTGATAGGGAAAAAGGCAGTGTTATTGCCGAAGAAGCATGCGGAAATTTGCCTGAATATGCAGATACAGAATTGGCTCCATCTTATATCGATCTTCAAAATGGTGATGGATTGAAACAGGAGCTGGCACGTTCGGTTGAGTTTTGTGTCGCGCATATTCGTAATATGGCTAAGCTAAACGACGATACCAATGCAAGTAGCGTAAAAGCTAAACAACTGCAGAGCGAAGCTGATTCTACAACTTTGTAATACCTCTACAGCCTCTTAACTTTAAGGGGCTTTTTTGTGATTAAAAATCGAGGCCTATGCCAATAACTACCCGGTAGTCATTTTTTTCTGGCGTAATGTCATCTGCATCCGGCGTGGGGGAGGCAGTGTAATCCCAAATAAAATCGATATCTAAATCTAAATCGTCGGTAATATCTATCGCAAAATTGAGGAGATTATGGTGTTGATAACCACCAGTTTTGGTTTGTGATAAGGTCATTTGATAATCATGGTTGAGCTCAATATCTTTCGTTATATCGATTTCAAAGTTGGAACCAAAAGATAAACCTAAACTGCTTTCTTTATTAGAGGTGCCAGCGGTCACTTCTTCAAAACGGGTTTGTTGCCATGACGGACCCACCGATAACTCCCACTTTTTGTCATCATCCTCAACGGCAATGTAACCCACTTGAGAAGCGAGTTGGCTTTGTAACTTAATGTTTTTAAGGGGAGCGTGATAAAAGTCGGCTAATACCGGGCGAAAGAACCAATCTTGGTGCTTGTATAAATCGTGAGATAACGTAACACGGTGATTGCGTGCCGTGGTTTCATCGTTTGATTCCGACACAACGCCTAGGTAAGTAATAATGGTACGACTTAGGGCGGTTTTGCGTTCGCTGTTTAATTTTCCGTTAATTTCGAGGGTATTGGTATTGCCGCTGGCAATGTTTGCACTCAGCGTGGCTTTGTTTTCCCATCGGTCGGCTTCGCTTTCTGCCACTTGATAGACCGAGATAACGTCGTAACGTGAGGCAAAGTGGGTATCTTTACCTACTATGGTGACTTTTTCTTCATCTACCATTAAGCGGCCTCGAACCACGCCTAATCCTCGTAGATTTACTTGAAACCATTTAGCTGTGCGCAGTCGCTGAATATCTTCAATGTCGATGGATAAGTCATCTAGCTCGTCACTGTCGAATAAGGCTTTTTTCTGATAAAGCTCTTCGAGTTCACCTTGAATCACTTCACCAGAATCTAACTGGATCCAGTCTTTGTCTTCATCTAAGTCTAAAGCACTAAAATAGTCCTGTTGAAACTGCTCGCTCACTGAGGGAATATCTTCAGGTGGGGTTGCCGGCTCATCTTCTGCACTTAAACAAGAGCTAAACATAAGACTACAGGCAAGTAAAACAAGCAGACGCATCAATTTTGCAAGTGCTCCATTAAGCAAAGTGAGAATAGTGCTTTGATATTAGCGGCTTTTTACTCATTACGAAATAAACTCTTTAAGGACAGCGTGTTTTGTTTAAAAACGTTAAGTGATCGTGGCACTTAACGTTTTTAACTGCGCTTTGCTCTATTTTACTTCGGCCTGACGCATCCATTCACGATACTGGTCTGCCCCTTCTTCACCTTCGGCGGGAGACCAAGGCGCAAAGTCGTCGTTTGGTGTTGGTACGTAAGCACCTTCTTTTATCTCTAAGCCAACTGTTCCTGGTTGCATGCAGGCGTAACCATGCCAAGTCTTGGGTGGAATTTCGATAGCGCGGTTAGTGTCGGGCGAAAGGCTATGGCGCTGGATTAGCTCGCCTTCATCATTAAAAATAAGTAAATCTAATTGCCCTTGTAATACCAAAAAAAGCTCCCATTTATGCGCTTCACTGTGGCGGTGAGGGCGCATATAGGTATTTGGCTCAGTAGCAATAAACAAGCGCTGTACGTTGGCATCGAGAGTGTCGTGGAGGTTGTGGTGGCTGCGCTGGCGCGGCGCGGCTTTGGCATTATCACTAAAGTTTGCAAAGTCCTTAGTACTGATGATTTTCAACATCGAAAATAGTCCTATTTATTATGGTGTCTGTGCGGTATTCAGCACGAGCAAATAATTGGCAATATGGTGGCACAATTACCTTCACTCAACAAATGCTTGTTTTGGGTGTAGGGTGTATAGATGTGCAGCGTTAGCATTAGCGAAGAGGAATTAACATGGATGGATACACCGGACAGTGTTTATGCGGTCAAGTCTCTTACCGAGTCGATCACTTAGAGCCTAGAATGGGGCATTGCCATTGCAGTATGTGCAGAAAATTTCATGGTGCTGCTTTTGCCACTTATGGCGAAGCGAAAGCTGAAAATTTTCATTGGTTAAGTGGTCAAAGCAAATTGCAGCAATACCAAGCCGAAAACGGCACTGTGAGACAGTTTTGTGGTCATTGCGGTTCAAGCCTAACCTTTGCGCCAGCGAATGATAGTGGCGAGTTTATTGAATTTAGCTTAGCAAGCTTAGACAGCGAGGTTACGCTAAAACCCGACGCGCATATTTTTGTGGAATACAAAGCCTGTTGGCACGACATTACCGATCACTTGCCTCAGTTTAAAGAGGGCAGAGAGTAAATTCCGTTAGCTTTTTTACAAGTATGAGTTGCGCCTAATACCATGGAGGCGTTTGTAGTGGGTAGAGAAAACGCTCAGTCGCTTACTTCCTTAGCCTTTATTATTTAGCTTTTGTTGGTATTGGTTCGGCGTAATGCCTCGCAGTCGTTTAAAGGCTCGCGAGAAGCTTTGTTCATTGCTGTAAGCTAAAAGCTCTGCAATGGCACTAATGGAGTAGCCTTTAAACATATATTGTATGGCTTCATTACTCAGCACATAGCTGGTCATTGAGGAAAAGTTCCAGCCGTGAACTAATAAACGACGCTGTAACTGTTGCCGTGACATACCCAAGCAATCGGCTAAAAAATCCACTGTAGGTCGGCCATAATATCGAGAGAAATTCACCAATGAATAAAGAGATTTGGCAATATCATGGGGTTGAGGAATATTGATTAGGTCGTCTAGCTGAGCATCGTTAAGTCGCAAAGGAGATTGTTTTTTCCATTGATTATTATCACTCGGCTCTACTACCGAGGCGTTAATCCACACCTCGGTTTGCGCGCTGGAGACGTTCACCTTACAACCAAAAAACGCCTCTAGCTTGGCTTGGTTGCTACTCGGGCCAGTAAGGTTGATTTGCAAGGGGACATAGTTATCTCCGTGATAATAAGTCAGCATGTTTACCATCATCAATGCGATACGAATACTGTCGTGCAGCCGTCCCTGTTTGTTCAAGTATGGGTTGTTGTAACACCACTTAATAATGTGACCCGATTGTAAACCGTGGAAGGTGGAACCCGATTGTAAGCAAGAGGTGCCGTAATTCACTCGACGAAAAGTAATGGCCAGATCTGGAGTGAAGTAGACCCAATTACTAAAGTACTGAATGTTTTCAAAGCGTAAATAATCAACCAGTTTGAGCATAAATAAGGGGTCGTTAGTGAGTTGCTCAGCTCTTTCTAACCAGCGGTTCAAAATGGTGACAGGAATGATTGATAGAGGCTCTTCTAAAAGCTTATTAGGAATGCCTAAATCTTGGCTAGTAATAGCGAACTCGGCTTGCAAGCCATCAATAATAGGCTTGATAAAATTCAGTCGTATAAACGAAATGTTAATGTCTTTCATCAAGCCCTGCTCTTTTTATCGTTAATATAAGTACACTTTAAATCAATATTTTATAGATATGCACTCAAAGTGTACTTTATACGGATATTTTCAACTCTCGACAAGCCCTGGGCGCAGGGATAGTTAAATGTAAAAATCGAGAGGATGAGTCTGGTCATATTTTTTGCTCGAATGGCTAATAAGGCAGTGCTTTGACCACGGGTTTTACTCAGGGTAGGCTGGTTACAAGTAAGTTGGTTCACCATCAAGGACTGTATGAAACCGCTAGACATCGTGTTTGCTCTGCTTGTTGCCAGTATTTGGGGCGTAAATTTCTCGGTGATAAAGCTTGGCTTGTTAGAGCTTCCGCCGGTGCTGTTTTCCGCGTTACGTTTTGCCATTGTTGCTATTCCGGCTGTTTTGCTAGTGCCTTTTCCCAAAACAGCTTGGCGTAATGTTCTAGCGGTGGGCTTTTTCCTCGGCGTCATTAAATTTAGTTTACTGTTTGTCGCGATGAAAGTGGGAGCGTCAGCCGGGCTTTCGTCACTGCTGCTGCAAGCTCAGGTCATGTTTACCATTGTGCTTAGCGCTGTTTGGTTTAAAGAGAAGGTGACTAAATATCAGCTTATCGGGATCCTCATTGCTTGTACGGGTTTCTTGCTGTTTTTTACCGCTAGCTCAGAAAACTTAAGTTTAACTGCCTTGTTATTACTGCTGCTGGCGGGGTTATCTTGGGCAGTGTCTAACCTATTTATGAAGCAAGCGGGCGGAGTAAATGTATTGCACTTTATGGTGTGGGTGAGTTTAATTCCACCTCTGCCTTTGTTGCTGTTTTCTTACCATTTTGAAAATGACCAGCCGCTACAACTACTGCTGAATGCAAGCGGAACTACTTGGCTGGCATTAGCCTATGTAGGCTTTATCTCTACGTTGTTGGCTTTCGCATGGTGGGGGCGTTTACTGGCTAAATACAGCGCAGCCACGGTTACTCCTTTTGCTTTGTTAGTGCCCGTGGTGGGAATGTTTACCGCAAGTTTGGCTTTTGAAGAGCGTTTAACAGGGAGCGAATGTGCGGGAACTAGCTTGGTATTATTGGGATTAATATGCTGTGTATTTGGCGCAAAATTACGCGCTCGTTTAGCGCGATGAGTTGTTGCACTAAATAGCAATTGAAAGCGAGGGCGCTAGGCTCTAAAGTGGCGCTATTGTTACCAAGAGATTTTATGATGTCTGGATTTAAAGAGCTGAATAAACGCAGTGCTAACTCTTATCAGCAGCAACGCCAATTGATTAAGCAAGTATTGGCAGGGAAACCAAAACAGTGTGAAAGCTGCAAGCAAGCCTTGTTTGTGGTATTGCCTGGGCAAGAAAAAGCCCCAGGTGTTTATTGCACCAAGGGCTGTACCGCTATTGAATTAGAAATATCTTTACCTAAGTAAGCTAGTTGCGAGGTCCTTGGCGGCGGTCTTGCTCTAGAAACTGTAAACACTCTTCAATAGCAACTTTAGTTTTCTCTACTAGTTGCTCACGTTCGGCGTCGCTAATAGCACTGAGTACGTCTACATCGTGTCTTATGTAACGTGGCGGCAAGCGGTTAAGCACCAAGCAGCATAAATCCTGTAGAGTATCTAAATCACAGCGCTTGTGAATTCCTAAAGCATGCAGTTGTTCACCCACTAGGAACTCAGTAAAGTTATGAATTTCCTCTGATAAGCGCATGTAATATCCCTCAAATAAATGTATACATTCAGGTTATATAAGAATAGCCAGAGTCGCCACTCTCTGGGTCATTATTGTTATTGTTGTTGAACCGGATTCACATTTAAGGCGTCATTGTATAAAGCTTCGTATTGCCAAACCGATTGTTGCCAGTGAAATCTAGATTGCATGGCGCGACGACGCATCGCTTGAAATTCCTCTGGGTGCTCTAGATACAACAACAGCGCTCGGCGCAAAATATTCAGTAAATCGCTGGGTTCAGGATCATAAAAAATATGGCCAGTGGCTTGGCTAGGATCTTCATCATAATCTGAAACCGTATCTCGTAACCCACCAACGCCGCGCACAATAGGTAAAGTGGCATAAGCTAGGCTGTACATCTGATTTAAGCCGCAAGGCTCAAACAATGATGGCATTAAGAAAAAGTCTGCCCCTGCTTCTACTAAGTGAGCAAGCTCGTTGCTGTAGGCGTGAATAAAGCGCAGTTTGTCTGGCCATTGCTGTTGTAAGGCTTCTAGTTCGGTAACAATACCGCTGTCGCCAGTACCTACAATCACCACCTGTACGTTGTGACGCAAAAATTGTTGCAGTGCCGGTAGTAAAAGATAAAACCCTTTCTGCTCGGTTAAGCGACATACCATGCCAAATATTGGCACATCAATTTGCGCGAGTTGAGTCTCTAATTGCAGAGCTTGCCGACAAACGGTTTTTCCGCTTAAGTCACTACTTGAGTAGTTGGCAGGAATTAGCTTGTCGGTTTCGGGATCCCAATCGGCATATTCACAGCCATTTAAGATCCCCACTAAATCAGAGCGCCGCTGTTCAAAGTAATCACACAAACCGTGAGAGCCTAAACGGGTGAGCAACTCTTGGGCGTAATTAGGGCTTACCGCGTTAATTTTGTCGGCAAATCGAATCCCTGCTTTCAGCAGGTTGATGCAGTTATAGCCATCTAGAATCTGATCCACTAAGCCATCAGCTAAACCTTCTAGTAACTGGAATTGATGCTTCTCAAAAATGCCTTGGAAGGCCGCATTGTGAATCGTAAGAACTGATTTACTGTTGCAAAAAAATGGATGATGGGCGTATTTTTGCTTGAGTAAGTAAGGCACTAAAGCGGTGTGCCAATCGTTACAGTGGAATACGTCAGGTCTGAAGTCTAAAGCTTCAGCTACTTGAAATACAACGCGAGAAAAAAAGGTGAAACGTTCGCCATTATCATCATAAGCAAACTCGCCTTCACTGTAGAGTTGGTCGCGCTCGAAATAGTCATTATGCTGAATCAGGTAAACGGGCACATCTTCCAGCATTAAGCGGTAAACCGCATAATCTATATCGGCACAGCCTTCTGCTGTAGGTAAGCGTAAATCGAGAATCTTCTCGGCTTCGTCGTGGCGTTTTATGGTTTTATAAAACGGCATAATAATTCTTACGTCTTGTCCGTGTTCCTTTAGGGCAAGCGGTAAGGCTTTAGCTACGTCGGCTAAGCCGCCAGTTTTTGCGAGGCTTTCAACTTCTGAGGCTAAAAACAATATCCTGACAGGATGGGCTGTCACAGAGAACTCCTTAACGATTAAGGCACCAAAGGGTGCCTTATATGGTTCAATATTAGAGTAATTGCTTATGTGTTATCAAGGCAATTTAATGCCTAGAAACCAACCTTGGCGTTTTTCGGTATCACTACAATTCCTTCTGGAGATACCGTAAAGCGCTTGCGATCTTCTTCCAAGTTTTCACCAATGATGGTGCCTGGAGCAATTTCAGCGTTTTTATCAATAATGGTGCGGCGAATCTGACAGCCTTCACCAATTCTACAGTTGCCAATTAATACCGACTCACTGACTACTGAGCCTGGGCGTACGTGACTTCTGAAACCCAATACACTGCGATTCACTTCTGAGCCTAAAATAAAGCTTCCTGCAGAAATCAATGATTGGCTCACACTCACTTTTTTGTCGCCAACATCTTTAAAGGTGGCTGGCGGAAGTGGTGGGTAATGGGTGTGTAATGGAAACTTGGGGTTGTACAACGAGAACGCAGGTTCTTCGTCTAACAAATCCATATGAGCGGCCCAGTACGCATCTAGCGTACCTACGTCGCGCCAATAACCGCTGGCGGTTTCACCTGGAATATTGTTTTGAGTGAAGTCATAAGCGAACACTTTACCTTTGGGATAAAGCTTAGGAATAATGTCGTTACCAAAATCGTGGCTAGAATCATCTTCTTTGGCATCATCGTGCAGCGCATCCAGTAGAACTTTTCGTTCAAATACGTAGTTACCCATAGAGGCGAGTACGTGGTCTGGATCACCGGGAATTGTTTTCGGGTTTACCTTAGGTTTTTCCTCAAAGCCTATCATTCGGCCTTCGGTATCAACCTCGATAATACCAAACTGATCGGCTTGGTCTTTAGGCACTTTAATCGCAGCAACGGTGAGGTCAGCTTCGTTATGTTTATGGTTATCAACCATCTGGCGCACATCCATTTTGTAGATGTGGTCACTACCAAAAATACAAACATGGTCAGGTTCGTTAATCTCAATGAACCGAGCGTTTTGATAAATCGCATCAGCCGTACCGTCATACCAGCGTTTACCTACGCGCATTTGTGCCGGCACTGCATCAATAAAGCGGTCGGTAATGCCGGATAAATGCCAAGCTTGGCGAAGGTGAATATTGAGTGATTGCGACTTAAATTGGGTAAGTACATAGATCTTAAGAAAATCTGAGTTCACAAAGTTGTTTAAGGCAAAGTCGATTAGCCTATAACTGCCTCCAAATGGAACCGCGGGCTTAGTACGGCTGTCGGTAAGTGGATAAAGGCGTGTGCCTTCACCACCGGCGAGAATCATCGTTAATATACCTGCCATGGGACTTTGTACCTCTAATAATTATGTCAGTTTCGTGAAATCGTTTTCAAAGTGGCTTGGCTTAGTTTCCAGATATTTACCTTAATGTAAATAGCAGAAACTAGGGTTTTATTAAATCCACAATAAAAATAATGTTCTTGCTAAACACAACAACGCAAAATCTTAAATTTTTTGTTGTCGAGTATGCTTTCGTAGCGCGCGAAGTGTTGCTTTATTAATGCTTCGTACTGCAGGAAGCTATTGGCAACCAACCATAATTCGCCTTGGGCATTTAAGTGCTGTTTGGCTTGGGCAAGAAACGTTTCAGTGGTTTCGTACTGAGTATCTATTCCAGCATGAAATGGTGGATTACTCACGATGAAATCAAAGCGTTGGTTTACTTCGCTTAATCCATCAGAAGCAATTACTGTTCCATTCAACTGGTTTTGTTTTAGCGTGGCTTTAGTGCTAGTCACAGCGTATGCACTTACATCGAGCAGAGTAATGTCTACTTTGTGTAACAAGGCTTGGCTTGCACCAATAATGCCCGCACCACACCCAAAGTCGAGCACGCTACCGTGCAAGGCAGGCAAATTATCTAATAGCAGTTGACTACCGTCGTCTAGTTTACCGTGGTTAAATACACCAGGCAGTGACATCACTTGCAAGCGAGTACTTGGCAGAGCGACTTCAAATTGGCTTAACCACTGTTCAGGCTGAAAGGCGGGAGCCGCTTTAGTGAGAGAACCAAAATATAAACCGCAGCGTCGAGCACTGTCGATTTTGTTCATTTTAATGCCAAACTCCGCGAGCAGTTTTTCGCAGCTTTTAACTCCACCACGGTTTTCTCCCACCACAAATATGTCGGTATCATCACTTAGTTGCGGCAATATGCTGGCAAACAAGTAGGCGGCTTCTTGCTTTGCTTTAGGCATAAAAAACAGCAGCGCATTGCTGTTTTTGGCTAACCGAGGCTCAACTGAAAACTGACAAGAGAGTTTGTCATCATCCGTTTTCTTAAAGTGGGTAAAGTGACCGTAATGACTACAGCAAATTTGCAACGACGCGACTTGCTCAAGCAGGCTAAGCGGGTAGTTGTCGGCGAGTTGGCCAGCTACCACTAAATGCCGATCGGCAAACAGTTGGTCGTGGCGGGCGAGTACTTGGCTGGTAGCGTGTAGCGAGGTGTTCATAATAGGGCTTTATCGCGGTCATAATTGGCTGCAATAATAGAAAGTTTTCGTTGAAAAGGCTATCTCATCGCCGCTTCTAAGTATTTATTTTTAAGGTTACTTGACTTTTAGTGCGTGCTAAGGAAACTAGCTAGCAAGAATTTCGTTTGTTAAGGACACATCTGTGATGTCGATTTCTTTAAAGTTAAAGAAATATAAACGGCCCGAATTAAAACGCGGGTGGTTAACGGCTGGGTGCAACTAAATCGAAATAGTATTTTTGAACCCGGCCACTGTGACCGGGTTTTTTTATTTTAGAAGTAAGTGATGGAGCGGGCATGTTTAAAGGATCGATAGTAGCGTTGGTTACTCCCTTTATTGAAGGTGAGGTTGATTATGCGGCGATTCGCGAGTTAGTTGAATGGCACATTGGCCAAGGGACTCATGGCATTGTGCCAGTGGGAACTACTGGCGAAAGCCCAACCCTAACTCACGATGAGCATATTGCTGTAGTGAAAACGGTAGTAGAGCAAGCTAAAGGGCGTGTGCCTGTTATCGCGGGTGCTGGCTCAAACAACCCTATTGAAGCTATCGAGTACACCAAGGCTGCCCAACAAGTGGGTGCCGATGCAACTTTGCATGTAGCGGGTTATTACAACCGCCCTAATCAAGATGGTTTATTTCAACACTTTAAGATGTTGCACGACGCCACCGATATTCCGATTGTGCTTTACAACATTCCACCACGCGCGGTGGTAGATTTAAGCCCGGTAACCATTGCTAAACTGGCGCAGTTACCGCGTATTGTTGGTGTGAAGGACGCTACCGGCGATTTGTCTCGCCCACTATTTGAACGCCAATTGATTGAGCAAGACTTCTGCTGGTTAAGTGGGGAAGACGCCACTGCGGTTTCTTACAATATTAGCGGCGGCCAAGGTTGTATCTCTGTAACGGCGAACGTAGCCCCTAAACTGTGTGCGCAAATGCAACAAGCCACTTTAGACGGTGACTACGCTAAAGCTAGCGAGATTCAAGATAAGTTGATTCCTCTGCACCAAGCAATGTTTGCTGAGCCAAGCCCAGCTGGCGCTAAATATGCGATGTCTTTACTGAACAAGTGTCGAGCAGAATGTCGCTTGCCAGTTACCGAATTGTCGGACTCTACCAAAACGCGTATTCGCAATGTTATGCAGAGTTTAGAGTTAATCTAATATTATTGTTTTTGTTTATAAGGCCGAGCTTGCTCGGCCTTTTTATTAACTTAGCTTTTTCCCGCATGCTGCTTGGCTGACTTAAGCTAAGCCTATGATTTAACTTTGCTATAGTTAAGTTTACGCAAACTAAAGGGATGTGTTGTGGCAGAGCTAGATCTAGTCAGTTTTTTCCATGGAATTGTTGAGGCCGATAGTGGCTATTGGTTATTGCAGCCAGAAAATGGCAAAGTCTCGGTGCGTTACCCTTGGCAAGACCAACAGTCAGAACACCTTGATTTAGAGCAGTGGTTGGAGCGTATTGATTCCCGCTGTCGAGCTGCCTTTCAGCAAGCCATGCACGCAAGTTTAGCTAATAACCAAGCGTTTTTTTGTCACTACTGCCACAGCGAAGATGAATGGTTGCGGATCCATGGTATGCCGGTTGAAATCCAACAACAGCAATATTTGTTGGCCAGTGTGCTTCCACTCACCATGCCGGTGATTAACGATGAAACTAACCTTCGCGATCCAGAAAGCGGTTTGCTGTCGGCGCCATTGTTTAGAGAGCTGTTGATTCAAGCGATGCGCTTAAGTAAGCGAAATCACGAGCCCTTTGCGATTCTAACCTTACATTACGCCAGCCATGACTCGTCCTTAGTCTGCGCAATTGTTGCCCAAGTGCTTCAGCAACAGTTACGCCGTTCAGACAGCATTGCTCAGTTTAGTGAGGGTGAGTTAATTGCTTTGTTATACGGAGCGAGTCGCACAGCGGCAGATAACGTTGCTAAAAAGCTTACGGGCGAATTACAACGACAGTTAGAGGGCGTGGCCTTAGATAGCCTTAAAATTGGTTGGGCTTATTACCCAGAGCACGGTGATAACGCAGATACCTTGTTAGCGCACCGTTTAGACGCGGTTCAGCAATTATCCCCTTAATCACATTTGCTTGGCTGTTGTTAAACAAAGAACGCTAAACAGTGTTTAGCGTTCTTTGTGATAAACCTAACTAATAAGGCTTACTTCGCGTTCTGAACAATAGTGGCGCTGTCTTTCAACATTTCTAAGTATAAGTCTTCATACTCAGTAGGGTTTAAAATGAGACCATTCGCATCGCTATACTGAGTCACCGTTCCGGTTTCAGCAATACTGCGACTGTCGATGAAGTTAGCCATAAAGTAATCTTGCTGATCTGCAGAAAGCTCGCTGTCGATTAAGGCGATTTCAATACTGTCGATTTGGCTAGTGGCTAGCTCTAGGGCACTACTTTGCATTAAGGCTTGTTGAGCTTTAGGCGCAGCGTAAATTGATTGATAAAAGGTGCGACTATTGTTGTGTGAACGCAATCTTACTTGGCTGCGTTGTAAGGCAAAGTCGCCGCTGTTAAAGCTGTTAGCATTATCGATACAATGATTAGCGTGGCTAAGTTCAACCGAGCAGTTCTCTATCAAATCTAAGTTATCAATGCTGTTTAACTCTGCAAGTTCTAGGTCTAACGCCGCGTTATCAGCGTTAATGGCCATTACGCTATTAAACTGCCAATTACTGTCGTTGGTGGTACCTGAAAACAAGCCAACCCAATGGCTTACTTGGTCGTAATTAGGGGCAATGGTGAACTGGTCTACATCTTTGTATAAGGTTTGCCACTGGTAGCTATTGTTGTTGTGAATGGCCAATACAGAGCTACCATCGTCTACTGCTAAGTTGCTAGCCACTTGCCAATACATTGGCTCTAGGTCAGCGTTACTTAGGCTAGCGGCTACGATGTCGTTACTTTCATCGGTATCGTAAACGTAGCTAGGTTCTAGAAAACCGAAGTAGGCTAAATCGGTATGTTGGCCGTTTTGGCTGGAATAAAAGGCGGTTACTAGTGTGTCTTTTACTGCTGGTAGGGGAGAGCGTACAGGGATGTGAGCTGATAGATCATGGCCGCTAACCAAATCAGCGGAGTAACTGGTTTGATAGTAGCTTACGCTACTTTCTTGCAGTACCGATAATGCTGCGGTATCACTAATATCGGTGACCGAACGGTAGTCTTCACCCGCATAACAATTGCTACCGGTTTGTGATGAGCGAACATTTAGTACTTTGTTACCTAAATACTGTTTCTGCACGCTATACATATATACATCGGGCTCTCCGCTTAAGTTACGGTCTACTTCTTCTAGAGAAACATAGCCTTCATCGGGTACCCATCCGCTATCAAAATTCACGATACCGTTGCTTGGTACATCGGCAGCTTGAATGGTGTGTTCTTCAATAATTGAACCGTCAGCATTGTGAAATAAAACGTTATAACCTGTATTCGCTATCGACGCGGTAATCACTCGGCTGTTGTCGGTCTCAGAGGTTCCGTAGATGACACAGCCCGATTTAACATCGCTTTCTTTTAGTGTTTGTAACTGAATGATCTGCCAGTTATAACGTGGAGTTGAAGGACCAGGTGATGAGCTATCGCTACCCCCACATCCGCTTAACAAAAAAGTGGCGACTAAACTGGGTAATATGGCTTTTTTCACTACTGCTTCCTCAAACTACGAGTCAAAATATTGTTGTTGTCGCTTTATTAGCAATATTCGCACCGTTTATTGCCCATTCATTGCCTTTGAATATGGGTTTCACTTTTATTTTATATTTTTGTTTGCTGTTAATTTAGTGTTTGGCTTTGCTTTGTTACGAGATTGTTAGCTAAAACTGTGCCTTAGCAAGCATTTGTGGTGTTAATTGGTTTTTCGGGTTTGATGTTTGTTTTATATTGCCCCTGTGTAGAGCAAAGGAACCTGAAATGCTGCGATGGGCTAGAAAAGGATGGTGTTTGTGTTTACTACTGTGGCCAATAGGTCTTTTTGCCGCGCCCATTGAAATAAAAGTTGGCGGTTATGACTTCCCTCCCTATGTCAGTCACAACGTTTCAACTAACCGCTACAGCGGGGTGAGTTTAGATATACTTCGCGCGCTTAATCATCTTCAAGACAAGTTTACCTTTCGATTTGTGTCGACTTCTCGGCATAACCGCCATGCAGCTTTTATCCGTAAACGTTTCGACCTCATTTTGTTTGAAAACCTAGAGTGGGGCTGGCAGAGTCTCAATGTTCAGCAAAGCCTTCCATTGGTCTTAGACAATTATTTGTTGCTCACTCATCAGCAAAACCTTAGTGAGCAAGAGCAGTTGTTTGCACCAGGACACAATTATACTGTGGTGCTGTTTGACGCTGCCTATCAAAGCCCGCATTTATCCGATGAAGGGTTTGCGGTAAAAAGCTGCTCCCATGTCATGAACTGTATTAAGTTAGTGGTAAAGCGGCGGGCTGATTTCACCATGGTAAACGAGAGTTTTTATTTGCCCCTTACTCGGCAAAAACCGAGTTTACTTCAATCACTAAAAAGCATTGCGCATTTTAGTCCGGTGCATAGCTTACATGCTCTACAACGGGCTGATTCTTCGTTAAGTGTTGAGCAGTTAAATTTCTTCTTTAAGCAGTTGAGTTTATCTGGAGAGTTGCAAGCCATATTGAGTCACTATGATTTAGCGATTGCAGAATAAGCTTTTAGGCTCTTGCTAATAGCTGTGGGCCGCGAGTGCCTTTTTCTTCCATATACTGAAAATACAAACGAATATGGGTCGCTGATTGATCTACGCTGCGTCCCATTGCTTCGCGAATAGCTTTGCGATTGGCTTGTTTAGCATCATCACTATCGCGCAATTGAGTGGCGCTTAAACCTGGTTGAACGTCGTTATTGCCAAACACTGCCGTACCGGGGTTGGTCATTTGGCGTTGCGCGGTGTATTCAGTAATGGTTTGCCGTGGTGCGCTGTTTTCTATGCGTTGGCGAGCGGCATAAGTTGATTCGAGTGATGCAGCTTGAAGGTTATTATTCACCTGCATAAGTCTTCTCTCCTTAAGTTAAAAAACACAGCCTTAAGTGTTTATCGGCCAGCATTATTTAATCTTTAACTACAGGCTAAATATCGTGCAATGTGGGCATTGTTTGGTGAGGCTAATAGCTCTGCTGGGCTAGCAAATTGACGGGTGGTTCCGGCTTCAATAAATGCCACTCGCTCGGCCACACGCTGGGCATCTTGCCATTGATGAGTGACCATTATTACCGCTAGTTGCCACTCTTCGGCCAATTGCTTAACCAGCTCTAAGCACTCTAAACGTAACATGGGATCTAAGGCGCTAAAGGGTTCGTCTAGCAACAAAATAGGCTGCTGACGGACCAAACAACGGGCCAACGCAGCACGCTGCTGTTGACCGCCAGAGACTTGGTCGGGGCGTTTATTTAGTAAGCCTGCAATACCTAAGTTGTTGGCAATTTGGCTAAGCTGCTCTCGCTGTTGCGCATTAAGTGTCAATGACGGTGAAAGCCCCAGCGCAATGTTTTGCTCAATGCTTAAGTGGTGAAACAAATTGTGCTGTTGAAACAAGCTCGTAACGGGGCGTTGCTTAATCGGTAAGTCTAATAAATCTTCACCTAACCACGACAAGCTGCCACTGCTGGCAGGAACAAAGCCTGCAATAAGCTCTAACAGGGTGCTTTTACCGCAACCACTGGCGCCTAACAATGCCACCACTTCACCGGGGTTCACCTCCAGTTGGTAATGAAACTGCTGTTGCTGGCGAACACAGCATAGTTTAGAGATGCTTAACATGGTGGCGTCCTAGGGTAAGTTCGAGCAAATAAAATATTACCGTGCAGAGCAGCAGCATAATTAAACCGGTAGCGCTGGCTAAAGCATATTGGTAGGTGCTTAGTTGTTGGTAAAGCAGCAACGGCAAGGTTACCACGTCTACACTGCCAATCAGCGCAATTACGCCCATGTCACCTAAAGACAAGACCATACATAAACTTATGGCTAGTGCTAATGGCCGACGGATAAGCGGCCAATAAATTAAATGCAATTGGCTGATTGCCGGTAAATCTAAACTTTGGTTTAGCTTAGCGTATTGTTTAATGGCATCACTTAAGGCCGGTTTTAAGCTGCGAATAAAAAACGGCAGGCTCATTAGTGCGTTAATTAGTGCCACCAAAGGTGCGGTGTAGGCATTGATGTCGGCTCGGCTGATCAGCAAGAAAAACAAGCCAGTGGTGATGACCATCGCGGGCGCTAACAACATGATAGAGGCCAATAGCTCTTGGCCTCTGCCAGCTAACATACGCCGTTGTTTGACAACATTGCTACTGTATTGCCATAAAATAGCCCCGCCCAATATCACTACCCACAAGGTGCTTTGCAAGGCAATGAGCAATGACCAGCCAATACCACTAAGCCATTTATCCCAAGGTAGTTGCTGCCAATTAAGTTGGCTAAGTGGGCTGAATATGCCAAGTAAAATGGAGCCTATAAACAGGTAGTAACCCAGTACCACCGCTTGATGAAGTCGCCGCTGAGTTTTACTGAGTTGATGTTGAACAAGAATGTTCTGTTGAATGCGCTTTGCTTCTTGTTGTTCGCGGCCCAGTAACAACCAACCAAGGCTAACTGCAATCAGCAGTTGTAACACCGCACATTGCATTGCAAATAATGGGTCGAAGTCGTAGCGTAGAGCTTGGTAAATGGCCACTTCAAGGGTGGTGCTTTTAGGCCCGCCACCCAGCGCTAATACAACGGTAAAACTGCCAAAACACAGCAAAAATACTAAGCCAAAAAGTCCGGCTAAACGTGAGCGCAACATGGGCCATTCAATTATCTGCCAACTACGCGATTGGCTAAAACCAAGTTGCTTGGCTTGGCGCCAGTAGCTGGCGGGAATATCGTTATATTGCAAGTAACAATATCGAGCAATAAGTGGCATATTTAAAAAACAGTGGGCAATTAATATCCCGGGTAAACCGTATAACTTCCACGAAAATGGACTTAATTGCTGCCAAAAACCGTTAATGCCAAAACTACCTACGCAGCCTAGCACCACCAAGATTACTGGGCTTACAAAACATAAATTGGCCAAACGCAGCTGCCAATTTATCGATTTAGGCTGTAAATAAAACCAAGCTCTAGCAATGGCCACGCCTCCTATACAAGCAAGGCTTGCCGATAATAAAGCCTGCCAAATACTAAAGCGCAATACGCGCCATAGGTAAGGGTCGTTAAACGCCGACCAGCTTAGCACTTGAGCTTGTTCAGCCAAGCCCCAAAATGCTGCCGCTACCACTAGCGCTATAAATATGCTGGCGCAGTACCCGGCTATTGAGGCAGGCTTAATCATTGAGTAGTTACTGACTTACCGCGTTACGCCACTCTTTAGTCCATTGCTGGCGCTGTTGGCTAACGGTGTGTTGCTCAATACTTAATGGCTTAGGTTGCACTAGCGTAGAAAATGCTTCTGGTAGTTCGGCATCAGGATTAACCGGTAGCATCCAGTTTGTTGTGGCTATAATTTTCTGCGCCGGTGCGCTCACTAAAAAACTGAGGAATTGCTGAGCAAGTTCTACTTGCTGGCTGGTGGCACTAATCGCGGCCACCTCTACTTGGCTCATGTGGCCTTCGCTAAATTCAGCAGCCTGGTAACGGTTTTCTTGCTCGGCCACCATATGGTAAGCCGGCGAGGTGGTGTAGCTTAGTACCAAATCAGCTTCGCCTTTTAGGAACATGCCGTAGGCTTCGCTCCAGCCTTTAGTTACGGTGACTGTTTTATCTTTTAGTTTGCTCCAAGCTTGGCTTGAATCATCACCATAAAGGGCTTTAACCCACAACATTAAACCTTGGCCGGGCGTACTGGTGCGTGGATCTTGATACAAAATGCTGCCGTTAAATTCTTCTACAAGCTGCTTCATCGAGCTTGGCGGGTTTTTGAGTTTTTCGGTGTTATAAATAAACGCGAAGTAACCATAATCAAAGGGCACAAAGTTGTTGTCTTGCCAGTCAATGGCGAGCTTTGGAAGGGTAAGCTGGTGGGCTTGAACCGCGTTAATCGCTTCAGTCTCTGGAATGAGGTTAGTATCTAAGCCCAAAATTACGTCGGCTTTGTTGCGTTTACCTTCTAATTTTAGGCGATTCAAAATGGCTACGCCGTCGTCTAAACCTACCCAATCAATGGTGCAGTCACATTGCTGCTCAAAGCTTTTAGTTAAGGCTGGGCCCGGGCCCCAATCGGATACAAAACTCTGGTAGGTGTACACCGTTAACTCGCTGTTCGCTTGGCTGTTAAAGCCCACAACACTCATCGCACAGCATGCTAGCCATAGCAAATTTTTCATCTTACACTCCTTGATAATAGATTTATGACCGTTGATGGAATCACTCGCTTTGCCTACTTCCGCACTAGAAAAAAACCTACTTAGTTACCTTGAGCGGCACCTAGGATGCATCTTAAAGGTAGACCGTTTAGCGGGAGGGCATCAGCATTCTTGGTTGCTAGAAACCAATACAGAACGTTTGGTATTACGCTTAAATCAACAACAGCCTTGTTATGGCTTGGATTATCAACGCGAAAGAGAAGTATTACAACAGCTTAACCACTTGCCTTGGGTAATTAACATGCATCCATTGAGCTTAAACGGTGAGTTTTTGCTGTATCAGTTTCAAGAGGGTGAAGTAGTAAGCCTTACACAATGGCAACAACCCACGCTTTGGCCGCAATTATTAAAGGTATTGCAGCAACTTCCTCCAGCCGGTAAGGGCTTACCGCATTTTGATATGCTCAAGTACCTACAACGTTATGTCAATGACATTAGTGCCAGCGAGGCTGCAAGCTTTAGACGCCAAGCCTTGCAGTGGATTAAGCAGCAAAATTGGCCGCAGCAACAGGCGTTTAACCACCACGACTTACATCTTGATAATCTACTGCTGAGTAGCGAGCAAAAGTTGTTAGTGTTGGATTGGGAATATGCCGCAACGTCTATGCAAGGCTGGGATGCCGCCAGTGTTGCGCAAAGGTGCCCGGTAACGGCTGAGCAGCGCGCAGATTTAATCGCAATATCGGACTTAAACAGTGGGCAATTTGAGCTACTAGTTGTTGCAGTAGCCTTATTAGATTTAGCCTGGTATTGGCAATATCAGCCACAGTGGCAGGGTTTACATTTGCGCACTCAGCAATGGCTGAATGCGCAAGGTTTAGCTAATTCAATTTAGCAGCTTAGCTTATTCTTCAGCTAAGATTTCGGCGCGCCAATTACCTTCACCGTTTTCACCTAACGTTTCTGCTAGGTAAGGCAGTACTTCCTGCATCTCTTTCATTAATGTCCACGGAGGGTTAATCACAATCATACCGCTGGCAGTCATACCAAATTCGTCACTGTCGTGTTGAATACCTAACTCGAACAGTTGAATGTTACTTATGCCGCTGCGGATCAGAGCTTTTTCAAGTTTGTCGATACGGAAGCGCTCAACAACCGGGTACCATAATGCATAAGTGCCAGACGCAAAACGCTTATGCGATTCAACTAGCGTTTTTACTACTGTTTGGTACTCGTCTTTTACTTCGTAAGAAGGGTCAATTAACACCAAACCGCGGCGTTCTTTTGGTGGCAGCAAGCCTACACAGCTTTGGTGGCCATTCTCTTGGCGAATTTTGCAGCGGCGGTCGCGTTGAAACAAACTGGCAAGCGGGGCTTGTTCGCTAGGGTGTAATTCGTGCAAGAACAAACGGTCGTCGCGGCGTAGCATCATTTTGGCTATCCACGGTGAACCAGGGTAATGCTGGCGGGTTTTCTCAGGATGAATTTGATTCACCAGCTTGAGATAGTTCTTTAATATAGGAGGTAAATCATCGGCGTCCCACAGCTTACCAATACCGTTTTCGTACTCACTTTTCTTTTTCGCTTCTGGGCTATTTAGGCTGTAAGCACCTGCTCCAGCATGGGTGTCGATATAGCAAAGCGGCTTATCTTTTTGGGTTAGGTAAGAAATGATCCGTTGTTGTACTAGGTGTTTAAGTACATCGGCGAAATTACCCGCATGGTAGGAGTGGCGATAGCTTAGCAAAGTGTTATCTCGATATTGATAGAAAAGGGCGCGCAGCAGTGGCTGGCGATATTGCGCTAGTCTAGGTAGAGACCAGCGCAGATGCAAGTTTAACCGCATAAAGCAGCGGCTTAGATGATCTGCTAACGAGATCGCAAAGCGGTTTTTGACAACGAGGCAATGTTGAGCAGAGCCTTGAGTATATTTAGCTTATTTATTGATGAGAAATGAGAGGAGGACATTAAGCTGATTTATATGTAACTTTTTTTGTGCAGACCTGATTTAACCCAAGTGTACTAAGAAGTTACTGGACAAAGGTGAGTTAGAGGTTAATGCCCAGCTTTATCTTTGAATAATTTAGTTTAGGTATTTTATAAATCTGAATCTACTTGTATTACTCCTTGCCTTTTGCTTCTAATTTTCTGGCTTTGCCCAACGCGGAAGCGATAATTCCCGCTGGAATAGATACGACGCCCAGTCCAATCATAAGTATTCCAAATGTAAAAATTCGCCCGCCAACTGTAATTGGGTAAATATCCCCGTAACCAACGGTCGTCAGTGTGATTACCGCCCACCACAAGCTATCAAAAATAGACGAAAAGCCTTCCGGCTGCATTGCATTTTCGAAATAGTAAATACCGACCGATGATAGAAAAACCAACATAATAGTGACAGAAAAGAATAGAACTAGCTCTTCTTTGGCTAACCGAAAAGCGATATGAAAACGCTTTAGGGCATTACTATATTTGGCGAGCTTTAAGACCCTGAATAGACGAAGAAGGCGGAAAACCCTAACCGATCTCAAGTCCAGACCAAGTGATAGATAAAACGGCAAGATTGCAAGTAAATCGATTACCCCAGAAAAAGAGGTGACGAAGGCTGTCTTATTTTCTGCCACCCAAAGTCGCGCCAGATACTCCAAGGTAAAAACAGCAATACAGAATACCTCAATATATCTTAGGTATGTTCTTTCACTCAGAGCTAAACTAGGCAAGGTTTCTAGTGAAAAAGTGATTATTGAAATGATAATCAGTGCTTGGATGAAAGAATCAAATAGCTTACCAAGCTTTGTTCTTCTGGTTTCAACGACTTTTTTAACCGAAGATTTAAATGTATTCATTTATATCTCTTTTGTTTGGTATCTAGTTAGCTTTATTGTACTGAAATAGCGTATAGCAGTATTAGGTGATAGCTAGCGTATAAAGTCTGAACAGAAGCACTTTTGGGGCTTTTGAGTCAGATGGATTCAGCAAATACAGGACCTTTAGATTCAGTATCAATGACCGTTTGACCTGAGCGTAAAGCTTCTTTTAACTCCGCTTGCTTTAACATAGCTTTTGTTTCGTAATAATCCTGTGCTATAGCAGTTTCAATGAAACTAGCCTCTTCATTTGAAAACTGTTCAACAGCTTGTTTTATCTCAGCAAGGTCTACGTTGAAAAATTCTTTACGGCGATTGACCATGTTTAGCCTTTTGTTATCGAATTGACGATGCAGCCCTTTCTCCAATGAGGGAGCGTCTTTAGTATGAATCATTGCATGCACATCGAAGCTGAATGGCACTGACGCATCACCTAACTCTTTAACTCTATCCATTGGTTCCAATCGGCGTGTCATACCAATTTTATATACGTCCTCTCCAAAGGAGCCTATGTTACTAATAATATACACATGTCCTTGCTTGGTTTGCTCTGCCATACTTTGCGCACGCTGGTGTTTTTGTTCCGCCGATTCTAGATCTGATTGAAGTTGAGCAATTTGTGCTTCTAGCTGAGCTTTGGCTTCCTCACTCGCAGACTCTAGTTGCTTCTGTGCGACTTTAAGAGCTTTTTGATATCTAGCTTCTTCCTTGATAGCCTCCTGTTCGGCCTTTTTAATCTCAGCTTCAATTTTAGCCTCCTCGCGCATCTGAGCCTTTATTTCAGCCTGTTCTTCTTTTTCGCGTTGCTTTTTCTCTTTGTACTCATGAGTGAGTCGAAGCTCCTTAAGCTTTTGCTTCAAGTACTCATCTGAAATAATGACTCTATTTGATTCGTTGAGATTATTAATGGCTTCAAAAGCTTTTTGGATACGAGCTTCCATCTTAACTGCATTTTTCCATGTGCAATTCGCAATGGCCGCTTCACACTCGTTATTGAATGCTCTAGCAGTAAGGCGAATACCTCGATTTGTCATTTTGCGGCCTTCAGCCTTCGAATCGCCAACTGTCCACTCAGTTGTGCAGTAGATAGCTCCTGTAATTTCCTTATCGCGAAGTAACTGCTTTTGCTCTTCCTTGCATTCACGGATCTCGCCCTTGAATGCCTCTGATGTTTCGAAGTCAAAATGAGACTCATAAAAGCCTAACTCGAGTAATTCTACATCATCATTGTAAATGCCAATTTGATGGACTAGAGAATCAAAAATAGTTTTCTTTTGTTTGTATTGAGTTTGAAGGTCAGTGATATTTTCATTTACTTGAGCATATTTAAGTTCTGCTTCTTTTTGATACTCAGATAGCTGTTTCTTTCGAAGCTCAACTTCCTTATCTATATCAATAACGCCTGAAAATTTTTGCTCGTAATCTGCAAGGGCTTGATAACTTGCGGCTGTCTCCTCTTTAGTCGATGAAAGTTGCTTCTTTATAGAGTTAAGTTTTGCAACAGCGACTACTAAAGCGATAAAAAGTACACCAGTTGCAACGATAAAAGGCAGTGATGGCAGTGTTTGGAAGAGTGTTTCAGGCATCTTAACTCCACGCGATAAATATCAGTAGGTACAGTTCGTATCTCGATGTGATCTGGTAAAGAGCTAGGTCGGAAAATAAACCTAGTCATTATTTACTATGAAGTCATTAGTATGCTCGACTCAGAGAATATCAGTCAAACAAACTAAAATGGAATTGTGAACGAACACGGTTGTAACAAGAAGTGGGGCATAAACGTCTTAAGAGTCTGCAAAAACAGTTCACCTTCTTTGGGGAGACTAAATAATCTGCTGGCTGGGTTGCGGCGCTGTTTTTAGTAACTTAGCTAAAATGGCTAAACCTTGGTCGAGTTGTTGATTCGATTCGGCTTGTCCTAGCGAGATCCTTACCGCATTAGGGCTGGCTTGATTGTCTACCACAAAGTGTTCGGCCGAAGCCACTTCAACCCCTTGCTGTTGCGCTGCTTCTACAAACTGTGCGCAACGCCAACTGGCAGGTAAACGCAGCCAGCAATGCAAGCCACCTTCTTGGTAGGTGTAATCTAAACCCGCCATGTAGTGATGCAGCAATTGGGCGCGTTGGCCTACTAATCTGCGCTGTTCAAGCAGGGCTTTATCGGCTAATCCGGCTTGAATCCATTGAATGGCTACATCAACCAGTAGTGGGCTAATGTTCCATGTGCTGCCTCTAATTGCGCTGTTTATGGCAACTTGAAGGTGCTGTGGGGCGTGTAAGTAAGCAAAGCGTAAACCCTTAAAAGCGCCTTTGGAAAAGCTGTTTAGGTAAATCACTTGCTCTGGTGCCAGTTCTACAAAAGCTTTAGGGCGTTGGTCGGGCAGTAAACCACATACATCGTCTTCAATAATAATCACTTGGTGTTGTTGGCAAATATCAATAATTTGCTGGCGGCGTTGCTGCGACATAATGGCTGTGGTGGGGTTTTGCAGCGTAGGGGTGAGGTACAAGGCTTTAGGGTGGTATTTTTCAATGTGATTAAGCAGGCTGTTGGGGCAAATGCCGTCATCATCTAAGGTTACGCCTTTTAGCTCTATTTTTAGCTGTTTAGCTAAGGTAATTAAGCCGGGGTAACACAAGGCCTCACACAGTAGCCGCTCGCCTACTAACTCCATAGCGATTAAACATAGATTTAAACCGTGTTGAGCGCCGTAGCTAAAAAAAAGTTGTTCAGGCTTAAAGTGGCTGCCTTGTTGGTTTAGCCATTGGCAAACGGCTTCTCGTTGGCTGGGTAAGTTTTGGCTGTGGTCGTTATCTAACAGTGTATCGAGCTGATCGCCGGCGAGGCTGTAGCTTTGCAGTAAGGGGGTTAAGTGTTGGGCGCGTGATTGAGTAAACGCGGTGTTTTGCCATAACTCAATATGTTGGCTATTGCCCTTTAAGCTTCCCCATTGTTGTTGATAATTGGTGGGACTTTTTACGTAACTGCCGCTACCGGTTTTTGATTCAATTAAGCCCTGATGCTCTGCCTGAGCATAGGCTCGGCTAATGGTGCCTACGGTGACCGCTAAGTGCTCGGCAAGATGCCGCTGTGGCGGAAGTTTATCGCCAGCCTGTAGGTGTTGCTGCTCAACCAGTGTTCTGATTTGTTCCACAATTTGAGCGGCTTTGTTGCCTTCGCTTTCTAACACTTGCCAAATTGTCATCATGACAATAAACCTTTTGATCTCTTCTACACAGTATATTAGCGTGAATATTGTGAGTTGTAGACGGTTTTTTGCGTTTTTGGCTATTTTGTATCGATACAATTATTTGGAGGAGTAGATATGGATATTGCGTTGTTTTCATCAATGATTTTGTTTGGGGTGGTAATGGCTGGTACTCCTGGGCCTAACAACATGCTGCTAACTTTTTCTGGTGCCAACTTTGGTTATAAGCGTTCGGTGCCTCAGATGGCGGGGATCCCAACAGGAATTGCCACCATGATACTGCTGATGGGATTAGGCTTAAGTTGGGTTTTTCAGCAATACCCTAGCGTGCATTTAGCCTTAAAAATCTTGGGCAGCGCCTATTTGCTTTATCTTGCCTTACGTATTTTGCGTCAAAGCAAACTGGCTAAACAAGAAATGGCGAAACCGCTGAGCTTTTTCGAATCCTTAGGCTTTCAGTACTTAAATCCTAAAGCGTGGATGATGACTTCTTCTGCAGTCGCCAGTTTTGCGATTCCGGGCGAGGCTTATTGGGAATCAATTTGGGCCTTAGTATTAACCTTTTTTTTAGTGAATCCGGTTACGGGCTCAATTTGGGTAAGTTTTGGTAAGTTCATCTCTCGTTGGTTAAGTGCGCCTATTGCTAGGCAGCGATTTAATATCACTATGTCTTTTCTTACAGCCGGTTGCGTAGTGCTGTTGTGGGTGTAGTGTTTTCCCTGTAACCATTTAGCTCAGCCTTAGTGTCTATTGGCGTAAATTCACTAAGGCTAAGTTTCCAACTTAAGTCCTGTCTTATTGATCTTCCTTAATAATAATTATGTAAATAGTTGATAGGGTTTTTACTTTAGCTGGCCTATGGCTAAGCAATTATTTACTACAAGGATTGTGTAATGAGAAAGATACTTGGATTGTTACTTTTTGTTGTTATGGCGTCGGCAAATGCTGGGGTGTTGCACTACGACGAAGCGTTAGATGGTCATTTTAATACGCAGCTGTTAAGCACTTTACAGCTAGGGCGAGGGGTAAATGTAGTTACGGGGACATTTGCTACTTCAGCGATAACTAAGTTGGATGCTGAATACGATGCTTACTTGGAGTCGATTGGCTATGGGCGTTTACGTCCCGAGGGCTTTGATTATTCCTCATTGGCTTATGACGATGGCGATATCTTCGATGTACTATTCGAGCTTGAAAGTAATTACAAAATCAGCAGCATAAACTTTAGTATTTTGGGCCAAGAAGCTTTAGTGCAAGGAGGCCATAGTTACCTAGTTACTCAATACTCTTTCGCTGATTTTAACAGTGAAATATATGGATCTAGGGATCGTACGCACTCAGGTCTAGATTTAGGCGTATCTAACCAAGGTTTGTTTCGCTTTCAAGCCACTGGCAGGTCGGCTGATATTTTTCCCGGCTGGGCTGAGTACGTTGGCCAAGAACGAGTGAGTTACCAGTTATCATTAAACGTAGTTAAGGTTACAGAACCGGTGAGTGCTGCACTGTTTGGTTTATGTATGTTGGGGATTGCGTCAAAGCGTAAAAAATTCACAGTGACTTCTTCAATAAAAGCCTAGGGTTTGATGAAGGGTTTTGGTGAAGGTTTAATGTGATTAGAGGCAGATTGATTAACTTAAGTACATTGAGCCGAATTGCCACTGGGAATACGGCCGAGGTATTTGCCTTTGAAGATAGCAAGGTGCTGAAAGTGTATTTTCCGGGGTATCCGGAAGATGAAGCCGAGAATGAGGCGGCGAAAGCACTGTTTGCTTATCAGCAAGGCCTGCCTACGCCAAAGGTGATTGATGTACTGGAGGTGGAATCTCGCCAAGCGCTAATACTTGAAAGGTGTTTAGGGCCAAGCTTAGATAGCTACTTGCTCAAGCACCCTAATGACATTGTGCCTATGGGTGAGCTATTTGCTGGTTTGCATGCAGATGTTCATCGCTGTCAGGCTCAGCCTTTGGACACCACATCACAGCGTTTGGCTTTAAAGATTCAGCGGTCTAATATCGCAGAGCCACTCAAGCTAAAGGCGATTAACCAGCTTAATCTGCAAGCCTTAGATAGCCGCTTATGTCATGGCGATTTTCATCCTGCAAATGTATTGCTGTCGAGCAATGGCCCGGTGATTATTGATTGGGTAGACGCAACTCAGGGGCTGCCAATTAGCGACGTAGCGCGAACTGTGCTGTTGATTTCCACTAGCCAAATAGCCGGCAGCCACGCTGAGCAGCAAGCCTACCAATTGAAGAAACAACAATTTTTAGCGGCTTACCAGCAGCATTATCATCAATTGTGTTCCACCAATAACCATCAACTCAGCACTTGGACGCCAATAGTGGCTGCAGGAAGGCTGTCTGAAAAGCTACCTGTTGCCAGTGCAGCGCAAACTTTAGAGATCGCCCAACAACTTGTTTAGGGTTCATTGTGGCGAGTTAGCCGATGAAAAACAGCTTTTCACTACTTTTTCTAACCACAAATATTTAGCGCTACGATGCTGGTTGTTACTGAAGTTCAGTGAAATATCTAGGTTTAAGCGCTGCTCAGGATCTTCAAAGTGAATAAAGGCATAGTCATCTTTAGCTAGGCCTTCCATAGTGGTGTGTGGCGCTACACATACTGCATTAGTTTGTGAGGTATATTTCAAAATATTACTTAATTGCTGGCTTCGGAATTTGGGCTGCAGTTTTACACCCTCAGTAAACAACTGCTGGATTTGCATAAACTGGTTGTTGTATCCGGGTAAAATCATCCCTGCTAATGGATAATCAAGTAACTGGTTGAGCTTAATGGTGCTACCTGCTAGTTGGTGGCTGGCATTACATATTCCACCAACAATGGCTTTGGCAACCGGGATCTGGCGCAGCTCTTTTGAGACTTCAATGGGGTAAAAGCTAATTCCCGCATCTAACTCTTGGTTGATCAGTTGGCTCTCTGTTGTCGGGCTGTAGCTATATAACTCAAATTCAATGTTAGGCGCATCTTGCATGATCGCCAGAGCAATTTTAAGCCCATGGCTTTCAGACAAATAGCTATTTATCGCTAAACGAAAGCGGCCGGTGAGTGTCGAAGGGTTAAACTCATCGCCTTGTAAAGTAGCCTCTAACAAACCCAATACCTTAGGGAGCTGCTGTTCTAGCTCAACCGCTTTATCGGTGAGTTTTAAGCCTCGCGCTTGGCGCACAAATAAGGGGTCGTCAAAACTACCGCGTATTTTTGCTAGTGCTCGGCTAACGGCTGCTTGGCTTACACCTAAGCGTTCAGCGGCTTTACGGGTGTTTTTTTCTTGTAGTAATACCAACAAGGTCTTCAAAAGGTTTAAATCGAAGTCGGCGAGATTCATGGCTTTCCTTAACGAAGAGTGTGCGCCTCAATACCTAAATGTACCGCATTTTGTTAGCGTGTTGTTAACTTGTCCTCTGAGCACATTTATTAAGAGGCAAATCTGCTAGTGTAAAGCTTGGCTAACAGGGGCAAGGAAACCACATGTTAGCAAGTTGTTGATTTGTATGAGTCAAATCAAGAGAATCTACTTTTTTGTCAATTAGAACATGGACGTATTAATGCGAAATCTAGTTACTATCGCTTTATTTCTGTCGCTGTTTGCTTGTGGTGGAGGTGGGGGAGATGAGTCAAACCCAAGCCAGCCGCAAAATCCCAGTGTTGAAGTAGAGCTAAGCCAAACCGCACGTAAAGGCCAACCAGTTACTTTGCGCGCTAAAGCTTCTGGCGTAGGTACCATTAACAAAATTGAATGGCGCCAAGTTGCTGGGCCTATCATTAGTTTTGAGCAAACCGACAGCTTAGAGTTGCCTATTACACCTGCCAGCAACGCCGAGTTAGCGGCCGATAGTTACACTTTTGAAGTTGCTATTACTAACGACCAGCAACAGGTGACTCGCCAGCAATTAAGCTTTGAAGTTAAACGGGCGATGAGCTCGGCACAAGCGGCGCGTTTGCTGCATCAAGCCACGCTTGGGCCAAAAGGTAGCGAAATAACTCACGCTACAGGAGTCAGTGAGGAAGAATGGTTAAGCGAGCAAATGCAGCTGCCAATCACCGAGCATTTACCCTTAGTACAAAACTATCCCGATAGAGACGAACCAAACCAAATCAATCGCATTGACGCATGGTGGAAAGCATCGCTGAATGCTCCGGACCAACTGCGCCAGAGAGTGGCATTTGCCTTGAGCGAGATTTTAGTGGTGTCTGACAGCAACAATGCCTTGCGCGGCGAGCCTGAGGGCATGGCGCAGTACCAAGACATATTGTTAAAACATGCTTTTGGTAATTACCGAGAACTACTGGAAGAAGTAACGCTATCGCCAGTAATGGGGACGTATTTAAGCCATTTGGGGAATGAGAAAGCCGATGAAGCTTTAAACATTCGCCCAGATGAAAACTATGCCCGTGAAGTGATGCAGTTGTTCACCATTGGTTTAGCTGAGTTGAACCAAGATGGTAGCCCTAAACTTGACGGTGAAGGCAACACCATTGCCACTTACGGCCAAGATCAAATTGAAGGTTTTGCCAGAGTTTTTACCGGCTGGACCTTTGGCGCGAGTGCTCGCTGGAAGCGACCTAGCCGTAACTTCACCATTCCCATGGAAGCCTATTCTGATTACCACTCAGAAAAAGAAAAGGTATTGTTAAATGGCGAAGTATTAGCTGGTGGTCAATCCGCTGAGGATGATCTTAGCGCGGCATTAGACAATTTGTTTAACCACGCTAATGTTGGTCCATTTATAGGAAAGCAATTAATCCAACGTTTGGTCACTTCTAACCCAACGCCACAATACGTAGAGCGTATTGCCAATGTTTTTGACGACAACGGCAGTGGTGTACGAGGCGATTTAGGAGCCGTTGTTAGCGCGATATTATTGGATGAAGAAGCAAGGCAAACCTCTGGAGTATTAAACTATTACGGCAAAGTGCGTGAGCCTTTGTTGCGGACTGTACAGTTTTGGCGTGAGCTGGATGCTAACAGCCCTGCCAATTTGTACTTTACTTGGTCGTTAAACGACAGTCATGGTCAAACACCTCTTGGTTCTCCTTCGGTATTTAACTTCTTTAGACCTGATTATCAGCCTGCTGATTTGTTGGAATTAGGAATAGTGGCACCAGAGTTACAAATTGCTAACGATGCCGCGTTAATTGGCCAGTTTAATAACCAATACAGCAACTTCTTATGGAATATTAAAGAGGTGATTACTGAGCCAAGTGATAAACGCATTTTGCTTAGTATGCAAAACCATGCAGATATACTGGAACTACAAGGTTTAGAAGCCTTACTCGACTATTACGATACCCTGTTTTATAGCGGTGCCATGAGTACGGCACAGCGACAAACCTTGCGTGAAGTACAAGATATTTATGCTGATTGGGGTTTATACCACCAAGTGGCGCTTTTGTTATTTACCGTGTCGGTTTCACCCGACTACGTCATTCAGCTATAGGAGCCTGAGATGAATTATAAAAACAGGCGAGAGTTTCTGTCGCTGTGCCTAAAAGGCGGCGTATCAATGGCAGCGCTTACCAGCATGCAGCTAAAAGCAATGACTAGCTTGGCAACGCCAGCCGCTAGCGCTGGCGACTTTAAAGCGTTGGTGTGTATTTTTCTCAAAGGAGGCAATGACTCCTTTAATATGCTGATCCCTCAAAGTGGTGACCCGCTCGATGCCTATTTAAATAGTCGCCAAAACTTAGCGGTAAGTGACGCTATTGCGATTAACCCGACTACTGCGGTAGACGGTGGAATAGGCCTTAACCCTGCTCTCTCGCCAATAGCGCCGCTATTTAACGCGCAAAACTTGGCGGTGGTTTCTGGGGTGGGTAGCTTAGTGGCCCCGATCACTTTGGAGCAATACAAAGCAAAAAGTGCGGCTATTCCTAATAACTTGTTCTCGCATAATGACCAGCAATCAACGTGGATGCAGGGGCGCGAGAAAGAGAGTATTAACTACGGTTGGGGCGGACGTATTTTAGAGCTGCTTAATCAAAATAATAACTTTGGTTCTAACATCTCGTTGTCGGGTAATAACCTTTGGCAAACTGGCCCTAACGCGATTCCTTTTGCTATGAATAAATCAGGTATTACTCGGGTTCATGCCTACAATAATAGCGAATCGCCGCGCACCCAAGCTTTGCGTCAGCAGCTTGAGCAAATGTTTAACCAAGCAAGCCATCCTTTAGCCAAAAGCTACAGTGACAAATTGGATACCTCAATTGGCAATACTGAGCAGCTCAATACTGCGTTAGAAAGTGCCTCAGAATTTACAGATGTATTCAGCGACAGCAACCTCTCTAAGCAACTATTAGCGGTAGCGAAAACCTTGTCGGTGCAATCGCAGTTTGGCGTAGGCCGACAAGTATTCTTTGTTGGCATGGGCGGCTTTGATACTCACGACGACCAAAATGTGAATCACCCGAACTTATTAATGCAGCTTTCACAAGCCATGGCTGAGTTTGATGGCGCTATGAGCACCTTAGGTTTATCAAACCAAGTGACAACCTTTACCATGTCGGACTTTGGCCGAACCTTGAGTTCAAATGGTGATGGTACTGACCACGGCTGGGCAGGTAACCAATTGGTGATGGGCGGTGCAGTCAACGGCGGCGAAATCTACGGTTCGGTTATCGAGCAGGCTTTAGACAGTGCTTACGATGTAGGTGGTGGCAGAATGATCCCACAAGTGGCCAATGAGCAATATTTTGCCAGTTTGGCTCGCTGGTTTGGTTTGAGTGATAGTGAAGTATTGGACTTGTTCCCAAGCCTAAGTAACTTTAATCAAACTCATCTCTCGATGTTTAGCTAATACCTTACATAAGTAATAAAAAAGGCCAGCTACTGGAGCTGGCCTAAAAACCGTCAACCTATTTTAGGACGGGTCAAAATAAAGTTTATTTGGCTTTAGCTGCTTTATCTTCGTGAGGTAATACCAAGTTAAGAATAATGGCCACAATGCCACACAGGCCAACACCTTTAAGAGTAAATTCACCGAGGCCAACAGCCATGCCACCAATACCAAATACTAAAGTGACTGACACAATCACAAGGTTACGTGGAATAGACAAATCCACTTGCTTGTTAATTAGGGTATTTAAGCCAATTGCTGCAATCGCACCAAATAGCAGGCACATAATGCCGCCCATTACTGGCACCGGAATAGACAATAACAAGGCACCCGTTTTGCCGATAAATGCTAAACCAATGGCAAATACTGCTGCCCAAGTCATGATGATAGGGTTGTAGGTTTTAAGCAGGCTTACCGCGCCGGTTACTTCGCCGTAACTTACTACCGGTGGCGCACCAAAGCTGGCGGCTGTCATGGTGGCTAAACCGTCGCCTAATAATGAGCGGTGAATCCCTGGGTTTTCCACAAAGTTTTTGCCAGTCACATTAGAAATAGCCAGTATGTCGCCAAAGTGTTCAATAGTAACAATTAAGCCGATAGGCGCGATAAACAAAATGGCCTGCCAGTTGAATTCAGGCGTAACAAATTCTGGTATCGCAAACCATGCGGCACTAGCTACTGCACTAAAGTCAACTAAACCAAAGAACAAACTCAATACATAGCCCACAGCTACACCACTGATAATAGGCATTAATTTGAGCATGCCTTTAGCAAAGATAGATACCACAATGGTGGTAAACAACGATGCTAAAGAAATCAGCAAGGCGATGTCTTGCTCTACTAAAACTGCCGAGCCATCGCCTGTTTTACCTAAGGCCATATTTACAGCAACCGGGGCTAAGCCTAAACCAATGACCATAATCACTGGGCCAACCACTACCGGCGGTAAAAAGCGCTCAATAACCTTAACACCGCGTACTTTTACAATGGCACTAATAATAATGAACATAAGGCCTGCAGCCATTAGGCCACTTAAGGTCGCGGGTAAACCAAACTGCTGAATACCTAAAATAATTGGTCCGATAAAGGCGAATGAGCTGCCCAGAAAAATAGGAATTTGGCGACGCGTACAAAACTGAAAGATTAGCGTACCTATACCTGCACCCAATAAGGCGAGGTTAGGGCTAATGCCTGTTAGTAGTGGTACCAAGGTAGTAGCACCAAATGCAACCAGTAGCATTTGCGCACCAAGTAGTGGGGTGTTCATCCGTTTTGTCTCCCTGAACAAAAAAATTCATCTAGTGTAAGCCGAAGGGCGTGATAAAAAAATGATCAAGGTGCTTAGTCTAGAAAAAAGTCTTTGTTTTATTATAGTTGCGCGATCTTTTAGACTTATGTAGCGGTTTGGTTCAAAGTAATCGAAAACCTTAGGAGGTAATGTGGCTAAAGCAAACAAGAATAAAGTCTCTGATGAAGTGGTGGCAACGGCAGACGCCTTAACCAAGGCGAACCAACGCCCTGGCCAAACTAAAGAGCAAAACAAATTAATCTCGGCGGGTATTCAAAAAGGCATTGAGCAGTATAAAAAGCAACACAAAGCCAAAATGCGCGAAGCCGACAAACAGCGTAAAAAGCAATCGAGTAAAAACGCGGAGCAATGCGCTGGTGCTGATCACTTAGCAGAAGCTAAAGATAATACTAAGCCATCTATATTGCCTTGGGTGTTACTGGGCTTGTCATGGTTAGGTTTTGCTGCCTATGTTTATAGTTATTCGCCAAGCTAGGAGAGCATGATGCGTGGCCAGCAAATACTCATTAGACCTTACCTACCAGAAGATGCCATTGCTCATGCTGAGGCCGTGCGTGAAACCGCTGCTGGCGGGCACCGCTGGTTAGATTGGATGGAAGAAGATTACCCAGAAGAAGAGAGTCGATCTTGGCTAGCACTGAGCCAAGCGGCGATAGCTAAAAACATTGCTTTTGATATGGGGATTTTTGCCAATCAAGGTGGACAGTTTTTAGGTGCTATTGCTATTAACCGCATTGAGTGGAATTACCGCGCAGCTAATTTGGGCTATTGGGTAAGAGACAGTGCCAGTGGTAAAGGTATTGCTACCGAAGCGGTGCGTTTAATGGCCGATTACGCTTTTAATGGCTTGCAGCTAAATCGCTTAGAATTAGTGATTGCCGAGCAAAACATTGCCAGCCGTCGAGTGGCTGAAAAAGCCGGCGCACATTACGAAAGCTTAGCTAGGTCACGAGTTATTGATTTTGGCCAACCCTGCCACGCAGCGATTTATTCATTGATCGCCGATGACTTGGCCGCGCCGCAATAAGCTAATTGTCGATACTTTTTAAGGTGCTGCTACTGCGGCTGCGTTGGTTAATAAACTTCAGCATCGATTTGCCCAATAGCCACGGTAAGTCTTGGTTTACCGCTTGGTAACCTAAGTGACTAGCAACATGGTTGGTAAATTGGCTCCAACCTACATTGGCTAAGCGCCAGGCAACGCTTTTTTGCTGCGAAGCATCAATAAACAAATGCACAATGGCGCGAAACCGAGGGGACTCTAAACTGTCGAGCCAAGTCAGCCGCAAACTCTCGCGTGAACTTAAATCCAAATGTTGGATAAAGTTTTGAGTTAAACGGCTATTTACCGCAGAAGTAATAGATTGCAGGGTAGGGAAGCACTCATTGAGTTCTGCTTGGCTAATGCCACACTGCCTAGCAATGTTGCCCATTTCTATTTGTTGCCAATCGCCTTCAAGCAAAAATGCCAATACCTGATCAAGGATCCGTTCCTTAAGTTGTTGCTGTGGCGACAAGCTGACTGGGGACATGATTCGCTTCCTGCGAAAGAGCCCAAGTGTTAGCTTGTGCTCATGGGCTCGTTAAATCGCTCAGGAAAGTCACTGATAACCATATCTAGCCATGGTAACAATGCGGTGATTTCGGTGGGCTCATTTACAGTGTATGTAGACAAACGATAACCCGCCAGTTTGATTTGTTTGGCCTGGGCAACGCTCAAGGTCTTATAGTCGCAATGGCAGGCTAGCGCATTAATGTCTTGAAGTTGTTGCTGCCAATTCTCGGGGATTTCTTCATAGAGCTGGGCTAAGTCAAATTGGCTAGCATGGCGATGCATAAACAGTAACAATTGGTGATCGAAGCTAGAAATAAGCAAACGGTCGAGTGGAAAATCACAATGGGCTATTTCGGCGACTACAGCTTCAACCAATTGTTGACGCGGTTGGTTGTGATACTTCATCTCTAAGTTGAGCTTTAAGCCCAGCTTTTTGGCATGGATGAGGTACTGGCGTAAGCTTGGTAAGGCTTGGCCGGAAAACGAAGGAGAAAACCAAGCGCCAGCGTCTAGCGAATGTAGTTGCGCTAAGGTGTATTCGGTGGCTTTGCCGCTGCCATTGGTGCAACGTTCTAAATGCTCGTCGTGAAACACAATAGGCTGGTGGTCTTTGGTTAAAAAGGTATCAAACTCGACCCATTCTAGGCCTAACTCTGCGGCGCGGTCTAAGCCCGCGAGGGTGTTTTCCGGGGAGCTGCCTGCTACGCCACGGTGTCCTGCAATAACTGCCATGCTAATTCCTCTTTGGTTCTCAGGCGCATGCCATCAATCATTTTAGTGTAGCTGGGTAATGTAAGCAGGCAGTTATACATTTTTATGACACATTTAACAAATCGGCTCCACAATGTTTACAGTAATCAGCGTCGTGGTCGTGACCAGCGCGTTCACAGTGCACACAACGGTGTTCACTTTGCTCACGGCGCATCTCATTAACTAGCTCTGCACCTACAATGCCGGTAGGCACGGTAATAATCGAAAAACCGGTAATCATGACCAAGGCTGCCAGTGCTTGGCCTAGAGGTGTGGCAGGAGAAATATCGCCATAACCTACAGTAGTAATGGTGACAATGGCCCAATAAATACTGCGAGGAATGCTAGTGAAGCCATTTTCTGGCCCTTCAATGGCATACATTAAGGCACCATAAATAGTGGTGGTTAAACAAATACAAAATAAGAATACTAAAATCTTACGACGAGCCAGCATCAGTGCTCGCAATAGCACGTTGGCTTCACTCATATAACGCACTAGTTTTAATACGCGAAGTATCCGTAGGATCCGCAATAAGCGAAATAGCAGCATTACCTGCGCAGCGGGGTAGAGCAGGGCTAAATAAGTGGGCAAAATTGCCAGCAAATCGACCACACCATAAAAACTCTTGGCATATTCTTTAGGTTGCGGCGAGCAGTATAAACGGGCGATATACTCGAGGGTGAAAAACACCGTAAATACCACTTCAATGGCGATAAACCAGGTGTGGTAGAGCTGTTCAAACTCACTCACTGAATCGATAATTACCACGATGACACTGCTGATAATGGCGCTTACTAGCAGTAAATCAAAGCGCTTTCCGGCTGGGGTATTGTAGCCAAAAATTATATCGTAAAGCCGTTTTTGCATAGGGCTTTGGGTAGTGGGTTCACTAGACACAGAGTTCATCCTTGAAGGTTTTAATAGGCTAAGTATATCGATAAATGTTTGAATTTGAAGTGAGTCGCTAAACTCCCGCTAAATATCTATCCTGTCTATTTAGCCGAATGCTTGTGGCTAATATTTGTGTTTTTTGTTCCATTTTTATATTGATACAGTAGCGCATCTAAAATTATGGCATCAAGTGAGACACAACTATGACATCAGTATTAACGCTTAAATCAAGTATTTTGGGAGAGCACTCAAGCTCATCGGCACTGATTGACCAACTGAGTAATCGTTACATTGCGCAACATGCAAAGGTGGTGAGTCGAGATTTAGCCGCAGAGCCTCTGCCGGTGTTGAGTGCTGAAGTAATCTCGGCACTGCAAGGTGGGGATGAACTAAGCGAACAACAGCGGAAAGTATTCGCTTTATCAAACAGTTTAGTGGATGAGCTTAAAGCCGCCGATGTGGTGGTGATTGCTGCGCCAATGTATAACTTTTCGATTCCTACACAGTTAAAGAATTGGCTAGATTTAGTGGTGCGAGCTGGACTTACTTTTCAATATAGCGAACAAGGCCCAGTTGGTTTGATAAAGGATACGAAAGCGATTGTGGTCACGACACGAGGCGGGATTCATAAACACGCTGCTACCGACACTCAAATTCCTCACTTAATGGTAGTGCTAGGATTTTTAGGCATCACTGATGTTGAAGTGGTTTATGCCGAAGCTTTGAGTATGGGTGATGAAACCGCCAAGCAGCAAATGGATGCCGCACAAGAGCAACTAGCTGCCCTCGTTTAGAGTGCAATTCTCCAACACAAAATCCTTAAACCTCTGATTGGCGCGCGACATATACGCATCGCGTCGCCAAGCCAGCCCTAGCTCTAAGTGAAACGGCGGATCAAAGCTTAGCGAATGCAGAGAGTCACCCGGTTGAACTACCATGCTAAGTAGGGTAGTTATGCCAAAATCTCTGGCAACAATCGACTTAATGAGCGGGATCAGGTTGGTTTGAAAAGAGACTTGTGGCACCTGTTGCTGTTCACGACTGATCTGTTCAATCACCTTATGGTGAAAGTACCCCTCGCGAAACAGCACCAATTCATGGTTTAGAAATTCGCGGTGGCTAATGCTGCTTTGTACGCTTAACGGATTATCTTGGCTGCAACAAGCCAGTAGTTCACCTTTGTAAATAGGTTCACAGTGCAGTTCTGGCGGCACATCTTGAGTGACAACAATGCCTAAATCGAGTTCACCGCTAAGCAATTTTTTCCTAACTAACTCGGTACCTGCATCAATCACAGAAAGGTTGAGTTGTGGGTAGAGACTTTTAAAACCCATGAGCAAGGGTGGAAAGAAATAAGAGCCCATCATGCTAGGGATCCCAATGGTTACGGTACCGCTGTCCAGCCCCTTTAGAGACTGCATCGCTTGCTCGGCGTCTTCAGCTTGTTTAAGCAGTTGAATGGCGTGTTGGTATAGTACTTTTCCTTCAGTACTTAAGCTGACATTTCGCTCGTTACGTTGTAGCAGTTGTATCGATAGTTGTTGCTCGAGTTTTTTGATTGTGGCGCTAATCGCTGGCTGGGCAACGCCCAACTGTTTAGCCGCTGCAGTAAAGCTACCCAGTTGCACCACACTGACAAACTGGCGTAATTGTCTTAATTCCACAATCATTGCTCATAAGTAAAAGTTATAGCTTCGATAATACTAATATATTTTATTTATTCAAAGCGGAGGCATAGCATTAGTACATCAGAGCGTGAAGAACGTGCTATTTAAGAGTGTGCTAATGAAGTATCAGCAAAACAGTAAAGGTTTTTGGCAAGTTACCGCTGCGGTGTCTACGGCCTCTTTAGTTACCTTCTTCAATCTTTACCTTGTTCAGCCTCTATTGCCTATTTTTGCTCAGAACTACGCTATTTCACCTTTAGCCGCTAGCGCCATGTTGTCGGCCGCTATGTTGGGTATGGCCTTGGGGTTATTATTCTTGGCCTCGCTGTCAGATGCCGTAGGTCGACGCAAAATTCTATTGGTATCGATTGCTGTTGTTCCGTGTTTAAGCCTGTTTATTGGCTTGGCTCATCCCCAGTCTTTTTATGCCATTATTGCGCTACGTTTTTTACAGGGCGTATGTTTAGCCGGTGTTCCTGCGGTAGCAATTGCTTACTTAGCCGAACAGTTAGACTCACGCGCGTTGATTAAAGCGGTGGGTATTTTTATTGCGGCTAACTCATTAGGCGGCATTGGCGGGCGCTTATTGGGCGGTTGGAGTGCCGACTTACTCGGTTCATGGCAAATGGCCTTTATCGTGGTGGCGCTACTGAGTTTATTAATGGTGGTGTTGGTGTTTGTATTGCTGCCACAAGAGTCAGCCCATACTCGCCAAACTTGGCGCTTATGTAGCAGCCTGGCGAACTATAAACGTCACCTAAGGAATCCCCAGTTAGTATGTGCTTACTTAGTGGGAGGGGTTGCCTTTGGCGTATTCATTAATCAATTTTCTTACCTGACTTTTATTTTGGCCGACGCACCGTATTCGCTACCTGCAAGCTTAACCTCTTTATTATTTTTAAGTTATTTAGGCGGTACATTTACCGCATCTTCAGCTGGGCGAATTGCTCAGCGTTACGGCAGCAAGTTATGTATTTTGCTGGGCTTGTTAGTTATGGCCGTTGCTAGTGCATTGAGTTTATTTGAGCCACTTTGGATGATCTTGCTGGCGATGGTGGTGTCTTCTATGGGTTTTTTCTTTAGCCATGCACAGGCCAGCGCTTGGGTGAATCAACACGCCACTAAAGCCAAGGCCAGCGCGTCGGCTTTATATACGATTAGTTATTATGTGGGGGCTGCTGGTGGCGGTGTGTTAATGCAACCATTTTATAGTGCTTGGGGCTGGCAGGGTATTGTGGCGTTTAATGTTAGTGCGTTGCTTGGTGTAACATTATTGGCTTATTTCATCTTAGAAAAACCGACAGACCAGCTTCATCCAGCTAATCCGTAAGTCATGTTTGTAACTGGTAATTTGGCTAAAGTACGCCGCCTAATCACACTGCTACCTGCTCATCAATAAGGCTATTTAACTCTCCACTAAATGGCTTTTTCTTGCTTATCTCTTTGTATTTATTGTTTTTTGTCAACAAAATGTCACATTTTGTTCGCAGTTATTGTGTTTTTCTGTCATCAATTCTCGTCAGGCTAGACCAGTTAATGGCGCCACTTCGTTGTGGCATTTTTTGTTTTCTCAGGGACGAGTATTATGAACCCCAATAAAATAATGTTAGTAGGCCTATGTGCGCTAAGTGCTAGCTCACAAGCCGATGTATTGATTAGTGAATACATTGAAGGAAGTAGTTTTAACAAAGCGATTGAAATTGCCAACTACGGCGACCAAGCGGTGGATTTAGCCAGTGCTAATTACCAGCTTCGTTTGTTCTCAAATGGTGCCACTAGTGCTACCAACACCCAAGATTTAAGCGGTGTTTTAGCACCTGGCGACACCTTGGTATATGTAAATAGCAATGCAGTTATTGGCAATAATGACAATGCTTTAATTCCTGTAGGCGTAGGTATTGAATCAAGCGTGGTTAACTTTAATGGCGACGATGCGCTTGGTTTGTATGCCAACGATGTATTAGTGGATCGTGTTGGCCAAATTGGCGTGCGAGAAACTTGGAGTGATGGTGGTGCGTCTACTAAAGACCAAACCTTACGCCGTTTAGACGAAAGCACGCCAGACAACAATAATAGCCAAGAGTTCGTGATTTCCTCACGCTGGTTTAACTACGCTAAAGACACCGTTAACGGCTTAGGTTGTATTGGCCAACAAGCTTGTGACGACACTGGCGGTCCAATTGACCCGCCGGTTTCAGACATCGGTCAATGTGGTGACCCTAGTACGGCTATTCACAGCATTCGTTCTGGCAACATATTAGGTCAAGAGATTGTTGTAGAAGCGGTGGTGGTGGGTGATTTCCAAGGGAATGGAACGGATAACCAATTGTCTGGTTTTTTTGTTCAACATGCCAATGCTAACTGGGATGCTGACGCTCAAACCTCAGAAGGTATTTTTGTCTACCACTTTAATGACCCCGTTACCGTGGGCCAACGCGTTAGAGTACAAGCTACCGTGGCTGAGTATAGCGGTGGCAATCAGCTTAAAGATGTGGCGGCTTTATTGGTGTGTGGCAATGAGGATTTGCCTAGCGCAACAACACTAACGTTACCCTTAGTAGACCAAGACTTATATCACTTAGAAGGCATGCGTGTCAGCCTGCCGCAAACCTTGCACGTTACCCCTGCTTACACCTTTAACCGTTATGGTGAGTCGGTGTTGTCGTTAGGTAAACGCTTTAAATCAACACAAGTATACCCAGCAAATACGCCTGAAGCGGCAGCCTTGGCTGACGCTAACATGCTTAACCGATTGGTATTAGACGATGGTTTAAGCTCGCAAAACCCAGACGAGATCAGCTACTTTCCTAACTTTTCTGCTTTGAACAGCTTACGCGCAGGCTCACAGATGACGGGCGTAGAAGGGGTGATTAATTACAGCTTTGGTCAGTTCCGTGTGCAGCCAACAGCGCTTCCAACTGTGATTGATGCTAACCCAAGAACGGCGATTCCAGAGCTTGATGAACTCGGTAACCTTAGTGTTGCCAGTTTTAACGTGCTTAACTTCTTCACCGATTTGGACATTGATAATGCGACGGATTTTCGTGGTGCAGATACCGCAGAAGAGTTCGAGCGTCAGCGAGCTAAAATAGTGTCGGCCATGGTTGCCATGAATGCCAACGTTGTGGGTTTGATGGAAATTCAAAACAATGGCTTTGCAGCAGACAGTGCGATTCAAAACCTGATTGACGCCGTGAATGCGCAATTGCCAGAAGCACAGCATTATGTTGCAGTTAAACCCCAAGTTGATCGTATCGGTAACGATATGATTGCAGTGGGCATCATTTACCAACCAGAAGCGGTGCAAGCCAATGGCGATGCAGAGCTAATTCGCGCTTACCCATTTGATGCTGATACAGCTAAACATCGCGTTCCATTGGTGCAACAATTTAGCATGGTAGATGGCGGCGAAAGCTTTTACGTTGCGGTAAACCACTTTAAGTCTAAAGGCAGCAATTGTAACGCTTTAGGTGATCCAGACATGGGCGATGGGCAAGGTAACTGTAACGGCCAACGAACCTTAGCTGCGCAAACTCTAAGCCAGTTCTTTAGCGAAAAACAAAATGTACTGCTTTTAGGAGACTTTAACGCCTACGCCAAAGAAGACCCCATGTTAGCCTTTGAAGCTGCAGGCTTTAACAACCTAGTTCCAATGTTTGAAGCCAACAGCTATTCATACTATTACGATGAAGAAGCCGGCAGCTTAGACCATGCTTTAGCCGATGCGGCCTTAACGGCGCGGGTATTAGATGCCACCGATTGGCACATTAATGCCGACGAACCTACAGGCCTGGATTACAACACTGAATACAAATCAGATGCGCAATTGGCTAATTTTTACGCCCCAAATGCTTACCGCGCATCAGACCATGATCCTGTGGTGATTAGTCTAGATATGCGCAGCGCAGGTACCATTAGTGTTGCGGCTCAAACCAACTTGGTTGAAGGAATCACAAGCTCATTAGTATTTGAGCGCCTAGAGGGTGATTTTGGTGAAGTAGTGGTGAATTACCAAGTTGTTGCAGGCAATGCCGATGCTAGCGATTTAGCGCTAGTAAGCGGGGAGCTTGTTTGGGGGGCAGACGACATGAGCAGCCAAACGCTTAGCCTTGCTGCCTATGCCGATGAATTGGCAGAGGGCCAAGAAACGGCCTACCTAATGCTAAGTATTGAACAGGGCTCTGCTAAATTGGCCGTATCACAAGTAGAGCTGTTGATTGACGACGCTACCGCGTTAACAGTGTCTATGGCGCAAGCGCAAATAGAAGTAGACGAAGCCGCTGGCAGCATAAATATTCCAGTGGTGCTTAATGGTGAAGCCACTAGCAAGACCAGTGCTTGGGTATTAGTCCTGCCGTCTTCTGCTAGCTGGCGTGATTACCGCGCACCGTTTATTCAACGAGTTACTTGGAATGAAGGTGAAAGCGGTGCTAAAAACGTTCAAGCTCGCATCGTTGATGATCGCCGCAGCGAAGCTGAGGAGCGCTTTAAGGTACTGTTATTCGGTGCTTACCCAACGGCACTAGGCAATATAACTAGTACTTGGGTCACCATTAAAGATAACGATTAAACGCTAGATGTAGCCAATAAAAAAAGGCGAGCTAATCAGCTCGCCTTTTGTTTGAATTGCTTTAACAAGGCCTAGCGTTTGCTGGCAACAATGCTATAAACCAAAGGTGATTCGTAATGCTCGTGCTCATAAATAAACTCACCGCTTTGGCGTTCTTTTAAACCCTCAAAACAGTTGTAAGGGCTATAGTCATACTCATTCAGCTGCTCAATCACCAAGCCTGCTTTTATTAATGCATTCACTACGTCTGATACAGGGTGACCCCAGGTTAACATAGGGCTTACTTCGCCATCATCGTTCTCGGTGTAGGTGCCTTCTTCGTCTAAATCTGCGTCTTCTCGGTGAAAATAGCCATAACCGCTAATTAAGTCGTGTACTGGGTGAAACTCGGCTAAACACAACTTGCCGCCCGCCTTTAAGCTATTGGCCACTACTTGCGCCCATTGGTCTATATCAGGTAACCAGCATAACGCCCCGTAAGAGACAAAGACCCAATCATGAATAGGCTTAGTTTCCTCGCCATAGTGGTAAACATCATCACAAATAAACTCGGCCGTTAAGTTTGTTTTCTGGGCGAGCTCTTTGGCTTGGTTAATCGCTTCGCTGGATAAATCTACCGCTGTGACTTCTGCGCCTAAACGTGCCCAAGAAAGGCTGTCTAAACCAAAGTGACATTGCAGGTGCAGCAGTTTTTTGCCCGCTACATCGCCCATTAGATCTAGCTCGATAGATTTAAGCGAGCTATTGCCCGCGATAAAGCTAGGCGCGTCGTAAAACTCAGAATCTACATGCAGCTCGGTACGTTTATCCCAAGCGGCTTTGTTTAAGGCTAAATAATCCATCGCAGTTACTATTTAAAAGGTGACAATGCAGTAAGTGTACCCAAATTTTGAATAGTTTAGTGGATAAAAAGGGCTCTGCGGCAAAGTTTTTATGATGAATTGTACCGATATATCTTAGTGTTCGCGATTAACGAAGCGATGGTGATTCACCAATAGATCTTCTAGCAAAATAACACCTAAGCAGACGCCGTTCGCTCCTTCTACCACTACGACAGTATTAGGTTTGCTTATGAACTGTGTGAGTAGCAACTCAAAAGATGTATCCATGTCTACAGGTAAATGATCTTTATGCATGACTTGGTGAACCCGTTTGTTTAAGGTCATTAAATCTCGATTCTGCTCGCCTTTAGTATTTAGGTAGGGACTAACGGCTGCGTTTACATCGCTTTGATGCAATACCCCAATACATCGACTTTTCTCGGTAACTAATAAGTACTTTGAATTATGCTTTTTAAGCTTTTCAAGTGCAGTTTTTAGTTTGTCGTCAGGGCCAACTTTGGGGAGTTCTCTTTGCATTATGGTTTGAGCGTTAACAATGTCATCTTTGTGAACATACTGAGTCAGCTGCGGGTAAATATTATCTTCACCATCAGCCAGTATATCTTGCAGGCTTCTAGGCTTACTAAAAATATAACCCTGTAACATATCCACATTTAATTTAGAGAGTAAAAAGAGTTCCTCTTTTGTCTCTACGCCCTCTGCAATGACTTGCCCGCCCATTTTATGGGTGAGCTTACAGAGCATATCTATCATCGAATACTCATTCGACTGCTCGGTTAAACCTGATACAAAGGAGCGGTCAATCTTAACTATATTTACCGGAATTTGCCGCAAATAGGAAAATGAAGAATATCCTGTTCCAAAATCATCGAGAGCAATCGCAATATTATGTGCTTTTAGCTTATCTAACCATTCAGAGTGGTAGTAAGAGTCATCAAAATAGGCAGACTCGGTAAGCTCAAGAGTGATTAGGCTCAAGTCAATACCACTATTCTCAAAAATAGTTAAGGTGTCTTCTAAACAACAGTGTGAAACGCGGTCATTTACCACTGAACGATTGATCGACATGCCTAGCCTAGCGCTGTGGTAGTGTTTTTGTAAAATGGGTAAATCGTTTAAAGCTTGTTTTGTTACTGCAGCGTCAACTTGGTCTATCCAGCTGTATTCTTCAGCAATTTCAATCAGCTCTTGCACATTATAAGGGACTTTTGTGTCTAACTTGATTCTAAACAAGGCTTCAAATTTCGCTATTTTTAGCGAGGGTGTAGCGACAATGGGTTGATAATAAACTTCTATTTTATTTTCTGTTAATGCTTGCTTGAGTAAAGCAGCTAAAATCGACTTTCTGTCGAAACGCTTGGCTAAGCGTCGGTCAAAATAATACAAGGACGATCCATTATCTTGAGGGTTAGCAATGAGTGCCTGAGTGGCATGGCTTAGCAATTGAATCGGTGAAGTCGCATCAATTTGCAGTACCGATACACCACCGTTCACTGTGGCAGATAAGCCTATATCTTCATTGCTGTTGTTTCCTTCAAGGGCTTTCATTGCTTGCTTTAAAGTGGTTTCAATGTCTTCCATTTTTTTAGGTACCACCCAGTATGCAGAAAACATTCTGGCATTAAGTATTCCAAGGTGACCTTGCGAAACCAGGCTACTGAAGCGCTGAGCGATAAGCCATTGGCGAGTCATTGAGCTAGCGGTTTGGGCGAGGGAGACGTTAAACACTAAGCAAATAATGGTGACTTCGTTTCCGAGTTGTTGATAGTCAGCGTTGAGCTTTTTCGTAAAGGCATTTTTGTCGGGCACATGTACTTTGGTACTGCCATTGGGATCATCTTCATCCCAAAGGTCTGTTGCAGTATCTAAACGGTGACTAGAGGATACGTAAACATGGGTATCGCCGGGCAAGTCTATACGCTGTATTCGAGCTTCGTGAGCATACACTTCACCAAGTTTAGTTTTGGCCAGTAGCTCACCTGTCCAAATCTTATGTTGGTCAACATGTTGCCAAAGTTTCTGATAGAAGGTTTGGGTATAGCGGCCGCTTTTCATTATTGCTGCGGGTTGGCCTAGCAGCTCATGTTCGGGGTAGCCGGTGTTGCGACACATCGCTTGGTTCACTTTAAGAATGGTATGGTTTACATCCGCAATCATGAACCCTTCATTCGATTTGTTGAATATGCTTTTAAGAAACTCCAGCTCTTGTTGCTTAGTGAGAAAGTATTGTTTTAGCTCTATTGTTCCGGTGACTTCTTTATTATCTGCCGTTGACCCATCAATAACTATTTCAGCAATATAGCGATGTTGATAGGCGTTAAGTACCGCCGTTTGAATGATTGACTCGCCGGTTTTTAAAGCCAGTTTGATGTGCTTTTTTAGCTGCGTTAGTTGTGCTTTCTCAAAGGCAGCGAATAGTTGAGATAGGGTGAGAATGGTCTGATTTGGGTAGCCCAGTGTTGATATAAGCTGTTGTGGGCAGTTGAATTGGTTTGTATCAAGATTTATTGACCACGCTTGTGGAGTAAATCCTTTTACTCTTTGAAAGGCTGTATCATCTATTACCATTAACCCAATCCCTACCCATTATTACTAATGTCATCATTCCAACATCAAACCTAGCAATAGATTCATTAGAGACTATTAACAATAGCAAATACTTAGAACTTAACTGATTAATTACTTAAGATAGCTATTTTTCCTTATAACACTCAAATCAACCTATAACTTAAACTTATAGGTGCGGGTTTCTGCTTTCTTATATTCCTCGTTAATCTACACCCATCAACGAAATGCAGACTCAACAAACCAAGGGTGAAATGATGAACAAAACACTTATTGCACTAACTATCGCAGCGTCAACTTTCGGCATCTTGCAAACAGCCAACGCGTGTACTACTGCGGCTTATCACAACGGCGAAGCACAAGTTACTGTTCGCACTATGGATTGGAACGGCTACGACAACGCCACTGTGGTAGGCAAGGGGCGTGGCATGGAACATAGCTACAGCGACACCGATGGAGTAAGCACTAAAGCCAAATACGCCGCTATTAAAATTGAATCATTCGCCGATGCAACGGTAGCAGAAGGCATCAATGAGGAAGGCCTTGAAGCGCGTATTTTGTACCTAAGTACTGCTGCTGGCACCGAGTTTCAACAAGATGTTGCAGGCACGCCAAATGTAGATGCTGGCCAAGTTCCTAACTTTGTATTAGATAACTTTGCTAGCGTGGCCGAAGCGCTAGAAGGCTTAAAAGCGGTAGATGTTATTCCTACTGGCATTACCGGCATTCCAGGTCATGAAAATGAAGCCTTATACCCACCGGTGCATTACCAGCTGGTGGATGCCACAGGTGATGTAGCGGTAGTAGAGTACATTGGCGGTGAAATGAAAGTGTATACCGAGCACGGCGCCAGCTATATGAGCAACGACCCAGCTTTTGATTTCCACTTAAACTTAGACAAAGAGCAAGTAGAGCCAAATTCCACCATTCGTGCTTCCGACCGTCGTTTACGTGCCAAGTTAATCACTGAAGATTTATACCAGCGTGGTGTTACCGACAGCCAACAAGCGCTTGTCTCGATGAAGGCGACCCAAGCAACTATTTTCTCAGGCTATAACGAACAAGACCCCTACGCCGATAATGCTACTTTCCCCAGCTTATGGACCGTGTTCACCGACCGTACCAACAAAACCATAATGTTGGACCGCGCGCATACCTTTGCGGTAGAAAGCTACAGCTTTGAAATGTTTGACACAAGTGAGCCTGCACGAGTGGTATTGGGCGAGAACCCAACACCGAACGCTAACTTTACCAAGTCTTTAACAGAAAAATAAATTCATAAGCACATGAACAAGGCGGCCTCGGCCGCCTTTGATGGATAAGCCACCTTGCGAATGAAAATAGTGCAACCTACTTAGTACATAGCGCGTATCATAGGCTCTCTCCTTTCTACCCCTGGGTTGTTTATGTCATTTAGTGCCTTAGGCTTGTCTGATGAACTATTAAAAGCCGTCGCCGAACTCGGTTACACCAAGCCATCACCGATACAAACCGCAGCCATTCCGGCAGCGCTTAAGCAACAAGATATTATGGCAATAGCGTCGACAGGCACGGGTAAAACTGCGGGTTTTACATTGCCGGTTGTACAGCTGTTAGCAGGCGGGTTTCAACCGCAGCCTAAGCATATACGCGCCTTAATACTAACACCAACGCGCGAGCTAGCAGCTCAAGTCGCGGAGAGTGTAAAAAACTACAGCCAATACATGAACCTTAGCGCCGCCGCTGTATTTGGGGGCGTGAGAATAGAACCGCAAAAAGCCCAATTGCAAGAAGGGGCCGATGTATTGGTTGCCACACCTGGGCGCTTAATCGACCTTTATAATCAACAAGCAGTGAGCTTTGACCAGCTAGAAATATTGGTGCTAGACGAAGCTGACCGCATGTTAGATTTAGGCTTTATTGACGAAATGAGCCACATACAAACATTGCTACCTAGCAAACGCCAAACCTTACTGTTTTCTGCCACCTTTTCTAAACAGATTAAATCACTTGCCAAAGGCATGTTAAACAATCCGCAGTTGATTGAAGTGGCCAGCGAACAAAGCAACATTGATAAAATCAAACAAAGGCTATATTCAGTAGACAAAGCACGAAAAAGTGAGTTGTTAATACACCTGATAAGAAAGAATAAGTGGCGACAAATCTTGGTTTTTAGCCGCACTAAAGTGGGTGCTGACGCTCTGGTTACTCAGTTAGAAAAGGCCCGAATCAGCGCTGCCTCTATTCACGCAAATCGTACCCAACATGCTCGAACCCAAGTATTAGAAGGTTTTAAAAGCGGTAGTATAAAAGTGCTGGTGGCTACTGATATCGCGTCTCGTGGTATTGATGTAAGCCAACTGCCTTGTGTGGTGAATTTCGATCTCCCTTACGAGGCAGAAGACTACATACACCGCATTGGTCGCACAGGCCGTGCTGGCAACTCGGGGGTGGCCATTTCATTGTTTTGTGAAGAAGAAACCAAGCGCTTACACGCTATTGAATCCTTAATTGGCCGTAAGCTATCGGGAGAAATTGTTAAAGGTTTTGCTCCTAAACCAAAAGCTATTGCACATTCAGCAGATGACGACGAATATGGCAACTTTGAACCCGACCCAGAGCCGCAAGGCAAGGGCAAAGGGCGCGGTGGTAAGTCATCAAATAAAAAGGGTAATAAGCGCAGGTAAGGTGCTATTAGCAATTTGCTAAACAAAAGCTGTTACGCGTACGAGCGATAGCCTAAGTTGCTTCTAGTTTTATTCTTAAATGAGATTTTTTGCTGGTTTTTCGACGCAGCACTTTACAATTTTTGTTTCTACAAACATCTGATTTCTTCTTAAGTTTATTGTCAGTTCTTGGCTTAGGTAGCTGATGATTCGAGAAAAAAATGATAATCTCACTTCCAATAAATGTGTGTTGAGAGGAAAGGGCCTTTGTTTAAACAAGAAATTTTTCCTCTTAATAAACAGTTATGCAGTTATCAAAATTCAGATTAGATATTAAGGTTTAAGGAAAGTTATGAATTGTACAAGTTGTAATAATGGAGCTTTATTTCCTAGTTTTATTGATGGCCAGTTTCGAGCACATACGTGTTCAAATTGTGGTGGAAACTGGGTTTTAATTGAAGATTATGTTTCTTGGAAAGAAAGGAACGAAGACTACAACTTTTCTGAAGATATCTCGATTGAAGAATCAGAAATCACAGATACCAAAAAAGCAATTCTGTGTCCGTCTTCAGGAACAATAATGCGAAAATTCAGAGTATCTTCTGAAAATGAACATAAAATTGATTACAGTTCTGTTGTTGGTGGGTTGTGGTTAGATAAAGGTGAATGGGAGTTATTAAAGAGTGAGGGATTAGCTGGTTGCTTAAATGCCGTAGTCACACAAAACTGGCAGCGCAATATTCGTAAAGACAGTGCAAAACAAAACTTCTCTGATATTTATGAAGCTAAATTTGGTAATGAAACATACGCTAAGCTGAAAGAAATGCGTTCTTGGTTAAAGTCTCAAGATCATAAAGCAGATTTGAGAGCGTATCTTTTAGCTGAAGATCCTTATTCAGCAGAAAAGTAGTCAAGCAACAAAACAAGAGACTATGGCATCAATAGCTACTATGGATTAGTTGTTGTCGATGTTTAAATCAAAGTCATAGTCATCAAATCTGGTCGTCTACTTTTTTTCAATACCCAACTCCGCGCGTTTCTTCTTGGTCAGCCCTGAGGCAACAATCCGATAAGATTCCGACAGATAATATTCAAGTTCTTCATCTAACTCACTGGATGTATCGGTTTGTTGGATCCATTTCATACCCCTGCTGGCAAAGTAAGGGGCAGGGCGGTGGCCTTCTGATTCAGATAGATAGTCGAAGTTAAGATCGGATGTTTTAAAGGTAAATGCTGGCTTATCTTCTTTTAAGGTAAAACCAATGGCGAACACTTTGCCGCCCACTTTCCATACATGCGCCCCTCCCCATTGCACCACGTAAGTGGTGGCGACCAAAGCTCCACAAAACTGATTAAATTGCTGATGATCCATTGGTACTCCTTGCGATGAGTGTTTGTATAGCTAAGTAAACGGGGCAGGCTATATTGCCTGCTCAATATGGCTTTTGGGTAAGGCTAAACTAATCACGCTAGTTATTACCAGCATGCCAAAGCTCACCCACAAACAAGCGGCTAACCCGGCCATTTGAAACACTACGCCAGACAGTATTGTGCCAAGCAAGCGGCCCATGGCATTAGCCATGTAGTAAAAACCTACATCCATAGATACGCCGTCTTCGCTGGCATAACTTACCACTAGGTAGGAGTGCAGCGACGAGTTAACCGCGAACACTAATCCAAAGATTAGCAAGCCAACAATAATCGTTAATTGTGGTTGCCAGCCTAGTTGAATGAGGTAAGCGAGTACACCAGTGACTGCACTGAGTATTAGTACCCAACTAAGAACCGAAGAGCGACCTGGCACTTTACCTGATTTACTGCCTGTAATTCGTGGTGCAAAACCTTGTACCACGCCATAGGCCACCACCCAGCAAGCCATAAAACTGCCGGTTTGTATGTGCGACCAATCTAAGCTTGCACTTAAAAATACCGGTAGGGCGACGACAAACCATACATCACGAGCGGCAAACAAAAATAAACGTGCCGCTGCCAGAATGTTAATTTGTGGGCTTTTAGAGAATATTTGCGAAAACTTAGGTTTGCTTTTGGCTTTGCCTAAGTCTTTTTCTAGCAGCTTTAAGCTTAATAGCAGCACCACAAACAATACCGCCGCCATGGCCAGCATCGATAGCTGAAAGCCAATTAAGTTAAGCAGCGCACCACCTAGAAAAAAGCCAAAGCCTTTTAGGGCGTTTTTTGAGCCCGTTAAAATAGCCACCCACTTGTATAGGCTATGTTGTTGGTCGCCGCTCACCAAGCCTTTAATGGAGCTTTTGGCGCTCATTTTATTTAGATCTTTAGCTATGCCCGACAAGGCTTGCGCTGCCATAACTAAGGGAATAGATAAAAACGCAGAGGGCAAACCCAATGCCAACAATGCAACAATTTGCATGGCCAAGCCAATGTTCATGGTGTGGTTAAGGCCAATACGCGCCCCTAACCAGCCACCAATTAAATTGGTTACTACCCCAAAAAACTCGTAAAACAAGAACAGCATGGCAATCGCAATCGCCGAATAACCTAGCTGGTGAAAATACAGCACTACCAGCATGCGCAATGCACCGTCGGTAATGGTGAAGTTCCAATAGTTAAAAGTAACTAATAGGTATTGTTTAAGTTGTTGAGGTAGTGCTTTTATCATGTTTGCCTAGGGCCTGTTGATCTTTGGTGTTGAAATTTTGTTCGAGATAAGCGGGCTTTAATTGCGGCGAGCACTTTGAAGCCTAGTGGGCTAAGCGAGAAGTGCTCAACAAAGAGTAAAGTTCGCTTATCTGAACCCTTCGGACAGCATTTATTAGCCATTTATTCAGCGTTAGCGAGTGATTATTAAGCCCACTTAAATTCACACTCACTGCCTTGCCTAAATGGCTAATAAATTGCTGCAAAAAACATCAGCAAGGTTCAACAGGTCCTAGCTTTTATCTGCTAAACCAACTTTGCGAATAAGCTCGCTGGTGCGGGTTGCGTAGCCCATCTCATTGTCGTACCAGGCATACACTTTAAGCATGCGTTTGCCCACCATCATGGTGGATTGCGCATCTACAATGCTAGAGCGTTGGTCACCTTTGTAGTCAATAGAAACTAGCGGCTTTTCTTCGTAACCCAAAATACCTTTTAGCTCGCCTTCGGCTGCTTGTTTAAATAAGCTGTTTACTTCTTCAGCGGTAGTATCACGCTCTAGAGTGAATACCATGTCGGTAAGAGACGCATTGGCTAAGGGGACGCGTACAGCATGTCCGTTTAGCTTGCCGTCTAACTCTGGGAAAATGTCGCAAATTGCTTTAGCGCTGCCGGTAGTGGTAGGTATTAACGATATGCCACAAGCGCGGGCGCGGCGTAAGTCTTTATGCGGTGCATCCAAAATGGTTTGGGTATTGGTTAAATCATGGATGGTGGTCATGCAGCCAGACTCAATGCCCAAGTGCTGTTGAATCACCTTAATTACTGGCGCCAAACAGTTGGTGGTACAAGATGCGGCAGTAACAATTTGGTGTTGGCTAGGCTCAAAAATATCGTCGTTCACCCCCACAACAATGTTGGCTACACCGTCTTCTTTAACCGGCGCAGATACCACAACACGTTTCACGCCCTGGGCTAGGTAAGGTGCTAATTTGGCTTTAGAGCGGTGAACACCGGTAGACTCTAGTACCACATCACAGCCCGACCAATCTACTTTGCTTAAGTCTTTTTCTTGGTAGCATTTAATGGTGTTGTTGTTAATCACAATGCCTTCGGCGTTGTGCTCAACGCTGTGGTGCCAGCGCCCTTGTACTGAATCAAACTCGAGTAAATGGCCCAGTGTTTCGGCATTGCCCGCAACATCGTTAATCATTACAAACTCAAGTTCTGGCCAGTCGTATGCGGCGCGTAGCGCTAAGCGACCAATGCGGCCAAAGCCGTTAATTCCTACTTTAATCGTCATTTAAGGTGGTCCTATTTGGCGAATTGCTGAATGTAGCTAAGTTGTGCGGGAACCGTGAAGGCGTTAGGGCGTTGCGCTTTAACTTTTGCAATGGCGTCGTCTAGTTCAAAACCCATGGCTAACATAATGCGCGCGGCTAACATGCCAGTGCGGCCGCTGCCGCCTTTACAATGAATTGTCAGGTTCATGCCATTGTTTAGCAGTTGTAAAAAGCGCGGCAGTAAGGTTTGAAGCTGTTCTTCCCAGGCTGCATCGGGAACGGTGTCGTCGGCCAGTGGTAAATGAAACCACTGCATATCGTAAGTAACGGCATGCTTTGGTAAATCATCTAAGTTGTTATCTGCCAGCTCTTGCTTGGTCATCATTGTGATAAGTGCAGGGCTATTTTTATAGCAAAGTTGCTGCAGTGAAGTAGATAAATCTACACCTTTAGTACCCGGGCAAGGGGTTAACAATAATTGAGCGCTATCGCTAACATCAACGGCAAAAACAGGATGTGAAGACATAAACGTACCTTAATCTTGATTAACAAATGGGGTGGTTAAATTGGGATTAGCCAACTCTCTAATTCGAGTAATTGGCTGGTTGATATAACTGGGGTTTGCCACGCGAGTGGTAGACAGCGTTTGTGCTACCCACTTTGGTAGCAGTGGATTTAAATGGTAAAAAACCTGTTGACCTTTGCGAGTGGTAGACAGCAATTTGCAGTCTCTTAGCAGCGCCAAATGGCGTGAAACCTTAGGTTGGCTTTCTTCTAGAGCCACACATAGCTGATTAACGCTAAGGCGTTGTTCATCTTCAATCAGCATTAAAATCTGTAGCCGAGTATTGTCACTAAACTGCTTAAATACATCGATAGGGGCTATTTGTAAGGCTGCTGCAGGGTTGTGGTTAAAACGCACAAACTCTGCAAGGCGCAACTCTAATTCAACAAAGACTTGCTCAAATAAAGCATCGCCATTTTCTGCGGCAGGATCAGGTAAATTCCAATGCAAAATTGCCGCATCATTAGGCAGTAGGGCACATTCTTGTTTGGCGCTATCACACAAAGTGATAATAAAGTTAAACAGCACAGGTTGGCCTTTTTGCCGCTGCAGTTGATTCTCTAGCTGTTGAATGGTTTTACTGCTTAAAGCCTTACCACTCAAGCCTTGTTGTGTTAGTAGCGTAAGAGTGCGCGGGTCAATCCCTTTGGGGTGCGTACCGGCACTGTAAGCTATAAAGTGCTTAGCGTAACGCTGGTTAACTATCGCTTCTGCTAACTGAGAGCGAGCAGCATTTGCAGTACACAAAAACAACACAGACAACATGAATAAGACCAAATATGTGAAAAATCGTATATATGATATTTCGTATATTGGGTGGTAGCAAGTTTTTTTGCACTTATTATATGGGGGTCTGTAGGTTTTACTTACAGTGCGATTTTTTACAATCGGATGTAATTCTTATAGATCAAGAGCTTATCTATTTACGATGGTTTCTCGCCATTATGGTGGGATCTTATAACTCGTTTGGCTTAGTTTTATTACTTTGAAGTTGGTGAGTATACAAAGTGCACAACCTAACTCATCTTTGCTGAATCTTAATACTTATGACGTACAATCAAAAGGTTCTATCTTCCAGCGAGGTCAATGTACTCAGCAAAAATAGGTGCTGATTAAGTATTGATAGTAAAAGAATAAAGCCCTGTTCAAACTGAATGAACAGGACTTCTTTATTGCGTTACACACGTCTTGCTAAAATTTTGTTAATAACTAGAAGTGATATCGAGTTCCGAATGCCACTTCAGTGATCTCACTACCTTTAAGTGAAACGTAGTTATAGTCTAGATGCAGTTCAACATTGGATAACACCTGATAACCGAGTCCCAAGCCTAGCGTGAGATCCCCTCCCTGAGTTTGAGTGCGCTTTAGCTTCTCACCTGCAACTTTAGTATCGTAATCTGCTTGCCATTGTAAGTAGCCTAATTTTGCTGCTACTTGCCACTTATCAGTCAACGCAGTTTTACCAATGAGGTTAAGATGAGCACCATGTCCCGAGCTAACATAACCAAATTGTGCTTGATCTAAATAGCTATCGCTATCACTGCTATTTTGCTCAAAAGAGACTTCACGAGAGCCAAGGTTCCAATAGCCAAACTCAACTGCAAAATGATTAGTCACTTGGTAGCCAAGATAAAGAGAACCACTGACACCATTGTCATCAATATCAATATTGGAAGCAGATCCATAGCTGTTTGATATTGCTGTGCCCACATTATCTAGGTCATGGGTTGTTGCTAACCCAAGGTTTGCATTGGCATACCAGCCATGATCCGTCGTGTTGTCCAAACCATTTTTTGCATGAGAGGGCAAAGATACAGCAAGGAAAAGTGACAAGATAGCTTTAGGCAACACCTTTTTTTTATTACGAAAGAGACCACAAAGTCCAAGTAGAGTTAAGGAAAATAACCCCGTAGAGCCGCCTGAAATTATAGTTTCGCTGCTAACATTTGAGCTAATAATTAGTTTAAGGGTGCCTGTAGTACTCTCTCCGTTTGAGTCATAAACGGTATAAGTAATGATATCTTCACCTTCAAAGTCGGCTAAAGGAGTGTAGGTAACAACACCATCAACAATGGAAATACTGCCATGCTCCGCAACTGCCGTGTCAATGAAGATTTCATCACCGTCAACGTCCGAAGCGTGTGCTAATAGATCAAGCGTGACATCAGGGCTGTTTAGTGGCAGTGTTTCTTCGGCATGAACAATGACTGGTGCATTATTAACAGGCACAGATTCATCATAGCTACCGTCAGCATTGAGTCGAACCACAAAAGCATCTCTACCGTTTGTACTGTTGTGCAATTTATAATCAATGGTCTCTACATTGTTTGTTCTTGGTGTTGGGTCAATATCCATCGAACCGGTAAACTGACCACTCATAATCACTTCACCCGTTGTGGATGTTGCGAAGGCACGAACGATTTTATAGCTAAGATCACCGTTCCATTGTTGTATCCATTTGGCATCGCCTTCTTTGTCGAGTTTAACGATGGCAATGTCTTGAATTAATGTCGTAGGGCTGGGGCTATAAGTGGTTACGATCTCATTGGCCCATGTTTGGACATTTTTTGCATCGCCTGTTACTTGTAATCGATCCGTCTCGCCACCTCGGTTGCGAAGAGAAAAACCAAAATAGATAGAATCACCAAAGGCGGCTAAATCATGTGAATAAACCTGAGACCAATTGGTCGAGCCATCATCAGCAGCAGGGTGATTGAAGGTTGCATACCATTCTTTGAGTCCATTGTTTTTATTAATGGCAAGAATGAACGAGTTATGGTTAGCGTTGCTCACACTGGTTGCGACCTTGGCCTCAGAAGGATCAAAGTCCAGAATACCGTCATAGCTACCATTAATGGAGACCAGCGAATCCCCCACAGCAATCATACTTGGTGCGCAATCACCACCTAGTTGCTCGACAGATGGCCCGGTTTCAACTGTTTGTGTCCAAATAGTTTCACCAGTAGCGGCATCAAATTTTTGAATAGCGCAGAAATCCTCATCTTCTTTTGAACCTGTGACTTCATAAGAAGGCTCTGAGGCATGGGAGATTGTTTGGTATGCACCATCAAAACTCGTGCCGTCTTCCGTTGATTTGTGTTTACTGACACTGTAAATGAACCCATTATCAGCTTCTATGTCAATAATGGTATCGGTTTGATCTGAGCCAATATATCGGCTCCAAAGATATTGACCATCAAAGTTCATCTTTAAGATAAAGGCTTCATCAGAAGTATCACCATCCTCTCTTTTGCCGACAACAGATTTATCATCAGGATTAAAATAGACTTCACCTTCAAAATTCCCCGCAATATAAAGGCCGCTATCATCAACAGTTACTGTATTGGGATCAATTTCGCTATCAAGATCGTTATTTGAGTCGTTTTGTAATTTTGCCCATATATTTTTTACCCATATAATATTACCTAAAGGCGATAATTTTATAACCGCTGAAGCTTGTCTGCTTAAAGCATAGGTTTGTTCGTGAAGTAGGGTTTTTGTGCCGTCTTGATTTAAGCGACTAAATGCAATATCTTTTCTTACTTCAGCAATGATATAGACATTATTGTCTCTGTCAGTCGCCGCCGCACGCACTGCTACGTCTTCTTCCCCCTCGACTAAAAATGTCCACTGAGCAACACCACCGGCATTAAATTTTGTCAAGAACCCATCAGATTCATACGCTTTATAGTAAGGATGAAGGGTGGTATTGGTCAGCACCATATTGGGATTGGAGCCATTGGCTGAAAAGTTGATATTTTCACCCCCGGTCTCTCCCCCCACATAGGTATTCCTGTTTTTGTCTAAGACTAAGACATAGGGATCATCGCCAAAATATGCAATCTCATGCTCAATGGTGTCATAAAAATTTTCCCCGCCAAAGGTAAAGATTGGTGAGCGTGAATCCAAGCCTGCATGTGCCAAGGTACTGACTAAGCAGAGGCTAATAAGTAATGGTTTTGCCAACATTACAACTCCGTTTTGTAATTAATGCTTTTTTATTGTGTATGAAGACGATAAACACGGTAGATCGTGAATAGCCATTCATAGATGAGAATGGATTATTTCTTTTATAATGAATACGTTATGAGAAGTGTTAGAAAATAAGTCTTGTAGCGACTTAATTAGCTTATTTATCCATAAGTGCTTGATATTTAAACACTATTAGCTAGTTATTCATTCGTCATCCATACGATCGGCGGTATTATTCACAACAGGTAGTTTAAAAGCAACTAAAATCACTGACTAAATTATATATATAACTAATATTTTAAGGTATTGTGTTTTAATGTTGATGTTTATGGTTGTTTATTGGCAGGTTGCAGGATAAAACTCTAAATTGCTACAGGGCGCAAATGGGCCTTAGGTATTGCTAAGTTGACACCTACAACATACCCGCGTTAGAGACAGGTTAGAAGAAATCCCGAGGTAAGGCGTCGATCTTCATATTGGTTATGGCTGTTTTACTTGCATAAACTTACCGCAAAGGTACTGGGCTGTTCTATCTAAGGCTTGGTTGCCCAAGTTATATAGGTCTATTATCAGATTTCTGTTCGTAACAACCAAGTTTTGCCGTTTGCTCCCTTCAGATCCCACCTCTCAGTGTGCACCTTAGTATAGGCTTACGGGTCTAGATTGAGCCGGTAGAGGACTTTTACTAATCCTAATAGAGAGTGTTTGAATTGATACCCTGACTCATTTCTGTCCAATTTCGAGTTACGGGATGTAAACAACAGTTGTTTGAGAACCTAGAACGTGTCTGCGGTTCTCAGGCCTTACAAGCAGTGGAGAAAGACATTATTAACTATTTCTATAAACTGTTTAATGTAACCGCCTGATTATCAATTTCTCATACTGCTGCTAATCTTTAGCGCATTGAAGCAATATTGCTCCCAGCTTTATTTAAGGAATGTATCCATGCAAAAAACGATATTGATTACTGGCTCTACCGACGGCATTGGTTTTGAAACTGCAAAAATGTTGTTGGCTCAGGGGCATCAAGTTTTATTACATGGGCGCAATGCCACTAAATTGCAGCAAGTTGAGGAGAATTTGGCTGCTTCGGTAGAGGGTGCCAAGGTACAAGGTTATGTTGCCGATTTGTCTAACTTACCGGCTGTTAAGCAACTGGCTGAGGCGATTAGTCATGATCACTCCAAGTTGGATGTGTTAATTAATAATGCGGGTGTATTTAATGTTCCCAATGCCATGACCCAAGAGGGTTTAGACCTGCGTTTTGTGGTGAATACTTTTGCGCCATATTTGCTCACAACATTGTTGTTGCCCTTAATGAATGCGAGTGGGCGAGTGGTTAACTTATCGTCGGCGGCACAAGCCACGGTAAACCTTAATGCTTTAGCGGGGGAGGGTAAGTTGTCTGATGGTGAAGCCTATGCGCAAAGTAAGCTGGCGCTGACTATGTGGTCTCGCTTGATGGGACTCGCGCAAAAATCGCAGGGCCCAATGATGGTATCGGTTAACCCTAAATCACTATTAGGCAGCAAAATGGTGAAAGATGCTTACGGTATCGCGGGTGGCAGTTTAAGCATTGGTGCAGATATTCTTTGCCGCGCCGCTTTAAGCGAAGAGTTTAACCATGCCCACGGCCTGTATTTTGATAACGACCTAGGTCAATTCGCCTCACCTCATTCAGATGCCTTAAACGAGCAAAAATCTGAGGCTGTATTGGCGGCCATTGAAGCGCAAATTGTCAAGCTGGTGTAAGGCTTAACAACTTATATCTTCGCTAGTTGTTAGATTCTTACGCTTTAAGCTAAGCTTTTAGTTTCTGTGGCCTTAATTTGAAAGGAGTTTTTATGTTAGGTGAAGATCATTCCTTAGTGAACGAGTTCCCTGAGTTTTTAGATACGATTACTGCTTTGGTAAAAAGTGACGCTGGTTTTGCTAAAGATACTAAGCATTACAATATCTTAGATAAAGAAATTAGAGTGCTTGAGCTGCAAGGTGGGCCGATTGATGATGAAGCAATGCATAAGCTAAAACATGACCGGTCAGTATTAAAAGATGCGCTTTACCAACGGTTGAAAAGTGCCTGAGTAGCTAACAGTGGGTCGATGGTATCTTTAATAGCTTGATAGCTGGTTATGCCTAAAGTACTGTCGGCCCTTGGCCTATTTGCTGTGATAAACATTCCCACCTTGGTTTATTCTTTCAATCCTCTTTTTTGTTGATACATGCTTTTGTCAGCGTCTGATAGGAGTTGTTTTACATTGGTTTCTTGGCCTTGATACAAGGTAAAGCCAACGCTTAAAGACGGTGAAATACGCTGTTCGTACCAAAGCAAGTCACTGGCTTCTACTGCTTGTTGAATTTTGCTGATGATCTTCTTCGCGCTGGCGTCATTGGTTATGCCACGCAGTACAACTACAAACTCATCTCCGCCAAATCGTGCAACGGTATCCGAGCCGCGAACATTTGCAATAAGTTGAGCAGAGACATGCTTTAACAATTCGTCACCCGCTTGGTGTCCAATACTGTCGTTTACCCGCTTAAACCCATTTAGATCTATGTTGAGTAGCGCAAAGTTGTTGCGCACCATGCTTTTTGTAGTGAGCTCGTCCAGTAAGTTGAGCACGTAACGCCGGTTAGGCAGTTGGGTGAGTTCGTCTAACAAAGAGGCTTTATGAACTTGTTTATAATGCAAAAAGTGCAATACCAGCATTAAGTAAACCAGCAGTGTGGCAATGCCGCCAATAGCGTTGGATAGATCTTTGGTTTCTTGAATGTGCTTAAGCTCATCAATATTGAATTTGGCAGCCATTAACCAACTGCCCGAGGGTAAGCGAATGATGTGCTCTACATCTGCTTGTGAGAAGGTTGACTCTTCACCATAAAAAACCTCGCCTGCTGCGCCGTCGATGGTGTGTTTTCTCAGAGAAATACTGGCGCCGTCAAATCTGTCTAAGCCGGTATCACTGATCATTTTCTGGTAATCCATCACAACACTCACGCCTCCCCAGTACTGTTTGTTCACTGGGTAATCCGAAAAAATAGGATAGCGCGCAATTAAGCCAATTCCTCCCTGCACCAACGGCAGGGGACCTGCGATATAAACCTGCTTCATTTGTTTGGCTTTTAATACGCTTTTTAGCTGTTCTGGCTTGGTTCTAAAATCAAGCCCAATGGCGCCTTCGTTGCCGTCAAGTGGGTAAACCATAGAGATAATATTGTTAGGAGCAATGCCTACATTTCTTACAAAGTTGGCTTTGTTGAGTAACTTTTGGGCAATGGTTTTCCAGTGATTAGTGGCTAGGTCAGGGTCTATGGTAACTACAGTGGCAAGGCTGTCGGCTAAATAGGTATCTTGAAAGATGTTGGCTTCAAATTTTGAACGAACAAGTGCTAAGTTTTTGCTGAGCACCGCCTCTACTTTTTTAGATTCATGAGCCACAAAATATTGAGTGGCGAATTGAGTGCCCGCAATGGCTGCGCTAAAAAATAAAATAGACGATAAAATAAAGACTAAATTAGCTTTCTTTTGTAAGCCTACAAACACTGCATGTTGCTCTATGGGTTGCTTAAGATGTTTATACTTTAGCCTAAGGAAACTGCTTGTTTATAAACGGGCTTAAGTAAATATAGAGTTTGTGATGTTTAACTCTAAGCAGATCACTTTGTTGCTCAAATTAGCAGCATAGTGAGCTAAATAGCGCAATGCAGAGCTGTGTATTGTCACTTAATCATTTCCTGCGCTGCGTTTGCTCGGTATATTAGCCAGCAAATAATCAAAAGAGTTCGTCATGGCTAAAAAGTATTACGTAGTGTGGCAGGGTCGCGAAACCGGCATATTTACCGATTGGCCTACCTGTAAACGACAAATCGATAAGTTTGCAGGCGCGAGATATAAATCCTTTCCTACGAAAGCTGAAGCAGAAGCGGCGTTTGGTGGCAAAGCCAGTACTAGTGGTAGCTCAGGAGCCGCTGCGCCAGCAAGAAAACGTAGCGCCGGGCAAACCGTTAAAACCTATACTGCAGCCGAGATAGATAAACTGGCGGCAGAAGTGAAAATATTTACTGATGGCGGCTGTGAGCCTAACCCAGGTAAAGCGGGATCGGGCATTGCTTTGTATCGGAACAATAAAGTGGCTGAGCTGTGGTACGGTTTGTATAACCCGATGGGGACCAATAATACTGCTGAGTTAAATGCCTTAAACCAAGCATTAATCATGGCCAAACAAGAATTGGCCAATGGTAACCGAGTGGCTATTTTATGTGATTCTAAATATTCGATTCAGTGCGTCACCCAATGGGCGGCAGGCTGGAAGAAGAAGGGATGGAAAAAAGCTTCAGGTGAAATTAAGAACTTAGCACTTATTCAAGAAATGTTTGAACGCCACCAAGAGCTAAAAGACAAGATTCAGGTGTTACATGTTAATGGTCACGTGGGGGTTGAAGGGAATGAGTTGGCCGACCGTATGTCAATTCATGCTATCGCCGAGAAAGACCCGCAGTTTTGCGCTTACCCTCAGCCAATTGATTTAAAAGCTATTTTAGCTTTGCGCGCGGGGTGATGTAATGGAAAACACGCAAGCAAAATCGCTCAGCGAGCAACGTTTAGTCAGTCTTTCTGATGTGGCTAACTTGGCGCATTTTCGTATTCAGCAAGATTTTAAAGATATTGACCCGGTGATTGGCATAAGCCGTAACATGCGAAAAAATGGCGTGCCAGCAGATATTATGACCATTGATTGCTTAAAATCAGGCAAACGAATTATTGTGGTTTTACATGACCAAGATCCCGAGCAAGTGTCTTATCAGTTCTCTTATAAAGACCAAGACCCAGATGGTGAGTTTATAAGTTTGGCTAACGCTGAACTGTCTGAAGCGGTTTTTTATGAATGGATAAAAACTTACTTCACCCCTGCTAATGAGTGAGTGATACATGAGAGCTTAAAAGCCAGAGCGAACAACGGTTCACTCTGGCTTTTTTATGTCTTTAATTTACCTAATCTGTTAACCGTTTCAGCACTGGTACACGAGATAGTAAGATAAAATCTAACAGCAGTACGCTAAGCAAACTGATGCCTGCTAAGGGGAACATGAGCGATACTGCAATCATTACTAGGCTGGCAGATTTCCATAATGGCAGGTTTTGTGGCAGTGGTGGCGCAGCAAGATTCAACGCCCCTTTAGGCCTGCGTAACCACCACATCACCACCCCAGATATCGCAATAAAGACAAAGGCTACACATAGTAAAGTGTTGGCAATAACATTTGCTAACCCCATATCACCTTGGTGAAGCGCAATGCCAGCAGCCATAAACTTAGCCATTAGGCTGTAGTCTGGCCAGGCAGCTTCAGCCAGAACTTCACCGCTGTATTGGTCTATATGGGTGGTTCTATCTTGGGTGGCATCGCTAATATCACCACTCATGGTATTGGCTGAAACGGTAAAAACACCTGTCTCAGAGCTAGGAAAGTTAACTCTGAATCGGCTAAACCCATTGGCTAAAGCAAAGTTTACCACCTGATCGATATTCAATGAGTTAGCTGCATGTAGCGTATTGAGCTGCGCCTTCGAGTTGGGCATTGGGGTTTGCTCTAAGTTCCAAGCTACCTCTTTGCTTTGGCTGTGGTTCATGCTGCTGTGGTCGACTTCAGATAGCGGCACATTGTCCCACTTTTCTGCAGGAAAACTGTTCCACGGTTTTACGAATTTGCCGCCCCAAATACCGGCCCAAGATAAGCCAGACACCAAAAATAGCAGCAAAAATACACCTGTAATAACACCGATGTTGGCATGTAAATCACGCCACAATAGCCTTTTCCCGCTATTGAAACGAATTTTTAGAAAGCCCGCTTTACTGGCTTTGTCTCTTGGCCACCAAAGATATAAGCCGGTGATTAGCAATACAATGCTTAGGCTGGCAGCTATTTCAATTAGCCTGTCTCCTGTATCACCGATGAGTAAAGTGCCATGAATGTCGTTGGCTAGGCTGTACCAGCTTTCATCTCGATTTATTTCGCCTAATACCTCTGCGGTATAGGGATTAACGGTGATAAATAAAGCCGCATCACTTTGGTTTGAAATGGCAAAACGGCTGGCTTTATCTGGCGCGGGTGGAGTGAGGTATTGTTTTACTTGTGTATTGGGATATTGCGCTGCTACTGCAGCCAATTGTACAGAAGGGGCCAGCGGCGTTGTTTGAGGTTCGATATTTATAATTTGCGAGTATTCAGCTTGTTCAATGGCATCGTCGTAAAGCATGACTAACCCAGTTAGCGATAGCACAATTAGAAATGGCACCACAAATAGGCCGGCGTAAAAATGCCAGCGCCAGGCCACAAAATAAAATAACTTCGGGTTTTTAGTTGTTGTTTTTAGAGGTGTTTCAGTCTGTACAGCAGGTTTGCTTAACATGACATTTATCCTTTACATAGCTGCTAAATAGCCTGCTTACACCTTCGATTTGTTATAAATAAAGGCGCAAATACACACTATTCAGATTACTTATTAGTGACTAAATTGGCTTAGAAAAAAGTATCAGTAAAGAATGTTGTGGGAGGTGAGCGTGGGCTTTGCACTAGGTAACGCGTATTACTGGTTTCCAGCCAATAGCTTGGGGTAATGGCCACTAAAGCAAGCAGTTGATACAGCGAATGGGTAAACGCCGAATGACCAACAGTGCTGAACTGACTTAAAGAACAATGATTGCCTTTTGAGGAATGCGGTGAGTTGTCGCTGGCACCTTCTACTTGAACCAGTTTAAAGCCACCTAAAGTACAAATAGACTGCCAAACGCCAGCACTAGAGCTGTGCGCGTTAATCACTGGCATAAGGGTAATCAACAGCCAACTGCATAACCAGGCTGATAGTACCCAATGTTTAATATTTGTACGTTTTATGTTGACTCATCCCTGAGGCGCAGCAAATTCAGCACTTGCTGAAATACCACCGTTAACTTAATTGGTGATCTTATTTAACATTTGCTTATTTGCAAGCAGATGTCGCAATAAAATTGTCAAAAAGGTGAGTAGAAGTCACTAAGCGGCATGCAGCAAGAGTATGGAGGTGGTGTGCGAGAAAGCCGAGCAACGTAAATGTAGGCCTATTTTACAGATCTTTAGTTGGTAAAGCGGGTTTGCTAGCACATTCAAGAAGGCTCAAATTCGGGATGTTTCGCACCAATCGAGTGCAAGGTTTATCTCAGACTGTTTTTTTGAGGGGGTTTTAGCGCCAATATCTGCTTTTTCTACTCCTTAAGTAATAGGTTTTTTAGCGCTTTTTGTTGGTTCATCTCTTGCTATGTATTCCTTATAAAACGCGGGCGAAGAGCATCGACTCGCGAATGAATACGGTGAGGAGTATACAGCGTGTCTCAACAGCAATCTCAACAATGGATTAAAACCACCTGCCCATATTGTGGCACCGGGTGTGGCGTAGAAGCGAAGGTAGCGAATAACGGAACGGTTGAAGTGAGAGGCGACCAAGCCCACCCCGCAAACAGTGGTTTGCTTTGTTCAAAAGGCTCGGCTTTAGGCGAAACAGTGATTAAAGAAGGGCGCTTGCAAAGCGCTTACATTAAAGGTCATAAAGAGCCCCTAGATAAGGCGCTAAGTTATGTGGCCTCTCGCCTAAGCCAAACTCTTGCCGAACATGGTTCTGAATCTGTGGCCTTTTATGTATCCGGCCAATTGTTAACCGAAGACTACTATGTTGCCAATAAGCTTATTAAAGGCTTTATCGGTAGCTCAAATATCGATTCTAACTCTCGGTTATGTATGTCTTCAGCGGTGGCTGGCCACAAACGTGCTTTTGGTGAAGACATTGTTCCAGGAAGTTATGAAGACTTAGAGCATGCTGAATTAGTGACCTTAGTGGGGTCTAATCTTGCTTGGTGTCATCCCATCGTTTATCAGCGGTTAAAGCGCGCTAAGCAAGCAAACCCCAACTTAAAGGTGGTGGTGATCGATCCGCGTCGTACCGACAGTTGTGACATTGCCGATTTACACCTTCCCTTAAATGGCGGCACTGATGTCGCTTTGTTTAATGGTTTGCTCGCATATTTGAGTGAGCACGGAAAACTAGATGCCGAATACATTGGCCAGTTTACCGAGGGTTTTGAAAATGCAGTAGCGAGTGCGGTAGAAGATGCAGGTGATTTACCCGCACTAGCAAAAACGTGCGGTGTTGAGCCCGAGGCTCTGCTGCGTTTTTTCCAGTTGTTTGCGGACAATCAACGCTGTGTAACGGTATTTAGCCAAGGGGTGAATCAAAGTAGCCAAGGCGTAGATAAAGTTAACGCCATTATTAACAACCACTTAGCAACCGGAAAAATAGGTAAGTTGGGTGCTAGTGCATTCTCTATTACGGGCCAGCCCAATGCCATGGGAGGGCGCGAAGTTGGTGCGCTGTCTAATTTATTAGCAGGGCATTTAGATTATGTGCCAGAGCATTTGGCGGCGTTATCGCAGTTTTGGAAAACCGATACTCTTAGCCAAAAGCCAGGTCATAAAGCGATAGACCTCTTTGAAAAAGTGGGCAGTGGTGAGATTAAAGCAATATGGATAATGGGGACTAACCCAGCGGTAAGCTTGCCTGAGTCGGCAAAGGTGAGAGAAGCCTTACTCAATTGTCCCTTAGTTGTCGTGTCAGATTGTATTGCTGAAACAGATACCACGCGTTACGCCGATGTTCTTTTACCTGCAGCAGGTTGGGGGGAGCGTGATGGCACGGTAACCAATTCTGAGCGGATGATTTCTCGCCAACGTGCGTTTGTTAAGACCGAGGGTGATACTAAGCCCGATTGGTATTTGCTGAGCCAAGTGGCTAAAAAAATGGGCTTTGCGCAAGCTTTTGACTTTCAAAGCTCTGCTGACATTTTTAGTGAGCATGCAGCCTTATCGGGGGTATTAGCCGATGACAGTAAACGAAAATTCAATATCAGTGGTTTGAGTGGTAAAGATCAACAGGCCTTTGATGAAATAGAGCCACAACGTTGGCCTATTACCACATATAAAAAAGCCGCTAACCGCAGTTTGTTTAGCGACGGCCGCTTCTCGACTGATTCTGGCAAAGCGCAACTTATTGCGGTAACTAACCAAACCACTCAGCAGCCATTGAGCCAAGCGTTCCCGCTGGTTCTCAATACCGGCCGTGTGCGCGATCAATGGCATACCATGACACGCACAGGTTTGGCACCGCAGTTAAGCAGTCACGCTTCAGAACCTTTGTTAGAGGTTCACCCACAAGATGCTGCTAACCAAGGTTTATGTGATGGTGACGTAGTGAGCCTAACCAGCCAAGTGGGGGCGCTTAAAGTACGTTTAAGTATTAGTGAAGGGCAAAAACCTGGGCACTTATTCATGCCTATTCATTGGAACGCACAATACTCCAGTGATGGCTTAGTTAGCCAAGTGGTTGATAGCTCAGTTGACCCCATTTCTGGTCAGCCTGAATCGAAACATACACCCGTAAAATTAAGCTCGTGGGACTATGTCAGTGAAGCCGTATTACTAACGGCAACTCCATTAACAAAGCAGCAATGCCAAGATTTACCCGCAGACTATTGGGTAAAACAAGGCTTGGGCGATGGCTATTTATACCGTATTGCCGATACTAGCCAAGCGGTGGAGTTAGCCAGTAAATTGAAGCAGTTTTTGCTCACCAATAGCAAGCTGCAAAGCCTCGATTTTGCTGATACCGAGCAACAACGTTACCGTTCAGCCTTAGTGATTGAAGGTGAGCTGTTCTCAAGTTTTAGTGTTACTGCCAAGGGCCAGCTAAATGCCAGTTCTTGGTTAGAATCATTACTACAACAACCTATGTCGGACAATATTCGCCGAGGCGTATTAGCGGGCACTAGTCCAGCTCCTGATTTGGGTAAAATAGTTTGTTCTTGTCATCAAGTGCGCGAGCAAACTATTGCCGATGTGATTACCGAACATGCTTGCGAGAGCGCCGACCAGGTGGGTAGCCATTGCAAGGCGGGTACTAATTGTGGATCATGTGTACCAGAAATCAAACGTATGATAAAAACAGTTACCGTGGAGTAGCGACTAAGCTATTCATAAATAAGCGCAAATTGTCGCTACGGTTTGCGCTTATTTTTTGCGATAGCTTTTTCTCAACACTTCAAGGATGAGGGTATTGGACAATATTAGTCATAAGGTTGTGAGTATCAAATCGGCGATAAAAGCCGAAGACCGTCCGCTGTTAAATCCGCACCATTACTACCCGCATTTTCAACCGATTGTGTTTTTGCCTACCGGTAAAATTGCCGGTTACGAGGCGCTAGCCAGAACACATAACAAAAATGGCAAGGTAGTGAGTGCCGGTGAGATTTTTATTAACAGCCAGTATTCCTTGAGTAATCGCCGAGATCTTGACCGCTCCATTCGAAAAAATGCCTTAGAGCAATTTGCTAACTCGGTGCAGGGCGGTTTCCTCACCATTAACATTGTGCCCGACTGGGTCGATATGCTGAGTAGCAAACTGTGCACCCCCACTATTTCAATGATAGATGAAATAGGTATTGACCCTGCTCGCGTAGTGATCGAAATTACTGAAGCTAGCGGTAACGTGGATAATTTAAAGCGAGTAGTGAAGGCTTATCATCAAGCGGGCTTGAAAGTGGCCATTGATGACTTTGGTGCCGGCGCGTCACAGTTAGACCGTATTATTGCTTTAGAACCAGACATTATTAAATTAGACATGCGTTTGTTTAAAAATGCCACTCGAGGAGGCTTGCCCGCCGATGTGGTATTGTCGGTTTCTGATTTGGCGCAGCGCGCTGGATGTGAGCTAATTTGTGAAGGCGTAGAAACTGAGCAAGAGTTTCACTTTGGCGTAGAATGTGGTGCTAAATACATGCAAGGTTGGTTGTTCCATAAAGCTGATCTTAATTTTCTAGCCCCAGATCTTAGCCAAGACAAAGTAAAAGACTTACTCGCGAGTTATTTAGACCGAAAGAGTCTGAAAACGCTGGAAACCGTTAGGCACAATGCCGAAGTAAAAACCAGTGTGCTAGCTTTGAAACACGCCCTGCAACAATTGCAATCTACGGTGAGCTTAGCTGCACAATTGATGCAAGCGGGTATTCTTAGGTACTTTCTTTGTAAAACCGACGGTACCCAAATTTCGCCTAACTTCGATGTCAATCAGCAAGGTATTACTGAAGATGAGCAATTTGTGGGTTTTAATTGGAGTTTCAGGCCTTACTTTCATGCTTTGGTTGCGTTGGATGCGGTAAAACCTCAGCAGTTAATACTATCGAAAATTTACCGAGACTCAAGCAGCCATATAATGTGTAAAACCTTTAGCACTTACTTAAGTAATGACGTGGTACTGTTGGTGGACTGTAAGGTAGAAGACGACACTTTATTTGTCGAATAAACAGCACTAGCAAACGTAACGGTTTGCTAGTGCTGAATAATTTATTTTAGCATTTCACAAGCAACGAGTATTACCCCGCCCTTAGAGACGGTGAAACGGCGGCGGTCTTCTTCTTCGTTGTAACCAATCACAGTGCCGTCTGGCACTACGCAGTCTTCAGCAATAATTGCTTTGCGAATTTTACAGTTTTTACCAATGCTACAACCATTGAGAGCGATCACTTGGTCAAGTTCGGTATGTTCTTCCACTCGCACGTCTAGCGAGAGCAACGAACGATTTACCTTAGCTCCAGAAACAATGGTACCCGCCGATAATAGCGAATCTGTAGCGTAACCACGGCGATCATCTTCGTTAAATACAAACTTTGCACCCGGACGCTGTTTTTGATCGGTGATGATTGGCCAGTCGCGGTCGTATAAATCAAGCTCTGGATCAGGGTCGACTAAATCCATATTTGCAGCAAAGTATTCGTCGATATCACCTACATCACGCCAGTAAGCGGTGCGGCCTGGGTGGCCTTTATCTGCAAATACATAACCATAAACTTTACGGTTCTTAATCATGTTTGGAATAACGTTGTGACCAAAATCATGAGAGTAACCAGGGGTTAGCAAGCCTTGACGCAGTTCATCGTCTAATACGTCCATGTTGAAGATATAAACGCCCATAGACACTAGCGCCAGCTCAGGATTGTGAGGGTCTGATTTGGGATTTTCAGGCTTTTCCTCAAAATCAACAATTTGTCCTTCGCTATCTAGACCCATTACGCCAAATGAAGACGCTTGAGAAAGTGGTTTGCGAATACAGGCCACCGTTACATCTGCGCCGTTTTCAGCATGAAAGTTAATCATGCGTGAGTAGTCCATTTTGTAGATATGGTCGCCGCCTAGAATCAATACTCGGTCATAGTGCTCATGGTCAATAATGTCGAGGTTTTGATATACCGCATCGGCGGTGCCGCGATACCAGTTTTCTCCAGTACGCTGCTGAGCAGGAATAATGGATACACGCTCATTAAGTGCAGGATTGAGAATTTGCCAACCAGATTGAAGATGCATGATCAAGTCGTGAGCCATATATTGAGTGAGTACTCCAATATTTCGTACTCCCGAGTTGATGCAGTTAGATAAGGTGAAATCAATAATGCGGTACTTGCCGCCAAAAGATACAGCTGGCTTGGCAACTTTGTTGGTGAGTTCTTTTAAACGAGTGCCTTTACCTCCAGCAAGAACCAAAGCAACAGAACGTCGAACTAAGCGGTTACTAGAAGTATGGGAATAGCGGTTTTCGGACATATCGAAAATTTCCTCATGGGCGTGATTGAATTACTATGATAGCGTTTTCATGCTGAATGTAACTGTCATTTATGACAGTTTTGACCCTTTTCTTTTATTAGTTAACTAAAATAAAGGTGATATTTCTATAAAGTGATCTGATACATGTCTTTAAGCCTTAATAACACAGACGGTGTTGCTAGTTTAAGCTTGTGTGATTAATAAACTGTTAATTTTTTGTTATGCGCAATAAGGTTGGAAATCAGCAAGTAAACTGTAAAAAATAAACGCTTTTTTCTAATTGTAATACCAAAGCGATATTTTCACTGGTTTAGCCAGTTTGGCTATTGCTATCGCTCACTCGGAGTCTTTAACTCGCTGATCATTGAGTCGTTTTAAACCAAGATTAAACTGGTCGCGTAACGCTGCTTGATGAAAACCTAATAAGCGAGGGGAGGGTTCAAAAATAGTATGAAAGCTAACCTTTTTAACGGGCTTTTTTTGCTTTAATCGTTGCTTGTTTAAGTAAGAGAATATGCGTTTATCCATAATGATTACATCAACTTGACCGCGATATAAACGTTCTAGTTGAGCATATTGATTAGCCACTTCTGTATAAGACTTAGCGTGGGCAACTGCGTTAGCATATTGCTCGCCTAAGTACTTCTTTGCATTTTGAAAAGCCAGTAGTTTGTACTTAGCAAGCTGACTAATCTGTTGTAAATCTACATCTTGGCTACTCAGGCTAATTGCTACGTTGTGATAAAAGATGACGGGGTCGGAGAGAAAACTATGTTGAACAGTATTGGGGGCGTTAACAATGGCATCAACTGCTTGTTGTTTAAGCATCTTTTCGGCGCGAATATTTGAGGTGAAAATAACCTGATCGACCTGATGCCCGGCTAACTCAAAAGCTTGTTTGATGATGTCCAGTTGAATGCCTGATTGGCTATTTTTAATGATGTAAGGTGGGACCGATTTGCTTGTGGCGAGAGTAATCGTTTTAGCTTGTAAAGTGCCACTCAGTAAGCCGCTGCTGAGAATGAACGCTAAGGTGAGAATGATATTGAGTGGCAACATAGCAAATCCAAAAACGATCCCTTCTCAAGTATGGCAGAAAGGATGGTTTTTTCATTTTACTCTGTGCGTCGCAAAACCTCTTAGGCTAAAGCGGGTGACTCTTGTTTTTTAGTTGAGAGCAGCTGCTTCCAGTGAATCACGCGCAAAGGCAGCTCTGGCGATGCCTCGGTATAGTCAACCAAGCCGAGTAATTCACTCATTGGCACTGGCTTTTTACCTTTTAAAAATACTCCGCGCACCAGTATGCTGGCATATAAGGTTTTGTTGGCAATAAAGCGATGTTCAAAATACCAATATTTCTCATCCCAACCTAATAATTTGCTATGAAGCTCAATTTTGCTCATGGGTTTAATTGGGCGAATATAGGTGACCGATTGCGCGTTGACCACGCCTAGCCAACGTTTTTGTAGGGCAACTGATCCCAACTTGGTTTTGAGCATCATGTCGATGCGACCTAAGTCCCCAAAGCTAAAGTAGCGAGAGTTAGTGAGGTGCATATTTGCATCACAGTCTAAGGGCAATGCACGTAGCGAAATAACAAAGTCGTCGGTAGGATCTTGATGGGTTTTGCTGCCAAACCAATGGCGGATAAACATGCTTAACAAGCGAAAATAGTGATTCATTGGGTACTTAGTTTGCTTTTTACAAATTTTTAACACACGAGGTCGGATGAGTAAAGGGGGGGAAAGAAAAGTCTTCCAAGCTGATGCTCGGAAGACTTAAGTATATTTATAGCGTTATTCTATAACAATACGCTTATGGGTTAAGCCTTGGTGGCAGTCTACGCAGGTTTCACCACGTGCCGCAATTTGCTGGTGGTTTAAGCGAGCACGTTGTGGCTGAGTAGATAGATCAAAATTATCCCCCTGGTGGCAATGTCTGCAGTTGGCTGAGTCATTAGCTTGAAAATCTCGCCATACCGTCTCAGCAAGTGCTGGCCTATGCTCCTCAAAGTTTTCCTTGGTAATGGTGCCTACCATCATGTGGTAAATGTCGGCGGTGGCGGCAATTTTAACTTTGAGCATCTCAAAATAAGGGTGGGGTACATGGCAATCTGCACAAGTAGCGGCGATATTGCTGCCGTCCCCATAGTGACTTGATGCTTTGTACTCCTGCACTATCGTATCCATTTTTAAATGGCAGCTAAAACAAAACTCATTAGTGCTAGACAAGACCAAGCTGCCTTGCACTGAAGCTAAGCCCAGTACCAACACAAATACACCAATGGGTATGCCTATAATGAGTGGTTTTTTGAGCCAAGCCCAAAGCCGTTGCCACCGAGTTGCCTGCTGTTTATTTGTCATATCAGCATCCTCTTTAATAAGGCGGGAGCATTGCTGCTCCCCCTAGTGGCTATTTGCTTTCACTCAAGTAGCGAGCTTTAAAGGATGCTTGCGCTTCTTTACGCGCTTTTTTCACCTCTTCGGGCTCATTGCCGCTAAACCAAGCGTGCTCTGGTCGGTCGAGAATTTCTGCCAGTATTGCACGGGCTTTTTCTGCACCTTCGGTATTGCCTGCGTGCTCTGCTTTTTCTACTGTTTCTAGGAACTGAGGAACCAATTCAATATAGAAACGCTCTGCGACTTCAAACATACCGTGCCATTGAACGTAGTCGGGTGCTTGCATCGCTGCGCCGTGGCGAGCGCGGCGACCTTCGTGGTGCCATAGGTAGAACCATGTCCACTCTATCTCTTCATCAAAGGCTGTTTCGGTAAGCATTTTCTCGCTCTTCAGTATGTCCATCAACTCTTTACCGGGGCGAGCAAATTTGTCGTTATATAAGTTAACTAATGAGTCGAACTGCTGGTAGAAATTATCAACCATCGACTTGGTATGGCAAGATTCACATACATTCATCATGTCGCCACGACGGGCTTCCCAAGATTTAACTTCCTTGCCTTGAGCTTTCGCTTTGGCGTCAATCTTCTCAGAAATGGCTGGGCGTAGTGTCCAAGATATTCTATCGCCTACATCGTGAGTTACTGGTAGCTCACGGGTTGCCGACATATGACAAGTGGCGCAGGTTGGCGCTGCGTCGTAGTCTTCACCCACTATCCATTTGGCCGAGTCTAAGTTCATTCGATTTACATTGGCGTAGAAATTAATACCGTGTTTCGATTCTTCATAGATTTCTTTTTGTGGATGATCTGGGCCTAAGTGACATTTACCACAGGCTTCTGGTCGGCGAGCTTGCTCCATGGAAAACTCGTGGCGTTGGTGACATGCCGTACAAGCCCCTAAGGAGCCATCTGGGTTAATTCGACCAATCCCTGTATTTGGCCAAGTGGTGGGATCTAAATCACCGTTTTCTAATACTTTTACTTCTGAACCATGACACTGCCAGCAGCCATTTACTGCCGCTGGTGATTGGCCGTTAAAGGTGAGTGCGCCTTCTACCACTTCTGCGAGGAAGTTATCTAAAGAGCCGATAATTTGAGCAGCCTTAGCGTGATGGCTTTTGGCAAATTCATCCACTTCTTGGTTGTGGCAAGTTGAGCAATCTTTAGGTGAGACAATAACGGCAATGGTTTGGCCTTCGTGGGTAATGGCGTCTTTATCTTCAGGGCTCGCTTGGTGGCATTCATAACAGCCAACGTTAGCACCATAGTGTTTGGAGCGCCCCCACTGGGCGTAAATGGAAGGATTTTTCTCTTTATGACAAGCGGCACATTCGGCGCTTTCCGTACTGAGTTGTTTAAATGGTTTAAGCACTAAGGCTTTAGGTTCTGCGCTAGTGGCAAATGACATTACCAAGCACAAGGCTGCTGCCAAAGTAAGAATGGCAGTGATAAAACTAGAACTACGGGGATGGTTGTCCATATTTGTACCCTCTGTGGCTTCCTGCTAGAAGTTCTTGTTGTTTGCTTTTTAAGCAAATTAACCTTAGTAGATATATGGATAAAGGAGGGCGATCTAAATCAATTTAATGTGAATTATTTGTAAACTGTTGCGGACGGTTTTTAACTAAATCATTAAGTCCTTGATTAACAGAACTAAAAGCAATGTTGTTAAAAGGCAGCTTTTTAAGAGAGTGCCATTGCAAACTGGCCACATCGTCTTTGGCGTGTAGATTAGGTTTGTGGCTTAACTGGCAAATAAAGAAAGCATCGCAGGTATGATACAGCACCTCGTTATAGCGATATTGATTGGCATAAGAACCAAAGTACTGCAGTTGTTGGCTGGTAATGAGTAAACCTAGCTCTTCTTCTAGCTCTCTTTGTAGACCTTGCTCTAGGCTTTCATGGTATTCAACAAAACCGCCCGGTAAATCCCAACATCCCTTTTTAGGATTAATCGCCCGTTCTACCAGTAATAGCTCTTGCTCAACAATGATCAGTGCTCCCGCGGTGGAAGCCATATTATGAAAATAGCTAAATTGACACTGCTGACAAGCCCACTTTTTAGCATCTCGCTGTTTTAAGCTAGTTTGGCCACACTGAGGGCAAAAACGAGGAGTAGGCAGGTGAATACTCACTTTCTAAGACAATTTGATTGATAGTAGCGAGCTTTATTAGCGATGAAAAGCCCTGTCTATTTGATAAGTTTTATCTGGTGAATTTTACGTTTAAAACAGTGAGAAGGTTTATGAGATGAAGGTTTTTACCGTTTAACTTTCTGATTTTTGTTTGGTTTTCCATTGATTGTATTGAAGTTTTTGACGGACAGTAAAACTGGTGCTAGGTCATTTTCTAGCCGTGAACTCTGGCATATACTGCCTTTAGCTTATTTTCATTATTGCCACTGGCATTCACCTACAAGGATAGTCAATGAAACCGCAGTTAAAACCCAATTGCCCAAATTTTTCATCTGGGCCTTGTGCTAAACGACCCGGCTACCAGCTCGAACAATTAAACAACGATGCTTTGGGGCGTTCACACCGCAGTAAGATTGGTAAGGCACAATTGGCTCAAGCCATTGAGTTAACTCATCAATTATTAGACCTTCCAGAAGGTTACCGTGTAGGCATCGTTCCCGGTTCTGATACTGGCGCAATGGAAATGGTGATGTGGTCACTGTTGGGCGAGAAAGCGGTAGATTTGTTTTCCTGGGAATCGTTTGGCAAAGGTTGGTTTACCGACGTGACCAAGCAACTTAAGTTGGAGCAGGTTAATCACTACAGCAGTGACTATGGTCAGTTGCCAGATATGAACCAAGCGAATCCTGACAACGATTGCATTTTTACATGGAATGGCACCACCTCGGGTGTGGCTGTGCCTAATGGTGATTGGATCAATTCGCAGCGCAGTGGCTTAACAATTTGTGATGCTACCTCAGCGGTATTTGCTATGCCATTGCCATGGGAAAAGTTAGATGTAGTAACTTATAGCTGGCAAAAAGCCTTAGGCGGAGAGGGGGCTCACGGAGTGATTATTCTCAGCCCTAGGGCAGTTGAGCGCTTAGAAAGTTATCAACCTACTTGGCCAATGCCAAAAGTATTTCGATTAACCCAGGGAGGGAAACTCATTGAAGGTATATTCAAAGGCGAAACGATTAACACGCCGTCGATGTTATGTGTGGCGGACTATGTCGATGCCCTCCAGTGGGTGGAATCGCTCGGGGGAGTCAGTGCCAGCATCAAAAAATCCCAACAAAACCTCGAAGTCATAAAGCAGTTTGTAGCCGAAAATGACTGGATTAGCTTTTTAGCTCAACAACCCGAAATCTTATCTAATACCAGTGTATGTCTAACCTTGAAGGCGAGTAGCGATCAAGTTAAAAGCATTATTGCTTTACTCGACCAAGAGCAGGTGGCGTTTGATATAGGGGCATATCGCGATGCGCCAGCGGGCTTGCGTATTTGGTGTGGCGCTACGGTAGAGCAAGAAGATTTAAGTCGCTTTATGCCATGGCTAGCGTGGGCTTATCGGCAGGTGTGCTTATAAGCGTAATGTAAAAAATTAATACATTTTCGTGCTGCAGTTTGTCACGGAAAACACAAGATTTGTTGTTTAGGGAGAAACTGTATGCCGAATATTCGGACCATTAATAATATTCACCAACAAGGGTTGGCGTGTTTTACTGAGCGCTACCAAGTGGCCGAGGGCCAAGCTGCGCCAGACGCTATTATGCTGCGCAGCGCTAATTTACATGACTATGACTTTCCAACAGAAGTTAAAGCCTTGGCGCGTTGCGGAGCGGGCGTTAACAATATTCCCATTCAGCGTTGCTCCGAACAGGGCATCGTTGTTTTTAATACCCCAGGTGCTAATGCTAACGCTGTTAAAGAGTTGGTGTTGGGTGGCATGTTATTAAGTGCTAGAAATATTGCATCGGGCCTTAGTTTTATCAATAGCCTTGATAGCGAATTAGATGCCAGTGCCTTGCAACTGACTGTTGAAGGTGAAAAGAAGCGTTTTGTGGGCTCTGAGCTAACCGGGAAAACCCTCGGTGTCATTGGCCTAGGGGCTATTGGCGCTGAAGTTGCGCATGCTGCTTTAGCTTTAGGGATGAAGGTTGTCGGCTTTGATCCGGCACTTAGTGTTCAAGCTGCTTGGCGTTTGTCATCAGATGTTGAGTGTGCTGATGAATTAAAAGATTTATTAGCGCTGAGCGATTACGTCACTATTCATGTACCTGCAAACAAAAATACAACAGGGCTAATTAATAGTGATAACTTAGCGTCGCTAAAACGTGGCGCAGTGTTACTTAATTTTGCTCGCGGTAGCATTGTGGATGAAGACGCCTTATTAACCGCTTTGTCGCAACAGCAGTTAGCGCAGTATGTAACGGACTTCCCAAGCCTTGCTTTGTTGAATCATCCGCAAGTACTTATGCTGCCGCACTTAGGTGCTAGTACCAACGAAGCAGAACAAAACTGCGCGGTGATGGCGGCTAGGCAGCTTATTGATTTCCTAGAGAATGGCAACATTCACAACTCTGTAAACTTTCCTAATATTAAGCTCAGCCGCACTGAGGGCTTCCGTATCGCTTTTGCTAACGATAATGTACCCAAAGTACTCAGCAATGTATTAGCTTTGCTCTCAGACATGGATATTAACGTTATCGATATGTTGAACAAGAGCCGTAACGATATTGCTTATACCTTGATGGATATTGCCACGCCTGCCACCCAAAGCTTGTTAGACGCCATTGCCGGCGTAGAGCATGTATTCCATGTGAATGCGATTGGAGAGCACGCTTAAGGCTTGTGTTGTTGTTTACGAATTTCCCGGTTTTGCAGCTTCGATAGTGTAAAACTGGGAAACCTTAAGTCCAGCTCAATGGCTAGAATGCGCAACAAAAAGGCTGCCCCACTCGATAGCAATATATTGGTTAACTCTGGTACTTCAAAATACCCCAGCACAACATAACTAACACTGCCTAACAGGCAGGCTGTTACATAAATTTCCGGTTCAAATATCACTAGCTTGGTCTGTAGCATTAAGTCTCGAATGGCCGAGCCTAGGGTTGAACTAATCACTCCCATCAATATCGCTACCAAAGGCGAAACCTCATAACTTAAGGCTTTACTGGTGCCTAATACTGCAAACAATGCAATGCCTGCACCGTCCATCCACAGCAAGATGCGGTCAATTTTGATTACCCAATGGGCAAAGAAGTAAGTCATTACCGAGGCAACAATGCACACAGTTAAGTAGCTTGGATCGGCTATCCAAAATATGTGGTCTGTACGTAGCAGTAAATCACGAATCGTGCCGCCACCAATGCCGGTGACGATACCAACAAATACAAAGGCTAATATATCTAGCTCGCGTTTGGCAGCGGCTAAAGCCCCCGTTAAAGCAAATACAAAAACCGCAATTAAGCCAAATTGATACAGTGTGGAGTGAAAATCTAAAGTCATTATGAAATCGTAAGCCAGTTAAAAACCGCTAAAGTATAGTGAGCTAATGCCAACTAGGCTTTGATTTTTAACAATTGAAGCCTAGCTGTTTTGAGCATATTAGATTAGAGCTGATGACTCTCTAGGTTCAGCTATTCTCTTAAATCATGCCCATTAAGGCGGCTTTTACTGTTGCAGCGGTTTTATTTACTACATCGAGCTTTCGCATAGCCTGACTAATATGAAAATTAACAGTGCGAGCCGTGATATTAAGAATGGTGGCAATTTCTTCAGCGGTTTTACCGTCGGCAGTCCATTTCAGCATTTCTAACTCGCGCATGCTTAAATCAGGCATGTCTATTTTCTCAGTGGTAATTCGTGAAGAAAGACCATGGTGGGCAACCTGAGTTAACCATAATAACTGATAGCGGTAACGTTCTAGTTCTGCGGGGGTAAGCATGTCTGCGGAGCGAGCTAATGTGAGCATTCCAACGGTTCCGTTGGCTTGGCGAGAGGACTGAGCCCAACCATACTCCAATCCAAAAGCGCGAGCATCTTCCATTAATTCAGGCGCTTGAGAAAAAACTTGGTCGCTCCATACAATCGGCAACTGTGAGCTCATTCCATGATGAACAGTAGGATCTACCGTTAAATAATTTTTGGCCTGGTAGGTCTGCTGCCAGATGGTGGGGTAGTTATTGAGCATTTCTGTACGAGGGGCAGATAGGGGGTAAGGAACTCGCAAGCCATACGCACAAAAATCAAAACCTAAAGCATTGGTAATTTTTGATAACTCTTTAAAAAAGGCATCGCTAGAACCTTGAGTCTCTAACAAGCAGAATTGTTCTTCTAACCAAGCTTCCATGAGCGGGCTATCATCTCCTAGTTATGCATATATTGAGCATAATCATTTTGTTGTAGAGTAACCAGTATAGCGCAACTGTTAATGTTGACAATTGAAGCCTTGCCGTCAGAATGCTTTGATGAGGGAGAGTTCAAACAAATAAACAAAAAATATTATGAAAACACAGGCAAGTGTACAGAATGTAATCGATTCTGAAAGATATCAGGTTGTTCCTTCTGACGACGGATTAGTCAGAATTACGATTGAACAACTCAGCGTACTAAATTTTAGCCATATCATCTCTGGCTTAGATAACATTAGCGCTGATGATTTTAATAGTGAACATGCAAAGTTTACCGGCTATACCGAATGGTTATTCGAAAGCGTTAGCGCTATTACCATCGGTTGGGACTGGCATTGGGTGTGGAAGAATGGCGCAATGAAATGCTGCTTAAAAGATCTTCCGCGCAGTAATTTACAGCTTCAAGAAAGCGGCTTTGACGTTAGCCCAAGGCGTAATGATCAATTATTAAAGCAGGCGATTGAACAGTTCTCTTGGCAGGCAACAACTGCAGCAGCGATCAGAAATCGCTACCGCGAGTCACCTATGAACAACTATTAAGTGATATCGATGTAGCAGGCAAATAGCGCATAACCGTTTATTATTTTTGGTGGTCCTGCTCGGTGATAGCGAAATCCTGCATTGCGCAGCATTCGCTCAATACCTAAAGGCGAAACCGATATTAAGCGTTTTGCTCCGTGTTTCTTAGCGCATTCAATCGATGCGGTGAGTAACGCCAAAGCTTCGCTCGACATAAGTTGAGTGGGTGCTTGGCTGTGATTGTCAAAATCGACAGCCGCAAAGCGAGACAGCTCCCAAGTGTCATTGTCTTTGGGACATGCAAGGCCATTAAGCAGCTCAGGAAACACTTCTTCAAGTAAGTAAGGTTGAGTGGTGGGTAATAGTCTTGCACAGCCACTAATATGCTGTTGGTCGTTTTGAGCGATGACATATACCGTGTCTTCACGGTCAAATTGATCTTGTTCTATGCCTTCTGGGGTATCAAGTTCCCAGCCGAGCATTTCTACAAATACTTGATGACGGTAGTGATTTAGGTGTTGGAATGTTGAGGGTGTAAGTTGTTCTGCAACGCCGTTAACAAAGTCCATTAGCATCTCTCCCTTGGTGATGATGCTATGAGTACAATCCAGCTTGCTCACATTTTAAACTGTCAAACCTAACAGCTAGCTAAGCGCTTTAAATTCAGCTATGGCTTTGTTTTTGTTGAATTTATCAATTGAAGCGATCTCGTTTTATTTCTCATTCCGTTAAAAAATTAAACTTATTGGAATTCAATTAGCTAGCGTAGCACCTCACCATTTTGGTGAAGTGCAGTTCTACATTCTTCGATTAAAATATTAGGGAATTGACGGTAATCAGGGTAGGGAGTGAGATAAATATTGGGCGGTAAAAAAAGCCATGTTTTTTGACTTAATTCACCTTTGTTAGCGTTCAAATGATCAAACCTACACCAGTTATTTTTGCCTGCAATGATGTGTGTTGATGCTTCTTTAACCAAATTAGCATCAAAGTGAATCTGGTTTTCGCTCAATAACTTAGTGTGTAAATGGTTTCGCCAATCTTCATTTGGTGCCGTTAATTTTGCGTAAATGGTGAGTATTTTTCGCCAATTATTATTATTGTTTTGCAAAATCTCTTGGCTTAGTTGAGCTGGCGCTAATTGTTGATAGTTAAGCGGCAGCTGAGGGGGCTGACAATTCAAATATAAAACGGCCTTGGGGCGTTCACTGCCTATCATCACGTAAATTCCTTTTTAGTGTTTAGCTTTTAGCATATTTGTCTCTAGCTTTACGCTGATTCCCTGTCATACAACTGCCATAAAATTGTTGCTTCTTTGTCACGTTCTACTTCTAGCCTAACGGCGAATAGAGGGAGAGAGCAATGATTTCAGCGCAGCAGGTACTTAATCAACATTACCCCAGTTTGTCACAGCATCCGCGACGTTATTCACTTGCCAAGTGGTTTTTTTCAAAAGTGTTATTTGAAGATGAGTTTCAATCATTTGGGGAAAAACATCCACACCTCAAAGGGGTTGCTTTTATCGACCAGGTGTTTACCGAGCTCAATATAAGCTATCGAGTAAGCCAAAATGAGCGTGAGCGGATCCCAAGTGAAGGGCGGGTAGTGATAGTGGCTAATCACCCTATTGGTTCCATTGATGGCCTCGCTTTGCTGCACCTAGTTAGCCAAGTACGTAAAGACGTAAAAATTGTTGCTAATGAAATTCTCTCTGCAATTAAACCCTTAGATGACTTATTACTGCCAGTAGATAATATGCGTCGCAATAGCCAACGTAAGCAGCTTAATGCGATTAAAGACTTATTAGATGAAGAAGGCGCGGTAATTATTTTCCCGGCTGGTGAAGTCTCTCGTTTAAAGGGGGTTAAGGTTCAAGACGGCAAATGGACCAAAGGTTTTGTCAGCATCGCTAAAAAAACCAATACGCCTTTACTGCCCATTTGTGTAAAGGCTAAAAATAGTCACCTGTTTTATTTGAGTTCTTTTATCTATCGTCCTTTATCGACTCTACTGTTGGTGAAAGAACTATTTTTTCACCGCAACAAAGTGTTCTCAATGGTGGTTGGCGAGCAAATACCGGTTAAAAGCTTTGGCTTAAGTGGTCTCGATCGTTCCACTCAGGCGCAGTTAATCAAAAAGCACTTGTATCGCATTGGTAATAATAAAAAAGGCCTGTTTCACACTGAAGCCGCTATTGCTCATCCTGAGCAACGCTTAGCGCTAAAAAAAGCCATAAAGCAGTTAGAGAAGATAGGCGAAACGCCGGACGGGAAACAAATTTGTATTTGTTATGGCAATTCCCAGCCGTTGATTTTGTCAGAACTAGGGCGCTTGCGTGAATTAGCTTTTAGAGCGGTTGGCGAAGGAACTGGGCGACGCACCGACACCGACAAATATGATGCTAATTATCTGCATCTCATATTGTGGGATGCTGAACAACTCGAGATAGCTGGTGCATATCGCTTTGCAGATACCAAGCGTTTAATTGAAGAACAAGGCATTAATGCACTGTATAGCCATTCCTTGTTTGAATATGATGTAGACACTAGTCACTTTCTTGAATTAGGAATAGAACTAGGCCGCAGCTTCGTTCAACCTAAGTATTGGGGGAAGCGCAGTTTAGACTATTTGTGGCTAGGTATTGGTGCATTTCTAGCACGGAATCCGCAGTACCGTTATCTATTTGGCCCGGTGAGTATTAGCGCGGCGATGCCAGAAGCAGGACGAGATTTACTGATTCATTTTTATCAGACCTACTTCCCCGCAACTAACAATTACGCGCGGTCTCGCCAGCCTTACCAATTGGCTAAGCAAATCAAAAATAGCATCAATATGTCGTTTAGTGGTGACGACTACAAAGCAGATTTTGCCCAGCTTAAAAGCGCCTTAGCTAGCATGGGCACAGCCGTGCCTACCTTGTATAAACAATATACTGAACTATGCCAACGTGGTGGTGTTCAGTTTATTGATTTTAACGTAGATCCCGATTTCAATCAGTGTATTGATGGTTTGGTATTGGTGGATTTACACCAACTTAAAGAAAAGAAAAAAGCCCGTTACATTGATGCCCACTTAGAAGACGCGTAGAACAAAGGCGGCATTAAGCCGCCTTTTAGAATCTACCATAGTGAGCTTTACTTACGGCGAAGCATCACCACAATTGCTACCGCGGCTAAGATCATTGGGTACCAAGCCGCACTTACCACGACTATTGGGCTTAACGAGAATAATGAACCTATTAACAGTGCTTGCGCGCCATAGGGAATTAAGCCTTGAATGACACAAGCAAAAATATCCATTAGGCTGGCGCTACGAGCCGCTTCAATCTGGTTTTCTTTGGCTAGTTGTTTAGTCAGATCGCCGGCCACTAAAATGGCTACGGTGTTATTAGCTACTGCTAAGTTGGTGAGCGCAGTAATTAAAGCAATGGCGTTTTGTGCGGCAAAAGAACGCGACTTGGCTTTGTTTACTCGTTTCCCAACCCATTGTTGAATGAAGCGTAAGCCACCCTGTTCGCGCATTAGCGAACTTAAACCGCCAATGAACAATGACAGTAAAAAGATTTCCTGCATGCCACTAAAGCCCGCATAAATGTCTTTACCAAAGGTTAATAGTGGGTAATCACCCGACAGAGTGGCAGTACCGCCAGCCAGCACAATACCACTGAACAAGACCACAAATACGTTCACCCCAAAAACTGCCATTAGCAAGATCACGAGATAAGGCAAAGCACTTAAAGGGTTGTTTATTGCTAGGTTTTCTAATTGTGCACTGTCATTTAACACAAACAATAGAACGATGGTTAGTAAGGCAGCAGGTAAAGCTATCCCTAGGTTTTGCCTAAATTTATCCTTCATCGCACAGCCTTGGGTGCGAGTGGCGGCAATAGTGGTGTCAGAGATAATCGATAAATTGTCACCAAACATAGCGCCGCCTAATACAGCACCGGCCATGTACACAGGATCTATTCCAGCGGTTTGGGCAATTCCCAAGGCTATTGGTGCAACAGCCGCTATGGTGCCCATAGAGGTGCCCATGGCGGTGGCAATAAGCCCAGCTACAACGAATATACCTGGTAGTAAAAACCAACTAGGTACGCCATTTAAAGCAAGGTTTACCACTGCTTCTGCGCCACCACTGGCTTTTGCTACCGCACTGAATGCGCCCGCTAATAAGTAAATCAAACACATGGTGATAATATTGTGGTTAGACATGCCCCCCACAAACTGTTCTATGGCTTGGTTGATATTGTGCTTGCTAAGTATTATCGCCAATACAATGGCTGGAATAATCGCAATAGGCGCGGGCAGTTGATAAAAAGCAAACTCAACCCCTTGCCAATGCAAATAGCTACCTACACCAATAAATAGGCATAAGAACAACATAATTGGCAGTAAGGCGCGCGCTGAAGCAGGGGCTTCTTGGGAATTTGAAGGTAACATTAGAACAACACTCTGAAATAGTAAGAGCGTTTAGTGTAATGAATTACAGAGCTCTGTCAATCTAGATGGCTAAACGTCTTTACCTCTTTTTGAAAGAACTAAAGACGTTTAGTTTGTTTAGCCGCTAGCTTGGCTTTGTTGCATTACCGTGGCTAAACGAATGACCGCTTGTTCTAAGTCCTTACTGTCTAAAGCAGTAAAGTTCAAGCGAATAGCTTGGTCGTTTACTGTTGAACGAGCAGGCCAAAACTCATCACCAGGGACTATAGCTACCTTAGCTTTTAGAGCCGCCGTTGCAATGTGTTGGGCTTGGTGTTGCTTTAAACGACACCAAACAAACATGCCTCCTTGCGGTACTGCAAAATCTACATAGTCGCTTAAGTGTTTTTGTAAGGCGCTTACTAGCGCATCGCGGCGGCTGCAGTAATGGGATTTAAGTTGTTCAAGGTGCAGGCCAAAGTCTGGGTGACTAATGGTTGATAGCAACATTTTTTGCATGGGCAGTGCCGAGTGAAGGTCACTGGCCTGTTTTACTTTTATGAGTGGAGCCAGCAGAGGTTTAGATGCCATAGCGTAACCAACACGCATACCCGGGGTCGCTATTTTTGAAAATGAGCCTAAGTAAAAAGCATCGCCTTTACACAATTCGGTCACCGTAGTTAAGGGTTCTCCTTCGTAACGCAGTTCACGATAGGGCGCGTCTTCCACAAATGCGACCTTGTATTTTGCCAGTAAATCCGCCACAGCTTGTCGTTTACCTAGGCTCCAACAACGGCCGCTGGGATTTTGAAAATCAGGCACTGCGTAAAAGAATTTAACGTTGTTGGCTGCAAGTACTTGTTCGAGGTGGGCTAAATTCGGCCCATCTTTTTCGCTATCAACAGTTAATGTTTCTGCTTCCGCTAAGTCAAAAATCTGTAGCGCTCCCAAATAGCTTGGCGTTTCACACAATACTTGGTCGCCGGGGTTTAGATAACAGCGAGCAATTAAATCTAAGGCTTGTTGAGAACCGCTGGTAATAATGACCTCTTCGGCGAAGGGTTTACTGGCGAGAATAAACTCACGCAATTCTGTTAATCCTTCGCTAGCGCCATATTGGTAGATGGTTGGCTGGTTGGCTAATTCCGCCGCAGCTTGAGCCAGTATAGATTGTGGAAATCGATGAGCATCGGGTAGGCCACCTGCCAACGACAACATACCGGGTTGTTGAATGACTTTTAATATATTGCGAATGTAAGACTCTTTAGTGTGTTTTACTCGATTACTTGGCTCTATCATGTGTGCTCAGTTGCGTTAGGCATGCTGTGTATTTGAGTTGACACAATAGCGAGTTTGTAAAATGTAGGTCTTAGTATTTATGTGCAAATACTTGTCCATTTGTGCTAATTTTTGAGACTTGCCAAGATACACAAGTGCCAGGAAGAACGATGTCGCTGAATACAGAGCTAAATAGACAAAGTCGAATAAATGATGTGTTGTATCATATCCATCAAACTATTTCTGAGCCGCAAAATGCGACTGAACTGGCGCAAATTGCTGCTTATTCAAGGTTCCATTTTCACCGTTGTTTTAAGCAACTCACTGGCGAAAATGTTAACGACTATATTCGCCGTACTCGCTTAGAGCGTTGCGCTAATCTATTGATCTTTTCTCCTGGGCTTACTGTGCAGGATGCGGCACTTCAATGTGGCTTCCAATCTCCGGCCTCTTTTTCTCAAGCATTTAAAAAGCACTTTGGCCGTTCGCCTAAGCAATGGCGAGATGGTGGTTATGACGATTACAGTCGTAAAAATTACCAGCAAAGCTGGAGCGAAGAGTTGCAACAGCGAATGCAACATGCCAAGCACCTATCATTGCCTATGGTCACTATTCAGCGCTTAGCACCACAAACTGTGGCTTATGTTAGGCATCAAGGTTAGGGCCGCAGTATTCGTCAAGCTTATGAAAAGCTGCAAATGTGGGCTGATAACCAAGGCCTTGAATGGCACCAGAATAGACTCTTAGGTTTGTACCATTCTAATCCCGATATTGTACCTGCCCCATTGTGTCATTATGTTGCGTGTTTAGCGGTAGACGTGCCTGTTTTGCGAAGAGGGCCTGTGAGTTGTTTAACCATACCAGGTGGAATGCATGCCACTTTAAATCTGTCTGGACAATACGGTGAACTGCTACCGATGTTGCATAAGTTTTATGTTGAGTGGCTGCCAGATAGTGGTTATCGGCTAGGTGATATACCGGCGTTTGTGCGTTACCAACGTTGTCAATTTATTGATAAGGATGAATTATTTGATTTACAACTTTGTGTTCCTATCTCTTTGTAGTTAAAAGATTTTACTTTTTGTTGTTATCGTTTTTGTTGTTTACTATTCTTTTTTAATATAATTGTTATTGTCATATTTATGTCACATCACGGTCATAAAATCTTCGCCCAATTTGGAGCCTAATAAGGCTCCTCTCAGGGAAGAATGCAGATTTCATTTACTGAACTGCTATTGGAGTTTTTATGCGCGTATCTCGATTCTCTCGGTTGTCGGCCTTTGCGTTATTGGCTGTTAGTGCAGTGCTCATTGTTGCGTTGTACTTTTCATTAGTTGAATTGTCTGTCTCAAATCAGCAATTACAAAACTATCAATCTCTTAAGTCTCAATTTAACAGCCAACTAGTGGCTAAGGTAAATAACTACCTTAACACCGGGAATGCCTTGCAACTAAGCGAAGCAGAAAGCTTACTCGAGGATCTAGTTGAGCAGTCAAAACAGCAGCAACTTAGTGGTTTATCGGTAATGCTTAAAGAGTTACTCACCGCTCTTCAAGAGCGTTATCTTGCCTTAGGTAAATTGAGCGGAAACGAACAGGGTCTATTGATTAATGCCGAGCGAGAAATGTTGGGCTGGGCCGATAGCACTGTGGATTACGGCCTAAAAGCGACAGGAAGCGACGCTACTGCTTATATTCAGAATGGCAGTGAATTAATGAATGCCTTAGTGAGCCTAGCCATGCAGCGCAATCGCTATTTCTCTCATCCTAGCGATGTGAGCAAATTGGCTTACGATGATGCGTTTATTCAAGTGAGTGAGTATGCAAGGTCTATTAACCGCCTACCTTTGCTGGGTGTGATGAGCGAAGTTGAAGTGGATGAATTTGCTTTAGGTGACCCTGAAGAGGCCAGTGATTTAGCTGAGGAGTTAAGAGGCGAACTACTGAGTTTGAGCCAGCGTTATCCAAGAGAGTTGCAATCAACCAACGCGCTGATTGAGCAACGGCTGGTTTTACGCAGCGCCTTAAGTGCCGACATAGAACAATTAACGCAGCAAATTTCTCAGGCCGAACAAGGCGTTATTGAACAAAGAAACATGGTGATGGCAAGCGTAGAGATAACCCTGTATAGCGTGGCTGGACTCATTGTATTACTGGCCTTTGTTATGCAGCTAGTCATGCAAACAGCGGTGCTTAAACCACTTCGCGAGCTGCGCAATGGTTTTGCCTTGTTGGTTGAAAACGGTAGTATTCAACGCTTACAAGTACGCCGAAAGAATACCGAAATCGGCGAAATTGCCACTTTTTTCAATCAACTTTTAGCTAAACAAGGCGATCTTGAAGAGCTTAAAAATCAACAATTGTCGGTTGTTTCTAGCTCCTTAGATTCAGTTTCAGAACAAGTTCGCCAAGTTTATTTAACCTCAGAGCAAACGGATCTGCAGGTGGCTGAATCACAACAATTGATGGAACAGTTACGCGCGCTAACAGAGCAGTTAAATCAAGTATCAAGTGATGTTGAAGACAACGCCAACGCTACCAAAAATGCCATGAACGAATCGCAGCAAGACGTTGAACAAGTTATTAGCGCCAGTAAACGTACAACGGCCTCGGTGGTAGAAGGGCGTGAATCACTGGCTACTTTGGTTACCGCCGTTACCGACGTAAGTGCCATTTTAGATGTGATTCGCGGCATTGCCGAGCAAACCAATTTGTTGGCACTGAATGCTGCCATTGAATCGGCGCGAGCGGGCGAGCATGGCCGCGGCTTTGCGGTAGTCGCCGATGAAGTACGTACCTTATCGATGCGTACTCAAAGCTCTTTAGAAGAAATTACCGGTATCTTAAATCAACTTAAACAGTCATCTAATAGCTTAGAAAACAATATTGGTGGCATAGAGGAAGCCAGCGAGCATCAGCAGTTGATTTCATCCAAGCTGATGGAAACCACGCATCAAGTACGTGAACAGGCCCAAACTTCAGCCAATGTTGCTCACCAAGCCAGCGAATATATTCGAGAGCAAAGTGAGCATGTCGACAGTTTTACCTCGAAGATGAATACCGTAAAAACGCAGGTAGAATCGGCCTATAAGCTAGCCACCAAAATTGAGTCAGATGTAAGCCTGCAAGTCACCACCATTGTGAACACCCTTAAACCCGCGTAAACAATAAAGCTAAGGGCTTATTGCCCTTGGCATGTTATACTGCAACATTGGCTCAGTTGGGGCCTATTGCATGCGAAAAGAGAGTGAAAATGCTAGAAATTGGACGCCTTAATCAATTAGCCGTGATTGAAATGGCTGACTTAGGTGCCTACCTAGACGGTGGCGAATTTGGTGACATACTGTTGCCCACTAGAGAGCTTAGTTCTGAGCTGGGTATAGGTGATGAGCTAGAAGTCTTTGTTTATCGAGATGGTGAACGAAATTTATTAGCCACCTTGAAAAAGCCACTGGTTCAGGTGGGTGAGTGCGCCAACCTACAAGTTAAAGAAATTAACGATGTAGGCATTTTCCTTGATTGGGGCTTAGATAAAGATTTGTTCCTGCCATTTAGCGAACAACAGCAGCCAATGGAGGTGGATCGCCATTATGTTGTATACGTTTATTTAGACAATGAACAACGCATCGCTGCCAGTAATAAGTTGGATCGCTTCATTGATAAATCTGACCACAAATATACGCGCGGCGAAAAAGTTAACTTATTAGTCGCTGGGCGTACCGAGCTTGGTTACAAAGTGGTGGTGAACAACCTGCATTGGGGCGTGTTGTATTACGACCAAGTCTTTAAACGTATTCGAGCTGGTTACGCGTGTGCTGGTTATATTCAAAAAGTACGTGAAGACCAAAAGCTTGATCTCAGTTTAGAGCCAATTGGTATTCAAAAGGCGATTGATATTGGCGATAGCATTATTGCCAAATTACATGAAGAGCAGGGCTATTTAGCGCTTAGCGATAAAAGCTCGCCTCAAGCAATCTCTGCGATTTTTGGCGTGAGTAAAGGCACCTTTAAAAAGGCTATTGGCAAGTTATATAAAGACGGCTTAATTACCATTAGTAAAACCGGTATTGTGCTTAACGAGAAAGACTAATTTCGGCAGAAATTGAGTTTAATAGCCCGCTTATGCGGGCTTTTTTGTAAGGCTAAACCCTAAATAGCTTCTTCAAAGTTATGTTCAGTCACTTCACCAGCAATCACCGTTAGTTCAACGTCTTGGTCTTGTGGGTCTGCAATAACAATAGCATCATAAAGTTCTGGGTCATCATCTACTGCGCTACAACTAAAGGCCAGCGTATAGTCCCCAGCGGGAAGGTGAGCAAAACTATAGCTATATAAGTTGGTTTCACTGTCTTGTTGCACCATTTTTGATGAATATGGCGCAACAATGTCAGTGGGTACTTCGGTATCAATTTCAGGGTCAAACTCATCACCCAGCACAGAAAACCCATCAATCGGTTGATTATATAAGTAAACAACGTTGCCGGTATCGGCTTGGCAATCTCCCGCTGAAAGCAGGTTTGGGTCAATGCTGCCAGAAATCTCGCCGACAGTGGTATTGTCAACAATAGTGACACCATGTGGTTTGAGGTTATAGCTTTGTCCATTGGCGGTGCTGACTAAAGATTTTCTTAAGTTGAAGTCAATGGTATAGGCTTGAGTGCCTTCGGTGGTCACTGTAAAACCGCCAAGACGCAGTTTGTTGCTAGGTGTCTTAAGTGGCAAAGTAGCATTGGAGTCTTCCACTACATTACAAAACTCAGTGCTCCCATTTTGATTTTGAGGACATTCAAAAGTATTGATGATTAATTCTCTATAATCACCCACTGGCAGTTCTGTATCACTAAGTACAAGCAGGCTTTCCCCGTTTTGGTAGTCCAGCAAATTAATAGTGATAGGGTCGCCATTGTCATCAACGATTGGCAGTTCTATATCATCTTCCCCTGTGCGCTCTAAGGTGATTGATGTATAGCTCACATTTACTTCTGCAGCGCTATCCACAGGTGCATCTGCTATTGAAAACGACACCATTGCAGTGCTTGGTGGAGTAATATCTGAACCACCATCGCCTCCACAGGCAATTAAACTAAGCGTTAACGACGCAATAAGCGATACGTTGAAAGTATTTTTCATTGGATATTCTCTATTTAGCGTTTATATCTGAATATGCGTGGTCTAGTTAATTTTTGTTATCTCGCCTTTAAGTATAGTTTTGTTGGCGACTCTCGCCATTTTAACACAGTAATAACTAAATAATCTTGTGTAGGGAGGAGCAGCTATAGCAGATAAAAAAAAGCCCAAACCATGTAGTTTGGGCGAACAATTGCAGTTAAGAATTACAGACTATAACGAAGCTTTAACTCGCTAGGGTGAGGGGCTAAATAGGCTTGTTTTGCCACATAGTGTTTTGGGTGCTCACGCAAATAGTGTTGAATAAGGCTGATTGGCACCAGCAGTGGCATTAAACCTTCACGATATTGATGGATCCGCTCAGACAGTTCTTCACGCTGTTGTGAACTTAGGTCGCGCTTGAAGTAACCTTGCAAATGTTGCAATACATTACAGTGATTTTTGCGGCTGCAGTTATGTTTGAGTATGCCCATAAAGCCTTCAATGTAAGCAGCAAAACCATGCTGGTTTTTATTGCTTAAACTGGCTACCAAGGGGCCTAGTTCACGGTATTTGGCAGGGTGATGCGCCATTAAGAGGTACTTAAACTTAGCGTGAAAGGCTTGTACTTTAGCGACCGTTAAACCCTCATGCTCCATGGTTTTCCACTCATGGAAAGCAAATACTCGGTTTACGAAGTTTTCGCGTAGCACTGGGTCGTTTAAGCGGCCATCTTCTTCTATTGGAAGCAGTGGATAAGCCTCCATTAATTTGGCAGTGAACAAACCTACGCCCTCTTTGCTGGCGTTGTTTTTTGCAGGAGAATATACACTTACCCGCTCCATGCCGCAGCTAGGTGACTTAGCTGCCACCACATAACCACTTAAATGACCAAGCTGAGGTAGGCGGCGGTCGGCGTAGTTGTTCATCTTTTCGCTAACATCAAAGCTGCCATCGCTAGCTTGAAGGCTAATCACGTCTTCATGTTGAACTAAGCGAATGGTTTTACGAGGAGTGCCCATACCAATGGCCATTTCTGGACAGGTAGGTTCAAAATCAAAGTAGTTGGCTAACTCGGTTCTGCAAAAGCGAGATTGTTTGTGGCCGCCGTCGTAACGTACTTCTTGGCCAAGTAAGCAGCTGCTAATTCCTACTGAAATTTTGTCGCTTGAGAATCGGTTCATAATGGCATCCCCTGAGAGTAATATTAAGTATTACGTAGCTCAGTGTTTTGCGATCACTATGAGTGAAATTATTTTTTAGTTTGTTGTAGCAAGTAGTTGGTTAAGCTTGCTGGCGAGTCTAGTTCCGGCGCGTATTAGTTGTCTCTCGAGGCTTGAGCGGTGTTGCTCGGCATATTCATCAGCCAGCTTGATGCTGGAGAACTGGTAAGCTGCGGGCACTAAGGCACGAGTTTCTTTTAGCCAGTCTTCATAACTACCTTGAGTGTTTGTTAGCGGATAACTTTGCGTCAAATATTGCGCATATTGCTCTACTGAACCGTGTTTGGTATCAAGCAGTTGGGTATCCCATACTCGGTGCAAATTAGAGGTTTTCCCGTACCATTTTACTCTTGTACTGTTCCCACCACGATCTTTGGCGTAGGCCACATGCAAGGGCTGGTGTAAATCGCCAACAAAATGAATGTAAAACTTTAAGGCTTGTTGGCGCTCTTCATTGTTTAAAGTTTGATCTAGCAAAGTGCTTTCAAAATACTTAAGTTGACTTAATACATCACCCTTACTGCTGCGTTTAGCTTGCTGAAGGCTTTGTCCTTCTGGAATGTTTATGTAATGCCAAGGTCCAGTATGCTTCCATAAAGCGGTTCTGCGTGCTTGGTCAGCCCAGGTTGAAGCGTTAACCAATGACTGCCCATTAAGTAGCAGTTCAATCTGATGGTTTGCTTGTGGGGTTAGTTGTTGCTGAGCGATATAGGCAATGAGCTGATGCCCAAGCACTCCAAAGGCATGGCTAGGTAAGCTAATGAGGGTAACAATGAAGAGTAAGGTTAAGCGGTTCACATAACATCCTTGAAAATAAGAAGGCGCTAGGGCGCCTTCTCAACAAGTTTATAATAAGCTTAGAATAGTCTCAGCACTGCTTACTTCAAAGCTCTTAGCCTGCTCAACATTAACAGTGCTAACGGTTAAATCATCGATGATGATGGCGTAACGCTGTGAACGAACGCCACCAAAACCCGCTGTATCCATTTCCAAGCCGAGGGCTTTAGTGAAGCTGGCATCGCCATCGCCCAACATCATTATTTGCTCTGCGTTTTGAGCTTCGCCCCAAGCATTCATTACAAAGGCGTCGTTTACCGATACACAGGCGATAATATCAATGCCTTTAGCTTTAATGTTGTCGGCTAACACTACAAAGCCAGGTAGGTGGGCCTCGGAGCAGGTGGGCGTGAAGGCACCGGGCACCGCAAATAACACTACTTTTTTTCCTGAGAATAGCTGGTGAGTTGAATGGTTTTGCATACCTTCTTGGTTTAGCTCGGCAAGATTAGCTTCTGGAATGGTTTGACCTACTTCAATCATGTTGCTCTCCATGTGTTGTTGGATACATCGTATTATTCGTAATAACTTTTAAGCGCGGCTTTAGCCTAGAGCGAATAAGCGCTGCTCGCAAGTTACTGCATATTATGGTTCGCAGCAGGCTAACAACTGCTCGCTAAGGTGCGTTTGATCAAGGGCTTGCGAGGCAATCAGCTCGATGCGATTTTCTTCACTAGGCGCTAAGGTTTGTAACTTACCTTGGCCGTTAACTTGATTAATTAGTAATGTGGCTTGTGGCGTTTGTAACACCGCTTTACAGCGTAATAAATCTAAAGATTCGAGCCAAGTGAGCAGTGCAGTTTGCTTAAAACGAGTGTTAGCAGGAAGCTGCCAACCCAGCGAATAAACACCATCTTGATGATGCTGCTTAACGGCAAAGGGCTGCGGTTCCCCAGCAATTTCTGGGTTATCTTCAACCCTTGGTGTGGCGATTGAATTTGCAGTGAGCGACCAGGACTTTAATTGAGGGGATAGCTTAGCTACTGGGCTCAATAACACACTCATATCTAATTGACCATGTTGGCTATATACAAGGGGTTTATCTTGCAGGCCTTGGTGATGTAGGTAATTGGTTAAGGCAAGCTTGTCTTGCGCTTGATACAAGTCATTTTTACTTGCCACAATAGCGTCGGCAATGCTTAACTGCGCCGGAAAGTTCTCGTGTTCAGTGTAACGTTTATCGGTTAATACGCGCGCGTCAACTAAGGCTAAGCTTGTCCCTAATTGAATGGTACCTTGCTTAGCCAGCTGTTCTAAACGTTGCTTAATATTGACCGGGTGCCCTAAACCTGTGGGCTCTATGATTAAGCGTTGCGGCTTAGCCAGTTTGATTAGTTGGTTTAAGGCGACTAGAAAAGGTACACCGGCAGCGCAGCATAAACACCCTCCGGGAACTTCTTTTATAAACACATCTTGTTGCGGTTGTTGGGCTTCTAGTAAGGCTGCATCTAAACCTATTTCGCCAAACTCATTGCTCAGCACAGCCCAGCGCTCATGCTTGGGTTTGTTCGCCAATAAGTGCTGAATTAAGGTGGTTTTTCCTGAGCCCAAGAAGCCACTGACTAAATGGCAAGGAACGGCATCAGCAATAATTTTCACGCCAGTTTACCTACATTAAGTATCTAAATATTCGTTAATTTACAGTAACACAGTTAATGCGAAGATTAGCCTTGGCTGGAGTAAGGGGAATGGTTTACTTGAGCTTAGTGGGTCACGTTTAATCGGTAAAATGTAGATTGAACAAAATCTTCTGCCTGGTCGGATTTTTTCTAAGCATACACACCCGATTTGAAATACATGTACTGGCCACCTTCGTCGTGGTCACTGCCTAACATGTCGACTTCTTGGTATAAATCAGCTTTACCTGGGAGGGTAATGGTGACGATTAGCTTGGTATTTTACACTTGGATGCGGTAGCTCATGGCTGTTGCCTTTAAGTGAGCGTGGGCAAAGTAAATTGAGTCCATTTCATGATGCGGTAATAAAAACGAATAAGTTCATCTTTATTAGTTCGGAACTGACAATAATTACGTGACCTACTTGTCAGTTTTCGCCAGTAGGTCATATTGCCAAAACTGTATCAAGCTTCGCTACTATTCATAAAATACTTCACCTTCTGCGCCACCTGCTAGCCTCTTCAGCTTGTTGTACTTTTTCACATATATACTGAGCAATTGGAAATGCTGAAGTAGCCGCTGGTGAAGGCGCGTTGCAAACATGAAGGCTGCGTGGGCTATTAGCAAATAAAAAGTCATGCACTAAACTGCCATCTTTTAGCACCGCTTGTGCCCTAATGCCTGCTGGGTAGGGGCGTAAATCATGAATGTTTAAACTAGGACAGTACTTCCTTACTCGTTGTAAATAGCCTGATTTAAACAAAGAGTCCTTTGTTTCCTTAAAGCCACTGCCTAAATGCTGTTTAGCCACTTTCCAAAAACCGAGGAAGCTCAGCATTTGTTTAGTATCTGCTAAGTTAAAAGAGGCTTTGTTATAACCCTCTCGTGACCAGCCTTGCACAGCGTTGGGTCCAACCGTTACCGTTCCATCAATCATTTTAGTCAGGTGCACCCCCAAAAATGGCAATTCGGGATCAGGAATGGGGTAAATGAGGTGTTTAATTAACTGATTATGGCGGGGCTGCAGTTGATAGTACTCGCCTCGGTAGGGAATGATTTGGAAGTTGATATCAATGTTTAGCATCTTACATAAACGGTCTGCCATAAGGCCACCGCAGCTAACGAGATACTTGCCGCTAAACTGGCCATGTTGTGTATTCACAGTTATTTGAGAGTCACTCTCTGTTAGCCCGCTCACCTGATGTGAAAGTTTAATTTCACCACCTTGCTGGGTAAAAAATTCAGCTATTTTTTGGCAAATTTGCGGGTAACTCACAATACCAGTATCGTTAACCTTAAGCGCGCCTAAGCCTGCAATATTTGGTTCCAGCTCAGTTAGTTGCTGGGCTGATAACTGGCTTATTGCTATTTCGTTTTCTAAGCAACGAGCGGCTAAATCGTGCATACGGCTTAATTCGAGAGGGGTAGTCGCAACCAGCAGTTTCCCGCACTGAAGGTAAGGAATATCGTGTTGTTGGCAAAACGCGATGGTTTGCTTCAAACCTTGTTTACAAAATTGCGCTTTTAAACTGCCCGGTGGGTAGTAAACCCCGGCGTGAATGACTCCGCTATTATGCCCGGTTTGATGAAAAGCCAACGAAGGCTCTTTTTCTAGAACCACTATTTTGGCTTTGGGGTGATTTTGCTTTAGCTGCCAAGCTGTGGCTAAACCCACAATTCCGCCGCCAATTACGATGTAGTCGTAACTCAATGGATAATCCTTTTGACTCATTACTCAAGATGTTAGGCCTAGTTATTTTGGCACAAAAATTCGAAGCTTAGACTAAAGATATCGATCTGCTGCTGAATTCCAGCTAATGCAATGATAAGGTCAAACTTATCAATGCCCTATAGAGAACTGTAAATGGACTTTACTATTTATCATGGTTTATTACTGCTGGTGGTAGGGCTAATCGCTGGTGTGATTAACACCCTAGCAGGCGGCGGCTCCAATTTAACCTTGCCAGCGCTAATGGTTATGGGGATGCCAGCAGAAGTGGCTAATGCCACTAATCGAGTGGGCATTTTTTTACAATGTTTAACCGGTGTTCTGGGTTTCAAGAAGCATGACAAACTTGATACTGAAGATGTCGTACCTATTTTGTGGCCCACTTTGGTGGGAGGACTAATGGGAGCGGTTGCTGCTTCTTATTCACCAGCTTGGATTATCAAATACCTGTTACTGGGGGCAATGTTGGCAATGGCGGCATTAATGCTGTTTAAACCTAGTGCCGTTGCGCCAGAACCGGGCACCCTTGCTCGCAAAATGGATGATACGCCTTCAGCCAAGTGGAGCTTAGGTTTAGCAGGGTTTTATGGCGGCTTTGTTCAGGCCGGCGTAGGGTTTATTTTGATCGCAGCATTGGCCGGCAGTTTGCGCTACGATTTAGTAAGAGCGAATGCGCTTAAATTAGTGTGTACCTTATCTTTTACCAGTATTGCTCTGCTGGTGTTTATTGCCAGAGGGCAAGTGTTGTGGTTGCCGGGTTTAGTGTTAGCGGTGGGTTACATTATTGGTGCCCATTATGCTGTGAAGTTTGCTATAAAAGCGGCGACTAATACGCTTAAATGGTTTCTGTTTGTTATGACTTTGATTGGCTGTGTTGCCGCCTTATGGTTTTAGTTGAAAGGATGTACTGATGAAAAAGACAGTTATTTTTATTGCGGTATTGTTGGTAAGTGCATGTAGCGGCAAACCAGAAGGCATTGAGCCGGTGAGTAATTTTCAGCTACAAAAATACTTGGGAACTTGGTATGAAGTTGCTCGTTTAGACCACTCATTCGAGCGTGGCATGAGCCATGTGACCGCAACTTATAGCTTACGTGATGACGGCAAAGTAACGGTACTAAATAAAGGCTTTTCTGAGCAGGAGCAACAGTGGTTTGAAGCCGAAGGCATTGCTCAGTTTGTTGACTCACCAGACATTGGGCATCTCAAAGTGTCCTTTTTTAGACCATTTTATGGTGCTTATGTTGTGTTTGCCTTGGATGAGCAAGACTACCAATACGCGTTAGTTGCCGGCCCGAACCGAAAATATTTATGGCTGCTTGCTCGAACGCCTGACTTAGCTCACCAAGTGAAAAGCGACTTGGTTCATGAGGCTAAAGACTTGGGTTACGATGTAGATGCGTTGATTTATGTCGATCATCACTCTGAAGTGATTACTTCTCAAGAATAAGAATTTGTTTTAGTAAAGGAATAAGTATGTGGACTGAGGGTAAAGTAATTGAACGTATTGATTGGAATGATGAGCTATTCAGTTTACGAATTAAGGCCGATATTACGCCATTTATCGCTGGGCAATTCATTAAATTATCAGAGTTAAGGGAGGGTAAGCGCGTAGCTCGTGCCTATTCATTAGTAAATCCTCCTGATACCGATTACCTAGAAGTGCTTGCGATTAAGGTAGAACATGGCTTGCTGTCACCTAATCTTCATCAATTGAGTGTTGGTGATGCCATCGATGTTTCAAGCAGTGCGGCAGGGTTTATGGTGTTGGATGAAGTGCCCGAGGGGAAGCACTTGTGGTTAATTGGCACCGGAACAGGAATAGGACCGTATTTCTCAATGTTAGAAACGGCGCAAGCTTGGCAACGTTTTGAGAAAATTGCGTTGGTCTACGGCGTGAGAAAAATCAAAGATATCGCTTATAAAGATCTTATTGATAAATACCAAGCAGAACACCCCACACAGTTCCAGTTTCAAGCCATGGTTACTCGTGAAGACTGCGCAGGTGCGCTTAAAAGTAGAATCCCTGAAGCCTTAGCGAATGGGTCGTTGGAACAAGGGCTTGGCCTTACATTAAGCGCAGAGCATTCCCAAGTGATCATGTGTGGTAACCCCGAAATGATTACCGATGCGCAAGTGATCTTAGAGCAAAAAGGTTTGAAGAAAAATTTACGACGTAAACCAGGGCAAGTAACGGTGGAGCGTTACTGGTAGTGCGTTTTATGAGCATTGATGTTAATCTGCTCGCATCAAATTTTTAGCTCCTGAACATCAACCTAGTTTTTGGTGGTTACAAAAGCAACGCTTGTTGTCAGTTTTCTTTACAATGTTACAGTTTTACTGAATTTTTGAACTGTAAAGTATTGGAAATAAAGACTTAATTTTATTGGCTTGTTTATTGCTTTGTATTGGTTAGGACGGTTTTTAAATAATATACAGAATGCTATTTTGGGGGCGCTGTGTTTAAACAAATTTTATTAGTAGCAACGTGTGCTGTGTCTATGTCAGCTTTCTCTGCGGAGCAAGTTTGGGATTTTGATGATGGTTCACTATCCGGCACTGGAAACGGTAACTCTCTGGATATGTCTGGATTAAGTGTTACTGGTTGGTCGGATACCGCCAACCCTAATGACGGACGTATTAAAAATACCAAACTTAGATATTCGAACTCATATGGCTTGATGTCTGATAATAGAGATGAGCCGAACAATACTCCGCAACATTCTATCGACAGCTACGGCAACGATTTTGATATGGTTTTGCTAACTTTTGATGAAGCGGTAAATCTAGCGGGCTTCACTTTAGGTTGGGCCAGTGAAGATCACGGAACTAATAGGCAAGCTAGTCACGCAGATGTTTCAGTATTGGCTTATTCGGGTAGTGATGTTGCTACTGTGAATAATCAAAGATGGGCTGATTTAGCTGGTTTAGGTTGGACAACTGAAGCCGAAGTAAGTAATGCCGACGATTACGCTTATCAAGCTATTGATTCAGATGCTGTGTCTAAATATTGGTTGATTGGTGCATACAACCCTATATTCGGTAACTTGAACTGGTCTGCTAACAATGATGGATTCAAGCTTGCTGGTGTAAATACCGAAACACCTCAGTTTGCTGCTACTGTTCCAGAACCAGGTACAGTACTGTTATTTGCAGCGGGCCTATTTGGTATTGCACTACGTACCAGAAAGCGCCAAGCTTAAATATAAAATTCCTTTTCCTGTTTAACGAAAAATACGAAATACTCTGTATTTCGTATTTTTTTGTCTTTTTTTTGCCTCTGGTTCATTAGATACTGTTTGTCGGTTAATTGATTGACCCTCGCTGTAACAAGGAACCTGTTTGCCAATGAAAAAGTCTTTTCTCTCTTTCTTACTTTTGTGTGTTGCCGGCTTTAGCTCTGCTAATGAGCAAGCAAATGAATACGAGTTGGCCGTTAAAGCCTTTCATAGTGGGGAAGAAAACGAAGCTTTTATTCATTTAAAAAATGCCTTAACGGCTAACCCCGAACATCTTTCTTCAAAACTGTTACTCGCAAAGGTGTATTTCAACGCTAATAATTTAGGCTCAGCTGAAAAACAACTGGAGGAAGCACTCAACCTTGGTGCTGATATTAATTTAGTATTGCCAATGCTTGGTAATGTTCTATTGCTGCAAGGAAAGACCTCCGAAGTATTGGCTTTTGAAGAACGAGCGAGCGAGTTTTCGCGACAAACTCAGTTTGAGTGGAAGCTGTTGCGTGGACGGATCTACTTATTAAACTCGCAAGCTGATTTAGCGCGTAAGGAGTTTGAGCAAGCGACGAAGTTAATCCCTAATAAACCTAGTGCAATGAATACCTTGGCTACTTTATATCTGCAGCAGAAAGAGTATGTTCTAGCTGAGCAGTGGGTTAAACGTTCTTTAAGTATTGCTGAAAACAATGAGCGAACGTGGCTATTAAAGGGAAACTTAGAAGCGAACCAAGGCCAGATGAGCGCCGCGCTAGAAAGTTATCAGAAAGCCTATAGTTTAGATCCTGAAGATCCTAAAGTTTTACGTAGTTTGGTGATGACCCACCTTAAAGCTAATCAGCTAGAAGAGGCTAAGCGCTACTTAAAGAAAGTCCAAGAACAGACTCCTAACGATCCTACCGCTATTTTAATAAGTGCTACCTTGTTAAGTGATGAAGATAATGCCGAGTTGGCTGAGCAAGCGCTTACTGAATTATCTCAAAAGGTATCTGCTGCCGAAGGCGAAGAACTGACTGATGCCAATACGCTGTTGTTTATTCAAGGCGCCTCAGAATTTATTTTAAAGAATGATGAAAAAGCCCAGCAGTACCTGAGCCAGTATTTACGGCAGAAACCCAGTGATTTAGGCGCAACAAGAATGCTTGCTAAGGTGTATTTGCGTTCGGGCGAGCCTTATAAACTGCAGCTACTCCTTCAAGAAAACTTTGATTATATTATTCGCGACCTCGGTTTGTCGGTACAGTTGGTATATCTCTATATAGACGCAGGGCGGTTACGTGCCGCGCAGCAGGCTTTTGAGCAAATTCGCGCTTATCATAGCGATTCGAATTATGTGGTTATATTAGAAGCTGAGCTAGCACGAGCGAGTGGTGAAGCAGAGCGAGCTTTAAGTTTGTTGCAAACTTTACCTTATAGCGAAGTAGACGCCCCGATAAAGTGGCTGCAGTTGAAAGGTGAGTTGGCTCTACAAGTTAATAATTATGCCCAGGCTAAATTAGCAGTAGAAGAGCTTATTGGCCGAAACATTAAAACCAGCCCTACGCAAAATTTAATCGCGGCTTACTACATTAAAACTCAGCAGTTTGATCTGGCACTGCGTTATCTTGATGACGTTTTAGCGAGCAGCCCAAGTAATTTGGGCGCACGTTTTAATAAAGCTTTGGTGCTAAAAAGCCAAGGTAAGCCGGAACAGGCTTTAGTATTGCTCAAGCAAATTCTTACTACTCAAAATGACCATGTGGCGAGCTATTTGCTGGCCGCTCGTATTTACTTGCAGCAGCAAGACTACCCACAAGCTATTGAGCAATTGGATAAAGTACTGCTTTATCAGCAAGACAATAGAGTGGCTAGGGAGTTGAAGTTAGATACATATATGCAAACTCAACAGTGGTCTTTGGCATTAGCCGAGGTTGAAAAATTAAATCGTGAATATATTTTAAATGAGCAATATTTAAGCTCTTATGCTGAAATATTGATTCGTTTAGAGCGTTACGACGATGCCGCTTATCCTATTGGATTACTGGACAGTATTTGGAAAGAGCAACCGGAAAACTTAATTACTTTGGCTCAAATGCAGATTCAAGCAAAGCAATTGTCTGCTGCAAAAGCGAGCTTGCTTAAATCTCACGAACTTGACCCTAAAATAATGACAACGTTAGTCTTGTTAGCCAAAGTTGAATTGGCGCAGCAACAGATTGAAGACGCCGAGAAAACGGTCGTTAAACTACAGCAATTGTTCGGTGATAGCAGTGAGTTATATGCACTAAAGGGCGATATCTTGCTGCGTAAAAGTCTACCGCTTGATGCTCAAAAACAATACAGCCAAGCGGTGGCCTTAAACCATTTCAATCGCGAAGCAGTGGTGCGTTTGTATCAATTGTCTAAGCAAGGTGTAGCTGTGAAGGCATTTCATCAGCAACTAGAAGTCTTGTTGGAAGATAGCACCAAAACAGCTTGGCATCGCCGTTTATTGGCAGACAGCTATTTGCAAGACAAGCAATTGAGTCAGGCGCAGACACACTATGAAGCCTTACGAACTATTCCTGAGTTAGAAAATGAGCCGGGCATCTTAAATAATTTGGCTTATATCTACTCTAAAACTGATTTAGACAAGGCTTACAGTACTATTGCTATTGCGGTAGAGCAGGGCTCTAAGAATGCGGCAATTTTAGACACCATTGGGTGGATTGAAATACAGCGAGGTAAGTTTGACCAAGGTTTAGTGTTTTTGCGCGAAGCCTACACAATGAATTCTTCGGATGCTGCGATTCGTTACCATCTTGCTTTTGCGTTGGATAAGTTAGGGCGAAAAGCAGAGGCTAAGCGAGAAGTACAGGAAGCCTTAGAATTAGAACAACAGTTCTCTGAGTACGAAGACGCTAAAGCCTTATTAGACAGCTTAAGCTAAAGGCTTCGCTTCCAATAAAAAAGCCACCTGTAGGTGGCTTTTTAGTTTCACAAATTAGCTTATTCGTTTGTATTTTATACGATGAGGCTGTGCGGCTTCTTCGCCAATGGTTTCTTTAAGCCAAGCTTCATACTCAGTAAAGTTACCCGCATGGAAGTTCACTTGGCCTTCATCGCGGTAATCAAGAATATGAGTTGCGATGCGGTCTAAGAACCAGCGGTCATGCGAAATAACCATGGCACAACCAGCAAACTCTAATAAGGCGTTTTCAAGTGCACGTAGTGTTTCTACGTCTAGGTCATTGGTTGGTTCATCTAGGAGTAATACATTGCCACCGGTTTGAAGCAGCTTAGCGAGGTGCAAACGACCACGCTCACCCCCAGATAACTCACCCACACGTTTTTGTTGATCGCCACCTCTAAAGTTAAAGCGACCCACATATGCACGACTTGGTACTTCAACGTTACCAATTTTTAGAATGTCAGAGCCACCAGACACTTCTTGCCAGACTGTGGCTTTGTCATCCATTGCATCACGGAATTGGTCTACACTGGCGATCTGAACCGAGTCACCCACTTCTACAGTACCTGAGTCTGCTTGCTCAGCGCCGGTTATCATCTTAAATAAGGTTGATTTACCGGCACCGTTAGGCCCAATAATGCCTACTATCGCGCCCTTAGGGATGCTGAATGATAGGTCATTAATAAGAACTCGGCCGTCGTAAGATTTGCTTAGCTTAGTGACATCAATCACCTTGTCACCTAAACGCTGAGCGGCTGGAATGAACAGTTCGTTAGTTTCATTACGGCTTTGGAAGCTTTGAGTATTAAGCTCTTCAAAGCGTGCCATACGTGATTTACTTTTGCTTTGACGACCCTTCGCGTTAGAGCGAACCCATTCCAATTCTTTTTGAATGGATTTCATGCGGGCCTTCTCTTGGGACGCTTCTTGGCTTAAACGATCTTCTTTTTGTTCTAACCAAGATGAGTAGTTACCTTCCCATGGGATGCCTTCGCCGCGGTCTAGCTCTAAAATCCAACCTGCTACGTTATCTAAGAAATAGCGATCGTGAGTTACTGCTACAACGGTGCCTTCATAGTCATGCAGGAAACGTTCTAACCAAGCAACAGATTCAGCATCTAAGTGGTTGGTAGGTTCGTCTAGTAACAACATGTCTGGCTTTTCAAGCAATAAACGACATAGCGCTACGCGACGGCGTTCACCACCTGACAGTTTCTCAATTTTTTGATCCCACTCCGGCAGGCGCAAGGCATCGGCTGCTCGCTCTAACTGGTTCTCTAAACTGTGAGAATCGTGAGTGGCTAAAATAGCTTCCAATTCGCCTTGTTCTTTAGCAAGTGCATCAAAATCAGCGTCTGGTTCAGCATATTCTGCATAAACTTGATCTAAGCGAGTTTGGGCACTTTTAACCACCGCTACCGCTTCTTCTACCACTTCACGAACGGTCTTGTCTAAGTCCATTTGTGGTTCTTGCGCTAAGTAACCGATTTTGGTGCCAGGGTTGGCGCGTGCTTCCCCTTCAATTTCGGTATCGATGCCAGCCATAATACGTAATAACGTAGACTTACCTGAGCCGTTAAGACCTAACACACCAATTTTGGCGCCAGGGAAAAAGCTTAAAGAGATGTTCTTTAGAATGTGCTTTTTAGGGGGGACGATTTTACCGACGCGGTTCATCGTATAAATAAATTGGGCCATTTGCCGTTCCTATAGAATGTCAAAACTAGTGTTTGGTGCAGCTAAAGCATACACCCAAATCAGATTGTTTTTATCTTCCGCTATGATACTGGCTTCCTTGCTGGATGCTAGCTTTGCCAATCACTTTATTCAGCCTGTTGTTGATGTTGTCACTGTTTTATATGAAAAGCGGCTAAATCTGCTGTTGGCCACCGTTGATAACCGAGTGGGTGATGGCTTCGAGTCGAATTTGCTAATAATTAATGCTATGTTGCTGTTATCACTATTTGAAGTAACTGACTGATGAAAAGATTGTTGTTAGCTTGCCTAGCGCTTAGCCTGGCGTTTACGGCTTCCGCCTTAACTTATGACCTACCCAATGATGGTAGCCGTTTATTGGGGGGCAACCAGTGGCACCGGATCCAAAAAGGTGAAACTATCGCGCTTATTGCCGAGCGTTATGGCGTAGGCTTTTTGGCTGTAATGGCAGCCAATAAGGGTGTCGACCCATTTTTACCTGAAGTGGATAGCCAGCTGCTTATCCCCACTCAAATACTACTACCTGATGTTGAGCATAAAGGCGTAGTGGTTAATTTGGCTGAACTACGTTTGTACTACTTTCGACCAAATAACCATCAAGTAGATGTATTGCCAATTGGCATTGGTCGAATTGGTCGTGAAACACCTGAAATGAGTACTTATATTAGCCAGAAACGAGAAAAACCAACTTGGACACCAACTCAGAATATTCGAAACGAATACGCTGCAAAAGGCATCATTCTGCCGCAAGTGGTTCAAGCTGGACCTGAAAACCCATTGGGCGAATATGCGCTGCGATTGGCTTATGGCAATGGTGAGTATTTGATTCATGGCACTAACAAAGAATTTGGGGTTGGCCTGCGAGTGAGCTCTGGCTGTATTCGCTTGTTCCCGAACGATATTGAGTATTTGTTTTCTCAAGTTAATGTGAAAACACCCGTACGTATTATTGATCAATCGATTAAACATTCCTTAGAGCCAAGTGGTGAGTACTTGTTAGAAGTGCATCAGCCGCTAAATCGTTCACAAGAAGATGTAAGCCAAGCAACTTCATTAAAGCTAAGTAGAGATGATATTAAGTTTATTACTCAAGCGGGGGTTGATTCTTCGGTTGTCAATCAAGCGCTGAAAAACCAGCAAGGCATTGCTTTAATGGTGGGTGAAAATCAGGGATAAAAAAAGGAGATGCCATAGCATCTCCTTTTTCACATCGGTTTAAACTTACTTAGTGTAAGAAGAAGCGATGTTGTCGATACGCTCGTTAGCGCGCATAGCTTCAGCTTTAGCTTGGTCAGCACTCATTTGAGCTGACTTGATGTCGCCACTCAAAGAGCTTTGCTCTGCTCGAAGAGCTGCAACTTCGTTAGATAGTGCATCAACTTTGTCGCTTAGAGATTGTACGTTGTTTTCTAAAGCGGTAGTGTTTGAAGAACAACCCGCTAGTAAAATGGTAGAAGCAATAGCGCCTGCAACTAAAAACTTATTCATGGTAAGTCCGTCCTTTATGTTCAAGTCTAACGAATGATATCAATCGTCAATTCGTATTAAGCAAAGCCATTCACTGCGTTGAGTGAGCCGCTGATATGATTATGGCTCAATATTATTAAGCTGCAAGCCCTAGATAGTAAAAGTAAAAGAAAAATAGGGTGATAACAGGGATTTAAGTTATTTTGTTAACATTTTTGCAACAAAAGATGTCGCCTAGTAGGGACATTTCAGGATTATTGCTAGCCTGCTGTTAGTTAATGCTTTTACATTGTTTATTAGAGCGCTGCTTAATATGTTGGTATTCCGCCTTGCGGTTGTCTGCACTTTGGTAACGTTTGGGTAAACTTAACACCACGATAAGGTAGTCCCCCTTAGCTTGTTGCTCTTCTATAGAGAGTGCCAAAAACTCTTGCTGACTGACTGCAACCACTGAGCTTATTTTTGAATTTGGTAAACGTTGTTGCACCCGTGAGTAGGTGCCTTGTTTTTGTTCGATATGAAAATTACCCACAATGTGCATGACTTGTTGGTTCTCTTCATTGCCAAAGTGAGCGGCAATAGACTCAGCCATGGTCTCGTCCCAGGCTAACATGGCTAGAAAATGATTTTGGCTTTGTTGGCTGTCGCCATGATGAGCATTTCCAAATAAGCGTTGCTGGTAAGCGGGATCATCTACGGTAAATTCTTGGCTCAACAAAAGGCGCTGCTCCGAGTCTAGCGTGTCTAAATAGGCCAAACCCTCGTTACCTATACAAGTCACATGCGCTTTAGGGGCGTTGGCGGCAATAACGTTTAAGTGCTTAGCCTTCGAGAATTCAACTAAGGGCCGATAATCGGAACGGTAATTTGGCCAAGCGTTAGTTTGCTTAATCAACCATTCTTCACCGATCTCATTGTTTAAATACTCGTTTACTAAAGCTTGTTGGCTACGATCAAATTGTTCCAAAGATAAGCTTAATTGATGGTGTTGCGCATGCAGAGATTGGAATAAACGTAACTGTGCTAAATGGATCCCTGGGTGACTATGGTACTCACCAAATAACACCACATTTGAATCTGCAAGCAAACTGGCTAGTGTTTCAGTATCGTTGAGAACTTGCTGAGCATGTGGGTCAAAAAGGAGGTAATCATAATAAGTCTCTAACGGGGCAGCGATGCTCGCTTGTTGAAGACCAGTGTTTGGTTGGCTAGTACTGCAGGCCGTTAAGCTGACCAAGATAAACAGTAAACTTGAAAGACGAAATAACATAGGGGTCAATACTCTAAGTGTAGATGATAATCATTATCATCTTAGCCTTTATTAAACCTAAAAGTAATGCTTAAATTAACGTGAATTTATTTCATAAAGATCAAAGCAGGCGGTGAGAGAATTGCAAACAGGTGCCTTTACACTCACTATCTCACTTCGATGCGCCATACGGGGTTTATGTTAAGTTTATGCTATCAAGGTAAACCTAGAGCTTAAAATTTTGCTGTGATCTGAAAAGGACTCAGGTTAGAATGCGCCTTCGAAAAATCACCCACCAACATGTAACAAAAGAGTCAGGAGATACTGATGTTAAAGCGTGATATGAATATCGCCGATTACGATGCCGAATTATGGCAAGCCATTACTAAAGAAGAAGTTCGCCAAGAAGAGCACATTGAGCTGATTGCTTCTGAGAACTACGCCAGCCCACGGGTAATGGAAGCGCAAGGTTCTTACCTTACTAATAAGTACGCCGAAGGGTACCCTGGCAAGCGTTACTATGGTGGTTGTGAGTATGTAGACCAAGCTGAAGAACTTGCTATTGAGCGTGCTAAACAGCTATTTGGTGCAGACTACGCAAACGTGCAACCTCATGCAGGTTCACAAGCTAACTCAGCTGTTTTTATGGCATTACTAAATGCTGGTGACACTGTGCTAGGCATGAGCCTTGCTCATGGCGGTCACTTAACTCACGGTGCCAGCGTAAGCTTCTCAGGTAAAATCTATAATGCTGTTCAGTACGGAATTAATCCGGAAACTGGCGAGCTAGATTACGCTGAAGTTGAAAAGCTAGCTAAAGAACACAAACCAAAAATGATTATTGCTGGTTTCTCAGCATACTCAGGTGTGGTTGACTGGCAGCGTTTTCGCGATATCGCTGACGAAGTAGGTGCTTACCTATTTGTTGATATGGCACACATTGCTGGTTTAGTGGCTGCAGGTTTATACCCAAACCCAGTTCCTATTGCAGACGTAGTGACTACCACTACGCATAAAACCTTAGCTGGCCCACGTGGCGGTTTGATTTTGGCTCGTGCTAACGAAGTTATCGAGAAAAAATTAAACTCTGCAGTATTCCCTGGCGGCCAAGGCGGTCCTTTAATGCATGTTATTGCAGCTAAAGCAGTAGCTTTTAAAGAAGCTATGGAGCCTGAGTTTAAGCAATACCAACAAGCGGTATTGGATAACGCAAAAGCGATGGTGGCGGTGCTACAAGAGCGTGGTTACAAAATTGTATCTAACGGTACTGAAAACCACTTGTTCTTAGTTGACCTTATCGACAAAGACATTACTGGTAAAGACGCTGACGCAGCACTAGGCCGCGCCAACATCACTGTTAACAAGAACTCGGTTCCAAACGATCCTCGTTCACCATTTGTGACCAGTGGTTTGCGTATCGGTACGCCTGCGATTACCCGTCGTGGTTTAGATGTAGCTGCTGCTAAAGACTTAGCGGGCTGGATCTGTGATGTACTAGATAATTTACAAGATGATGCAGTTATCGAACGTGTTAAAGGCCAAGTGTTAGAACTTTGCCAGCGTTTCCCGGTCTATGCTTAAGTAAGCAATCTATAGTCAGGGACTGACAAGATAAATGAAAGGAGGCTTATGGCCTCCTTTTTTGTATCTGTTTTTTAGTCCAACTTAGGGTTTCTACGGGCTAAATGTGAATAGGAACACAAACCAAGGAGGGATAGTTTAGATCTACGCTTAACAAACATGCAGTTGGTATTGTTTTTGCTGAGTTTTTAGATCTAATTGATAAGTCAAATTACCAGCATTGTTGGTAGTTTCAAAAGAGAGAGAATAACAATGGACATGAATCCAGTGGCCAGCGCAAAAAGAATGGTTTTTCTACAGTTTGTAATTTGGGGAAGCTTTATGCTGTTAATCATTGCTCAATAGCGATGACTACACAGTGTTATGGGCAAAGGATTTGCCTGCTGTTTGCTCAATAGTACCTTGATGCAGCACTAAGCGCTTGCCCTGATTTAAATGGGTAGTACAGGCGACCCTTAGTAATGAAGTGAAATTGCCCACTTTGCCTTCTCGCTGCAAAACTTCATGGTAAATTTGGGTTAGAAAACCAGCTAGGCTCAGTTCCGCTTCATCGGCTATTTGCTCTAAAAGCTGCCAGAAAATCGCTTCTAAACGAACACTCGTGACCACACCGTCTAAACGCACCGAACGCGACTTTAACTCAAATAATTCGGCTTCAGTACCTGAATAGATCTCACACATAACAAATCTCACCATGATTAGATCGAAGTCTAATCATGGTACAAAACGTCAAAACTTGCTCTTTCACTTAGGTTATTTTAACAATGCGTTAAATTGAGCTAGCCATTGAGGATGGGCGGGCCATGCGGGGGCGGTGACCAAGTTTCCGTCTGTTATTGCTTGGTCTACGGCAATATCAGCATAGTCGCCGCCGGCTGCGGTTACTTCTGGCGCACAAGCAGGGTAGGCAGAAATGTGTCTGCCAGAGGCAATACCTGCCGCCGTTAACAACTGGGCACCATGGCATACCGCCGCTATGGGTTGCTGCTTATTGGCAAAGATTTTGATGATCTCTAGCACTTGAGGGTTTAAGCGCAGGTATTCAGGCGCACGGCCGCCAGGCAACAATAGTGCGTCAAAATCATCGGCAACTATTTCATCAAAGCTGCCGTTAAGAGTAAAATTGTGCCCTGGCTTTTCGCTGTAAGTTTGGTCACCTTCGAAATCGTGAATCGCGGTTTTTATCTGCTCACCTGATTGCTTTTCTGGGCAAACGGCAACAACATTATGCCCTACCATTTGTAGTGCTTGAAACGGCACCATCAATTCATAATCTTCAACAAAATCGCCCGCAATAATAAGTACTTTAGCCATCACTCTCACCTTAACAATTTGTTTACATTTCAATGGCAGGATAAGGGCTAGCAGAGTGTAAGGGGTAGTAATTGGTTACTACATTACACTTGGGGATCAACGGAACTAATAAAAGTCTATTTCATTCAACAGTTTATATTTGGCTATTTGGGATTATAATTTTTAGATATTTAAAGCAAACTGAGCGTTGGTCTTCGCTTTTCACTTATTAAAAAAACAGTGCTAATGAAATGTTACTTGCTGCAGAGCACTCGTCCATTAATCCTTAAGTTTTCAGCGCTTAAGTTTTTACTGATCTGTACCTTGGCCTGTTAAGCGGATAAAATCGTTACATATCTAACTAAAGGAACACCCATGCACTGTCCATTTTGCTCCGCCCATGAAACTAAGGTTATTGACTCACGTCTAGTGGCTGATGGCCATCAGGTGAGAAGACGCCGTGAGTGTTCAGAGTGCCATGAGCGCTTTACTTCATTTGAGTTAGCTGAATTGGTCATGCCTCGAGTCATTAAAGGCAATGGGATAAGAGAACCTTTTAACGAAGAGAAAATGCGAGCAGGCATGATGCGAGCGCTAGAGAAGCGTCCGGTGAGTGTTGACCAAGTTGAGCAGTCAGTAAATAAAATTAAGTCTCAACTCCGCGCCACCGGCGAGCGTGAAGTTGAAACCAAGTTCATTGGTAAGATTGTGATGGAGCAGCTAATTAGCCTCGATAAAGTGGCTTATGTGCGCTTTGCTTCGGTATACCACTCCTTTGAAGACATTAAAGAGTTTAGTGACGAAATTGCAAAATTGGAAAAATAAGTGAGTTTTAGCCCTCAAGATTGCCAATATATGGCAAGAGCGCTACGCCTTGCTGAGTTAGGAACTTACACTACCGCGCCTAATCCAAATGTGGGTTGTGTACTGGTGAAAAATGGCCAGATTATTGGTGAAGGTTATCATCAAAAGGCTGGTGAAGGGCATGCCGAAGTTAACGCGGTAGTAAAGGCTAAAGAAGCTGGTCATAGCGTAGTGGGTGCACTTGCCTATGTCACCCTAGAGCCTTGCAGCCACGTAGGCCGAACACCCGCTTGCGCAAGCATGTTGATAGAAGAGCAAGTCGCCGAAGTGATTATTGCGATGGTTGACCCTAATCCGCAAGTCGCTGGTCGAGGCATTGGTATGTTAGAACAGGCGGGCATTAAAGTTCGCACTGGCTTAATGGAATCAGCAGCGAGGGCGCTAAACCCTGGCTTTTTATGCCGAGTGGAACGTAAGCGCCCATTTGTACGTTTAAAGCTGGCTGGCTCGATAGATGCCAAAACCGCTTTATCGAATGGCGAAAGTAAGTGGATTACTTCTTCTTATTCACGGAGCGATGTTCAACGTGAACGCGCTCGCAGCCATGCTATTTTGTCTACCGCTACCACTGTGCTTAGAGATAACGCGAGTTTAAATGTTCGCCATAATGAGTTAGGTAGTTTAACCCACCATTTAGAGCAACAGAGCTTACGCCAGCCATTGCGTATAGTGGTGGATCGTCAGCAACGTTTATCTGCGGCTTCTCAATCTTTAAACATATTCAAACATCCCAAGTCACTGTGGCTAGCGGGAACCCAACTTCAGTCGCAAGTAGCCGCTGATAAGCAATTTATCATAAGTGATTCAGACCAGAGCTTGAGTGAGTTGATGCAACAGCTAGCGGAAGCTGAAATCAACGATGTGTGGGTGGAAGCAGGAGCAAATTTTGCGGCCGCACTGATTAAAGCAAAGCTGGTCGATGAGCTAATTTGTTATCAAGCTGGTAAGTTGATGGGCGCCGATGCACAAAGCTTAATAGGCCTAGAGGGTTTTACTGAGATGAATCAGTTAAATTCTTGGCAATGCCTTGAAACCCGCCGCGTAGGCCCCGACATTAAAACTATCTGGATCCCACAAGCAAAGGGTGCACAATAATGTTTACTGGAATTATCGAAGCCCTTGGCATTATCAAGAGCATTGAAAAGCGCAGCGGAGACGTGCGTTTACATATCGCCTGTTCCAGTTTAGACATGGCTGATGTGCATCTGGGCGACAGTATCGCCGTAAATGGTATTTGCTTAACGGTGGTTGAATTTGGTAGTGATTACTTTTGCGCCGATGTTTCCACCGAGACTCTTAGTTTAACCTCTTTGGCTAAATGTAAGCAGGGCGATAAGGTGAACCTAGAAAAAGCCATGCTCGCCACTAATCGTTTTGGCGGCCATATTGTTAGCGGCCATGTAGATGGCTTAGCGGAAGTGGTGAGTATTAGCCCTAGTGCTAGGGCAGTAAACATTTGGTTAAAAGTTCCTAACGAGCTGGCTCGCTATATTGCTCATAAAGGCTCAATAACCATAGATGGGATTAGTCTTACGGTAAATGAAGTTCAACAACAGCAGCTGCGTTTAACCATTATCCCCCACACCGCAGAGCAAACGACTATCTCGCAATGGGCGCCAGGGCAAAAAATTAACCTAGAGGTTGATGTGATTGCCCGTTATGTTGAGCGCCTAATCGGCTATGCTGAAGAGAGTAAAAACGAATCAAACATCAATACTGCATTTTTGGCGCAACATGGCTTTTTAAAGTAGCCAGTAGCAATAATGAAATGCACTAATAACTATAAATAACACCCCTTAGGTAAGAAAGGTTTTGCTATGTCACTAAGCAGTATCGAAGAAATTATTGAAGATTTACGCCATGGCAAGATGGTAGTACTCATGGACGATGAAGATCGCGAGAATGAAGGCGATTTAATCATGGCTGCTGATATGGTGACGCCTGAAGCCATTAACTTTATGGCCACCTATGGGCGTGGTCTGATTTGTTTACCAATGACCAGAGAGCGCTGCCAGCAACTTAAGTTGCCGTTAATGGTGGATGTAAATACCGAGCAATTTGCCACTAATTTCACGGTGTCTATAGAAGCCGCTCAAGGCGTCACTACAGGTATTTCTGCTGCTGATCGCTCACGCACCGTTCAAGCGGCTGTTGCTCGCGATGCAAAACCTAGTGACATTGTTATGCCTGGGCATATTTTCCCGTTAATGGCACAAGAAGGCGGAGTACTAACGCGTGCTGGTCACACCGAGGCCGGAACTGATTTAGCCCGTTTGGCTGGGCGGGAACCTGCTGCAGTGATTGTTGAAATTCTTAACCAAGATGGCACCATGGCGCGTCGCCCCGATCTAGAAGTGTTCTGTAAAGAACACGACTTAAAAATGGGCACGATTGCAGACCTTATTGAATACCGCAATAACAATGAAACCACCATTGAGCGAGTGGCAGAATGTAAAATGCCTAGCCGTCATGGTGATTTTAAGCTGATTACTTACCGCGATACTATCGACGAGAAAGTACACTTTGTGATGCAAGCTGGCGAAGTTAAAGAAGATCAAGCCACTTTGGTTCGTGTGCACTTGCACAATACCTTTAGTGACTTATTAGGCAGTGACCGAGCCGGAAAAATGAGCTGGCCGCTGGATAAAGCATTAGAAAAGATCTCTAATGAAAATGGTGTTTTGGTGTTGTTAAGTACCGACGACGATGCTGAAAACTTGATTGAACAAGTCAAAGCCTTCGCGTTGCAGGACCGTGGCGAAACACCACCACAAAAGCGTCAGCAAAGTGCCTCTCGCACCGTGGGTGTAGGCTCTCAAATATTGGCTGATTTAGGTGTGAGTAAAATGCGTTTGTTAAGCTCTCCGAAACGTTATCACGCGCTTTCTGGCTTTGGTCTTGAAGTTGTTGAGTACATTGACCAGGAATAATTTCCGATGCGCTTTGGCGTAAAATTAAATTAAGGGTCTATCACTTTAGTTGTGCTAGAATGGCGCGATTTTTTTGATGGACTCAAAGAATAGGCAGAACAACCATGAAAGTAATTGAAGCAAACTTGGCGACTCCAAACGCTAAAGTAGCCATTGTTATCGCCCGTTTTAATAGCTTTATTAATGAAAGCTTATTATCTGGTGCCGTAGACACGCTAACCCGTCAAGGCGGTGTAAGCGATGACAACATCACTGTTGTTCGTGTGCCTGGTGCGGTAGAGATTCCGCTAGCAGCTAAGCGTATTGCAGCGTCTAAAAAATACGATGCTATTATTGCTTTAGGTACGGTAATTCGTGGTGGAACTTACCACTTTGAATTGGTAGCTAATGAATGCCACAAAGGTTTAGCGCAAGTGATGATGGAGTACGATATTCCAGTAACATTTGGTGTGCTAACCACTGAGTCTATTGAGCAAGCGATTGAACGCGCTGGCACTAAAATGGGTAATAAAGGTACCGAAGCCGCCCTAAGCGCTTTGGAAATGATTAACTTAGTTAATCAGATAGAAGTTTAATTTGAGGAATTCTCTGTGAAACCAGCTGCACGTCGTAAAGCTAGGCAATTTGCTACCCAAGCAATTTATCAATGGCAAGTGACCAAGGACAGCGTTGCTAACATCGAACATCAGTTCTTAACCGAACAAGACATGAGTAAGGCTGATGTTCCTTATTTTTCTACTTTAATTTCTGGTGTAGTGGCTAACCATGAAAAACTAGATAAAGCGATGAGCTCTTCGCTGTCGCGTAAGTTAGAAGAATTAGACATCGTTGAGCATGCGATTTTATTAATCGGTGTTTATGAGTTATTGATGGTGACTGACGTTCCGCCAAAAGTTGTCATTAATGAAGCCATTGAACTGGCTAAATCATTTGCTGCTGAAGATAGCCACAAGTTTGTGAATGGTGTACTAGATAAAGTTCTACGCTTACAGCAGTTTAAGTCTTAATTAATGTCGTCTCAGCCGTCACTGGGTGAATTCGATATTATCGACAAATACTTCCAGAAAAGCGCGCCTCGCCAAGATGTAATTCTTGGCGTAGGTGACGATGCTGCGGTAGTTGCCTTACCCGATAATAGTCACATTGCCATTTCAACCGATACCCTGGTTGAAGGCGTGCATTTTTTTGCCGATATTCCCCCACGCGCTTTAGGGCACAAAGCATTGGCTGTTAACCTTAGCGATATGGCCGCCATGGGCGCAGAACCGCGCTGGGTGACTTTGGCGATTACCTTACCCGAAATAAATGAAGCGTGGCTGGCCCAATTTAGCAAAGGCTTTTACGACTTAGCCGAGTACTTTAATGTGAGCCTGATTGGAGGTGATACCACCAAAGGTCCGCTTAGCATTACTGTTACGGTGCATGGAGTGGTGCCTCATGGTAAAGCGCTGCGGCGAGATGGGGCTAAACCAGGTGATTGGATCTATGTGACCGGTAACTTGGGGGATTCGGGTTTGGCCTTAGCGCATTTACAAAATCAGCTGAGCTTAAGTCCGCAGCAATTAGAGTTGAGTTTAAAGCAGCACTATTTCCCTCAGCCGCGGGTACTAGCCGGTTATGGATTACGCGATATTGCCTCTGCCACAATCGATATTTCTGATGGTTTATACAACGATTTAGGCCACATCTTAAGAAAAAGCAGTTGTTCAGCGACTTTAAAACTTGAGCAATTACCTTTATCTGAAACCATGAACGAAGCCGTAAGTATTGACCAAAGCATTGCTTTTGCCTTAAACGGTGGAGAAGACTACGAGTTGTGCTTTACCGTGCCGGAATCTAATAAAGGCTCGGTGGATACTTCGCTATCGTTTAGCGGCATACAATATACTTGTATTGGTCAGTTAGCGCCGGGTAAGGGCGAAATAAAATTACAATATAAAGACAAGCCTTATCAGCTAGATCAAGCTGGTTGGGACCATTTCGTATAAGCAAGCTATTCACGAGAACCAATAATGGATAAGGCTTTAGCCCGTTTAAATTTGCGTAACCCCTTACATTTGTGTGCGGTTGGTTTTGGTAGCGGCTTAGCCCCTAAAGCGCCAGGCACTTTTGGCACTGTAGCAGCTATTCCCCTCTATTTACTGCTCGCACCGTTATCGTCATGGTTGTATATCACTTTGGTTGTGTTGAGCTTTATATTTGGCGTGTGGTGTTGTCAAAAAGCCAGTGACGCTATGGGGGTTCATGATCACGGCGGCATAGTGTGGGATGAGTTCGTTGGTTACTGGATTACAATGTTTATGGTGCCCTTGTCACCGCTGAATGTATTGCTTGGTTTTGTGCTATTTCGCTTTTTTGATGTATTAAAGCCCTGGCCGATTAAAGTTTTAGATAAAAAAGTTCACGGCGGCTTTGGTATAATGATAGACGACGTATTAGCTGGTGTTTTTGCCGCCATCTGTTTGCAAGTTGTGCTGTTTGTTCTCGCTTAATTAATCAAATTCTCTAGTTCCTGAATTCTACTGCCCCTCAATCTAGTTGAATCTGCTTATGTAAATCACGCATAAGCTTATTCTTTTCTGCATAAATATGACAATATATCGACTTCCTAATCACTTTAACTGGCTCGGCTTTGATTTGGTTTATAAAATGCTGTTTATGCTATTTACAGTGGCAGATAAAAATACTAGTTTATTACGGGCAAAAAGCGGATCAGGCTTGTTTAGGTCTTACTCAGTTCACAAATGTTGGTGTAATACCGACAATTTGCAGAACAGGGTCTAGATTTATCAAGAACAATAATTATTAGTCTATTCGCAAACACACCGGAAATGCGGCCATAACGGCGGCATACATGACAAGATGTCACACGGAGAATCATAATGAAAAAAGGATTAGCTAAGCTGTCTATCGCACTTGTAGCAAGTGCAATAGCGATGAGCGCGCAAGCTAAAACACAAACGTTTGTCTTCTGTTCAGAAGGCAGCCCAGAAGGTTTTAACCCAAGTTTATACACTGCAGGCACCACATTTGATGCGTCTTCTAAGACCATCTTCAACCGTTTGGTTGAGTTTGAAGTAGGTACAACCAATGTTGTTCCTGGCCTAGCTGAATCTTGGGACGTGTCTGAAGATGGCCTTGAGTATACTTTCCACTTACGCAAAGGCGTAAAATTCCATACTCAAAAGAAAGGCTTCAAACCTTCTCGCGACTTTAATGCTGATGACGTATTGTTCACCTTTGAACGTCAAGATGATCCAGAACATCCTTACCACAAAGTGTCTGGTGGTTCTTACGAGTACTACAGCGGCATGGGCATGAACGAGCTTGTGAAAGATATCGTTAAAGTTGACGATTACACCGTAAAGTTTGTATTAAGCAAGCCAGAAGCGCCATTCATCGCTAACATGGCAATGGACTTTGCATCGGTATTTTCAGCTGAGCAAGCCGACGCGATGCTAGCCGCAGGTACGCCAGAGAAATTAGACTTAGACCCAGTGGGCACAGGTCCTTTCCAAAAAGTACAATACCAAAAAGATTCAATCATTCGTTACGTTGGTAATGCTAACTACTGGCAAGGCGCTCCAGCCATTGACCGTTTAGTATTCTCAATTACACCGGATGCTTCAGTACGCTACGCCAAGCTTAAAGCGGGCGAGTGTCATGTAATGCCTTATCCAAACCCTGCTGATGTTGAGCAAATGCAAAAAGATGCCGACATCAACTTGCTTAGCCAAGAGGGTTTGAACGTTGGTTACTTGGCGTTTAACACTCAAAAAGCACCGTTTGATAACGTTAAAGTGCGTCAAGCATTGAGCCTTGCTGTTAACAAGCAGGCCATTATTGATGCGGTTTTCCAGGGCAGCGGCAAAATCGCTAAAAACCCAATTCCACCAACAATGTGGTCTTACAACGAGAAAACTGTTGATTACGCTTACGATCCTGTAAAAGCCAAAGCTTTATTAGCTGAAGCGGGTATTACTGATCTTAAGACCAACATCTGGGCTATGCCGGTTCAGCGTCCTTACAACCCTAACGCTCGTCGTATGGCTGAAGTAATTCAAGCCGATTGGGCCAAAGTAGGTGTAACCGCTGAGATTGTTAGCTACGAATGGGGTGAGTACCTTAAGCGTTCTAAGCAAGGCGAACACGACACAGTATTATTAGGTTGGACTGGTGACAATGGTGACCCAGATAACTTCCTAAGCGTATTACTAGGTTGTGATGCTGTTGGTGGTGGTAACCGCGCTATGTGGTGTCATCAACCATTTAATGACGTGATCATGAAAGCTAAGCAGATTTCTGCTCAAGCCGAACGTGCTCCGCTATACGAAGAAGCACAGTTGATTTTCAAAGAGCAAGCTCCTTGGATCACTATCGCTCACTCAGTTGCTTACAAGCCTATTCGCAAAGAAGTTCAAGGCTTTAAGGTTGACCCTCTAGGCGGTCACCACTTCTACGGCGTGTCGCTAAAATAAACATGCTTAAGGGGCTGGCAACAGCCCCTTTCCTTCCTTCTGACACAGAGCTGTAGTTATGTTCCAGTTTATTATAAAAAAATTGATGTTGGTGATACCCACCTTCATCGGCATTACTCTTTTAACTTTCACCTTAATCCGCTTGATTCCTGGCGACCCGATTGAGGTAATGGCAGGAGAAAGAGGCGTGTCACCTGAGCGCCACGCAGCATTGCGTGCCGAATTAGGCTTAGACCAACCGTTATTGGTCCAGTATTTTGATTACGTTAAAAACATTGCTAGTGGTGATCTTGGCCGTTCATTAATTACCAAGACACCGGTAACCGAAGAATTCTTAACGCTGTTTCCCGCAACTGTGGAACTGGCGTCTTGTGCTGCTTTATTTGCCATTTTGGTGGGGCTGCCCTGTGGCATTATAGCGGCGGTGAAACGAGGGTCGGTATTCGACCACTCAGTCATGACCTTTTCCTTAACCGGCTATTCGATGCCCATATTCTGGTGGGCGCTACTGTTAATGCTAGTCTTTTCAGTGAACCTAGGGATAACCCCCGTCTCCGGTAGGCTTGATGTGACTTATTGGATTGATGAAGTCACCGGTTTTATGTTGATTGACACTTTGCTGTCTGGCGAAGAGGGCGCATTTGCTTCTGCTTTGCACCACTTAGTGCTACCAAGCATTGTGCTGGGTACTATTCCAATGGCGGTTATTGCCCGTATGACTCGCTCATCTATGTTGGAAGTATTAGGCGAAGATTATATCCGTACCGCGCGCTCAAAAGGCATGGCGCCAATGCGAGTGATTGTGGTGCATGCGTTGCGTAATGCGCTTATTCCGGTGATTACGGTTATTGGTTTGCAGGTGGGTATTTTGCTCTCTGGAGCGATTTTAACCGAGACTATTTTTGCATGGCCTGGCATTGGCAAGTGGCTTATTGAGTCTATTGGTCGCCGCGATTACCCGGTAGTACAAGGCGGTATCTTAATCGTTGCCACCATCATTATTGTAGTTAATTTGCTAGTAGACATTATGTACGGCGTGGTTAATCCACGGATCCGTCATAGCAAATAACGGAGCATAATTTAATGTCAGAACAAACAACTAGTCCTGCCACGACAGGGCCGCAAGTTCAAACACCTTTACAGGAGTTTTGGGGCTACTTTAGCCAAAACACTGGGGCGGTGATTGGCTTGGTTTTTATCATTTGTATTCTAATCGTAGCGATATTTGCCAGCGTTATTGCGCCGCATTCACCGATTGAGCAATATCGTGATGCCTTGTTACTACCGCCAGCTTGGTTAGATGGTGGCAACAGTGCTTACTTGCTGGGCACCGATGACGTAGGCCGGGACATTTTGTCTCGTCTTATCCACGGTGCGCAGTTATCACTATTTATTGGTGTATTGGTCGTGACTCTTTCACTAGGCCTAGGAGTAATACTGGGTTTAACCGCTGGATTTTTCCGTGGTGCAGTAGAAACCGTGATTATGCGTGCTGTAGATATCATGCTAGCAATGCCAAGTTTGTTGTTGGCTATCGCTATTGTGGCAATCTTAGGTCCAAGTATCTTCAACGCCGCGATGGCGATTGCCATTGTATCCTTGCCACACTACGTGCGTTTAACACGTGCCTCTACCATTGCCGAACTAAACAAAGACTATGTAATATCTTCTCGCGTAGCGGGTGCCAGTTCGTTGCGTTTAATGTTCATTACTATTTTACCTAACTGTACTGCACCACTTATTGTGCAAGCGACTTTAGGTTTTTCTAACGCTATTTTAGATATGGCTGCTTTAGGCTTCTTAGGTTTAGGTGCTCAACCACCGACACCTGAATGGGGAAGCATGTTGGCGGATGCCTTACAGTTTGTGCAACGCGCCTGGTGGGTCGTAACTTTCCCTGGCCTTGTTATTCTGTTAACGGTATTAGCCTTTAACTTAATGGGTGACGGCTTACGCGACGCACTCGACCCTAAATTGAAGCAGTAGGAGATTAGTTGTGTCTTTATTAGAAGTTAATAACCTCACTGTTGAATTTGGTGATGGCGATAATCCGTTTCGCGCGGTAGATCAAGTGGGTTACAGCGTAGAGAAAGGTGAAATTGTTGGCATTGTAGGCGAGTCTGGCTCAGGCAAGAGTGTAAGCTCACTGTCTATTATGGGCTTGATAGAATACCCAGGTAAGGTAAAAGCCGATACGCTTAAGTTTGAAGGTCAAGATTTATTGGCCATGTCAGAAAATAAGCGCCGTGCGATTACTGGTGCCGAAATCGCGATGATTTTCCAAGAACCAATGTCGAGCCTTAACCCTTGTTATACGGTTGAGTATCAAATTAGCGAAGCGCTCAAAATTCACCAAAGCGGTGATAAAAAATGGCGCCGTCAACGAGTGATTGAATTGCTTGACCAAGTGGGCATTCCTGACCCTGAATCACGTTTGAAAACTTACCCGCACCAGTTGTCTGGTGGTATGAGTCAACGCGTGATGATTGCGATGGCGATTGCTTGTGATCCTAAACTATTGATTGCTGATGAACCTACCACCGCATTAGACGTGACTATTCAGGCGCAAATTGTAGATTTGTTATTAGATCTGCAAAAGCAAAAGAACATGGGCTTGGTGTTAATTACTCACGATTTGGCATTAGTAGCAGAAGCGGCGCATCGAGTGATTGTGATGTATGCCGGCCAAGTAGTAGAGACGGGCCCGGCGGAACAGATTTTTTCTAAACCTAAACATCCCTATACTCAAGCGCTATTGCGATCGTTGCCTGAGTCATCACTGGGCAAAGACCGCCTAGATGCACTGCCAGGTGTAGTGCCAGGCGCATTTGATCGCCCGATAGGTTGTTTGCTTAATCCACGTTGCCCTTATGCCACAGAGCGTTGTCAGAAAGAACAACCCACTATGCAGGGAGAGGGCGTTCGTCAAGTGCGTTGTTTTACGCCACTTGATGAAGCAGGGAGACCAAGCGCATGAGTGACACTATTATGAAAGCGGCTGCGTTAGATTCAGAGCAACCCGCGAATCAAGAGCAAGAGTCGGTATTGTCGGTCAACGGGGTGAAAAAACATTACCACGTTAAAGCGGGCATGTTTAAGCCAGACGCTACAGTAAAAGCCCTTGACGGGGTAAGCTTTAGTCTTGCAAAGGGGAAAACTTTAGCGGTAGTAGGGGAGTCTGGTTGTGGTAAATCAACCTTGGCTCGCGTACTCACTATGATTGAAACACCTACCGCTGGTGAGTTGTGTTTTGATGGCAAAGATATCTTAAGCTTGGGTAAAGATGCCGCTAAAGCATTGCGCCAAAAAATTCAGATTATCTTCCAAAATCCTTATGGTTCACTTAACCCCCGTAAGAAGGTGGGGACCATTTTAGAAGAGCCTTTGGTCATCAATAGCGACATGAGTAAAGCTGAGCGTAAGCAAAAAGCCCTAGCGATGTTGGCCAAGGTGGGTTTACGCCCAGAACATTATGACCGTTATCCGCATATGTTTTCTGGCGGTCAGCGTCAGCGTATCGCTATTGCTCGCGGTTTGATGCTAGACCCTAAGGTTGTGGTAGCCGATGAGCCTGTCTCTGCCTTAGACGTGTCTGTACAAGCTCAGGTGCTAAACTTAATGATGGACCTGCAAGAAGAAATGGGCTTAAGCTACATTTTCATCTCGCATGATTTGTCGGTGGTGGAGCATATTGCTGATGAAGTGATGGTAATGTATTTGGGTAAAGCGGTTGAATACGCCTCTTGTGAAGAGTTGTTTGCTAACCCTAAACACCCATACACTCAAGCATTGTTGTCGAGTACACCGCGTTTAGACCCAGCCCATCGCCGCGAAAAGATTAAACTAGAGGGTGAATTGCCTTCGCCACTTAATCCGCCGCAAGGTTGTGCGTTTCATGCACGCTGTCGTTACGCCAACGACCGCTGCCATAAAGAACAGCCTGCCTTAGTTCGCGAAACAAATGCACAAGTGGCATGTTTTGCGCGAGAAGAGGGGCGAATCGCCTAAGTATCTCGAAACCAAACAAAAAGCGGGCTTGTCCCGCTTTTTTTATTGCCTCATCCCGTGTAAGTTAGCTGGATAAACTTACCAAGGACTCTTCACGTTGGCATTGTTAGATAAAACCAAAGCTAAAATACACAAAATAGCGCTGTTATTGGTGTTAATTGTAGGCTGGGTAAATGTTTCACCAGCCAAAACCTTGGTTTGGGGAACGGCTTTTCATGCTGAGCCTAACGTAATTGTTGAGGAAGTGGATGCTAACAGTAATTTTATCAACCACTTGTTGTTCGACCCTTTGTTTTTACTTGATCAACAAGGAAGAGTCGCCCCACGCTTGGTGACCAAGTGGAAAATAATATCGCCTACTCAAATTCAGTTTGAGTTACGTAATGATGTTGTTTTTCATTCGGGAAATCCGCTTACAGCTGAAGACGTAGAGTGGACCTTTAACTACATTCAGCAACAGCCTCACTTACAAAGTTTGTTTGCACCAATTAAAAGCTTAAAAGCTTTAAATAGTTCGCAGTTTGAAGTGCTCACCTACCGACCATTCTCAGAGTTGATTCAGCGTTTAAGTTATATATTCCCGGCAGACAAACAGTTTTATCTAGCAAACCAGGAATTAGAAAACGTCGAGATAGTCTCCTCGGTATCGGGAACCGGACCTTTTAAATTGGCCCGTTACATACCGGGCATTGTGACCGAGTTTTCCGTCAACCCTGAATATTGGCGTAACAAGCGCAGTAATATTACGCAAATTAAAGTGGTGCCAATTGTGCAGTCGGAAATGCGCATGGCGAGCTTATTTTCTCGCGATGTGGATGTGGTAGACCATGTACCCGATAACTATGTAGAGCTGTTAAATAAAGACCCGCAACTATCGGTTATTCAGACCGAGGGGCTAAAGTGGTTGGCCATTGAATTAAATCAACGCCATCCCGCGCTGGATAATCGGCGGGTACGCCAAGCGTTAAACTTGGCGATTGATAATGTTAGATTAGCTGAAGTGTTGGGGCCTTACGCTTTAGCTTCTACCCAGTTAAGCATCCCTGGCCTTCCTGGTTACAATAAAGAATTGTTGCCACGCTATAACCTATTACTGGCGCATCAATTGCTGCAGCAAGCGGGTTTTGAAGATGGCTTTACGCTTACTATTGCAGTCCCCAAACAGCTATTTGGCGAGCAGTCTAAAGTGGTACCGCAATTGGTGTCGATGTTGGATCGGGTCAACATCACCCTCGTGCCAGAATGGTTAGATGAACAAGAGTATCAAGCCAATATTGAAAACTGCGCAAGTGATGTGATGTTAACGCGCCGCCAAAGTGATGCTGGTGATGTATTAAGTATTGCTCGTTCTATGTTCATTGAGGATACCGGCACAAGCTTGCAAACGGCTGGTTGCTTGTCTTACCGGAATGAAAAGGTGACCCAGCTTATATTGGCTGGCGAGCAAGAGCTTAATGAAGAAAAACGCGACAAAATTATTCAATATCTCGAGCAGCAGTTATACCAAGAAGCGGTGTTTGTGCCTTTATATTGGCAACGAAAGATATGGGCATTGAACCAGCGGATTAATATTGAAAATATGAATCGGGCTAGTCCATTCCCATTGTTTGAACGTTTACAGGTGTTAGATTAACGAGAAGGCTTATTGTTAAAGTCTTCGATTTTTTGTTGAATGCCTACGCTGTCTAAACCTAGCATTAGGTATATTTCATCTTGGCTACCTTGCTCAACAAAATTGTCGGGTAAGCCAATATTGAGTACTTTTACTTGGTTAAGTTGTTCAGCAAATAAAAACTCATTAACTGCCGAACCCGCCCCGCCCAAAATGGCATTTTCTTCAACCGTTACAATTAGCTCATGGCTTTCGACTAACTGGCGAATACAGTCTTTGTCTAGCGGCTTAACAAAGCGCATGTCTACCAGTGTTGCGTCTAAGTGCTCGGCTACAGGAGCGGCTTTACATAACAGGCTACCAAAGTTGAGAATGGCAATCTTTTTACCTTCGCGTAATACCCTGGCTTTACCAATCTCTATGGCGCTCATTGCATCGTTGATTGGCGTATTGTCTGCGCCGCCACGAGGGTAGCGAACCGCAGCAGGCCCCTGATGTAAATGGCCTGTGTAGAGCATTTGCCTACATTCATCTTCGTTGGCGGGTGCCATAATTACTAAGTTAGGTACTGCTCTTAAGTAGCTTAAATCAAAAGCACCTTGGTGAGTTGGGCCGTCTGCACCAACAATGCCGGCGCGGTCGATAGCAAATAACACCGGCAAGTTTTGAATGGCTACGTCATGAATCAACTGGTCGTAGGCACGCTGTAAAAAGGTACTGTAAATAGCCACAACTGGTTGATAACCTGCAATGGCTAATCCAGCGGCAAAGGTCACTGCGTGCTGCTCAGCGATGGCTACGTCGAAGTATTGTTCAGGGAACTCTTTAGAAAAGCGCACCATGCCCGAACCTTCGCGCATCGCTGGGGTAATCCCCATTAGCTTTTTATCTTTGGCGGCCATGTCACATAACCAATCGCCAAATACTTTAGAGAACGTAGGCGCGGCACCTTTGCTTTTAGGCAGGTTACTTTGGCTAGGGTCAAATTTAGGCACGCCGTGGTAACCAATGGGATCTTGTTCGGCGGGTAAATAGCCTTTCCCTTTTTTGGTCATTACATGCAAAATTTGCGGACCTTTTAAGTCTCGCATATTGCTTAATGTTCGCACTAAGCCTTTTACATCATGGCCATCAATAGGGCCAATGTAGTTAAAGCCAAATTCTTCAAATAAAGTGCCAGGTACTACCATGCCTTTAAGGTGTTCTTCAGCGCGGCGAGCTAGCTCTTTAATCGGCGGCATACCGCTGAGTACTTTCTTCCCGCCTTCACGGAGCGAAGAGTACAACGAGCCTGAAAGAATGTTTGCTAGCGAGTTATTGAGCGCGCCAACGTTTTCCGAAATCGACATCTCGTTGTCATTTAATATCACTAACATGTCGTTGTGGATTGCGCCCGCGTGGTTTAACGCTTCAAAAGCCATACCGGCGGTCATGGCGCCATCGCCAATCACGGCCACCACTTTACGGCCCTGTTGTTCTTTTTCAGCGGCTATCGCCATGCCTAAGGCTGCACCAATTGAGGTGCTAGAGTGGCCTACGCTTAATACGTCGTACTCACTTTCACCACGCCATGGGAAAGGGTGTAAACCTTTAAACTGACGAATGGTTGACATTTTTTCACGGCGACCAGTAAGAATTTTGTGCGGGTAAGCCTGATGACCAACATCCCAAACCAATTTATCAAAGGGTGTGTTGTATACGTAATGCAAGGCAACTGTGAGTTCAACTGCGCCTAAGCCTGAGGCTAAATGGCCACTCGACTGGCTAACACTGTTAAGTAGATACTGGCGAAGTTCGTCACATAGTTCGGGAAGCTGCTGTTGCTCTAGTTGGCGCAGCTGCGGAGGCAGGTCTGCAAGAGCAAGAGTTGGGTAATCTTTAATATTCAGTGTCATATAAAATGCTTATCATTATTTTTATTGTTGACGACTAGTTGTTTCGATGCACGACATAATCAGCCAATGAGGCTAGCAACTCACCATTGTAAGGCAAACTCTCTAAAGCTAACAGCGCTTCTTTACCTAGCAATTCAGCCTTTTCTATGGCGCCGTCCAAGCCTAGCAAACTTGGGTATGTGCTTTTGTTTAGCGCCTCATCAGAGCCTTGAGGTTTACCTAAAGTATCGGTATCACTAATTATATCTAAAATGTCATCTCTAACTTGAAAAGCTAAGCCTAACGCATCGGCATAACGAGCTAAAGCTTGTTGTTCATTTGGCTGGGTAATATTGGCGCAAATTGCGCCTAGCATCACCGCTGCTTTAATAATAGCGCCGGTTTTATGTTGGTGAACGGTTTCTAACTGCTGCAAGCTTATTGTTTGATTGGTTGCTGCAATATCTAAGGCTTGTCCGCCACACATGCCATTATATCCGGCTGCCTGGCTTAACACTTTTAGCATAGCGACTTTTTGCGCATCACTGGCTGGAGCATCAGCAATTAAACTAAACGCCAAACTTTGCAGGGCATCACCGGCTAAAATTGCAGTGGCTTCGTCAAAGGCGATATGGCAAGTTGCTTGGCCGCGGCGAAGATCATCGTCGTCCATGGCAGGTAAATCATCATGAATAAGCGAATAAGCGTGAACGCATTCAACGGCTGCTGCTGCAGTATTAAGTAGCTCTGTGGAAGCTCCGTTTAATTGACCTACGATATAAACAAGCAGCGGGCGAACTCTTTTTCCGCCTAGCAATAAACCATGGCGCATAGCGGCCAATAAACGCGGGTCGTTTACTGTTTGCTGCTCTAGTATTTGGTCTAAGTGCGCATTAATTTGTGATTGATAGTCAGCGATGGTGCTGGCTAAAGTAGTATTCACTCAGAAGACTCCTGAGACAGCGGTTCTAAAGTATCGCCGTTTGGACCTTGACGAAGTATCTCAACCTGTTGCTGAGCTTGCTGCAGTTTTGCTTGTCCAGCGTTAGCAAGGCCGATACCGCGCTCAAATTGTTTGAGTGAATCTTCGAGGCTTAACTCACCTTGTTCTAATTGTTGAACAATGTCCTCAAGTTCATTTAAAGTCTCTTCAAACTTCATCTTTTCTGGTTTTTTTGCAACCACAGCCAAGGCCTCTCTCATACTTATGCTGGCGCAAAGTTACCCTAGGCGTATAGGCAGGTCAAACATGCGACTCAAGTATTTTTATTTTGGTCGATAAATATAGAAGAGCTTGGTGTGTCAAGATATTGATATGCGAACACAAAATTACCTTCGATTCTGTTTTGGGAGTAGACTAGTATTAGTTTAATTAGAATCTCTAGGCTACAGGTTAAAAGGAAAAAGCAGTGGATTTAGCAACGCTGATTGGGATTATCGGCGCCTTCGCGTTTGTTGTAATGGCGATGGTGATGGGGGGCGGGATTGAGATTTTCATCGATATCCCTTCGGTACTGATTGTTTTTTGTGGTTCGTTATTCGTTGTATTGATGAAATACAACCTCGGCCAGTTTTTGGGTGCAATTAAAATTGCGGCCAAAGCTTTTATGTTTAAGGCCGACAAACCCGATGACTTAATTGAGCGCTCAGTTGAAATGGCTGACGCTGCCCGTAAAGGGGGCTTTTTAGCTTTGGAAGAAGCTGAGATCACCAATCCCTTTATGCAAAAAGGCATTGATATGCTAGTTGATGGTCACGATGCTGACGTAGTGCGTGCCACCATGGAGAAAGATATTTCTCTCACCTCTGAACGCCACGAGTTTGGCGCTGGCATATTTAAAGCACTCGGCGATGTGGCGCCGGCAATGGGTATGATTGGTACGCTAATTGGTTTGGTAGCGATGTTGTCTAACATGGATGACCCTAAGTCTATTGGCCCTGCCATGGCGGTAGCCTTGTTAACGACCTTGTACGGTGCCATTTTAGCCAATATGGTGGCGATTCCCATTAGTGAGAAGTTATTGCTGCGTGCCGGTGAAGAAAAGCTAAACCGTAGTCTTATTTTAGATGCGGTATTAGGGATCCAAGATGGGCAAAATCCACGTGTGATCGAAGGCGTGTTGAAAAACTATCTGCCGGAAGGTAAGCGCTCTCTTGGTACAACCGACGAATAGGTGACGCAGTAATGGAAGAACCTTGCAAATGTCCCCCCGAAGGTTTGCCCGCATGGATGGGCACCTTTGCCGATCTTATGTCTTTGTTGATGTGTTTCTTTGTATTGCTATTGGCATTCTCGGAGATGGACGTATTAAAGTTTAAACAAATCGCTGGGTCGATGAAGTATGCCTTTGGTGTGCAGAACCTGTTGGAAGTAAAAGACATTCCCAAAGGAACCTCGGTGATTGCCCAGGAGTTTCGCCCTGGTCGCCCAGAACCTACACCAATTGAAACCATCATGCAGCAGACCATTGACATGACTCAGGCCAAGCTTGAGTTTCATGATGGTGAAGAAGCCGATGCGGGCGGGCAGCAAAAAGCTGCAGGCCAACAGACCGGCGGCCGAGCCTCTGCTACTCAAGCTCAATCTTCACAAAGCCAGTCAGAGACTCAAGCCCAGCAAAATGAAACCGCTAAGCGGATTGCTCAACAATTGCGAGACCAAATTGAAGATGGCGCGATTGAAGTGGAGTCATTAGGTCAGCAAATTATTATTCGAGTGCGCGAGAAAGGCGCATTTCCTTCTGGTTCGGCATTTTTACAGCCTAAGTTTAGGCCGGTAATTCGCCGCGTGGGCGAAGTGATTAAAGATATTCCGGGCATTGTTACGGTGTCTGGGCATACCGATAATCAACAAGCAGAATCGGAGCTGTATCGTTCAAACTGGGATCTTTCTAGCCAACGCGCGGTGTCGGTGGCACATGAGCTGATTAAGGTACAAGGGTTTGCCGAAGAACGCTTGATAGTAAGTGGCGTGGCAGATACTCAACCGCTGCTTAAAAACAATACTTTGGAAAATCGTCGCCGCAACCGCCGTGTAGAAATAGGCATTATGCAAGGTAAAGCCTCTCAATCTGGTGAGATCGCGGTCTCCGACACACAATAGTTATTTACCTCGCCGCTAATACCGGCGAGTTTCTTTTTTTGTCCTCTCTTTTTGCTTCGCTTTGCGTTTTATTCACCAAAGTATTGCACTTGTTCTTAGCCTAAAATAAACAAGATTGGCTCACTGCCATAACTCGCGGTATAATTCGCGCCCAAATTTATCAAGGCCCCAGAGTTATGAAGTTCATCGTTAAACTATTTCCAGAAATTGCTATGAAGAGTAAGCCGGTTCGCAAGCGCTTCAGCAAAATCCTGCAAAGCAATATTCGTAATGTAATTAGTCCTATCGATGAAACGATTCGCGTACGCCTAGACTGGGATCGAATGGTGGTTACTTCGCGTAACGAAAGCGAAGAAAACCGAGCGGCAGTTATCGAAGCCTTGTCGTCTACACCGGGCATTGTGCATTTTCTAGAAGTATCTCAGCATACTTTTACTGATTTACACAGTATTTATGAACTGACTTATGAGGTGTGGAAAGACCGCTTAAAAGGTAAAACCTTTTGTGTTCGAGTAAAACGTAGCGGTAAGCATGACTTTTCATCAATTGAAGTAGAGCGTTATGTTGGTGGCGGTCTTAACCAGCATTGCGAAAGCAATGGGGTGCGCTTAAAGAATCCAGATGAAACGGTAAAACTAGAGATATCTGACGAAGATGTTTATCTGGTTAAGGCCAAACATGAAGGCCTAGGCGGTTTCCCGATAGCCACACAAGAAAGTGTTCTGTCACTCATCTCTGGCGGCTTTGACTCTGGTGTATCAAGTTACCAGCTCATTAAGCGTGGCGCCAAGGTGCATTATTGTTTCTTTAACCTTGGTGGGCGTGCTCACGAACTAGGTGTTAAACAAGTTGCTCATCATCTTTGGAAACGTTTTGGCTCTTCTCATCGGGTGAAATTTGTCGCCGTAGATTTTGACCCCGTGGTAAACGAAATTCTTGAGAAAGTAGACAACGGCCAAATGGGTGTTGTGCTTAAACGAATGATGGTACGGGCTGCTTCTGAAGTGGCTAAAAAACTGGATATTCCAGCCTTGGTGACCGGCGAAGCAGTTGGCCAGGTGTCTAGTCAAACCTTAGTAAACTTAAGCATGATTGACCGGGTATCTGAAACCTTGATATTGCGCCCGCTTATCGCTACCGACAAGCAAGACATTATTGATGTTGCTAAGCGCATTGGCACCAATGATTTCGCGGAAACTATGCCGGAGTACTGCGGTGTTATTTCAAACAAACCGACGGTGAAGGCGGTTGAATCTAAATTGCTTATTGAAGAAGAGAAATTTGATTTCTCTATACTTGAAAAAGTGGTTGAAGATAGCCGCATTACCGATATTCGCGACATTGCTAAAGAAACCGACGAGCAAGTCACCGAAGTTGATAGCGAAGAGGTTGCGCAAGATAAAGAAGCAGTAATATTGGATATTCGCTCTATGGAAGAACTAGAGCTAAAACCCTTTGCAATAGATGGCGTTGAAGTGAAACATATTCCCTTCTTTAAATTAGCCACCCAGTTTGGCGATTTGGATCAAAGTAAGCACTACATGTTGTACTGTGATCGCGGTGTAATGAGCAAACTACAAGCCTTGTACTTACAAGACGCTGGCTTTAAAAATGTTGGTGTTTATAGCAACAAATAGTTCATTTAGTCCTGCTTGAATTAAGCCGACTTTCGTCGGCTTTTTTGTCTGCTAAATAGTTAAAAGTCATTAAAAAATATGAATTTTTGCTAACAGTTAGCATTTTAAACAGCTTTTACTGATAATTGCCTCAAACTAGGAGTTTTATCACACCGTTCACTCTCAGGTGGTATAAACTTAAAGTAGGTTTTAGCACAAAAAGGGGTAGAAGTATGAGCGCTCTATTTTTAGTTACCGCAGTGGGCGAAGATAAACCCGGTACGCTAAATCGCTTAGCCGATATAACGCATTCTCAGCAGGGAAAGTGGCTAAGCAGTCGCGTAGTTAACCTCGATGGGCAATTTGCCTGTATCTTCAAAGTTCAAGTTCCACAAAAAAATAGCCAAACCTTACAAGATGCGCTTCTTAATGTAGACGGTGTTCAGCTTGATATTCACGATTGTAAACCTGCGCATCTATCGCAATCAGAATCTTTGCACTTAGTAATTGATGCTGAAGATAGACCAGGACTGATTAACGATATTACACGTTTGTTGGTGGGGCATGGGGTGAACGTTAATAAGCTCGAGTGTCATCGTGTTAGTGTGCCGGAGGCAGGAGGTAATGTATTTACTGCCGAGCTTGATCTTATGGTGCCAGACAGTGAAAACACAGCGAGCATTATTGCTGAGATTGAAAGTTTGCAAGCGCAAATGGTGGTGAACCAAGCTCACTAAATGTGCGTTAAGCGGGTAAGTTGTAAAGGGCGGCAATAGGCGGCCCTTTTTGTTATCTGCTACTTGAGATTAAACTCTTTCACCGCGTTAAGAATACTGCGAATACTGTATTGGCCAATAAACTTACCATTTTGTACTACGGGCATTCTGCGGCGTTTTTCCTTAATCAGTTTTTCTGCTACTGCCAGTATGTCCATGTCAGTGCCAATAACATCCACCTCTTCAGTCATAAAATCGGCAACACTTCCACCAATCTCTCCGTGGTAAGTACCTTTTAAAATCGCCTGTAAACAGTCTATTTCAGAAATGACTCCAACCACTTCACGTTGCTGGTTTATTACTGTGGCACCCGATACTTTTGCCGCAAGCATGATGTCGATAGCCTCAAACAACGAGGTAGTAGGTTGTACCGTTACCGGATTTTTAGTCATGTAATCGATCGCGCGAATAGAGGTTAACGCCATGCTTTCTTCCTTAAAATTGCAGGGTTTCTTTAAGATATGAATAAAAAAAACGCTTTTTGTCCAGTTGTTTGTATAAAAAACTAGTGCGAGTTAAAAAAACCAGGGTGACTTTAAAATAATTGTAGATGCTATGTTACGTAATAGCCTGATTATTTAGCTTAAAGGCATTTTCGTTCAAAGTACTTACCCAGATAACACTCGGTAGACTGCGACCTTGGTAGTAGAGTGTAAATACTGTGAACAATGAATACCTTAGTCTTTTAAGATAAGCGTTACACTTAAGCCTAATTAGCTAAAAGCAAAAGCGAGACAGCTGGAATGAGCCAACGCAAATTGCATGACTTGTTTTCTCCAAAATCTATTGCGGTGATTGGTGCATCAAACCGTGCTTTACGCCCCGGCAACGTGGTGATGAAGAACTTGATGAGTGCTGGGTTTAATGGCCCAGTAATGCCGGTAACCCCTAAGTATAAAGCCGTGCTGGGCGTGCTTGCTTACCCGAGCATTGAGAAGTTACCGCAGCGGCCCGATTTAGCGGTGGTGTGTGTGAACGCCACTCGCCTGCCAGAGGTAATAGAAAAGCTGGGTCAGTTTGGCTGTAAGGCGGCCATTATTACTGCCGGTGGTTTAGACATAAGTGTTGATGAACCACAGCAAACGGTTACCGAGCAAATACTCGCATTGGCTCAACGCTACGGTATGCGTATTTTGGGGCCGAACAGTTTAGGCATTATGCTGCCCCAGCTTGGGCTTAACGCGTCTTTTGCTCATGCCAATAGCCAAGTTGGAAAAATTGCTTTTGTGTCTCAATCTGCTGCGGTGTGTACCACAGTACTTGATTGGGCTAATGATAAAGGCATAGGTTTTTCCTCGTTTATTTCCCTAGGAGATGCGTTAGACATCGACTTTGGTGAGCTACTCGACTATTTGTCTCGAGATGCCAAAACCCAAGTAATTATGCTGTATATCGATTCGGTAAAAGATACTCAACGTTTCATGTCTGCGGCGCGGGCAGCCTCGCGTAATAAAGCAATTTTGGTGATTAAATCTGGGCGCAGTAGTGTGGGGGCCAAGGCGGCTTCTTTACATACTGGTGGCCTAGTGGGCAACGATGCGGTTTACGATGCGGCTTTTAAGCGTGCTGGTATGCTGAGGGTTAAAGATTTACATGAGTTATTCGCTGCAGTAGAAACGCTGACCTATGCCAATCCTTTGCAAGGTGAACGACTAGCCATTTTGAGTAATGGCGGTGGTCCAGCAGTATTGGCGGTTGATGCCTTGATGGAGCGCGGCGGTAAGCTAGCTGAGTTTTCCGAAGAGACCTTAGCGAAGTTGTCTGAAGTTTTACCTAGCGCATGGTCGGGGCAAAACCCCTTAGATATTGTTGGTGATGCCGATCCTTCACGTTATGCCCAAGCCTTAGACATTGTCGCAAGTAGCGGTGAAGCTGATGCCTTGTTACTAATGCACGCGCCGTCGGCATTGGCGGGAGCCGAGTCTACCGCTGAGGCGTTAATCAAGGTGATTAAGCAAGATAGCAAAGCACGGCGGTTAAATATTCTCACCAATTGGATGGGAGAAGCCACGGCGTACCCAGGGCGTATGGCATTTACCAAAGCGGGCATTCCCACTTACCGCACCCCAGAGGGTGCGGTGGGTGCGTTTATGCACATGGTAGAATTTAGGCGTAATCAGAAACTGCTCTCAGAAACCCCAAGTACTGCTGTGGAAACCGCCGTTGACCAAAGCGCGAAGCAGATTTTGCAAAGTGCTCTAGAACAGCAAAAATTTGTATTAGAAACCCATGAAGCTAAACCTTTGCTGCAAGCTTTTGGTTTGCAAACTATCGATACATGGTTGGTGCATGATGTGGCAGAAGCTATCGCGTGTGCCGAAGATATTGGTTACCCGGTGGCGCTGAAAATTCAATCCCCAGATATTTTGCATAAATCCGATGTACACGGTGTCAGTCTAAACATTAACAACCAACAAGAGCTTAAGATTGCCGCAGAATCAATGCTGGATAGGGTTCAGCAGGCCTACCCTCAAGCCAGAGTTGAAGGGATGGTTTTACAGCGCATGGCCTTAACCGCGGGAGCACAAGAGTTGCGAGTGGCAGTGATTAACGACCCGGTGTTTGGCCCTGCGATATTTTTAGGCGAGGGGGGCTCGGAGTGGGATGAAACCCAAGATGCCGCAGTAGCTTTGCCGCCACTGAATATGAGTTTGTCCCGTTACTTGGTAATTTCTGCCCTTAAGGCGCAAAAAATTAGAGACCGGCGTTTGCCTAATGGGCTAAAAATGGAAGCCTTATGTACCATGCTCACCCGCTTATCTGATTTGGTGATTGATTGCCCAGAGATTGCCCGTTTAGACCTAAACCCGGTACTCGCAGCAGGCGATAACATTACCTTGCTAGATGTAAATATGCGTTTGCAAGCGGCTGAGCAAGGCTTAGGACAACGCTTGGCGATTCGTCCCTATCCCAAAGAATTAGAAGAATATTGCCAGATTAAAAATGGTAGCAAAGTATTGCTGCGTCCTATTTTGCCAGAAGACGAACCCAAGCATTTAGCCTTTGATTCTTCACTTACCGAAGAAGACCGTTACAAGCGCTACTTTGGCGCGAGAGGGCAAATGACGCATGAAGAGATGGCGCTGCTTACGCAAATTGATTACGCCCGCGAGATGGCTTTTATTGCGGTAGACGAGAGCGCTGAAGACGACCGAGCCATCCTTGGCGTAGTAAGGGCGAGCATTGATCCAGATAACCTTGATGCAGAGTTTGCCATGGTGGTAAGAAGTGACTTACAAGGTCAGGGTTTAGGCAAGCAGCTACTGCAAAAGCTTATTGCTTATTATCAGGCAATGGGCACCCAAACCTTGAGTGGGATGACAATGATTCAAAACCGAGGCATGGCAGGCTTAGCCAAACATTTAGGGTTTAGAGTGAAGTTTGAACTGGAAGATGGGGTGATAGAAATGCAGTTAGATTTACAAACTGCTGAAAGAGTAACACCAGCCTAAGAGTGAATCCTTAGGCTTAAAAATGTAAAACTTAAGGGCCTAGAGACTAAAAGCAACAAACTGCTGCATTACAGCGCAGTTTGCATCTATCCGTTGGTCAAAGTCTTCCAGTGCAGGGGTTTCGCTACAAGCGCCCCTTTTAGCCCCTAATCTTACCAAGCAAGATTCAAACGAGGTATCGTAGTGGTTGTGGATTAAGCCCTTATCTAAGGGGCAACCATCGATACTGTTGTCCGCAGCCACTTCAAAAAAGCCCGCTAAGCTGTCGCGTAAACCAAGGCTAAATGCACCGGCGGCTTGTTCAGGCTCAAAAGAATAGACATAACAGTTATGCTGCAGCACGTCTTCGTGGCAAGTGAGTATGCCATCTGTACTAAGTGCTTTTAGCAAGTCTTGTTGAGCAATTAGCAGTTTGCCTTCTGCAGAGCTATCGGCACTTTCAAGCGCACGTCCGGCAGCAAACTCAAAACCTCGGTTAGGGTTTTCACCATATTGGTTGAAACGATGGCCGGCTTTAAACCCAGTAGGGTTTACCAGTGGCAGCAAACTAAGATTAATCTTGTTGAAAACCTCACTATCTAGCTGTGAGAGAAACTTTAACATGCCCCAAGGCCCAGCTGCTTCTTCACCGTGAAAACCAGCACTAATCAGTAAGTTTGGGCGTGAAGAGTGCGGGTTAGGAGATTGGTAAAGATCGAGTGGGTAAGCGTCAATTTCACCAAGTGTTTGCTGCTGCATTCCTAAACGCTGCATTTGCTCGGCGAGTAAAGAATAAAAGCTATCAATATCATTGCTGGCACTTTTGAACTGGCTCGATTGCCAATGAAACTGTTGAAATGAAGAACGGCTCACAAGCTAAGCTCCTGCATGTTATGTGATGAATAGGCTAACACTACCAGCACTTTTGCTTGAGCTCTAGTGTCATTCACTATTTTAGCCTCGGTATTGTTATTGGCTGGCCATAAGCTAAAGTGTTTTAGGAACATGGGCTTAAATGCGTTTTATAAAGATGGTTTTAGGTAGCAGGTTTAGCTGAATAATGAGAATGCTAAATATTAATCGTCATCATCATCGGGGTGTGAATTCACCACTTCTAATAGTTCTTGCTCCAATAGCTCGGCAATGGCTTGGTGTTTTTTATTCAGGTAAAAGTAGCTTGTGATTTCGATAAAGTGTTGGTTAAAGCAGGATTTGATTTGCTGTTTCTCTTGAGCGCTGTAGATAAATTCGACCGAGCGCTTGCTGGCTGCAAAGTAGTCGGCGCGACCTCGCCGCAGCATTTCTACCATTAGTTTTGGCGAGGATACTTTCTCAAAGCCAACGTCAGAGAGTTGATAAAAAATGTTGAAGTAGGGGATACCACTTAAACCAACCGGCTTAAAGTTACTCAGCTGGTCAGGGTGGGAGACGCAGTTCTGATCGTGAGGCACCCAAATCCACAACTTTGAAGATTCAATAGGCACATCTATTTTCAGCATGTTGTCAGTTTTTCTGCTGGGAATATCGTAAGGAAAAGCTTCACCATCTAATAGGTTTAACTCTAACAAGCGACTGGCTCGCGCTTCAGGCAGGGGGATTAGTTCGAGCTCAATATCAATTTGTCTAGCAGCCTCTACTAAGTAATCTAAACCCGGTTCATCTTCACCTTCATCTAAATCAAAGTCGAGCACAGCTACCTTCATTAGCGCCGCAGCGATAACTGAAGTACTGAGTAGACTTAAACTTAAACAAGCCACAAGGTTTTTCAAGAGATTGCTCTTACCAGTTGAATACCCTCAGTATAGGGGGATTTTTTATCTTAACTAACGAATACTACTCATTTTTAGTAAGTTGTGAAGCGCGCTAAAAATATTCGGCGATGGCTAAATAGCGCTGGCGAATATGCTCAATAAGTAATTTGATTTTTTTCGGTTGTTGGCGAGTGAAAGGATAGACCGCGTAAATACCGAGTACTTTGGCGGCTTGGCCTACCAATATCTCCTGTAAGCGCCCTGCGGCTAAGTCTTCATGTACCAAGCAGCGAGGTACATAAATTACCCCGTGTCCTGCTATTGCTGCGGTTCTTAAGGCTCTGGCATTGTTGGTACTAAAGCCACTGTTTACTCGAACGGCTTGAGTTTGCTGCTTGCTGTGAAACATCCACTCCTCAGCGCCACCTTCTTGGTAGCTGTAGCTTAAGCAGCGATGTTTGGTGAGCTCGTCGGGTGTCCACGGAATACCTCGCTTCGCCAAGTAGCGGGGGCTGGCAACCACCACCCAATGTGAGTCAATAATGTGGCGAGCAATTAGCGAGGAATCAGGCAAGCTGCCGGTTCTAATCGCCAAATCAAAACCGCCTTCTAATAAGTCTACAAAGCGGTTATCCATCGACATATCCACGCTTATGTCTGGGTATTGCTCACAAAATGACGCCAAGGCCTCTGCCAGCAGTAATTCGCCAGAAATGGTGGGCACACTGATTTTAATTTTCCCACTCAGGCTTTCTCCGTATTCGCCTACTTCGGCAAAGGCTTCTTGTGCACTTAGCGCAATATCTTTGGCTTGTAGAAATAGCGCTTGGCCTGCTTCGGTGAGCGAGAGTTTACGGGTAGTGCGATATAGCAGTTGTACCGATAACTCTTGCTCTAAACGAGCCACTCGTTTGCTAATCACTGAGTTAGTAAGCTCTCGTTGTTCCGCAACGCGGCTAAAGGATCCTTGCTCAACTACATCGGCAAACAAAATTAAGTCATCTACATTTGGCATTTTTTGGAAATAATTAATTTCTTTGTTTCTATATATGGATAAATGTCGAAGGTGTAAAGTAAATGTTAATAAAAAGTGTGTTTTAGCCTCGGCTTTGTGTGAACTCTCACATTTGGCCTTTGGCACTAAGGTCTTATTTTAGCCAGCGGAGCTTCAACTAAAATAAGCCAATAAACACTAAATCAGCATGACTAGTTTGCATGAGGTAGGGAATGAACCAAGTAGGATTAAGGATGTATCCGAGCAAGCCAAGCAAAGTGTATTTTTATGCCACTTGTTTGTTAGACGTGCTTGACCCCAACGGCGGATTAGCCGCAATTGAACTACTGGAACGCGAAGGCATAGAAGTGATTTGGGTGGAAAAACAAAGTTGCTGTGGCCAACCTGCTTACACGTCCGGTTATCAAGACCAAGCCAAAACGGTCGCCTTAAGTCAAATGGCATTATTCCCCAACAACTACCCGGTAGTGGTAATGTCTGGCTCCTGCGCAGGCATGATGTTTAAACACTATGCCGACTTATTTGCAGCCAGTGAACATGCCGAAAAAGCACAAGCATTTAGCCAAAGAGTGTTTGAATTTAGTGAGTTTTTGGCACGAGTATGCCGAGCAAACCTAACGGACACGGGCGAAGCAAGCTCAGTGGTATTGCATACATCCTGCAGTGGCCGACGAGAAATGGGCATACATACAAGCTCTGAGGCCTTATTGGCTCAGTTAGATAATGTTGAACTCAAACAAGCCGCTTACGATACCGAATGCTGTGGCTTTGGTGGCAGCTTTGCATTGCGGCATGCCGAGATTAGCCAAGCGATGGTGGAAGACAAAGCCTCTCATTTAAAGCTATCGGGAGCCGACTACTTAGTGAGTGCCGACTGGGGTTGTTTAGCTAACATTAATGGCCACTTAGCCTATCGTGGCGAGGCCAGCATGTTTAAAGGCCAACACTTAGCCAGCTTTTTATTAAAGCGCACTAAACCCGCTAGTGAGGCTAAAGCATGAGTGTACAACATTACCAAGCAAGCCAATTTAAACGCCAAGCCAGCGAATCGCTCGCCGACCAACAACTACGCCAGAACTTTCGCGGCGCCATGGATTACTTACAAAAAAAGCGCAAAGACGCCTTTAGTGATGAAGACGAATTAGCGCAATTACGCTTACACGCCGAGAACATTCGCCAGCGCTGCTTAAGTAAGTTACCGCAGTTGCTAGAGCAGTTAGAGCAAAATTGCCAAGCAAACGGTATTCAAGTGCATTGGGCCGAAGATACCCGCCAAGCCCAACAGCTGATTGCTGATTTAATCCAGCAAGCAGGGGGCAAAAAAGTAGTAAAAGGTAAGTCGATGGTTACCGAGGAAATCGAGCTAAATCACCATCTGGAAAGCCTAGGTATAGAGTGCGTAGAAAGTGATATGGGTGAGTATATTGTGCAGCTAGCAGAAGAAACGCCTTCGCACATTATTATGCCTGCTATCCATAAAAATAAGCAGCAAGTGGCGGATTTGTTCTTAGAGCATATCAAGGATTTTAATTATACCTTGTCGGTAGACAAGTTGATCCAAACCGGTCGAGAAGCCTTACGTAACAAGTTTAAGCAAGCCGATGTGGGCATTTCTGGGGTGAACTTTGCGGTTGCCGAAACAGGCACCCTTTGTTTGGTGGAGAATGAAGGCAATGGCCGCATGACCACCACCGTGCCACCCCTGCATATTGCGGTGACCGGTATAGAAAAAGTGGTGGAGCATTTAAGCGATGTGCCGCCACTGTTTAGTATTTTAACTCGCTCGGCCACTGGCCAGCACATTACCACTTATTTCAATATGATTTCGGGGCCGCGCCGCTCGCCAGAGCGCGATGGCCCGCAGCAAGTTCACTTGGTGTTATTAGACAATGGCCGTTCGCAAGCTTATGCCGATGACGTTTTGCGTAAAACCTTGCAGTGTATTCGCTGCGGCGCATGTATGAATCATTGTCCGGTCTATACCCGCGTGGGTGGGCACGCATATGGCACCACCTATCCTGGCCCCATTGGTAAAATTATTTCCCCACATTTACAAGGTTTAGAGCAAACCAGTGATTTAGTCACCGCCTCTAGTTTATGCGGTGCTTGTGAAGAGGTTTGTCCGGTGAATATTCCTATTCCCAGCTTGCTGCAGCGCTTGCGTCACGATGCAAAAATGCCTGCGGAGAGCGGCATTTCGTCACTAAAAGGCCAAGCCAGTGCTGCCAGTTTTAGCGAACACAATGCTTGGCGTTTTTGGGCGTGGTTAAGCACTCATCCAAAGATTTATCACCTCGCCACTCGCATGGTTTTAACCTTAGCGAGATATATTCCTTTACCTATGGGCGCGTGGACCCGTTGCCGTTCTAAACCAGAATTGGCATCACAGAGTTTTCATCAGCAAATGAAACAACGGGCAAATAAAGGAGCGAGCTTATGAGCAACGCAAGTGCATTGGCAAAAGCCAATATTATGCAGCGTTTAAGTGCGGTATCTGCGCTTAGCCCTAAACCGTCTGCTGGTAGCCATCAAGCGTGGCAAAGCCCTAGCCATGAGGTTTGCTTAACACGATTTAAGCAGCAACTAACCAACGCCCATGCTGAAGTGATAAGCATACCCAATGTAGAACAATTAACCGGAAGCTTGATTGAGTTAGCGGAGTTGCACCAATGGCAAAGCGCCATGTTAGGCACTGGGGGAGATTGGCATCAGCTGTTTACTCAGGCTTTAACATCGCGACTAAAACTCAGTGTTTTTGAGCAAAATTTCGAGCAGTACAAGTCAGATTTATTCAACAATACGTCGGTAAGCTTAACTGGGTGTGACGCAGGAATTGCCGACACGGGAACCTTGGTGCTTAAACCTAGTGCCGAAGAGCCGCGCAGTTTGTCGCTATTAGCGCCGTGCCATGTGGCTGTTATCAACGCCAGTCAAATCGTAGATAACTTTGCTTTGTTAATGGCTCAGCAGCAATGGCACCAAGGGCTGCCCAGTAATGTGGTGCTTATATCTGGGCCATCTAAAACGGCTGATATTCAGCAAACCTTAGCGTACGGCGCGCACGGCCCCAGCGAATTAATTGTGATAGTGATTGAGGGCGAATAAGCCGCCAAAAAGTATTTAATTGCCAATTATTGATAATAAATGGAATAGGATTACACCATGAATCAAGCCAACAGCCCGGCGTTAGAGGGATCTTACCAACAACTGTTTGACCAGCTTGCCGCAGAGCTGTTGCCCGAACAGCTGATGACCAGCCACGCTCAAACGCTGGCTTACGGCACCGATGCCAGCTTTTACCGTTTGATTCCCAAGTTAGTGGTAAAGGTAAATAACTTAGCGCAGTTGCAGTTGGTCATGGCTAGCTGTGCCCAATTAGCGCTGCCTTATACTTTTCGCGCAGCCGGAACCAGTTTATCGGGGCAAGCCATTTCAGATTCGGTATTGATATTATTAAGTGATGACTGGCGCCAGCATCAAATTCTGGAAGACGGCGATAAAATTAGCTTACAGCCCGGTGTTATTGGCGCAGATGCCAACCGCTACTTAGCGCCTTTTCAGCGAAAAATAGGCCCAGATCCAGCCTCAATTAACGCGTGTAAAATTGGCGGTATTGCGGCCAATAATGCTTCGGGAATGTGCTGCGGCACGGCGCAGAATTCTTATCACACCATGGCGTCTATTACGGTGGTATTTTCCGACGGCACGGTATTAAATACCGGTGATCCGCACAGCGTAGCAGCCTTTAAACGCAGCCATCAAGGTTTATTAGAAGGGCTGTCTGAACTCGCTCAAAGCACTCTGCAGAATAAAGACTTAGCCGACAAAATTCGCCATAAATATCGACTGAAAAATACCACTGGTTACAGCCTTAATGCGCTGGTGGATTTTAGTGACCCCTTCGATATTTTGCAGCACCTAATGATTGGCTCTGAGGGCACTTTAGCCTTTATTGCCGAGCTGACTTATAACACCGTGGTAGAACATCCACACAAAGCATCAAGCTTGTTGGTATTTGCCGATAGCGACACAGCATGTAAAGCGGTACAAGTATTAGCCGACCAGCCCGTAGCCGCGGTAGAACTAATGGATGGCCGCGCGCTGGCCTCTGTGGCAGACCAACCGGGCATGCCAAATTTTATTGCCAGCTTAGACATGCAGGCCTGCGCTTTACTAGTGGAAACGCGCAGTAGCCAAGCCGATGAACTGACCACACTCTGTCAACAAGTGATGGATAGCGTGGTCAGTTTCCCCCGCATCGGTGAGGTTGCGTTTACCACTAAATCGTCAGAAACCGCCGCCCTATGGGCCATTCGTAAAGGCATGTTCCCCGCAGTGGGGGCAGTGCGGGAAACCGGCACAACGGTGATTATCGAAGATGTTGCCTTTCCGGTAGAGCGCCTAGCCAATGGTGTACATGAACTACAAGCCTTGTTTACTGAGCATGGTTATCACGAAGCGATTATTTTTGGCCATGCCTTAGCAGGCAACCTGCATTTTGTATTCACTCAAGGTTTTGAAGACCCAGCAGAAGTCGCGCGTTATGGCCGCTTTATGGACGCCGTTAGCCAACTTGTAGCGGTTAAATACCAAGGTTCGTTAAAAGCCGAGCACGGTACAGGCCGCAATATGGCGCCGTTTATCGAGCTAGAGTGGGGCAGTGAGGGAGTAGCGCTTATGCAACAAATTAAGCAGCTATTTGACCCCCAAGGTCTGCTTAATCCCGGGGTGATTCTTAATCAAAATAGCCAAGCGCATCTAGAAAATTTAAAACCAATGCCAGCCGCCAACGAGCTGGTGGATAAGTGTATTGAGTGTGGTTTTTGCGAACCCGTGTGTCCATCGCGCAGTTTGAGCCTTAGTCCACGGCAGCGCATTGTATTATATCGAGAGCTTAGTGAATTGCGCCGCAGCGGCAGTAATGCTAAGCGTTTAACCCAACTAGAAAAAGACTTTAAGTACCAAGGCGTAGATACCTGTGCCGCGGTAGGCTTATGCGCCGACCGTTGCCCTGTGGGGATCAATACCGGAGATCTAGTTCGCCAATTACGCGAGCAACATTACGCCAAGTATAAAAATATCGCGCGTTGGACAGCCGATCATTTCTCAAGCGTGGCTAGCATCACGCGTTTAGGTTTAGGAACCGCTGAGTTAGGCCAAAAAGTGCTTGGTTCCAGCGCGATAAGCTCTATTAGTAAAGGCATTACAAAAGTCTCAGCGGGTAAGGTGCCAACCTGGAACCCCGCTTATCCCACCCGCGCTAAATACCAGCCGCCACAGCCGCGTTTTCACAAAGATAAAGTGGTATACATTCCCTCTTGTGCGGCGCGTACTATGGCGCCACAAGCTGATGCCATAGATCCTCGGCCATTGGTAGAGGTAACTTGTAACGTATTAGAAAAAGCCGGTTTTGAGGTAATTATTCCCGACAAGGGAGATGATTTGTGTTGTGGCATGCCTTATCACAGCAAAGGCATGCTCGATATTGCTACAGATAAATCCCAACAGCTTGAGGACATTATTTGGCAGCTTAGCGAGCATGGTCGTTGGCCTGTACTCATGGATACCAGCCCTTGTGCTAAGCGCAGCCAAGAGCAATTTACTCAGCCTCTCGATATTTACGAACCGATTGGTTTTATTCATCAGCATGCCCTAGATAAACTAAACATCGCCAAGCTAGAACAACCCATAATGCTGCATTTAACCTGCAGCTCGCGCCGTATGGATATGCACGATCCCTTGCTAGACATCGCCAATCGCTGCGCCCAGCAAGCTATATTGCCCGAGCATATCTATTGCTGCGGCTGGGCGGGCGACAAAGGCTTTACCACTCCTGAGTTAAATCAAGCTGCGCTAGCGCCATTAAAAGCCCAAGTACCAGAAGGCTGTACTCGTGGTTACAGCAATAGCCGAACTTGCGAAATTGGTTTATCGCACCACAGCGGCGTTGCGTATCAGTCTATTTTGTATTTGGTAGATGAAGTGAGTTTGTGATAAATGTTTTTAGGTGGCGAATAGTCTCTAGTTGTTCGCCATATGATTACTATTCGATGTTGCCTGCTAATTCGATAAGTGCTTTTAGGTCATCCCAGAGCCAGTACTTGCTCTGGGATGATTTGTTATTATATAACGAGGTATTTTTTGATAATGACATAAGCCAATTGTGTTTTGCTTGATGCTGGCGCGGTGAGTGGTTGAGCCCTAAAACTCCACCATCGGGTAGATATTCATACTCATAAGTTTGCCCGTAACCGCTTTCTTTTGTTTCTTTTGACAATATAACGCAGCTCATCGCTCTTGTTATATACTCCGAGATAGAAAGCTCTGGGACTACATTAAAACTATGATTTTCCGGAACAAATTTGGAATTATAATAATTAGTCCTAGTGCTATATGCATCTATCCCTTTATCCTGTTCAATTAAGCCTATAACTAAGGCTACTATATTAATGTGTTGAGTTTTATTCGACTGTCGTTTTGTCACGTCTACAGTTCTTAAACATGCATCTATTTTATTGATTAGCTGGTCAATATCTCGAATTTGTAAATCATAAGCTCTAGCTAAAACTGTGACAGCATTTTGTGTAGGTGACTCTGGCTGAGAAGAAAAATATGGGAATAAATCTATATTGGGATACTTAAAATCTGTACTACTCAAATAATGTTCTAAATCTGGTTCAGGCAAGCTCGCTTTTCTATCAAAAAAGCGTTTTAAATATTGCTGTGATTCGAATTCATTACCGTAAACGGCCTTGATTGAGTGACACAATTGCTTGGTATCGGTGGCAACCACAAATACAAAATTCTTTGTAGAGAAGAAGTGTTTGATTACTTCTAACATTTCGATCGCATAAGTAGGCCTACAGCGATCTAGCTCATCTACTAACACTACAACAGGAAGAGTGGCAGAGTAGTTTTGCTGAAGAATTTCAGCCAGTTGTCCTAATCCTGTACGAATTTCTTTAATAGCTTCTATTTGCTCAGCATAATCTTTAGTTAGCTGAGATCTGAAATTATCGGAATCGTCTTCAAATAATTGTTTGACGGTTTCCATTCCAATATTTGAATCGTTTAAGAGCTTTGCGCTGGCTATACCGGCAAGCCCTATAAGTGAGCCTTTTAAAGCTTTACTAAGAAATTGTTTTACTTGCTTAGTTTTTTCTTCTGAGCCTATACCGCTATTGAAGCTTTCCAATTGTGTCAGTAACTCGCTGGCAACAACTGTTAAAGGGTCTTTTGAAAAATCACTTTCCCATGCATCTATGTAGATAACGGGATGCTTCCTTTGTAGCAATAACGTGTAAAATCGTTTCAGAAACTCAGTTTTACCGGTCCCCCATGCACCATTTAGATTTAATACAAAACCATGTTTCTCACCAGTGATGTAATTAGCTAAAAACTCCCCATATTCATGTCTTTTCAGTTTGCAATTGCTGAAATTATGAGTGCTTTGCCATTTAGAAAATTTGGCATTTGTTATTGACAGCTCTGACATTTAGGTTGCTCGGTTAAGGAGGCAATATCCTTCGATGCTACAATTCTAAAACTTAAGATAAAAGGTATTAGCTACTTTATTGTCAAATTTATTGATACGAATGGGAGGTTAATCTAAAGAGTGATTTTATTTACTGTCCTGAGATCAATATCCTTTTTATCATACAAATACCCTTGTATCATGTTTTTACTCGTTTCCATCAATAAGATCCTGTAATGAACAAAGACACTAGCCTGCAAGCCGCTAAGGTATTACTTAGCAATCGCAATACCGATCAAAAAGTTGCGCGTTTAGCGCCTGAACTTCGCCCTCACACCATTGATGACGCGCTAGAGATACAAGCGGCAATGGCAGAATTACGCCACGATAAGATTGGTGGTTGGAAGTGTTTATTGCCGCCAGCAGAAGACAAAGTGATTGTGGCGCCTATTTTCACTGCCGATGTGCAAAGCGGTGCTCAGTGTGAGCTAATGGCCGATACTGGCATTGCCAAAATTGAACCAGAAATCGCTTTTGTTCTCGCTAAAGACTTACCGGCTCAAGCTGATGATTACAGCGAAGCGCAGATTAACGACGCGATTGGCGATTGCCACATGGCTTTAGAACTTATTCAGCGTCGCTTTGCCGACAGTGAAGAGGCTGCTTTTTTAGAAGTGCTAGCCGATGGCTTAGTTAACCGAGGTTTGTACTTGGGGCCTAAACTAGATAAAGCCAAGGCGTTTGCCGCCAGCAGCATTCAACTAAGCCTTAGTCAAAACGACAACAAACAAAGCTTTGAGGGCAAACACCCAAATCAACACCCTGTCAGCCCTATTTACTGGCTAATTAACTTTATGAGCAAGCGAGGCGTAAGCTTTAAGGCAGGAGAAGCGCTTATTACTGGCTCTTACGCTGGCATTGTAGAGTTGGAGTTTGATGTTGATACCTTGATTGAGTACCAAGATTTAGGCGCTTATCAAGTTAAGCTGGTAAAAGCCCAAGCTAGCTAGGCTTACCGAATGCTTTGGTAAACAAGCTTTCATCTAGAAAAGAGCCTTAGGGGCTCTTTTTTTATGTTTACTGTTAGCCTTTGGGGTTAATGCAGGCCTTTAAAGTAATGGGTATAGGCTGTTCTTTAATGAGGGCGCTTAAATAAATGGCAGAAGCTTTAGAGGGCTGTGATGTGGCCATGAAACCGCAAGTTAGAGGAAGGTGGTAAGGTTATAGGGCAATAAAAAAGGGAAAAACTATGCTTGGCCTTTCCCTTATTAGCGATTAACTCAGTGCTATTTATTTAGCAAAGTTAATAATTGGGAAACACTTGAAGAAACCATTGTCTGCACAGTTGATTAAACCAATTTGAACGCCGTCAATAGTATTTGTTTTGTTGAATATGCCTAACTGGAAGTTAGATTTTTCAGAAATACTGGCAACACCTATATCTGCTTTGGTGTAGCCTTCAGAGTAGTTAACCGCACTCCAGTTTAAGCCATTCACATCGTTAGTTACGTTCACTGCCGCTAAGTTAACACCGGTAGTTGAGCCAGTGTTCCAGTTAAACAAACCTAAAGAAGCACCTTTCATTTCTTCGGTCACTTTAGCGCCACCAAAGAATAAACCAAAGTTAACACCGGTGGTGCGTTTGGTTTCAGACATACCTAGTACAGAAAAATCCACACCTTTTACTTCGTCTACCTGGCCGTGAAGAACCGATAAACGTACGCCGCCAACAGCGTCAGCATCAGGTGCATTGTAGCCATTCATTGTTGAGAACATAACAGGTGCGCTAGCCATTGCAGGGGCAGAGACAAAAGCAGCTAAAGCTAAAGCAGGGATGAATTTTTTCAAAGGTAAATCTCCAAAATACACATCGATATCTTTGCTCTCATATCAATGTGTTAGTCAATTAAATAGGGCGCGAAGTATACATTAGAGATAGGTAATTGAAATACCGCATTGCTTATATCTACTATACGTCCTGTGTAAACTATTTGTTCCTAGTTAAATGGATCGCTGTATTTCTCATCGGCCAGCATATCGTGGTCGCTTAGGGTGTTTAAAAACGCGATCAGTGCTTGTTTTTCATCTTCGCTAAAGTTGAATTTTACCGCTTGGCCATCTGAGCCTAATAATGGCGCTCTTAAATTGGGATGAAGCTGAATACCGCTGCTGTAGTGCTCTATTACTTCATCTAAGTTGGTAAAACGGCCGTCGTGCATATAGGGCGGGCGAATGGCAATGTTACGCAGTGACGGCGCTTTAAATTTACCGTTATCGTTAGCTGTGCCGGTGGTTTCTGCAATACCTAAATCGTCACTAGATTCTGCATCTATCCCGTTAACGGTTGATGTAGTCGTACCTACTGGGCCATTTGGTATCGGGCCAACAAAGGCTTCGCTTACATGGCATCCGGCGCAGTTAGCACTGTCACCATTTTCAAGCTCTCTTGGTAGAAGGAAAAGATCTTTGCCAAGGTTTTCTTGAGCGCTAAAGCCGGGAAAATCCAAGCGTGGAGATTGTACTTCGGCTCTAGCGATATCGTATTTGGCGGTGGTGCTTACCATGCTTCTTATAAACTGTGCCAAGGCTTTTGATATGCGGTCACTTGAAATGCTTTGGTCGCCAAAGGCATCGTTAAATAGCGCAGGGTAATAGGCTTGATTAGCCACTATTTCTTCTAACTCGGCTAAAATAAGCCCCATTTCTACCGGGTCTTGAAAAGGCATAAGTACTTGCTCTTCTAAGGTGGCGGCACGTTCGTCCCAAAAGAAGCTGCCGCTAAAGTAAAAGCGCGCATTGACTATGCTCATCGAATGACGACGGGTTAGCTCACCGTTAAAGCCTTGGCTGAGTACCTTGGGATCGGAAAAGCCGTGCTCGGCTAAGTGGCAAGAAGCGCAGGCCGTAGTGCCATTGGCACTCAGTTTTTTGTCGTAAAACAATACTCGGCCTAGGGTTGCACCGGCATCGGTTATTGGGTTGTCTACTGGGGTATTGTCGAATTCAATAGCGGCATGTTGAAACTGAGATTGCGCGGGGAAGTTGTTTTCGGTGTAGTGCGTTGGCAGCGCAATGTTGGCGTAATTAAAGTGTTCACTGGGTAAGTTGAGTTCAGTTTCTGTTTCGATACCTGGTGGAATAGTCTCTGAGTCATCGTTGTTGCTGCTGGATTCACCTCCTCCACCGCATGCGCCGAGTAGTAAAACCATGCTTAGTTGTAACGCAATGTGCTTGTTCTTCACTGAAATGTACCTTAAAAATCCTTTTTTTTAACATAACAGTTGCTGTGTAAAGATACGTAAACCAGCGCAAACTCTGTTAATAATGTGACGAGTTTCCGCAAATTAGCGGGCTGTATTCGCTAAGCGCTTTTTGCGAAACCAAAGCCTGCTTAGGCTAAACAATTTTGCCGGGGGATATTCCCATCACTCGTTTAAAGGCGCGCGAAAAGGCGGCTTCAGAGTTGTAGCCCAGCTCTTCAGCTAACACCATTAAAGGGATGCGTTGCTGCTTTAAGCGTTGGTGAGCTAAGTTCATTCGCCATTCAGTCAGGTAGTTTTTAACGCTGTTGCCAATAAGCTGGGTAAAGCGAGCAGAAAAACCAGAGCGTGACATGCCACACTCTTGCGCTAATGAATTTACTGTCCAATTTCGTTCTGGCTGGTGGTGAATGGCGCGTAAGGCAATGCCTATGTGTTTGTCGCGTAGCGCGCCTAACCAACCTTCGCTGGCTTGGGGGGATTGCTCAATCCAATGGCGAATGAGCTGAATCACCAGTATGTCGGCCAGGTGAGTAATAATGGTTTCTCCACCTGGCCTTAGCTGCTCAGCTTCAGACGAAATAAGCGCCAAGCTGCTACTTAACCAATCTTGGTGTCCCAGCTCGGTGTGTTGCAATACCAGCACTGGCGGTAGCTGCTGAATAAGCCGCTGGGCAGCCAGTAAATCAAAGCCTAGAACCCCACAGGTTACCTCGGTGAGTTCGCCCGTTTGGTTGATCTTAAGTACTTCGTAACGCTCACTTATCCGTTCCACGCCAGCATCAAACAGCGGCGTGGGAGTAAGTTGTGGATCGCTGCTTAAGCTATGGCCTTTGGCATGGGGCACCAATACTAAAGTCCCTTGCTTAAGTCGCTGAGGTGCTAGGCCCTCTATGCTCAACCAGCATTGGCCTTTGGTTACGATATGAATCATTAATTTACCCGGCAGAATAGGCATGTCGAGTGACCAGTCGCCACGCACCGTTGAGCGGCAATAAAGGCTGCCATCTACGCGTAGTTGGTGCAGAGTCTCGCCCAAAGGATCGTTGGCTTGTGGAAACACCGGTGTGTTAACCCTGGTTGCTGATGGCATAGAGATTACGGCTATTTAGGACGAATAGTTAAAAATTGTAGATGTATAAGCATTAAGTATCCAGTTTTAACACGCGATACTAAGCCCGTGGATGAGCCACTACTTACTTATCTTTAACTAGGAGCACCCAAATGACTTCACACACAACTTTGATTGTTGGCGTAAACGGTAAAACTGGTCGACGCGTAAATAGTTTATTAACAGAGGCTGGGCGCCTTACCCGTGGGGTATCTCGCTCTACGTCTCCCTCTTTTGATTGGTTAAACCCTAGCACTTGGCAAGCCGCTATGCAGGGCTGTGATTCAGCGTATGTATGTTACCAACCCGATTTAGCAGTACCCGCTGCACAAGCGGCGATTGCTGAGTTTATTGAGCATGCAAAACAAGCCGGCATTCAACATGTTGTTTTGCTCTCGGGGCGCGGGGAAGATGGCGCGGTTGCTGCCGAGCGACAGTTAATTAAAAGCGGCTTAAGCTGGAATGTAGTGCGCGCTAGCTGGTTTTCGCAAAACTTTAGCGAAGGCTTTTTAATTGAGTCGGTAAACAGTGGCCAAGTGGCGCTACCACGCGCAGATGTACTAGAGCCTTTTGTTGATGTAGACGACATTGCTGAAGTGGCGGTAGCGTGTTTAACCCAACCGGCATTACACAATCAACTGTTTGAGGTAACAGGGCCCGAGCTGCTGAGTCTACGAGAATGTGTGGCAATGATCGCTAATGCCAAACAGCGCCCCATTGAGTTTGTTGAACTCAGCGTAGAGCAGTTTGTGGGGGCTTTAAAACAACAGCAATTCCCAGACGATATGCTGTGGTTAATGAATGAGTTATTTAGCGAAGTAATGGATGGCCGAAATAGCCATTTGTGTCACGGGGTCGAGCAAGCGCTTGGGCGACCCGCTAAATCATTCGCAGACTATGTAAGCGCAACAGCAGCGCAAGATATGTGGTCATAATTAGTGCCAGCCAGTGGGGAGCAATGTGCCGTTTGCTATCGTTCCTCACTGACTTACCTAGGTGAAGGTTTGAGCTTAGCGCGAATAGCAGGCGCAAAGGCTTGGTATTCAAGACGTTGATAACTGGGTTAATAAACATAGGACAACTATGCTCAATACATGAAAAGCTTTCTCTTTAGATTACGCGCTGGCTTATTGCTTACTTGCCCTATAGCGATTGCCTTCGCGTTTCCCTTTGTTATGCCGCTGATTCACTCTAGTGAGTTTTATGGTCATGGCAGTAATGCCGCGGCTTACAATATTCAACTGAACAATGGTGAGTCTTTAAGTGATTATCAAGGGCGCTTCACTTATTTGTTTTTAGGCTTTCAGGGCTGCAGCCAAGCTTGTCCTCGGCAACTTCTCAACTTAGCCGCACTGGCTAATTCAAATCAGCTCAAGCAGGCACAGTTTCTTTACGTAGACTTAGTAGCAGGTTCGGCGTCCAATGTCGTGGCCGAGCATTCTGTAGACAATGTGCTGTTTCGTCAGGTGGCTAATTTTCAGCAGGCCACAGAAGTGTCTCAGCAATTTCCTGGGTATGTTGCAAGCAACTTCGATGCTCAAATTGTCGATCATTCGGCTTATCTGTATTTGCTCGATCCTCGTGGTGAGGTAAGCCTAGTTTATACCCAAGTGAATCTTGAAATAGACAAAGTAATACAGGATTTCAAACAATTACAACAAGGTGAAATACTATGAACGCAAACCCTGCGCAATTAGCAGATAAGCAAGTGCTGTATATCTTATTGGCTCACCTTCCGGTAGTGGGACTATTAGTGCCGATTGGTTTTGCCAGCCATAGTTTTGCCTTAACGATGTCGATGCTAATATCGATTATTGCGTTACTTAATTACGCGTATTTGCGCGGCAGTCGAGTGTCTTCATGCATTAACGCTATGCTGTTGATGGTGTATTCCATGGTGATGATTCAAGCCCAGCTTGGCCGATTGGAGATGCATTTTCATATTTTTGCCGCCCTTGCATTTGTGCTTATTTATAAAGATTGGTTACCGATAATTGCTGCTGCGGGCATTATTGCCGTGCACCACCTCGTTTTTACTTATATGCAGTTGAGTGGCGTAACAGTGGCAGATGTTCCACTGATGATATATGCCACTGGCTGCTCTTGGGGAACCGCTATTGAGCATGCGGCCTTTGTGGTATTTGAAAGCGGGGTATTGGTGTTTTACGCGATTAATATGGCCAAAGATGCCAAGGTGTCCAATTCAATCATTGTGGCGGTAGGTAAGCTGGCTGCCAACAAAGATTTAACGGCGACTATCAACAACAACAAAGAGCACCCCACGGTTATCGCTTTTAATACCTTAATTAGTGAATTTAACGCCTTATTTGGCGACTTAAAACAATCGATTGTGGATATTAATGGTTTGGTGAGTGGGCTAAATCAACAAAGTGCTGAGACTAAAAACGTTGTATTGCAGCAAATGGAGCAGAGTGATTCGGTAGCCAGTGCATCGGTAGAATTATCTCAAGCTGCACGAAATGTATCTGATAACGCAGAGCATGCCGCAGGCGCCGCTGAATCGGTAGAGACACAGATTAAGTCTGGTTCGCAGCAAGTAGGCGAGTCGGTGGAGGCCACTCAAACCTTGAATAAACTGCTGAGTGAGTCTGAGGTATATACCAGACAGCTGAACGATAACGTTCAAGGGATTAATGCGGTGATTGAGGTGATTAAAGCCATTTCAGAGCAAACTAACTTATTGGCCTTGAACGCTGCCATTGAAGCCGCTCGAGCCGGAGAATTAGGCAGGGGCTTTGCCGTAGTGGCCGATGAGGTGCGGGCGCTGGCTGCGCGCACGCAAAAGTCTACTGGAGAGGTGAATCAAATAATCGACACGCTACAAACGAATGCTTCACAAGTGGTTGATTCAATGCAAAAAGGCTTAGTGTATTCCGACGAATCCAAAGCCAAGATAGAAACCGGTGGCAGTACTTTATCGTTAATTAATCGAAGCGTGAGTGACATGCGCGATGTGAATGCACAAATTGCTAGCAGTACTTCAGAGCAAACTGACGCATGTGATCAAATTGAACGAAGCATTAATGAGATTAGAGATAAGAATGAAACGCTGATGGGGCAAAGTCAGTTGTTAGCTGAAACGGCCAGCACAGTTGCTAATACTCTGGCATCGTTAGAGCAGCGTGTTGCTGTGTATCAAACTCAGGTGTAATTTATTGCTAAACGGCAAAGTATAGGCCTTTGCCGTTTATTATCGCTACTCAGTTAACGGAATTAACTGCGCTTGCTGCTGTTCAGGAATACTGTTTAGCATGGCAATAGTAAGCGATTCTTTGTTTTCTTTTTCGCTTTCTGTTAGCTCGGCAATGGCATTTTCTGGCAACTTGTACATGGCACCTGTTGCTGGATCTACGATTAACATGCCGATTAAGCCGCCAAACAAAATGTTACCAAAATACCAACCGTCTACACTGCTTTTAAGCTCGATAATTTGTTCTTCATAACCTTCTTTATTAAATACTAGCTGGTAGGTTTCGCCTTTAAAAAAACCAGCAGAAGCCTTTAACGTAAGGGTTTCTGGTGTTTGTCCATTCTGAACTGTTACTCCGGCTCTGTTTTTAATAGAGAAGCTGGCTTGGCTGGGAGTAGAATCAATAGCCACTAAATACTTACTGTCACTAACGATACTTGAGCAGCCTGACGCTAATAGAATAGAAAGGGCTATAACACTTTTCTTAAGCATGGATATTTTTCGTCCTTGATGTTTAAAGGTAAAACTTAGCAACACTAAGCAAGCCAAATAGAGAGCACTTAGCCGCCGCTACGTTTGGGTATATAGTAGTAAATTGGTTTAACGATTTATCTTTTGGTTGGCCAATTTGATGTTAGGGTGAGGATTTTAGTGTTTTTATACTATAAATCTATATAAGTTTACGCTGTATCGTGTAATTGTGAGCTGAGCCAATGTTAATGTCTGTGACATTAAGTTGATGTAAAGAAAAGGGAAAAACTATGTATCAAGGAAGTTGTTTGTGTGGGGCTATTCAAGTTGAAATATCGGGAGGTATCAATTCAATTATTCATTGCCATTGTTCTTTATGTAGAAAAAACAGTGGCACTGCATTTGCTACCAATGGCTTTGTGGCGACCAAAGGATTCAAAGTGCTAGAAGGGGTCGAAGATTTTGGTCACTATCAAACCTCTCCGGGGAAGGTGAGGCATTTTTGCAAAGTATGCGCATCACCTATTTATAGTTCCAACCAAGCGGATCCTAGTCGCTTAAGAATACGCTTAGGCATGCTTGATTCGGCGATAGTTGAGCGGCCAACATCACACAACTTTGTTAGCTCTAAAGCTAATTGGGAAGACTTAGATGCAGACCTCATTCGTAACGATGAATACGAGGACTCGCGCTTTTAAGTAAGATGAGAAGTAGAGACTAGCTAGCGCCCATCGTCGAGCAGTTTAAGTAATTCGTTCACCAACCAAGTAGTGAGTTTACTGTCTGGGCTATCGCAGCGTTTTACTATGCCAATTTCAAACTTCATATTTGCTAATAATGAATCACAATGCACCACTTGAATGGCATCTTTTATCCAATCATTTTGCGCAATATGCTTGGGTACAAAGGCCCAGCCTTGGTTTTTGGCCACCAACTCACTAATTAAATAGTAGCTGTCGATATACCAATGGCTGGGGCTAATAGGAACAGAGCTACCCAGACCAGCACGGTTACACTGCACTAGCTGCCGATACTGTTGTAGGTCCTGATAACGCAGTGATTCTAGCTCAACGAAAGGGTGCTGTTTACCCACAATTAGCGCTAATTCAAAATAGCCTAACGAGCCAAACATCACGTTGTCTGGCAAGGCTTTTTGACTCAGCATTAAGCCAATATCTAGCTGTCTATTTTCTATCGCCGCCGAGATGTCGTCTTGGGTACCGTTGGTTACCGTTAGCTGTAGGTAAGGAAACTGCTCGCCTAAACGCATAAACATCGAATGAATAGCTTCAATAGGAATCGCTTCATCAATCGCGATTTTTAAAGCTATTGGCTCTTTATTGGCGGCGGTTAAAGCGCGCGACTGTAATCGATGACATTGTTCTAATACCTGTTGAGCCTCAGGCAGCATTTGTTGACCAAGGGCGGTAAGAACCGGCAGCTTGGCACTGCGATCGTAAAGCTCGAAACCTAAATCGGCTTCTAAATTAGCAATGGCGCTGCTAATGCGTGACTGTGCTTTACCTAGTTTGCGAGCAGCAGCCGAAAATGAGCCTAATTGTGCTGCACTTACAAAGGCTTGTAGCTGATCAATGCTCCAATTCATACTAACTCACTTTTCTTATCTATCCGATATGCGGATAGAAGCTAACTCTTATGTATCTTTAAATCAACTATAATACTCGGTCTTAACCTTGAGTGAGTGGCATGCAGCAGTCTATTTCTATCCCTAATGAGCAATCGGTAAGTGCTAACTTTTGGCGCTTTGCTATTCCGTCTGTAGTGGCGATGTTAGTGAGTGGCTTGTATCAAGTTATCGACGGCATTTTTGTAGGGCATTATGTGGGCGCGCAAGGGCTTGCAGGCATTAATATGTCTATTCCCGTTATGGCGCTAGTTACCGGTGTGGGCCTAATGATTGGCATGGGTGGCGGCAGTATGTTGTCAATGTATCGAGGAGAGAACAACGACCGAGCCTGCCAGAATAGTTTAGCTTCAGCCTTGTTGCTGGTGGTGCTATTGGGATTGCTAATTAGCATAGTTCTGCAATTTGGTGACTCTCGCTTAATTGCTCTGCAAGGCGCAGAGGGCGAAGCGCAAAACATGGCGCAGCAATATTTGGGCATTATGTCGGCCGGGGCGTTAGTGTCTATCGCGGCAAGTGCTTTGCCATTGCTGGTTCGAAATGACGACAAACCCAATTTGGCCACCTTGTTTATTGTGCTAGGCGCTTTACTGAACATTGGGTTGGATTACTTGTTTCTCGCGCATTTTTCTATGGGCTTACGCGGCGCAGCTATTGCAACCTTAATCGCCCAGTCAGTCACTAGCTTATGTTGCGTGCATTACTTTTTCTCAGCTCAAGCTAATACGCCATTAAAAGGCAGCCGGTTTGAATGGACTAGTGCATCACGCATGATACAGCTGGGGTCTTCTAGCTTAATGATGTTTGTGTACTTTGGCTTTGTGATGGCCTTGCACAATAAATTGTTTATGAGCTATGCCTCGGCCACTCATGTAGCGGCTTTTGCCATAGTGGGTTACCTAGGCAGTGTGTATTACTTCTTTGCCGAAGGCGTCGCCAGTGGTTTGCAGCCGCCAGTAAGTTATTACTTAGGGGCAAAACAAATCAATAAAATTGCTCAAACCGTTACCTTAGCATTTTCGGTGACAGTGGGCTCTGGTATTGCCATTGTGGTGCTTCTTAACCTCTTTCCAGAATGGTTTATTGCGGTTTTTTCTAGTGGCGATGAAGCCTTAATGCAAGCCAGTAAAGCCGGCGTGCGTTGGCACTTAGCTGGCATCTTTTTAGATGGCTTTTTGTTTATCAGCGCTGTCTACTTTATGGCAGTGGGCGAGGCGAAAAAAGCGCTATTTGTATCGGCGGGAAACATGCTAATACAGCTTCCATTTTTATGGCTATTGCCACAGTTTATTGGCGTTACAGGCATTTGGATTTCGGTGCCTTTGTCTAATTTAGTGCTTAGCGCAGTGGTATTGCCGATGTTGTATTTTAATCTGCGCGATCTGCAGCAAAGGGCTGAGCCAGCGCCGAGTTTGGTCTGTTTAAATTCGTAAATCACTCGAGCTTAGGTCAAAGCGTTTGGACAGTAAGCACTTTAAACACCCAACAAACACAGAATTAACGTTTTAATTTAAAAAGGAATAGCAGTAAATGACAGGGAAAAGTCTTGCCAAATATGAACAAGAATTGAAATGGTTGGCGCTTGCCTTAGGTATTGTAAGTACTGTGGCCGCTGTGCAGGATTGGTATCCACTCACTATTTTTGTCAGCTTGCCTTTTTGTTTAATTTGGATTTATTGTGCGTGGTTGCATAGCGAACGTCAGCTTAAATACATTAACATCATCTTCTCTATTGTTTATGTCTACGGCATTGTGCGTTATTTTTTAGTGGGCTAACTCGCATCCTGCTGGCTACTGGTGTAGCGTAGGCACATCTTTTGAGTTGTATACGCTACCCGCTGAGTAAATATGGATATTAAACAGTACATTGATTATTTCGACGACATTTCAGACTTAGCGCGCGAGCAGCAATTTACTTTGCTGGAGCAAGCACTAGAGAGCATTAACGCCCGCTTTTCGTTTCCAATTTTTATGGTAATTCGCTACTTGGTGCGTATTGGGTTTATCGCTGTATTAAGTGGTGGAACATACCTTTTATTTGGCTATTCAATCTGGTTATTGCTTGTGTCTATTTTACTAGCCTTACTAGGTGCTAGGCTGCTTATAACAGAAATTACCGATTCACTTATCGCGAAAGCCCTTAAAAACATAGTCAGTAAGAATTAGTATCTTAATGCTGCTATTCTTTACTTTTCTCACCGTTACTAATTAGCGCAAACTGTTGATTATTATGATTTATATCAATTGCTTAGCCTGCTTATTTTAGTAGTCTTTTGAGACTTTTGTAGCCTCAAGGAATAGAGCAATGAGCAAGTGTGGGCAATGTCGCCAATTTACCCGAACTCCCGAAAACCAAAAAGATTTGTGTGGCGCGTGGGAACAACCAACAATGGCAGACCGCCAAGCTTGTGATTTTTTTGCACCTAAAGCAGCAGCGCGAAATTCCGCGTCGTTAACTTCCGAAAATCGCGAATAATTGTGGGTAATGGGTGTGTTCAGTAAGCTAGGTTCTACGTACTTTTAAGCTTGGCGCCAACCTCGTCATTATTGGGATATCTCCGTCTTTCTGCCACATTTTCTCCAATAGCTGCATAACCTGTTGGGCTATTTCTGGCACCGGCTGAGCAATTGAGCTTAGCTGGTAACCTTGCCAAGAAGCTGGTGGTACATCGTCACAGCCTACCACTCGCAGCATTTCTGGAATCGCAACTTTACTTACTTCACGGCAGCTATCTATTAAGCCCATCGCCAGCGCATCTGAGGCGCAGAAAATACCTTCTAATTCCCGTAGTGTGTCTATAGAGCGTACGCCTAACTCAAAACCTGCGCTGTAGCCATAGCGCCCTGCATCTAAACGAATTGGTGGCGTTGCACCTCGTTGGCTGAGGATTTCGCAAAAGCCTTGGTAACGTTCAATCGAGGCTTGACCATCGCTACGCCCAGCCACAAAACCAAGTTTGTTTAAGCCTTGGGTTAATAAGTGCTGGGCAGCTAAACGACCAGCCTCTACGTTGTCGGTTTGTACCGAAGGAATAAGACCGCGTTGGTCGGCTCGGCCCAGTGTAATTAAGGGTAAGGAGAGCTTTTGGCATTGCGCAAAGCTGTCGGCTGGTAGGGAGCCCATTACCGCAATAACGGCGTCTACTTGGTAGCCTGACAGACGTAAAATTGCGGCGTCTAGGTCTTCTGCTTGTTTCACATTTAATAGCATGGGTTGCTTGCCATTAAGCTGCAAAGTAGTGGAAAGCTCCTCAAATAGAAACGATTGAAAAGGGTTGGAGAAATCACTTATCAAAATCGCAACTAAATGGGAGCGTGAACGGGTTGCTGGGGTGCTTAAGGTACGGGCCAAAAAGTTAGGCTGGTAACTTAATTCTTTGGCTGCGGCCAAAATCTTTTCCCGCTTAGCTGGATTGATGCTGGCCCCTTCGGTAAAAGCGCGTGATACCGCAGAACGTGATAGGCCTAAATGGGCGGCAACATCAGATGCGGTCACTTTTTTATTTAACTGATTGATGAGCTTGCTCCTTGTGATTGTCGATACTTAGTAAGTCGCTAATCGCAGCATCTTTAGGCCAGGCCCAAACAGGGCCATGCAGCTGTTCAATAAGATGAGGAGCGGTGCTTAGATTGGCTTCTTGGCAGATAATTTGGGCAGCCATGGCATCCCAGATATTTACTTCCCCCATGTAGCAGGCATCTAACTCGCCAGTGGCAACTTGAGTTAAGCCCCAAGCAGCTGAACCATTAACCCTTACTTGGTGGCCTGCATCAATTAGTGCTTGGCTATGCGCCATATATTGCTGGGGAATGCCTGGTTGATAGTTAAGATTTAAACCCACCACTAACTGTTCTTTGGCCGCTGCCCGCGGCTTTAGTGCCTTAGCTTTTCCATCCACTATTTCAAATGCACCTTTGCCACGCACTGCGTAAAGTAGTCGCTGCAGGGCAGGGGCGACAATAATGCCTAAAGCAGGCCCTTGTTCATCGGCGAAGGCTAGGCTAACTACGAAGTCGGCTTGGCCATAAAGAAAGTTGGTCGTGCCGTCGATGGGGTCAACCACCCAACAAGGGGGCTGGTAGCGGCCACCATTTTCTTCACCTAAAAATTGATGCTGGGGAAAAGCGTTAAGCAAGGCTTGGCGAAGGTAGCTTTCTACCTCTTGATCAGCTTGGCTTACCCAATCTTGGTGACCTTTGCTGGTTATAAGTAATGCGTCGCGTCGCTTAAACCAATCTATAGCTAATTCACCGGCGTGTTTTGCGATGGGTAAGGCGCTGGCTAATATTCGGTCTAGTGAGTTAGGCGACATGGCTAGTTCCTTGGTTTGTTGGATGCTCGATGCTGCATAACACTGTTCCCTCTTCGGCCAAACGGATGTTTGCGGTTGTTTGGACTAATTTGGCTAACCTAGCTCGTACGCTTGGGTCTATGTGATAAAGCCGCCACAGGCTATTTGCTTTACAAGGTAAGCCTTTAATATCTTGCCAAGAGCCATGGCTAGAGTGGTGTTCTAAGGTTTCACATTCCAAAAATACCCAGTCTGATTGAGCCGCTAGTTGTTCGCCTTGCTCTGATAACAGGCCATCGCCAGAATAAAACAAGCGGTGTTGGTCGGTATTACTTAGTTGCAAACTCAAATTGCTGACTGCGTGGCGAGTCGCGGCAGTTTTTATGCTCCAAGGACCAATGGTTGATGTGGTTGCGCTGTCTTGCCAAATAACTTGAAAACCCAACTGCGTTTGCGGCCAATAAGCAAATTCAATTAAAGGTTTTAGCACTGCCCATTGGGTTTGCTGGGCAATGATGTAAATGGGCTTTTTACGGCCTTGGGCATCCATCCAATTTATTAAGCTGGTTAAGCCCAAGCAGTGATCTGGGTGACTATGGGTTACATACACCGCGTCAATTTGCTCTGGCGTTATCTGCTTGGCAAATAGTGCCTTGGGTACCGACGGTCCACAGTCTATTAGCAAACTAAAACAGTCTTGTTTGAGTAACAAACTAGCATTGGTATGCTGGCCGTCGTAAGCGTCTCCACAGCCAATCACTTCGGCACTAAACTTATGCGGCATTAGATACCTCTAGTGCGTTAATACGTTGCTCATTGTGATCAAAAAAATGTAGTGTTGAATCGCTCAGTTTTAGCGGCAGCTGTTGGCCACAGTTATAGAGTTCGCTGCTTTCCACTACAAACTGGCTACCTGCTAGCTCGCCGTAATAAAGCCGAGCGTGGCCTAATGGTTCAACTACCGAAATTGTCATATGGCAATCGGGGTGCAGTTTATCAACAGTTACTTGGTTTGGCCTTAAACCTACCGATTGAGTATTACTAGGCAAGCTAATGTGATTAAGCAGCGAGCTAAACGCATCATGTGGAATAAAGTTCATCACCGGTGAGCCAATAAACGCTGCGACAAACTTATTGGCCGGTTGGTTATAGAGTGTTTCTGGTGCGCCAATTTGAGCAATCTCACCTTGGTTAAGCACCACTATTTTATCGGCGAGAGTCATCGCCTCTACTTGATCGTGAGTAACATAAATCATGGTGGTTTTTAGTTGCTGATGCAGCTGCTTTAAGTAAACCCGCATTTCGCTGCGAAGTTTTGCATCTAGGTTAGACAAGGGTTCATCAAACAAAAACAAAGCTGGCTCACGCACAATGGCGCGACCAATTGCCACCCGCTGGCGTTGTCCACCAGATAATGCCCCCGGCAAGCGTTTTAGCAGCGGGGTTAGTTGCAGTTTTTCGGCGGTTTCGTTTACCAACTGCTTGGTTTTACTTTTGCTTACGCCAGCCATACGCAATGGAAAAGCCATGTTTTTTTCTACCGACAAGTGCGGATAAAGTGCATAGGATTGAAACACCATGGCCACTTCTCTGGCGGATGGATGCACGCCATTTAGGGTTTTGCCGTTAAGGGCAATGCTGCCTTTGGTGATCGATTCTAAGCCTGCAATCATGCGCAGCAGGGTAGATTTTCCGCAGCCCGAGGGTCCAACAAACACCACAAATTCACCATCATTAATGCTTAAGTTTATCTCTGGGATAACTGTGTGGCCGTTGTAGGCTTTACCAACTTGTTTTATTTCAAGAGTTTTCATTTGTAAATGTCCTATTTCAATCCCATGGAAAAACCACGTAACAAATAGCGCTGCATGTAACCTGCGAGTGCCAGCATGGGTAACGAAGACACAATGCCGATGGCCATTAGTTCTCCCCAAGCGGTGCCGTCTTCGGTCATAAAGTTTGAGATAAATAAAGGGATGGTGAATTTGTCGGGGGTATGAATAAACAGTAACGAGAAGAGAAACTCGTTCCAGCCTAAAATCATGGCAAAAATAGCCGTAGCAACTAATCCGGGGGCGCATAGTGGAAATACCACAAAGGCTAAACGTTTGAGCAAGTGAGCTCCGTCCATTGCGGCAGCTTCTTCAATTTCTAGAGGAATATCGCGAATAAAGCTCAGCAACATCCAAATACAAAATGGCAGGGTATAAACCTGATAAGCCAATACCAAACCTAACTGACTGTTTAGTAGCCCAAGGGTATTCATTAAAGAGTAAAGCGGCACGGCAACTACAATTGGTGGCATCATTTTTACTACTAACACCGCCAGCAAAAATAGGTTGTCTAGCTTTGCTGGGAATCGATAACGTACTAGCGCGTAGGCTGCAAAAAAGGCAATGCACAGCGACACCACGGTGGCAGAAAGCGCAATAAATACTGTATTGGCCACCAGTATTGGCAGCTCTCCATTTAGCAGTGCTTGAAAAGAAGCAAGACTGATTTGCTGTGGAATTAGGTTAGCTCCAGCATGGAAGATCTCGCCAGGCGATTTAAAGGCAGTGCTAAACATCCAAACAATGGGCAGAATAAATAGAGCTACCGCAGACCAAACAAAAAAACGGTGTAAATAGCGGCTCATTGTTTGCCTCCCTTCATTACTCGGTGGGCGTAAAACAAGGTCATTAATAGCGAGATGGCTAGCATGACTAATGCTGCCGCACTGGCCATACCTAAGTTAAAGAAACGAAAACCATATTTATAAACAAACATTGAAAGGGTTTCGGTGGCGTTGCCTGGACCTCCTCCCGTCATGACATAAACTTTATCGAAGAGTTTGAAAGCGTCGATAGAGCGCAATAAAAACGCCAACATTAACTGCTTTTGAATTAGTGGCAGTGTGATAAAGGCAAAGGCACGCCAGCCTTTAGCACCATCTACCATCGCTGCTTCGCCAATGTCTTTGGGGATAGATTGCAAGCCTGCCAATATGATTAAAAAAGCCATGGGGGTCCACTGCCAGGTGTCTACTAGCGCAATGGCGTACAGCGCTAAATCGGGGTTAAATAACCATTCTTGAGCTGGTAAGCCAATGGCTACAAGTGCACTGTTTAAAAGGCCAAAATCGTAGTTATACCAGGAACGCCAGATTGATGAACATACCAGTGTAGAAATCATCATCGGGTAAATGATTATGGGCAGAGCAAAGCGGCGGCCAGAGAACTTTTGGTTAAATAGCAGCGCCAGCCATAAACCAAGTAGTACCTGAGCAGAAGAGGCTACAAGTGTAAAAACTAAGGTGTTTTTCATGGCGGCGATGAAAAAGAAATCTTCAAACAATTCTACAAAGTTAGCTAAGCCAACAAACTGATATTGTTTGCTTAGATAATCTACGCTGCCAAAGGCGTTAATCATTACCGAGCCAATAGGGTAAACAGCCAACAGCCCCAGTATTGTTAGGGATGGCAATAACAGTGCGGTCAGCTGTTTACGATTCTCAAATAACATTCAATCACTCCAACTTGGCTCTACTAAGGTAGAGCCAAACATCATGGATGGGTTTTACACTTTTATGACACGGCTAATACGGCGTTGAGCTTGCTCTAAAGCTTGCTCAGGTGACATTTGGCCTAACATGGTCATTTGTAAAAAGTCACCAAGGATGCTTTCTACTTCTGCCCAGTTATGAATACGTGGGCGAGCCTTGCCGGTAGTTAGTGCTTTAGCTTGTTGCGGGTACCAACGGTACTTGCTTACAACCTCAGCATCGTTGTAGATACTCTCGCGTGTAGGAGGGATGCCATAATCTAGCGCCAAGGTTTTTTGAATTGCTGGGCTGGTGGCAAATTTTAAGAACGCTGCCGCTTCGGTTTTGTTTTTGGCGTCAGCTGGGATCGCCAGTTGCCAAATTCCTAACATAGGAGCCGGTGCACCTACTTCTGCTGGTGGGGCCATAATTTCCATATCGCCCACCACATTAGACATTTCTGGGTTATCTAAATTAGGCACCCATGCTGGCCATACTTCAATTGCCATGGCGGCGCTGCCTTTTTGTAGCGAGTCGCGCACCTCATCGGCGTTGTATACGTCAACCCCACGTGGTGCATATTGTTTCATGGCTAAAAAGGCAGTTAGAGCTTGTTTGGCTTCAGGAGTATTCAAGCTGGCTTGGCCGTTAGCGTCTACTACATCGGCGCCGTATCCCCATAAAATAGGTAAAAAGCCAGTTACAATTGGGTTGCCTTTCACCCCTCTAAATACAATGCCGTTAGTATCTTTGGCGCTGTTGGCGTTTATTTTTTTTGCTGCGGCTAATACTTCTGACCACGAGCTTGGTTTTTCAATGTTGTTGGCATCAAATACCGCTTTGTTCCAGGCGAACATAGCGACATTGCCTACCATAGGCATGGCGTACGCTGCGCTGTTTGCGTTTGGGTAGCGGCCAATATCAAAGGGCGCTTGAATAAAGTCTTTATCTTCAACTTCTTTAGGTAGGGCGGTAAGCCAATTGTTTGATAAAAACTCTGGAGCCCAGGTATCGTCCATCAAAATCACATCGTAGTTGCCGGTTTTTTCGCGCATCGACAAACTAATGCTCTCGTATAAACCTTTGCTTGGGCGCTTAACCAGTTTGATATTGGTGCTAGGGTGGGCTTTTTGATATTCATCCACAATGTGTTGCATAGCCTGCCCATAACTACTATCGCGACCGGCAATAACTAATTCTGTAGCGGCACTGCAAAAGGTGGCACTGGCTAGGGCTGTTGCCACAAGTAAGCGTTGAAACATGCTGTATTCCTCGTCCTTTGAAAATAAATAGTGTGATTGCACGCGCGTTCATTTTTCGTTATCCAAGTTAGTCAGCGAAAATGTCAATTGCATGACAGCAATATGAAACTTATGGTCTGGCTTGGTTTTGCTAGATAAAAGAATGAGGAAATGTTGAGGGCTATGAGCCTTGCCATAGCTTATTCGCTCGGCGGTACACGCTGTTTTTATATACTTGGTAAGAAAAACATCATCGATTGGTAAAGAAAGTTTCGGTTAGCCTTCACCGAACAGTCATGATCTGAGAGGTAATTTAGTGTTCCTTTTTTGAACGCGAGTGCAAGGATGAACACATGATTAAATCTATTACTGGTTTAGCGCTTTTGCTGAGCAGCTCTTGGTTATTAGCGGCGGCGCCCTCAGTGACGCTAATCGATCCTAATCGAGATCGCTTTAATGATATTTACTACATGCAACAGCACAATACTCAAGACTACAGCAATCAGTTAACTGATTGGTTGAACTACGGTTTTGGTGCGGTAGAGCTGGATGTCATCGATCGAGGGCAGTGGGAAAACGAGGCTCTAGGCCCTTATGTTTCTCACTCTAGTAGCCCAGGTAAACGCAATTGTTCTGGCGGCAGTAATACCCGCCTAGGTGATTGTTTTAACGATATAAAGCAATGGATTGATAGAAATAACTCAAACTTTCCGGTAGTTGTTTTAGTGGACATGAAGGTGAGCTGGGATCCTGCCAACGCCTGGAACCATGACGAAGTAGCATTGTTAGATGAATGGATGTCTAACCATCTTGGATCTTACCAATATCGCTTTTCTAATTATTTACAAAACTACCTAGTGCCTAAGGCTAGGCAAGCTAATTCTAGTCTTGCTAATTCGCCTGCCAAAAATGTTAGAGCATTAAGCAAAGCCTATGGGTGGCCACTCATTAAAGATATGCGTGGCAAAATTGTAGTGGTGTTAACTGGCGGAAAAATTGGCAGCAAAAATCAAAACTTTCGCTCTGGCTGGGATTGGTTGTGGAATAATCGCGGCGTTTACCCTGCAAGTTTTATGTGCCCTGAAGGCAGCACCGTTGACCATGTAAAAGTAGGTGGTAGCTTGAGCGGAATTTCTCGTGATGATTCGCAACGTTTTATTTGTAACAACATGGCTCAAACCAAGCATTACCAAGAGGTCGCTAACGAGGTAGCAAATAACAAACAAATGATGCATTTGTGGGGCACCTCGCCAGCCGCACCCGATAGTTTTGAATACAACTACGCCGCAGTGGCGCATGGAGTTCAGTTTATCAATCGAGAGAAAAATACTCCGCAGCAGCACACAACTTGGAACAATAGCATTCCTCTAGTGGGTGTTAGACGATCAACTCCTGGTTTTTTTCAGCTTTATAATGCTCAGTCACAACGCTGTTTAGCGGTTAAAGACGGAAGTTATCGCAAAGGTGCAGCCTTGGTGAACGAAACCTGCCGTAACACCGCTAGCCAGCAGTTTGTTTATACGGCCGAGTCACAGTTACGGCCTAAAGGAAATGCCAGTTACTGCGTAGACGTTGACGGCGGACGTGCAAGAAATGGCGCCAAGTTACACTTGTGGACTTGTGATGGTGGCGACAGCGAGCGTTGGTTACTTAAACAAAATGGCAGCTTTACCAACAAACATAGTAGCAATGGCGGCAACAGTGGCAATGGCTTTTGCATGGATACCAACAACGGTGGTTTACTCACCCAATATCATCTTTATTCGTGTAATAGCTACAATGCCAATACACGGTTTGAGTTACGCCCAGTAAGCCGTTGGCAAACCACTCACTAGTGGTATTTGCTTAGCAAGTTAAAAGGCAGCCGTGTTGGATTAAAGGCTGCCATAGCCAATTAGGATAGGCAGTTGTTAAGTAAGTGACTACTCTGCGTGTTAGCTTGTGGCATTTATTGAGGGGCTAGCGCTGGCATTGTCTACAATGACGCACTTTTTACGTATTTCAGGTAGTTAACATGAGCGACAACAACGCTAAACCTGCTTTGCCAGATCATCTTGCGGGCAACCCTCGCAGCCCTTTCCATGTTGCCGAGTGTTTCGAGCACGACATTGGCATTAAACTTAATGGCAAAGAGCGCACCGACGTTGAAGAATACTGTATTAGCGAAGGGTGGGTAAAAATCCCTTCACCTAAAGCTAAAGACCGTGTTGGCCAGCCAATGCTCATTAAACTTAAAGGCGAAGTGGAAGCGTTTTACAAGTAGGCCCGCTACCACAAATAGGTAAGCCATAGTGCTGTTAAGCCATAACGCCTTAACAGTACTATGGCTTTTTTATTGGCTAAAGCAGCCGATAAAGATTAAAAGTGATAATCTGCATTTTATTAGCTTGTTCCGAATAAGGATAAGCTCTTAGATGAAAAAATTGTCCTCCAAATTGCAGCGATATATTCAAAGAGAACTTAGTGCAACTATTTGAAACACCAAGGTTGGTAGTAAGGCCATTATCTTATCAAGACCTTACGGCTTTAGCTGAAATACTACGTGACCCAGAAGTTATGAAGTATTCAGTTCGCGGAGTCTGTGATGAAGACGCTACGCGAGACTTTATAGGCTGGTGTTTAAAATGCTACTCATCTCATAGGCTTGGCCCATGGGCTTTGGTTGAGAAAATATCAGATAAGTTTATAGGCTTTTGTGGAGTTTCACCTGAGATAGTCAGCGGCGTTGAGGAGATCAACTTAGGCTACCGTTTAGCACGTTCATATTGGCATCACGGCTTTGCAACAGAAGCGGTTAAAGGTGTAATAGAATATGTTTTCGAGCAAGAAAGGCGTGAATCCGTAGTTGTTCTTATCGAACCAGAACATGCTGGGTCAATTAGGGTGGCAGAAAAGGCTGGATTCGTTGAATACAGTCTTCAGCAATTTCATAAGCGACAAGTGCGCTTGTATCGAATGACTCGTCAACACTGGAAATTGCGCAATTGATTGTCGTGGCGAACGGTGTCGCGAATTTTTATCTGTTGTCTATTAAGCGATGTGATTTGTTAAACAAGAATTGGTTGAATACAAAATGATGAAAAAGTACATCTTATTAACTTTGTTGAGTTTTTCGTTTGCCATTGGAGCAGCGGATGAACCTCTTGATTGTGAGAATGCTATTTCTACCTTCGACACTAATCAGTGTGCTGCTATTGAGTTGGAAGCGGCAGATGCAAAGTTAAGCCAGTATTTGCAAGCTAGCTTTAAGCACAATGCTTATGATCCTGAGTTGATCATTGCTATTAAGGCAGCTCAAACGGATTGGAAAGCTTATATGTCTTCTCATTGTGACTCTATTTATACACAATGGCGAGAAGGGTCGATTCGAGGTGTTATGGCTATCTCTTGTAAAACGGCCTTAACTAAGCAGCGAACTCACGATATTTGGTCAAACTTTTTAACTTATATGGACAGTACGCCCCCAGTTTTACCCGAGCCTAAATAAGCTGCAGCTTTTCACATTTATCTCAATCAGTTAACGCAAGCACCACCTTCACCTCTACCCCGACCCCGACCCCAATAGTGCCTCTGGCTTAAATGTTCTGTTGACCTAGGTAGAGTGTTTATTCTACCATCGCAGGTAGAATGAACACTCTACTTGAGAACATCAATGCTTGAACAACAAATTGCCGAACAACTTGAGCGGGCATTTAGTGACTATGGGTTTACCGAGCCTAGTGTGGCTAAGTTGCAAAAAGCCTCTGGGGTAAGCTTGCGAACCTTATACCGTTATTACCCTTCTAAAGAATCGATGGTAATTGGCGCTTTGCAGCATAGACATGCTCGTTATATTGAGCTGCTTTCAGCTGAGCAAACAAACTCGCGAAAAGACAATCTGTTAGCAATATTTAGGCAACTAGAACAGTGGATGCAAACACAAGCACCCAGCGGGTGCATGTCGATGAGCGCATTGGCAGCATACCCCGATAACACCTTAATTAGCGAAGCAGTAAAGCAACATAAGCAAGATTTGTTAGCCCTGTTTGAAACGTGCTGTGGCGATGAAGCGCTAGCCATGCAGATCTTTTTGCTGCACGAGGGCGTAAGCGCTGCTTGGCCGGTAATTGGTGCTCCCAGCTTTGAAGCTGCTCAACTCACTTTAGAACAACTTTTAGGTAATTCGTAATGACAACTCTTCCAAAAGTAATGTGTGCCGTGCATATGACCGGTCACGGAGATACCGATAAACTGAGCTATCGCAGCGATGTAGCAATGCCAATTATTGGCGCGCGTGATGTATTAATTAAAGTAGCGGCCGCCGGGGTAAACAATACCGACATTAATACCCGTATTGGTTGGTATTCGAAAAGTGACAAGGCCGAGGACGCCTCTTGGTCGAGTGAGGCTTTGCAGTTTCCGCGTATTCAAGGTGCCGATGTTTGTGGTTACATTGTGGCGGTAGGTGAGCAGGTTGATCCGAGTAGGGTAGGAGAGCGGGTACTTATTGAGCCTTGTTTAACTGAGGTGAATGGCAAAGCGCTAGAGCAAGCTTGGTATTTTGGTTCGGAGTGTGATGGCGGCTTTGCCGAATACACTAAAGTAGCGGCTAGCCATGCCTACAAAATAACCAGCAAATATAGTGATGCAGAGCTGGCGTCGTTTCCTTGCTCTTACTCTACCGCAGAAAACTTACTGACCCGCGCTAAGGTGAAACAGGGTGATAAGGTATTAATTACTGGTGCTTCCGGCGGTGTTGGTTCGGCGGCCATTCAATTGGCTAAAGCACGTGGTGCGTATGTGCTTGCGCTGACTAGCCCAAGCAAGCAGCAAATGATTGAAGAGCTTGGTGTTGATGAAGTGGTACTGCGCAGCGACAAGCTTAGCGATGTGATGTCCGCAAACAGTGTTGACGTAGTCATTGACCTAGTTGCGGGTAGTTTATTTCCTCAGTTGCTTGAGGTTTTAAGGCCAAAAGGCCGTTACGCGGTATCGGGCGCGATTGGCGGAGCCATGGTGGAATTAGACGTTCGCACCTTGTACTTAAAAGACTTAAGTTTCTTTGGTTGTACCGTGATAGAGCCGGAGGTTTTTGGTAATTTGATTGCTCACATCGAGCGCGAAGATATCGCGCCGCTAGTTGCGCATACTTACCCATTAAAAGAGATAGTGGCTGCGCAAACCACCTTCTTAGAGAAAAAATTCTTAGGTAAAATTGTGCTAACGATGTAGCTAGCTACGCGCTATACATTTTGTTTGTCTATTAAGTAAAGCACTTAATCAAAAAGCCCCGAAGTAAAGTTGCTTCGGGGCTTTCGGATCTGCAGAGCGTTACTAGCTTTTGAGTTAATGAGTTAAAGGCTTAAGTGCAAAATGGGGAAAGGTTTTCCCATGTCATCAAGCGGGGAGCGAGAGACAAGCTTAAATCCCATATGTTGATAGAAACCTACCGCAGCTGGGTTTTGTTCATTCACATCTACTTTAGTGCAGTTTAAGGTGTCGATAGCATATTGCAGCAGCAGTTTACCAATGCCTTGCTCACGAGCAGAATTGGCAATAAACAGCATTTCAATTTTTTCATCGGCAGCGCCAACAAAGCCAATAATAGCACCCTTGGCATCTTTAACGCAGCGTAGGGCTACAGCAGGAAAGGCCTGCTCAAGGATGATAGGTTTAAAAAACTCAATGTCATCTTCTGTAATGAAGTCGTGGGTTACTCTCACAGAGTCTTCCCAAAGACTAAGCATTTCAGCGTAATCTTCAGCAAGCACATTTTCTACAATCATTATCTTGCTCAATATTTTTAATCAATTCGAACGGCCAAATAAACCGTATTTTTACCCGCCAATATTAGCAAATAAATGGCTGTGAGTGATAAGTATCGGGTTGGGGCATGGCTGATTGATTAGGAGGCTATTTGCTTTACCTAGTGTTAACAAATCTAATGCGGATATGTCGTAAACCATTTTTATCACTAACGCTTTTTAATATAGGTATTCCGTTATTTTACAAGCGAAGCCTTTGTTGATCCGCGTCAATTCATTTACTGCTCTGTGCTAACGCAAACTAGAGGTATTAAAAAACCAAGGTCAAAAGACCCAAGCACCCGTGGAGCGAGTGATGATAAATATCCCACAAGTAAAATTAGGTATTGTTGCGGTAAGCCGTGACTGTTTCCCTCTTTCATTGTCTGAGCAACGCCGTAAAGCGGTGGCTGCAGCCTGTATAGAAAAAGATATTGAAGTGGTTGAGCTACAAACCATTATCGAAAATGAAAACGATGTAGTGAAGGCGCTGGCCGAAGCGAAGCAAGCTGGCATTAACTCTTTGGCTATTTACTTAGGTAACTTTGGCCCAGAAGGACCACTAAGCATTATGGCGCAGCGATTTGCTGGCCCAACTATGTTTGTCGCTGCCGCCGAAGAAGCCACCGCTGGCCTTAAAGATGCGCGCGGCGATGCTTATTGTGGGGTGCTTAACGCCTCTTACAGTGCGGGGTTGCGCAACTTGGCCGTACATATTCCAGAGTACCCAGTAGGCACGCCTACTGAAGTTGCCAGCATGATTGGTGATTTTGTGCCGGTAGCTCGCACCATACTGGGTTTGCAAGGCTTGAAGATTTTCTCGTTTGGCCCACGACCACAAGATTTTGTGGCTTGTAACGCGCCAATTAAAGCTTTGTTTGATCTTGGCGTAGAGATCATGGAAAACAGTGAGCTTGATTTGCTGGATATCTATCAAGCTGCCGAAGGCCATGCCGACATTCCTAAAATTGTTGCCGAGATGGAAGCGGAACTTGGTGATAACAACCCATACCCAGATTTGTTACCTAAGCTTGCTCAGTATGAAGCTGCCTTGCTAGATTTTCATGCGGCTAATATGGGCGCGTCTACCTTTGGTGTGTTTGCCAATAAGTGTTGGCCGTCGTTTGAGAAGTTCTTTGGTTTTGTGCCATGTTACGTAAATGCACGTTTAGCGCAGCGCGGTATTCCGGTTGCTTGTGAAGTGGATATTTATGGTGCGCTGTCTGAGTACATGATCACCTGTGCCACTAATCACCCTGCTACCTTGTTAGACATTAACAACACTGTGCCACAAGATATGGTTGACGCTAGTGCAGCGGTAATGGGTAACTATACGGCGAAAGACCTATTCATGGGCTTCCACTGTGGTAACACCGCGCCAAGCTGCATGAAAAACTCGCAACTTCGTTTCCAAAAAATTATGCATAGCTTGATGGAGCCGGGCAAAGAGCCTGATATCACTCGTGGCACCTTGGAAGGACAAATTAAACCGGGTGAAATAACCCTATTTCGTTTGCAATCCACCGCTGATACTAAGTTACGTGCCTACGTTGCGCAGGGTGATATTCTCGATATCGACCCGCAATCGTTTGGTGCAATTGCTGCCTTTGGCATTCCTGAGATGCAACGTTTTTACCGCCATGTATTGGTTGAGAAACGCTATCCGCACCACGCTGGTATTGCTTTTGGCCATGTAGCTAAAACGCTGTACCAAGTGCTTAACTTATTGGGCGTGTCTGACATCGATTACAACCAGCCTGCTCAAGAGCGTTTTCCAAACGAAATCCCAAGTGTGTTTTTATAAACGCCTAAATAGGTAAAATTGCAGTCTTGAAAGCCGACCTTAGTCGGCTTTTTTGTTTGACTTATCTAACTTAAATGAGCAGATATTAAACTGTAGAATACATCTAAATTTGCTTATAGTTAGCTTGTCCATTTGGTTCGGCGTAGGGATAAACTAATGAGCAAGCTAAGTAATCGTATAAGTTTTTTATGGCTTTTTGGGGGTGTACTTGCAGCAATGCTTTTTACTCGTGAGCTTAATGCGAAGCCGACTCAACACGCCAGCCAAGATTACAACTTACAAGTAGAGGCTCTCACTCAACTGCCTGGTGTGCCTTGGGGTATGGCTTGGCTTAATGCCGATACATTGGTTATTACTTTGCGCCATGGTGAGTTAGTAAGTGTTAACCTTACTCAAGCTAAACAAGGGAAGAAAGCCTGGAAGAGCATTGCTGGTTTACCGGCAATTTGGGCGCAGGGTCAAGGTGGATTGTTAGATGTTGTACGTGGACCCGATGGAAGCTTCTATTTTACCTACAGCAAGCCACTCAATGGCAGCGGCGTAACAACCCTAGCTAAAGCGCAAATTAAGCAAAATGAATTTGGCCAAGTGATGATGAGTAACTGGCGAGATGTGCTCGTTACCAACTCTGCAGGTTCTACTAATCGCCATTACGGCAGTCGAATTGCGTTCGATGAATCTTATCTGTATTTCTCTGTTGGAGATAGAGGAGAGCGTGATAATGGCCAGAATACCGCTAACCATGCGGCCAGCATTATTCGACTAAATCTTGATGGTAGCCTACCAAGCAACAACCCTTTTGTAGCTAATAGAAAAGTAGCCGACGCTATATATAGTTACGGTCACCGCAATCCTCAAGGTCTCGCTTATGATACAAAGCACCAGCGCCTATGGGCCATAGAGCACGGCCCACGTGGTGGTGATGAGCTTAATTTAATTGAAGCAGGCGCTAACTATGGTTGGCCGATTACCTCTCATGGTAAGGAATACTGGGGGCCGTTAAAGGTTGGCGAAGCAGAAATAAAAGAAGGAATAAACTCACCCTTAAAAGTGTATGTTCCCTCTATTGCGCCTGGTTCATTAATGCTTTACTTCGGCGCTGCTTTTCCGGCCTGGCAAGGTGACTTATTAAGCGGAGCATTAAAGCTACAGCACATTAACCGCATCATTATGGATGAAAACGGTATGCCCGTTGGTGAAGAACGTTTACTTGAAGACTTGAATGAACGGGTGCGCGCACTACTTAGCGATAGCCAAGGAAACATCTATTTTAGTGGTGATAGCGGCAATATCTACAGGCTTAGCCCATTGGCCGTGCCTTAAATCTGTTTTTCAACATAGAGCCTTTGTGTAGTCTAAGCCATAGTATCGACAGATATTTTGGCTACTAGCTGAGCCTTGCCATGCAGTGTTAACCAACAGAGTATTGAAGATTAGCCTAGCGGGTTCGACCGCAACTAATAACTCTTCAGTGGCTCGTGCCAATATCTCAAAATCTTGAGGGTTAATCGGCTGAATACGAGAATAAGTTGATGACTTATTGCGTGAGTAGTATTGGCCAAATATACGTAAAAATGCAGAAAGCTGTTGGAATAAGTTGCGTTTTAAGTTCTCTAAATTTGAATCTTGGAAAAATGGCGGCTGGCAAACAATTTGAGAGATACTGTCGATAAATTCAGAGCTAAACTGCTTGGTTATGTAGGCATTTTCAGTAACAAATAAGCTTGCTTGTTCAGAGTTATTTCGGTTGCCACTTAAAGCATTAATTAGTTGGCTTATACATTGTTCATCATTGGCCGATAGCTGGGTTTGAGCGGTTTGGTTCAAACATGAGAGCTCAGGGTAAAATTGACTAAGTAAGGGCTTATTTTGAGTGATCTTATTTTGAATTTCTGGCCAAAAAATAATGCTGATAGATAGCTCTTGGCTAGATATAGATTCAATATAGTTTTGTATATGTGTGTCTCTATCGTGGCTTACGGCAAACACATAGTCACGATACTTTTGCTGGTCATCTTCAGGCCAAAAGCGACCATCTTTAAACTTGCTTAGTTCAGCATCAATAATTTGCTGAGTGATAATACTGCTTAACAATTTGCACTGTATTGCTGTTTTAGTTTCAGAACAAAATACATCCACCCCATCTTGCTTCTGCCCATTACGCCCATAACGCTGAAACGTTGGAAAAACAGCTGTTTGTGAACTGTTATAAACAGCTGTAACCATGTCTTCAAATTCATCGTCGCTGCGGGGAAGAGGGAGTTTACTAGCTTGAAATGTAGGCATTATTCATCACTGTGGTTACCTGAAAAATGGCAATATATCAAATTGAGCAATTACCAACATCACTCTTTACAGCAACTGTTAAGCCGCTTGGGCAAAGCTGTTTAACAGAACTTCAGCCACTGCTTTCGCGTGTTTTGCTGATGCCGAATCGTTAGTGGTGTGAGCGCCTACTATCGCGCCATCGGCTAAAATAGCTAGCTGTTTGGCAGTCTCTAAAGGTTGGGTGAGTGCTAACTCACTTAACTGTTGTTCGATAAGCTTTATCACCAAGTTTTTGTGTTCGGTGCAGGCAATATGTACCGGATTATCCGCTTGATGGTATTCGGCAGAGGCATTAATAAACATGCAGCCAAAAAAGTTATCTGAGTTAATCCAACTATCAAGAGCATCAAAAAAGGCCATGATGCGGGCAAACTGTGGCTGGCACTTTTGCTGGGGAGCAAGATGTTCAATGCTGTTTTCTAAAAGCGCTAACAGCTGCTGATCACGCCGATATAGGCAAGCAACGATAAGATCTTCTTTCGACTTAAAATGGTTATACAAGGTTTTTTTGGCCACACCTGATTCAGCCAAAATGGTATCAATACCCGTAGCTCTAAAACCGTGTTGGTAAAACAGCCCTTGGGCGGTGTCGATAAGTAAATCGCGTTTAGTACTGGCCATAATGTTTCCTGATTGCTTCGTGATAAGTATACCGCTCTGTCTCCTGATTCGGCAAGCTCTCTGGCTCACAAATTTTTCAAATTTAAATTATCTAATTAAAACAGCTTGTTAGCAGGATATTCAAATTTGTCTCTGCCCTTTTGATGATATTTTTATTGACATGGACAGACCTGTCTCCTAATTTAGGTGGAAAGTAGACAGACTTGTTTACTTTGCTAAAGCGAAGTCATCAGGGTTGTCAGCCAAGAATGTTTAATCAACTAAGGATAAGGTTATGTTAAAGCTTTACGATTTCGAGTTGTCTGGTCACGCCCATCGAGTGAGATTGATGCTGGCTTTGCTAAAACTGCAGTATCAAAAAATTCCAGTTAACTTAGCGCAAGGAGAGCACAAACAAAACGCTTTTCGCTCGATTAATCCTTTTGCTCAAGTACCAGTACTGGACGACGATGGCTTGGTGATTCGAGATTCCATCGCCATTATCATTCACCTTGCCAACACCTATGCGCCGAGCTGGAACCCGAAAAACAGCGAACAACAAGCGCAAATTCAACAATGGTTGGCGCTAGCTGCACGCAACCTCGCCGAAGGGCCAGCTCGCGCTCGTTTAATTACTGTATTTGGCGTCAAGTTTGATCAAGAGGCAGTCATTGAAGCCAGCCACCAAATGCTGTCGATTATTGATGGTTTGCTTGAAGGTAAAGCGTGGATGGTAGGTGAGCGAGCTAGCATTGCCGACGTAGCATGTTACTCCTACATCGCTCATGCACCAGAAGGCAAGGTTGAGTTAGATGCATACCCAAATATTTTGCGCTGGTTAGCGAATGTAGAAGCGCTTGATGGATTTGTTGCAATGCAAAAAACACCCTTAAAAGAAGCCGTTTAAGTTAACGCAAATAGCTCGGCGTTTAGCGATGTAAACGCCGAGCTAGCCTAAAAATTGCTTAAACAGAACGCATTCAATGAATTACGACTCAAATATAGGAAAACAGTATGACCATAGAGCAACGCCTTCCATTACCGCCGTTTAATGCCGACACAGCTGCACTAAAAGTGCGCATGGCTGAAGATGGTTGGAATTCACGCAACCCAGAAAAAGTGGCTTTAGCCTATACCAAAGATAGCCAGTGGAGAAACCGCGATAGCTTTATTGAGGGCCGCGAGCAAATTCAGCAGTTTTTAAGCGAAAAGTGGGAAAAAGAGCAAGCTTACCGTTTGATTAAAGAATTATGGGCCTATAGCGGTAATCGTATTGCGGTGCGATTTGCCTACGAGTGGCAGGACAAAGCTGGCCAATGGTATCGCGCTTATGGCAACGAAAACTGGGAGTTTGATGAAAATGGCTTAATGCAAAGCCGTCATGCCAGCATTAATGACCTAGCAATAAGTGAAGAAGAACGGCTGTTTCATTGGCCGCAAGGGCGCAGGCCAGACGATCACCCAAGCTTGAGTGATCTAGGTTTATAAAAATAACGGAGACATTCATGGGTGTTTTTCATCAAGGCGAATTGGTGGTACAAGCGCGTGCTGGCGTAAAAGAGCATATCGGGCCGATTGGCGACAAGTTTATTCGTGACTTTATGCCCGATCAGCATCGCGATTTTTTTTCGCAGCAAGCCTTGTTATACGCAGGGTTACTCGACAACGAGGGGCACCCATGGGCTTCACCGATATTGGGCGAGCAAGGGTTTATTAGCTCACCCAATGCTCAAACCTTGTCTATAGAAGCGAGAGCATTAATCGAGTATTCGGGGCTAGCCAGCCTAAGTGCTGGCGACAGCTTGGCTTTACTGGGTTTAGAGCTTAATACCCGCAGGCGTAACCGAGCTAACGGGCTGATTAGCTATGCTAGCGACCAGTTGCTGCGTTTTGAAGTAGAGCAAAGCTTTGGCAATTGCCCTAAGTATATTCAAAAGCGCGAATTACAGCTTGATGCTTTTGCAGGGCTAAAAGCACCCAGAGTTACTGATTTCAAAAAACTAGCATCAAACGACCTAGTATTAAAGCAACACCTAGAGCAGTGCGATACCTTTTTCATTACTTCGCGCGCAGTTATAAAAGGGCAAGCAGAAAGCGGAGGTGTTGATGTATCTCACCGTGGCGGAAAACCAGGGTTTGTGGCCATGCTCAAGCAAACAAATAGCTCCAAGCAAAGACTTATCTTTCCAGACTTCTCAGGTAACAACTTCTTCAATACCTTAGGCAATATAGTCGCCGATTCTCGAGTGGGGCTGTATATCCCAGATTTTGAAACCGGCTGTGGGTTTTGGATAAAAGGCCATGCAGAAATACTGTGGGACGAACCAAAGGAATTTACTTATGCAGGCGCTCAGCGTTATGTGCAGGTAAATATAGAGCAATGTTTGCGTTTAGATATTGCAACCTTAGTGCAGCGCTCTGACGTGGAGTATTATCCCGCGCTAGACTTTTGATGGAATAAAAGTAAGCCCTCCTTTCAACTCTGTTTGTTTTCACATTTCTTGTCCACAAGGTCTGGCATTCTTTTGTGCTGATGTTTTTGTTATTTTTCGAGCTAGGTGACTAACGTAGTTTAGGAAAGATGATAATCTGGGTTTTATCAAATGTATGATAAGAGGGAAATTGCCTTGTTTAAACAAGGCAATTTCCCTCTTAATAAGTTGTTAGGTTTACGAATGTCAGAGTCAGAATCACTATTATCAAAAATTAGGAATTCATGCTTGTGTGAATCTAACTCTGTGATAAAAGAGTTGGATAATGGGGCGGTTATAAGAATTGGAAGTGGCGTAGCCAAAGCTAGAAAAGAACAACTGTATAAAACATACGAAATAAGGCTTAAATTTATAAGTGATAGGAAGGGCCTACATGCACAGCGGATCAGCAATAGTATTTCTGAGTTTGTGGAAAATTTAATACTGGAAGACCCTGAATATCTTCAAACAGCTAGAGTGAAAGTTAATCCATACGGCTCATATTTAGTTTGGTTTATACCAAATACATTTAAAATAATAGGTTGCATGTTTACAATATCGCAGAGCGAAGTCAGTGATGGAAAACTAGAAGATTTATGGGACGGTAAGATAACCTAACAAAAATACGCACTGGCAAAATTAAATGTTGGCCCATTTTTTGCTTAAGTCAAAGGCCGCAAAGCAGTCCAACATTCAATTTTCTGTGATATAGGCGTTGATGCTTAGGTATTCCCAATGAACCGCGAGTTTATAGAAACAAACGTTGTCAATTTAAACTCCGAAATGTTCGAGAGTACATTTCTAAATGATTGGAGTTATATACTAATAGATCCTGATTTCTTCTTTGGTGGTGAGCTTGCTGATATTGGAATAGATATATTACGAGATTTAGAAAATGCTAGCAAAGATAGTCTATTGTTTTTCTATTTGACGATGTTTTCAGATATTGAATATCCACCGCCTAACTGGGAAGAATTCTATACAACTTTTAGTATCAATGAATCAGATAAATCTCAATGGCAAATGGCTTTTTCTGGTATGTATTTTACTTCAAGTTCATTGAAGTGGTGTGGGGTATATGTAGATACTTTGGGACAAGAATGTGTTGTTTTTGGATCTGATAATCAATTCCTCGAACAACTTAAAAATAATATTCCAGTGTCCGCAGTTTTAGACGCTGAATACATTATGGATATTCAGCGACGCAGGGGCATATAACAATTTAACAATAAAATCCTCAAATTAGGGCGTTGCAAAAGCCGAAGTTAACAAGGCTACTGGGCCAGCGTACTTGGGAACTCGCCAAATTCATCCCCTGTTGGGACATTGCCAAGGTAACAATAAATGATTGAATTATCTGATGAAAACTGGTCTGGGAGTTTACTTTTGGATGCAACATCAAAAGCCCGTGGGCGAATTGATGGGTACTCGTGGTATTTTCAATTAAAAGGTAAATCGCTAGTGGTAGAAATTGCTGATGACCCACAGATTTTACCAAAAGAGTTGCCATTGGTGGGTTTTGGTTGCGGTGGTTGGTTATATGAAAATGAGCAGGTTTCTTCTACCACAAATGAAGAGGCGCTGATCGAGTATATAAACAAGGAATTGTTGCTTGTATTTTCGCTGTTTAAACAAAATAAACTTAACTATATTCCAGCGGTAAGTTGCCCCTGTAGTGAGTGATTAAACCGAAGAAACACCGAATACGCATCAAGTAAGCTTGCTCACATTGTTTAAATTAATGGGTAAAAACAAAGGCGCTTTCATCTATTTTCATTGGCTCAGTTTGTTGGTGTATCTAGCCGCTTATCACTACTTATTATGCCTCTAGCTAAGAAGCTTGAGCTGCAACACAGCAACAGCTACAACGCTGAAATTGGCCTTTCCGGCTGTGAAAATAGTACACCCACTGCATTTATCGCAGAATATTTGCAGTTTGGACGAGTCTTAAGCTTGATCGCAGTGCCATAAGACCACATACTCTTTTACCATTCAGCGAACCCAGTTTATGGATAAATTGGCAGTGGTTGTTCTGGTATATCGGTTGTAAATAGTGCGAACTCATTTAGTCCCACCAGCTTTCTACTCCATTTCAGTAAAAATATAAAAAGGGCGTTTAAGCCCAAGCATAATTAGGAACACAACATGGCAGCTTTTGGTACGGTTTTTATGCCACAAATGGCATTGGCAAAATACGAAGATCAACAATGGGGTGATAGTGAAATTGTCTCGTCTGACAGTATTAGCCTGCACCCTGGTGCACACGTACTTCATTACTCAAGTACTTGTTTTGAAGGCCTTAAAGCCTTTCGTCATGAAGATGGTAGCGTGCATGTCTTTCGTATGGATGCCAACATTAAACGTATGGCGCAATCTGCCGAGTTATTGAGTTTGCCGGCTTTTAAACCTGAGCTATTAGAGCAAATGGTTAAAGACATAGTGGCTAAATTTGCTAGCGAAGTACCCGCTGCACCGGGCTCTATGTACATTCGTCCCACTTTTATCGGCACCGAGCCTGCAATTGGTAAAGCGGCGGCCCCCACTAACTCTGCATTGCTATATGTATTGCTTTCTCCAGTGGGCGACTACTTTGCAGTAGGTGCTAAGCCTTTGCGTTTGTTGCTTGAAGAAAACGGCATGCGCTGTGCGCCACACATGGGTATGGTGAAATCTGGCGGTAACTACGCCAGCGCATTAGGACCAATTAGCCAAGCGCGTAACGAAGTAGACGCCGACCAGGTATTATTCTGCCCAGAGGGTGATGTACAAGAAACGGGCGCAGCAAACTTTATTTTGATTGATGGCGACGAGCTCATTACTAAAGCGCTAGATAGTAGCTTTTTACACGGCGTAACGCGTAACTCTATTCTTACTCTGGCTCGTGATTTAGGCCTGAAGGTAAGCGAACGCCAACTCACCGTAGATGAATTATTAGAACGCGCTGCTAAGCCGGGTTGTGAAGCCGCTTTATCGGGAACAGCTGCAGTACTTACTCCAGTAGGCACCTTAATTCATAAAGGTAAAGAGCATACTGTGGGTAGTGGCGAAGCGGGTGAAACCACCTTAAAACTGCGCCAAGCATTGAATGACATTCAATGGGGTAAAGCCGAGGACCAACATGCTTGGTTAACCACCATTTAGTCTCTTTATCTAACGTTACTATCAGCCCGCATTATGCGGGCTGTTTTGTTTTATAAAGGCGCTATTTTTGCTGCCTTTAAAAATATTTAAATTTTTTTAAATTAATTTAGCCTCGCTTTTGTTTTAGCTGCGATTACTTCGTTGAGATTGTCTTAAACCCTAATTCGTCACAACAAGGTATTCATACAATGCAAAACTTATCTTTCACCTATTCGCCTGTCGCTCGCTCTGTTGCCATTGGCATCGCTCTCGCGGCCTTGACCGCCTGTGGCCAAACTGGCGATGCAGAACAAGCGCAAACCAACCAGCAACCGCCTGCGACTTCTCCCGCTATTCAAGAGCATCAGGCCTTAGTTAAACCTATGCAGCCGATTGCAAAGCTTGAGCAAAGCCAGAAAAGAACGCGAGTGGCTCAGCAATCTCACATGGCCCTTGCTTCGCACTACGCAAACGATGCGGTTTATTATGAAGTGCAAAACAGCGAAAACTACCAAAAATTCGATAACTTGGCGGTTATCTCGGTGGCCGAGCAACCGGTATCTACCTTTAGTGCCGATGTAGACAGCGCCAGTTACGCTAACATGCGTCGCTTTATTAATAATGGGCGACTACCGCCAAAAGATGCGGTGCGGGTAGAAGAGCTGATTAATTACTTCTCTTACGATTACTCTCAATCAGCAAATCAGCAGCTTAGTGAAGAGCAACCGATTGCTATCGATACTTTGCTAACCGCTTCGCCATGGAATGAACACAACCAACTGATTCGCATTGGTGTTAGTGCTTACCAGCCCGATACCGACATTCGCCCGGCGGCTAATGTGGTGTTTTTGGTGGACGTATCGGGTTCGATGCAGTCTCAAGAAAAATTGCCACTGCTTAAGCAATCAATGTTGCTAATGCTTAATCAACTTAAAGCTCATGACAGTGTGGCCATTGTGACTTATGCCAGTGGCACTGGTGTGGCCTTGCCAGCAACTAAAGTGAGTGACAAGCATGCCATTGAAAACGCCATTAATAGTTTAAGTGCCGGTGGCTCAACCAACGGTTCAGCGGGGATTGAATTGGCCTATAGCCAAGCGCAACAAGGCTTTATTGAAGGTGGAATCAACCATGTGTATTTAATGTCTGACGGTGACTTAAACGTGGGCATTACCGATATCGACGAGCTTAAACATAGGATTAGCCAAAAGCGCAAAGCTGGAGTGCAGTTCTCAACCATTGGTTTTGGCACCGGCAATTACAACGACCATCTTATGGAGCAGCTGGCGGATAACGGTAATGGGGTAGCGGGTTATATTGATACCTTGCACGAAGCGCAAAAACTACTGGTTGATCAGCTAGGGAGTAGTTTGTATACCGTGGCGCACGACGTTAAGTTTCAAGTAGAATTTAATCCCACCATGGTGTCTGAATACCGTTTGTTGGGTTACGAGAACCGCCAGCTAGACAGTGCTGATTTTAATAACGACCAGAAAGATGCCGGAGATATGGGGGCAGGCCATAGCGTTACCGCAATTTACGAAATTACTCCAGTAGGTAAGCCGGGTTTAATTGACCCACTGGTATTTCAGCAACAAAAGCAAAACAAAATGGCGGTAAAACCTAAAAATGAAGCCTTAGCTGAAGTGAGGGTTCGTTACAAAAAAGCCCAGTCGGAGGCTTCCAACAAATATACTCAGCGGGTGAAAAACCAAGACTTCACTCACTTTGATAAATTAAGCACCGACGACCAATTTGCTATTGCAGTCGCGGCCTTTGGTCAAAAACTCCGAGCTAGCGAACACCTTGATGATTTGGCTTATCAGGATATTATTGAATGGGCAAACAGCGGCAAGGGCCAAGACCAATTTGGTTATCGCGCAGAGTTTGTTAAGTTAGCAAGGTTAACCAATACCTTAGCACAGCAGAACAATACTCCTCAGCCTGTGCAGTTGCCAGAGCATGAGTACGCTGTGCAGCCATTACCCGTTACTTTACCGGCAAGGATTAATAACTAACACTATGAGCTCAATGAGTGATGAACAGTTGATGCTTGATTATGGACAGCGCGGTAACTTAGCCGCGTTTGACCAACTCTATCAGCGTTACCGAAAAGCCTTGTTTGTGTTTATTCACCAAAAGCTGCCCGAGGCCGCCTGCAATGAAGTATTTCAAGAGGTGTGGGAAGTTATCATCACCCAAGCGGAAGCCTATCAGCTGCCTATTCAAGACAATGCCAGTGAGGTGCCTACGCGGCACTTTAGGGGATTTTTATACACCATTGCTCGGCGACGTATTGCTGATTACTGGCGGGCCAAAGATCGCAAGACTGACGATGCTGAGCAAAATGTTGATGAGTTTGTGTCAGCCTCCAGCCCTGAAGCTGAGCATCAACAGAGCTTGGATAAACAAGTACTGCTGCGTTGCGTATCCTTATTACCGCAAAAGCAGCAAGAGGTATTTAGTTTAAAACAATCTGGCTTGGCGGTAGCGGAAATGAGTCAAGTATTGGGAACCTCTTTTGATGCGATAAAAAGCCGACTTCGAGTCGCTTACCAACAACTTCGCGAATGCTGGGAGAAACATCATGGTTGATAAGCCGACAACAGATTCAACCCCTAGCGACGATGAGATAGATGCCATCTATCAGCAGGCAACAGAGAATATTCAGCCCTCGGAGCTGCTTGATAAACGCATTCAAGCGATGGCAAAAAAACAGGCGGAAACACTAAAGCCAAAGGCTAAGTCTTATTCTTGGGCGAGTGCCCCTTGGTGGGCTAGCGCTGCGTCATTCGCCTGCGTGGGTGTATTAGGCTGGTGGCTGGTTAGTGAAACGAGTGTGCCACCTAGCGAAATACAGTATCAAAGCCATGTGAGTTTGCTACAAGCTCCGCAGCTTGAAGCGCGTAGCGAAAGTGATGAGGCTTTATCTGAAAGTAAACGGAAACAACATGAGTTTATGGTGGCCGAAGCGCGTAAACGCGAAGAAAAGGCGCGCCAGCAGCAAGCCAAACCCAGCACCAAAACAGCCAAAAGACAGGCGGCGGAAGTGCCTGAGCAAGTGATGATAATTCAAGAACGCGCTTTATTTGATGCCGCCTCTACCCAAATGCCCGCTAGTGTAGTTACTGCTAAAGCCACTGAGCAACAGCGCTCCTGTATTGAAAACATCTTGCAAGGTGTTGAAGCAGAACAACTCAAACCGCTATTGGCTAGTGACCTGGCAAAACTAACTGATCTTGTTAAGCCGCAAGACTTACAAGAGATAAGGTGGCAAGGGCGCACTTGGCAGATATTCGAATACGATTTGGCTTGGTTAGTGACTCAGCAAAGCCCAGACGGAAATTTCAAAGAAGGCTATCGTATACCGGGTGGTTTAACGAGAAATTGTCAGCCCTAATTTAGCCTTAGCTGGCAAAAGTGAAAACTGAACTAGACTTGGCTAAGTAAGGTTTAGGAGCTAAGCAAGCTAAATAGCTGGCTTGTGGTAGGTATTATCTTGGAGGTTTCATGAAAGGAATGATTCGACGTTTAATATTGGCTGTTAGTATTGCGGCTGCGGGAGTTGTAGGCGGGGCAACTGCCAATAGCGAGGGCGTGATTAATGTTGCAAGCCAGCACACGGTTAGCCAAACCGCTGAACGGATGCTGCAGATACTCGAGAAAAAAGGCATGACGGTGTTTAATCATATTAAACATGCAGACGGGGCAGCCAAGGTAGGCATTGAGCTTAGAGATACTGAATTAGTGATTTTTGGTAATCCCAAAGTGGGCTCACCGTTAATGCAATGTCAGCAGTTAATGGCCTTAGATTTACCGCAAAAAGCCTTAGTTTGGCAAGATGAAGCAGGCAAAGTGTGGATTTCTTATAACGATCCTCAGTATTTGGCTAAGCGCCACAACATGCAAGGTTGTGAAGCGGTGTTAAGCAAAGTTAGCGGAGCACTAGCGGGTATTTCTAAAGCCGCCGCTAATTAATTGTTGCTGTAAATTGGCAAGCGTAAGCAAAAAGATAGGCTTTGCTTACGCTATTTAAGCCTAAAACTCGTTTTAAAGTTCGAAAGCTCACAAAAAAATCAATGGTTGTTTTGTGAGCTTTACCTCCCAGTTAAATATTGTAATAGGCCTTGGTTCATGCCTGCCTTAAGCACTTATTGATGTAAAACAAAGAAGCCTCCCATCACATTCATATGACATTTACATCATCAATTGAATTAAATAAATTAACCCTAGTGATATTTAGTTGACTAAACTGTCAGCTTATAAGCATCAAAGGGAGTTAGATATGATTAATGGGTTCAAGAGCCGAAGCATTTCAATACAACTACAGTTGATTATTGGATTGATTATTCTGCTCGGACTGAGCGTTATGGCGGCGCTGGTATACAACAAAGCGTCTAAAGCTTTGTTTGAACAGGCGATGGTTGATCATCAGTCTAAAGTTAACGCTGTTGCTTCAATGGTTGCTGGGCAATTTGATGGTTACCTTGAACGGGCTCACGATCTTGAGGCAACATTTCGCAATGGTTACATGAACGGTGTTACCGTTGCCAACCGTGAAGTGAGCTTTGAATCTACTAGCGTTAAAGACATTCACATTCGCGGAGCGTCGCTAATAGGCGCAAACGGTTTTGTTGACCGTTTTACGCGAGATACCAATGCGGTAGCTACTCTGTTTAGCGCCTCTGGCAATGATTTTGTGCGAGTGTCTACTTCGTTGAAAGATAGCCAAGGCGAACGAGCGGTTGGGACCAAACTAGGCGTTAATCATCCCGGTTATAAGGTGCTACTCAGCGGTCAACCTTATCATGCCAAAGTGAGTCTATTTGGTAAGGATTACCTCACCTATTACTACCCCATTAAAAATGATCAAGGAAAAGTGGCAGCCCTAAGCTTTATTGGGGTGCCGATTGACCAAGCCACTGAGGAGATTTTTAGTAATCTCTCTAAGATTAAGTGGGGCGATACGGGCTATACCATTGTGGTGGATAACGATGCTAGTCACCTACTGGGTAACTATTTATTGCACCCTTCGGTTAAGCCTGGCGAGTCTATTATTGACCGCAGAGATTACGCAGGTAATCAGCCCTTTAAAGCGATTTTTAAAGAACCTTCTGGCAGCGTGTTTTATCCCTATGAATATCAAGGTGTAGTCGGCGAGAAATACCTAGTATTTGCTGAAGTGGATGGGTGGAATTGGAAGCTACTGGGTGGCACTTTTGTTAGTGAAATCACTAAGGCGAGCAGCGATTTATTATGGTTGATTGTAGCGGTGTCTATTTCGGTCGCGGTGGTGGTGCTGATTGGTTTGGCTATGCTACTGCGAAGCATGACCAGACCCTTAGAGTTATTAAGTGAAAACATGCAGCGCATGGGCAATGGCGAAATTAGTGTGAGCTTTCAAGGCGGCCGAGCAGAATCTAGCAATGAGGTAGAGCAGCTTAGTGCCGGTGCAAAAGAGATGGCCAACAAATTGAATGTGTTGGTGAGCAGTATTCGAGAAACTAGCAGTGATTTGCAGAGTAAATCTAACGGTGTTTATAAAGATGCTGAGCATAGCCTAGGCCAGTTAGACTCTCAGCAAGCACAAGTTGACCAAGTGGCTGCCGCGATTGAAGAAATGTCGTCTTCTGCGGCCTCTGTAGCTCAGCAAGTCGAGGAAATTGCGGTGAGTGTGAGAGAGGCAGACAACAATACTCAGGAGGGCGCACAACTGGTTGAGCGCATGGTGAATGAGATTGATTTGCTCAATCAACAACTGCATTCATCTGCTGAAGCCATTGAGCTAGTGGGCCAAGAGAGTAACAATATTCAAGATGTTACTCGAATGATTAACGATATTGCCGACCAAACCAACTTGTTGGCCTTAAACGCCGCGATAGAAGCCGCTCGCGCTGGCGAACAAGGCCGTGGTTTTGCGGTGGTTGCTGATGAGGTGAGAACCTTAGCACAACGTACTCAGGAATCGGTGAAAGAAGTCGAAGGCATTATTGGCAAACTACAAAACAGCACCAATAACGCGGTGAAAATGATGAGCGAAAGCCAAAAACGCGGAGAGTTTTTTACCGAACATGCCGCACAAACTGGCGAAGCACTTAATGGCATTACTGAGCAAGTGGCGAGCATTGCCAGTCAGTCGGTGACCATTGCAGCGACTACTGAGCAGCAATCGCAAGTATCACAAGAAATTGCGGCTAATGCTTCTCAAATTAGTAACTTAACCAGCGATAGCCGCACTACCGCGGCGCAAACGGCAAATAGTGCGACTCATCTACAAGATCTGTCGCAAGAGTTACACCAGCAGGTGGCGCAATTTAGTTAACACGACTAATACTATCGTCAGTGTGGCTGGCGATAGTATGTTGTTATCCGCTAAAGCGGCGACGAAACTCACGTGGGCTTAAGCCGATCACTTTAATAAACACTTTTCGAAACGCTCCTGGGTCTTCGTAACCCACCTTTAGCGCAATAGCCTCAAGTTTAAGCTGACTATTTTCAATTAACTCGCAGGCCTTTTGCACTCTTAACTTTTGCAAATATTGAATAGGTTTTAAGCCGGTTGCTTTTACAAAGCGGCGTAACAAGGTACGTTCAGTAAGAAAGCACTGTTGGCAAAGTAGGGCAATGTTGATTGATGTGGGGTAATGGCTCTGCAAAAAATGCTGCACTTTAATGATGTCATTATCGCCATGCTCGAAACTAGGTTTAAAACTTTGATAATAACGCTGCTCGCGCAGCCCAGTATCAATCACCATGTTTTTACCCAGTTGGCGCATTATCCCTGGGTGGGTACATTGTGCAACCAACTCCAAGCCTAAATCTAACCAAGACATCACGCCCCCTGCGGTAATAACATCTCCATCGTTGATGAGTATGGCGTCACTTTGCAGTTTTACATCTGGGTAATGCTTAGCAAATTCATCGGCTAGGCCCCAATGAGTAGTTACAGTGCGCTGCTTTAACACACCCGTTTTGGCAAGAATAAATGCGCCAGCACAAGCAGAACTTAACAGCACCCCGTGTTGATGTTGCTTGCTTAGCCAGTTGATAAAGTTTTGGCTAGGCGCTAAGTAATACTGATCTTTCAGGCTCGGTGGCACAACAATGATTTGCTGTGAGTTGTTCGCTTTTTGCGGAACCTTATCTGTACATTGTTCTGGTGTAAGCTGTTGGCAGGTAAAGCGGTGGTTATGCTGCATTGATTCCGTTATATCGTTGGCTAAGCTAAGCATTTCTTGAAGGCCAAACACTGCTGATTGTAATGCTCCCGGATAATTAATAACAGTAATAGACGTTGATGTAGTCATGGTAAAAGCTTACTCACATTTAGTATGTTTTGAGGACGAAGGTCTTATAGAACAAACACCTAGCTTCGACCATTGGTAAACTACGAAGTTGCATTTCTCTGGGAATAAAATGCGGGTTTCCCGGTCTTATAGTTTGTTGCTGTATTACTTACAGCTTTACTTGAAAACCAATGTTGGTATAAGTACTCACTTGCTATTGCCTTATTAGTCCAAACTATGTTGTTTAAACAAGAACAGTTTAAAGCCACCGTAAGCCTATTACTGCTCGCAGTAATGTTAAGCGTGTGCGTGGCGAAAAACATCGGGCTTAAGGTAACGTGTCCACAAGCACATGTGGCGAGTGAAGAGCTTGCTGGTGGGCTTGTTATTAATGAAGGTTGTCAACTTAGCGAGCACGTTTTACAGCAGCAACAAAATGTAGAGCAAGTATTTGTGGTGGTGTTGTTTTTGGCCTTCGCAACTTTGGCTGCCCAGAGTGCAGGCTATACACTGCCTTTTGCTAAACCCACTATTCCTCCTCCGCGACGGCTGTATTGTAGCCAGTGTCATTTTCGAGAATAAAACTGAACGCTTTCTCTCGCGTTTACTTTTTTCATTTTTGGAGATGATATTGAACATTTTATTACGACTAATGCTGCTGTTTAGCTTGGCGTTTTCTACCATGGTATTTGCTCAAAGTACTGCTTGGCTTAGCTCACCTCAACATCCCCCTGCTCAAGTACGGCTTATGCTTACCGGCGAGTTAGACGCCGCAACCCAGCGTTTACCTGCGGTTTTGCAAGTTAAGTTGGAAGACGATTGGAAAACCTATTGGCGCTCACCTGGTGAGGGTGGTGTTGCTCCTAGCATTGATTGGCAAGGTTCGAGCAATTTCGAATCGGCTGAATGGTTGTGGCCAGTTCCACAGCGTTATTCATTGCTAGGTCTAGAAACTTACGGTTATCAGCATAGTGTTGATTTCCCGCTATTACTGACTGTGGCTTCCTTAACCCAAGCCACTAAGTTGCAAGGGGTTCTTACCTTATCTACGTGCACCAATGTATGTGTGCTTACCGACTATCCCTTCAGCTTAGATTTTATTCCTGAACAGCTACGGGTAGACAGCGAAGCCATGTATTTATACAACAAGGCCAAGGTAGCGGTTCCACAGGTAGTGAGTGGGAATAACAGTGAGTTTATTTGGGATGCAAATCAGCAACGGCTGCAAGTAAATTTGGCCAAAGGCGTAGATTGGCAACAACCTACTGTGCTGGTGGACGGTGACCCTGATACCACCTTTAAGTTGTTGCAGTTAGAACAAAGTGCCAATGGCCTGAGCGCCATATTCAATGGCGAAAACTGGCTTGGTGAGCCAGAACTATTGGGTAATACGCTCAAGGTAAGTGTATTTGATAAGCAGCACGCTTATGAATATCACGCAACAGTACAAGCTGGCGCAGTAATGCTTGAATCTGTTTCTTGGTTTAAGTTGTTGGCGTTTGCCTTATTGGGCGGCATAATCTTGAACATTATGCCCTGTGTATTACCGGTACTTGGCATGAAGCTTAGCTCGGTGATTGCTGCACCTCATCAACAACAGGCACACATTCGCCGTCAATTTGTGGCGTCTGCCGCGGGTATTGTGGCGTCGTTTTGGCTGTTGGCGGGCTTTGTATTGTTACTTAAGTTTAGTGGCCAAGCCGTGGGGTGGGGCGTGCAGTTTCAGCAGCCTTGGTTTATTGCTTTCATGGTACTGGTGACAGGCTTGTTTGCTATAAACATGCTCGGTGCTTTTGACATTAGTTTACCTTCTTCTTGGCAGACTCGCTTAGCCACCAGCGGCGACAACAACTACTTAGGGCACTTTTTACAGGGCATGTTTGCTACCTTGCTAGCCACGCCATGCAGTGCGCCATTTTTAGGCACTGCGGTAGCTTTTGCATTAGGCGCCGACACCACGAGCTTATTGGTGATATTTACAGCCTTAGCATTAGGTATGGCCTTGCCTTGGTTATTGGTCGCTGCTTTTCCTCGTTTAGCTCAAGCGCTGCCAAAGCCCGGTAAATGGATGGGCACAGTGAAGCTAATTTTTGCACTAATGCTGCTGCTCACCTGTTTATGGCTAGTTAGTCTATTGGCAAACTATGTAGCAACGCCAATATTGCTTGCTGTTGTGACTTTGCTGTTGTTGGTATTTGTTTTGATTTTAGCTAAACAGCATGGCGCAAAAGTACTGCTGATTAGTTTAAGTTCAATGGTCTTGTTAGGCGGTGGTGTCGCTTTACTTGGTGCCTTAACCAGTGAGCGGTGGGCTAAAGCCTTGCCTACCGATTTAGTCTGGCAGCCTTTACAACAAAGCAATATTGCTGAGCAGGTTAAGCAGGGAAACGTTGTGTTTGTAGACGTCACCGCCGACTGGTGCATTACCTGTAAAGCCAATAAAGTAGGGGTGATATTACAAAACCCTACTTATAGCTTATTAAAGCAGCCTTCGACCCGCTTAGTGAAAGGCGACTGGACCAAGCCTTCTAATCAGGTGAGTACATTTTTGCAAAGCTATCAGCGCTTTGGCGTGCCATTTAACATTGTTTATGGCCCTGCGGCTCCACAAGGTATCGCACTTCCCGTTATATTAAGCCACCAAGCCATAGAGCAAGCGTTCGCTCAAGCTGCTGGCTCTGCTATTCGAATTCAGGAGTAAATCTATGATGACTTCAATCACTATTTCCATCATTAAAGCAACGATGAATAAGGCGGCTTTTTTGCTGATCAGCCTAGTATTTTTAGCATTCAACAGTGCACAAGTAAATGCTGAAACATCGAGCTTTAGTGATGAACAACGTGCCGAGCTTAAGCTACTTATCCGCGATGCGATGGTAGAGGATCCAGAGATACTGCGTGATGCGATTATCGCCTTTCAAGCATATCAAGAGCAGCAACAGCAATTAGGTGTAAAAGGCGTCATTCAACAACAAGCAGACCATTTGTTTAATAACCCCAATGACCCTTGGATGGGCAGCGATAAGCCGAGTATTACCATTGCCTATTTTACCGATTTTAACTGCCCTTACTGTAAGCGAGTAGAACCTTCGCTGGCCAAATTAGTTGAAGAATATCCGCAACTGCGGGTGGTGATTAAAATGGTACCGGTATTGGGCCCAAGCTCAGAAGAAGCGGCAATGTTTGCTCAAACTCTTTGGTTAGAACAACCGCAACAGTTTATGGCTTTACATAACAAGCTAATGGCTAGCCCAAGCCGTTTGACCAGTGAGTCTATCGCCAAAGTCGCTAAACTAACGAGCAGTGAAAAGTCACTCGAAGCCTCTAAACAAAATGCTCTGGTAAAACAGATTCTCGATGGCAATATTCGATTAATGGAGCAATTAGGCATTGGTGGTACGCCAAGTTTGGTTTTCTCCAACGATGTGATACCCGGTTTGGTGGCTTACGAGCAAATAAAGCAGGCAATTGACGCTGAGCTAAATACTAAGGAGCAAACACATGGCGAATAAGATTTGGAGCGCCTTTAAACAACTTATATCGCTACTGTTTTTTGTTACGGTGATAAGCATTGGTGTAGACCTTTGGCGCTCACAAGATCTGCCAGAAGGTCAGCTGCCTCAGCTAAGTGCTCAAGGTGTTAATGGCGAGTCGATTGATTTACATGCATTAAGCGAAAATGAACCGGTACTGGTATATTTTTGGGGCTCTTGGTGTGGTGTATGCAACTTTGTTAGCCCTGCGGTAAACACCATGGCTAATCACTTTAACGTGGTTACGGTGGCGTTACGCTCTGGTAATCAAAGCAAGGTGCAAGCCTACTTAAACCATCATGACTATCAATTTAACGTAGTTAATGACCCGCAAGGGCAGTTGGGGTCGCTATGGGGCGTTGGTGTAACACCCACTTTGATGGTGATAAAAGACGGCGAACTGAAACACTACACTGCTGGCTTTACCACGTTGCCAGGAATGTGGTGGCGCATGCTGGTGTCTTAACTGTATTGAAACGAGAGAAAAGCCACATCTAGCGTTGTGGCTTTTCCTATTCTAGTGTGTCTAAAGTCGCGTTATCTACAATTTGTTGATAACGGCCAGAGCTTTTTAACTTAGCGAGGCCACGGTTAAATGCAGCTAATAGCAGTTGATTTCGCTCACTATTTTTCTTTGAGAAAATCACATGGGTATAGGTTTGTTGTACCGACTTAGGATGGTAGGTAAACAGAGCGGCTTGTTCCGCGGTAAAGTGTTGTTGAATGAGTGTTTTTCCCACCATGATGTCGGAAGGAAACAGCTGAACTCTATCAAGCAGCATTTTCTTAAAGTTAAGCAAATCCGAAGAGACATATTCTACATTAATCTCTTCATTTTTAGCCGCAGAGTCAAAGGCATGACCATATGTATAGAGTTCGGTCGCGCCAATTCTATATCCATGTAAATCGCTTATATTTTGCCATTCAAATGGCTCACTGCTGAGATGAAAAAATACCTTTGTGTGCCAAAATACCGGGTCACTAAACAGCACTTCTTGCTCTTTTTGCTCGGTTTTAGCCCAGGTTAAAGAGCCATCTACCTCTCCTTGTTTCACGTACATGTAAGCGCGTGCCCACGGTAAAAATTGGTATTCAACTTGGTAACCCTCTAAGGCAAAGGCTTGACGAACTATCTCAGAGTAAAAACCTTGGTGAGGAAGGTGTTTAGAGGTAAAGGGTGGCCACTCACTATTAGTAAGAGTGATCAGTTCTGCACTTTTAAGGGGCGTAGATAACACTCCTAGGCCCACACAGCCTGCAAATATTAATCGGCGAAAGTACTGAGAAATAAGCAAACCCAATCCTTAGTTTAGGGAGACTAGCGAAATCCATTTCATTGTTTATTAAAGCAGCAATTAGCGTTTAGTGATAGTGTGTTTATTATGTAATTAAATAATAGCGATATAGATCTGAACAAAGTTGCTGAGCCAAATTACGGCTCTCGAACGTAGTGACTTTGAACTAGTTGGTCTAGCAATACAGTAGTTTTTTGGTGCTTGAAGCGTTTGATGCTAGGTAGGTCACCAAACAGAGGGGCGCCTCCACCTAAAAGCATAGGAAAGCGCGTAAGAATAAGTTCGTCGATGAGGTCTTGAGCTAAAAACTGCTGAATGGTAAGTCCTCCATCAATATACAAGTTATTGAAACCCTGTTGATTAAGCTGATTTACTAGAGTTGTTAGCTCACCGTTCATTAGCCGCACATCGCCTGTAAACCCTTCTGGTAATTTTTTTAGGCTGTTACTTAATACCATTACTGGTTTGCTGTAAGGCCATTCACAATCAAAGCTGATTACCTTTTCAAAGGTGTTTCTGCCCATGACTAAAGCATCAATACTTTCAATAAATGCGTTGTAACCTAAGTCCATCCCTTCTGGGTTTGGCACGCTTTCTAACCACTCTAAACCATCATTTTTATCGGCGATAAAGCCATCTAGGCTGACTGCGATGTATACGATATTCGACATTTAATTGCTCCCGATAATCAAAAAGATCTTTAAGTGAGTGCGTCTAACGCTTGAAATAGCGTGTATTACACATATAATTCTACACTGTAGAATTATATGTGTAGGTTAACGAATAATGACTAAAGTGGTCAAGCAAAAACAGCGTGGCAGGCCTAAGCAAAATGCCAACTCACTGACAAAGCAGAAGATTTTGTTGCAGGCAACAGCGTTACAGCAAGAGTCTGGTAAAGTGCCTAGCATAAGGCAGCTAGCCGCAGCTTTACAGGTTGACCCAATGGCTATTTATTACTATTTCGATAATAAAAACGCCTTGTTAGAAGCGTTAACGCTGACCTTGATTGAAGGCATTTATCAGCCGCAAGCCTCTGAGTTGGATCCACTAAGTAATCACTTCTGGAAGTGGGAGTTAACACGTTTATGTGAAAGCTATTTACTGCTGTTACAACAAAATGCGGGTTTATTGACTACTTTGCTGTCGATGAAAACACATGGCCCTGCAGAGTTATTTAGCCAGCGTTTTAGTTTGATATTAAGGCCGCTGAACCTTAGCCAAGAACATATAGAGCAAGCATTGCATTTATTGGTGGATTACCTACATGGTTTTGCTTTAGCAGTAAGTTGCAACAAGACCGAAGACCCTCTAACCATGCGAGTAGACGACAAGGTGATGGCATTTTTTGTTGACGCGCTAGCAGCTAAATCGACTGGTTAAATTAATTGCTGAATAATCCCCCTTAAGGGAAGCTCACTTCTTGTTGGCTGTCTAACCAGGTCGGGTATTTTTGCATGATTGAACGAAACAATGCCGAATCAATGAACTGCTTTAACCAAGCTTGTAGCTGTGGGTAGGGGGCTTGCTCAAACCACTGTAAATCTACCGAGGCAAACTGGCGAATAAAAGGTAATAAGGCCATATCTGCGAGGCTTAATTGCTCGCCCATTAGGTAGCGACTTTGGCTAAGTTGTCGTTCCATTTTTAGTAAAAACAGCTCGCCTTGCTGGCGGTAGTCTTCGGGGCTTTGTTCGGGAAAGCGCACCGCGTATTTGTATTTATCGAGTGCAGTTTTAAATTGTCCGTCGTTCTCTTCTACCCATTGCAGCATTTTGTTGTGATTGGGAGAAAGCCATGCTTGTGGATCGGCTTGTTCAAGTGCCCACAACATAATCTCAACGCTTTCTTCAATCACTTCACCGTTTTCAAGCTTTAATACGGGCACTGTGCCCTTGGGTGAAAGCGCGAGCATTTCCTCTGGCTTGTTTTTCAGCAGTATTTCTCTGAGCAACACAGGTGTTTGGCTTATAGCAATGGCTAGGCGGGCGCGCATTGCATAAGGACAACGGCGAAAAGAATAGAAAGTGGCAGGCATAAGAGATGTTTAGTTTAGGTTCTGTTGGGCTGACCATACCCAGTTGCTCTTTAGCTGGCAAGTGTTGCTTGGTCTGTTATTTCTTTATTAATTTTCGCAGTGGTTGATGAAAAGGTGTTTATTCAAGCGGTAAAAAATAGCGAGAATGGGTTAATTGTGAACTTGCGGTTTTATTTAAACGCAATTTTGTCTCATTCGTAGCTAAAGGGTGTTGATAAAGATTTGATTTAATATTATTTTTTCTACCGCTAGAAAAAATGGAGTGAGAAAGTTCTTTAGGAACCTTTCTTACATTTACGTTTGTAAGCTCGTTTACAGATGTCTCAATTGATTGAACTAGGAAAGTACATGAAATTTATTTTTGCGTTTGTTGCTCTTTTTACCCTCTCTTTTTCATCTAATGCTGCGTACACCGCTAACGTTACCTCAACGATTCAATGGGTAAAGATTTATAACAACAGCACTATTTACTTCAAGTTAAACGACCACCCTGACACGGCTTGTGATTATGATTACTTCATTGTTGATTCGTTAATGGATGATGCGATGACAGAACGATTTTATACAACTCTTTTATCAGCAAAAACAACCAATGCAACAGTACTAGTTGGTTATGGAACTGATGTTGAAGATTGCCGTAGTGGTCGTTCACTCGCTTACGCTTTAACTCATTACTAAGCTATATCGGCTAAAAGAAAAAGGAGGCGCTGAGCCTCCTTTTTTTATGGTTCTTTAAGTAGGAGCGACTTAGTTACAAACTGAGCCAGTTACTGTTGGGATTGGGGCGGGGGCGTTGGCTACGCCTTTATTGCCTTGCAAACCAAAGGTAACAGATTGCCCAGGTTGTATTTGGCCATTCCATGCTAGTGCTACTGCATTGTATGGGTTTGCACCGCTGATGGTGGCATTCCATCCGTTGCTCATGGTTGAGCCGTCACTATAGCTCCAGTTTACATCCCATGAGTTAATCACTGAGCTTGTATTGTTAGCAATGGTAATATTTGCAACAAAACCAGAGCCCCATTCGTTGTCGATGGTGTACGTACAATTAGCGACTACAGGTGCTTCGCTTACGATGATGGTTTTGCTCGTGGTATCTACACCGCCTTTACCATCATCAACACTAAGCATTGCGCTGTAGCTTCCCACTGCCTGATAGCTGTTGCTTGCATTGACTCCAGTGGCGGTATTGGTATCACCAAACGCCCAGCTGTAGCTAAGGGTATCGCCATCTGCATCGCTTGAGCAGCTAGCATCAAAGGCCACAGGGTCACCAACATACGCTGAGGTTGGTGTTGCGGTAAAACATGCTTCTGGAGGAAAGTTACTATTTGGGTCTTCTATCGTTACCGTCACCGTTGCTGGATCTGAGGTAAGCTGCTCATCATCGGTAACCGTATAGGTAAAGCTATCCACTCCCACATAGCCAGTATTAGGCGTGTAAGTTACTTGCGGACCAGTACCACTTACCACGCCATTGCTGGCTTGGCTGTAGCTGTAACTAACAATGCTACCGTTGCTGTCGCTACCTTCTAAGGTAATGCTGGCAGGCGTGTCAATATTCGTGCTGGCGCTAATATCTTTAGCCGTTGGTGGGCAGTTCACATCACAGCTTATCGGGAACAAATCCTCAAATAGAGCATTGGCTGTAGCTACGTCAACCTGTGCCCAGTATCGGTGATAGGTGTATGTTGGGTCGCGGTCTTCGCTAATCGCATTTTGTAATTCAACGTAACCTGGATCGGTATCGTTATAGAAAGGACGCATACTGCTAAAAGTAGTGTTTGCGTTTAGGTCTGCGCCTACTGCATTTACGCCGCTCCAGCCTGCAGGGAAGTATACCGGGTCGTTAATTCTGTCTCGGTAATCGCCGCGTGATTCAGGTGCTGATACCCCTTTGTCGGTGCGGTGGTTTGCCCAAAATCTGTCTAAGATATTCTGAGCAGCATCTTTAGCACCTTGGTGAACTTGCCCTTGGTGTTTTTCTTCAGCGGCCGCGTAATACATCAAGGCTTTAGCTAAGCTGTGAGCTACACCTACATCTTGGTTTTGCGACGTCACCGTTACGTGTAAGTTGGTATTAGCTTGTGGGTTTGCTGGGTCCCATTTTTCTGGTAAGCCGCTAAATTCGAGGCCAGCAGCCAACTTAACATCGTTATTGCTAAAGTCGAGTACTGCTAAGCCTGTAGCTGGAGTGCTATCTAGGATCCAGCCAATCCATTTATCCATAATCGCTTTAGCACGGGTTTCGCCAGTAATGTAGTAGTACTCGGCTACGCGCTCGGTACCCCATGCTTGCCAGCCAAACCACGTGCCTGAACCTGGATCTTCATACACTGGGTTTTCGTCGTACACCATGCCGTAGAAGGTCGCGTCTTGGCGCTCTATCGGATAAGTAGAGTAAGTGCCGTTCCAACTATTGGTTGCCCCGCCAGAAAATGCACCTTCTGCCGATTGAGTCCATTGGAAAAACTCGAGAGAGCGCTCTAAACCTACCGTCCAATCTTCTACCGAGTTAGGAGCCAGTGGTTTTAGCTCTGGGATTTGAGATAGTGCGTACGCAGCCATAGGGTTTTGGTAGGCGTAGTGAATATGGCTAGAGCCAATGCGCCAGCCCCAGTTCTGGCTAGTATCAATTGGGCCGCCCCAAGAGTAATACCACGACATTAAATAGTGGGCAGAATCATAGCCAGTGCCTGCGCTACCTTGTTCATCTTGTGAGCCAATTTTTTTGAAGTATTTATCAAACATGGCTAAACGCAGGTAGTCGCCCATTTTTGAGGTTTTAGCCATTAAGCCAGGCGCCACTACTTCTGGGTCTACACCTTGGTCTTTCATCCATTGCAGTGCCCAGTACATAACTTGTACCACACGTGCATCGGCATCGGGTGCATTGGTGTAACGCCACTGCGCAGCAGGTGCTTGCGGCTCCGACACAAACAAATCTAAAAAGCCGTACTGGCCACCCCACTTAAACTCTTCCCAAGACGGGTGGGGGACAGTTTCCCACACCGATTCTTGCTCGCCACGTTGAAAGGTATTGATGTAAGAAGGGGTAGAGACGCCGTCGCCTAAGTTGCCATATTTGTAGGTATTGTCCATATCCAGTAGCCAGTGCATACCGTATACGTCCCAGGTTCCGTAGGTGCTTGCTAGCCCAGCACTAATGGGGTCTTCACCCACTGCTGCGCCTGAATCAAGCGCCAGTGGATAACTGGACGGTAATGGTCCCTCTGGCACATAAGTGGCTTTGCCTGATGCATAATTTGCTGCCGTTGGCTGCATGGCCGAAGTAGGAATAATTTGGGTTTCAATGATTTCCCAAGCGTCGATTAGTGGTTGCCAATCACCGGTAATTTTACCGTGCACTGCTTCTAACCACAGGATGTATGAGTAGGCTTCTGAGGTTGACTCATGGCCATGGTCTGGCGCTTCAATAATAAAGGTTTCGATAGAATGGTAAGGGCCGCCGTCAGCGCTTAAGTAGCCATTTTCGGGATTATAGATCTCGTTACGCATTTCGGTAAATCTATCTTGATATACCCCTGCATTTGCCACGCTACTTAAACCTGCTGTAGCAAGTGCAACGGCAATAGATAGGCGTAAAGAGGGGCGTTTAATTTTGCTTTTAGCCAGCTTGGACTGCTTGCTAGATGTTTTAGATAAAAACATGTGAATCTCCGTTTCATGTGAAAATACTCATCGTGTAGATGAGTTGAGTATTATCAATAGCAGGCGAGTCGTGGCTGGGCAGCTCTGCGCTAAAAGCTGTATTCTTCGTTCGCTAGCTATTTACCATTTGCTATGCATGTATGTTTATTCAACTTATTTGTGAGCTAGGCTAGTGTTCGCTCTCCGGCGAAGTCTTTGCGGCAAATTGCGCCCTCACGGTATTGACTAATCACATAATTCCCCCATGCGAATAAAGGTATAATTCACCTTTTTTATTTTTATTTTGTATTTACACAATAAAAATTAGAACTGTGAGCGAAGCACAAACTAAAAGAACGGTAAGAAATTTAGCGGGGATATTTCAGGCAAATGCCTCAGAAAATGAGAACTTGCTTAGGCAGCTAAACGTGATTAGCGGAGATTAAATACAAAAAAGGAGGCGCGAGGCCTCCTTTACTTACGGATTATAAAACGAACGGTGGATCTAGTTACACACTGCACCGGTTACGGTTGCTACAGGAGCAGGACCGTTAAATACAGCTTTATTACCTTGCAGGCCAAAGGTTACCGATTGACCCGGTTGGATTTTTGAATTCCAATTTAGTGAGCTGGCTGAGTATGGGTTGCTACCACTAAAGTTAGCATTCCAACCGTTGCTCATTTCTGAGCCATCAGCGTAGTTCCAGCTTACATCCCAACCATCAATCACTTCGTTGCCGTTGTTGGTAATGGTTACTTTAGCCACAAAACCAGCGTTCCAATGGTTTTGAACTTCGTACTTACAGCTTGCACTTGATACTGGCGCATCAGCAATAGTAATGGTTTTGCTCGCGGTATCCACACCACCTTGGCCGTCATCTACGGTTAATACCGCATTATAGCGACCCGCTTGGGTGTAGCTATGTTGAGCAGAAGCACCAGTGCCCTTGCTGTTATCACCAAAGGCCCAGCTGTAGCTTAGCGTGTCGTTATCAGCATCGCTTGAACAGCTTGCTTTGAAGCTGATAGCGTCACCAATGTTGGCACTGCTTGGTGTAGCGCTAAAGCAAGCTTCTGGTGGTAAGTTACCGGCAGGCTCTTCAATGGTAATGGTCACGTTGGTGCTATCTACACCACCTTTACCGTCATTTACCGTTAACATCGCATCGTAAGTACCCGCCATTGTATAGCTATGCTTAATTGACGCACCACTGCCGTTGCTGTCGTCGCCAAAGGCCCAGCTGTAAGTTAAGGTATCGTCATTAGCATCACTTGAGCAGCTTGCTTCGAAGTTGATGATGTCACCTACCATTGCGCTGCTTGGAGTAGCGGTAAAACAGGCTTCTGGTGGAACGTTGCTGTTAAGATCTTCAACGCTAATCGTCACCGTAGCTGGTGCAGAGCTAAGTTGCTCATCATCGCTTACTGTATAGGTAAAGCTATCTACCCCTACAAAACCACTTTGTGGCGTGTAAGTGACTTGTTTACCATTGCCACTTACTGTGCCATTCGCTGGCTGAGTATAGCTGTAAGCTTCAATAGTGCCGTTGCTGTCATTGCCTTCTAAGGTAATGCTAGCTGGCGTACCTACTGAGGTTTTAACCGCTATATCTTTAGCTGTTGGTGCGCAACCATCGGCACAGTCAGCTTCAGGGAACAATTCAGAATACAAGGCGTTTGCTGTTGCAACATCTACCTGTGCCCAGTAACGGTGATAGGTATAAGTTGGATCGCGACCTTCGGCCATGGCGTTTTGTAGCTCTTGATAACCAGGATCCGAACTATCATAGAATGGACGCATGCTTGAGAACGTTGTATCAGCGTTTAAGTCTGCGCCTACTGCATTCTTACCAGTCCAACCCGCAGGGAAGAATACTGGCTCGTTAATACGCTCAGGGTAGTCACCACGAGTTTCAGGTGCCGAAACGCCTTTATCAGTGCGGTGGTTAGCCCAAAAACGGTCCAAGATCATCTGAGCCGCATCTTTAGCTCCTTGGTGAACATCACCTTGGTGTTTTTCTTCTGCTGCAGCGTAGTACATCAGAGTTTTAGCCAAGTTGTGGGCAACTCCAACGTCTTGTCCGTGATCAATAACTTCTACATGTAAGTCGTTGTTAGCTTTAGGATTAGCTGGATCCCATTTTTCTGGTATACCAGAGAAGGCCAGTGTAGCGGCCAGTTTTACATCGTTATCACTAAAGTCTAGAACTGGCAGGCCTTTTTCTGGTGTAGCGTTTAGTACCCAAGCTACCCATTTGTCTAGAATGTCTTTGGCGCGTTTCTCACCCGTAATGAAGTAGTACTCAGCGACTCGCTCAACACCCCATGTTTGCCAGCCAAACCAAGTACCTGAACCTGGATCTTCATATACTGGGTTTTCATCGTATGCCATACCGTAGAAGGTATTGTTAGCGCGATCGGCAGGGTATGTGTCGTACTTGCCATTCCAGCTGTTGGTTGCACCGCCAGAGAATGCACCCTCGGCTGATTGTGTCCACTGGAAGAATTCTAGAGAGCGTTCTAAGCCGGTGTCCCAATCTTGCACAGAGTTAGGCGCTTTTGGCTGCAGTTCAGCAATTTGAGATAGCGCGTAAGCGGCCATTGGGTTTTGGTAAGCAAAATGAATGTGGCTTGAACCAATTCGCCAAGCCCAGTTGGCTGAGGTATCGATTGGGCCGCCCCAAGAGTAGTACCAAGACATTAAGTAGTGAGCAGAGTCATAACCCTGGCCAGCACTACCTTGTTCGTCTTGAGAACCAATTTTTTTGAAGTACTTATCAAACATGGCTAAGCGCAGGTAATCACCCATTTTAGCCGCTTTGGCCATTAAGCCAGGCGCAACTACTTCAGGATCTTGGCCACGTTCTTTCATCCATTGCAGTGCCCAGTACATTACTTGTACAGCACGAGCATCGGCATCAGGAGCGTTGGTGTAACGCCATTGTTTAGCAGGTGCTTGAGACTCGGCAACAAATAAATCTAAGAAGCCGTATTCTCCGCCCCAGCTAAAGTCTTCCCACGAAGGGTGAGGAACAGTTTCCCATACAGACTCTTGCTCACCACGTTGGAAGGTATTGATGTATGAAGGCGTTGAGGTTCCGTCGCCTAAATTACCGTATTGATAAACATTATCCATGTCTAACAACCAGTGCATACCATATACATCCCAAGTACCGTAAGTAGAGGCTAAACCAGCACTAATAGGATCTTCACCAACCGCTGCGCCATTAGTAAGTGGTAGTGGATAGCTTGACGGCAATGGCCCTTCTGGAACATAAGTCGCTTTACCGTTGGCATACTTATCTGCAGTAGGTTGCATTTCAGACGTAGGGATAATTTGTTCTTCGATAAGATCCCAGGCTTTAATTAGAGGCTCCCAGTCACCGGTAATTTTACCGTGAACGGCTTCTAACCACAGTATGTAAGAGTAGGCTTCTGAAGTTGACTCGTGCCCATGATCTGGTGCTTCAATAATAAACGTTTCAACAGAGTGATAAGGGCCTCCATCAGCACTTAAATAGCCGTTTTCAGGGGCATAAATCTCATCACGAATCTCGGCAAAGCGATCCTCATACACTGAGGCGTTAGCAATACCAGAAAAGCTAACACCAATCAGTGCGCTAAGAATTGCAGTGGTTAGTTTAGAGCGTTGTATTAATCCTGTAGCTTGATTTAAACCATGCTGATGGTTCAAACCCAAACGTTTAGCAAATTGCATTGTAAACTCCATTTTAAAAAAGAAGCCCTTTGCAAGGGCGTCGCTGTCACCTTTAGAACACATTGGTCACTGTTGCTGTGTGGGGCTTTATAGCCGCTTCACTTTGCAACAATTATGTATACAGCTCGGTAAAGCAGAGTTCATCGCCAATCCTTTGGTTAGCTTGGGCGTGTTACTTTTTTCACAGGGGAGTAAACACCTAACCAACTGATTGCACGATAAACCCGCGGCTAAAGGTTTAAATTAAATAACAAAAATATCTATAGTTGATTTTGTTACCAAATCTTTAGGTGTGATCTAGAACAGCGAATGATTAAAAATAGAACGGATTTAGCTTGCGGTTTCATGCTGGATTGCATAAATATGTGATTTTGATCGGATTGAGTGTTGCCGTGAATATCAATTATTTAGCAGATTTATACAATAATTACTGCTGTTATAAATATTAACTTATGACTTAAAAGTAGCTTTTATTAACATTTATTGTAATAAAATTAACCATTTATGATCATTTCGATAGGTGTTTAAGTGTTCCTCTATGTGAACATTTCGCGCTAAAAAAGCGAATAAACCGTTAATGTAAGTGTAGCTATTAAATGATATTTATGCATTTTTGTCAAATAAACTGTCTCCTTATTGAGACAGGCTAAATGTTTGTACCTAGCTAGGAATAGACTGGGCTGTAAACGATTTTGGTCAGTTATCTGTTTTTAAGGCGATAGTGCTGTCTTAAATTGGCGACAATGGTGAGGCTTATTTTGCTTAGGCGGTGGGCCAAATGAACTTGGGTAGATTGAAGTAGATAAAGTAGCGCAGTATTGAATTGGCTTAGTTTAGGGCAGTGTTTACGGCGAAACCAATATATGAAGTTTATTTAGGTAAGGCTCGGTTATTTAACCAGGCTAGCTTTCGCAATTTAAACGCGAAAAATGCCGCTGCGAATACAGCTAAACATAGCAAGCCGCTGCTGCCTATAACCAATAATATAAGGCCACAGAATAGTGCTGAAAAGCCTGCCGCGTAACGCATTGCTCCTTTTAGCAATTTTACACCCGCTAAGGCAGCGGCCAAATAAATCACTACGAATAAGCCATTGGCGTATTCCAACAAATAGGCGAAAGAGAAATCCCAATAATCTCGAGCAATCAACACTAAGGCAATTGACGCAGTTACAATACAAGTAGCGACAATTGGTGAGCCGTTGGCGCTGCATATTCTTAAAGGGTGTTGATTGCCTTTTTCCTCAGCCGTGCTGTAAAGCATATTAGCAAAGCTGATGACATAGAGGTTGACCGCACAAAAGCAGCCGAAAAATCCTACCGCAGCCACTAAACTTGCCGCCCATTTTCCACTAGATAAAGCGGCGATATGGGTAATAGAAAGCAGGTTTTGTTGCTCGCTGCCATAGGCATGCATAACGACTACCGCATAACTAACCAGCACATACACAAATGCCGCACTGCCTACGCCCAGCAATACCGACTTAGCAAAATCACGTTCGGGGTTACTGAACTGCTTGGCCACATGGCAAATGGCTTCTATGCCAACAAAACACCAAAACATTAGTGCCATTGACTGGCCCAGCGAGTGTAAAGAAAAACCAGCATGCGTAAATTGTTCGCGTGGGAAAGGCTGAGTGCTCATCACCTTAAAACAAATAAACAAAATGGTGCCAATTAAGGCAAGGCTTAGCAAAGACTGTACTTTAGCAGAGGTTTCTATACGGGCTAGGTTCATACAAAAAACTAGCGCTAGCATGGCGAGTTCTAAGTAGATTAAGGGCAGGCCAAGCCCTCCAAACACTTGTCCAAAGTAGCTGGCGCCGGCAATAAATACTACCGGAGGGCCGATGGGGGCGATGGACAAATAGACCCAGCCAATCGCCTTGGCAGCGTCTTCGCCAAAAGCTTGTTTAACGTAATAGGCGGTGCCGCTTTCGTGTGGGTAACGTTTGCCTAATGCAGCAAAGGTAAATACTACCGGCAACATGGCAATAATCATGATTACCCACGCTAATAAAGAGTACGCTCCCGATTGATCGGCGGCGAGGGCAGGGATAATGAGTACACTAGAGCCAAGCAGTGCCGAGACTAATAAGCTGGCTCCTTGAATTACCGATAAACGCCCTTGAGCCAAGATTAATCCTTAATCACTGTATCTTGCAGAATGCTAATTTAACAAAGTACTTTGTTAATAACCATGCTTTAGAAGTGCTGCTGTAAATGGTTAATAAAAGCGCTCACTTTTTTGGTGAGATATTGGCGATGTGGGTAAATAGCATACACACCAATGCCGTCGTTGAGGTAGTCATCAAACAGGCTCACTAAGCTGCCGTTGGTGAGTTGCTGTTGCACGGCAAATGCCGGTGACAGACAAATACCTAAACCTTGCTCGGCTGCAACAGCTGCTGCTAAGGCACTGTTTACATTGAGTTGCGGATTCACTTTTACACTGTGTATTGAACCTTGGCGGGTAAACTGCCATTTGTTCCCACCTCGGCGGTTGCTGTCTACGATGCAGGCAAGGGTAGATAGCTGCTCGAAGTGAGTCACTTGGTGCTTTGTTACAAATTTAGGGCTGGCGACGAGTACTTGTTGGTAGCTGGCAATCTTTCGCGCAATCAAATTTGAATCGTCTAATTGGCCAATACGTATGGCGAGGTCGAAGCCTTCTTCAACAATGTCTACATAGCGGTCATTTAGCACCAACTCTACTTTTAGCTGAGGGTGCTTTTGCATAAAGCTGGGCAGTATTTTCATTAGGTTTAGCTCGCCAAAAGTTTGCGGCGCACTTAAGCGTAACCGTCCCGACAATTGCTCATTTTGTTGTTGGCTGTATTGGCTCAAATCGTCCACTTGCTCAAGAATAGCTCTAGCCCGTTGATAGACCTCTTTACCCGATTCGGTAATCGACAAAGCACGAGTGGTTCGGCTAATTAAGCGACTATTGAGCTGCGCTTCTAGTTGGCTAACTTGCCGACTGACTATCGCTTTGGTTTTGCCTAAGTGTTGGGCGGCTTGAGTAAAACTGCCGTGTTCTACCACCGCAACAAAACTAGAAAATAACGCTAAGTGATTCATTCGTTCGCCTTGACTGTATACAAATAGTAAACAATGTGTCGATTGTAATGGCTATTGTTTACGAGTGGAAGCGGGACGATACTTTCTTTACGCCAGCCACTTGGTTTGGCCTTAATCAAAGTCACTAGGAGAGTAACAATGGATAACAAACAAGCCTTATACGCTGGCACTTTATTACGCATCAGTTTAGCGGTGATGTTTTTATCTCACGCATGGTTAAAGATTGCGGTGTTTACTCCTGCGGGCACAGCCCAGTTTTTTAGCTCATTAGGTTTACCGGGTGCGCTTGCTTATTTAACCATTGCTGCTGAGTTGCTGGGCGGTATAGCGCTATTGCTGGGGGTAAAAACTCGTGTGGTTACAGCGGGATTGCTGCCAGTGTTATTAGGTGCTTTGTTTTTTGCTCATGCTGGCAATGGTTGGTCGTTTTCAAACCAAGGCGGTGGCTGGGAGTATCCGCTATTTCTCGTGATGGCTTCATTTGCGCAAATACTGCTAGGCGATGGTGCTTATACCTTAAAACCTAAAGTCCTATATAACAACACCGCGAGTGCTTAGCCCGACTCACCGATTCAATCGTAAAAACCACAACTAAGGAACGAATATGTTAATGAATGGCGAGTGGCAAGCGGCCTGGGACCCTTATCAAAAAACCAATGAAAACGGCGACTTTATTCGCCAAGCATCCAGTTTTAGACATTGGGTTACCAAAGATGGAAGCGCAGGTAGAACCGGGCGGGCAGGCTTTAAAGCTGAACCGAATCGCTATCATCTTTATGTGGCCTTAATATGCCCGTGGGCCAGCCGAGCCTTAATGGTGAGAAAGCTCAAAAAACTGGAATCGGTGATTAGTATTAGCATTGTTGACCCGCGCATTACTGAGCAAGGCTGGGGTTTTGCTGGCAAAGGGCTTACGGGGCTAAAGGGCGCGAGTGAAGACCATTTACACCATAAGCAGTTTATTCATCAGCTTTATACGCATGCGGACCCTAAGGTCTCTGGTAGAGCCACTGTGCCAGTGTTGTGGGACAAATTTACCGACACCATTGTAAATAATGAATCGGCAGACATTATCGAAATGCTAAACAGTGCGTTTGACCAATGGGGAGATGCCAGTGTTAATCTGCGTCCCCTGCATTGGTTGGCAGATATTAATCAACTTAATCCATGGTTATACGAGCATATTAACAATGCAGTATATCAAGCGGGGTTTGCCCAAAGCCAAACCGCTTATAAAGAGGCAGTGAGTAGGTTGTTTGCGGGCTTAGAAACACTAGAACAACGTTTAAGTGATGGCCGCAATTACCTATTAGGCGATGAGTTGAGCGAAGTTGATGTAAGGCTGTTTGTTACCTTGGTACGTTTTGACGCTGCTTATGTAGGTGCATTTAAATGTAACCTTAAGCAATTGCAGGATTACTCATTATTGAGTGATTACTTGCAGCGTATTTATGTGCTTCAAGGCGTGTCGGAAACGGTAAATATTGAGCACATCAAGCAAGGTTACTATTCAGTTAAAGCTTTAAATCCTAGCGGTATAGTGCCGATAGGGCCGAAGCTAGCCTTCTTGCCCGCTAATAAGGTGACTTTATGAACAACACCTTAGCGCCGGTACTGTTTTTATCTCATGGTTCGCCAATGCGAGTGCTGGAGAGTAGCCCTGCGAATACCTTTTTAAAAAGCTTAGCGGGGCGAATAGCTACCCCAAAAGCGATTGTTGTAGTGTCTCCCCATTGGGAAACTACCGGTTTGCATTTTACTCAGCAAGCGCAGCTAGAAACGATTTACGACTTTTGGGGCTTTCCTAATGCGTTAAACCAAATTAAGTATTTGCCTGACAGCCCTGAATGGTTGCACCAAACACTTAAACGGAGTTTGCCACACGTTGCGGGAACCAAGCGGGGCTTAGATCATGGCGCGTGGTCGCTACTGCACTTGATGTACCCCAAGCAAAATGTGCCAGTGGTTGGGCTAAGTTTGCCTCGTGACGCAAGCTTGGCGGAGCTATATGCCCTGGGTGAGCAACTGGCTGCTTTACGGGCTCAAGGTATCATGTTGGTCACCTCTGGCATGGCTACGCATAACTTGGCAGCGTTGGCTTACCAAGGTGAACCCTATAGCTGGGCACTGGCGTTTGTAGAGTGGCTTCAGCACGCAGTGGAGCAGTGCAACATTCAAGCCTTGCTTAATTATCGTCAGCTAGCGCCTGGCGCTCAGCAATCACATCCGCGAGATGAGCATCTAAGGCCGCTATTTGTTGCTTTAGGCGCAGCAGGAGCACAGCCTGCTAAGTTAATACACGATTCTTGGGAGCTAAAAAACGGCAATAACTCTAGCTGGCTTTGGGGGGAACTTAATGAATAATCGCGGTATTACTTTACGCCAAGCCCGTAGCCTAATCACAGAGTCTCTAGCGTTAGCGAGAGGCAAGGCATTACCGCCTTTGTCGATTGTTGTTCTGGATAGTGGTGCACACCTAAAAGCCATGGTTAGTGAAGACGGTGTAGGGACTCAGCGCTATCAAATTGCCTTAGGCAAAGCTCACGCAGCATTAGGCATGGGATTTAATACTCGGCAGTTTTATCAATTGGTTAAATCAGAGGTACTGCCAGAAATGTTTGCTGCAACTATTAACGGGGCAACGGGCGGTGAGTTTATTCCTTTACCAGGCGGCGTGCTTATTGTTGAGCAACAACAAGTGATGGGGGCAATCGGTATTTCTGGCGCATCGTCTGATCTAGATGAATGGGTCGCGACTAACGCTATCTCAAAATATTCCTCTTAAACCGCTATGTAATGCGAGGGCTATGTTAAAAAAAGCAAAGCGCTGTTAGATGCCGTTTACTCCTAGAGATTTTAATTTGGCTTTTAGGTAATCTATTGATGGTTTAAATAATAGCTTCTATTGGCTATTCATAGAAAGTGGCTTATTGCCTATTACAAAAGGATGTGAAAAATGAAAGGGCTTATTCTGTTTTTATCACTGGCGCTTAGTTTGTGTTCGCCCGCTATTTGGGCTAATGATAGCGCGTTACAACAAGCCTATGATTACCAACAAAGCGACATCCAATTGCAAGGCTCTGGCGTTGTTGAGCGGATACTTCCCGATGATAATAAAGGCTCTAGGCATCAGAAGTTTATTTTGCGTTTAGACAGCGGCCAAACCCTACTGGTGGCACACAATATTGATTTAGCGCCGCGTATCCCTTATTTAAAAGAGGGTGATACGGTAGCGTTTTATGGTGAATATGAGTGGAACCATCAGGGCGGCGTTATGCATTGGACACATAAAGACCCAAGAAATAACCATGAGCATGGTTGGTTAAAGCATGGTGGTAAAACTTACCAGTAATTATAAATTTTGTAGTGGTTAACCAAGTTAGTCGAACGATGAGTTTCTGAAGTTGTGCTTTTATCTCTATTTTACCTTTGAGCGAAAGGAGAGTAGGGAGTTACACTCTTTTAAGTGCACAGCTTTGTATCGCTGGTTGGGTAAGAGCATTGGTTTAAGGGGAAGAAATAAGTGGCCACATTAGTATTGGCCACTTTTTTTTGCCGGTGGTTTACTGAGTTAGTGATGTATAGCTAACTCAGTTTAAAATGCGACAGTTCGCTAAGTTGCTGCTGCGATTGCTGTTGTAATGACTCACTGACTTGCTGGGTTTGATTGGCATCGCGGTTGGCCAATTCACTAAGCTCAACAATTTTTTCCACATTATTCGCCACTTGTAAGGCCACGGTGTGTTTATCTTGGGCGTTGTTGGCAATTGCCTCACTGCGTTCTTGAACGGTACTTAACAGCTGGGCGACTTGTTCTAGCTGTTGCGAACTTTGCTCGGCTTCTTCAATACAGCTGCCCACCATGGTTTCACCCTGTACCATCATGTCCATAGCCTGTTGTGCTCGACCTTGTAGTTGCTCAATCATGCTAAGAATTTCTTGGGTTGCTTCGCGGCTTCGGGTGGCTAAGCCGCGCACTTCATCGGCCACCACGGCAAAGCCTCGGCCTTGCTCTCCAGCACGAGCAGCTTCAATGGCTGCATTTAAGGCTAGTAAGTTAGTTTGCTCGGCAATGCCTTGGATAACATCTACGATGCGATTAATGTCGTCACTTTGTTGTTTAAGCTCGCTAACTTGCTGGCTGGCTTCCACCACCGTAGTTTGTAATTGGTTAGTGGTGGCTAGGGTCGATTGAGCCGCTTGATGGCTTTGACCAGTAAGTTGATTCACTTGGCCAATATCGTCTCGGCTTTGTTGCGCCTGTTCAGATACTTCATTTACGCCTACTTCCATTTGGCTTACTGCTACGGCCACCAATTGGCTTTGGTCTTGTTGTTCTTGAATTACTTTGTGAGAGTGTTGGCTGGTTGCTAAGCCGCTTTCCGCACTTGCCGCAAGCTGTTTAGCGTTGTTATTCATTTGGCTAACCACGTGATTCATTTGCTCACTTAAATGAACCAGTTGCGTGGCAATCTGGCCAAATTCATCATTAGATGGTTTCCCTTGGTAAGCGCTAAAGTCACCATCAACCATACGTTTTATTTGGCTAAGGGTGTGGCCTAAAGGAATTCGAATATGGCGGCTTACACTCCACGCGACTAATACGGTCACTAACACTGAAAACAGCAATACCGCCAATGTTTGGATTAGTGCGGAGCTAGCACTTTGCTGAGCCGTTTGGTGAGCGGAGGTAATAATCTCACTGAGTTGGTTTGATAGATCGTCTAGCTGCAACAATACCGTGTCGGTTTGTTGATTGAGCTGAACTAAGTGTTGATTTTGACGGGTAAGAATGAGTTGCTGGTTCTTTAAATGATCAAATAGACCATTACTAGCAAATGCTTGAGTAAGCAGTTCAAAGTAGCTACTTAACTCTTCTGCGCTGCCAGGGTCGAGCTTGATGAGTTGTTGTTGCTTCTCTTGCAGTGACGAGTTGTAACTGTTTATTACGCTGAATAATGAGTTAAATTGAGCTTCGTTTTGAGCGTAAAACAGTTTTTCTAATGAAGCAGAGAACGCGCCTATATCTGCTTGCATGCCGGTCACTACCCACTCGGCATTTTCTTCCACCATTTCAATCATAAACTCCATATCGCCTGGAAAGTTCTTCCATTTGTTGGTGAAGTTTTGACGTTGGTTGGTTAGCGTTTGTTGGGCTTGGAGTGCTTCATTACCTAAGGTTAACTGGGCCAGGCTGGTGGTTTTAATGTTGCTCACATCTTGATCTAGTGAACGTAAACCATCAAGAATTGCTGGGTAAGGTTTAGCCAGCTGAGACAGGGAACTCATTCGCTGACTGTAACTACTAAACAAGCTTGATACCTCTTGTTCTAGCTGCTGTGACTGTTCGGCATGTTGACTGCTACTGTGTAAGCCGACTTTACGTGCAGAGTTAAGTAATAGCCCAGAGAGCTGATTAACTTGTTCAGCCATTGGTGCTAATCGACTGACTGTGTTATCCAACTGGGTTTCCAGTTGTCGCATGTTTAGTTGGCCAATTAAGGCTACCACTAGTAGTAATGCTAACAGCACGCCAAAACCGAGCAGCGTTCTGGTTACAACTTGTAGTTTCATTCTGGGCTTCCCTGTTTATTGCTATCCTGCAATCACATCATTAACCATAGTAAGCATTTAGTGTTTGGCTACTTGCTTTCTAATTGATTGATTTTATGGATAAACCTAACGATTCATTCGTTGGTTAATATAAATACCATAAGCTGATATTGGTTGACCAGATAAAAAATTGTAAATTAAGTGAAATCTAGTCGATAAGATTTAACACCAATGGTGAACTGAGTGAATCACCCTGTAATTAAGCCTTAGCATGGTTTTTGTTTGGCGTAGATAATTGCTCGTATATAAGAATAAAATAGCGCTATTTTTAGACGATTTATTTGTTATGGCGATGTTAGTTATTCGGTAGTGCTAAAACCACAAAAAACCAAGTTGATTTATGTGTTAGTGCTCCATTAGTGCTTAACTATTGTAGATTTCTTCATAGATCTCATTCGCTTATTCAACTTACTAAGTTGTTTAGCTTTTATTAAAGGGCTTAGTTATGATGTGCAATATTGATAAGAAAGCTGTCATTAATACTCTTTCAGCTTTAAGGATGAAGATGAAAAAAATACTCACTGCTCTAATTGTTTCAAGCCTATCTGGTGTGGCTTTGGCTAATTCCTGTGATAACGCTGGTTTTGACAATGCCTCTCGCGGAAACGAGCGCTTACGGGGTGATATTAAAGCCTTGAGTGAGCAATATGTTGAAGCGTGTTCTTGGGATTACGACATGCCGCGTGAAAAAGTATGCAGCCTGTTTACCGGTAAGCTTAAGCAATTGAACACGATTAATGACGCGCCGCTAGCAAAGGTATTAAGTCAGGCTGAAATGGCAACCGATGCATGGTATGCCGTGCATGAAAATTGTGCTGATAAGGGCCTTAAAGGCAATGCCGACAGTGCCTTCGAGGCTTATGAAGAAAGCTTTGATGCCTACAACAATCTGATTAAAGAAATCGATACTCGCTATAACCAAAGTTGTCGTCAGCAAATAGAAGAAAACATTAGTAAATACTGCAAATGATTGGCTGATGAGAAAGTTACTCTTCTTTTATACTCCCACTTTGCTAACAGCACAGTATTTAGGAAGAGGCTAGCATGCTTATTTTCAGCATGCCTTAGATTAATTGTTTAACAAGGTAATAAGGACGATTACTGAAATTGCCTATAAACTCAATTATCTGAGTACGACTCATTTTATTCGCACACTTAAGCGCCAAGCAGGCCTTCGCACTGGAGACTACCTACCTTATGTTTTATATGGTTAAATCTTTTCGTTTGGTAGCGAGCGTAATTTGCGGGCTACTGATATCAACGACGAGTGATGCTGCTGAAGAGTTGGGAGTGGAAACACTCGCTTTATCTCAATCGCAATCGCTTACTTTGGTTTTAATGCCTAGCAGTGGCAAACAGCGTGAAGCCTATAAACGCTTGATTGAGCAATTTAGTGAGAACTACCCAGATGTGGCAGTGGGAACCCTTGTTTACGAAAGCGAATACTACAAAAAAAACATTGAAAGCATTTTGCAAAGTAACGACGGCGAAGGTGATTTGTTCTTTTGGTTTGGTGGGGAGCGCTTACGTAAACTCGCCGAAGAGGACTATCTGCTTGATATTAGCTCTTGGTGGCAAAAAGGTGAGTGGAGCGAAAAGTTTAGTGCATCTTCAGAGCAAGCATCTCAGCTGAATCAAGCCCACTTTGCTTTGCCAATTAATTATTATCAGTGGGGATTTTATTATCGTCATTCGATGATTCGCCACTATCCAGATACCTTTACCTCATGGCCGCAACTGCTAAACACTTGCCAAGAGTTAGCCAAACAGGGTAGGCACTTGGTGAGCATTGGAACCAAAGATGCGTGGCCAGTAGCGGGGTGGTTTGATTATATTAATTTACGCCTGAATGGCTTAGCTTTTCATCAGCAATTGTTAGCCGGGGAAATCTCATTTTACGATCCTCGTGTTGAACAGGTTTTTAGCTTTTGGCAGCAAGCCATCTCCGCTCAATGTTTCATTCCTAGTAGCGATCAGCTGCGTTGGAAACAAGCGCTTCCGGCGATGTATCGTGGTAAAGCCGCGTCAGTACTAATGGGTAATTTCTTTGTGGCTACGGTGCCAGAACGGGTAACAAATGATTTAGCGTTTGCGGCGTTTCCGCCACTCAAAGCGGGACAAGACTATTATGAGGAAGCCCCAATTGATGTGATTGTGGCTCATAAGCAAGCTGAAGGAAATGTAGCGGCTTATCAATTTTTAGATTTCTTAGTCTCAAGCCAAGCTTTAGTTGCCCTTAACCAAGACCTAGGCAAAATTAATCCATTGCTCAACGCGCCAGCTAGTAGCGACAAATTTATAAAAGAAGGCGAGCAGTTGCTGCGTAATGCCAAAGGTGTGTCGCAGTTTTTTGATCGTGATAGCCCAAGAGAATTTGCCAGCCCAGCTATGGCAGTGATGGTTGATTTTTTGGAGCAGCGAATTGATGCTAAGCAAGCAATGCAACAAATAGAAGCTATTCGCAGTAAGGTGTTTGATTCCGCTGATTAAGTTTTATCTTTTAGTTTGGGTTTCTGCCTAAGGACTTAATATAGTTCTAACTTTACAAAGATGTTGGCAATGACAATAATGTGATTATTCAAGCCTTAGGAATTTCCCATGAAAACCACAGATAACATCTTATACCGTATTAAAAGCCAAGGTGGCCAAACGGTAAAGATGTTGGCCGAGCAACTGGCTATAACCAGTATGGGTGTAAGGCAGCACTTACAAAGTCTTGAAAAAGAGGGCTTGATTGAACATTTTGACCAAAAAGTAAAAGTAGGTCGGCCCACTCGGTTCTGGCAACTTACTGATAAAGGCCATGGCCGTTTCCCCGATTGCCATAGTGATTTAAGTGTTCAGTTGTTGGGCGCGGTACAACAAGTGTTTGGTGATGCAGGCATGGAACAGCTTATTAGTCATCGCGAGCAACAAAGCTTTAGTGCATACCAACAAGCGCTAGCAGGGCACACGGACATAGCCGATAAACTTGAGCGACTCAGTGCCAAACGAAGCCAAGAAGGTTACATGGCTAGCTGGCAAAAAGATCAGCAAGATTACTATTTTATTGAGGACCATTGCCCAATATGTGTAGCCGCTACCGAGTGCCAAGGTTTGTGTCGCTCAGAGTTAGAAATGCTGCAAAAGCTGTTTGTAGAGTGCCAAGTGGAGCGCACTGAACATATTGTTACTGGTTCGCGCCGCTGCGCTTACAAACTCAGCCCGTTGGATAAAGCATGATAAAAGTTCAGATTTGCTTGTTGTTATTGAGCCCTTTGTTTAGTTCGTTTATAGCGGCCTGTGAGTTGGCGGCTATTCCTTTTAGTGAGCAACGTATGGGTTGTGGTTGTAGTTACTACTTCCCCGCTAAACCGCCGATTAGGCCAAGCATTGTGTTGCAAACTGACCTTGATGGCACGAATCCAATAATGATGCGCAATGGTAAATTGGTGAACCTTTGGGGGGCGCGGCCTAGCGCCCTGTTAATTGAGCCTGGTTATCGTTCGCTGCAAGGTTTTCGCTATCACGCGACTTCAATACAGCTTGAGAATATGATTAGACCAGGCTGTACTTGGGGCGAACCAGGCTGTGAAGTAGTCGGGTATCTAAGCCAAATTGCTACGGCAGAAAACTATCAGCAATGCCAATGGGCCTTACAAGGTGATTGTGGTTGTTAACTTGGACAAAAAGGCATCAAGATGAAGTATGAAGAAGTACTCGAGTTTTGGTTTGAGCAATTAAGTCCCCAGCAATGGTTTAGTGTTGATGAAGGCTTAGACAAGCTTATTTCTCAGCGTTTTAGCGCCTTGTTTGAACAAGCGACACAATGTGAATTGTTTAGCTGGCGTGAGAGTGCAGAAGGCTGTTTAGCTGAAGTGATTGTACTTGATCAGTTTTCTAGAAACATTTATCGCGGCTCGTCTAAAGCATTTGCCAGTGATTCCTTAGCGCTCGCCTTAGCACAGCATGCGGTGAGTAATGGCCAAGATCAGCAGCTAGCAAGTTCACAGCGAAACTTTTTATATATGCCTTACATGCATAGCGAATCTTTGTTGGTTCATCAACAAGCTGAATGCCTGTTTAATCAAACAGGTTTAGAGCAAAGCTATCAATTTGAACTGAAACATAAAGTGATTATTGAGCAGTTTGGTCGTTACCCTCACCGCAATAAAATACTAGGTAGGGAGTCTAGCCAAGCCGAGTTAGATTTTTTAGCCGGGCCAAATTCTTCTTTCTAAACGATCTCATAGACTTAAAGCGCTGACATAAAAATGTCATGTTTTTTTGTGCTGCCAAACCCACTTAGACACTAAGCTTTAAAGGTATTAGTTGGTGTTGGAGTAGTGGGTGAGAAGGTTGCTGTTTAGCCTATTGGTGAGTTTATTTTCAGTTAATGTATACGCTAGCGTGAGTTTGCTGGGGCCGAGTGACGAGCCTCAAAACGTATTTAAACAAGCCAATCAGCAGCCGAGCAACAGCACAGCAATGCCAAGTCATTCTATTGTTGTTAAAGGTGCGCAAACCAATGAAGTGGGCCTTGGAGAACGTTTACTCAGTCGGCTTAATTGGCCTCCTTATGATCCGCAATCGAACTTGCTCGTTACCGATATTAGCGCTTACCAATTGCGTTACCCACAGCTTCAGCAGTCAATTCAGTACTTTCATCCGGAGCCTCTATGGTATGGCTACCCTCAGGCAAGAAATGCACGTGACCAATTACAATGGTTACTGCTGGAGTTAAGTCTCGCGGGCGGGCCTAAGCAGCTTAGTGATTGGTTAAGGCAAATTAATCATGTAGATAACGACAGCCCACAATGGGAAGCTTTGTATACCGATGCTTATCTTGGTGTGATGGCCTTTAGCCAGCAGCTGATGCGTTTAGATTACGCCCAAAGCATGGCATTAAATGACATCGCGACGACGCCATTACACATTTTAATTGATGAGCCGTGGTTAGCACGATTAAGCCGTAGCGATCTTTACCAGCAGCTAACCGGCTTAAGAGGTGAGCTTGACATAGAGCGTTTGCGCTATCGCCAGCAGATTTTATATTGGGTCAATGCTCAGCAGCAGCGTCAGTCTGCAGATAACATTAAGCGCGGCCAGCTGATTCATGCTGGAGGCCGCGACTCTCGGGTTCCGTTAGTACGCCAACGTTTAGCTGAGTTTGATATTGCTAATCAGTTTAGTGACGATTTGGACCAAGCAGAACTAATGGACCAAGCTACAGTGAACGCCTTACAACAGTTTCAGGCACAGCATGGGCTAAAAGCAGATGGTATTGTGGGCAACGATACTTTGTATTGGCTTAACTTTAAGCCGATTCATCGCTCTAAAATGTTGGCTAGAAACTTACTGAGAAAACAACTGTTACAACGCTTTATGCTAGTGTCTGACCAGCAACGAATAATGGTAAATGTGCCTGCTTATCAAATGACGTATATGAACAAAGGTGCAGAGGTGTTTCAATCTAAAGTGGTGGTTGGTCGAGCTTCACGCGCCACACCGCTATTAGTGAGTGAAATTAGCAGTGTGGTTATTAATCCCTACTGGAACGTACCTAGAACCATTGTGCGTAGAGACATTATTCCTAAGCTTCGCCGTGACCCTAGTTATGTAGAGCAACAACGTTTTGAGTTGTTTGATTATCACGGAGCCGCAGTACAAAGTGAGCAGATTGATTGGACTCTGGTAAAAGATACTGGTGCTTTCCCATATCGTATGCGTCAGCGTCCAGGGCCAGGTAATGCCTTAGGGGCTTACAAGTTCCACTTTGATAACCAATTTGCGGTATACCTGCATGATACCTCTTCACCTGAATTATTTTCGGAGCAGCAACGAGCGTTTAGTTCAGGATGTGTTCGAGTGGAAGCGGCTGAAATACTAGCGGCTACCTTGTTAAAACAAGCCGGTTATAGTGATCAGTATAAACAGCATTTAATTGCTAAAGGAGAGCCCAAATGGGTGCCTTTAAGGCAAAAGGTCCCTGTTTATCTCGTTTATTTTACTTCGTGGTTTGATGGCTCTGGCGGTTTGCATTATCGAAAAGATATTTATAACTTTGAAGCTAGCGAAAGCGCTCTGGCAAGCTAAAAAAGCTCAATTTAACAGAAGCTTAATCCAACTGTGTAAACAATGTTTGCTTGCATAAGGCAAATGTTTCTTAGTGCTTTGTTTGATTTTTAGGTCTCTTATCGGTATTTTGCTCCAAAATGGTGGTTTTTTGATCTATTGGGGTGAGTGTAAATGTTAGACCGAAAGATGAAACGGCGGTCGTTGTTGTTGGGTTTGAGCGCTGGGTTAATCGGTCTTGGAATACCAAAAAGCTTCGCAAGTTCAAGTATTGCTAGAGAGTTACCTGGCGAGCGCTTCCTAAGTATGACTAGCTTACATACCAATGAAAGTTGTGAGGTATGTTTTTGGAAAGATGGTCAGTTTCAAGAGAAAGAAGTAAAGCAGTTAGATAGCTTGTTGCGAGATTTTAGGCGCAATGAAGCCACCGATATGGATAAGGCGCTATATATGCAAATGGCACTGCTTCAAGAACGTCTTGGTGGCAATGTTAAGTTTGACATTATTTCTGGATATCGTTCGCCAGCAACTAACGAAATGCTACGCAGTAAAAGTGGCGGTGTGGCGAAGAAGAGTTTTCATATGACCGGGCAAGCCATCGACTTAAGGGTGCAGGGGTATGACTTAGCTAAAGTTCATCGCGCGGCACTAGAGTTGAAATTAGGCGGGGTGGGGTATTACCCACGCAGTGGTTTTATCCACCTTGATACCGCAAGAGTACGCAACTGGCGTGGCTCTTAAGTTAAAAACACCGTCACATGTTAGAAGGCGTAAGTAATTATTACTTACGCCTTTTTTATTACCTGATGTATCGCTGCGAAGGTGGAGTACCGGCTTAATAATCTGAATCATATGCTTTTTTTAGTCACAAGCTTCTTATTGTTTAGCGATTTGTGGTTAATACCATGTAAATTAGGTATATGAATAGATAAAAAATCTATAAATAACCTGAAACATTTCCCAAAAGTTCTTTTTGTAATGTTTTTGTCATATTGGGTTGTTTCAATGCATCCCGACTTAGACAAACTGATTGTTAATTTTTAATTGCGAAGAGAAATCTTATGAAAACCAAGTTAATCACGGCATTAAGTGCTGCTTCTATGTTGTTTGCTGCAAGTTCATTTGCTAGTAACACTGTTACGGTCTCAGGTTCTACTTCAGTATCTGGCATCATGGAAGTACTTGCTGAGAGGTATCAGGCTACTCAGCACGATGTGGTTGAAGTACAAAGTACTGGCTCGTCTGCTGGTATTCGCGCTGCTAAAGAAGGTACCAGCATGATTGGTATGTCTTCTCGTGATGTTAAAGATTCAGAGAAAAACCAAAGCACTCAAGAAGTGATTATGGCGATGGACGGTATCGCAGTAGCGGTTAACAATGCTAACTCAGTAAAAGATTTAAGCATTGAGCAAGTTAAAAAAATCTACATGGGTGAGATTAAAAACTGGAAAGAAGTAGGTGGCGCTGACCAACCTATCGTGGCAGTAACGCGTGAAGTAGGTTCAGGTACTCGTGGTGCATTTGAAGACATCATGGGTCTAACCCGAAAAATTAACGATATTACTGTTACTGCCATCTCTCCACGCGCTCAAGTGGCTAGTGGTAATGGTGCTATCAAAACCTTAGTGGCTAACAACCCATACGCTATTGGTTTTATCTCTCTAGGTTCAGTTGACGGTTCATTAGCTGCTGTATCTATTGAAGGTGCTGCTGCTACTAAAGACAACATCAAGTCTGGTGCTTACGGTATTGCCCGCCCATTCGTATTGTTGGTAAACAACCAGCCAGCCGCTGAAGCACAACAGTTCCTTGATTACATCATGGGTACTGCTGGCCAAGCCATTGTAGCTGAAGAAGGCTACATCGAAGTTAACTAAGTTTCCTATTCGAAACGAAGAAAAGAGGCATAGCAATATGCCTCTTTGTTGTACGTTGATTTTGGAATGAAAATAAAATGAATCAAACGATTGCTGCTCCAACTCAAGAATTTGAGTTTAAAAATCCGGCGCTGATAGATGCGCTTAACCAGTCTGCTCAAAAGGTCGACTGGGTTGGTCGTATTTTTAACTTACTATTTTTGGTGAGTGCATTAATTGGCGTGATATCAGTGGCCACTATTGGCTACTTTTTGGTGCTTGAAGGTTTACCGGCGATTCAGTTTGCTGGCTTAACCAATTTCTTATTAGGTGTAGATTGGTATCCACCTGCGCTATACGGCATTGGAGCAATGATCGTTGCTTCGGTGGTATCGGCTTTAGGTGCGGTAGTCATTGGTGTTCCGGTTGCCTTGTTAACCGCGATATTTTTAGCAGAAGTCGCGCCTAAATGGTTAGCTAACATGATTCGACCAGCGGTTGAGTTGTTAGCGGGTATCCCTTCTGTTGTCTACGGCTTCTTTGGTTTAGTGATTATCGTACCAGCCATCGAATCAACCTTTAATGTGCCAGCCGGTAGTACGTTGTTAGCAGGTATAGTTGTACTGGCGGTGATGATTTTACCCACGGTTATTACTATTGCTGAAACCTCGATTCGCGCCATCCCTAAAACCTATAAAGAAGGCTCTTATGCCTTAGGTGCATCGCCAATGTTCACTATTTTAAAAGTGATGTTGCCGGCTGCGCGCTCGGGTATTTTGGCGGGTGTTGTGTTGGGGGTAGCACGTGCAGTAGGCGAAACCATGGCCATTATTATGGTCATGGGGAACTCAACAGCTATGCCAGGTTCGTTGCTGGATTCAGCTCGCTCATTAACGGCGAATATTGCTTTGGAAATGTCTTATGCAACAGGCATTCATGCAAGTTCGTTGTACTCAACCGGTATTGTGCTATTGGTGTTTGTGATGCTGCTAAATACTAGTTTGCTTGTATTAAACCGTAAGAGGGTGAAGTAATGCGCCGTCGTATTGAAGATAATGTTGCGCTAAGCCTTATTTGGGGCGGAGCCGGCATGACCATTTTATTTTTAGCGTGGATGCTTTGGCATATTCTTAGCAACGGCCTAAGCCATGTTAGTTGGGAGTTCGTTAGCTCTGCGTACACTACTATTGGTGAAACTTCGGGGATTTTCTCGATGATTGTTTCCACCATTTATATGGTGGTGTTATCCATTTCTATTGCTGCGCCCATTGGCATTATGACCGCGCTGTACTTAACCGAGTACGCCAAGCCAGGCAGTCAATTAGTTAAAATTATTCGTTTTTGTACAGAGTCATTGGCGGGTATTCCGTCAATTATTTACGGCCTATTTGGTATGACCTTTTTTGTGGTGACCTTAGGTTTAGGCTTTTCAATTTTATCTGGCGCGTTAACGCTGGCTATATTGATTTTGCCAGTGATTATTCGAACCACAGAAGAAGCGCTGATTGCCGTTCCACAATCTTACCGTGAGGCGTCTTACGGTTTAGGTAGCTCGCGAATCTACACTATTTGGCGAGTGATTTTGCCATCTGCGATGCCGGGTATTGTGACAGCAGTTATTTTAAGTACTGGTCGAATTATCGGTGAATCTGCCCCGGTGTTTTTAACCGCAGGTATGGTAACCAGAATCCCTGAATCAGTGCTGGATTCTGGCCGTACCTTAACGGTTCATTTGTACAAATTAACCCAAGAATTGTTCACTGTTAATGAATGGAATCAAGCCTACGCAACTGCCACCGTACTTATTATTTTGGTGCTTGCTATTAACCTACTGACTAAATTGATCGCGAGTCGATTCAACAAAGCTGCTTACTAAGAGATTGATATGAATAAGTTTGACGTTAAAGAACTTGATTTACATTACGGCGACACCCACGCATTAAAAGGCATTAACTTACCGATCCCTGAAAAGAAGGTTACAGCGTTAATTGGCCCTTCAGGTTGTGGGAAATCTACCTTATTACGAACCTTAAATCGTATGAACGATTTAATTGAGAACGTCACCATTAAGGGCGATGTAAAACTAGAAGGTAAAGACATTTACCAAGATCGCAATGTAGCAGCACTGCGTATGAAAGTAGGTATGGTTTTTCAAAAAGCTAACCCGTTTCCAATGAGCATATACGAGAACGTAGCTTATGGTTTAAAGGCCCAAGGGATCCGCAATAAAAAGGTCTTGGATGAAACTGTAGAAACGGCACTTCGTAGCGCTGCATTGTGGGATGAAGTGAGTGATCGTTTAAACAGCCCAGCATTTGGTTTGTCTGGTGGTCAGCAGCAGCGTTTGTGTATTGCACGTACTATTGCTATTCAACCCGATGTGATTTTGATGGATGAGCCAACCAGCGCGCTAGACCCTATCGCGACTCACAAAATTGAAGAGTTAATGGATGAGCTGCGTAAAAAGTTCACCATTGTGATTGTTACGCATTCTATGGCGCAGGCTAAACGCATTTCAGATAAAACTGCATTTTTCTGGATGGGTGAATTAGTTGAGCATGGCGACACCGAGCAAGTATTTACAGCACCAGTAGACGAGCGAACCCGTGGTTATGTAAACGGCGACTTTGGTTAAGTTTATTGCTTAATAAAAAGCCGCTGGTTACGCAGCGGCTTTTTTGTATTTAGCGATTAATAGGCAAAGACTCTATATGCCATTTAGGGGCATCTCTTCGGCGTTGCTCACAACGCTTCAAAATGGCTTTTTTCGCTTCGTTATTTACCCCTGTCCACGCACAAATTTCATCTAGACGACGAAAGCAACCGACACAAACATCTTCACCATCGAGGGTACACTGGCGAATACAGGGTGATTCAATTTGCTCTTGTAAGTCCATTTTCGTGTACCTCGACAGTTATAATCTGCTCACTCTACCAAGCTATAAGGAAGCTGGGCGATGGTATACAGGCTTTGCTCATCACCTGCTAAGCGAAACTTAGCTTCTGCATCGGTATCATTATTAAGCACCGCTAATAACTCTATATAGCCAGGCTCAAGTTGTACCGCTTGTAACACAGTGCCTTTACCGCGCCAATTGTCACCCATTTGCTGCTCTAAGCGATCACCCGCTTTGGGTAATGTATTGCCATGACCAGCAAGACGTAACGAAGCGCGTTTATTGGCTCCACGATATTTAGCGCGGGCAATGGTTTCTTGGCCTGTGTAGCAGCCTTTAGAAAAGCTTAGTGCATCGAGGTGCTGCAAATTAAGCGCTTGAGGAATGAATTGCTGCTGAGTTTGCTGCTCAATGGTAGGCAAGCCTGACACAATTTGCAGTGCTCGCCACAACTCGTTAGCGTCTAGATCACTGCTCGGTGCATCTTGCCCCCAGTCAGCCGCTTCGGTAATCACCAAATAACGGCGCTTAGGGCCGTCGATATGCACACAAATACCTTGTTCGATTAATCCGCCATGGCTAGCAATTTCTTCACCAAACTTCTCGGCAATGTAATGCGGTGCTTCGCTGCCCATTACTGCCGTGGTATGTAAGGTGGTTTCGGTTTCGATATTTACTTTTGAGAATACCGCATACTTTTTTAATTCTTTTAACTGAGATTCAGCCAAGGATTGAGGCTGCAGGTAGAGGTAGTCTTGCTCTAGGCGCAGTAAACGCAGTACCGACCATATTTTGCCCGTTGGATCGCAATGAGCAGCAAGGCTTTGTTGACCAGGAGATAAGCTATTTACGTCACAGCTCAATTGGCCTTGTAGGTAGCTATTAGCATCTTCGCCGCTCACTCTAACCAAGTGCCATTGGTCTAATGGTTGAACTAATAATGGAGGCAAAGTACATAAAGTTTGTTGAGACATAGTCGACTTCCGTTGAGAGCTAGGTCAAGCTTATTAAGGTGTAATTTGGTGGCTGAAATGGTATCTTCGTTAATACTTTTACAGCGCCGCTAATAAGCCTTTTAATGGGCTTCAGTATTGCTGACCAGTGTAACTCATGTCTACAAGGAACAACATGCAGGAAAATAAGTCACGTTTAAAATGGGCCTGTCGTAGGGGAATGTTAGAGCTTGATGTGTTGTTTATGCCTTTTGTTGATGAGGCTTATGACGAATTAAGCGACGAGCAAAAACAAACCTTTAAACGTTTATTGGCTTGTGACGATCCTGATTTGTTCGCTTGGTTTATGGGCCACAAAGAATGTGAAGATCAACAACTCGCAGACATGGTTGATGTTATTCTCAAGCGCGTCAAAGTGTGAGTTCTCGGCAGCGCGCTCGCGCTGCTACTTCTATTTAGTCTTCGCCAATGGCTTGCTGCAAGTTACTTTGCTGTTAGCTTTTCCTGAGTTGATGCCGCTCTTTGCTTTGTGCCTTTTGGCGACAAGCTGCTTTTTTTACCATTGGTGGCATTACCAACCTAGTGGGTACTTTAGTGCTGAGCAGATTGTGTATCAGCAAGGTGAACATCACGTTAAGCACTTATGGTTGGCCAATTCTCGGGTAGCTTTTGGAGCGTGTTTGGTGGTTTCTAGCACTCAAGATAAGCCTACTATCAAAGTGATTTTTGCCGACAGCTTACCCAATGATGTTTACCGCCAGCTGTGCTTTGTTATCAACTTCCCGCAAGCTTAGTAACTATCTCCTGCTTTAGAGAGCGACAGAGACAAAAAAGGCTTACCGTAGTAAGCCTTTTAAAGCGCGTTTAAGCGTCGTTATCATCTTCTTGGTAGAAGGTTTCTGGGTCTAAAATAGTGGGTTTAATTTTGTCTAGCTTATCTGGATAATCTAGATTGTAATGCAGGCCGCGACTTTCATGGCGGCGCATGGCACAACCTACAATTAACTCAGCAACTTGCAACAAATTACGTAGTTCTAGCAAATTATTGCCCACTTTAAAGTTTGAGTAGTACTCAAAAATTTCTTGCTGCAGCAAGTGAATTCTTCGCATTGCTCGCTGTAAGCGTTTATTAGTACGAACGATGCCTACGTAGTCCCACATAAACAAGCGCAGTTCGTGCCAGTTGTGGTTAATAATAACTTCTTCATCTGAATCACTCACTTGGCTGTCGTCCCAAGGTTGTATTTGATGGCAAAGCTCAACATCATTTAAGTGCTGCTTAATGTGCTGGCTGGCGGCATGAGCAAACACTACACACTCCAGCAAAGAGTTACTGGCCATGCGGTTAGCGCCATGTAAACCGGTATAAGCCACTTCGCCAATCGCGTATAAGTTGGCTAAGTCGGTTTCGCCTTGCAGGTTGGTGACCACGCCACCACATGTATAGTGGGCAGCGGGCACTACCGGGATTGATTGTTTGCGAATATCAATGCCCAGTTCTAAGCAGCGTTTGAGAATAGTAGGGAAGTGAAGCTCAATAAATTCATCGTCACGATGGCTAATATCAAGGTATACACAATCGGCACCTAGGCGCTTCATTTCATAATCGATAGCGCGAGCCACAACATCACGTGGGGCGAGTTCTTCGCGTGAATCAAAGTCTGGCATAAAACGGCTGCCGTCAGGACGTTTTAATAAGGCTCCTTCACCACGAAGCGCTTCGGTAAGTAAAAAATTACGCGCTTCAGGATGGAATAAACAGGTTGGATGGAACTGATTAAATTCCATATTACCCACACGGCAACCTGCACGCCAGGCCATGGCAATACCATCGCCGCTGCTTACATCTGGGTTACTGGTGTACTGATAAACTTTGCTGGCGCCGCCAGTCGCCATTGCCACAAATTTGGCTTTAACTACTTCTACGCGTTCTTTATTACGGTTCCAAACGTACGCGCCAACAACCCGTTTTTCATTACTGGTGGTTTCGGTGATTAAGTCCACGGCATTAAAACGTTCTAGCAAAGTAATATTAGGGTGGCTAAGCACTGCTCTTACTAAGGTTTTTTGAACGGCCTTACCAGTGGCGTCTGCAGCATGCAGAATACGGCGGCGGCTATGACCGCCTTCACGCGTAAGGTGGTACTTGGATTCGCCGTTAGTGGCGGTTTCTTGGTCGAAGGGCACACCAAGGTTAATGAGCCAATCAATACACTGCTTGCTGTTTTCTGCGGTAAATTTAACCGCTTCTTCATCACATAAGCCGTCTCCGGCTATCAAGGTATCATTGACATGTTCTTCTACGCTGTCATTCTTATCAAACACTGCGGCGATACCGCCCTGAGCATAATAAGTGGAACCTTCTTTCAGTGGCCCTTTGCTCAGCACGTGGACTTTGGCATAATCAGCCAAGTTTAAGGCCATAGTTAAGCCTGCAGCGCCACTGCCTATTATTAGAACATCGCTAGTGTATTCCATAGATGCGCTCTTATACGTAGTTAAAAGAAAAATTGGAGTATAAGCTAGTTTAACTGAAACTTACTCAAGTTTGCAGTGTCTCACAGAGGCGCAAAATTTTATTTGGTTGGAAGAGAACTTTTTTGAAAACAAGCAGTCTGAAGAGATGTGCCGCCAAAAAAGCTACCGAAACTCAAGCATTAGGGAGACGGTAGTTACAGATGTCAGAACAGTGGACAGATCAAACGTTGGTCGAACGGACACAGCGTGGCGATAAAGCGGCATTTAATTTGTTGGTACAAAAATACCAACATAAGGTAACAAACCTTATATCACGTTATATCGTGAATCATGGTGATGTAGCAGATGTAACGCAAGATGCGTTTATCAAAGCTTACCGTGCTTTACCTAACTTTCGAGGCGAAAGTGCGTTTTATACTTGGTTGTACCGAATTGCGGTTAATACTGCGAAAAACCATATTGTGGCTCAAGGGCGTAGACCCCCAGCAAATGATGTGGATGCGGAGGAAGCAGAGTTTTACGATGGCGCTGAAGCTTTAAAAGAAGCTGACACTCCAGAAACTTTGTTGTTATCCGAAGAAATAAAAGAGGTAGTTTTTGCTACAATGGAAGGACTACCTGATGATTTGCGCACAGCAATTACTCTTCGAGAGATAGATGGCTTAAGCTACGAAGAGATTGCAAATGTAATGGATTGTCCTGTCGGAACCGTGAGATCACGGATATTTCGAGCAAGGGATGCAATTGAAAAGCGAATACAACCGCTTTTAAGTAGGTAACTTTGGGGATTAATGACCAATATGGCAAATAAAGAACAGTTATCCGCACTGGTTGATAACGAATTAACCGACGCAACACTGTTAGATCTGTTAGCCAATGAGCCAGAGCATACAGAGCAGTGGAGTAATTACCATTTGATTGGTGATGTACTTCGAGGCGACGCGCCAAAGCAAATCGATATAGATATTGCCAGTAAAGTTGCTTCAGCCCTAGAGCAAGAGCCTGCTATTGTAGCGCCTAAACCTCAGGTTACAGAGACTAAAGAATCTTCTGTTAAGGTGGTTCGTTTCTTTAAATACGCTGGCCAATATGCAATTGCTGCCTCGGTAGCTGTAGCGGCGATTATCGGTGTTCAACAATATTCTTTCCAAGCGGGCGATGCCGAACAGCCTCTGCCGGTTTTTAATACCGTGCCAGTGGGTGGTGCAGTAGCGCCAGTTAGCTTGCAGTCTAACCCACAGCCTCGTGAATTAAGCGAAGCTGAGATTATCGAACAACGTAAACGTATCAGTGCCTATTTACAGGACCACCGTTTTCAGCAACGTATCGTAGAGTAATAATATAGCCTATGCGCTTTAAGACTATCGGGATGCCAGTAATGTTGTTGCTGGCATCCTTTTCTGTTTCAGCAGAAACTATCAACACCTCATCCACCGTTGATGCTAGTTCTAGCATTGTTACTCAAACTAGCCCCGCTATTAGCTTGCTTCAAGATTACCAACAAGCTTTTCAGCAGCGACAATATGAAATTTCATACATTATCGTACGCCAAGGCCACATAGAACCAGTGCGGCTAATTCATGGTGTGGTGGATGACGTTGAAGTGGCTCATCGAGTCTACCTCAATGGCCCCGCTAATGAAGCAGTGTATCGAGACGGAACCGTTGCATTCTTTGAACCTGGCCAAACTCCTTATAGCCTTGACACTACTCGCTTGCCGGGTATGTTTGGCAATTTAGCTGCGGTTAATTTAGATAACTTACAAGCAAATTATGATCTAGTGATTGCTGGTAAGAGCCGCGTAGCAGGGCGTCCCGCTCAAGTGATGCGGATTGTGCCTAAATCTTCAGACTTATACGGCTTATATTTTTGGATAGATTATGGATCGCAGCTACCTTTGCGTTTAGACATTGTTGACCAAAATGGTGAGCTAGTAGAGCAGCACATGGCTGTGACTTTATCTGAGTTTGAACAGCCAAGTGAATGGATGATAGAGCTCTCGAGCTTAGATTTACCTAGCACGGTTGTGGGTAAAGAAGCGGTTAACAACGAAGAACATAAAATTAATTGGCGTTTAGGCTGGCAGCCCAAGGGAATGAATATTGCGCAACAAGAGCAGCATTCTTTGGCTGTGCTGTCTGAATCTGTTGACTACATCAAACTCAGCGACGGCTTATTTGATATCTCGGTCTATGCCAACGCAATTGGCCAAACGAATCCTTTACGTGAGCAACTGGTTCGTCAAGGTGCGACAAGTTTGCACACCGTTGTGAGAAAAGGCATTGAAATTACGGTTGTGGGAGAGATTCCTCCAGAAACTGCGTCAAAAATTGCTGACTCCGTAGTTATCGGCCCATACCTAGAGAAAGCTAATGAGCCTGCTCAATAACAGCCCACTGATCATTGAAACCGCCAAAGTGGTGGGAGTTAATGATGGCTATGCAACCGTAGAGTGTGTCAGTAAAAGTGCCTGTGGTAGTTGTGGAAGTGCTGAGCATTGCGGGAATAGCGCTATCGCTAAAGCTTTTCCAACTCGAACTCACCAACTTAAAGTAAAGCTCACTGATTCAGTAGAATTAGGTGACCAGATTGAATTGGGTTTGGTGGCAAAAAATATGCTGCAAAGTGCTTTGCTCGTGTATTTACTGCCCTTGATTATGCTTATCGCTGGTGCCGGTATCGGAAAATGGTTAAGCCAACAGAATATGGCGGGTGATTTGCTTATTGCTTTAAGCGCGTTTAGCGGTTTGTTACTTGGCTTTTTATCGGTACGTTTGATGGCTAGGTATTTTATCCATCATTCGCGTTATCGACCACGAATGCTGAGTCGGCAAAGTTAAGTTTTTTAAAGCGTCCAAAATTGGGCGCTTTTTTAGTTTTATTACTGGTAAAACATTTACTGAAATAAGTACGCATTTTTTTTGGATTTTGATGGATTGTGGTAGTATCCGCGTCAACGATACAATGCGCGATTGCTGCATTTTAAAGAAAGTTGAGCTTTGGTTTGCTCATTGATGATTTTACAAAGGTAATATCTTGATAAATAAGAATATTCGTAACTTTTCGATTATCGCTCATATCGACCATGGTAAATCGACCCTATCCGACCGCTTAATCCAACACTGTGGTGGCTTGAGTAATCGTGAGATGGAAGCGCAAGTTTTAGACTCTATGGATTTAGAGCGTGAACGCGGAATTACCATTAAAGCACAAAGTGTCACCTTGGATTACACGGCCAAAAACGGTGAAACTTACCAACTTAACTTTATTGATACCCCAGGGCATGTTGACTTCACCTATGAAGTATCACGTTCTTTGGCGGCTTGTGAAGGTGCTTTACTGGTAGTTGACGCAGCGCAAGGCGTAGAAGCGCAGACCTTAGCTAACTGTTATACGGCGATGGAAATGGAATTAGAAGTCATTCCTGTGCTTAACAAAATTGACTTGCCACAGGCTGATCCTGATCGCGTAGCTGAAGAAATTGAAGACATTGTGGGGATTGACGCCACCGACGCTACAGTTTGTTCGGCTAAAACGGGTTTAGGTATTGAAGACGTATTAGAAACCATTGTACGTGACGTACCGCCACCAGAAGGTGACGATGAAGCGCCGCTACAAGCACTAATTATTGACTCATGGTTTGATAACTACCAAGGCGTAGTGTCGTTAGTTCGTGTCACTAATGGCGAGCTAAAAGCCGGTGAACGCATGGTCGTGATGTCTACCGGACAAGCTCACGTAGTGAACGAAGTAGGTATTTTTACGCCTAAGCAAACCAATACTGGCGTATTGAAAACGGGTGAAGTGGGCTACATTGTGGCAGGCATTAAAGACATTCTTGGTGCACCAGTGGGCGATACGCTTACCACACTTAAGAATGGTTCTGAGCAAGCTTTACCGGGCTTTAAAAAAGTTAAACCTCAGGTATATGCAGGTTTGTTCCCAACCAGTTCAGATGATTACGAAAACTTTCGTGATGCCTTAGGCAAACTAAGTCTGAATGATGCTTCTTTATTTTATGAGCCAGAAAACTCTACCGCTTTAGGTTTTGGTTTCCGTTGTGGTTTCTTAGGCATGTTGCACATGGAGATTATTCAAGAGCGCTTAGAACGCGAATACGATCTTGATTTAATTACCACTGCACCTACTGTGGTTTACCAGGTTGAAATGAACAGTGGTGAAGAGCTGTTTGTTGATAGCCCAGCTAAATTGCCGCCAACCAATAATATTGCTGAAATTCGTGAACCCATCGCTGAAGTAAACATTTTGGTGCCACAAGAGTACTTGGGTAATGTGATTACCTTATGTGTTGAAAAACGCGGCATGCAAATCAACATGGCTTATCACGGTAAGCAAGTTGCACTAACTTACGAAATTCCAATGGCTGAAGTGGTATTAGACTTTTTCGATAAGCTGAAATCGACTAGCCGTGGTTATGCCTCGTTGGATTACAATTTTAAACATTTCCAAGCGGCGAATATGGTGCGTGTAGACATCATGATCAATGGTGACAGAGTGGATGCCCTAGCATTAATTACTCACAAAGATCACTCTGAGTCTCGTGGTCGCCAGGTCGTAGATAAAATGAAAGAATTGATTCCGCGTCAGATGTTCGATATTGCTATTCAAGCCTCAATTGGCATGCATATTATTGCACGCTCTACTGTTAAGCAGTTGCGTAAGAACGTTATCGCCAAATGTTATGGCGGCGACGTTAGCCGTAAGAAGAAACTATTAGCGAAACAAAAAGCGGGTAAGAAACGAATGAAGCAAGTAGGTAACGTGGAAGTACCTCAAGAAGCATTCTTAGCCGTACTACATATTGGAAAGGACTAACATGGCCACTATATTTCCGCTAATTCTGGTATTGGCTACATTTGTAACCGGAATTATCTGGGCTTTAGATAAGTTTCATTGGGAAAAGCAACGTGCCGCTAAGTTGCTAGATGCTCGAACTGCCGCTGGCGGTGAGTTACCTAGTGACGCCGAAGAGAAGATCACTGCGCCTCCAGGGTGGATCGAAAACGGGCGTTCAGTATTCCCGGTTATTGCCATTGTGATGGTGTTGCGCTCGTTTATTTATGAGCCTTTTCAAATTCCATCTGGCTCGATGATGCCGACTTTATTAGTGGGTGATTTCATTTTGGTTGAGAAGTTTGCTTACGGATTGAAAGATCCGGTAACTCGTTCAACCTTGTTGGAAACCGGTAGCCCAGAGCGTGGTGATGTAGCGGTATTTAAGTATCCTCAAGATACTCGCATTGATTACATCAAGCGCATTGTAGGTTTACCCGGCGATCGAGTGATTTATCGAGGCAAACAGCTATTCATTCAGCCAAAGTGTGAATCCACACCTTGCCCTGAGTTGAAGCCTGTTCCGCTAGACTTTGAAGTGTCAGGTCGCTTTAAACAAGGCCCTATGTCACTAGAAAATTATCATGAGCAACTGGGCGAAGTGAGTCATGAAATATTGATTAATCCAGCAGCTCCAGATCGCGTGCAATACTTTTATCAGCAGCCAGGTACGGCTAAAGATGAGTGGATTGTTCCAGAAGGTCATTACTTGGCCTTTGGCGATAACCGCGATAACAGTACAGACAGCCGTTACTGGGGATTTGTTTCTGATGAGAACCTAGTAGGTAAAGCCGTAGCTATATGGATTAGCTTTGAATTTGAGCGCGCCGAAGATTCAATATTACCAGGATGGATACCCACCGGTGTTCGATTTAATCGCATTGGTGCGATCAAGTAAAAGGTAGATGATGATTAGCTCAAACCCAGAACGCTTGCAGCGTGCGATAGGGTACAAATTTAAAGATGACAGCCTGCTTAACTTAGCATTAACGCATCGCAGTGCCGGAGGTGTACACAATGAACGCCTTGAATTTTTAGGCGATGCGGTACTGAGTTGGGTGATTGCTGACGAGCTTTACCACCGTTTTCCCGATGTATCTGAAGGCGACTTAAGCCCTATGCGCTCTACCTTGGTTAAGGGTAAAACCTTAGCTGAGCTAGCCCGTAATTTTGAGTTGGGTGAATACATTAAATTGGGGCCAGGTGAATTGAAAAGCGGCGGCTTTCGTCGTGAATCTATTTTAGCCGATGCGGTTGAAGCAATTATTGGTGCAGTATACTTAGATAGTGGCACTGATAGCGCCAAAACTATGCTACTGAATTGGTACCAAGATCGCTTAAACACAATTGAACCGGGTTTAAGTCAAAAAGATCCTAAAACTCGTTTACAAGAGATTTTGCAATCACGTAAACAAGCTTTACCTGACTACCAAGTAGTAGACATAAAAGGTGAGGCACATAATCAGCAGTTCACCGTGAGTTGTGCTGTAGAAGGCTTAGATGAACCTGTTGTTGGCACTAGCACTAGTCGCCGTAAAGCTGAACAAGTTGCCGCTGAGTTGGTATTGGAGCGTTTAGTATGAATTATGATACTCGTTGTGGCTTTGTAGCCATTGTTGGTCGCCCAAATGTAGGTAAATCCACTTTACTTAACTCTATTCTTGGCCAAAAGGTAAGCATCACTTCTAAGAAGCCACAAACCACTCGTCACCGTATTCTAGGTATTGATACCGATGATATCTATCAAACTATTTTTGTAGATACTCCCGGTTTACATATTGAAGAACAGCGTGCCATTAACCGCTTAATGAACCGCGCTGCGACCAGCTCTTTGGGCGATGTGTCAATGGTGGTGTTTGTGGTTGAAGGCACCAAGTGGACAGCCGATGATGAATTGGTGCTGGGAAAATTACGCCATTTAAAAGTGCCAGTAGTATTGGCAATTAATAAGGTGGATAACGTACAAGATAAAGAAGAGTTATTCCCGCATATGAAGTTGATGCAGGAAAAATTTGATTTCTCACACATACTACCGATATCAGCCAAGCAGGGGAAAAACATTGAGCAAATTCGAGAATGGGCGCAACAAACCCTGCCTGAGAATGTGCATTTTTTCCCTGAAGACTATATAACCGACCGTTCTTCGCGCTTTATGGCTGCAGAGATTGTACGTGAAAAACTAATGCGTTTTACCGGTCAAGAATTACCGTATTCAACCACCGTAGAAATTGAACAGTTTAAGATGCAAGAGAATGGCGTGTATCAAATCAATGCCCTGATTCTTGTTGAACGCCCTAGCCAAAAACGAATGATTATTGGCAGCAAAGGCGACAAACTGAAAACCATTGGTAAAGAAGCCCGCTTAGATATGGAGCGTTTGTTTGATAACAAAGTGTTCCTAGAAATGTGGGTGAAGGTTAAATCTGGTTGGGCCGACGATGAGCGCGCTTTGCGTAGCTTAGGTTACGGAGACGAATAAGCTTGCCTGAACAGGCACTTACTCCCGCGTTTGTTATTCATACGCGGCCTTATCGTGAAACGAGTTTGTTGGTTCAGCTATTCACGTTAGAATTTGGCAAAGTAAGTGCTGTAGCAAGAGGCGCGCGGGCTAAACGGTCTAAATCGCGCGGCATTTTGCAGCCTGGCGTTCCTTTGCTGGTTGAACTTGCTGGCAAAGGTAGCTTACTCAATTTTAAACAAGTAGAGGCCAGTAATTTAGCTTTGCCTTTGTTTGGCAACTACTTATACAGCGCCCTCTACCTGAATGAACTATTGTACTATTTGCTCGACGAAAACACCGCTTATCCCGGCTTGTATCAGCTGTACCAAGATAGTTTAATGGCACTGGCGAAGCAGCAACCTTTGGAAGCCTGTTTACGTGAATTTGAATTGAACTTGATAGCTGATTTAGGTTTTGCCTTAACTGAGCCAGAACAGCTTGCCGATGGTGTTAACTATCAGTATCGTTTAGACCAAGGATTTGTAGTAACGTCTCTTCGCTTAAGTAATGTTATTTTTAGTTACCAAGAAGTGCTGATGTTGCTAAGTTTTGATCCGCTACAAGCGTCACACCTTGCTTGTGCCAAACGTTTTTGTCGGATCGCGATTGCGCAGTTACTCGGTGGAAGAGAACTAACCAGTCGTAAGCTATTTACCCCAATTAAAACTACCAATAAAGCTGTTCGATAACAGCATTGTTGAAGAAGGAAAGTACGTGAGTGACATTTTATTAGGCGTTAACGTCGACCATATCGCCACTTTACGCCAAGCGCGTGGCACCACTTATCCAGATCCTGTTTTGGCTGCTGGCATTGCTGAAATGGCCGGTGCCGATGGCATTACCATTCACTTGAGAGAAGACCGTCGCCATATAGTGGATCGTGACGTAGCGGTAATGAGCCAAACAGTGCAGACCCGTCTAAACCTTGAGATGGCTGTTACCGATGAAATGATAGAAATTGCTTGTCAGCATAAACCTCATTTTGTATGCCTAGTGCCGGAAAAGCGTGAAGAGCTAACTACAGAAGGCGGCTTGGATGTTGTTGGTAATCTTGAGAAGATTACCGCCGCGGTGAGCAACTTATCTAAAGCGGGTATATTAGTGTCGCTGTTTATCGATGCAGATGATGAGCAAATTGATGCATCGTTAGCCTCAGGCGCACCGTTTATTGAGTTGCATACCGGCCATTATGCCGATGCAAAAGATGAAGCTGCCCAGCAATCAGAATTAAAGAAAATTGCAGCAGCCGCTAGCTATGCCGCTGATAAAGGCCTAAAAGTGAATGCTGGCCACGGTTTGCACTATCACAACGTATTGCCTATTGCGGCATTACCAGAAATTATTGAGTTGAATATTGGCCATGCCATTATTGCTCGCGCGGTAATGGTTGGCATGACTGAGGCCGTAAGCGAAATGAAAGCCTTAATGGTACAAGCGCGCAAGAGCGAGCAATAAGTCGTGGCCGTGGTAGGTTTGGGCACCGATATTGTACAGGTAGCGCGCATTGCTAATAGTAAGCAAATGCAAGCCCTAGCAAAGCGTGTTTTAACCGAAAGCGAACAGCTACGATTTGCTGAACATTCTTCAGCGGCTCGTTTTCTTGCTAAACGCTTTGCTGCTAAAGAGGCTGCTGCCAAAGCTTTGGGAACCGGCATCGCCAAAGGCGTTGGTTTTCAGCAAATTGAAATTAGTAACAACCAATTGGGTAAACCCGAGTTGCATTTTAGCGGAGCCGCTTTAGCGTTAGCAGAGCAGCTAGGGGTAACCAGTCAGTTTATTAGTATTAGTGATGAGCGCGATTACGCGGTGGCTACCGTAGTACTAGAGCGCGAATAAAGGAGAAGTATCTTGGTTGAACGATATCGCGTTCAGTTAGACTTATTTGGTCTAATGAAGCTGTTGGCTTTAGTGGGTTTTGGTGTAGGTGTAATAGCTGGCTTGGCTTTGTTAATCTATACCATTATGAATGGTGGAAACATTATTCAGGCGATATTGCCGATGATTATTTCGCCGTTCAGTAATGCTTTAGTGACGGCTTTATTTGGCCTAGTAAGTTACCCCTTCTACAACTGGTATTGTAATCGCAATAGAGGGCAAGTGCTCACCGGGCGATTCTTAAAAGAACAACAAGACCAAGCTAAAATAGAAGAAGAACAATAACAAAAACCGCTGCAAAGCGGCTTTTTTCTTGGAGTGAATCCCATTGAGCGATTAGTTGAGTTGTTGGTTGATTTGCTTAGCAGCGAGTTTCACTTTTTCAATCTCATCACTTAGCTCAAGCAGTTCAGGCTCAACCCTAGCCACCTCTCCGTGCTGACGTAAGCTATCTTCAATAGTGCCAGCTAAAGACTCTAGACGTTTACAGCCGCTGTAAGCACAACCGCCTCTAAAGCGATGGATCAGCAATACAAATTCATCAGCGTTTAGCTGCTGAGCAAGTACTTGCTCAATGCCGCTTTCTATTTCAGCAAAGCTTTCTTGAAGCATCACAAACATATCTAGCGCAAGAGTTTGATTATTGTTGGCACGTTGCATGGCTAATTGCCAAGACAAGCTGGCGTTTTCAAACTCCAATATCTGCGGTTGCTCTAAGGTAGACACTAAGTTTTCACGACTGAGCAATTTGGCGTTGGGTTGCCAGCGATGAATAAGCTTCTCTAAAGAGGACTCGTCGATAGGTTTGGCAAGGTAGTCGTCTACACCTTGGCCGAGCAGCTGTTCCTTTTCACCGGCTAAGGCATGCGCCGTTACCGCAATAATTGGTGTTTGCTGGTTTTTACTATTTTCACGGATTTTTTGTGTGGCGCTAATACCGTCTAAAATCGGCATTTGAATATCCATCAATATCAGGTTGTAAGAGTTTTCTTCGGCTTTAGTTATTGCCTCTAAGCCATTCGTACAGGTATCTACTTCGGTCACCAACTCTTCCAACATGGCTGAAATTAGCTTGAGGTTGGCGGCGTTGTCATCAACTGCGAGTACTCGCAGGACCAGTTTTGAGCGCGATACTTTGGCGATTGGCGTAACAACAGGAGAGTCGTCGATGCGGTCATCTACCAAGGCGTGTGCGAATTTACGATGATTAATGGGCTTGCTAATGCAGTGTTTCGCACCTGCTTGTAAAATCACTTGGTGAATATCGGGATCGCTTGAGTTAATCAGCGCAATCACTTCGTAAGACACTTTAAGTGCTTGGGTTATTTTTTGTTGAAGAGGCGCTAAATCTTTCCAATCGCTATGGCCGATGACCAAGGTGCCCTGAAAATCGACAAGGGCATTGCGCCACTGTTGCTCAGTGTTAACGGTTTGCAGTGGTAACTGCCACTGCTCTGCTAAGCCAGACACTACCGCTTGGCTAATCTCGTGCGGTTCAAACAATAACACCGAGGTCTTACTTAAGGCGGTAAGTGGAAGCGGTGCACCCAATACCATTTCGGCAAGCTCCATATGGAGCTCAAAACCAAAAATAGCGCCATGTTCAGGCTCAGAGCTTAGTTTAATGTCGCCCCCCATTTGTTGCACTAGCTTCTGGGTAATCACTAACCCTAATCCAGTACCACCATATTCGCGGTTAATGCTGGTGTCTGCTTGTTTAAAGGCTTGGAACAGCTGAGACTGTTGCTCTTTAGAAATACCAATACCAGTATCTTGTACTGAGGCACCAAGTATTACTTTCTGACCTTGTTGTTTAACTAAGCCAACGTTTACAGTTATTTGCCCTTGGTGAGTAAACTTAATGGCATTGCCCAACAGGTTGGTAAAGACTTGTTGCAGCCGCAAAGGATCGCCTCGCAAGCCTTCGGGAACATTAGGTTCAATCAAAAGGTTTAATTCTAGGTTTTTATCTTGAGCGCTAGGAGCGAGTAGGGTGACTACATCGTTTACGGTATCGCGAAAATTAAAGTCGATACGTTCTAGCTTTAGTTTACCGGCTTCTAATTTTGAGAAATCTAGAATGTCGTTAATGATAGCTAATAGGTTGTTAGCCGACTTTTCAATGGTGAGCAGGTAATCTGCTTGGTTATTGCTCAGTTGCGTTTTTAGTAGTTGGCGAGCAAAACCAATGACGCCATTTAATGGCGTTCTAAGCTCATGGCTCATATTGGCCAAGAATTCAGATTTAGCTTTTGCCCCTTGTTGGGCTTCTTTCTTAGCAATATCCAACTCAATGTTTTGAATTTCAATCTGCTCTAAGGTTTCCCTTAGATCACTGGTGGCTTGGTCAATGCTCTGATGCATTTCTTCGTGGTATTCGGCCAAGGATTTCGCCATGGAATTAATACCATGTTTCAGTAAACCCAGCTCACCTGTGTAACTGCCATCTACCCGCGCATCTAAGCGCCCTTGGCGAATTCTATCTACAATACTTACCATGTTGGTGATGGGCTGAGTGACTTGTTTACTTAATTGGAAAGCAAACAACACACTAATCAGTACACCAAATAAAACAATAAATAGGGCAACGGTGGTATCTCTAAACTGCAGTAACAAGGCCCTGTCTTTGTTGTACTGCATTGAGATATAGCCCAATAATTCGGGCTTACCATTGCTAAATGCTGCGAAGCTACCCTCGGCTTCAGCCCAAATGGGGGCGCGTAAAATAATGCGATTGGGGTAAATCTCTACTTGAGTCGATTGCGGGAGCGGTAATTCTGGATCGCTTTGCAACAAACGAATATTGCGGTGGTAGTTACTGGTGACAAATAGCTGATTGTGTTTATCGTAAACCGCAATGCTCTTGATAAGCGGAGACATTTTACGGTGAGTTACACTGATCAGTGATTTAACTTTTTCTCGGTTGTAACGGCTTAAACCTACTTCACTGGCAATAGCCAGCGGTTCAATAACGTTAACCCCTTGTTCAATCACAAAGTTATCGAGTTGCTGATTACGGTTAAAAGTAAAGTAACTCGCTAACAAGATCCCCACGAACAGAGTGGGTATAATGGTGAGAATATATACGCGGGCACGTAAGCCATACTTGGTCATAAACGTTTCTTATGGGAAAATGACATGGTTCCAATCGCTTATGATGACATAAGCCCACCCCTTTTTGTATTCACAGGTTTAATAAGTCTCTTCTATGGCGCAATTTTTTAAAGCTAAACCCAAATCGAACAATGTTAAAGCTCTTAGAGGTGTAGAGGTTTTGCAGCTCGATCACCACTTAAAGGGCGTAGTTAAAGCCAATGGCCAAACATTTTTTGTCGACGATGTGCTGCCAGGAGAGCGCATAGATATTTTGCCGGCGAGTAAGTCTGGCCCTGCTAAGTTGTTAAAACGCTTGAGTTCTTCACCTCAGCGTATAGAACCTGAATGTGAGTTTTATCAACGTTGCGGCGGCTGTAGTGCACAACATTTAGGCGCCGCCGAGCAGCGTGAATACAAACAGCACGCGGTGGCTGCACTGATTTCACGCTTATCCGGTTTTACCGATTTACCGAAGATTGAAACGATTTATGGCAATGAATGGCAATATCGCCGGATTGCTCGATTAAGTTCTTGGTTTGATAAAACCACAGGCTGGCAGTTGGGTTTTAGGCAAAAAGCCAGCAAGCAATTGGTGGCTATTTCAGCATGTAAAGTGCTAATACCCCAACTTTCGGAACTAATTCCTGCTTTACAGCTCTTAGTTAAGGCTTGGCCTAAAACGGTTGGCTTGGGGCATATTGAGTTAATCGATTGCCAACCTCAAACCGTTTGCAAAATTCGCTTAACCAAAGTGCCTAGTGAGAAATTAGAGCTGCAATTAAAGCAGTTTGCCGAACTACATAATATTGGCTTGCAACTGCACACTGAGGAACAGCGATGGCTAGTAGGCTCTGATGCCTATTACACGTTAAACGAGCAACAGCTAAACTTGGCGTTTATGCCCGGTGACTTTATTCAGGTGAATGAAGCAATGAATCAACAGATTGTATCTACTGCTATAGGTTGGTTGCAGCTAAACAAAAGCGATGTGGTATTGGATTTGTATTCTGGTATTGGCAACTTTAGTTTGGCGATTGCCCAGCAAGCTCAGCAAGTGATTGCGGTAGAGGGCGTAGCGGCCATGAGCGAACGTGTGATGTTTAATGCAATACGCAATGATATTAGTAATATTCAAGCCTTTAGTGGTGATTTAGAACAGGCTGAAACCGCAACAGTATGGGAAAATTCAGCAGTCACTAAAGTCTTATTAGATCCTGCTCGTGCAGGAGCAAAACTTGCTATTACTCAGGTTGCCAAGCTTAGCCCAAGCACCGTAGTATATGTGTCCTGTAACCCTGCAACACTAGCTAGAGACGCAGCAGTGCTTAAACAGGCTGGGTATCGGTTAGTTAAATTAGCGCTGGTAGACATGTTCGCCCACACTGAACATGTTGAAACAATGGCCTTGTTCGAACGCTAGGTATTGGCTAGTTTGTTAATAGAGAATAATAAAACAAAGGAAACGTAGCTGTATGGTCTCGGTTCGAGAAACACACCTTAATCAAGAGCTCTTGTTTGATGAAAATCAATGGGTTGAAAGCTTAGATATAGCGGTTGAAGACCAACAGCGCTTATTTGTTGCCTGTAATTATTTTCGTGCCTTAGATGCAGATAAACAGCAAATCCACAGTTGTTTGAGTAAAGGCAAAGAGATGGTGGAGATCCTTGTTACTTTGAACATGGATCTGCCAACCTTAAAAGCGGCGTTGCTGTTTCCTTTTGTGGATGCAGGTCTGCTTTCTAAAGCTAAACTAAGCCCACAGTTTCCCGATGAGGTGATAAAGCTTCAATACGACGCGGCGCAAATGGATGCGATGAAAGTACTGCGCACCGGGCAAAACAAGAGTTTATCTTCAATCCAAATTGATAACGTTCGTCGCATGTTATTGGCGATGGTCGGTGATGTACGTGCCATTGTAATTAAGTTGGCCGAACGTATCTGTTTTTTACGTGAAGTTAAAAACGAAGAAGAAGATGTGCGAGTACTGGCAGCTAAAGAGAGCCAAGACATTTATGCGCCATTGGCTAACCGTTTAGGTATTGGTCAGCTTAAGTGGGAATTGGAAGATTTCACTTTTCGCTATTTGCATCCCATTACCTATAAACAAATTGCCAAGCAGCTCGATGAAAAACGTTTAGACAGAACCCAGTACATCGATGATTTTGTTGCCAAGCTACAACAAGAAATTGAAGGCGCAAAAATTGATGCCCAGGTTTATGGGCGACCAAAACACATTTACAGCATTTGGCGGAAGATGCAGAAGAAGGATCTATCTTTCGATAAGCTGTTTGATGTTCGCGCAATTCGAATCGTCGCTGAAAAGCTGCAAGACTGTTATGCCATTCTAGGTATTGTACATACCTCATGGCACCATATTCCTAGCGAATTTGATGACTATGTTGCTAATCCTAAACCTAACGGTTATCAGTCGATCCATACGGTAGTTATTGGCCCTGAAGGCAAATCTATCGAAGTGCAAATTCGTACTAAACAAATGCACGAGGATTCCGAGCTGGGCGTGGCCGCGCACTGGAAATATAAAGAGGGCGGTGCTGGCTCTGCTGGGCGCAGTGATTTTGAAGATAAAATCGCCTGGCTACGCAAGTTACTGGCTTGGCAAGATGATATTGCTGAAAACGGTTCAATGTTAGAAGAGCTTCGCTCTCAAGTATTCGACGACCGTGTGTATGTATTCACACCTAGTGGCGAGGTGATTGACTTACCATCGGGCTCTACGCCATTAGATTTCGCTTATTACGTGCATAGCCAAGTGGGTCACCGATGTATTGGCGCTAAAATAGGTGGGCGCATTGTGCCGTTTACCTACCAGTTACGCACAGGTGAGCAAGTTGAAATTATTACTCAAAAAGAATCTAGCCCAAGCCGTGATTGGCTAAACCCTAATCTAGGGTATGTGAAGTCGTCGCGGGCTCGAAACAAAATTGCCACTTGGTTTAAGAAACAAGATAAAGATAAAAATCAAGTTGTTGGTAAAGAGTTATTAGAAGCTGAGCTTAACAAGCATGGCTTTAAGATGAGTGACGTAGAAAGCTGTGTAGAGCGCTTTAATGTTAAAACCTTAGATGACCTGCTGGCGGCTATTGGCGCTGGCGACGTGCGTTTAAACCAACTGATTCATCATCTGCAGGCTACTCTTCATAAACCAACAGCTGAAGAACTTGACCGCCAAGCACTTGAGACTATTACCAAGAAAGCCGAACATCACGGACAAAAGAAGAAACGTGCTAAAGATGCCATTGTTATTGACGGTGTCGGTAACCTAATGACCCATATTGCGCGCTGTTGCCAGCCCATCCCAGGCGATCTCATTAAAGGGTTTATCACTCAAGGTCGTGGTATCTCAATTCACGGGGCCGATTGTGAGCAATTAGCTGAGTTGGTTAGTCGCACTCCGGAGCGGGTAATTGACGCGGTATGGGGGGGAAAAGATTCGGGTGGATATAACCTCACCATTCGTATTGTTGCTAATGATAGAGGGGGGTTATTACGAGATATCACCACGGTGTTAGCTAATGACAAGGTGAACGTAATGGGCATGCAAAGTCATTCAGATGTGAAAAGCCAAACTGCCACTATTGATATGGAAGTAGAGATTTATAATCTCGAATCTCTGTCTCGAGTGCTATCTAAGATAAACCAGCTTAACCATATTATTGAAGCTCGTCGTTTACGTTAAGCCTGTTGGAAGCAATAACAAATGAATCAGCGCCCTTACACTATGGATACGCTGCTTGGCATTATGGCTAAGTTGCGAGATCCCGAAGTTGGTTGCCCATGGGACCAACAACAGCACTGGCAAAGCATAGTGCCGTACACAATAGAAGAAACCTATGAGCTGGTTGATGCGATTAATCAGGCGATAGAAAGCAAAGATTTTTCAGACGTAAAACTGGAACTGGGTGATGTGCTTTTTCAAGTGGTTTTTTATGCCCAGTTTGGCCAAGAGCAAGGAGACTTTAACTTTGCTGACGTGGTTGATGGTATATGTGAGAAGCTGATCCGCCGTCACCCCCATGTGTTTACTGAGCAAGACTTTGCCGATGAAGCAGCCATAACAGCCAATTGGGAAGCTGAAAAAGCCAAGGAGCGCGCGGGTAAATCGGCTAGTAAGGCGAGTGTGTTAGACGATGTGCCAATGGCATTACCTGCATTAAGTCGTGCACAAAAGCTACAAAAGCGTTGTGCTAATGTAGGATTTGACTGGCCAAGCGTTGAGCCAGTCATTGATAAAGTGAAAGAGGAACTTGAAGAAGTTCAAGAGGCTATCGCCTCTAAACAACCCCAAGATGTAGCCGAGGAAATCGGTGATTTGTTGTTTTCTTGCGTAAATTTAGCTCGCGCCTGTGATTTTGATGCGGAAGACTTATTGCGCCAAGCCAACCAGAAATTTTCTAATCGATTCAGGGGGGTAGAGGCTCTAGCGGCTGAAAGTGGCAAAGATCTTAAGCAGATGAGCCTTGAAGAGATGGATGCGCTTTGGGATAAAGTGAAAGAAAATTACAAAAATTGATTTACAACAAAACCACTAAATCTTAGTCTTGATACAGTGACATTGATTGTGGTGTTAAAGAGGCTTTGCTATACTATGCCCCCGTCCAAGTATCGCAGATACGCCCTTAACACATCCAACTTCTCAGGTTAGACATGACAACAAAGTACATTTTCGTCACTGGAGGCGTAGTATCCTCCTTGGGTAAAGGTATTGCCGCTGCATCATTGGCTGCTATCCTCGAAGCTCGTGGTCTTAAAGTGACCATTATGAAGCTTGACCCGTACATCAACGTTGACCCCGGCACGATGAGTCCGATCCAACACGGCGAAGTATTTGTGACCGAAGACGGCGCTGAAACTGACCTAGATTTAGGTCACTACGAGCGTTTCATTCGTAACAAAATGACTAAGCGTAACAACTTCACTACGGGTCGGGTTTATGAAGATGTACTACGTAAAGAACGTCGTGGCGATTACTTAGGCGCGACTATTCAGGTTATTCCTCACATCACCAATGCCATTAAAGAGCGCATTGTAGCGGGTGGCGAAGGCGTAGATGTTGCCATTGTAGAAATTGGTGGCACGGTGGGTGACATTGAGTCACAACCTTTCCTAGAGGCAATTCGTCAGTTAGGTACTGAAATTGGCCGCGAGCGCGCCATGTACATGCATTTAACCTTAGTGCCATATCTTGGTGCTGCTGGCGAAGTGAAAACTAAACCGACTCAGCACTCAGTGAAAGAGTTGCGTTCTATTGGTATTCAGCCAGACATTCTTATTTGTCGTAGCGACCGCGCTATTCCGGCTAATGAACGCGCTAAAATTGCGTTATTTACTAATGTGCCAGACCGCGCCGTTATCTCACTGAAAGACGTAGACAGTATTTACAAAATTCCTGCGTTACTTAAATCACAAGGCTTAGACGCGTTGGTGATTGAACGTTTTGGCGTTGAATGCCCAGAAGCTGATCTAAGCGAATGGGAACAAGTGATTTATGAAGAAGCCAACCCAACCAATGAAGTAGTAATTGGTATGGTGGGTAAATATGTTGAGCTTCCTGACGCTTACAAGTCAGTTAATGAAGCACTTAAACATGCCGGCCTTAAAAATCGCTTAAGCATTAAAATTCAATACGTAGACTCTCAAGATCTCGAAGTAAAAGGCACCGATGTTCTGCAACATCTTGATGCTATTTTGGTTCCAGGTGGTTTTGGCGAGCGTGGCGTTGAAGGTAAAATTTTGGCTGCCCAATATGCCCGTGAAAACAAAGTGCCTTATTTAGGTATTTGTTTAGGCATGCAAGTGGCGTTGATTGAATACGCCCGTAACGTAGCTGGCCTGAAAGGCGCACACTCTAGTGAGTTTGACGCTAAGTCTAAATATCCGGTAGTAGGTTTAATCACCGAATGGATTGATGAAGACGGAAAAGTAGAAACACGTGATGTAGATTCAGACTTAGGCGGTACTATGCGTCTTGGTTCACAGCTATGTCACCTAACTAAAGGCTCTAAAGTAGCTGACTTGTACGGTAGTGTAGAGATTTACGAACGCCACCGTCACCGCTACGAAGTGAACAACACGATATTGCCTAAGATTACTGCTAAGGGCTTGCAAGTAACGGGCCTTTCGTCAGATAAAAAGTTGGTAGAAATAATAGAAAACCCAGCTCACCCTTGGTTTGTTGCCGCTCAGTTCCACCCTGAGTTCACCTCAACTCCTCGCGATGGACACCCATTGTTTGAAGGGTTTGTGAAGGCTGCTGGTGAATTTAATAAAGCTCGCTAGAATCAATTAGCGGGTAACGTTTTTTAGAGAGTTAGAAGTTCATTTATATAGAGGAAATTAGTAATGTCTAATATCGTAAAAGTACTTGGTCGCGAAATCATGGATTCACGCGGTAACCCAACTGTAGAAGCTGAAGTTCATCTTGCTGATGGTTCTATCGGTATGGCTGCTGCTCCTTCAGGTGCATCAACGGGTTCTCGTGAAGCCCTAGAATTACGTGACGGCGATAAAGCTCGTTACTTAGGTAAAGGCGTATTAAAAGCAGTTGAAGCTGTAAACGGCCCAATCGCTGAAGCGCTAGCCGGTAAAGATGCATTGGCTCAAGCTGCTCTTGACCAAATCATGATCGACCTAGATGGCACAGATAACAAAGCTAAGTTTGGCGCAAACGCTATCCTAGCTGTATCTCTAGCTGCTGCTAAAGCTGCTGCTATTTCTAAGAAAGTACCACTATACGCTCACATTGCTGACCTAAACGGTACTTCTGGTGTTTACTCAATGCCTCTTCCAATGATGAACATCATCAACGGTGGTGAGCACGCAGATAACTCTGTAGACATCCAAGAATTTATGATTCAACCTGTTGGCGCTGCTAACTTCCGTGAAGGCCTACGTATGGGCGCTGAAGTTTTCCATAGCCTAGCTAAAGTTCTTAAAGCTGGCGGTCACTCAACTGCTGTTGGTGATGAAGGTGGTTTCGCTCCAAACCTAGAGTCTAACGAAGCGGCACTTGCTGCAATTAAAGTTGCTGTTGCAAACGCTGGCTACGAGCTAGGTAAAGACATCACTTTAGCGATGGATTGTGCTGCATCTGAGTTTTACGACAAAGAAGCAAACATCTACGACCTTAAAGGCGAAGGTAAAAAATTCACTTCAGAAGAGTTCAACGTATTCCTACAAGAACTTACTGAACAGTACCCAATCGTTTCTATCGAAGACGGTCTTGATGAGTCTGATTGGGATGGTTTCGCACACCAAACCAAACTAATGGGTGATAAAATCCAATTAGTTGGTGACGATTTGTTCGTAACTAACACTAAGATCCTTAAGCGCGGTATCGACAACGGCATTGCTAACTCTATCCTAATTAAATTCAACCAAATCGGTTCTTTAACTGAAACTTTGGCTGCAATTAAAATGGCGAAAGACGCTGGCTTCACTGTTGTTATCTCTCACCGTTCAGGCGAGACTGAAGACGCAACTATCGCTGACCTAGCTGTTGGTACTGCTGCTGGCCAAATCAAGACAGGTTCATTGAGCCGTTCTGATCGTGTTGCTAAGTACAACCAATTGCTACGTATCGAAGAAGCTTTAGGTTCAAAAGCACCTTACAACGGTCTTAAAGAAGTTAAAGGTCAGTAATTCTTTTTGAATTAAGCCTATAGCTTTATAAAATCCTCGCTTTGGCGGGGATTTTTTTTGCCTTGGATTTAGATAAATCATACAACGCTTATGGAGTAACAATCGGCTTTATGGGATTATCTCTGTCAGGGAGGAACCATGCGTTCGTTTAAAATTTTACTGATACTGATTGTTTTGCTTTTACAGTACCAATTATGGTTTGGCAAAAACTCATTAAATGACTATTTTGCTTTGCGTGATGAAGTGGCAAAACATGCAGTTGCTAACCAAGACCTTGGTCAACGCAATGCAGTGTTGGTTGCAGAAATCGCCGATTTGCGTAGCGGCTTAGATGCCGTGGAAGAGCAGGCGCGCAACGAACTAGGAATGATTAAAGAGGGTGAAACCTTTTACCGAATTATTCCTTCCTCAGAACTTGAATAATGGTTGACTCCGAGTATCACTAATAAATGATTTCTTCTATTAAGCAATATACTGCATTGCTACCAGCGGCAGGTATTGGTAGTCGCATGCAAGCAAGTATCCCAAAACAGTATTTGTCTTTGGGTGAGAAAACAATTCTTGAAACAACCGCTGCTGCTTTTCTCAGTCACCCTGCTATCGCGAAGGTGATTGTAGTTCTCCATCCAAATGATCGTTGGTTTAAAGACTTATCAATTGCTAGTTCTCCACGCATTCAAACAGTTGAAGGTGGTGATGAACGAGCTGATTCTGTACTTGCAGGTCTACAAATCATTAATGATGATGAGTGGGTATTGGTACATGATGCAGCACGGCCTTGTATTACTCATCAAGACATTAGTTTACTTATCGCAAGTTGCGAGCAACATCAGCATGGCGGCATATTAGCCAGCCCGGTGCGCGATACTATGAAGCGAAGCGCTGATGGTAAAGTTGAACACACAGTGTCACGAGAGCGACTTTGGCATGCCTTAACGCCACAAATGTTTTTGGTTCAATCGCTAAAACAAAACATCAGCAATGCTATGGCTGCTGGTGAAAAAATCACTGATGAAGCGTCTGCTATGGAATGGGCGGAACAGCCAGTGAGTATTATTGAAGGTCGCAGTGACAACATTAAAGTGACTTGCCCTGAAGATTTGGCCTTAGCCAAATGGTATTTAAGTCAGCAACAACAAAAAGAGGTAGTAGGGTGAGTATTCGCATTGGGCACGGTTTTGATGTACATAAATTTGGTGGTCAAGGGCCGCTGGTAGTTGCTGGTGTGGCAATTCCTTATGAACAGGGATTTATTGCTCACTCTGATGGCGATGTCGCCTTACATGCTTTGTGTGATGCTTTGTTAGGAGCGCTAGCGTTAGGCGATATAGGGCATCATTTTCCTGATAATGACCAAGCGTATGCGGGGATAGATTCCCGCATTTTGTTACGCCGAGTCGTCGAACAAATTACTCAGCGAGGTTATAAGTTAGCCAACCTCGATTTAACTATTGTTGCTCAAGCCCCAAAAATGGCACCGCACATTGAAGCAATGCGCCTCAATATTGCCGAAGATTTACATGCCAGCATTAGCCAAGTGAACGTGAAAGCCACTACCACTGAAAAACTTGGTTTTGAAGGGCGTAAAGAAGGGATATCGAGTCATGCGGTTGTATTATTGGAGAGTATTTAAATGAGTGATTATTTAACGCTTATTTCGCAGCTTAACTACCTGCACGGTAAACCGAGCTGTAGTGGTTTGCTCAAGCAACACGCCATAGATTTTAAAGTTGATGAAGTGCTGCCGTTCGAGTTCAGTGGTGACGGCGAGCATATGTTGGTGAAGATTGAAAAAACGGGCGAAAACACCTCTTGGGTAGCAAAAATGCTAGCAGAAGCCTGCCAGGTAAACCCCAACGTTATTAGCTATGCAGGCCTAAAAGATCGCCATGCGGTCACCACCCAATGGTTTAGTATTCAAATACCGGGCAAGGACAATGTTGCGTTACCTGAAGAGTTAGGCGAAGGGGTTAGAGTGCTTGCAACCGCAAGGCACAACCGCAAACTCAAGCGTGGTTCTTTGTCGGGAAATAATTTTGTGATTCGCCTACGAGACGTATCGGATATTGAGCAAGCTTTAGAGCGAGCAAGCAAAGTTGCCGAATCTGGTGTACCTAACTACTTTGGCTCTCAACGATTTGGCCGAGGTGCTAGCAATATTGATAATGCTTTAAGCATGTTTGCTGGCAAACGAATTCGTAGCCGAGAAAAACGCAGCATGTATTTATCTGCCGCGCGCAGTTTGGTTTTCAATCATGCTATTAGCCAACGCATTGAGCAGCAGTTGTTCACTCAGGTACTCAACGGTGATGTGATGAAGTTTGCTACGAGCAATGCACACTTTGTAGCCGAACAAGCTGACCAAGATATTCTAGAGCGTTATCAGCAAGGCGAAATTGAGTTGTCTGCCCCCATGGTCGGAAAGGGTGAGCTAGCGAGCCAAGATAAAGCCTTAGAGTTCGAGAGCTCCGTGTTAGCGGCCTATCCAGAAATAGTTTCAGGCCTAGCAGATGCTGGCTTAAAAATGGAGCGTCGCGCATTAGCTCTTCGTTCAAAAGACTTTTCATTTAAAGCCGAGGGTAATGATTTAGTGCTCAGCTTCTTTTTAAGCGCCGGCAATTACGCCACAAGTATTTTGCGTGAAATTGTTAATTGTGAAGGCGAAGGCAATGACCATATTAGTGAGTAACGATGACGGCGTATACGCGCCGGGCATTGTATGTTTGGCTCAAGCGTTAAAGCAGCTTTCACCAGTATTAACCGTTGCACCCGATAGAAACTGCAGCGGCGCGAGTAATTCTTTAACCCTTGAAGACCCGCTGCGGATTGTTTATCTCGATGAAACTACCATCTCAGTAAAAGGCACGCCAACCGATTGTGTTCACTTAGCGATTAATGAGTTAGTCGATGAGTTACCAGAAATAGTTGTTGCTGGAATCAACGCAGGTGCTAATTTAGGTGATGATGTACTCTACTCGGGAACCGTCGCTGCGGCCATGGAGGGGCGTAATTTAGGGCTTCCTGCTATTGCAGTGTCTTTGGTGGGACGCGAGGGCAAACACTATGACAGCGCCGCTAGCGTAACCTTAAAGTTGTTAGCGCAATTGCGCGAGCATGCGCTTCCAAGCAACCAAATTCTTAATGTGAACGTTCCTGATTTACCTTTGACAGAAATCAAAGGCTTTAAGGTAACGCGATTAGGCAGTCGTCATCGCGCAGAGGTCATGGTGAAACAACAAGATCCTAGAGGCCACGATATTTATTGGCTGGGTCCTCCGGGTGAAATGCAAGATGCTGGCGAAGGAACCGACTTTGCGGCAGTCGCAGCAGGCTACGTTTCTATCACACCATTGACGATAGATATGACAGCACACAGCTTTATTGGCAAACTAGATACTTGGATCAAGGATTGGGAGGCAAGGTAATGCAATTTGGCGAAAGCCCGAATAGTTTGAAATTGGTTAATCAACTGCGTCAACACGGAATTCAACATACCGCTGTGTTAAACGCCATCGCTAAATTGCCACGACAGTATTTCATTGATGAAGCCTTAGCTCATCAAGCCTGGGATAACACTGCTCTGCCAATAGGTCAGGGGCAAACGCTATCTCAGCCTTACATTGTGGCAAAAATGACCGAAATACTGTTACAAACTAACCCTAAGAAAGTACTAGAAATTGGTACCGGTTCAGGTTACCAAACAGCGGTATTAGCATCGCTGGTTGACCAAGTCTATTCAGTTGAACGTATTAAAACCCTTCAGTTTCAAGCTAAAAGACGCTTAAAATTGTTGGATTTACATAATGTTGCAACAAAACATGGCGATGGTTGGAAAGGCTGGTCAAGCAAAGGTCCGTTTGATGCGATCATCGTTACTGCTGCAGCTGCTGCTATACCAGAGGCACTTGTTGCGCAGTTAAGTGTTGGCGGCCGAATGATTATTCCAGTGGGTGAGCAACAGCAACAACAAACACTTGTCCAAATCGAAAAACAAGCACAAGGTTTTACTCAACACAATTTAGAGCCTGTGCGTTTTGTTCCTTTAATTAATGGTGAATTAGCGTGAAAATTTTTAGTGCCTTATACGACAAAGTGATGACTTGGTCTGAGCATCGCCATGCCGTTCGATATTTGTCGGGCATGAGTTTTATCGAATCTATTTTTTGGCCGATCCCTGTTGACGTAATGTTAGCGCCCATGGCTTTATCACGTCCAAACAGAGCCTGGCGTTTTGCTATGCTGGCCACTATTTTCTCGGTACTCGGTGCCGCTTTAGGTTATGCACTTGGGCAGTTTTTTTATGAGCCAGTTGTAGAGCCACTGATTCGATCGGTAGGTTATCAACACAAAATGGATGTCGCATTTGAATGGTTTGAACAGTGGGGCGTATTGGTTATTTTTGTCGCCAGCTTTACGCCAGTGCCATATAAAGTGTTTACCTTGACTGCAGGCATTCTAAACATGGCTTTTATTCCTTTCATTCTGATTTCTTTGGTCGGTAGAGGATTACGCTTTTACTTGGTTGCTGGTTTAATGAAGTGGGGCGGCGCCAAAATGGAAGCTCAATTACGTAAGTATGTTGAAATTCTCGGTTGGGCAGTTGTTGTGTTAGCTGTAGTGGCTTATTTGCTACTGCGTTAACTGAATGGTTTATCTGCGTTATGTTTGCCTCATATTAGCCATTAGCTTACTGCAGGGATGTAGTCGAGAAGGTGGTCCAGCGCCAGTAACCGATGCTGGTGTGTATAACGCAGATACACGCGGCGTGTTAAACAGCTCGCAGTATAAAGTTAAAAAAGGCGAGACTTTATACTCTATTGCATGGCGAGCTGGGCTGGACCCCAAACAATTAGCAAAAAGAAATAATATTCCAGCTCCTTACACAATTTATGTCGGTCAAACTATTAATTTGAAAGCTAGCAGTGTTAAAACCAGCAAAGCTAAAACGAATAAGCATAAAACTGTGAAGCCGCAAGTTAAAGATGTTAAGAAATCGTCAAAAAAACTTGAATCAACGTCAACAAAGGCATACGCTAAAAACTCGCCTAAGGTAGTAGTAAGCAGCCAAAAAGGTCCAGTTAAAGGCTGGGTTTGGCCAACAAAAGGTAGAATTATCAAAGGTTTCTCTAATAAAGAGAATGGCAATAAAGGCCTTGATATTCGCGGCAGCCAAGGGCAGAAAATTGTAGCTTCAGCACCGGGTCGAGTGGTGTACGCGGGCAGCGCGTTAAGAGGTTACGGAAAACTTATAATAATAAAGCATAATGACGATTACTTAAGTGCTTATGCACATAACAGTCGTTTACGTGTAAAAGAAAAACAGCAAGTAGTAGTAGGGCAACATATCGCCGATATGGGCGATACAGGAACAACCGATACGCGATTACATTTTGAAATCCGTTTCAAAGGAAAGTCAGTAGATCCAAAGAAATATCTACCGGCACTCTAGCCTAGATTGCACATAATAATAACAGCAATCAGGTCTTGTTCAGGGAGGTTATGCTATGACCCAAGTAAAAACTGCTGTAAAACTAAAAAGTGTTTCAACTGGCGATGCTAAAAGCGCAAGGGTTGACAAAAAAGCTAACAAAGACGACATCATGCAAGCCGATGTTTCCAAGAGTTTAGATGCTACTCAGCTCTATCTTGGCGAAATTGGTTTCTCACCTTTACTTACCGCAGAAGAAGAAGTTCTGTACGCCCGACGTGCCCTTAGAGGTGACGAAGCCGCGCGTAAAAGGATGATTGAAAGTAATCTGCGCTTAGTAGTTAAAATAGCACGACGATATAACAACCGCGGCTTGGCTCTGCTGGATTTAATCGAGGAAGGGAACCTTGGTTTGATTCGCGCAGTAGAAAAGTTCGATCCAGAACGTGGTTTCCGCTTTTCAACTTATGCTACTTGGTGGATCCGCCAAACTATTGAACGAGCGATTATGAATCAGACTCGTACAATTCGTTTGCCTATTCATGTGGTTAAAGAGTTGAATGTGTATCTTCGTACTGCACGGGAACTGGCTCATCGACTAGACCACGAACCTACTGCAGAAGAAATTGCCGAAACACTGGACCGCCCAGTAGAAGATGTGACTAAAATGCTTCGTTTAAACGAGCGTATTAGCTCGGTTGATACCCCGATTGGTGGTGATAACGATAAAGCATTATTAGACATTATCTCTGATGAAAATGATCACGGCCCAGAACACAAAACCCAAGATGATGATATGAAAAATAGCATTGTTGGTTGGTTAGGCGAGCTTAATAGCAAACAACGCGAAGTATTGGCACGCCGCTTTGGGTTGTTAGGTTACGAAGCCTCTACCTTGGAAGATGTGGGCAGAGAAATTGGTTTAACTCGCGAGCGAGTAAGGCAAATTCAAGTGGAAGCATTACGCCGCTTACGTGACATACTGTCGTTACAAAATCTATCTATAGACTCACTATTTAAAGTCTAGTGATGTCATCAAATAAAAAAAGGAAGCTTGGGCTTCCTTTTTTGTTTTTCGTTTGGTGCTGTTAACTATTTGCTTGCTGCTTTAAATTAAACAATAAATCTAATGCCGCTCGTGGCGACAATTCATTTGGGTCCAAATTACGCAGTTGATCTAGTATCGGGTGTTCTTCAACACTGCCTAAGTCCATGCTTAATTGAGCTGCTAAGTCACTTTCTGGAATGCTTGGGGTATCTACCGGTGCAGGGTTAGCCGCTTCTAACTGTTTTAACTTACGTTTAGCTTGTGAAATTACAGCTTTAGGTATTCCAGCTAATGCGGCAACTTGTAAGCCGTAACTTTTACTGGCTGCCCCTTCCTGAACTTGGTGCATAAAGGCGATAGTATCTTGATGTTCCACGGCATCTAAATGAACATTAGCCACACCGTCTAGGATTTCTGGCAATTGGGTTAACTCAAAATAGTGAGTAGCAAATAGTGTTTGCGACTCTATTTTACTTAAGGCTTGTGCTACCGCCCAAGCTAAAGACATACCATCATAGGTACTGGTTCCACGGCCAATTTCGTCCATCAATACCAAACTGTTGGTTGTGGCATTATGCAAAATATTGGCGGTTTCAGTCATTTCCACCATGAAGGTAGAGCGGCCACTGGCTAAATCATCTGACGCGCCAATACGAGTGAAAATCTTATCGATGGGGCCTAGCGTTGCGCTTTCTGCTGGCACAAAACTTCCCATGAAAGCCATCAAACATATCAGTGCGGTTTGGCGCATATAGGTAGATTTACCACCCATATTTGGACCTGTTACAATCAGCAGTCTGCGCTTTTCTGCAAGCGTTACAGGGTTCGCAATAAACGGAGTATCGTTTACGTGTTCAACCACTGGGTGTCGGCCACCCTCAATACTAATTCCCGATTGTTCACTAAAGTGAGGGCGTACATAGTTTAGGCTTTCCGCTCGCTCGGCTAAACAACACAGTACATCAAGCTGAGCTATTGCTTGAGCGCTACGCTGCATATTGCTCAAACTTGGCATGAGCAAATCCAACAGTTCCTCATATAGCCGCTTTTCTAATGCCAAAGCTTTACCTTGGCTAGAGAGCACTTTTTCCTCGTGTTCTTTAAGTTCCGCGATAATGTAGCGTTCCATATTCTTTAGCGTCTGCCTGCGAATATAGTGCTCGGGTACTTGTTCGGAATAAAGGCGGCTTACCTCAATGTAAAAACCGTGTACTTTGTTATACCCAATCTTTAGGTTGGCAATTCCGGATTGTTCGCGTTCCCGTTGTTCTATGTCTTTTAAGAACTGAGTCGCTCCCTCGCTTAGGTCTCGCCACTCGTCCAACTCTCGATGGTAACCTGGTGCAATCACTCCGCCATCCCTAATGAGCACAGGAGGGTTATCAATTATTGCTCGCTCTAACAAGGCTAAGGTATCGGGAAACTCACCAATATTTTTAGCTATTGGCGCTAGTGCTTGTGTAGAACTTAAATAAGATTGCAGTTCTGGTAGTAAACTAAAGGCGTTACGCAACCTCGCTAAATCACGCGGTCGGGCAGAACGAAGGGCTAAGCGGGCCAATATTCGCTCAATATCGCCAATCGACTTAAGCACAGTTTGCACTAGAGGATAAAGGTCGGTTTCTAGTATTTCAGCAATGCAATCTTGGCGCGCACTCACTTGTTGCTGGTTGCTTAAAGGCTGGTGTAACCAGCGATTTAGCAAGCGGCTTCCCATGGCAGTGGAGCTGCGGTCCAATATCGAACTTAGGGTGTTTTCGTAGCCGCCAGCAAGGTTACGGGTTAACTCTAGGTTTTTACGGCTTGCGGCATCAAGTTGAATAAACTGATTTTGGCTCTCAACGATAATTGCATTGATATGCGGTAGGGCAGTGCGCTGAGTATCTTGAACATACTGCATTAAACAACCGGCTGCTGAAAGGGCTAGCGGGTATTCACTTACCCCAAACCCGTCTAAATGCCGAGTACCGAACTGCTGATTTAATACTTTTTGTGCGGTGGCTAAATCGTATTCCCATTCTCCACGACGTCGTAAACCTTTGTATGCTTGCAGCTCCGAATAAAACTCGAAGTCATCAGGGTAGAGCAGTTCCGCAGGGTTTAAGCGTTGTAGTTCGGCTTGTAGTTGTTGTTCACCGGTAAATTGATTAATCACGAATCGGCCACTGGCAATATCTAAATAAGCAAGACCAATTTGTTGTTGCTGGTTTATTACGCTGACTAACAAGTTATCTTGTTTCTCTTCCAGCAAGGCTTCGTCGCTCACCGTGCCTGGTGTGATAATTCTAACAACTTTTCTTTCCACCGGCCCTTTACTGGTAGCCGGGTCGCCAATCTGTTCGCAAATAGCGACTGATTCACCTAATTGAACCAGGCGCGATAAATAATTCTCTGCTGCGTGGTAGGGAATACCTGCCATTGGAATAGGTGTACCAGCAGACTGGCCACGTTTTGTTAAGGAAATATCCATTAACTCAGATGCGCGTTTGGCATCGTCATAAAACAATTCGTAAAAATCGCCCATTCTATAGAACAATAAAATCTCGGGATGTTGAGCCTTTAACGTTAGGTATTGGCGCATCATAGGAGTGTGTTTTTCTAGATTTGTCTCAGTCATGGGTCTTATCGAACTACTCGGTTAATGGCTAAACGAAGCAGCAAGGATAAAAGCTGTCAGCCGAATAGGCAAAACTCTTTTATGAATTTTCTGGAATAAACTTGATACTGTATGAATACCCAGTATACTACTGGTCATTAAGATAGTTAAAAGCACCTACGAGGGCGATATGGATCAGAACAAACAAAAGGCATTAGCTGCGGCCCTAGGCCAAATTGAAAAACAATTTGGTAAAGGCTCAATCATGAAGCTTGGTGACAACCGTACCATGGATATCGAAACCATTTCTACAGGTTCTTTATCCGTTGATATTGCCTTAGGCGCTGGCGGTTTGCCAATGGGTCGTGTGATTGAAATCTATGGTCCTGAAAGTTCTGGTAAAACTACTCTTACCTTAGAAGCCATTGCTCAAGCTCAAAAAGTGGGCAAGGTATGTGCGTTTGTTGATGCCGAACATGCCCTAGACCCTATTTATGCCAAAAAGCTTGGTGTAGATGTAGACAACTTATTGGTATCTCAACCTGATACTGGTGAACAAGCCCTAGAGATTACCGATATGCTAGCGCGTTCTGGTGCCGTTGACATGATTGTAATTGACTCGGTAGCAGCTTTAACGCCTAAAGCTGAAATTGAAGGGGACATGGGTGATAGCCACGTTGGCCTGCAGGCACGTTTAATGTCGCAAGCGTTACGTAAGCTAACTGGTACGCTTAAGCAAACCAACTGTATGTGTATTTTCATTAACCAAATCCGTATGAAAATTGGTGTAATGTTTGGTAATCCAGAAACTACATCTGGCGGTAATGCACTGAAGTTTTACGCATCTGTACGTTTGGATATTCGTCGCATCGGCGCGGTGAAAAGTGGCGATGAGATCGTTGGTAACGAAACTCGCGTTAAAGTGGTTAAAAATAAAATCGCTGCACCATTTAAACAAGCCGAGTTCCAAATCATGTACGGTGAAGGTTTTAACCGTTACGGCGAGTTAGTTGATTTGGGCGTAAAAGAAAAATTGGTCGACAAAGCTGGTGCTTGGTTCTCTTACAAAGGGAACAAAATCGGTCAAGGTAAGGCGAATGCTTCAAATTACTTGAAGGAGCACCCAGAAGTTGCTCAAGAGATTGAAATGACGATTCGTAACAACCTGCTTAACAACACCGAAGTTGTTGAAGAAGATACAGCTACTGAAACTCCGGCTGATCAAGAAGCATAAATTGATTAGGAGCCGAAAGGCTCCTTTTTATTATGACCAATCGTAGCGCACTTCACACCACCATCGATCTGCTCTCAAGGCGTTCATATAGTCAGCAGCAATTGTTGCAGAAATTGCGACAAAAGGACTACCAAGAAGCTGAAATCGCAGATGCGATTAACTATGCCATTGAAAATGCTTGGCTTAACGATCATAACTACGCTAGTTCTTTAACTCGCGCTAGATTAGCTCGAGGTTACGGGCGTAATTACATAAAACAATACCTGCAAAGCAAAGGCATCAATAGCGACTTAGCTAATCAGGTCCTGGCTGATCCTGAATGGGATTGGTATCAAAGCTTAACCTTATGTTTTGAGCGAAAGTTTAAACAAGGTCTCCCTTCTGACCGCGTACTTAAGCAAAAATGTACTGCATATTTATACCGCCGCGGTTTTGACTTTGAGTTAATCAATACGCTATTTAGCGAACTACAACAGCAATAAGCCCTCAACACTTTGCCTGCATGGGTCTGCGTGATATATTGTCGCGATTAATTACGGTTTCACCTATTTTAGCGCCTATCGACGAGTAACCCCGAGTTTTACCACGATGTCGAGTTGCTACAAACCCCCAGGAAATAGATTCATGAAGATGACTTCAGCTGAAGTAAGAAATGCATTTTTAAGCTTCTTTAACAGCAAAAATCACCAAATAGTTGCCAGTAGTTCGTTAGTTCCTCACGACGATCCCACCTTACTGTTTACCAATGCGGGTATGAATCAATTTAAAGATGTATTTCTAGGCATTGATAAGCGTAACTATTCACGAGCTACGACCTCGCAACGTTGTGTACGTGCCGGTGGTAAACATAACGATTTAGAAAATGTTGGCTATACCGCACGTCACCATACGTTCTTTGAAATGCTAGGTAACTTTAGCTTTGGGGATTACTTCAAAGAAGAAGCTATTGGCTACGCTTGGGAATTCTTAACTGATGTGGTCAAGTTACCTAAAGAAAAGTTGTTGGTTACGGTTTACCAAACCGATGACGAAGCGTTTGATTTATGGGCCAACAAAATCGGTGTGCCTAAAGACCGTATTATTCGTATCGGTGATAAATCTCCAGAGAAGAAGTTTGAGTCAGATAACTTTTGGCAAATGGGTGACACTGGACCGTGCGGTCCATGTACCGAGATATTCTACGACCACGGCGAACACATTTGGGGCGGACCTCCAGGAACGCCTGAAGAAGATGGCGATCGTTTCATCGAAATCTGGAACGTTGTATTCATGCAATTCAATCGTCAAGCAGACGGTAGCATGGAACCACTGCCTAACCCGTCAGTAGATACTGGTATGGGTCTAGAGCGTATTGCTGCTATTTTGCAGGGCGTGCACTCAAACTACGAAATCGATATTTTTCAGAATCTAATTGCTGCCGCGGCCAACATTATTGGTACCAGCGATTTGGAAAACAAATCACTGCGAGTAATCGCAGACCATATTCGCTCTTGTGGCTTCCTCATTGCTGATGGTGTTATGCCCGCCAACGAAGGTCGTGGTTATGTATTACGCCGGATCATCCGTCGCGCTGTTCGCCATGGCAATAAACTGGGTGCAACAGAAGGTTTCTTCTACAAACTATTACCCGCCCTAATCGCTGAAATGGGCGAGGCTTATCCTGAGCTTAGTACTCAACAACCAGTTATTGAGCGAGTCCTTAAGCTTGAGGAAGAGCAATTTGCAAAAACATTAGACCGCGGTTTAATCATTCTTGACGAAGCCTTAAATGAGCTCGAAGGTTCGGTAATTCCTGGCGACTTGGTATTTAAGCTTTATGATACTTACGGCTTCCCCGCTGACTTAACAGCAGACATCGCGCGCGAGCGTGAACTGAGTGTTGATGAAGCTGAGTTTGAAGCTGCAATGCGCGCGCAGCGAGAACGTGCCAAGCAGGCTAGCAATTTTGGCACTGACTACAACGATAACTTAATTATTGATAGCGAAACTGAGTTTTTGGGTTACCTCCACTTAGAGGCGGAAGTTAAAATCGTTGAGATGTTTAAAGACGGTGAAGCTGAATCAACCGTTCGTAGTGGAGAGCAAGCGATTATCGTTCTCGATAAAACGCCTTTTTATGCAGAGTCGGGTGGCCAAGCTGGTGACGCTGGCGAACTGATGTATGAAGGCGGCAGCTTTGTGGTGCAAGATACCATTAAAGTAGGCAAAGCTTTTGTGCATAAAGGTTATGTGCAAGGTGGAGACTTATGTTTACAAAAAGTCGTTAAGGCTAAAGTAGATTCTCGTCGACGTTGGAACACGGCGTTAAACCACTCGGTCACGCACATATTACATGCTGCATTACGCCAAACCCTAGGTGAACATGTTACTCAGAAAGGCTCACTGGTAGAAGCTCAGCGCTTACGTTTTGACTTCTCTCATTTTGAAGCTATTTCGATGAATTCAATCCGCCAAGTTGAGCATTTAGTTAACCAGCAAATTCGCCGCAATCTGCCGGTAATAACTAAAGTTATGAACCTTGATCAAGCTAAAAAAGCTGGTGCTATGGCTTTGTTTGGCGAGAAGTACGATGACGATGTTCGTGTTGTTAGCATGGGCGACTTCTCTACCGAGCTTTGTGGCGGAACCCATGTTAACCATACCGGTGACATAGGCTTCTTCAAAATTACCAGCGAAGCCGGGATTGCAGCGGGCGTTCGCCGTATTGAAGCGGTAACGGGACAGTTCGCAATAGACCTAATACACCGTATTGCTGAAGAAATGGAGAAAGCAGCCAACTTAGTGAAAGGCGACCAGTTCAGCATTGGCGAAAAAGTGATGCAGTTAGTTGACCGCAATAAGATGCTTGAAAAAGACGTTGCTCAACTAAAAGCTAAACTAGCAAGCGCCGCTAGTAATGATGCCGCAGATCAAATACAAACAATTAACGGTGTGAAAGTATTAATTGCCTTCTTAGATGGCGTTGAAGGTAAAGCCTTACGCAGTAGCGTAGATGAGCTAAAAGTGAAACTTGAGAGTGGCGTGATTTTATTGGCCACAGTAAACGATGGAAAAGTAAGCCTAGTGGCAGGTGTGACTAAAGATTTAACCTCTCGTGTTAAAGCTGGTGAAATGGTGAACATTGCCGCCCAATGTGTAGGGGGGAAAGGTGGTGGTCGCCCAGATATGGCGCAAGCAGGCGGCTCTAATCCGGATGGATTGCAAACTGCACTTGAGAAAGTGAAAGAGTGGTTAAACGAGCAGCTGTAATCAACTAGGCATTAAGTGTTAAAGAAAAAGGAAAGCAAGTGGCACTAATTGTTCAAAAATATGGTGGTACCTCGGTAGGCACGCTTGAGCGTATTCAAGCGGTTGCTGACCGAGTTATTCGCAGTAAAGCAGCCGGCGATGATGTGGTTGTGGTTCTTTCAGCAATGTCTGGTGAAACCAACCGTTTATTGGGTCTTGCCAATGAAATAGACGAAAATGCCGCCGAACGCGAAAAAGATGTACTGGTATCGACGGGTGAGCAGGTCACTATTGCTTTACTTAGTATTGCCTTGCAGAAGAAAGGTTGTGACGCTGTATCGATGACAGGCGATCAAATTCGCATGCATACAGACAATGCCCACGGCAAAGCGCGTATCACTAGTATTGACGATCACAACATTCAAGCACATTTGCAGCAGAATAAAGTGGTGGTTATTGCAGGTTTTCAAGGACGCAGTCCAGAGAACCACATAACAACGCTTGGTCGAGGTGGTTCCGATACTACCGCTGTAGCAATTGCTGCGGCCTTAAAAGCCGATGAGTGCCAAATCTACACAGATGTAGATGGCGTTTATACCACCGACCCACGGGTTGAGCCTAAGGCGCGCCGCCTTGAAAGCATTACTTTTGAAGAGATGCTAGAAATGGCGAGCCTTGGTGCTAAGGTTTTGCAAATCCGCGCAGTTGAGTTTGCTGGCAAGTACAATGTGCCGCTACGTGTTTTATCTAGTTTCACTGAAGGTAACGGTACCTTAATCAGTTATGAGGGAAATAAAATGGAGTCACCCGTAATTTCAGGCATTGCGTTTAACCGCGATGAAGCAAGCTTAACAATTTTGGGTGTGCCAGATAAACCTTCTGTAGCAGCGTCTATTTTAGCCCCAATTGGTGATGCTAATATCGACGTGGATATGATCATCCAAAACTCTATGGGCGACAATACTGCCGACTTTACCTTTACCGTTCACCGTAACGATTACAAGCGGGCTAAAGAGCTGCTAGAGGACACCTCTAACAAGTTGGGCGCACGTGAAGTTCAAGGTAAAGATTCTCTGGCGAAAATTTCTATCGTTGGGGTAGGGATGATGAATCACCCTGGTGTAGCGAAAACAATGTTCGAAACTTTGGGTGATGAGGGGATAAATATGCAACTAATCTCTACTTCTGAAATCAAAGTATCGGTGGTAGTTGACGAAAAGTATTTAGAGTTGGCTGTGCGTGCATTGCATAGTGCATACAACCTAGAGCAATAATGATGACTCTTTGGCTTAAACAAGCTAGTCTATACGCTAATAGCAGAAAAATAATAGCTTTGATAAGTCGCTAAAGAACAAGAAAACGAATTTAAGGAGATAATGAATGCTAATTTTGACTCGCCGTGTAGGCGAAACGTTGATGATTGGGGATGAAGTAACAGTTACTGTATTGGGCGTGAAAGGAAACCAAGTACGTATCGGTGTGAACGCTCCTAAAGAAGTATCTGTGCACCGTGAAGAGATTTACATGCGCATTCAAGCCGAGAAAAACGCTAGCGCCTAAGCGCACGTTTTATCGCCATGATTTGACTATAGGAAGCCTCTGGCTTCCTTTTGTTTTTTAGGGCTTTGCTCAAGCCATTTTGATGTTGGGTAATCTATAATGTTTGCAGTCCCCGCTTAGCTTTTAAGCTGTTAGCTAACAAAAAGGCAGCGAACTGTTCGAAAGCTGAACGAACAAGAGAAAAGTGGTAAAAAAGGTTTGACTATATTTTTGGAAGCAGTAATATCTGCATCCGAAATCGCGGTGAGGTGGCCGAGTGGCCGAAGGCGCTCCCCTGCTAAGGGAGTATAGGGTTTGTAGCCCTATCGAGGGTTCGAATCCCTCCCTCACCGCCATCGATTTCAACGCGCGTGTAGCTCAGCTGGATAGAGTACCTGGCTACGAACCAGGCGGTCGGAGGTTCGAATCCTTCCACGCGCGCCATCTTTTTTCTTTTATTATCCATTCTCTTAATACTCCTAGATCACTATTCACCACTTATGCACCTCAAATTTCCAACTCTTGTGATCGCGATTACTACTTTTGGAGTAGTTAAGCTGCTAAATTACTAACAGTAATACGCTGTCAAGCTACTGTGAATGGCATGTTAATCATTTGTTAAGCTTTGGGCGTTTACCCTGTATAAGAGCTAAAGTCTTGGATTATTGCGGATTTTGTCATTGATAAAATAAAGTTAACAATACCAAGGTTTTGAATAATTATTCAAAATTCAAGTTTGATTTTTGTCGTTTGACATGTAATTCTTACGCCAATCTCAAAGGATGTGGATTATATAATATGATGGATATGACTGAGGTGCTCTTAGAAGCAGCAACGTTAATGGGGGTCGGGATGATCGCCGTATTCTCGTTTTTGTCGCTATTAATTGTGGCTGTAATGGGTTTAGCTAAACTCGCACCACCTTTAGCTGACATTCCCGAACCTAGCCAAGCTTTGCCAACGTCTCCCCAACCCGCCAATAATGCCACTGTTGTCGCTGCAATTACTGCTGCTGTTCAACAGTACCGGAAGGCCCAATAACTAAAGAGGATTTAACGCAATGTCTAAACCACTTGCATTAACCGATGTTGTATTGCGCGACGCGCATCAATCATTGCTAGCAACTCGTCTTCGTATCGAAGATATGTTGCCTATTGCTGAGCAACTTGACCAAATTGGTTATTGGTCTTTAGAAACTTGGGGCGGCGCTACCTTTGATGCTTGTATTCGTTACCTTGGTGAAGATCCTTGGGAGCGCCTACGCGAACTTAAAAAGGCGATGCCTAACACTAAACAACAAATGTTGTTACGTGGACAAAACCTATTAGGTTACCGTCATTATGCCGATGATGTAGTAGAACGCTTTGTAGAACGTGCTGTTAAAAACGGTATGGACGTATTCCGTATCTTTGATGCGATGAACGACCCTCGCAACTTTCAAACAGCAGTTAAAGCGGCACTAGATTGTGGCGCACACGCCCAAGGTACGATTTCGTACACGACTAGCCCAATTCATACCTTAGACAACTGGGTAGATTTAGCCAAGCGTTTAGAAGATATTGGCTGTCACTCTGTTGCAATTAAAGATATGTCAGGCCTGTTAAAGCCTTACGAAGCCGAAACGCTAATTAAACGTCTTAAAGCTGAAACCGATGTAGAAATTGCACTGCACTGTCATGCAACAACCGGCTTGAGCTTACCTACGCATATTAAAGCCATTGAAGCGGGCGTAGACATTATTGATACGGCTATCTCGTCAATGAGCTGTACTTACGGCCACAGTCCAACAGAAACCATTGTAGCGATGCTAGAGGACACTGAGCGCGATACTGGCTTAGACCTTACTAAGCTAGAGTCTATTGCCGCTTACTTCCGTGAAGTGCGGAAGAAGTACGCGAAGTTTGAAGGTAGCTTAAAAGGTGTTGATTCACGCATCCTTATCGCTCAAGTACCAGGCGGCATGTTAACCAACATGGAAGGCCAGTTAAAAGAGCAAGGCGCGGCCGACAAGCTTGACGAAGTATTGTTAGAGATCCCTAAAGTACGTAAAGATTTGGGCTACATTCCGCTGGTTACACCAACCTCGCAAATTGTTGGTAGCCAAGCCGTGCTTAACGTTTTAACTGGTGAACGTTACAAAACGATTACTAAAGAAACTGCCGGTATTCTTAGTGGTCAATATGGTAAAGCGCCGGGCGAAATTAACGCCGAGCTACAAGCGCGCGTATTAGACGGTGCTGAAGCAATTACTTGTCGCCCTGCTGATTTACTGCAAGCAGAAATGGAGCGTCTTGAAACAGAGGTTGTTCAGCACGCAAAAGACAAAGGCTTTAAATTGGCTGATGCGGTAATCGATGATGCGCTTACTTATGCCTTATTCCCACAAATTGGTTTGAAGTTCTTAGAGAATCGCGGCAATGCTGATGCCTTTGAACCTGTACCAAGCGCTGATGACGTAAAGGTTGCCGCTCCTGTTAAAGCCGGTGCAGTAGAAACTTACTCAGTGCGGGTTGATGGTCAAGTGTACAGTGTTGATGTTGGTCCTGAAGGCTCAATTGATGGTGTTAAAGCCGTTGCTCAAAGCACACCAGCCTCTGCGCCAGTCGCGAGCAGCGCTAGTGGCAATGGTGAAGCGCTACCAGCTCCACTTGCGGGTAACATCTTCAAGGTTCTGGCTAAGCCAGGAGCCAATGTTCAAGAAGGTGACGTATTGCTGATTATGGAAGCAATGAAAATGGAAACTGAGATCCGTTCCGCTAAAACCGGGGTTGTTGACGAGGTTCTAGTTAAAGAAGGTGATGCGGTTGCAGTGGGCGAAGTCCTGCTAAGCATCGCGTAAGGGAGCCATAAAGTGGAAGGATTAATTAAGCTATGGTCTGAAACAGGCCTAGCTAACTTTGAGTTTGGTCAGCTGGTCATGATGGCGGTAGGTTTACTGCTGTTGTATTTAGCTATCGTGCGTAAGTTTGAACCATTGCTGCTATTGCCAATTGGTTTTGGTGCAGTATTAGCAAATATTCCAAATGCGGGATTCAATGATGAAGGTGGTTTGCTTTACTACATCTACCATGTAGGGATTGAAACTGGGGTATTCCCATTATTGATCTTTATGGGAGTTGGCGCGCTGACAGATTTTGGTGCGCTTATCGCCAACCCAAGAATGTTGTTATTGGGTGCTGCGGCGCAGTTTGGTATTTTCGCTACCTTGTTTGGCGCTATTTTACTAAACGCCATTCCGGGCTTCGATTTTAGCCTTGCTGATGCATCGGCCATTGCCATTATTGGTGGTGCCGATGGCCCTACAGCGATTTTCTTGGCATCTAAACTAGCACCAGACCTGCTCGGCGCTATTGCCGTAGCTGCATACTCTTACATGGCATTGGTGCCGATTATTCAACCACCGATCATGAAAGCGCTAACCACAAAAGAAGAACGCGAAATTCAAATGGAGCAGCTTCGCCCGGTGAGCATGCGTGAGAAGATTATCTTCCCAATTGCAGTGCTTGGCTTAACTATCTTGTTCTTACCAGCAGCAACACCACTTGTCGGTATGTTCTGTTTAGGTAACTTGATGCGAGAAAGTGGGGTGGTGGATCGTTTGAGCAAAACTGCTCAAAACGAACTTATCAACATTGTGACTATCTTCTTAGGTTTAGCTGTAGGTTCTAAACTGTCTGCTGACAAATTCTTAACCGTAGAAACCTTGGGTATTCTTGGCTTAGGTGCCGTGGCGTTTGGTATTGGTACTGCCTCAGGCGTATTAATGGCTAAACTCATGAGCCGCTTGAGCGGTGGTAAGATTAACCCATTGATCGGTGCGGCTGGTGTATCAGCGGTACCTATGGCTGCACGAGTAGTGAACAAGGTTGGTTTAGAGTCTAACCCTCATAACTTCTTGCTTATGCATGCTATGGGTCCGAATGTGGCCGGTGTACTAGGTAGTGCTGTAGCGGCGGGTGTATTGTTGTCGCTTGTTGGTGGCTAAACACGTTATTAGCTGAACCAAAAAAGCTTGCCTCGGCAAGCTTTTTTATTGGCTAATTAATGGGTTATCCATATCATCAACGAGAAGAAACCGATCAACGCAGCACTCAAACCAATAATCCAATAGTAGCCTTTTCGGCCTTGTTTAAAGCTCAAGCCAAAATGAAAAAGAAAGAGCGTCCATAATATCGTCAACAACAAAGGTATTAAGAAAAAACGCACCATAGTCTTACCTATTACTTCGCTTAAGTGATTGAACAGCTTTTAGTTTACCTGCATTAACGCTGAATAGAAGCGCTTTACGCTACAACTTCGTTTGGCTTCACATACAATCATTTTAGTTTATCTCTTTGCTTGATATTCAGTATCTGAAGCCTTTGTTGTTTGCTTGCTTAGAATTTAGTCCACCTTTGTCAAAGCTTATTGGTATGATGCAGCATGAATCGGCTGCTGTTCAGTCCGAGTAGTTTACGAGTGCTCAATGAATATCCAACAATACCAAGATTATGAAGCCTTTATCTTTGATATGGACGGAACCCTCATCGACTCAATGAAGCAACACCAACAGGCTTGGGAGTTTGCTTTACAACAGTTCAATATCCCTTATACCTCCGAGCAAATGCTAGCCATGAGCGGCATGCCTACGGGCTTATCGGTTGAAAAGCTGCTTGCCGATGCCCATATAAGCAATATTGATGTTGCTGCAGTAGCTGAAGCAAAAGAACAGCGTTATCACCAATTGGTAAACAGTGAGGTATTGGCGACACCGTTGATTGAAGTATTCGAATACTACCTTGGTAAAAAACCAATGGCGGTGGGCACTGGTGCTAGTCAGCAACAAGCTGAGTTGATATTGGCTAAGCTGGGTATTGCTAAGCAGTTTGAAGCGATTGTGGGGGCAGATCTCGTCGCCGAGCACAAACCAGCACCAGACACTTTTTTAAAATGCGCAGAGTTAATGAACGTTCAGCCGCAAGCCTGCTTGGTATTTGAAGATGCCGATGCAGGCGTCGTTGCCGCTAATGCCGCGGGTATGGATGTTGTAGATGTAAGAAATTTATGGCCGGCGAACTATTTTGTTGATTAAGTCGTTCTATTGTTAGCCTTATTATTTTTTAGCGCCTTTGTCTCCGCCACTTTGCTACCGGGTAGCTCAGAGGTGTTATTGCTTGGTTTAGTGAGCCAAGTGCCTGAGCAGTGGATTAGCCTATTAGTGGTTGCCAGTATTGGTAATACTATTGGCGGATTAGTCACCTTTGCCATGGGCTGGGGCTCTTTTAATTACGGTAATCGACATTTTACTTGGTTACCTAACTTAAGTGAGCAGGCCAAAGCTAAACCTTGGTTAACAAAATACGGTGCTTGGAGCTTGTTAATGAGCTGGGCGCCGGTTATTGGAGATGCGTTGTGTTTTGTTGCGGGAGCCGCCAAGCTTTCAGTATGGCAAAGTACTATTGCAATGTTGATTGGTAAAACCATTCGCTACGCCTTGCTAATATGGCTGGGCAGTTCTGTAGCTAATTTATAAGAGAGAGGACAATTATAGTGCTTAGATGGTTAAGTGTATTTAGCATCTTGTGGTTAGCAGCTTGTACTCAGATAGATCCCAAGCCCGGCGATACCCTGCCTAAGGGAGTCCAATTAATAGAGGCTTCGCAGGCCAATAATAGTGATATTAAAATCGCTTATAAAAAGTACCGTTTGGAAAACGGCTTAACGGTATTGCTGTATCAAGATGATAACGCACCACTGGCACATGTTGATGTGACCTATCACGTAGGCTCAAATCGCGAAGAGCCAGGTAAATCTGGTTTTGCACATTTCTTTGAACACATGATGTTTCAAGGTTCAAAGCATGTTGGTGATCAAGAGCATTTTCGTATCATCAACGAAGCGGGTGGCACCATGAATGGTTCCACTACCAAAGATCGTACTAATTACTACCAAACTGTTCCGGCTAATCAGTTAGAAAAAGTACTGTGGTTAGAAGCCGATAGAATGGGCTTTTTACTTGAGGCGGTCAGTCAAAAGAAATTCGAGATCCAACGAGATACCGTTAAAAACGAACGGGCCCAGCGGGTAGATAACGCTCCTTATGGTTTGTTGTCGGAACGTGTTGATGAAGCCTTGTATCCTCGTGAACACCCTTATTCCTGGCAGCCAATCGGCTACATTGAAGATCTAAATCGAGTAGATGTGAACGACCTAAAAGCCTTTTTCCTTCGCTGGTATGGGCCAAATAACGCGGTCATCAGCATTGGTGGTGACATTGATGAACATCAAACACTAGCTTGGGTTGCTCAGTACTTTGGCAGTATTCCAAGTGGGCCCGAAGTACCTGAGATAACCCCTCTTCCTGCTCAACTTAGCGAAACTCGCTATATCTCTTTGGAAGACAGAGTGCATATTCCGTTGTTATACATTAGCTACCCAACGGTTTACGCAGGTGCAGATGACGAAGTTGCGCTAGATATGTTCTCTGAGATCTTAGGTGGCGGCAAAAACTCATTGTTGCATCAGTCTTTGGTTGAAAGTGGTAAAGCGCTATCGGCGGGTAGTTCTCATTATTGCCGTGAAATGGCCTGTACTTTATCAATTTACGTACGCGCCAATCCGCAAGCCGGTTTAACGTTGGCGCAGCTACAACAAGACGTAGATCAAGCAATTAATGATTTTGCTGAACGGGGCGTAAATGCCGAAGATTTGCAGCGAGTACGGTCTTCATTAAAAGCTTCAACCATTTACAGCTTAGAAAGTGTCTCTGATGTTGTCACTCAGCTCGCCTTTGGTGAAACTTTCTTTGGTCAGCCTTTGTATATTAGCCAAGTGCTAGAACAGTTTAAAAATGTTGATGACAAGCAGGTGCAGCAAGCTTATCAGCAATACATAATAAACAAACCTCGAGTGGTGATGAGCGTAGTGCCTAAAGGGCAAACACAACTGATTGCAGGGCCTGATAACTACCAACCAGAGCCGCGCCAACTGCCTGAGCACCAGCATTTAGATGATAATCAACTCGCGCTGCGCGAGGTCACCGATAACTTCGATAGAAGTGTTGAGCCTGCCTCTGGGCCAGCGGTTGCTGTAAAACTACCAGACTTATGGCAAGCTAAATTGAGTAACGGTTTGCAAGTACTAGGCACCTCAGAACAAGCTACACCTACCGTAACTCTGCAGTTTCGCTTAGCCGGTGGCAGTGTATCGGAGCCTGCGGGTAAAGAAGGTTTAGCTAAACTTACTGCGCAAATGCTGATGCAAAGTACTCAACAAACCTTAGCCGCAGATTTAGCCGATGAACTGGTTGAGTTAGGTGCATCGGTAAGTTTTAGTGGCGGCTTGTACAGTCAGAATGTCAATTTAACATCATTGACCGAAACATTGCCTCAAGCCTTAAATGTGTTAGAGCAACGTTTATTAACTCCCGCTTTTGACCCCCAAGAGTTTGAACGAGAAAAAGCGCGCCATCTACAAAGCATTGAGCAAAAATTTAACCAGCCTAGTTGGTTAGCCAGCATCGCTAGCCAAGGCTTGTTCTTTGGCGAAGGTAGCCGTTTAGCCACTTCAAGTTATGGCAGTCGCGAGAGTATTGCCTCGCTAAGCCTTGAAGATGTGAAACAGTTTTGGCAACAACATTACCAACCTGACGGAAGCCAATTGGTCGCGGTGAGTAACTTAAGCCAGCAACAACTTGAAACAGCACTTACGCCTTTACAGCAACAGTGGCAGGGTAAAGCTAGCCAAGCCGCGCATTTAGTAGCGAAGAAATCGGCCAGCAACAACACCATTTATCTACTTGATAAACCCGGTGCGGTGCAGTCTGTTATAAGAATTGGTCGTTCAGCGATGCCCTACGACGCGACCGGCGAATACTTTAAAGCCAATTTGATGAACTTTAACTTTGGCGGTAATTTCAATAGTCGTATCAACATGAATCTACGTGAAGACAAGGGTTACACCTACGGGGTGAGCAGCGGCTTTGGCGGCTTTAAAGACGGTGGTAGCTTCGTGATTTCTACCGATGTGCGCCAAGACGCAACGGCGCCAGCGATAAAAGAGCTGCTGACAGAGTTAGACGCCTATTCAAAGCATGGCCCTAGTGAGCAAGAGCTGGCTTATATGCGCAGCGCCGTATCGCAACAAGAAGCGTTGGCCTATGCCACGCCTTCGCAAAAAGCCTCGTTTTTGATGCAAATGCTAGCCTTCGATCTAACCCCAGAGTTTGTGGCCACGCAAAATCAAATTACTGCCACCATTAGCCAAAGTGAATTACAGCAGTTAGCTGCAAAGTACTTTTCACCAGAGCAAATGATAGTGGTTGTGGTAGGTGACAAAGAACAGCTGTTACCCGAATTAAAGAAAATAGGTATGCCAGTTCAAGAACTTGCATTGTAAAGGACCTACGCGGACGGTGGTAAAAGGTGAGTGAACTCGCTATGCTTTGCCACATTACGCGTTACAACAAATAGTGAGTTCAACTTGACTCAACAGTTTACAACTCGGCTGACGCAACTGAGCGCAGCAATGGCTGATACCGGTGTGCTAGGCATACAACGTGGTATTGAACGTGAAGCATTACGTATTTGTGAACAAGGGAAGTTGGCGCCAAATGGCCACCCTAAAGCACTGGGCGCTGCTTTAACGCATCCTCTAATTACTACCGATTACGCCGAGACATTGCTGGAGTTTATTACGCCAGTATCAGATAGCGTAGAACAGGTGTTGTCGCGGCTTACCGATATTCATCACGAAACGATGAAGCAGCTAGACGGCCAGCGTTTATGGCCGTTGAGCATGCCTTGTTACATTGGTGATGAAGAAGACATTGTATTAGCTGACTATGGTCAGTCTAATATTGGCAAAATGAAACACGCCTATCGCCAAGGGTTACGTCATCGTTATGGCAGTGCCATGCAAGTGATTTCGGGTGTGCATTATAATTTCTCATTACCAATGAGCTTTTGGCAGAATCTGCAAAAAGTGGAGGGTGATCAGCAAGATATTGCTGAATTTATCTCTCAGCGTTACATGGGCTTAATTCGTAACTTTTATCGTTACGGGTGGATGGTTGCCTACCTATATGGTGCTTCACCGGCTTTATGTGGCTCGTTTATGAATGCAGGCGACAGTGAACTGGCATTTGAAACCATGGGTAAAGGTACCTTGTACTTGCCTTATGCTACGTCATTACGTTTAAGTGATTTAGGTTATACCAGCTCGGCTCAGCATCAATTAGACATCAACTACAACAGCGTTAGTGAATACGTTAAAAGTGTCCGTAAAGCAGTAAGCACTCACTCCGATGAGTTTGCCAATATTGGTGTGAAAGTTGAGGGTGAATACCGCCAGCTTAACGCTAATATTTTACAAATCGAAAATGAGTTATACGCACCTATTCGCGCTAAGCGGGTGGCTAAACCTGGGCAAACACCTTCTCAAGCATTGGCTGAAGACGGCATTGAATATATCGAAATTCGTGCTTTAGATGTTAACCCGTTTAGTGGTGTAGGCGTAACAGAGTCACAAGTTAGAGTGATTGATAGTTTATTGTTAGCGTGTGTATTGATGGACTCACCAGAGATGGACCAAAACGAGTTACAGCAAAGCCGAGATAACTTTAATATAGTGGCTATTCAGGGGCGTAATCCGGCACTAGAGATGACCATTGCCGGGCAAACTCAAGGCTTACCTAAGCATATTGAGCAGCTGCTTGAGCAGATGAGTAAAGCCGCTGAATTGCTGGATGTTCAACGTGAAGCCGCTGATTTCTCGAATGCTCTAGAAGAGGTGATCGCTGATATCAGTAATGACAATACCTATTCATCTCGTTTCTTACGTTTGCTTAAAGCTCAGGCTCAAGATAACAGCGGCTTAGGCTTGCAATGGGCTGCACAATATCGCGAAGAGATGCTTGGTCATACGAGTATTAACTGGCAAGATCAAGACTTTAGCGCGATGGCTGAGCAAAGCTTTATTGAGCAACAAGCAATAGAAGCTGGTGATGACCTCGATTTTGATGACTTTTTAGTGAAGTACTTTGAGAATGCCAATAAATAAGGAAGTGCCTGTAGTTAAGTTTGCCAAGGCTTTGGTAGTCATTCTAGGTTTAAGTGTATTGGCGGGATGCAGTAGTGCGCCGCCGCAAGACCCTGAAAACTTGTGTAGTATTTTTGAAGAAAAGCGCGATTGGTATAAATCAGCCAAGAAAATGAACAAGAAATGGGGAACCCCTGTGCATGTTCCTATGGCAATGATGTATCAAGAGTCTAGCTTTAAGCATAATGCTCGCCCACCGATGCAATATTGGTTTGGTTTTATTCCGGTTGGTCGAGCAAGTACCGCTTACGGTTATAGCCAAGCCAAAACCATGACTTGGGATGATTATGTGCGGGAAACAGGAAACTCTTGGTCTTCGCGCACTAACTTTGATGATGCGATTGATTTTATGGGCTGGTTTACCAACAAAACCCATAAAATAAACGGCGTATCTAAGTGGGACGCACGCAACCAATATTTGAACTACCACGAGGGCTGGGGTGGCTATAAACGTGGTACTTATCACCAGAAACAATGGTTAGTAAAAGTAGCCGGTACGGTAGACCAACGTTCTAAACGTTACGCCGCACAGTATAATAAATGTAAAGAAGATCTAGATAGTAGCTGGCTATGGCGACTGTTTTTTGGTTGAATACACCCCATTAAGTCATCTTGGCTTAGCTAGGATTTGAAGAGAGATAATCATGCCTTTATTAGATAGTTTTACCGTTGACCATACACGTATGCATGCTCCTGCAGTTCGCGTAGCAAAAACCATGGCAACGCCAAGCAAAGACACCATTACTGTGTTTGACCTTCGTTACTGTGTGCCAAATGAAGAAATTCTGTCAGAAAAAGGCATTCATACTTTAGAGCACCTTTACGCTGGCTTTATGCGCGAGCATTTAAATTCTGCGAATGTAGAGATTATTGATATCTCGCCAATGGGTTGTCGTACTGGTTTTTACATGAGCTTAATTGGTAGCCCTAATGAATCTCAGGTTGCTGAAGCGTGGCTAGCGTCTATGCACGATGTATTAGCGGTAGAGCAACAAAATGACATTCCAGAGCTAAATGAATATCAGTGTGGTACTTACTCTATGCACTCGTTAGACGAAGCAAAAAGTATTGCTAAGAACATCATAGACCGTGGCATTAGCGTAAATAAGAACGACGAGCTAGGTTTGTCGGATGAGATTTTAGGCAAGTTGTAATTAACAATTGCGATTAAAAAGCCAGCTTAACGCTGGCTTTTTTGTTAGATATTTTTATCCAATTATTGTGGACTAATTGGTTTTCTCTTTTGGCTTAGCGTAAAAGGCTGGCATCACTCGCGCTAAGCTTACAGTATTGTTTTCTATCTCTACAATCTCGATAGGGTATCCAGCTAAGCGTAAGCACAAGTTGGCCTCGGGAATATCTTCCAGATGCTCTACAATCAAGCCATTTAGTGTTTTGGGGCCATCGGTAGGTAGCTTCCAGCTCATCTCTTTGTTTAAGTCTCTAATGTTCACCGTGCCGTCGATTAGGTAGCTACCATCGATTTGCGGGTGGATCTCTTCGCTCGGCGCAGGTGCGATGCTAGTGGTAAAGTCACCCACAATCTCTTCTAGAATATCTTCTAGTGTAACTAAGCCTTGAATATCCCCATACTCGTCAACAATCAGCCCAATTCGCTCTTTGCGTCGTTGAAACTTCAACAACTGAACATTCAGCGGTGTACCTTCGGGAATAAAGTAAATCTCTTTAGCTGCACGCAGCATGGACGTTTTATCAAACTGTTCGCGAGACAACAAACGTAATGAGTCTCTTGAATGCACAAAACCCACCGAATCATCAATGCTGTCGCGGAACAATAAAATCCGAGTATGGGTACTTTGAGTCAGTTGCCGGAGAATACTGTCCCAATCGTCGTTAATGTCGATGGCGGCAATTTCGTTACGTGGGATCATAATGTCATCCACGGTAACTTTTTCAAGGTCAAGAATACTTAACAGCATGTCTTGGTGGCGCTTAGGTATCAGTGTACCGGCTTCATCCACTACAGTGCGTAACTCCTCAGGGTTAAGGGCCTCGTCGTCTTTGCTGTTAGGGTTTACTCCCAATAAGCGAAGTAGGCCATTAGTAACACCATTGGTGGCCCATATTACCGGAAATAGTAACTTCATGAGCGGGCGCAACAAAAGCGAAGCAGGAAACGCAATGCGCTCTGGATAAAGCGCCGCCATGGTTTTAGGCGTGACTTCAGCAAAAATTAAAATAACAAAGGTGAGTGCTAAGGTGGCAATGGCGACACCTACATCGCCAAACAAGCGCAATCCAATAATAGTGGCAATTGCCGAGGCGAGAATATTCACCAAGTTGTTACCAATAAGGATTAAGCCAATTAAGCGGTCTGGACGTTGCAGTAATTTGTCGACACGGCTCGCTGCACTGTGTTTGGTATTCACCAAGTGACGCAGGCGATAGCGATTAAGCGACATCATGCCAGTTTCAGAGCTAGAAAAGAATGCAGAGCAAATAATGAGGAATACGAGCAGTATCAGTAAGCTACTCGTAGATATGTCGTCCAAGCAGGAAAATCCTTGATTTATATAACCGCCCTAATTTATATGCTGGCTTCAAGGGCTGTCAAGGTTAGATTGTTAGCTAAGGATGATTTCCTTAACAAAGCGTGAGCCAAAATAGGCTAAACTCAGCAAGATTGAACCAATTACCGTCAAGATCACCACCGATTTACCCCGCCAACCTCGATAATGGTGGCCCCAAAGTAATGCTGAATAGATAAACCAAGCGATTAAACTAAAGATAGCTTTATGGCCGCGGCCATTAGCAAAAAAGTCGGTGAGAAACACAAAACCGCTAAGCAAAGAAATACTCAGCAATATCAAACCAACTCTAATTAGCGTGAATAATTGTTTCTCAATACCCATCAATGAAGGCATAGCCGGGTGAATAGCCCCAGGTTTGTGGCGCTTTAAGGTCCAGTCTAAATAGGCCATTTGTAAGGCATATAAACTCGCTATCATCAGCACTGTAAAAGCTGCAAGAGCTACACTAATGTGTATTAGAACTTGTGGTTTAAGCTCCAAATGAATGATGTAATCACTGGGAATAAGCACCGCGAGTAACATCGTTACTATGGCAAATAGATACACAACCGGCAGAACAAACCACAACTTAAAGGGCTTGGCTAACGCTGTTACGGTCATCGTGATAAGTAAACTCACTAAACCTGCTACATTAAAAATGCTTAAATCTTGGCCCTGCGCCAAAAACAAATGTTGGAATTCCCAAATACCATGCAGCAGCATAGCGCAGCCGGCACTTAGCCAAAGCCACTTATTTGCGCCACTTCGTTTATTCAGTAAACCGGTTATGCAGACATACGCGGCCAACAGATAAAACACAGTGGTAGGAAGAACCAATACATTCATGATTTAACGCTAACTAACTGATTGTTTGGGTTCAGTATACGCGCCCAATACAGTCAGGGCTAGAATTAGCTTTTAGAATATCCTTGCTAAGGTATAATGTGCGCGCTGAACTATGCTCGCTATATGATCAACAGGAAAAAGCATGTTTGAAAACTTATCTGATAGACTCTCGAAAACGCTAAAAAATATCAGTGGCCGCGGCCGATTAACTGAAGACAATATTAAAGATACGCTGCGTGAAGTGCGTATGGCCTTGCTAGAAGCCGACGTAGCCTTGCCGGTTGTTCGTGAGTTTGTTAAACGAGTAAAAGAACGCGCCTTAGGTCAAGAAGTCAATAAGAGCCTTAGTCCTGGTCAAGTCTTTGTTAAGATTGTTCAACAAGAACTTGAAGCCGCCATGGGCGAATCTAACGAAAGCCTAAATTTAGCTGCGCAGCCGCCAGCGGTTGTAATGATGGCTGGTTTACAAGGCGCGGGTAAAACCACTTCGGTAGCCAAACTTGCTAAATATTTAAAAGAGCGCGAAAAGAAAAAAGTAATGGTGGTGAGCGCCGATATTTATCGTCCCGCCGCGATTAAACAGCTAGAAACATTAGCTGCTGAAGTAGACGCCATTTTCTTCCCGAGTAACGAACAGCAAAACCCGGTTGATATTGTGAATGGCGCGATTGCTGAAGCCAGAACTCAATTTGCCGACGTATTGCTTGTAGATACTGCTGGTCGTTTACATGTCGACGAAGACATGATGGCCGAAATTAAAGCGCTCCACCAAGCTGTTGAGCCAGTAGAAACCTTGTTTGTGGTCGACGCCATGACCGGTCAGGATGCTGCCAACACCGCTCAAGCTTTTAACGAAGCCCTGCCACTCACTGGTGTAATTCTTACTAAAACTGATGGTGATGCGCGCGGTGGTGCTGCATTGTCGATTCGCCATATTACTGGCAAGCCAATTAAATTTATGGGTGTGGGTGAGAAAACCGACGCCTTAGAACCTTTCCACCCAGATCGAATCGCCTCACGCATTTTAGGCATGGGTGACGTGCTGTCTTTAATCGAAGAAGTCGAGCGTAAGGTTGATAAAGACCAAGCGCAAAAATTGGCCAAGAAAGTACAAAAAGGCAAAGGCTTTGATTTAGAAGACTTCCGCGAGCAGCTGGTGCAAATGAAAAGCATGGGCGGCATGATGGGCATGATGGATAAATTGCCAGGCATGGGCCAAGTGCCAGACAATGTTAAAGATCAAATGAATGATAAGCTCACCAATCAAATGGAAGCCATTATTAACTCAATGACGCCGGGTGAGCGTAAGCGCCCTGAAATCATTAAAGGCTCACGTAAACGCCGTATCGCAGCAGGTTCTGGTACTCAGATCCAAGACGTAAACAAGCTGCTGAAACAATTTACCCAAATGCAAAAAATGATGAAGAAGATGTCGGGTAAAGGCGGAATGCGTAAAATGATGAGCCAAATGAAAGGCATGATGCCTCCAGGTGGAATGGGCGGCATGGGTGGTATGGGCGGCGGTGGTCGCGGCCGATTCTAAGTTGCTATCAAAAAGATGATAAAAGCCCAGCTAGATGCTGGGCTTTTTTGTGTAATAACACTACCGTATTAGATACTACTGGAAGCAGGGGACGGGCTAATGAGGTTTGAACTGAAAACCCACGCTAGCAAAGAAGAGATAGAAGAGATTAGAACTGAGTTAATTAGCTTTAATCAGCCCTTCCTCAAGGGAGTTAAAGAGGAATCTCTTGCTCTTTTTAGCTACGATGAGCATGAGCAGAAAATCGCTGGAATAACCGCAGAAATATTTGGCGAGTGGTTATTAATTAAGTTGCTCTGGGTAAAGGAGTCTCATCGAGGCCAACACTTAGCCACTCAGTTAATCTCGCAACTAGAGCAACATGCTGTTGGTTTAGGTTGCCGCTATGCTCATGTGGATACTTTTAGTTTTCAGGCTAAGCCCTTTTACGAAAAACAAGGTTACCAATGCCAAATGACGCTAGATAATTACCCGGTTTCAACGGCAATGTTTGTGTTAACGAAAGCCTTAAAGTAAAGATTATTCTCAATAAAAGCCCAGCTAGATGCTGGGCTTTGTTAGTTTTGATCTAGCCTAGTAAAGTTCAGCCATTAATTGTTGTAGTTGGCTAAAGTCTAGTGACTTATCAGCATCTACACTGGCATCACTCGGTGATGGGTGAGCGCATAACACAATGCCGTCAGCGCCTAATAGCTTGGCGGCTTTGGCCATTGGAGCTACCGAGCTTAAATCTTCTACTGCTTCGCCAGGGTTTACCACAATCGGTAAATGGGTGCGTTCGCGTAGCAAGCTAATGGCGCCTAAATCTAAAGTGACTTTGTTTTTGCCTTCGAGGGTTCTTACGCCAGCTTCACACAAAATAACTTGTTGATTACCTTGAGCCAGAATGTAGTCGGCGGCATGTAACCATTCATCAATAGAGGCCATATTGTTGCGTTCTAGCAGTATAGGGCGAGTAGATTTACCGAGCTCTTTGAGCAGGTTGAAGTTTTTCATATGGCGAGAGCGCACGTGCAATATATCCGCTTTGGCAGCTAGAGTGACTACTTGGTCAACAGCGCTTACTTCGGTCATGGTTGGCAGTTTGTACTTTTTACCTGCAGCATTTAAGTAATTTAACCCTTCTTCGCCTAAACCTTGGAAGCTATACGGTGAACTACGTGGTTTAAAGCAGCCGGCAGCTAAAACCGCAGCGCCGCTTTCTTTGGTTGCGCCTGCACAGTTAATAATCTGCTGTTCTGATTCCACCGCACTTGGGCCGGCAAAGGTCACAAACCCGCCGTCACCAATTTTTACATCGCCAACTCGAACTATGGTGCTGGTTGATTTATGTGAGCGACTTGATAGCGCGCCATCAGATTGGATAGTGCTAATCAAGCTTGGCGCCACTTTGTTTTGGTCACGTTTGTTGGCCAGTGCTTCTAGTGGAATTAGGGTAGGGTCAACATTCTCACTGGGGTAGCAGCCAAGCACTTTTATATAACGGGTTAGGCGAGTGAGCTCGGCTAAGGCCGATTGCATTTGCGCTGATTTAACGTTGGCAGATACATCCACATAAAACATCTCTTCCCAGGGATTACCTTGAACCGGACGAGACTCTAACTTGCTCATGTTTATATCGTGTTCGCGAAGTACTAATAGTGCTTCAACCAAAGAGCCTGCATGTTGCGCGGTTGACATAATAAAAGTCGTTCTCGCAGGTACTTGCTCAGCAACCTCCACCGGTTTACGAGAAACCACAATGAAGCGGGTATAGTTTTGCTGTTGATTGGCAATGTCGGTTTTAAGGGCTTGTAGGCCATACATTTCGCCACCCACTTTACTACCAATAGCACCTACTGTGAGATCATCGCCACTGGCAACAACCTCCATGGCTTTTGATGAGCTATCTACAAAATCGACGCGGGTACTGGCCAAAGTACGTAAGTACAAATTACATTGTGCGTAAGGCTGTGGGTGTGCATATAAGGTGGTAATTTGTTCTAGGTTGGCGGCAGGGTGGGCCAATATACAGTGATCGATGGCAATAGACAGTTCACCTACAATCGACAAACTGGTGTGCTGCATCACATCGTACACTTCGTTGATGCTACCTGAGCTGGTGTTTTCTATCGGTAGCATGCCGTAGTCTGCTTGGCCAGATTCCACAGTATCAACAATGTCTTGAAAACCACTGCAGCCAAACTCAACAATTTGCTTTTTGTAACGGGAGAAATACTGATGAGTAGCAATGTTGCTGTAAGAACCTTTATTGCCTAAAAAGGCGACTCGAACTGCTTGGGCGTGAATGTCTGGGTTGGTAATACCTTGCAAAAAAGCTTGCTGTGAGAGCACCGAGTCTTCAATGATTGTGTGATAAAGCTGGGTCACATAGTGAGCGTCTAAACCCAGCTCGCGACCTTTATTGATTAATTTTACTAAAAGCAGTTGCTCGCGCTCTTGGTCGCGGATCGCTTTTGGGTTTTCTATTTTGCTTTTGGCTACTTCTACACTAAGTTGGCGACGCTCGGTGAGTAAATTTAATAGCGATTGATCGAGCTCTGTTATTTTTGTTCGGATCTGCTCTAAGTCAGCCATGTTGTATTCCCTGTCTAAAAAAAAAGCCCCCTAGTAGGAGGCTTTATGGATTCTGTGTGTTTTCTTTTTTACACCAATTCCGTCCGCCTCCCTAAAAGGGTGGAGTAAAAAAGAAACCAAACAAAAATCGGGTGTTTAATAATTTCATGCTGTCAGACTAAAAAGCAATCTCTGTAAAGTCAAGTAATACCAAGCGATTAGTTACTTGGCATTACCTGTATTACTTAGCCTTATGCGGCTTGTTCATCCTCGGTACTCAGCTCGTCTTCAACGGGCTCTCGTAAGAAATCTTTCCCTGAGCGGCTAGCGCGGTGAGCGTTGGGCTTATCTTGGAAGCGGTGTAATTGGCGTTCCAGCTTTTGCCCTAGGTTGTTAATGGCCACACTCAAATCTTGGTGCGCATCACTGGCAAACAGTTGTCCGTTTGGCAGGTTAATCTTCGCTTCTATTTTTACCTTTTTGTTGTCAGTGGTAATGGTCACTTTTGGTGAAATGAGCGGGATTTGGTTTTTTTCCAATTTTTCAAAGCGCGCGGCAATGTGCTCGCGAATGGTTGGGGTAATAGAAATGGTTTTACTGGTAATATCAATAATCATAAGCCTCCCAAAGACTATCTAGTAATTATTTCACTTCCAGAATACGATTTTAAGAAATAAAAAACTAGATCTAGATCACTATTTCTTAAGGGTTAGCTTTAGCGGATTAAGCAATGTGACTGCTTAGCAAAAAGTATTATAAATTCCTCAAAATCGCTTGAATCTTGATGGCTAATTCGGCACATTGGAATAGATAACAAGCGGTTGATGTTAGTCGGTAGTTAGAATTTCTCTTAAACCCAAGGACAACTAGCTTTATCTTTAACCACTATGGACAGTAAAAAGCCCATTAAAGCTGTACTGAACTCCTCTTTTTCATCTTCTGAGTTTATTGCTTCCCTCTCCCAACTCGCGCTGGCCTTAGCGGCCCAACCTAGCGAGGGTTTCTTTAATGAGCTACTTTCCCAGTTAGCCAAACGCTGTAATGCTTATGAAGCTTATATAGCCCGCTTTGACTCTCGTGCTCCTCAATTACCCTGTATTGCTTATTGGCGCGGTGGTCAGTTTGTTCAAAACAAACTGAGCCCTGCTTCTCCCAAGTTGTTGGCGGCAATTAGACAACATTCAAGGCTGACCATTAGTGATTTTTCTGCATGTTATCCCGATTATGCCAGTGTTCAACCCGAACTTACGGTCAACATAAATGGCTATTGGGCGCAGCAAATTGTTGAGCAAGATAGGGTTGTTGGTTATATAGCGTTTAGCTTTATTGATGAAGACTTCGACGCTGAACGGCTAAGCCATTTGTGCCAACCATTCATCGCCCGTTTAAACGCAGAGTTTTTGCAATATCAACAGAATGAGGCATTGAGCCTGTCGGCTGTGGCTTTTGAAAGTAATGAAGGCCTTATTATTACCGACGCCAGTTATCGTATTGTAAAAGTAAATAAGGCTTTCGCTCAAATTACCGGTTACCCATCAAGTGAAGTATTAGGTTGTGAGTTAAGCGCAATATTTGCCAGCCCTAATCCGGTTTTTATTGAAGAAGTTAACGGCACGGTTCGGCGCAAAGGCGAAGTGCAGCGAACCCGCAAAAATGGTCAGCAATATACTCAATTGGAAACCATAACTGCGGTGCATAAAAAAGGCTCGGCAGTCACTCACTATGTTGTGTGTATTCAAGATATCTCTGCCAGTATTGAATCAGAACAAAAAATTCAGCACTTAGCTTTTTATGATGAGCTCACTGGTTTACCTAATCGGCGTAAGCTGCATGAAGAGTTATCGATATGTTTTAGTCGTGCCAAAAAGCAGCATGTTATTGGTGCTTTGCTATTTATCGACCTTGACCATTTTAAGAATATTAATGATTCGTTGGGGCACGCTGCAGGGGATTGGGTATTGCAACAAGTGGCTAATCGTTTACAAGATTTGATTCGAGAAGGGGATGTTTTAGCGCGTTTAGGCGGAGATGAATTTGTTTTGCTACTGGCCGACTTGGGCGAGAGCCCGCCTCATGCTGAGCAGCAAGCCAATATTGTCGGAAAACGACTGATTCAAACTATTTCTGCTCCTTATCCATTTGATGGTCAATCGCTGCATATAGGCGCCAGCGTGGGAATTACGTTATTTCCAGGTAAAGGCCAAACCGCTGAAGATTTGTTAAAGCAAGCTGACACAGCCATGTATCAAGCTAAATCGGCCGGGCGACGCACTGTAATGTTCTTTGATGATGGCATGCAGCGCCAAGCCGATAAACGTTTGCAAATGAACAATGCCTTACGCAACGCCTTGGCTAATAAAGAGCTGCTGCTTTATTTCCAGCCGCAACATATGGTGTCTACTGGTGAATTAGTGGGTGCAGAGGTCTTAGTTCGTTGGCAGCCAGAGGGAAAAAGCATTGTTTCGCCCACCGAGTTTATTCCTATGGCGGAAGAATCTGACCTGATTATCGATATTGGAATGTGGGTATTAGAGCAAAGCTGTAAACACATGGCTAAGTGGCAGAAGATGGGCCTGTTGCTACCTGAGTTATCAGTAAATGTGAGTGCTAAACAATTACATCACCCTGATTTTGTCGATAAAATTGAAGAGCTTATGTCTCGTTATCAATTGGATAGCGCGATGCTCAACTTGGAAATTACCGAATCGGTGGTGCTGGGGCATGCTGAAGATACCATTCGCAAAATGGAACAGCTAAAAAATATTGGTTTGCGTTTTTCAATTGATGATTTTGGTGCTGGGTATTCCTCTTTAAGTTATTTGAAACGCTTGCCAGTGGATGAGCTCAAGATTGACCGCTCCTTCATTAGAGATATTCCACGAGATAGTCGAGACATGGCTATTGTTGATGCGGTGTTAGCCATGGCTAATCATCTAGGCTTTACTGTTACCGCCGAAGGAGTGGAAACTCGCCAGCAATTGGAATTCCTTAAACAACAAGGATGTACCTTTTATCAAGGCTATTTATCCAGCAAAGCAATCCCTGCAGGCGCTATGGAGCGATATATTCAACGTTTTCAGCGGAAATATTCCCAATAGCCCTTTATCTTTTGCTTTCGAGTCGGGTATAACTAGGTGTAGATATTAGTTAAGTTGATGTTTCAACTCACTCAATAAGGAAGCGCCCATCATGAAACGGCTGTTATCGGCTTTTTGTATATTGGTTTTTAGTTTTGCTCATGCCGAGGAATTTAGTCGTTCTCACGCTTTAGTGATGCACGGTGAGCCTGCCTTACCTGCTGATTTCACGCAGCTTCCCTATGTAAATGTGAATGCGCCCAAACAAGGCAGCATGACTCATGAAGCGCAAGGTACATTTGATACCTTTAACCCGTTTATTGTTAAAGGGAATCCCGCCGCTGGCGTAGGCCAAATATACGATACCTTGCTCACCGCTAATAATGATGAAGCCTTTGCTCAATATGGCTTGCTAGCTAAAAGCATTGATATGCCAGAAGACCGTTCTTGGGTGCGCTTTAACTTGCGCCCTGAAGCTCGCTTTCACGATGGCCAGCCAGTGACCGCAGACGATGTGGTATTTACCTTCAACTTATTGCTAGAAAAAGGTGCGCCGTTTTATCGCGCTTATTATGGCAGTGTGAAGGAGGTGGTCGCGGAATCAAAACAAAGCGTACGCTTTAACTTTGTTGATGGTACTAACCGTGAGTTGCCGCTTATTTTGGGGCAATTACCCATCTTGCCTAAACATTTCTGGCAACAGCATGATTTTTCTAAAGCCGATCTTACCTTGCCATTGGGTTCTGGTCCCTATCAAATAGCCAAATTTGATACTGGCCGTTCAGTGAGTTACGCCTTGGTAAAAGACTACTGGGCTAAAGACTTACCGATTAGCCGTGGCCGTAATAATATAGCTACCATTAACTATGAGTATTACCGAGACTCTTCAGTTGCCCTTGAAGCATTTAAAGCAGGGCGTATTGACTACCGCATAGAAACAAGTGCTAAAGATTGGGCAACAGCTTACACAGGGCCAATGTTTGATAGCGGAAAAATCCACACCGACACGTTATTAAACGAAAACCCGCAGGGTATGCAAGGCTTTGTTTTTAATACTCGCCGCCCCTTATTCAACCAACCAGAAGTACGCAAGGCCATTGGTTTGTTGTTTGATTTTGAGTGGACCAACGAACAGCTTTTTTATGGTGCTTATAAACGCACCGACAGTTATTTTGCCGCCTCAGAGTTAGCCGCTACCGGTTTACCACAAGGTGGGGAGCTTGCGTTGTTGGCTCCTTATAAAGACCAATTGCCTGAAGAAGTATTCACTAAAGAGTTTAGCCTAGAGAAAACCCGCGGCGACGGTAATATTCGCCCGCAAATGCGTGAGGCTTTGGCTTTGCTGAAAGGCGCCGGATGGACCCTGAGTAAAGGCCAATTAGTTGATGCTAACGGCAAACAAATGCACATTGAGTTTTTAATTTACCAAAAAACCTTTGAGCGCATAGTGCTGCCATATACCCGTAATCTACAGAAAATCGGTATTAGTACTGAAGTACGGGTAGTGGATGTATCGCAATACGTTAACCGAGTGCAAAAGTTTGATTTTGATATGGTGGTAGGCAGCTTTGGCCAATCATCTTCACCGGGTAACGAACAACGCGATTTTTGGGGAAGTAAAGCCGCAGAGCATGTAGGTTCTCGTAACATTATTGGGGTAAATAGCCCGGTAGTAGACAAACTTATTGAAGCGGTTATTGGTGCTGATGATAGACAAGCTTTGGTTGATGCTACACGTGCTTTAGATCGCGTATTATTGTGGTCGTATTACGTGGTGCCACAATGGCACTTAAATGCTTGGAGGGTGGCTTATTGGGATAAGCTTAAGCGCCCAGAGCGTAATCCAAAATTCGCCTTAGGTCTTGATAGCTGGTGGGTAGAATAAAACCTCAATGACTAGCTACATTCTGCGTCGCCTTTTATTAATGATCCCTACCTTGTTGGGGATTATGACTCTTAACTTTGTGATTATTCAGTCGGCCCCTGGTGGGCCCGTTGAACAAGCCATTGCCAAAATTCAAGGTATTGATACCTCGGCAACCCGCCGCGTTGATTCTGGCGTGGACACCGAGATTATTCAAACCAACAACGGCGGTGGCGGCTCTAGCCAATATCGCGGAGCCCAAGGTTTACCGCCAGAGTTAGTCAAAGAACTTGAGCAACTTTATGGTTTTGATAAGCCAGTGCACGAGCGCTATTTTGATATGCTGGGCAACTATCTGCGCTTTGATTTTGGTGACAGTTTCTATCGTGATAGCTCAGTTGTAGATCTCATCCTTGAGAAAATGCCGGTCTCTATTTCACTTGGCTTATGGACCACACTATTGGTTTACGGTATCTCTATTCCTTTGGGGATCCGCAAAGCGGTGCAGCATGGCAGTCGCTTTGATGTATGGAGTTCGACATTGGTTACTGTCGGGTTTGCCATTCCTAATTTCTTGTTCGCAATTATGTTGATTGTGTTATTTGCTGGAGGCAGTTACTGGGATTGGTTCCCGCTGCGTGGATTAACCTCCACTAATTGGGAAGAACTCAGTTTACTGGGTAAAGTGGGCGATTATTTTTGGCATTTAGCCTTGCCTGTTACCGCCATGGTAATTGGCAGTTTTGCTACCTTAACCATGTTAACCAAAAACTCCTTTTTAGATGAAATTAACAAGCAATATGTACTGACCGCCCGTGCTAAAGGTTTAACCGAAAATCGCGTGCTCTACGGTCATGTATTCCGTAACGCTATGCTATTGGTTATCTCCAGTTTGCCAGCCACTCTTATAAGCATTTTCTTAACGGGTTCATTCATGATTGAAGTGATTTTTTCGCTCGATGGCCTGGGCTTGTTGGGCTTTGAAGCCGTGGTGAATCGTGATTATCCAGTGGTATTTGGCACCTTGTATATGTCTACCTTAATTGGTCTAATCTTGAAGCTTATTAGTGATATTACCTACACTATGATTGACCCTCGAATCAACTTTGAGGGGAGGCAGTAGCATGGGTGTAGTTGCACAATGGAAACGTGCCAAAGCTAGCCCGCTTAATCAGCGAAGATGGTTACAGTTTAAGGCTAATAAACGCGGATATTGGAGTTTTTGGTTATTCTTGCTGTTGTTTGTGGGGAGTATGTTTGCAGAATTTATTGCTAACGACAAACCGGTGTTAATTCGTTATCAACAGCAATGGATGATGCCTATTGTTAGTCACTATACCGAGCTTGAATTTGGTGGTGATTTAGATATAGAAGCTGATTATTCAGACCCTTACATTCAAGAACTGATTAAAGAACAAGGTGGCTGGATGATCTGGCCTCCGGTGCACTTTTCTTATGACACGATTAATTACAACCTCACCGAACCCTCTCCGTCGCCACCAACGCTAATCAATTGGCTAGGCACCGACGACCAAGGCAGAGATGTATTTGCCCGCTTGCTTTATGGCTTCAGGTTGTCTGTATTGTTTGCTTTAGTATTGGCAATAAGCAGCTCTGTGATTGGCGTAGCGGTAGGTGCCATGCAGGGGTATTTTGGTGGGCGAGTGGACTTGTTAGGTCAGCGCTTTATTGAGATTTGGTCGGGCATGCCACAAATGTTCTTGCTGATTATTCTGTCTAGCTTGGTACAGCCTAGCTTTTGGTGGCTATTAGGTATTTTGCTGCTGTTTAGTTGGATGAGCTTAGTGGATGTAGTGAGAGCAGAGTTTTTACGCGGCCGAAACTTAGAATATGTAAAAGCCGCACGGGCTTTAGGCGTGGGCGATAGGGCTATTATGGCTCGACACATTCTGCCCAATGCAATGATCGCTACGTTAACCTTTATGCCGTTTATCTTTATTGGCGGCTTAACAGCATTAACGGCCTTGGATTACCTAGGCTTCGGTTTGCCTCCTGGCTCTCCCTCACTAGGAGAAATGGTGGCTCAAGGAAAGAATAATCTGCAGGCTCCATGGTTGGGTATTACTGCTTTTTTCTCTATGTCGATAATTTTAATCCTGTTGGTGTTTATTGGCGAAGCGGCGCGAGATGCATTTGACCCGCGTAAACGAGTATAGGTAGCTGCAATGAATAAGTTATTAGAAGTAAAACAGCTATCGGTGTGCTTTGGCCTGCCTGAACCAGTAGTAAAGAAAGTGAGCTTTGATGTATTTCAAGGGGAGACTTTGGCCTTGGTGGGCGAGAGTGGTTCTGGTAAATCGGTAAGTGCTTTATCGATTTTATCCTTACTGGGTGAAAATGCTGAAGTGACAGGCGACATTTTGCTTAACCAGCAATCGGTACTTAATCAACCGGTTAAATTGTTGCAAGCGCTGCGTGGCGATCAAATTGCGATGATCTTTCAAGAACCACTCACGTCGCTAAACCCACTACATAGTGTTGAAAAACAAATTAGTGAAGTATTGTGTTCGCACCGCGGCATGCATAAGCAGCAAGCGCGGGAGCGTGTGCTAGAGTTACTTGATTTAGTGGGTATTGTTGAACCAGAGAAACGTTTATCGAGTTTCCCTCATCAGTTATCTGGCGGACAACGGCAGCGAGTAATGATTGCCATGGCATTAGCGACAGAGCCTAAACTGCTGGTTGCCGATGAACCTACCACAGCCTTAGACGTTACCATTCAGCAACAAATTTTAGAGTTACTGCAAGAGCTACAACAAAAATTGGGTATGGCGATATTGTTGATTACTCACGACCTAAATGTAGTGCGCGGTTATGCCGACCGTGTCGCGGTAATGAAGTGTGGTGAGCTAGTGGAAGTTAATAACTGCAAAGCGCTATTTGCAGAGCCGCAACATCCTTATACCAAAATGCTGCTCGATTCAGAGCCAGTGCGAGAGTTTTTGCCTGAGGCCAAGCAAGAGATGTTGCTTGATGTAAACAAACTCAAAGTATGGTTTCCAATAAAGCGCGGTTTTTTACAGCGCACGGTTGATCACATTAAAGCGGTCAACGGTATAGATTTTCATTTGAAGCGTGGAGAAACTCTAGGCATTGTTGGCGAGAGTGGCTCTGGTAAAAGCACCTTAGCTCAAGCGGTATTAAGGCTTACCGACAGTGAAGGAAGCATTGCCTTTAAACGGGAATTTATTCAAGACCATTCAGTTAAACAAATGCGCCCATTGCGGCGTTTCATGCAGATTGTTTTTCAAGACCCTTTTTCTAGCTTGAGTCCACGAATGTCGGTATTGCAAATTATCGGCGAAGGGTTGAATCTTCATTTCGATTTAGACGAACAAGCCCTTAAGCAGCGTGTATCAGAGGCGCTCATTGATGTCGGTCTAGAGCCCGATACCATGCATCGTTACCCTCATGAGTTTTCTGGTGGGCAGCGGCAACGTATTTCTTTAGCTCGCGCGCTAGTATTAAAGCCTGAAGTGTTGATTCTCGACGAACCTACCTCGGCATTAGATTGCACGGTACAAAAGCAATTGTTGGAGTTATTACGAAAACTTCAGCAAAAATATAACCTTAGCTACTTGTTTATTAGCCACGATTTAGCGGTTATTCGCGCCTTAAGTCACCGCGTGATGGTGATGCAATACGGGCAATTGGTTGAGCAAGGCGAAACCGAACAACTTTTTTCGCAACCTAAGCAAGAATATACTCGCCGATTAATCAATGCTGCGTTAATCTAAATATCAGTAGACTCAGTGATAGGGTGCTATAAGCAATGCTTCAGCGGTTGTGGCAAGTAGTAGTTTGTATGATTTGTGGAAGCAGTCTGAGTTTAGCGCAGGCTGTTGATTTGACTCCGCAACAGCAAGCTTATAATGAAGTAAGAAAGCTGCAGCGCAGCCAAAAGTGGGATAAAGCGGAGAAGTCTCTCACTAAGCTAAGTCAATATCCTCTTTATAATTACCTTCAGTATTACCAGTTACGCGGCCAAATGCGTAAGGTCTCTCAAGACCAGGTAGAACAATTCATGCAAGATAACCCACAGTCCTACCTTCGCCACGCCATTCAGCGACGATTTATGGTGGAACTGGCTCGGCGCAAAGAGTGGCAAAGCTATCTCGACTTTTACCCTAAACTACCCAATAGTACAGATTTACAGTGCTATCACTATTACGCCAATTTAAAAGTTGGCGACGCTGAATACGCTTGGCAAGGTGCCGAAAGCTTGTGGCTACATGGGCGCTCCCGTCCTAAGTCTTGTGACCCTTTGTTCGATAGTTGGCAAAAAGCCGGCAATATTAGCGACAAGTTACGTTGGCAGCGGATGTTACTGAGCTTTCAAGCGAATCAAGTTAGCTTACTCAAATACCTCTCTAAATCTTTATCAGACTCAAAAAAATCTGATGCCAAGTTGTTGATTGATGCTTACTCCAAACCAATGGTTGTTATCAGCTCCGGTAAACTTAAAATAAACCAATCTAGCCGCCATCAAGAAATTGCATTGTTAGCCATAAAACGCCTAGGGCGCAAAGATTTAGTGGCTGCGGTAGAGCATATCGAACGTTGGTCGAAGCCCTTAAGCAAATCGAGCTCTTTATTCCATAGTACAGAGCGTTACTTAATTGGAAGGGTGATAAGTGATCCCAGCCCTGAGTTGCTCAAATGGGCCGACCGCCAGCTACGTTTACAACCCCATACCAGCACGATAGAGCGGCGGCTCCGCTTGGCCATTTCGCAGCAAAAATGGGACCAAATTGGTTTATGGATTGCGCGCTTGCCAGAGGCTAAACAGCAGCAAGAACGTTGGATTTATTGGCAGGCTCGCTCGCTAGTGGCACTTGGCCAGAAAGAACTCGCCACCCCAACCATAGAAAAATTGGCCGAAGAACGTAGTTATCATGGATTTCTAGCCGCGCAGTACTTGGGTCAAGATTATCAGTTAGGGGAGCAACTCCATCAAACCTCTGACGATACTTTAGTGCAGCTAAATCAGCACCCAGTGGTACTTAGAGTGAAAGAGCTATTGGCACTTGAGGAGTATTACTCGGCGCGCACAGAATGGGATACCTTGCTGCGTCGCTCAAGCTTGTTACGCCAGTTAGATTTAGGAGTATTAGCCTTAAGCCATAATTGGCAAGATTTTGCCGTTCAAGCCTCTATTGTTGCTAAGCAGTGGGATCAGCTAGAAATGCGCTTCCCTTTAAGTTTTGCTAAAGAGTTTGAGTACTTTGCTAATAAGCGCCAAGTAGAAGCTAGCCTGTTATTCGCAGTCGCGCGACAGGAAAGTGCCATGTATCCGCTAGCTCAAAGCACTGTAGGTGCTCGAGGCTTAATGCAGTTGATGCCTGCAACTGCAAAAGAAACTGCGCGTAAAATTGGCTTTAAATACCGTTCACGCACGCAGTTATTTACGCCTGAAGACAATATTAGATTGGGTAGTGCGTATTTAGATGGTTTGCTTAATCGATATAAAGGCAATCGAATTTTGGCCGCCGCAGCTTACAATGCAGGCCCACATCGGGTGAGCCGATGGTTAGCCGATAGGGGAGATGTTCCTGCCGATGTATGGGTAGAGTCTATTCCTTTTAAGGAAACCCGCCATTACGTGCAAAGTGTATTAGCTTACCAGGTGGTGTATCAATATCGGCGCCAGCAAGAGATTACGCCATTCCTAACGCCAAAAGAACTGGGTTACCCTTATGGCAAGCCGAAAGGCTAAGTCATTAGTACTCGACATTGGGTTTAAGCGTTTTGCTTTGCTATGGAAGCCGTGATGGGATGGTTGAGTCAATAGAGTTGTTAAAGGCGTATGCGAGAGCTTACGCCTTTTGTTTAGCGCTCTATAAAACAGCCTAGGGACTAAGGCGGTCGACTTTCCAGCCTTTTGCATCACTGGTGTAGCGAAACCTGTCGTGTAAACGATCGGCTTTACCCTGCCAAAATTCAATGCTGTCTGGCACCACTCTATAGCCACCCCAAAACTCGGGTAAAGGAATGGGTTTGTTAGCGAACTCTTGTTTGTAGTGTTGTACTTGTTGTTCTAGTACTTCACGCTCAGCAATGACTTGGCTTTGGTGGCTTGCCCAGGCACCTATTTGGCTGCCACGGCCACGGCTGTGAAAGTACGCTTCAGATTGCTGGTGGCTCACTCGTTCTACACGACCTTCAATTCGAACTTGGCGTTGTAGGATGTTCCAGTGAAAAGTGATACAAGCTAGTGGTTGATGATCTAATTCTTGGCCTTTTCTACTGCCATAATTGGTATAAAAAACAAAGCCTTGCTCATCAAATTCTTTGAGTAATACCACTCTAGCAGAGGGGCGACCATCTGGCCCAACTGACGATACCGTCATCGATTCTGGTAATACAATGCCAGACTTCTCTGCCTGCTGTAGCCACTCGCCAAACAATTCAAATGGGTCTTCGTTTCCTGTTGGCTCCGGTGGTGACAACAGTACGCCTTGGCCTAAGGTTAACGCACAACGTATTTTACTTAACAGTGACATAATCAATTAGCTTAATTGGTTGATGCAACGAACAAAATGTTGCATGAAGAGATAAAAAGTGAATAGCCGATTTTGGATCATAGTTTACACTCAGAAACACAGTTTAACTATCAAGTTTTGCTTTGGCTTGGTATAGTTTTGCCTGGTTCGGATTTCAAGTTTAATTCTGCTTTGCAGACGAATAGAGGGTAAGTAATTTGGCCACAATTAAAGATGTTTCTCAGTTGGCGAATGTTTCGATATCAACAGTATCTCGTGTTATTAACAATACTGCTCAAGTCGCACCCGAGAAACGAGAGGCCGTACTCAGAGCGATGGAAGAACTGCATTATCGCCCAAATAGCTTTGCCCAAGCTTTAGTGAGCAAACGCTCCGACTGTATTGGTCTTATCGTTGGTGATTTAGGCGGTGGTCCGTTCTTCGTGCAAATGATGAAAGGCATTGAAGAAATTGTTGATGAGTCTGACAAGTACACTATTGTGATGTCTGGTCACCATAGCGCAGAAAAAGAGCGCCATGCCATCGACATTTTATTGCAGCGTCAATGTGATGCAGTGATTGTTCACTCTATGGCACTAAGTGACCAAGAATTACGAGAGGTTGCAGATTGCGATACTCCGTTTATTTTTATCAATCGCTTAATTCCAGGTTTTGAGCATCGTTGTGTTTATTTAGATAATCATGAAGGTTGTTACAAAGCCACATCGTTCTTGTTGGAAAAAGGGCATAAAGACATTGCCTTTATTACCACTGATGATTTGTCATTCTCCGATGGTGTAGAGCGTTTGTCGGGTTACCGTCATGCCATGGAAGAATCGTCTGGTCCGTTAAACGAAGAGTTAATTGCTCGCGCTTACCCAGATGAAATAGGTGGCAGTCAAGCAGTAGAGAAGCTACTTGAACGTGGCGTAGAGTTTAGTGCCATTGTGGGTTACAACGACTCAATGGTAGCTGGTGCTTTATCTGCTCTGCGTGATAAGGGTTACGATATCCCTGGTCAAATCTCGGTAGTAGGCTACGACGACAATCACTATGCGCGTTTTGTTCATCCTAAGCTGACTACGGTTCGTTACCCAATTGAAGATATGGGTAAACGCGCTGCGCAGTTAGCCATTGATATTTTAGAGACTAAAGGTCAAGAGATCGGTCCAAATGTTATGGATCTAAAATTCCTTCCAGAGTTGATCGTTCGCGACTCAGCTGCTAAAAAATCGTGATCTAATTCAAATAAACATTAATAAGGCTGCTTGCAGCCTTTTTTATGACTTGTCTTGAAACCGTTTTCTGGTATCGTTTTCACATCGAGTGCAAACTGTTAGCCGCATTTGAAGATTGAGTTTGAGATGACTTAATTGAAACTTTCCCGCTGTATAGAGTTGTTTGAATTACTTAGCTTTTCTAGGTATCAACAATTCTAAAAAACTTGCTGTTACGACCTAATTCATTAGGTCGTTTTTTTTTGCCTACGTTTCACTGCATAATGGTGCTAAGTAAGGTAAAAAGGGAAAGTAAGTGATTAAACGAATTAGTATTGTTGGTTGTGGCTGGTTAGGCTTGCCACTAGCAAAGTCCCTGATAAAAGATGGCTACTCAGTGAACGGCTCTAAACGTGAGTTGCACGAGCTCGCTAAACTGCAGGCGCAGGGCATTAAGGCCTATCAATTAGAGCTAAATCCCCAAGTGGAGTCTAATGATATAGCGGGCTTACTTAACTGCGATTTATTGATCATTAATATTCCTCCTGGCAGAAAAACTAATACTGCTGAATTCCATATCGCACAAATAAACGCGCTGTTACGTGCAGCCGAGCAGCAGACGGTTAAGAAAATTCTCTTTATATCCTCCACTTCAGTGTATGGATCTCAACAAGGTGTAGTTGATGAGCTAAGCGAACGCTTGGCAGAAACCACTTCAGGTAGGGCTTTAAAACAGATTGAAGATCAAATATTCAGTCATTCTGCTTTCCAAGCAACGGTGTTGCGTTTTTCAGGCTTGGTAGGTGGGCAGCGTAAGCCCGGCCGATTTTTGTCGGGAAAAACCGTTAGCGGCCCTTTAAGCCCTATTAACATTATTCATCGAAGTGATTGTATTGGCTTAATCACTCAGCTGATCAAGCGTGACCAATGGGGAGAAGATTTTAATGCCAGTGCTAGTGAACACCCCAGCAAGCAAGCGTTTTACCAGTTAGCCGCCGAGCAGCTAACGCTTCCGCCTCCTCATTTTGTTGAAGGGGCGAGTTCCAATAAAGTTATTTCCAATCAAAAAATTAAAACAACCTTAGGTTATCAATTTAACTACCCTGATCCCATGCAATGGTTACAGGCTAATATCCAAGAGGCAGAATAATGAGCGATTTTAGAAGTGATACAGTAACTCAGCCTAGTAAAGCAATGCGGGATTTAATGAGTCGTGCGCTTGTAGGAGACGATGTTTATGGTGATGATCCTACGGTAAATAAACTACAAGATTACGCTGCAGAGCGAATGGGCAAACAGGCTGCGTTATTTTGTAGCTCGGGCACCCAAGCTAATTTGTTGGCTATTATGGCTCACTGTCAGCGGGGCGATGAGTATATTTGTGGTCAAAATGCGCATAACTACAAATACGAAGGCGGTGGAGCCGCTGTATTAGGCAGCGTGCAACCGCAGCCGGTAGAGAACAGCAGTGACGGCAGCTTGTGTCTAAGCAAAGTTAAAGCAGCCATTAAATCAGACGACTTTCATTTTGCTAAAAGCCGTTTGTTATCTCTGGAAAACACCATTGGTGGGAAAGTGCTGCCCATGGACTATGTAAACAGTTTGCGCCCCTTTGTTGATCAGCACAATTTGGCACTACATTTAGATGGTGCGCGTGTATTTAACGCCATTATAAAAAGTGGCCAAGATGAACGTAAACTGGTTGCTCCTTTCGACAGCTTTACAATTTGTTTGTCTAAAGGCTTAGGTGCGCCAATCGGTTCATTGTTACTGGGTAGTGAAGAGCTAATTACTACAGCCACTCGTATTCGCAAAATGCTAGGTGGCGGTATGCGCCAAGCCGGGATTATTGCCGCCGCTGGTCATTATGCCTTAGAGAATAATGTGAAACGCTTAGCTGAAGACCATGCTAATGCTGTTTTTTTAGCTGAACAGTTGGCGAGTATAGAAGAACTTGAGTGTGACCCAAGCGCCGTTCAAACCAATATTGTTTACGCTAATTGCCGCAGGAACCAATCGGGGCCTTTAGCGGAGGAACTAGCTAAACAAGGCATACTGATGACGGCTGGCTCGCCAATGCGTTTTGTGAGTCACTTAAATGTGAATCAACAAGACATTCAAACGCTCATTGCGGCCATAAAACAGTTTTACGTTAGTCACTAAATTAAGGCGAACCATGAAGATTGAAATGCTGAGTACTGGCGATGAAGTGCTGCAAGGCGATATTGCTGATACCAACGCCGCGTGGTGCGGCCAAGAGTTAAATGACCTTGGTTTAAGCTTTAGCCGCCGCCAAACGGTCGCAGATAACTTAGACGATATTGTTGATGCCTTAAATCAAGCCGCAGAACGTAGCGATTGGGTATTAGTAAATGGCGGTTTAGGCCCAACTTCAGACGATTTGAGTGCCGATGCTGCAGCCAAACTGGTAGGCAAAGCGCTTACCCTTAATCAACGTTGGTTAGATAAGTTGCAGCAGTGGTATACCGATCAAAATGTCATTATGCCAGAGAGCAACATTAAGCAAGCTATGTTGCCCGCTGGAGCAGAGCTAGTTGATAACCCCATTGGTACCGCCTGTGGTTTTATTGTTGAGCATGCTGGTGCAAAGTTGTTATTTACTCCAGGTGTGCCAAGTGAGTTTAAACGTATGCTAAAAGAGCAGTGGTTTCCTATGCTTAAAGCGGCTGCGCCAAGTGCTCAAGGTGAAGTTAAGCGCTTTTATACTTTTGGTTTGTCTGAGTCTTCTCTTAACGATCGCTTTAATGATCTAGTGTTACCGGAAGGGGCGCGTTTAGGTTATCGCTCATCAAGACCAAGCATTGAAGTAAAGTTGTTTTACCCCCGCCAAGATGAGCAGTTTACTCAGCTTAGCCAGCATATTCGCCAGGAGCTAGCGGAGAACGTATTTACCGAAGACCAAGGTAATTGGGCGCTGCACATACAGCAAATGATGATTGCTCAAGGGAAAAAGTTGGTGCTGGCCGAGTCATGTACTGGTGGCATGCTAGCTGCGGAGTTAATCGCAGTGGCGGGGAGCTCGGCGTATTTAGAGCGTGGCTTTGTTACTTACAGTAATGAAGCTAAGCAGCAGAGCATAGGTGTTGCTAAAGAAACTATTGAGCAATTTGGAGCGGTATCTATCGAAACCAGTCAGGCAATGGCTTTGGGGGCGTTACAACACAGCCATGCCGATATAGCACTTTCCATTACTGGTATTGCCGGCCCAGAGGGTGGCAGTGAGGAAAAACCAGTGGGTACGGTGTGCTTTACTTTAGCCGAAGGCGACTGCTGTATTAGCCAACAGTTACTATTAAGTAATCGAAGTCGCTCTGTTGTACGTATTATGGCTACCGCTGTGGCAATGGACATGTTGCGCCGTTACCTTACGAATTTACCTGTAGCAGGTGACTATCAACACCTAAAGCGGATAGCCAGCAGAAATTAACCCACCACGAAATTTATTCAATACATACGTGGTCTGTTATAAAAAGGAGATGCTATGTGGTTGAAATTTAAGCGTGATTGGGAAGAGTCTGAATCTTCCGTAACCCCCGAGGCGTTGTTTAAACAGCGCCGCAATATTATCAAAGGCTTAGGTGTCGCAGGCGCCAGCAGTTTACTGCCGGTTACCGGCCATGCGGCTTCGTGGTTTGGTAGTGACGACGATGAACCAGCTGCCATTGTGCGTAGAGCCTTACAGAAAACCGATATTGCGCCGCTGCACAATGATGCGCTCACTCCAGAATCCAAAGCCATTAGCCACAATAACTTCTATGAGTTTGGTACCGCTAAAGACGACCCAGCAAAAAACAGTCGCAACTTTAACCCTACACCTTGGTCTATCACCATTGATGGCTTAGTCGAAAAGCCAGTCACTTTAGATCTCGACGATGTGATGGCCAAAATGGCCTTAGAGCAACGGATTTATCGCTTACGCTGTGTTGAAGCCTGGTCGATGGTCATTCCTTGGGTTGGCTTTTCGCTTAGCGACTTATTGAAAATGGCCAAACCTTTGTCTTCGGCCAAGTATGTTGCCTTTGAGACTCTTTACGATCCAGAACAAATGCCCGGGCAAAAAAGCCGCTTTGTCGGTGGCGGTATAGATTACCCTTACGTAGAAGGCTTACGCCTTGATGAAGCAATGAATCCACTCAGCTTTATGGCGGTGGGCATGTATGGCAAAACTCTACCTGCGCAAAATGGTGCGCCGCTGCGTTTAGTTGTGCCTTGGAAATATGGCTTCAAAAGTATTAAATCTATTGTAAGGATCCGCTTTTTAGATAAACAACCACCAACAACCTGGAATCTTTTAGGGCCCAGTGAATACGGCTTTTACGCTAATGTTAATCCTCAGGTTGACCATCCTCGTTGGAGCCAAGCCTCGGAACGACGCATTGATGATGCTGGCTTGCTTGGGCGCAAACGCATCGACACTGAAATGTTTAATGGCTACAGCAAACAGGTAGCCCATATGTACAAAGACATGGATTTGAGTCGTTATTATTAATGGGAGCCGATGTGAATAAGCGCATTAACCAGTATTTAGCCAAGCATCAATGGCAAACGCGGCTCGCTCTGCATGTATTGCTGCTCAGCCCTTTTGCATACTGCGTAGCAGCTGTTCTTAATGAGTGGTGGGGCGGCGACCCTGTACAGGCTATTATTCATTATTTTGCTAACAGCGCGCTAAACATACTGCTGATTACCTTGTGTTTAGCGCCGTTGTCACGGCGTTTTAAATTGCCGAGCTTGTTAGCGTTTAGACGGCTTATTGGATTGTATGTGTTTGCTTATGCCTTGCTGCATTTAGCCGCTTACTTGTTAATAGATCTAGGCTTAGACTGGGGCTTGTTTTGGCAGGAAACGATTAAGCGCCCGTATATTTGGTTAGGCATGCTGGGTTTTGTGGTATTGCTGGCAATGAGTATTACCTCGCTTAAAAAGCTACAGACGGGCTTGGGGCGCCGCTGGCTGCAGTTACACGGCTTTATCTACCCAATTGCTTTACTGGTGGTGATTCACTTTTGGTGGTCACTTAAATCTGGTTGGCTGGAACCGGTGATATATTTAGCGATTATTGGTATTTTGTTTTTTGTGCGTAAAGTGCAAATTCAGCGCTGGTTAAGCAGCTTTGCTAAATAGTTAACTTTTCGCATTCCAAAATGAAAAGTTGCTTTTCCCATTGCGTTTTACTTGGTACATAGCTTGGTCGGCACGGTGAAGTATTTGGCTGAAGTCTTCATTGTGACGATGAAAACTACATACGCCAATGCTTAAGCTCACGGCCACTTCTATATGATTGTATTTAAAGGGCTGATCAAAGCTTTTCAGTAATTGCAGACAAAGCTGTTGCAACTTTTGTGGTTCGCTATAGGGAACGAGTAGGGCGAACTCGTCACCACCAATCCGTCCACACTTCCCGTGAGCAGGACTGTTTTTTTGAATCTGTGCCGCGCAAGCCTTAAGAATATGATCTCCTGCGGTATGGCCATGTTGGTCGTTAATTGGTTTAAATTTGTCTAAATCAATAAACATTAAGGTGCCGCCTTCATCCCCAATGTTTTGGCAGTAGTCATTAAACTGCGCTTCAAAGGCATGGCGGTTTAGCAGGCCAGTTAAGTTATCTTGATGGGCCAGTTTCGATAAACGATGTTGATCCAAGCGCAACTGGGTAACATCGATATGGGTACCAATCACTCTTAGCGGGTGGTTATCGTCATCATATTGTTGAACGGTGCCGCGGTCTTTTATCCAGCGAGTACTGCCGTCTTGGTGAAGCATCCTATATTCAATATTGTACTCATCACTATGGCCATGAATCATCGAGTCAAAGGCTTTTATCGCCAGCTCTTTATCTTCTGGGTGAAGATTAGACTTCCAGTTTTCGTATAGCGCTTCTTGTTTTGTGGCGGATATACCACAAATTTTTCCGTATTCAGAATTGTAAAGGCTCAGCCGTCCACTAGGGATATGTTGCTCCCATAGTACTAAACCACTGTCATTTAAGGTGATATTGAGAAGATTTTTGGTGTCTTGTAACTGGTGGGTCAGTTGACGATTTTTCTCTCTTAATTGAGCGATAATCTTGTCGCTTTCATCCATAAATTCGACTTTACAATAGTTTTACAATTGTAAGCAGCATATCAAAAAATGGTATGTCATTCCCATACAACTTTTGACTGCTCGGTCAAATAAACCAAGTGATTCACTTTTTTTTGGTGTATCACTTGGTTTACATATGGTGTTAGTGTCTGCTGAAAATTACCATGAACCCGTACTAGGCATAGACAACCAAGGTTCTTGTGCAGGCAAAGACTCGCCTTGCTGTAATAGTTCTACTGAAATACCATCAGGCGATACTACAAATGCCATGTGGCCATCACGAGGCGGGCGGTTAATGGTAACGCCGGCATTTTGTAGCTTTTCGCATAAGCCGTAAATATCTTCTACCGATACTGCAATATGACCAAAGTTACGACCGCCGCTGTAGCTTTCTTGATTGCCATTTTCGTCTGGCCAGTTGTAAGTAAGCTCTAGGCAAGGTGCGTCTTCGGCTTTTACGCGGGCTAAGTCTTCATCTGCGGCCAAGTAAATTAAAGAGAAGCGACCTTGTTCGCTCTCGTAGCGACGGGCTTCGGTCATCCCTAACAAGTTGCAATAAAAGTTAAGTGATTCATCGAGGTCTTTTACTCGAACCATGGTGTGAAGAAACTTCATTTTTATCTTCCTATCGTATGTAAACGTTTATAAATTTATGAGTTACTGAATGTCATATTAGTCTTGAGTAATACAAACATCGCTTGTTGGAATACAACTGCAGCTAAGAATAAAGCCCTGTTGTTTTTCATCGTCGGTTAAGCCGCTATCTTCCAATATCTTAACGTCACCACTTTGCAGTTTTACTTTACAGCTTCCACAAAATCCGCCGCGGCAAGAATAGCTTAAGTTTAAACCAGCCTGTTCGGCTTGCTCTAATAAGTTCTGCTGATTATTGCCTTGAACATAAGTATCCCAGCTATCAAACAGAATATTGACAGGTTTGGTCTCCACCTTCTCTGTGAGCTGGTGGCCAAAGCTTTCTTCAAAGTAATCTGACTCGTACACCCCAAGAGCTAGTAGCTGCTCTTTCGCGCTTTGCATAAAGGCTTGTGGGCCACAAACAAACACTGTTCGCTGATCTAAATCAGCAATGTCCATTAACATACCGCGATTTAAGCGGCCTTGGTAACCTTGCCAATTGGCTGGGGCATTCTGAGTAAGGGTGTAGCGAATACTGCAGTGTTTAAAGTTATTGCTGAGCTGGGCTAGCTCCGCTTCGGCAATTAAGTCCTGCTCGCTATGGGCACTGTGTAAAAACACGATGTCTTTTTCGATATTCATGTCACTTAAGTAACGAAGCATCGATAGCATAGGCGTTATGCCACTGCCAGCAGACAGCAATAGCAGCTTTTGGTTGTTACTTTGCTCTAGGTGGAAGTCGCCACTTGGCGCGTGAGTGTTTAAGTGCATACCCGGTTTAAGGTTATCGTGCAGCCAGTTAGACGCTTGGCCGCCGGTCACTCGTTTTACGGTAATGGCTAAGCGATAAGGGCGGCTAGGTGAGCTTGATAAGGTGTAATTACGATGAACAGGCTTGCCGTCGATCTCAAGTTCAAGCCCCATGTATTGGCCGGGTAGGTAAGTAGCTTGTAAATGTTTAGGTGGCTCAAAGACAAAGGTTTTTACATCGTGGGTATCTTGCTGAACTGCAATGCAACTTAGCTTAACCGCCTCACCTTGCTGCCACTGTTGAGCTGAGGGAGTGCTGTTAGCTTGCCGTTTTTCAGAGGTATCTGGATATACCTCTGCTTGGCGCGTTTCTAGTACTTCAATGCTGTCGTACAAGCTGATTTTGCCACTATTTAGAGCCACAACATTTTGCCCAAAATACACATTGCCGCCGTCTCCTTGGCGATATTTGGCGAAGGTAGCAAGCGGCTCTTTATTCGGATGAAATTGACCACTGGCTTGGTCGAGAGTTGTGAATATACAGCGAGAACAAGGGTTTTGTACTTCAAATTCAACTTCACCAATTTTAAAGCGCTTCCAGCCATCTTCGGCAAAAGCCTCGGTATTTTTTACCACAATGTTAGGGCGAAACTGTTCCATACTGTGAATAGCGCTAGAGCGCAAATTGAGATCCTCAAGCGACGCTTCAGAAATCAGTAGCAATGGATAGCCATCGGCAAAAGAAACCTGACTCTCTCGTTGTTTTACTTTGCGCTGAGATTGCTGACCAAAAAACACCAAGTGACAAGGTTCGCCTAAATACTCACTAAACCAAGCATCGTAAGAGCGGTGGCAATGTTGCGCTTGTACGCTGTCTTTCCAAATCATTACCTCACGGTAATCCTCTGAGAACTCGCTATAAACAATATCAAGCGCTGCCATATTAGGTGCGCGCAAATGCAAACCATCGCGATTTAGCGCGCTATGGACTTGTGCCAATTTAGGGTGAGTTCTCGCGGTAATCTGTATGCCGTCTGGCTGGCAAACAACAAATCGGCGGTCAAAAGCTAAACCGTGTTCCTCAACATAAGCATGATTAAGGTGGATACCGGCCGTTGATTTAATGGGATAAACACTCAGTTGGCTTAGTCGTGCATCACTCACAGTTTTACTTCCTTCAGCAAATTGGTTTTTCAATACTACTCAAGCTCTTGCGTTCAAGCCATAGTAATTTGGCTGGTTAGCATGCTAAAAACTGCTCAGTGTTACTTGGTAATTCCGTATATCAGCTTTATACTGTTTGCATATACAGTTATGAGTGCGGCATATTGACAACACCAGCTTCAATTCAGCGTAAGATTATCCATGTAGACATGGATTGTTTTTATGCGGCTGTGGAAATGCGTGACCAGCCAGAGTTAGCCAATGTGCCTCTGGCTGTTGGTGGCATGCGTAGTGGTCGAGGGGTATTAACCACCTGCAATTACATTGCTCGCCAATATGGCATTCGCTCGGCGATGCCAACTCATAAGGCTATGCAGCTTTGTCCTGATTTAGTGCTAGTGCCGCCACGTATGGCCGCCTATCAAGACGCCAGCCAACAAGTGCAGGCAATTTTTCATGATTATGCTGACGCAATAGAGCCATTATCTCTCGATGAAGCCTACCTAGACGTAACCAGTAGCCAAGCCTGCCGTGGTTCAGCCACCTTAATTGCCGAGCAAATTAGGCAAGATATCTTTGATAAAACCGGTTTAACTGCTTCGGCAGGGGTCGCTCCTGTGAAATTTCTTGCCAAAATTGCTTCAGACTTAAACAAACCCAATGGTTTATTTGTGATTAAACCTGAGCAAGTAAGCGAATTTATTGAAACCTTAGCCCTAGAAAAAATTTCTGGTGTAGGCAAAGTGAGCATTGAAAAACTGCATCACCAAGGGCTTTACACGGGGGGAGATATTCGTCGTGCCGAGCGAGATAAACTAAAACAAATTTTTGGCAAGTTTGGTGAGATGTTATGGATGCGTTGCCAAGGCGTGGACGAGCGGGCGGTCAGTAACGACCGGCAACGTAAATCAGTAGCGGTGGAGCGTACCTTTGCGCAAGACGAAGGTGACCAAGGTATTTTGGTGGAACGTTTAATGGCTTTGCTGCCAGAGTTAAAACGCCGCAGTGAAAAGCACCTTAAACAAGCCAAAATGAATAAATTAGGCGTAAAGGTGAAATTCGCTGATTTTCAGCAAACCACCAAAGAGCAGCAATGCCAACAGATTGATGAAACAACCTTATTGGAGTTGTTTAACGAAGCGCTAGCAAGAGGTAAGGGCAAAGCCGTACGATTGATTGGTTTGCATATTGGTCTAGCGCCAGAGCAGCAAAACCAGTCACCGCAACTGATTTTGCCGTTTTAGTTCTGTTATTTAGTGATCTCGCGGTCGTAACTTAATCGCTTAGCGGCATCTAGTGTCAGCATTTGCATAAAGGCACGAGTTTCTGCATCGCTGCCTGATGGTGTGCCTGAATTACCCCCTGCACCAAATACGTTGGTGGGCACATTACGTTTAGCAAAAGCATCAGCCCAAAGCGCTTGAATTTTCACTTCTGCTTCCAGCTTTTGCGCCAAGGCGTTATCGGCTTCTAAAATCACTCGTTTTTGGTACGCTTCAGCTTCGGCCAATGTTTGCTGGGTTTCGGCTTCAATACGCGCTTTTTCTAAATTGATTTCAGCGGTTTCTTTAGAAATTTTCGCTTGAGCTTTTAATTTTTCAGCATTGGTAATCGCTAACTGCTTATCAGTTTGTGCTTCAGTGGTTTTTTGTATTTGCTCTACTTTCGCTTTGGCCTGACGTTCGGCAACTTCACGCTCACCGCGAGCAATGGCTAACAAACGTTGCTCTTCCTCTTGAACACGTTGCTCTCTGGCGATTGCTCGGTCGGCTGATGCCTTTTGTTTTAATTGCATACGCTCGATAAATTTAGCATTAGGGCGCATATCGGTGATGAGAGCAGATACTACGGTTACCCCAAAATCGGTGAACCGTTGTGATTTACGTAAAGGTAGTCCGTCTTCCCCAAGTACTTTATTTACCACAAAAACGGTTTTGCTATTATCGCCATACTCATCTTGGTCGGTACCTAAAGCGGCATTAGCACTGCCTGTTGATTGTTTAGAATGAATGATAATTTCTTCTCGTTTAACCAATAAAATACCGCTGTTCATTTGGTTTTCAAATTCAGAGTTGAATTCGGTGCGTCCGCCTGCGTAATACTCCTCAGCTGCCATTAAAGACGCGTTGGCTTGCAAGGTTTCTTTAAATGCAGGAATGAGGGCGGTGCGTAGCAAGTTTTCTGGTGATCTAAACTCGTGGGCTAGGTGGAGAAAAGATTCATGATCTGAAGGGATTGAAAAGCGCACTGTCGCTTCAGCATGGGCATCAACTTGGTCCAAAAACATGATGCTCATTGGTGGCAAGCTAGCTGAAGAATTGTCAGAATCTTTTTCGGCTCGAATTGAGTTGGTAGATGAACCCGATAAGGCCTGAACCGTCATGGCTCTTTTCCATGAATTATATCGACCAAAAGGATAAAACTTATAGCCGACCTCGGTTACTACCGCTTCGTTACCGGTTACTGTTCTTACGTGATAAATGTAACCTGGCTCAGCGTAGAAAAATGAGTTACTTAAGGTGTAAATGAGTCCCGCAATCATCACTAATACAGCCACAAATTTAACGTTAAATTTGAAACCACTGCTTAGCTTATTGATTTTATCCAAACTTAGCTTTTTATCTAAGGTGTCTTCACTCATTACTAGATCCTTCTAATTGTTTTATATCGATATTTAATGGCGCAGGATACTAGCACAAGTTGATTAATGCTTGATGGAAATATCATTAAAATAGAGAAGTAGTTTAGAAAATAGCGAGAGGGGCTAGTTGATTTGAAAATGTAACGAGTAATTAAGATACCAAGCTGACAGGATGCCAGCTTGGTGGGTATTGCTTATGCTTTTACGGGAACGTTTTTCAATACGGCTACCAGTAGTTGCCAGTACTTTTCTACAGCGGCAATTTCTACTTTTTCGTCTGGGCTATGTGGGAACTTGATGGTTGGCCCAAAAGACGCCATATCCCATTCAGGGTAAGCACTTTTAAATAAGCCACACTCTAGTCCTGCGTGAATCACCATTACATTCGGGCATTTGCCAAACAGTTCTTGGTAACTGTCTTGAATGAGAGTTTTCATTACCGAGTCAGTTTCTGGCTTCCAACCTGGATAAGCACCAGAGAATGAAACGGTAGCTGAAGTAAGGCTGAACAAAGAGGCTAGGCTGGCTTCTACTTGTAAACGGCTAGAGTCAATTAGCGAGCGAACCAATACTTTAATATCGATGCTGTCTGCGCTTTGGCTAATTACACCAAGGTTAAGTGATGTTTCTACCACGCCTTCAACTGCTTGGCTCATGCTAACAACGCCGTTGCTACAAGCATTTAAGCTGGCAACAATTTGCTGAGAAAGCTCGCCAGTCAAGCTTTGGCTTGGCGTATCAATGGCGGCTGCGGTGATCTCTAAGTCAGTTTCTACTGCACCAAATTCACCGACAATGTCGTCGATTTGGCTAGCAATAAACTGCGCTAAAACGGCCTGTTGTTCAGCTTTATAAACCAGCTTAGTGCTAGCTTCGCGTGGAATAGCGTTACGTAAACTACCGCCTTGAATATTGCACAATACAGGTTCAAAACCTTGCTGTTGCATGGCAGCTACAATGCGAACTAGTAGTTTATTAGCATTGGCTCGGCCGGTATCGATATCACAGCCAGAGTGACCACCTTTTAAGCCTGTAACACTTAACTCAATCGCTAGTTGTTGGGTGTTGGTAGCTTGATATTCGCTAGCAAAGCTAATGCTGGTATCGCCGCCACCCGCACAACCCATGTACACTTCGCCTTCTTGCTCAGAGTCGGTGTTAATTAGCAGCTTGCCTTCTAATACACCCGCCTGTAGGCCAAAAGCGCCGGTCATGCCTGCTTCTTCATCAATGGTAAATAGCGCTTCAATTGGGCCATGCTCAATGTCGTTGCTGGTAAGTACCGCTAAAATTGACGAACCACCGATGCCGTTGTCAGCGCCTAAAGTGGTACCTTCTGCGGTAACCCAGTCGCCATCAATGTAGGGGCGAATAGGATCTTTAGTGAAGTCGTGTTGGGTATCGTTGTTCGCTTGCGGCACCATATCTAAATGGGCTTGTAGAATCACACCTTGGCGATTCTCCATGCCAGCGGTAGCAGGCTTTTTAATGATCACATTACCAACAGCATCTTGAAAATGTTCAAGCTGATGCTCGCTAGCTAAACCTGTCACCCAATCGATCATGGCTTGTTCATGCTTAGAAGGGTGAGGAATAGAACACATGGTTTCAAAATGCTGCCACAAGGCCTGTGGTTTTAGCGAAGATAGTGTAGACACAAAGTCACCTTAAAATCTGTATTTGTAGAATGAATGAGACTGTAGCAGCTCAATTCTATGAATATAAGCCTGTATTAAGCTATTTAGCTGGAATAATTGTTTATAAACAAGTTCTGATTCAGTAGAGCATTAAATTCGCCTTGATGGTTAGCATGATAATCACTATCAAAAAAGTCCTAACGCTGGCAGATAATCCAAATAAATGTGCTGCTCTAGCGGATATTAACGCTGTGAGTTGGTGATTTTAGGTTTTTTTGCTGATCTAGCGCAGGTTGGCTTCATCATCCAGTAGCATCTTACTTAGGCCACGAATATAATGCCTCGCGATTTCCGCTGTTAGCTTTAATGGAATGCCTAACAACGGCCAACTAAACCACTGTCTGTCCAAGGAACATACACTGCTATGTTAGAGAAACTATTTAAATTGAAAGCGCATGGCACTGATGTGCGCACAGAAGTCATTGCGGGTTTAACCACCTTCTTGACCATGGCCTACATCATTTTTGTAAACCCTAGCATGCTGGCTGCCACAGGGATGGATCAAGGCGCAGTATTTGTTGCGACTTGTTTAGCTGCAGCGGTTGGTTGTTTCATTATGGGCCTTTATGCCAACTATCCTATCGCTCAAGCGCCGGGTATGGGCTTAAACGCATTCTTCACTTATGGCGTAGTGCTTGGCATGGGTCATAGCTGGCAAGTAGCGCTAGGTGCGGTATTCTTATCGGGTGTTATTTTCATTTGCTTGAGCTTGTTTAAAGTTCGTGAGTGGATTATCAACTCAATTCCGCAAACATTACGTGTAGGTATTGCTGCAGGTATTGGTTTGTTCCTTGGTTTTATCGCCCTTAAAAATGCTGGCATTGTGGTAGACAACCCCGCTACGTTGGTGAGCTTAGGTCACGAGAACCCACATCAGATGATTCTAGCGGCATTAGGTTTCTTCCTGATTATTGGTCTTGAGTACCGCAAAGTTAAAGGCGGCGTGCTTATTTCTATTTTGGCGATTACGGTATTGTCGATTGTATTGGGTTACACCCAATATGGCGGTATTGTTTCTATGCCACCTAATCCAGCTCCTACCTTTATGCAGCTAGATATTATGGGCGCTTTAGATGTGACCATGATCAGTGTTATTTTTGCTTTCTTGTTTGTTGATTTATTCGACACTGCAGGCACCTTAACTGCGGTTGCTCAGCGCGGTAAATTACTGGATGAAAACGGCAATTTACCAAATCTTAGAAAAGCACTGTTAGCTGACTCTAGTGCCACTATTGCAGGCTCTATGTTGGGTACATCTAGCACCACTTCTTACGTTGAAAGTGGCGCGGGTGTAGAAGTGGGCGGCCGTACTGGTCTTACTGCTGTAGTGGTTGGCGTGCTATTTATCTTAGCGCTATTGTTCTCGCCATTGGCTGGAATGATCCCTGCCTACGCGACCGCTGGTGCCTTGTTCTACGTATGTACTTTAATGCTGTCGGGCCTTATCAACGTAGATTGGACCGACTTAACCGAAGCCGCTCCGGCTGCGATTGTGGCTATTTTAATGCCGCTGTCGTTCTCTATTGCCGACGGTATCGCAATTGGTTTTATCTCTTACGCCGCGATTAAGCTGTTAGCCGGTCGCCATAAAGAAGTACCGTTAAGCGTTTGGGTACTGGCTGTAGTATTTGTTCTTAAGTTTGCTTTTTTCTAAAGCTGACTAAAACCTTATAACAAACAAGGTCGTCACAATGTGGCGACCTTTTTTTATGGTATATTTTATTTATTAATAAGACTGCGAGTAAGTTGTTGTGAAGGAAAATCTATCCGAAGTATTGTTTAAGCCACGTATTAATGTGGTAGAAACCTCCACTGTTTCAAACTCTAATGCGGCTCAATCAACCGCTATAGGCCAAGAAGAAGGCAGAAACTGGTATCGCTTGTTACGCCGAGAATACTGGGCATGGTTAGGCTTAGATCCCATTGAAACCGAGCGTTTGTTTGCCAGTATCGCCATGTGCGACAAACCACGTACCAGCGAGCTGTTAGACACCATTGGCGGTTACCAACCGGGTAACTGGAATTATGAGTGGATGCAACGTGCGGTAGGGCATCAAGTTAAGGCTAAACAAGCCGCTGAAGAAGGTGAACAACAGCAGGCCTACAGTGAGTTTTTGCAAGCCAGCTACAGCGCCACTGTAGCGGCTTATCCGCATTTTAAAGGGGACGATTTAGCTACCTCTGCACATGCGCTTGCTCATAGTAATTTTGTGTCTGCTATGGAGCACAGCCAGTATCAATGCAAAATTATAAATGTGCCTATTGAAGGCAAACAAGTGCCTTGTTATTTGCATTTACCAGACACTGATTCGGTAAAACCGGTGGTGTTAGTGAGCGGCGGCTTAGATACCATTCAAACCGAGTTGTATCCGTTTTTTGAGCGATTCTTAGCACCAGCTGGCATTGCCATGCTGTGTATCGATTTGCCAGGTGCAGGGCATTGCTCTCACTGGAAATTGCAACAAGACAGCAGCAAGATCCACTTAGCCGTGCTAGACCACCTCCCTGAAGTGCCATGGGTTGACCATGCCCGGGTTGCCATGTTGGGTTATCGATTTGCTGGCAACGTAGCAGCACGTTTGGCATTTATCGCTTCCCAACGTTTGCGCGCAGTAGTGACGGTGGGTGCACCAGTAGACCGATTGTTTACCGATATTCAGCGTTTCCAAAACTTGCCACAAATGTATCAAGACTGTTTAGCCAATCGCAGCGGGAGCAACGCAGGCAATACCGAAAGCTTGTTTTATCGTTGCTTACCCTTGTCCCTCAAAACCCAAGGCATTTTAGGTGGGCCACGCACCAAGCTGCCTATGTTTGTGGTGGGGCGTAAGAATGATGCAATTAGCCCGCAAACCGATATCTCTTTGTTAAATATGGCTTCATCTCATTGTGAAGTTGAAATGCTAAAAGAGGTGGATTCACTAGAAAATTACAACCAAATCTTCACAAAGGTCACGCATTGGCTACAAAAGCAATTGTGATTTCAGTTAATTGTGGTCATTATGGTGATACAAAATGTTGTTGAACAACCATCACTGTGGAGAGATTAAGCGCATGGAAGTGACTTGGCCAAGCCATGGAAAGTTGACCTCGAGATTTACCGCTATGGGGCCGTACTTTCGCAAGGAACATAGTAGTAAAGAACAGTACTTTTTTGATTGCCTAGCCTCTTGTGTTAGTGACAAACCAGCAGCAGAAGAACGCGAGTTTTTTGGCTGGTGGCTAGAGCTACGTGTGAGCGAAGACAATTTTGAATATCATTACTGGTTCGGACTATACGACAAGCAGGGCGAGTGGCAAGAATGCGCCATTCCAGCAAAACACCAAAAAGAAGTTCAAGACTCTTTAGACGTGTTTTACCAAAAGCTGCTAGTAACCCTACAAAAGTTAGAACTTAGCGTTAGCGCTGCTCCCTCGTTATCCCCCAATTTGGCTCTCCCGGCAGCTTAAGCCGAAGAGTTCCGCAAAAAAATGGCGCACAGAGTCTGTGCGTCTTATTAATATCAGGTAGAATACTCGCTTTGCGTTTTAGCCGAGTTGGAATAGTTAACAAGCATGTTGAAGCAAACCATTGTAGTTAAGTTAGGCACCAGTGTGCTTACTGGAGGCACCTCTAAACTTGATCGCGCCCATATGATCGAATTGGTGCGACAGTGCGCATTGTTGCGTAAAGCGGGTCATCAGCTAATTGTGGTCTCTTCAGGCGCCATTGCGGCCGGGCGTGAACACCTTTCGCTCACGCACAATAACATTGCGCCCACTATTGCCAACAAGCAAATGCTGGCAGCGGTAGGCCAGAGTAGATTAATTCAAACCTGGGAAAGCCTGTTTGGTATTTACGATATGCATGTTGGGCAAATGCTACTCACGCGAGCAGATTTAGAAGATCACGAACGCTTTCTCAACGCTAAAGATATGCTCAAAGCGTTGTTAAAGCACGGTATTGTGCCAATCATTAATGAAAATGATGCAGTAGCAACGGCTGAAATTAAGGTTGGTGACAATGATAATTTGTCGGCGCTAGCCGCTATTTTGGGTGAAGCGAACAAGCTACTACTGTTAACCGACCAACCCGGTTTATATACCGCGGATCCTCGCAACAACTCTGATGCTAAATTGATTGAAGTAGTACCGGAAATTAGCGCGTCTATTATTGCCTTAGCAGGTGGCAGTGTGGGGGGCTTAGGAACTGGTGGTATGGCGACCAAGTTACAAGCCGCTGAAGTGGCTGGCAGAGCAGGGGTTGAAGTGATTATAGCTGCGGGCCATGCTGAAAATGTGATTACGCGTTTAGTCGAAGGGGAAAGTGTGGGTACACGTTTCCCTACTTCCAATACCTCTCTCGAAAATCGCAAACAGTGGATTTTGGCCGGTTTTCCACCAGAAGGTGAGTTGGTATTGGATGATGGTGCTTGTAAGGCCATTATGGACTGTGGTTCAAGCTTGTTACCAAAAGGCATCACCGCTATTCGAGGCAAGTTTAGTCGCGGAGATGTAGTGCGTATTGTCGATAGCAAAGGTTTAGAAGTTGCTCGCGGTGTTTGTCGCTACCAAGCCAAAGCGATGGACTTAATAAAGGGCTTACATTCAGAGAAAATTGAAGAAACCCTGGGGTATGGCTACGGGCCTGTTGCTGTTCACCGTGACGATTTAGTATTGAAATAGGAATTCCAAATGAGTTTACAAACACTAGGGCAACAAGCCAAACAAGCTAGCTTTGATTTAGCAACCTTAAGTACTAGCCAAAAAAATGCAGCGCTAGCGGCCATTGCCGATCAGTTAGAAGCTCAACAAGAGCGCATTCTGGCGGCTAATAAAATTGATTTAGATGCAGCTCGTCAATCGGGTTTATCTGAAGCTTTACTCGATCGCTTAATGCTAAGCAGCGAACGCTTAGCGGGCATTGCTGGCGACGTGCGTAACGTTATTTCACTTAACGACCCTATCGGCAGCGAGATGGATTGCCGCGTATTAGAAAATGGCCTGCGTTTATCACGACGCCGTGTGCCATTAGGCGTAGTAGGGGTCATTTATGAAGCACGCCCTAACGTAACCATTGATATTGCCGCTTTATGTTTAAAAACCGGCAACGCCAGTATTTTGCGCGGTGGTAAAGAAACCTTCCATTCAAACATGGCGCTTGTGTCGGTCATTCAATCAGCCTTAGAGCAAACAGGTTTGCCAGCGGCAGCAGTGCAATACATTGAAAAACCAGATCGCGAGCTAGTAGGCGAATTGCTGCGCTTAGACGATTACGTGGATATGATTATTCCGCGTGGCGGCGCGGGTTTGCATAAAATGTGTCAAGAGAACAGCACCATACCGGTGATTATTGGCGGCTTTGGCATTAGCCATATCTATGTAGATAACTCAGTGGATTTGGCTGCTGCTCTTAATGTTATAGAGAATTCAAAAGTTCAGCGTCCTTCTGCCTGTAATGCACTAGACAGCCTATTGGTGGACCAAAATGTTGCCGCAGAGTTATTGCCAATGTTAGCCGAGTGCATGAACAATTCATCGGTTAAATTAGTGGCTACCGAAAACGCCATGGCGGGTTTAGCCAATGCTAAAGACTTACAAGCAGCGGGCGAAGGTGACTTTGATACAGAATGGCTAAGCTACACCTTGGGTGTAAAAGTGGTTGCCGATGTAGAAGAAGCAATTGCTCACATGCGTACGCATAATGCGAGCCATTCAGACGCAATTTTGTCGAATAACTTAAACTCGGTAGAACGTTTTGTGAATGCTGCTGGTTCTGCCGCTGTTTACGTTAATGCTTCAACCCGTTTCACCGATGGCGCGCAATTTGGCTTAGGTGCCGAAGTGGCAGTATCTACCCAAAAGCTGCATGCTCGCGGCCCAATGGGCTTAGAGGAGTTAACCTCTTACAAGTGGATCGGTATTGGCGACATGTTAGCTCGCCCTTAAGTTTTTATTCACTTATGCTAAAAGCCTGCTTTGCAGGCTTTTTTGTTTTTGGGATGCAGGAGTATGCGTATGTCTCGCCAACTTTGGTTAATTCGCCATGCTAAATCTAGTTGGGACGATCCAAATTTAGGTGATAGACAACGCCCCTTAGCGGAGCGCGGCCACAAGGCCGCAAAGCTTATGGCAAGTCACTACGCTAGCCAGTTTTCTCAGCTTGAATTAGTACATTGCTCACCAGCACTGCGAGCCCAACAAACCTGCGAATATTGGTTAGCACAGCGCAGCCAATACCTCAAAGGCAGTGAATTAGAGGTCGACCTTCAAATCACTTGTGAAAACAGCCTATATACATTTCGCTGGGCAGATTTGCTGGTACATATTCAAAGCTTACCTAAGCAAATAAACAAAATTGCGCTAGTAGGGCACAACCCTGCCTTTGAAGACCTCGTTAACTACTTAACGGGTGAAGATTTAATTAAGTTTCCTACCGCTAGCCTGGCGGTAATTGAGGCTGAGTTAGATTGGCAAAATTGGAGTGAGGAGAGCGCCGATTTATGTTTGTTTGATACACCGAAGAAGTTGGCTACAAGGTTATAGGTTTGTGAGTACCGAATTCGGCTTGTGCAAGTGGGTTTACTAAGTGGGTTTACTAAGTGCAATCGAAGGCTTGATAAAGCTCCATATCAAAGGGCTGTCGCCAAACGTCATTTATAACAATGTAATTTGGATACAACGCAGCTTTAAAGTTTTCTGAGCGAAGTATTTTTTGTGGGAGGTAAGTGGCAGGTGCTTTGTTCCAAGTTCTCTCGTTGCTGGAAAACCAAGATTTGAGTTGATTATATTCACCGCTACCTAACTGAATTAGGCATTCTGCCGTTTGTCGTCCATTTTTGTGAATACTTAGATTTAGGTTTTCACTGGGGATGTTCAAGCTTTCTGCGTCTCGGCATGAGACTAAAAGAAGCCACAATGGAAGCAAAGTGCGTTTCATTTTCCTAACTTCCTCTAGTCCACGAAATCCGTCCGCGTGAGTTGGTTTGTTATGCGCTGCGGGTGAGGTTAAAACGGATGACATCGTTGTGAACACCATAAACCATTGCCAAACCTTCTGCGTCATTAAAGTGATAGCGCATCCATCCATTGTCCTGACGCATATCCCAATTACTCAGGTCGCCGTACCTTTGGAGATACAAATCTACTTTCTTGGACTTTCCTTTTGACCATAGGCGGCCGATTGGGTCATTGTACCAAACACCAATTACAATACCCTCTTTCTCGTAAATGGCCACGTCGAACTCTGGCGAATCAACTCGAAACGAATGCCCATTGTCATTGCGAGTTTCAACGGGTTCCCCAAACTCTCGGAGAACAGATAACCCTCTCTCCAGCGAAATACCTAGCTCGATGTGGGGTGAATACAGTTTTCTAGGCCAGAAGATGTTCATGATTCCATTGCCGCGTTTGTTAGCATGTCACTTGGCACTTTTCTCATCCCAAGTCTCTAATACAAATAGTGCTAAGGTATGTGCGGAATGAATAGCCAGCCGGGCATGCCTTGGCTTTAGCTTATACAGTTTACGACCCTCTCCGTGAGCCGAACTAGCGTGAGTTCTGAAAGCTCCGATACCGTCCACAACAGATAGAATACCGCTTAACACCTTCTTTAAGTCATCGTCTTGTACAAGACTGGGGTCAAATCCTAGATTAGCGCGAACTACCTTCCATACGTTCTGTAAGTCCTGCTTCTGGGGCATATCCAAGTGCTCATCTGAAATATAAGTCTTAAATATAGATTCTAGGATGTTGCATGCGGCGGATACTGCCTCTCTAGGCTCGGAATTGACTTTAGATAATGCTCTATTGAACTCAGTGTCAATTGCGGGAATATCTCTACCTTTAATGAGCTCAGCTAGTGACCTACTAGGTGCTGAGCTTCCATCAGATACATAACCACCCGACATGTAAGTTAAATGGCAACGGCTTAAGATTGATTCTAATTTTTCTTTAAATTCCTTTTTGGGGTTTTCGAATGTGTTCCCAAAGAGTGTGCTTTCACTTTCATCCTGCTCAGGGATTTCCATATAGCACTCAATTAGTTTTCCGAGTGCAATCAGTGGATTTTCTGATTTTTTATTAATTCTACGTAGCCATGCTTGAGTCTTAACCGGTTTAGACCCTTCCGGAGGATCACCGGGAGCGTCAGCGTGAAGAAACAAATTGTCCAATCCTGCGTGGGTTTCAATAACTGGCAAATGATCCGCTAACACTGCAATAACCGGAGCTGGGATTTCCTTTCTCATACTTAATTGATTCCTAACATTAAGATGCTTTTAATTGTTGGCTAAAATGTGGAACCAACCTTTACGAATCCGACTTGATTGCCTGGCTATATGTTTTAAGCGATGCTTAATGATATTCCAATTCAGCCATTTGATTAAAGCTAGATTATCACCTTTATTAAGCTACATCAGCCACCTACCTATAAAAACTAAAATTATCAGCAATAAATAATGCAAGCCTTTGGGAAAGGACAAGTTAGGTTCCGGGAAGTACAGGTAAGGGCTAGAGCAAATTGGTTCTGGGCATACGCAGCTTATAAATTTCCCTCCTTTCTCTTGAAACTCCGTCAGCCAACACCAATAATTTTTGATGCTTCCCACAAAGCATTTTTATCTAAGTTGTCGCCCTTATACGCTATGCGTAGGCTGCTTAATAAAGCAAAGCGGTATCGCTCAGTAAGGGGCTAAATGACTCGTCTAAACCTAAGCCAAAATTGGCGGTTAACTTCTCCTGATTATCCTGAGATTGATGTCGCCTGCCAAATCCCTGGTGATAATCATTCAGCCTTGCTAAATGCAGGCTTGATACCAGATCCTTACTCGAAATGTAACGAGCAAGATGTGCAGTGGGTGGGGCAAGCTGATTGGCAACTGAGTACTGAGTTTGAGCTGAGTGATGAACAGCTAAATCATGATTTTATTGAGCTGGCCTTAAGCCGAGTAGATACGGTGGCCAAGGTTTACTTAAATGACCAACTGCTGGCCAGTTGCGACAACATGTTTCGCTTATGGCGCTTTAACATAAAGCCCTATGTTAAAGCTGGGTCTAATAAGCTTCGGGTGTATTTCCATCGCGCCGATGTTGCCGCCAAGCAACGCGCTGACACCCTGCCTTTTGTTGTGCCTTCGTCCATGAGCAATAACCAAATCCCCTATATGAACAGTTTGCGTAAAAGCCAATGCCACGCCGGTTGGGATTGGGGTATTTGTTTAATGGTGAGCGGTATTTATGACCCGGTGCAAATTAAGCTGGCCAATCAAGCGAGATTGTTAAGTACCCAAGTAGAGCAGCACTGGCAAGGGCAAGCTGTTGAGTTGGTGATTACCATAAAGCATGACCTTGATTGCTTGCAGCCTATTCACCTTAGCTTTGACGACCAACATGTAGAGGTTATCCCAGAGCTAGATAGCCAGACCAGCGTGGCGAGCATTCATTTAGACAACCCAAAGTTGTGGTGGCCAGCAGGTTACGGCGAGCAGCCCTTATATACGCTGCAAGTGAGTTTGGCTGAACTGCGCATTGAGAAAAAAATTGGCTTGCGAAGTTTGGCGTTAGAGACTCAAAAAGATCAACATGGTGCTGCCATGACCTTTATTGTTAACGGTTGCCCCATTACTGCCAAAGGCGCTAACTGGATCCCGCTTGATGCGATGCCATCGAGGCACACAGCAGAGCGTTATCGCCAGCTATTAACTGATGCTAAAGCCGCCAATATGAATATGCTGCGGGTATGGGGCGGTGGCCAGTACGAGGCTGATGAGTTTTATCAGCTGTGTGACGAATTGGGCTTAATGGTATGGCAAGACATGATGTTTGCCTGTTCATTGTATCCCTCTACCGGTGACTTTGTGGCCAATGTGCAGCTTGAGTTAGCCGACCAAATTCAACGTTTACGTGACCATAGCTGTATTGTGCTGTGGTGTGGTGACAATGAAGTGATTGGTGCCATTAATTGGTACCCCGAATCTAAAGCCAATCGCGAACGTTATGTGGTGAATTACGACAGGCTTAATCGCGCCATTCAGCAGGTAGCAGAGCAACATGATGCTAGCCGGGTATTTTGGCCTAGTTCGCCTTGTAATGGCGCTTTATATTACGGCGATGCCTGGCATGATGATAGCCAAGGCGATATGCACTTTTGGGATGTATGGCATTCGGGTAAGTCCTTTGCGGCGTATCAAAAAATTAAACCACGTTTTTGTTCAGAGTTTGGTTATCAATCTTGGCCATCCTTGGCCGAGGTAAAAACCTTTGTGGAGCCTGAAGACTGGAACGTAACTTCACCCACCTTTGAGAATCATCAAAAGAATCCAAGCGGTAATAGCATTATTACTGAGATGTTTACTCGGCTGTTTCGCTTTCCTGCCTCTTTTGAACAGATGTTGTATTTAAGCCAAGTGCAACAAGCCTTGGCGATTAAAACAGCCTGTGATTTTTGGCGAGCTAATAGCCCCCAATGTAGAGGCATGCTGTATTGGCAGCTTAATGATAATTGGCCGGTAAGCTCGTGGTCGAGCATTGAATATAGCGGCCGCTGGAAGCAACTGCATTATCACGCAAAACGCTTCTTCGCCCCGCAATACCTAAGCTTTGTAGAAAGTGATAAGGCTTTAGAATTACGCCTTATTAACGATAGCGTGAGTGCGAGTTTACTAGATTGCCAATTGCAGTTTGTTAGCTGGCAAGGGGATCTAGGCTTTAGTAGGGCGCTAGAGCTTAATATAGCTGCCGATGCTAACGATGTGGTTTGGACGATGCCTTTGGCTGAGCTTGAGAAACAGTGCACTCAAGGCTTTTACATTGTGCAATGGCGCTCAAACGGAGACGAACTGCAAAACACTTGGGTGGGCGAAGCCTACAAAAGCTTAGCGATAGCCAAAGCAGAAGTGAGTGTTCAGCTTGATGAGGCAAACCAACGCATTACTTTAAGCACTAACAAACCTGCTTTTTTTGTGCATTTAGAAAGCGACGCAAGCGGACGCTTTTCTGATTCAAGTTTTACTTTGCTGCCACAGCAACCAATAAGCCTTAACTATATGGGTGATGAGTTTGAGCGCATGGCGGCTAGCTTGAGGGTGTATCACCTAGCAGATAGCTATTAGCGCCCGATTAGTTTACCTCCCAAGTTTTAGCCGCGTCTAGCAGCGCGCTTAGCTCTGGCTTTGCGCTGGCACTGGCTTTTATGCACAAGCCTATACTGCGATACATGCGTGGCGCGAGCAGTTTTACTTGTTGTAAATCGGCGGCGGTTTCTAATACGCCGGTAGGCAAAAATGAAATGCCTACACCGGCGCTGACTAGGTGTTTTACTTGGGTTTTATGTTGGGCTTTGGCCACAAGGTTTACTGCAAAGCCTTGCGAGGCCAGCAGACTTAAGGTTTGCTGGTGGGCTTCGCAGGCCACGCATTCAATAAAGTCGTAGTTGTTTAGCGCGGCAATCTCTACTTGCTGCTGCTTGGCAAGTTCGTGCTGCTGAGGCACACACAGTACATAGTCTTCATCCCATAATGGAATAAATAATTCGTCTTCTTGCTTCAATACATCAAGGCTTAACCGAGCTTGCGCTTGAGTATCTTGATCGTCCAATAATTCAAATTTAAACAAGGGCTGTTGTTGCTTACAGTGAGCGATGAACTTAGCAAACAAGCTGGGGCTAATATCGTGAAAGTTAGCTAGCTTTAGCGGCAAACTAGCGGGAAGGTTGGCAAACAAACTAGACATTTTATTCAATTGCCCCAGCGCTTGAACCGCCAAAGGATATAAATGGTGAGCTTGGTCGGTTAAATCTACGCCGCGTTTGTGGCGCACAAACAGTTGCACCTCTAGCTCTGCTTCCAGTTGTTTAATGGCCGAAGACAGTGACGGTTGCGACACAAAACAGCGCTCGGCCGCTGCCGTCATCGAGCGTTCTTCAAACACCGCCACAAAACATTTAAGTAAACGTACATCCATAATTAAAACCTATGGTAACCAGAGGAAAACGATATTTTACACCTATATAAACCAGAACTATAGTTAGCGCCATTACCGAGCAGCAACATTTTTTAGCTGTTTGAGTCCTTAATAAATGTAGATTTGGAGAGTTACTATGTCTAAGCCTTTAGTGGTTATTACGGGTGCAAGTTCTGGTATTGGCGAAGCTTGTGCAAAAACACTGTCAGCAGCCGGACACCCTTTATTGTTAGTCGCTCGACGCATTGAGAAATTAGAAGCTCTAAACCTACCAAATACCCTTTGTCGTAAAGTGGATGTAACTGAACTGGGTGATTTTGAAGCGGCGATTAAAGATGCGGAAGCACAATACGGCCCGGTAGACATGTTATTGAACAACGCGGGTGTAATGTTGCTAGGAGCTGCTCACGAGCAAGCACCAAGCGAATGGAAAGCCATGTTAGACGTAAACGTGATGGGTCTTCTAAACGGTATTCACCTTGTGCTAGCGGGCATGAAGCAGCGCCAGCAAGGTACCATTATCAACGTTAGCTCTATTGCTGGTCGTAAAACCTTCCCAAGCCATGCAGCATACTGCGGCACTAAATTTGCTGTTCACGCAGTAAGTGAAAACATTCGTGAAGAAGTAGCGGGTGACAATGTTCGGGTAACCGTTATTGCCCCTGGCGCGGTAGAAACCGAGCTGCTTAGCCATACTACTAGCCAAGAAATTAAAGACGGTTATGAAGTATGGAAAGAAGAAATGGGCGGTGTACTGAATACTCAAAACATTGCTGACGCAGTAGCTTATGCTTACGGACAACCGCAAAACGTATGTATTCGTGAAGTAGTATTAGCGGCTACTGGGCAACCTGCTTAGTATTGGCCGTTGAAAGAAAAGAGAGCCTAGGCTCTCTTTTTTGCTTTTTGGATTGCTTTGAGTGTTTGTTGTTAAGAGCTAAAAAAAGCCTAGCGGGTTTATGTCGTAACTTATTAATAAGTTTTTAGTATTTTGGTAGTGCGATATCGCCACTTGGTGGGTTTCGCGACCAATTCCCGAGCGTTTATAGCCGCCAAAAGCAGCGTGAGCAGGGTAGGCGTGATAGCAATTTATCCATACGCGGCCTGCTTCAATTTTTCGTCCCATGCGTTGAGCTAGGTTCATGTCTCTGGTCCACACTCCGGCACCTAATCCATATTCACTATCGTTCGCAATTTTTAGTGCTTCGGCTTCATCTTTAAAGGTGGTGACAGAAATTACCGGGCCAAATATTTCCTCTTGGAATACCCGCATATCGTTGGTGCCTTTTAGTATGGTAGGGCGAACGTAGTAACCATTGTTGTGTTCCCCCTCTAAGCTAGCGGTAACGCCTCCGGTTAACAGCTCAGCGCCTTCATTTTTGCCAATTTCGAGGTAGCTCATAATTCTGTCTAGCTGCCCTTTAGAGACTTGTGCGCCTACTTGGGTATCGGTATCAAGAGGGTCACCTTGTTTAATGGTTTTGACACGCTCTAATACTCGCTGCATAAATTTGTCGTAAATAGATTCTTGAATTAATGCGCGAGACGGGCAGGTACATACTTCACCTTGGTTGAAGAACGCCAACAGCAAACCTTCAATGGTTTTATCTAGGTACTCATCTTCGTGATCCATGACATCGGCAAAGATGACATTGGGTGACTTACCACCAAGCTCAACGGTGGAGGGAATCAGTGATTCAGCCGCACATTTTAAAATGTGTTGGCCAATTTCGGTGGAGCCAGTAAAGGCTAATTTAGCAATACGCGGGCTAATGGCTAAGGCTTGGCCAGCTTCTTCTCCCATGCCATTAACAATGTTAATGACGCCTTTGGGCACTATGTCTTCAATTAGCTCCATTAATACTAAAATGGATGCCGGAGTTTGCTCTGCCGGTTTTAGCACCACGCAGTTACCTGCCGCCAAGGCTGGGCCGAGCTTCCAAGCCGCCATTAACATTGGGAAGTTCCAAGGGATAATTTGACCCACTACGCCTAATGGCTCTGGGAAGTGATAACTCACTGTATTGGCGTCTAGATCGGCAGCACCACCTTCTTGAGCCCGAATACAGCCAGCAAAATAACGGAAATGATCAACCACCAAGGGTAAATCGGCGTTTAGTGTTTCGCGAATGGCTTTACCGTTTTCCCATGCTTCGGCCACTGCCAAATACTCAAGGTTTTGCTCAATTCTGTCGGCAATACGCAATAACATATTTGAGCGCTCGGCGACTGAAGTATTGCCCCAGCTTTCTCTGGCAGCATGGGCTGCGTCTAGTGCGAGGCCGATGTCTTGGGCATCTGAGCGAGCAACCCGGCAATATACTTCACCATTTACTGGTGAAGGATTATCAAAATATTGTCCATTTACTGGGGCGACCCATTCACCACCAATAAAATTGTTGTAGTGCTCTTTAAATGTAATTAATGAACCGCTCGTACCAGGCTGTGCATATAGCATCGTCAATTCCTTTTATAATTCCATTTGTTATTAAAGTGTTTCATTTTGTGGCGCGCTTATGGTGCGCGCTAACCCTATAGAGCAAGGCTTGCACCAAGTTGCAGAAACTTGTTGTTAATGAAATGTAAAGTTATGATTGGCAAGGTAAACAAGTTTCTTGGGCGTGACGGGCTATAAAGCAGCGGAATGACTTAGCGTGTCACACTGTCATTATCTGACACAGTGGAAGTGTTACATTTTGGAACAACGCTATGATTAGCAAGCCGCAATTACCTCGCTCTATTGATGCTTCTTGGCTTCGCAGCCAGCATGCGGGTTTATCTGAGCAAGCCGCACCTACCGAGTTACGCTTATCGTCCAGTGATCTTCAGCAGCGCCACTATCAAAACCAACAGCTCATTACCTTGGTAGAGCGTTACGCCTATCCTTTGTTTGAACAGCTTATGGCACATACATCGAGCCGTTTGATTTTGTCAGACATGGATGGCTATGTGATTCATTATTGGGGAATTGAGCGCTACAGCGATAAGTTGGCGAATATTGCGCTAGAAACTGGCGTGAATTGGCTGGAGCAATACAAAGGCACCAATGCAATTGGTACCGCTATTGCTACCCAAAAAGCGGTGGCAGTAATTGGTGAACAGCATTTTATAAAGCAACATCGTTTTATGAGTTGCACCGCTAGCCCTATTTTTTCGCCAAGTGGAGAAATGATAGCGGTGTTAGATATCACCAGTGAACAGCAGCGACATAATCAACAAACTATGCATCTTAGTAGCAGCTTAGCCCAGCAAGTTGAAACAGCCTTGTTGTGTCAGCTACCGCAAAGCCACTACAGAATTGATTTGGCGGCGCAAGCTCACTTACTTAACTCTGGCTGGCAGGGCATTGTTGTTGCAGATAGTGAGGGCAAGATTGTTGGTCATAACCCAATGGCGCAGCAGCTTATTAAGCAGCTCAGTATTGGCGAATCTTTAGCTGAGCACTTAGGTGAGCGATGGAGTAGTGAGGGGCAATCTGATAAAGCCAAATTACATTTACATACTCGATCGCTTAAACCAAGTACAGCCAAGTATGAGGCGATTCACGCGGACAGCGAGCAAGATTTTAGCCTTGACCCAACGGTAAATAAGGCTTGGCAGCATGCGTTAAAAGTAGTGAGCAAATCGATTCCACTGTTAATTCTGGGCGAAACAGGTGTAGGCAAAGAACGCTTTGTTAAGCGCTTGCATCAGCAAAGCCAGCGCTCGGGGAAATTGTTGCAAGCAGTTAATTGTGCCGCTTTACCTAATGAACTGGTGGAGGCTGAGTTGTTTGGTTACCAAGCGGGTGCCTTTACCGGCGCTAACCCAAAAGGTTTTATTGGAAAAATTCGCCAAGCCGATGGTGGATTTTTGTTTTTAGACGAAATTGGCGAAATGCCTTTAGCGGCACAGTGCAGATTATTGCGTGTGCTGCAGGAGCGTGAAGTGGTGCCTATTGGCGGCAATCAAGCCTTTCCTGTAGATGTACAAGTGGTGGCGGCTACTCACGTTAATTTAACTGAACACGTGGCGAGCGGTTTGTTTCGAGAAGATCTTTATTATCGGCTGAATGGTTTACAGATATGCTTACCAGCACTGCGAGAGCGCAGCGATAAAAGCCAATTACTCAGGCAGTTACATCAGCGTTATTGTACTAGTGAACAAAGCATTGACCTTGCACTGTTTGCGAAGCTGCTGGCCTATGAATGGCCAGGAAATATGCGAGAGTTAGATAACTTTATGCAGGTAGCGTGTTTACTGGCCGAGCAGCAAAGCCAGTTGAATTGGAATGATTTACCTGACTCTTTACAAAAGCAGCTAGCGAATTTGTCGTTAAGCAGTGATTCATCACCAAACGATCTAAAACAAACCATTGATGAGAATATTGTGTCGGTGTATCAACGCTGCCAAGGCAACATCACTAAAGCCGCCAAGCTATTGGGGATTAGCCGAAATACGCTGTATAGAAAGTTACGGAAATTGAAATTAAAGCACTAAGCAAAAAAAGAGAGCCGAAGCTCTCTGTGATTCGGCCTACTTAATGCAATCTATTGAGTCGCGTCGGTTGGGCCGTATATTTTGTATTCACCTGCCATTTGTAGTACCGAGAACATATGTAATAGGCCGTCGTAGTAACGCCATTTACCGGTTGGCGTGGCTTGCTTCCATAAACGTTCGGTAAACTCTTTTGCTTCTTGGCTGTTAGTGATCATAGCTGCGGTGCCGTTCATGGCGTTTTGGCCAGAGCTGCCCCATTCAGAAACAATACGACCATCCATTTCATGGACTGCGTAGTTTTGTCCTTTACGCTTGTATTCATCTGCGTAGAAACCAATCATGCGGTCAGCGAGTTCTTGCTGTCTTGGGTCTGCGTTAAACCAATGGTGGTCCATGGCAATGTTACCAATCACGCGGAATGCGTCGTAACCCGATTTATGGCTAATGTCGTTAAACGACGTTTCTTGCGGGGTACCGTCAAAGGCTGCGTACTCTGGGTACAAACCTGTTTCAGGGTGTGCAGCGTTGTATAGGTAATCACGACTTACTTGCGCTGCGTCTGCCCACAGTTGATTGTCTTCATCAGCCCAGCGAGCTAATAGTTCGTAAAACGCGGCTACGTGGTAAGAAGGGTCTGTGTAAACACCTAGGCCTTTCTCAGTTACAAACAAAATTTGTTTTTCGTCGCGGCTGAACATTGTTACTTGCGAGTCGGTTTCTGGCTTGTTTACCATCGCTTGCAAAATTACATTGGCTTCATCTTTGTATTGGTTAATGCCTTCACCTGCACCCCAACGGTTTTCTGCAAAGAATAAGGCCATGGCAAAGTAAAGTTCGCCGTCTGGTGCTGGATTTTCTGATTTGTGACCAAATGGCGCTGTCGCATTAAGGTGCCATGCAAAATAATCTTGGTACCAACCATCCTTGTGCTGCATGTAAGTTTTAGAAAACTTCCATAGCTTGTTAAACATTTCTTGGTCGTCCATTTGTACAGCGATCATCATGCCGTAAGACATACCTTCTGAGCGGATATCGTTACTACCAATGTCTTTAATAAAGCCCATGTCGTCGCCAACAGGGAAGAATACTGCTTTACCGCTTTCGCTACGCGAATCTGAATAAAAGAGTTGTTGGTAGGTTTCGTTAACTTTTTTGCTCACTTGTTCTGGGCTAGCAATACCTAACTCGACAAATGCATTGCGGTATTCACCGCTGTAAAATGCACCAGGTGCAGTGTTAGCTACATTCGCTACAGCTGTGCTTTGCGCTGGTGTTGACGACTTCTCTACTGGCGCAGCGCAAGAGGCTAGGCCTAGCGGTAAAGCGAAAAACGCCACCGTTTTTACAAGCTTGATTAAAGCATTGCTTTGAGTACTGGAAATATTCATTGTCATAATAACGTTCGCTACCTTTTACTCAGGTTATTGGTTTTCTACGGGTCTATTTGGGAATGGAACTGACTCGTATTTCTACTCCAGACTAGAGTAACTGTGATATTGCTCATACTGTGAATTTGCGTAAATCCCTGTGAAATCTGGATTGTTTGCGTGGCTTCTCATAACGTGGTTTACGTTTTTTCTTGTTCGCGATTTGCAAATAAAGGCCTGCAAACAACTACCTTAGTAAAGTGTCGGGTTTCTTTACAGTTGTGCTTTTGTAGTAATTTAAGCAATAAATAGAATTTTTAGCCAATCAGCTTGCGTCATAAACTTTTCATAAAAAAACAGTGTAAAAGTAGTGATTTTGTAGGTTTTTAATAAAGCGATGGATTGTTCTGCATTTTAAATTTTATCTTATAGAAGCCAGTGCTTCTTGCTTTATATTTTCAATCATTCCGAATTTTTAAAATTATCAGTAGTGAGTATTTATAGCCGATCTGCTTAGTCATAATGATTAATTGTCATATAATCCCCTAATTTTATTGAAGATTTAGTTATAAGCATTGTGTCGGTTAAACTTACATTAGATGTGATGTGGATCACTGTGTTTTTTTGAGTGAATAGTTAATTAGCGATATAAAACAATATCTTAGATGGGTTTTTAGGTTTTTTATAGAACTGGCTTATTACTTGCGATAGTTGAGGTGCATAAAAGGAAGACTTTTTTTCAACAGCAAAGGACTTGAGCGATGAAAGCACTACTTTCAACCCTAACGACACTCTTGATGGCCGTGTCTATAAATGCAAATGCAACAGTGATGTTAACCAGTGAAAATCCAGCACAAGCACCGGGAGTGGCAACTTATTTAGGTGATTTTCCAACACCTTTTAGTGACCCAGCTTCAGTTATCGGTGTTCCAATGGCTCAAACAGTATTTGATGTAGGCAGTGATATTCGTGCCGCATTCATGTTAGACCTTGATATGTTGGATCAAACGCAAGATGAAGGAACAGGTGGCTACTTAAACGGACTATTGGACCTAGAGTTTTACTGGTTTAATGGCGGCGATTTAGTGTGGCAAAACTACAACCCTTACACATGGCTTCAAATTGAAGATTGGCAAGCAGATTTTGATGTACTGTCGGTATGGAGTGATACCTCTTTGTTTGATGCTGGTCTAGTGACTAGTGGCGAATGGACAGTAGTTGCAGCCGTTGAGGGCGCGGTAGTAGGCGGGCAGCAGTTTTCTGTTCCTGAGCCAGCGAGCTACGCCTTAGCTTTGTTTGGTTTACTGGCTATTTTTGGAAGAAAAACACGTAATACTTTTTTTGCTAAATAAACATATAACGACTGACAAGGTCATTAAATGGTCATTTAATTAATCTTGTCAGTAGGTGTTTTTATATGTATTTTATGTTTTATTCGATGTTGTAACTGAAGGAGCCAATTATGGTTTATTTGAAACGGACTTTGACAGCGGCTTTGTTGTTTTCAAGCGGCTATGCCATGGCGGTTGATGCGCCAGCGGCAGCTACGTTGCCGTCTCCAAGTGATTTGTTTGCGGCGATCAATGCGGGTACTCCAATTAGCACTGCTGATTTATTGGCTAGCGCTGGTTTACCCGATTTTGTGCCTAGCCTACCAGGTAACGGTGGTGGCCCTGGCGGCGGTGGTTTAACAGCCTCGCCAAATTAGTCGCTTATAAATTAAAAAGAGAGCCTTGAGGCTCTCTTTTTTTATCTTTAATTTAGTGGTGCTTACTTAACTTCTTCGCCTTTGGCTTGTAAGTCAGCATGATAGCTTGAACGCACCAATGGGCCACAAGCAGCATGCGTAAAGCCCATGGCTTCTGCCTTAGCTTTTAGCTCTTCAAACTCTGCTGGTGGTACATAGCGCTCAACAGGCAAATGGTGGCGACTAGGTTGCAGGTACTGGCCTAGTGTTAGCATGGTTACGCCGTGGTCGCGTAAGTCTTGCATCACTTGCAAAATCTCTTCGTTGGTTTCGCCTAAACCCATCATTAAGCCCGATTTAGTCGGTACCTCTGGGTGTAGCTCTTTAAAGCGTTGTAGCAAGGTGAGTGACCATTGGTAATCTGAACCTGGGCGCACTTGTTTGTATAAACCAGGTGCGGTTTCTAGATTGTGATTGAAAACATCTGGTGGAGTTTTATCAAGAATTTCTAATGCGCGATCCATACGACCTTTAAAGTCTGGCACTAGGGTTTCAATTTGAATATGCGGGCTATGCTTGCGAATTTCGCTTACACACTCTGCAAAGTGGGCAGCACCGCCGTCGCGTAAATCATCTCGGTCAACTGAGGTGATCACCACATATTTCAGCTTCATATCCGCGATGGTAGCAGCCAGCTTGGTTGGTTCGTCGGCATCTAAGGCAAGCGGTTTGCCGTGGCCAACATCACAGAACGGGCAGCGACGCGTACATATGTCGCCCATAATCATAAAGGTAGCGGTGCCGTGGTTAAAACACTCTGCCAAGTTAGGACAAGAAGCCTCTTCACACACCGAGTGCAAGTTATGCTTACGCATTGCACTTTTAATTTCGTTAATACGGGTGCTGTCTGATGGAAGTTTGATACGCATCCATTCTGGCTTGCGTAACATGGTTTCCTTTTCAGAGGGTATTACCTTCACTGGAATAAATGCCATTTTGTCGGCATCTCGAAGTTTTACTCCGGGCTCCATACGCGCTTTTTTTGCACTCATAGTGTGGGCAGTCCTTGTTGCTGTTCTGTATTGTTGTAAGCCAGTTGCGTAACCAGTGCTTGGGTAAGGGTTGTGGCAAGCTGCTCAACGGTGAGGGTCTTGTTAAAGTCACTGACTTGAGCCATTTCTAGGCCGGCGTAGCCGCATGGGTTTATCAGCAAAAACGGACTTAGGTCCATGTCTACGTTTAATGCTAATCCATGAAAAGAGCAGCCTTTGCGAATACGTAAGCCTAAAGAAGCAATTTTCTTGTGGTCTACATAAACGCCGGGTGCATCTTTTTTGGCATAGGCTTCAATCTGGTAAGCGCTTAGTGTTTCAATAATGCTCTGTTCAATAATGGTGACTAAATCACGCACACCTAGTTTGCGACGACGAATGTTCAACAGTGGGTAAGCCACTAATTGACCAGGGCCGTGATAGGTTACTTGCCCTCCTCGGTCGGCTTGAACAATCGGAATATCGCTGCTGGCTAGCAGGTGTTCTGGTTTACCAGCTTGGCCTTGGGTAAACACCGCTTGGTGTTCAACCAGCCACAACTCATCAGCCTGTTCAGCACCGCGTTGATCAGTAAAGTCACGCATTGCTTGAAAGACTTGATTGTATTCTTGTAAGCCTAAATGGCGAACTACTAGGGTGTTTTGGTCAGGCATTACAGTACGTGGCGTACGTCTTCAATAGCACCAATTTGCGTGTAGAGGTTTTCAATATGCTCTTTGCTCGTCACTTTTACGACGAGAGAAATTGCTTTGTAGTTACCTTTACTGCTTGGGCGCGTTTTAGGGCTGTAGTCACCAGGTGCTAAGCTTTGGATTACGCTTAGTACTTGATCTTCTAGGGTGTCGTTATTTACCCCCATGATTTTGAACGTAAAATCACATGGGAATTCTAAATACTCATCGAATTTGGTTTGCATATCTGACCTAAGAAAACTGATTTAAGCTGCGACGTTGAGTCGAGCTAAAAATAAAAAACGCGTTATTCTAACGCGTTTTTGTGATCTTTGCCTAAGAATTCCGCATATCGCTTTCGCGAGTATGCATGGGGCTATTGGGTTTAGCTAAACAATGAAGCAAAGAACAGTTTTATGTAGTCGAGCAAACGTTTGAAAATACCACCTTGTTCTACATCTTGAAGAACCACTAGCGGGTATTCTGCCACATCTTGATCACCCACTTGGAAGTAAACAGAACCAACAGTTTGGCCTTTACTCAGTGGGGCTTTTAGCTCTTCTTTTAGCTCAAAGCTGGCTTTTAGTTGTGCCGCTTGACCACGTGGCAAGGTTAACGCGATGTTTTGATTAACGCCGAGTGATACAGAGTCTTGCTCCGCCATCCACACGGTTTGCTCTACAAAGCTATCGCCCGCTTGATAAGGTTTAACGGTTTCAAAGAATCGAAATCCCCAGTTAAGCAGTTTTTTACTTTCCGCTGCGCGTGCTTTTGATGAATTGGTACCCATCACAACGGCCACTAAACGCATGTCATTATCGGTAGCTGACGACACTAGGCTGTAACCCGCTTTGCTGGTGTGGCCGGTTTTCATGCCATCTACATTTAGGCTTTTATCCCAAAGTAGGGTATTGCGGTTATGCTGAGTAATGCCATTAAAGGTGAACGCTTTTTCTTTGTAGATGGCGTACTCGTCTGGCACATCTCGAATCATAGCGGTGGCTAATACGGCCATATCTTTCGCGGTAGTGTATTGCTCGGTGCTATCTAAGCCGTGGCTGTTGGCGAAGTGAGTATTCACCATGCCTAGATGGTCGGCCCATGAGTTCATTAAGCTGGCGAATGAATCTTCACTACCGGCAATGTGCTCGGCCATAGCTACACAGGCATCGTTACCAGATTGGATAATGATGCCACGGTTAAGATCGGCGACCTGAACTTGCTTACCCACTTCAATGAACATTTTTGAAGAGTCGGGGAAGTTTTTCGACCACGCCTTTTCACTAATAGTTACCATATCGTTAGGGTTAAGTTTGCCTGACTTGATCTCTTTACCAATAATGTAGCTGGTCATTATTTTGGTTAAACTGGCCGGTGCTAGGCTATCTTCTTCGTTTTCTGAAGCCAGTACTCGGCCTGAATCGAAATCGACTAGGTAGTAGGCTTTGGCTGAAATAATAGGGGCGTTGGGAATGACTTGTGGAGCCGCGAAGGCCACGCTCACGCTGCTTGCAATCAGAAGCGCTGAGGCGCAGCTAACACGCTGAAATACATTTTTAATCATGGTTGGCTCTTTGGCTTGTTAGTCAATAAAACACGGACGGCAAACACTATAGCAAAACTTAGGCGGTGTTTGTTAGTATCCTGCTGTAAATCCGCTAGTTTGCTTTTAGATTAATAATATAGGCATCTTTATAGTGGCCTTTTTTCATATTAGCTAAGTACTTTTCGGCGCTAAGTACATCGTAATAAGGCCCTAAACGAAGCTTTGTCCAGCCGTTTTCATCAATGAGTTGGGTGGGTAGCCCATCGGCTTCTAGTTGGTTTTGGTGTTGTTTAATAACTTGCTGATTTTTACTGGCCAGCAGTTGCACGTAATACTGCTTACCATCACCAGAAGCGGCATCTAGCTCTTTATTGTTGTCGAAGCGTAGTAGCTTTATTTTAACCTTGGCGGTGCCTGATTTGAGCATGTCTAGCTTATAGGCTGCTGCGTAAGATAAATCGATAATACGTTTTTGGTGGAAGGGGCCGCGGTCGTTCACTCGCACAATAACGGTTTTGTTATTGGCCAAGTTTGTCACTTCAACATAGCTCGGTAGCGGTAGATTTTTATGGGCCGCCGACATGCTGTACATGTCATAAATCTCGCCATTGGAAGTGAGATGGCCATGGAATTTTTTACCGTACCAAGAGGCTTCACCTTCAATTTCGTGTTCTTCAATTTCACGCCATACTTTGTAGCTTTTACCACGCACCGTGTAATCTCGATTTCCTTGGCGGCTGTATGCCTCAAAACGAGGGATAGGATCTTCTAAATGTGCTAATTCGGGCGCGGAATCTGGGGCTTGGTCGTTGCTCATCCCATAGCGCTGATTGCTACTGGGCGAAGAACTACATGCGTTAAGCGCTAAGACCAGCATTACACTGGCCATGTAAGGGCTTAGTGATAGCACACCTGATAAACGCTTATTTTGCATTTAGTTTTGCCTTGGCTTCTCTTAACTGTTCGCTGAATTGATAAACCGCCATTGCATACAGAGGGCTGCGGTTATAGCGAGTAATTACATAAAAGTTGTGCTCGGCAAGCCAATAGCTATGTCCATTGGCTTCTTCTAACTCTAGCAGTTTGACTGGGGTTTCAGCGGCAAGCTTTGTAGTGCTGGTAATGCCGCTTTGCTCAAGTTGTTGCCAGCTATCTTTTATCTTTAAGTCACTGCTTAACCAAGGCTTCGCTTGAGTGGCTGTAGATTGAGCAGAATGCACCACTGGTTCACCCAGTTTCCAACGGTGTTCGCTAAAGTAATTTGCTACGCTGCCAATTGCATCAACAGGGTTATTTAGCATATCAATTTCACCATCTTGGTCAAAATCGACACCGTAATGAATGTAGCTTGATGGAATAAACTGGCCAAAGCCCATTGCGCCTGCGTAAGAGCCTTTTACTTCATCTAGCTGCCAGCCTTGCTGTTCTGCTAGGCGAATAAAGTAGGCGAACTCTTTACTGAAAAACTGGCCGCGTTTAGGGTAGTGAAAGCCTAAAGTATATAGGGCGTCAATCACTGGATAAGTGCCTTTGTGGCGGCCGTAGTAAGTTTCTACGCCTATTATCGCCACGATAATCTGGGCAGGGACATTAAACTCTTTTTCAGCTCGTTCAATGGTGACTTGGTGTTCTTGCCAAAAGGCAAGACCGGCCTCTAACCGTTCTTCAGTGAGAAATAGATCACGATATAAATGCCAAGGTCTGGCTTCCCAAGGACGAGTAATCGCGTCAATCACTGCTTGCTGATATGTGGCTTGTTCTGCCGCTTGCTCTAAACTAGCGAGCGGAATATTGAGTTCTTGGCTTAATGCTTCAATACGTTGCTGTTGTTCGTTATTGGCGAGAGTGGTGCTCGACCAAAGTTGAGACAAGGCAAGTACTAAGCAACAACATAAGCGCATAACAATCCTTATTGGGCATAAAGCCGTTTGTGGGTGTGAACAGACATCAGAATGCCAAATCCTGCCATCAGTGTCACTATTGAAGTGCCACCGTAACTCACTAAAGGTAAAGGAACCCCAACGACTGGCAATAGGCCACTTACCATTCCAATGTTTACAAATACATAAACGAAAAAGGTGAGGATAATACAGCCCGCCAGTAAGCGACCAAAAGCGGTTTGTGCTTGAGTGGCGATAAACAAGCCGCGACCAATAATGTAAAAGTACAAACACATTAATAACACCACACCAATAAAACCAAATTCTTCGGCAAACACCGCAAAGATGAAATCAGTATGTCGCTCAGGTAAAAAATCTAGCTGTGATTGGGTGCCTTGCAGCCAACCTTTACCGGTAAAACCACCCGAGCCAATGGCAATTTTAGACTGAATAATGTGATAACCTGCACCGAGAGGGTCGCTCTCAGGATTCAGTAAAGTTAGTACTCGCTGACGCTGATAGTCACGCATCAAAAAGAACCATAATAGAGGGATGAAGGCCGCCACTAAACCGCCTGCAGCAGCCACCAGACGCCAGCTCATACCTGCTAGGAATAAAGCAAAAATACCCGATGCGGCTACCAATAAAGAGGTGCCTAAATCGGGCTGTTTAGCAATTAATAACGTAGGGCCAATGGCGATGGCTGCCCCAACACATAAGTGTTTAAAACTTGGCGGAAGAGGGTGTTGGCTGATATAGCGGGCCACCATTAGTGGCACTGCTAACTTCATGATTTCGGAAGGCTGAAAACGTATCACACCTAAATCTAACCAGCGCTGCGCTCCTTTACCTACATCACCCACTACTAAAACCGCTATAAGCATAAGTAAGCCACTAAAAAAGAATAGAGGCGCCCATCGCATATAAACATCGGGGGGAATTTGTGCCAGTACAAACATCACTACAAGGGCTAAAGAAATGCGTACGAATTGGCGGTTTAGCATGGCACTGCTTTCGCCGCTGGCACTGTATAAAACAAACAGACCTAAACCAATTAAGGTAACTAAGCCTAGTAGTAGTGGCCAATCTAGGTGCAGCCTCCACCATAAAGAGTTTTTTTGCTCTTGGCTGTAGTTGCCCATGCTTACAATTGATCCTTAGCGTCAAAATAACTATCGAATAACTCACGGATAACCGGCGCTGCATTTGAACTGCCTCCACCCGCGTTTTCTACAACCACAGAGGCCACAATCTCGGGTTGTTCAAAAGGTGCGTAGGCAACAAACATGGCGTTATCTCGGTGTTTTTCTTTTAGGCTTTCTGCGTCATATTCTGCGTCATCGGCGATGCTAACAATTTGCGCGGTGCCCGACTTACCAGCTGCTACGTAGCTTGTATCTTTAAACGCTTTACGCGCTGTTCCGTTGCTTTTGTTGATGACCCCATACATGCCATCTAAGGCTACTTGCCAATTCTTCTCGCTGTTTAGTGCGATTGGTGCTTGTACCTGTGGTGGCAAGCCAATGTGTGAGTTGGCATCTCCCACGCTTTTAAGTATTCGCGGGGTAATAATTTTGCCTTTGTTAACCAAGATGTTGGTTGCTTGGGCTAGTTGCAAAGGAGTGGTTGTCCAGTAACCTTGGCCAATGCCTACCGAAATTGTGTCGCCTTGCCACCAAGGTTGGCGATAACGGGCACGTTTCCACTCGCGGCTGGGCATATTCGCGCGACTTTCTTCGTGAATATCAACGCCGGTATATTTACCAAAACCAAACTTGCTCATATAAGCATGCATTTCATTAATGCCGGTTTCGTAAGCCAATTTGTAGAAGTAGGTATCAACACTTTGTTCAATGGCTTTATATACGTCTACCCAACCATGACCCCAACGCTTCCAATCACGAAAACGGCGCTTGGTATTAGGGATTTGGAACCAGCCTGGATCCCAAATACGTTGCTCTACGCTAATTTTACCCAGTTCTAGGCCCATTACCGCTAGCTGCGGCTTTACGGTAGAAGCTGGCGGGTAAACCCCTTTTGTTGCGCGGTTTATAAGAGGGCGGTCGGTAGAGTTGAGTAGCTTATTGTAGTTCTTACTGCTGATACCATTTACGAATAGATTCGGGTCGTAGCTTGGGCTAGATACCATTGCTAATACGCCGCTGGTTTTAGCGTCTAATAATACTGCAGAACCACGGCGACCAGCCAACAAACGCTGGGCTTCTAATTGCAGGCGAATATCTACGTTGAGATAGAGATCTTTGCCGGGAATAGGCGGCACGATTTTCATGGTGCGAATAATACGACCACGGTTATTTACTTCTACTTCTTGGTAACCAACGCTGCCATGCAGAATTTCTTCGTAGTAACGCTCAATGCCTTGCTTGCCAATGGTTCGAGTCGCATCGTACTCAGCCAGTTTGTTTTCTTTCTCGAGGCGCTCTAAGTCTTTCGCATTAATTCGGGCAACGTAACCGAGTAGGTGAGTAAGGCTATCGCCGTAGGGATAGAAGCGAATTAAACTCGCATCAATACTTGCCCCATGAAATTTGTGTTGCTGCACGCTAAACATTGCCACTTGTTCGTGGCTAAGTTGCGATTTAAGCACTACCGGTTTAAAGCGACGAGTATGTTTACGGTTTTGCTCAAAGCGTTCAATATCGTTTTCGCTCAGTTCCAGCAATTCGGATAACTCAAGGATCATCTGATCCAAATCGTCGACGTTTTCGGGGATGATTTCTAAGCTAAAGTTAGGGCGATTCTCGGCCAATAGGGCACCGTTGCGGTCAAACACCAGCCCACGAGGTGGCGCCAATGGCAGTACTTTAATGCGATTATCATTTGAGCGGGTGGTGTAAGTGTCGTGTTGCTCAAATTGGAGGTAATGAAGGTTACCAAGTAATACACAGATTAAGGCAAAAGTACCAATAATCGAGACGAGTGAGCGGCGGTTAAATAACCGTGATTCCGCCGAGTGGTCCCGCATTGCGACGCGTTGTCTTGCCATATCTTAGTGATTATTCTCTATGGTAGGGGTGATTGGCTGTTACGCTCCAAGCGCGATATAGCGTTTCGGCTACTATCACTCGTACCATGGGATGAGGCAGTGTTAAGGCTGACAAAGACCAGCGTTGCTCGGCAATCGCTGTGCAACTAGGGGCAAGGCCTTCTGGCCCGCCAATCAGTAAACTTACGTCGCGGCCGTCCATTTTCCATGCGTCTATTTGCTTAGCGAGCTGTGGCGTTGTCCAAGCTTTACCGGTGACTTCTAAAGTCACCACTCGGTTACCTTTAGGAATGACCGCCAAGGTAGCTTCACCTTCTTTATCGAGTATGCGCTTTATATCGGCATTTTTACCGCGATTTCCGGCTTTTACCTCGATTAACTCTAGCGGCATATCCTTTGGGAAGCGACGTGCATATTCTTGATAGGCAGTCTCAACCCAGGCAGGCATCTTAGTACCTACCGCCACTAACTGGATTTTCATCCGGCTTTAGACTCAGAAACAGCTGGAGCCCATAGCTTTTCTAATTGGTAGAAGTCACGCGCGCTGTCTTGCATTATATGCAATACCACATCGCCTAGATCAACCAATACCCATTCAGAGTCATCAACGCCTTCAATGCCAATCACTTCTAATTCAGATAGCTTGGCTTCTCTGATGACGTTGTCGGCAATAGATTTAACGTGGCGTTTTGAATTACCGCTACAAATGATCATTGTATCGGTTACGTTAGAGAGTTGGCTTACGTCTAGATTTTGAACATCTCGACCTTTCATATCTTCGATTTTGTCTACAACAAAATCAATCAGTTGTTGGTTTTGCAACAAAAGAACCCCAATTTTGGACTAAAAGATAAGTATATCACGCTCTGTCAGGCTAGGTTAAGCACCGTAAAGCTTATGTTGGATAATATAATTTACGGCAGATTTAGGCAGTTGATTTTTCAATGATTCAAGATCAGTTTTTTGGGCGAGTTGTAAGCGAATTTGGCTAGAAGATATTGCCATTGGTTGTAATTCGCAAAAATACACGTAACCCGCTTGCTGTTGATGCAATGTCTCAATGTTTTCACATCGCTTTGGTGCCAACCAAGCGCTAAGTTGTGAAGATATATCCAATTGGTAACCGGGCCGAGCAATGACAATGATATGGGTATGTTTGGTGAGGTTTTGCCAATCTCGCCATTTATCTAAGTGATTAAAGGAATCTAACCCCATCACAAAGGCGATATGATTATTGGGGAACTCTTCGGCAAGCTCGGCCAAGGTATCGCTAGTATAAGAGGCCCCTCCTCGTTCTACCTCTCGCCAATCTAGGTTTAGTTGAGGATAGGCTTCAAGCGAGGCTGCTAACAGCTGCTTGCGATGCAAAGGCGAACTAAATTGTTTGGCTTTTAGCGGCGATAGCGCATTGGGGAGTAAAGTAATATCTTGTGCTTGAGTGGCTGCTAGTAATAGCTCTGCACTACGAATATGACCCAGATGAATGGGGTCAAATGATCCACCAAAAAAAAGCTTAAGCGTGCTCATGAGATGGCGAAGCAAGCTCGAATACTAAGCGTTCTAATTGATGCCAAGCTAAGTCACCGGCAAATTGTTTAATGGCTTGGTCAATAGCTGCAACTTGCAAGCGCGCTTGATTAATTTGCTTAGCGCTATAGCGTTTTGCCGCGCTGCTTATTAAGCCTTGGCGTTTGTTCCACACACCATGTTGCTTAAACAAACTTGAATGATGGCTAGTGGGCTGTTCTTGAAGCAGTTGCAATAACTTAAATTCTTTGTCTAAACCCCAGTTAATCAGGGTCGGTTCTTCGCCTTCTAGCTGTAGCTGTTTGATAATTAACAGGCTGCGTTGAAAGTCAGCAGCGAGCAAAGCATCAACTAACTGAAAGCTGGAAAAGTGGTTGGCATGAGACAAGCCCGCTTCAATTTCTTTTAAGGGAGGTAGTTGCTGCCCCCAGCGCAAGGCAATGTTGTTAATTGCTTGGCTAAGCGCTAACAGGTTTCCTTCATAGTAGTGCACTAATAACGCGATTAAGTCGTTATTTGTTGGAAGTTGCTGCTGAGCTAATCGTTGTCTAACCCAAGCGTGTAGCTGCCCACCCTCAGGTGGGTAAATCATCACAACCAAACCTTGCTGGTCAATAAATTTGTACCAGTTTTGCTTTTCGTTGGCTTTGGTTACTTTAGGCACACTTAATAACAAGCGTGTTTCTGGATTGATCAGCGGCAGTAGCTCATCCAGTTGATTTTGAATGGCTTTGTCTGGCACGCGATCTAATTGCAGCTCAATCAGTCGATATTGGCTGAATAGCGATAGCTCCGACATGGCGTCAAATATGCTCGACCATTGAAACTCTGCATCTAAAGTAAATTTTAAGCGCTCTTCGGCTAAACCCTGCTGTTGCAGTTGCTGACGAATGCTATCAATACTTTCGATTTTGATTAAAGGCTCTTCTCCCGCCACTAAATAACAGCTAAATTTAGCTGCATTTTGTTGTGACAAGCGGTCGGCATAAATTTTCATTTACCAACTTACCGTGGCAAGTTGACGCATGATTTGGTCGGCGGCCATTGTGCGCAGTTCATCGTACAATAACTCTCGCTCGCGTTGTTTAGCCAAGGCGGCTAGCGGGTTATCTTGGAAGTCTCGGTGCAGCTGTACGCTAATCGGGTAGTTACCTTCTTCAGCAATTTGTAGGTAGCCACCCACTTGATAGCTCAGCTCGTATTCCGCTACTTGGCCATTTTCAAAGAGTGAAAGCGTACGTTTGCTAATATTTTCGCCACTTAAGTGCAGGGTGGGGACGTCGCCTTGTGGAAACTCAAATACTGCTACATTGTTTTGAGTGAGCTGGCGCTTTACCTCACGAACCAATGGGCTAAATTCATCGCTGGAAGACACATAAATTTGGGTGAGTTTATCATCGAGTAAATAACTGCCGCGTGGAGCAAAGCCACAAGCACTTAATAAACTGATGCTCAATATTAAAAAGCCGTAACTAAAAGTTTTTAAAGTCATGCTATCTCGCAATAAAAAACGGCGGGTTAGTAGCCCGCCGTAAGGTTTAGTTAGCTACAATGTTTAGCAACTTGCCGGCAACATAAATTACTTTGCGAACGGTTTTCCCATCCACAAACTTACTGACATTTTCATCGCCCATGGCTAATGCTTGAACAGTGTCTTGGTCAGCGTCAGCTGCCACTGTTAATTTAGCGCGCAATTTACCATTTACTTGAACAACAATAAGTTTGCTATCTTCAACCATGGCTTTGGCATCGGCTTCTGGCCAGCGTGCGGTATCAATATCACCAGCATTGCCTAGTAGTGTCCACAGTTGGTCACAAATGTGCGGTGTAATTGGCGACAGCATTAATACCACTGCGTTAATCGCTTCACGTGTTACCGCGCGATTATTGGCATCGGTTTGGTCGGCTTTAGTCAGCTTGTTCATCAACTCCATAATTGCTGCAATAGCAGTATTGAAGGTTTGACGGCGGCCAACATCATCACTCACTTTGGCAATGGTTTTGTGTACATCACGGCGCAAATCTTTTTGAGCAGCGTTGAGGCTAGCGATGTCTACGGCACCCGCTTCTCCGGCATTGATATGGTCGTAAGCCAGTTTCCATACGCGACGTAAGAAACGTAATGAGCCTTCTACAGCGCTGTCTTGCCATTCTAGTGTTTGTTCTGCTGGTGCGGCAAACATCATGAATAAGCGAACGGTATCAGCACCGTACTTATCTACCATTACTTGTGGGTCAATGCCGTTGTTTTTCGATTTCGACATTTTGCTCATGCCTGCGTAAATTAAGGCTTTGCCTTCGGCGGTTTTAGCGCTGGTAATACGGCCTTTTTCGTCTTTCTCGGTTACCGCATCTACTGGCGATACCCACACTTTTCCGCCTTTCTCATCTTCATAGTAGAAGGCATCAGCCAATACCATGCCTTGAGTCAGCAAGCGTTTGAATGGTTCGTCAGAGTCAACCAAGCCGCTATCACGTAATAACTTGTGGAAGAAGCGCGCATACAATAGGTGTAAAATTGCATGCTCAATACCGCCGATGTATTGATCGACAGGTAGCCAGTAGTTTGCTTGTTCTGGGTCAAGCATCATGTCTTCGTTGTTGGCGCTACAGTAACGGGCGTAGTACCAGCTAGATTCCATGAATGTATCGAAAGTATCGGTTTCGTGGAAAGCTTCTTGGCCTTCAAATTCAGTTTTTGCCCACTCAGGGTCAGCTTTGATTGGCGAGGTCACGCCATTCATCACTACGTCTTCTGGTAATACAACCGGTAATTGGTCTTCAGGTACTGGCACTACGTCGCCGTTAGCAAGGTTTAGCATTGGGATTGGCGTACCCCAGTAACGCTGGCGGCTTACCCCCCAATCCCGCAGGCGGAAGTTAACCTGTTTGCTACCTTTACCCATAGACTCAAGCTTAGCGGCCACTGCATCAAAAGCTGCACTAAACTCTAAACCATCAAACTCACCAGAGTTAAACAATATGCCTTTCTCGGTGTAGGCCGCTTCAGTTAAATCTAACTCGCTATCGCTTGGCTTAATAACACCAACAATGTCTAAACCGTAAGCATGAGCAAACTCAAAGTCACGTTGATCGTGAGCCGGTACGGCCATTACAGCGCCAGAGCCGTAACCCATTAATACAAAGTTAGCCACCCAAATAGGAACCAGCTTACCAGTAAGTGGATGAACAGCATTTAGCCCGGTGGCCATGCCTTTCTTCTCCATGGTCGCCATATCGGCTTCGGCTACTTTGTTGTTTTTACATTCTTCGATGAACGCGGCTAACTCAGGGTTTGTTTTAGCGGCTTCTAAGGCGAGTGGGTGCTGGGCAGCTACACCTACGTAGGTTACTCCCATTACGGTGTCTGGACGGGTGGTGTAAACCGGAACAAGCTGCTCGCTGTTCTCTAAACCAAACTGCATTTCTACGCCTTCAGAGCGACCAATCCAGTTGCGTTGCATGGTTTTAACTTGCTCTGGCCAGTCGTCTAACTGGTCTAAATCGTCAAGCAACTCTTGGGCGTAATCGGTGATTTTAATAAACCACTGAGGAATTTCTTTTTGTTCAACTAAGGCTCCTGAGCGCCAGCCTCGGCCATCAATCACTTGCTCGTTAGCCAATACTGTTTGGTCTACTGGATCCCAGTTTACCGTGGCCATTTTTTTGTAAACTAAGCCTTTTTCATAAAGCTTAGTGAAGAACCACTGTTCCCAGCGGTAGTAATCTGGTTTACACGTAGCAAGTTCACGATCCCAGTCGTAACCAAAACCCAACTGCTTAAGCTGGGTTTTCATGTATTCGATGTTTTCGTAGGTCCATTTAGCGGGCGCAGTATTGTTATTAATGGCGGCGTTTTCTGCTGGAAGACCAAATGCGTCCCAACCCATTGGTTGCATAACATTTTTACCCTGCATGCGCTGGTAGCGAGAGACTACGTCACCAATGGTGTAATTGCGCACGTGACCCATGTGCAAACGGCCACTTGGGTACGGGAACATTGACAGGCAGTAAAACTTTTCTTTGCCTGGTTGCTCTACAACTTTAAAGGTTTGCGCTTTTTCCCAGTGCTGTTGCACTTTGGTTTCTATATCACGTGGACTGTATTGCTCTTGCATCTAAGGAATCTTCCAGAAATAACCAAAAATTTGGACTGAGTAGCACTCGGCTACTGTACTCGATCCGCATAGGATACCGAGTCCGCCTGCCGACAACAATAGCTAGCGCACATTTGCAGTGAAACAAAAGGTCTATGCTTAATAATGATGATGCACTTTAGACAGTGGGTGATTTATGCCAAAGCGAGTTAAAGCCTATCAAGAGTTTGTTGAAGACTTAGAAAAACGCATCCAAGAGAGCGGGGAAGTGGGTCAAGAAGAGCTGTCTAAGCTGATTGATACCACCCAAGAATATCTACAAGCAGCCAGCGATTTGAGTCAAGACGAATGGCAACTAATTGCTAATTATGTTCGCCGTGATTTAAGCGATTGGCGTAACGACTATCGCCGTGCTTACGATGAAAGCCCCGGCATGGCGCTGCTTAAAGAAAGTATTTGGTATTGGTTAGCGAAAATGAGCGACCAAAGCCAAGTTGAGTGGCACGAGCTGATTGGCGATTTACAGCATCAAGGTATTTATCACAGTGGAGAGCTGATTGGTTTAGGGGTGATTGAATGCGCCGAATGTGGCGATAAGGTGCCATTGTGGCACCCAACCGTTATTAGTCGATGTGAGCATTGCCAAGGGAAGCGTTTTTATCGCCACCCGATTAGTGAGCAATCGGCTTAGTTTGCTTTAACACGCCATAACTTTGGGCAGTGAGCAAACTAAAGATAATAGGCGAACGCTACATAGAACTGTGTGGCTCTACGCTAATTTGTCTGCTGCTGGTTTAAGTAAACGCTGTCTTAGCCTTGGCACTAAACCACTGGCTAAGCCAAGCAATACCACCAAGCTTATTGGCCACAAGCCAAAGCGTTGATATGGCGTGATACCGGTGGCTGGCGTAACTTCGCCACTCAGTGTGAGTTGCTTATACTCTGGCGCGTGTTGCTGCACCTTGCCAAATCTATCGATGATCGCCGTAACACCAGTATTGGTTGAGCGAACCACAGGGCGACCAAACTCTAAGGCGCGCATTTGCGCTATCTCTAAATGCTGTTTAGGGCCAATCGAGGTACCAAACCAAGCATCATTACTTACCGTTACAATGGCATCGGTTTGCTCGCTAAATTGCGGGCGTAACAGTTCGCCAAAAGCTATTTCATAACAGATAGCGGCTAGCCATTGATGTCCTTTTACTTCTAAATTGGTTTGCTGTGTATCGCCACGATTGAACGAGGACATGGGCAAATTAAAGAAGGGCGCGAGTGGGCGCAACAAGTCTTCAAAAGGCACAAATTCACCAATTGGTAATAGGTGGTTTTTGTAGTAGCGATTTGGGTTTTCGTAATAATACGCTGAGCTTGCACCGGCTTCTTTAGATTGCTGACCCAAGGTGACCAAGGCGTTGTAATAGGCATTGGTTTGTAAGTTATGCGCAATAACGCCGGTAATCAGCGCTTGTTGTTTATTCAGTAATTGGCCATCCAGTTCATGCAGAAAATCAATGACTTCATATTCTAGAGCGGCAATTGCTGACTCAGGCCAAACAATCACATCGGCATTTTCAATGGCTAGCGTTTCTTGTTGGTACATAAGCAAGCTAGCAGCGCGATTTTGAGGTAACCATTTTATATCTAGCGGCACGTTACCTTGCACCAAGGCTACAGTGAGCGGCTGTTGAGCGGTTGTCCAGCTATGGCCTTTGAAGATCAAACCAATCAATAGCGGTGTTACTACAACGGCACTGGCTAGCCAGCGAGTTTTACCTGACTGACGGATAATCAGTGCGCCACCGGCAGCCAGTAGCAGCACCAACCAAGTGACACCATACAGTCCAAATATTGGTGCAATGGTGGATAATGGCGAGTCAATTTGGCTATAACCGGGTTGAAGCCAAGGAAATCCGGTGAGTACCCAACTACGCAACCATTCGCTTAATAACCAGCAGGCGGGAAACCATAGTAGGTAGAACATTGCCGAGCGTTTGCCTTGCCACTTATTGGCTAACCAGCAAGCCAGCGCGGGGTATAGCGAAAGATATCCTACCAGCAATACCATCAGTGCTAGGCTGACAAATAGGGGCATTCCACCAAACTCAGCCATGCTCACATGTACCCAGTGGATACCGTAACCAAACCAGCCTAAGCCATAACACAAGCCTAATTTAAAACCCGATTGCTCAGGTTTTAACAGCAGCAGCAAAAACAGTAGTGAAAGCGGCATTAATGGCCAGAGGCCATAGGGAGCAAAGGCGAAGGGGGCAATTAAGCCACTAAGCAAAGCGGCTAACAGGCGTAGCCGCGGTGTTAAAACAGGCATGTTATTCTTGAATACTCAGCTGCAAGGCTTTCTCTTCTGGAATGCTCACTTGAAGCTGAACCACACGGCGGCGGTCAGCAGTGCGAACTTTAAAGTGATAACCTTCAATTTCAATTTTTTCGCCGCGCCCTGGTAAGTGGCCAAAGGCATGAGTGACTAAACCACCCACGGTATCCACTTCTTCATCGCTAAACTCACAGCCGAAGTATTGGTTAAAATCTTCAATGTCGGTAAGGGCATTAACCGCAAAGGTTTTGTCATTGATGCGGCGAATATCGTCTTGTAAGTCTTCTTCGTTGGCAAACTCATCTTCAATGTCGCCAACAATTAACTCTAGAATATCTTCAATGGTTACTAAGCCAGATACGCCACCAAACTCATCCACCACAATGGCCATGTGGTAGCGCTCGCTGCGAAACTCTTTCAACAGTTTGTCGATGCGTTTACTCTCGGGAACAACGACAGCAGGGCGAATCACTTCACTCAGGGGAGTGGTTGAGGCTTCTTCGGTAAAGGCAAACTTGAGCAAGTCTTTAGCAAGTAATACGCCTTCGATATGGTCTTTATCTTCGTTGATCACCGGAAAGCGTGAGTGACGCGCTTCGGTAAGCGTAGGTAAACTTTCGGCAATGGTTTGATTGACATCTAAGGTCACCATTTGCGAGCGGGGGATCATGATGTCACGAACGCGTTGGCTTGATACATCAAGTACACCTTCAATCATTTCTCGGGTGTTTTGGTCGATCAGTTCTCGTTGATTGGCATCTTGAATAACTTCTACCAATTCCTCTTTGCTTTTCGGTTCCCCTTGCACCAGTTGAATAATTCTCTCTATCCAACCTTTTTTAGTGGAACCGCTGCTCGAGTGAGGGTTGTCGTCGCTCATATTCTTTCGTTTTACCTAGTTTGTTATAACGAATATTAGTAAGGGTTACTAATACCCAATTTGGTGAGCACTGCTATTTCTAGTGCTTCCATTTCTTCTGCTTCTTGATCGTCGATATGATCATAACCTAGCAGATGAAGGCTGCCATGTACAACCATGTGCGCCCAGTGGTCAAACACCGCTTTTTGTTGCTCTGCGGCTTCGCGTTCTACTACTTGGCGACAGATAACTAAGTCACCCAGTAAAGGTAGCTCTACGCCGGGAGGAGCTTGAAAAGGAAAAGATAACACGTTAGTTGGTTTATCTTTATTACGGTACTGCGAATTTAACGCTTGGCTTTCGGCTTCGTCAACAATACGAATGGTTAATTCAGTATCTTGATCATGTTCCACCAAGGTTGCATGCAACCACGCTTCAAAAGCGGTAATGGTTGGCAGGTTCTCTTCATCGCCGGTGGCAATTTGCAGGTCAACGTAGGGCATGTTTAGTCATCGTCTCGCTGGTTTAGCTTTTGGGCGGCTTCGCGGCGCTGCTTTTGTTTTTCTTCGGCAATGCGGTCACGTTCATCTTGTTCTTCATAGGCTTCAACAATGGCGGCCACAATAGGGTGGCGCACTACATCTGCAGCTTGGAAGAAATTAAAGCTAAGCGCGGGTACTTCACCTAATACTTCAATTGCGTGGCGCAGGCCCGATTTTTGGTGGCGAGGTAAATCAACCTGAGTGATGTCACCGGTAATTACTGCACGTGAGTTAAAACCAATACGGGTTAAGAACATTTTCATTTGCTCCACCGTGGTGTTTTGGCTTTCATCTAAAATAATAAAGGCGTCATTTAAGGTACGGCCACGCATGTAAGCTAACGGCGCTACTTCAATAACGTTACGCTCAATCAACCGTTCTACTTTTTCAAAACCAAGCATTTCGAATAGTGCGTCGTATAGTGGGCGTAGGTAGGGATCTACTTTTTGGCTTAAATCACCCGGTAAGAAACCCAGCTTTTCACCGGCTTCTACCGCAGGGCGAGTGAGCAAAATACGGCGTACTTCCTGGCGCTCTAATGCGTCTACTGCGCAAGCTACAGCTAAGTAAGTTTTACCTGTACCAGCAGGGCCGATACCAAAGGTGACATCGTGACCTAGCATGTTCCCAATATAGGCGGCTTGGTTAGAAGTACGCGGTTTAATCACACCGCGTTTGGTTTTTATATTGAGTTCTTTACCGTAATGCTGAGTGGTTTCATCATCTTGATCAAGCACATGGCTTTCTTGAATTGCCAAATGTACTTGCTCAGGGCTTAACTCAGGGATATCGCCGCCTTTAAGCGGGGCGGTTTCTATGTATAAGGCGCGCAAAATAGTGCCCGCAATCAAACACATACCGTGGCGACCAGTAATTTGAAAATTATTGTTTCGATAACTAATTTCTACACCTAAACGGCGTTCTAGTTGTTTCAAATTATCATCAAGTGGGCCGCAAAGTTGCGCGAGGCGAGGGCTAGAGGCTGGCTCTAAGTAGATCTCAATAGAATTGATTTTATTACTCAAATTGTTTTATGGGCTGGCTATTTAAAGCCAGCCGCAACTCCTTAAAAGCGTATCTGCGACTAAGGCGTAAAGCTGGCCACGCCTAAGTGGTTAGCTTGCCCATCGGTTTTGTCGATAATAGTGGCAGGCGCAACGTCATTACGCAACTGCATTTGTTGCTCTGTTCTTAGTAACTCGCCACGCAATGAGTGGGCGAATACATCAACAATTTTTACATCCACGAACTGACCTATTACGTCATGGCTGCCCTCAAAGTTCACTACCCGGTTGTTTTCAGTTCGACCGCGTAGCTCCATTGGGTTTTTCTTTGAGGGGCCTTCAACCAAAATACGCTGCTCGGTATCGAGCATACGACGGCTCACTTGCATGGCTTGTTGGTTGATGCGTTCTTGCAATATGTAAAGACGCTGTTTCTTTTCTTCTTCAGTGACGTCGTCAGGCAAGTCGGCTGCTGGCGTACCAGGGCGAGCGCTGTATACAAAGCTGTAGCTCATATCAAAGTTTACTTGCTCGATAAGCTTCATGGTATCAGCAAAATCTTCAGTACTTTCGCCTGGGTAACCTACGATGAAGTCAGAGCTAATTTCAATATCTGGGCGGGCTTTACGAAGCTTACGAATAATTGACTTGTACTCAATGGCGGTGTGGCCACGCTTCATTAAATTAAGAATGCGGTCGGCGCCACTTTGTACGGGTAAGTGTAAAAAGCTCACTAGCTCAGGCGTATCGGCGTAAACTTCAACGATGTCATCGGTAAATTCGATAGGGTGACTCGTGGTAAAGCGCAAGCGGTCGATACCGTTAATACTGGCGACATAACGCAGTAGCTCAGCAAAACTACAAATACTGTCGTCGTGTTGTAATCCTCGGTAGGCATTTACGTTTTGCCCTAACAGATTTACTTCGCGTACGCCTTGCTCGGCGAGTGAAGCAATTTCGTAGAGTACGTCATCCAGTGGTCGGCTAACTTCTTCACCACGGGTATAAGGCACCACACAGAAAGTACAATATTTACTACAACCTTCCATGATTGACACAAAAGCACTGGCGCCTTCGGCACGGGGCTCAGGTAAGCGGTCAAATTTTTCAATTTCTGGAAAGCTCACATCAACGACTGATTTCTCGCCGCCTTTTACTTGCTTGATCATTTCTGGCAAGCGGTGCAGGGTTTGCGGGCCAAATACAATATCTACGTATGGTGCGCGTTCGCGAATGGCTTTTCCTTCTTGCGAAGCAACACAGCCGCCAACACCAATTACCAAGTTAGGGTTCTTTTGTTTTAGGGTTTTCCAGCGACCAAGTTGATGAAAAACTTTTTCCTGAGCTTTCTCACGAATAGAACATGTATTCAGCAATACAACATCTGCTTCGGAGGCTTCTTCAGTTAACTGAAAACCATGGGTCGCATCGAGTAGGTCGGCCATCTTCGACGAATCGTACTCGTTCATTTGGCAGCCCCAAGTTTTGATATGCAGCTTATTTCCCATCGTTTTACTCATCATTACATCGCTAAAAAAGGACGCGTATTTTACTGGTTTATGTTGAGCCTTACTAGTAACAATCGGCGCTTTGCCAGAAAAAGATTAAAAAATGGCCGCTGCGTAAAGCCAGCAAGCGACTCCACATTATCATCAGCAAGATTCGCAACCTTTTACGGCTTCGGGTTACACTGCAATAAATAGTGAGAATGAATTGAAATACCATGGAAAATTTTGATGTTGTGGTGGTTGGCGGTGGCATGATCGGTGCCGCTAGCGCGCAGGGCTTTGCTCAGCAAGGTTTGTCGGTGCTGATGCTAGAGTCTTACCAGCCTAAAGCCTTTGACACCAGCCAAGCTATAGATTTACGGGTAAGTGCCATTAGCCAAGCTAGTGTAAATTTGCTGAAGCAACTCGACGCATGGTCAGCCATTAGTGCAATGCGATTGTGCCCTTACCAGCAGTTGCAAGTGTGGGAAGACCCACAAAACAAACTGATATTTGATTGCGCGCAGCTAGACTTACCCGAATTAGGGTTCATGGTTGAGAATCGAATTATTCAACTTGGACTATGGCAGGCCAATGAGCAAGCAGGCGTTACCCGTAGAATCGTTCATAATAGTCAGCTTCAAACTAATACCGCTGAAGGTGTCAGCCTAAAAATCGATGACACTGAAGTGTTTGCTAAATTGATGGTGGTAGCTGATGGCGCTAATTCAAGTATGCGCCAACAACTTGGTTTAGGCATTAGTGCTTGGGATTACCGGCATGACTGTTTTGCGATAAACATTAAACTGGATGCCCCCCAGCAAACGGCTACTTGGCAGCAATTTTACCCTAGTGGCCCGCGCGCCTTGTTACCTTTAGCCGAGCAGCACGCTGCGCTAATTTGGTACGACAGCAAAGACACTATTCGCGGTTTAAAGCAGCTAACAAGCAACCAGCTTAAACACCGTATTGAAGCAGAGTTTCCTGCTCTACCGGGAGACTTCGATATTTTAAATAGTGCCAGCTTCCCACTAACTCGTCGCCACGTTAACCAATATGTAAAACACCGAGCAGTAGTAATTGGCGATGCGGCGCACACCATTAACCCATTGGCAGGGCAGGGGGTAAACTTGGGTTATCGAGACGTGAAGTGCTTACTTGAGCAAGTAGAACACTGTGGTTTAGAGGAGCTAGATAAAGCATTACGCCGTTTTGAAGTACGTCGCAAGCCAGATAATTTAAGCATGCAAACCAGCATGGACGTATTCTACCTAATGTTCTCTAATTCCTTATCGCCGTTACAACAGCTACGTAAGTTAGCGATTAAAGGAATGCAGCATAGCGGGCCCATAAAAAACTGGACCCTGAAATATGCGCTAGGCGATATTGGGTAAAGGTATCAATCGGAATGCAAAGCCTGAGTCATGCGGGCTTTTTTGTTTCTGAAGAAAGGCTTAAGAAAACGGTTATAGAAGTGTGTGGCTACTAATACCGAATTTAGAAAGAAAAAAGGCCTGCTAAAAAGCAGGCCTTTTAAGGTGGCAGGGATAGCTGGATTTGAACCAACGAATGGCGGCATCAAAAGCCGCTGCCTTACCGCTTGGCGATATCCCTACAAAACTCTTTGAACTGGATTCTTCATTAAGAGAAGAATGGTGCGGAAGGAGAGACTTGAACTCTCACACCTTGCGATACTAGAACCTAAATCTAGCGCGTCTACCAATTCCGCCACTTCCGCACGAAATACTTCTAAAACTAATGGTGGCTATGGCGGGACTTGAACCTGCGACCCCAGCATTATGAGTGCTGTGCTCTAACCAGCTGAGCTACATAGCCATCTGTATTTTCACTTAAGTGAAGCTACAAATATTTTGGCAGGGTATAAATGCTAGTCTACGACATAGTACTTATTCTCTTACCAGGGCAATTGCCCTTCAGTTACTGCGTTCTCAAATTATAAACCTGAGCACAATAAAAGTGGCAGGGATAGCTGGATTTGAACCAACGAATGGCGGCATCAAAAGCCGCTGCCTTACCGCTTGGCGATATCCCTGCAGAAACTGTTCGAAACACGTATTGCTACAGAGTTTCTGTGTCTTAATCTTTCAATTTAGACTGGCAATCTAAAACCTAAGTTCTGATTGCTTAACTCAAGTATACATACTCAAGCTATAAATGGTGGCAGGGATAGCTGGATTTGAACCAACGAATGGCGGCATCAAAAGCCGCTGCCTTACCGCTTGGCGATATCCCTACAGGGTGTTACTTTTTGGCTTCTTCTCTAAGAGAAGAATGGTGCGGAAGGAGAGACTTGAACTCTCACACCTTGCGATACTAGAACCTAAATCTAGCGCGTCTACCAATTCCGCCACTTCCGCATTTTTCTTACCGTTACTTTAATAGTATACAGTAATGGTGGCTATGGCGGGACTTGAACCTGCGACCCCAGCATTATGAGTGCTGTGCTCTAACCAGCTGAGCTACATAGCCTTGTGAACGACGCTTTGCGTTGTTAACGGCGCGTATTATGCGTATCAGACCCAATAGCGTCAACCGTTTTTTTGCCAAAAAACCGCAAAAAAGTTTGTTTGTGCAGTTTGTGTACGCGATGCTGGCTGTTTGTTCAATATGCCTGTTTGCTTTATGTGCAATTGCCGATTTTGGTTAATGGAAGGTTTAGTTTTTAGCCTTTGCATTTATGCGGCTTGAAATATTCATTATTGCTTAATTGAAGATGTGGTGAGCCAGTTAGTAAGATAATGGGTTTAATTGGATGAAGTATAAGGAAGTGAGTGGGGCTGAAGGTAAACCAAGTCTCGTTTAGCTAGGTTACGGGTTGGCTAAAACCTAAAGTACAGCAGCTTGAAAGTGAAGTTTGTAGGATAGAACGTACTGGCTAATGCGGTGAAGTAAGTTTGAAATTTGCTGGCGCTAATAAAAAAGCCAACTCGAGGTTGGCTTTTTTGATGGGTTTGGGCTTATACGTTAAATAAGAAGTGAATCACATCACCATCTTTTACCACATAAGTTTTACCTTCTTGGCGCCATTTACCCGCTACCTTGGCTCCAGACTCACCTTTATGTTCGATGTAGTCATCGTAACCAACGACTTCAGCGCGAATGTAGCCTTTTTCAAAGTCGGTATGAATCTTACCAGCAGCTTGTGGGCCAGTAGCACCAACAGGTACTGTCCATGCGCGAACTTCTTTTACACCTGCGGTGAAGTAGGTTTGTAGATCAAGTAGCTCGTAACCGGCTCGAATAACGCGGTTTAGGCCAGGCTCTTCTAAGCCCATCTCGTCCATAAACTCCGCTTTTTCGTCAGCGTCTAGTTCGGCAATCTCGCTTTCAATTTCGGCACAAACCGCCACCACAACTGCATTTTCTGCCGCTGCAATTTCTTTTACTTTATCTAAGTAAGGGTTATTTTCAAAACCGTCATCGTTAACGTTGGCGATGTACATAGTTGGCTTAGCAGTTAAGAAGTTCATATAAGCAATGGCTGCTTGTTCTTCTTTGCTTAAGTCTAAGCTGCGTAGCATTAAATCTGCTTCTAAGTGCGCTTGCACTTTTACTAAAATTTCGGCTTCAAATTTGGCGTCTTTGTCGCCACCTTTGGCCTTCTTCGCGACTCGGATCTGAGCTTTTTCACAGGTATCTAAATCAGACAGCGCTAACTCAGTGTTAATGGTGTCGATATCTTCTGCAGGGTCTACTTTACCCGCTACGTGAACGATGTTGTCGTTTTCGAAACAACGCACTACGTGACCGATTGCATCGGTTTCGCGAATGTTGGCTAGGAATTTATTTCCTAAACCTTCACCTTTAGATGCGCCCGCTACCAAACCTGCAATGTCTACAAATTCCATGGTGGTAGGAAGAATACGTTGTGGGTTCACAATGGCTGCCAGGGCGTCTAAACGCGTATCTGGAACAGGTACTACGCCAGTGTTTGGCTCAATAGTACAAAATGGAAAGTTAGCAGCTTCAATGCCGGCTTGCGTCAGAGCGTTAAAAAGGGTTGACTTGCCTACGTTTGGCAAACCAACGATGCCACATTTAAATCCCATAATAATACCTATTTGTTTAAGGGGCTTAGCCCGCTTTGTAACTATGTAATCGATTCATTGCTTTGCTTAAACCATCTTTAAGCAAAATATCGGTACTGCGCACCGCTTCATCAATTGCATGATCAATCAGTTCTTGGTCGGCTTTAGGTGCTTTACCTAATACATAACCTGAAACACGGTCTTTGTGACCGGGATGTCCAATACCTATCCGCAAACGATGAAAATCTTTGTTATTGCCAAATTTACTGATGATGTCGCGAAGCCCATTGTGACCACCATGACCACCACCTTTTTTGAAGCGCGCTACGCCCGGTGGCATATCAAGTTCGTCGTGAGCAACCATAATTTGCTCAAGCTCTATGCGATAAAATTTAGCTAAAGAAGCAACAGATTTGCCGCTTAAATTCATAAACGTTGTGGGGATTAACAAACGTAACTCTTGATCGGCGAGTTGAATACGGCCGGTGAGTCCGAAATGTTTACTGTCTGGTTTTAATTGGACGTGATGATTATTGGCTAGCTGAGTCACTAACCAGGCGCCAGCATTGTGGCGAGTTGAAGCATATTCGGGGCCTGGATTACCCAGGCCCACGAGTAAACGAATATCGTTTATCACTATTCTTCAGTAGCTACTTCTTCAGAATCAGATTCAGATTCAGGAGCTTCTTCAGCCACAGCTTTAGGAGTAGTAATAGATACTACTGCTTGGTCGTGGTTTTCACCTTTAGCTAATTCAACAGATGTTACGTTAGCAGGTAGAGTGATGTCAGAGATGTGTAGAGAGTTACCTAGTTCTAGGTTAGCTACGTCTACTTCGATGTACTCTGGAAGATCTTTAGCTAGACAGCTAACTTCGATCTCTGTTGCCAAGTGATGTACTTTACCGCCATTCTTAACTGCTTCTGCTGACTCTTCGTTTAAGAAGTGTAGAGGAACTGCTTTGTGGATAGCTTTAGTATTGTCAACACGTTGGAAGTCAATGTGTTGTACACGTGGCTTAAATGCATGACGCTGCATGTCTTTTACTAATACGTCTACGGCTTCACCAGCAACATTCAAAGTAATGATGCTTGAGTAAAACGCTTCAGCTTCTTGCGCTTTCATCACGTGACGTTGTGCAAGAGTGATTGATACAGGCTCTTTGCCAGCACCGTATACGATAGCAGGAACTTTTTCTTCGTGACGTAGGCGGCGGCTCGCACCTTTCCCTAGGTCTGTACGCAGTTCAGCGTCAAGTTTAATGTTAGACATTTGTGTTTCTCCAAATAAAAAAATGAGGCTAAAGTTTCGCGACCAAACTCTAACCAGTACCTTATTGAACAGTGAAAAAGTGACTTGCACTGACCCACTTCAATTCAAAAGGCGCGGCATTCTACCATTGGCGTTTTTGAAAGCCAATAAAAAAGCGCGGTAATTCACATTACCGCGCTTTTTAAAATCTTTCGCTGAATGTTACTTAGAACATTGCTGAGATTGACTCTTCGTTACTGACGCGACGAATTGCTTCTGCAAGCATTGGCGCTAGAGATAGTTGACGTACTTTCTCTACGTTGCGCATTTCATCGGCTAGCGGAATAGAGTCAGTAATAATTACTTCATCTAAGGCTGACTCTGTAATGTTTTGCGCAGCGTTACCCGAGAATACTGGGTGAGTAGCATAAGCAAATACGCGCTTAGCGCCTTTAGCTTTAAGTGCTGCTGCTGCCTGACACAACGTACCGCCAGTATCAATCATGTCATCAACCATGATGCAGTCACGACCATCAACGTCACCGATGATGTTCATTACTTGCGCTACGTTGGCGCGTGGACGACGTTTGTCGATAATAGCCAGGTCACTGTCGTTAAGCATTTTAGCCACGGCGCGAGCACGTACAACACCACCAATATCAGGTGATACTACTACTGGAGACTCTAGGTTTTTGTCTAGCATGTCTTGCAGTAATACAGGGCTACCAAAAGCGTTGTCTACTGGTACGTCGAAGAAACCTTGAATTTGTTCGGCGTGAAGATCAACAGTAAGTACGCGGTCAACACCTACACTCGATAGGAAGTCTGCTACTACTTTCGCAGTAATTGGCACACGTGCACTACGTGGACGACGGTCTTGACGAGCATAACCAAAGTAGGGAATTACCGCAGTAATACGACCCGCAGAGGCACGACGTAGAGCATCAACGATTACAATCAGCTCCATGACGTTGTCGTTAGTTGGAGCGCAAGTGGATTGGACAACAAAAATGTCTCCACCACGAACGTTTTCGTTGATTTGTACACTAATCTCGCCATCACTGAATCTACCTACTGAAATATCACCTAGGGTGGTATAGAGGCGGTCAGCAATACGCTGGGCAAGTTCGGGCGTGGCGTTACCGGCGAAGAGTTTCATGTCTGGCACGATGGAAACCTCAGATTTATCGGGTCAATAGAGCGTTACGTTTTTTAAGAACCTAAGAATGAAATTTCTTAAGCTCCTGCGGTGTTTTCGAGTGTTTTTTCGTTTTTCAACTGCTCATGTAAGGGCGATTGATTACAGGCTTTACACACAAAACCAGAAACATTTTTAGGGCGTTTTTCTAGCACTGACAAGGCTTCACGCTCTGTATCAAAGGCAGCAAAAACACAAGAACCTGTTCCTGTCATCCTCGACGGCGCGTATTCTAACAACCAGCTAAGAGCTTGTGCAACCTCCGGATAAACTTTAGCCACAATTTCTTGGCAATCATTTTGCCAATCACTGTTAACTAATTGTTGCCAGCTTCGCTTTGCGGTGTTTCTTGGTAGGAGAGGGTGACCAAATACACTTTCTGTAGAAACATGCACTTGCGGATGCAAAACCACATACCATGGTTCTGCTACAACTACGTTTTGTAGTTGTTCTCCCACGCCTTCGGCAAACGCACTATGACCATGAATAAAAATAGGCACATCGGCGCCAAGTTGCAAACCTAAAGTGGCTAGTTGATCGAGGCTTAAGTTGCATTTCCACAAGTGGTTAAGCACCAGCAAGGTGGTTGCGGCATTTGACGAGCCGCCACCAATTCCGCCGCCCATTGGCAAGTGTTTATCTAGGGTAATACTTACCCCTTGTTGAATATGACTATATTGCTGTAAAAGGCGGGCGGCTTTCACCACCAAGTTGTCTTCCACCGGAAAATCTAATTGGCTGTTTAACTCTATGCTACCCGATTGAGTAGGCGTGAAAAAAAGCTGATCGCAGCAATCAATAAATTGAAACAAGGTTTGTAAGTCATGGTAGCCATTATCACGTTGACCGGTGATGTATAAAAAGAGATTAAGTTTGGCGGGTGATAACCACGGACCACTATTTGCTTGTTGAGTCATTAATCTGCCATTTATGAATATTGAGTTTTAGTAAGTTGTCAGTCGAGCGCATTTCTAATTGGCGGGGCAGTGCATGCGTATTGTATTGGGCGTAATTAACATAGCTAATTTCCCACTGCTCATCGGTGGTAAAACCTGCCAAACGGTGTTGAGGGTTTAGCTGGTAGTCATTTTGAGTGGGTATGCCCAGTAGCCACTTAGGAAGTTGTTCAACAGGAACTTGCCAGCCAGTGAGCTGGTGAACTAACAATTGCGCATCTTTACCTGAGTATTCTTCGTCTTTGGTTTTTACCCACACTTTTCCAGGTTGGTAGTGCAGCTCTATACCTTGTATTCCTAAGGGGCCGTTAATTCTTAAAATGCTTTTGTCGCCTTGCTGTTGCCAATATAGGTTGGCCGCTTGGCGCGAGGCGTCGCTAATAAACGCTATTTTGCCACTCAGTTGCCAACTATTTAAGCGATTGAGATCGGCTAAATGGCTATCCCATTCACTGTTTTCAGTGCTAATAGGTGGCGCAATGGTACAAGCGGTTAAGCTCATCGTGAAGATGATGATAAAAACGAGTTGGCGCACAGTGATTCCGACTTTTTTTTGCAGTATAAAAGTTCAAGGTGCTTGCTGTAAATTGCTTATCAGCAAAGATGTGTCGCTAATTGAGATTAAATTTAGTGCATCAAGCGCTGCTTAACGTGCGAGTTTCTTTTATTTAAGTCCACATTCCCGTACAATTTGTGTTTTTACCCCATTAGGAAACGGCGCTGCAAAGCCCCCACAACGATGACTCTGCAAGTCTTAGGTATTAATCACAAATCGGCTCCCGTCGGCTTGCGTGAAAAAGTCGCGTTTAGCCCCGAGCAGGTCAACCATGCGTTGAGTCACGCTAGTACTCAGCTTGGTGTGGAGATGGTGATTGTATCTACCTGTAACCGAACCGAGCTGTATTGCAATTTAGGCGATCTAGATTGCCAAGCGGTTGTGCAATGGTTAATTAACTACAAGCAGTTATCAGAGCAAGAGGTTAAGCCCTGTTTATATCAATATGAGCAGCAGCAAGCCGTAGCGCATTTAATGCGTGTGGCCAGTGGCTTAGATTCTCTTATATTGGGTGAGCCGCAAATTTTAGGGCAAATTAAACAAGCCTATACCGAATCTCGAGAAGCTGGCGCAGTGGGCAGCGTATTAGAGCGTTTCTTTCAGCGAGCGTTCTCGGTTGCGAAGCAAGTGAGAACTGATACTGATATAGGCGTGAATGCTGTATCAGTGGCGTTTGCTGCGGTGAGCTTGGCGAAACAAATTTTTGATGACATTAGCCAGTCTAAAGTCATGTTAGTAGGTGCTGGTGAAACCATTGAGCTAGTGGCTAAACATTTGGTTGACCAAGGTGTAAATAAGTTAATCGTGGCCAACCGTACGGTATCTCGGGCTAAAACCTTGGGTGATAAGTTTGGTGCAGAGGTCATTACACTAAACGAAATCCCACAGCACTTGGCGGCTTCAGACATCGTGATTAGTTCTACCGCCAGTCCTTTACCCATTATTGGTAAAGGTATGGTGGAAACCGCGTTAAAGAAACGCCGTTTTCAACCGATGTTTTTGGTGGATATTGCAGTACCACGCGATATTGAAGAACAAGTAGGCGATTTGCGTGATGCTTACTTGTACACAGTAGATGATTTACAAGGCATTGTTGAACAGAATATGGCCTCGCGCCGAGAAGCTGCTGAACAAGCTGAATTTATTGTTAGTGCTCAAAGTGAAGACTTTATGGCTTGGTTACGCTCGTTAGAGTCGGTAACCACCATTCGTGATTACCGCAGCCATAGCGAGCGAGTTCGTGATGCTGCAGTAGAGAAAGCTATGGAGTCCTTAGCCAACGGTAAAGACCCCGCAACAGTGATTCGCGAAACCGCCTTCCAACTCACCAACAAGTTGATTCACGCCCCTACCGAAGCCATTAATAAGGCTGGCCGCGATGGCCGTCTCGAAGAGCTGGCTGTAATACGAGAGGCTATAGGCCTAAGAAAATAACCCATTTGTGGTCGATGTTTCGTTGCTAGCTAAAGCCGACGGAATATTGCGTTTATAGAGAGAAAGCATGAAAGCGTCAATTATAACAAAACTTGAAACCCTGAAAGAGCGTTACCAAGAGGTTCAAGTATTACTCGGCGAACCAGAAATTATTTCTGATCAAACTCGCTTTAGAGGCCTGACAAAAGAATATTCGCAGTTAGAAGAAGTGGTAAATTGCTTTACTGCTTATCAGCAAGCTCAAGAAAACTTTGAGTCGGCTAACGAGATGATGCAAGACGACGACCCAGAAATGTGTGAGATGGCTGAGATGGAAGCCTCTGAAGCGAAAGAAAGCATGGCAACCTTGTCGGATGACTTGCAGTTATTGTTATTGCCTCGCGACCCGAACGATTCTCGCAGCGTATTTTTAGAGATCCGCGCAGGCGCGGGTGGAGATGAAGCGGCTATTTTTGCAGGTAACTTATTCCGCATGTACAGCAAGTTTTCAGAGCAGCAGGGCTGGCGTATGTCGGTCATGTCGGCCAACGAAAGTGAGCAAGGCGGTTACAAAGAAATGATCGCTAAAATTGACGGTGAAGATGTATTCCGCTTAATGAAGTTTGAATCTGGTGGTCACCGCGTTCAACGGGTACCAGAAACTGAATCGCAAGGCCGTATTCATACTTCTGCCTGTACCGTTGCAGTATTACCAGAGATTCCTGAAGCTGAGCAAATTGAGATTAACACCGGTGATTTGCGGGTTGATACCTTCCGAGCGTCTGGCGCAGGTGGTCAGCACGTTAACAAAACCGACTCAGCCATTCGATTGACTCACTTACCTACAGGCGTAGTGGTGGAATGTCAGGAAGAGCGCTCTCAGCATAAAAACCGTGCTAAAGCGATGTCGGTACTGTCGGCCCGCTTGCAAGCTTTAGAAGACGATAAACGTCGTGCAGAAGAAACCAGCATGCGTCGTGAATTGGTTGCCAGTGGTGACCGTAGTGAACGTATTCGTACTTATAACTACCCACAAGGCCGCGTGAGCGATCACCGTATCAACCTTACTTTGTACCGTTTAAACGATATATTGGAAGGTGAGTTACTGGCCTTACTTGACCCTATTCTACAAGAGTTCCAAGCTGACCAACTGGCAGCGTTAGCAGAAGGTGAAGGCTAAATTGCCGAGTATTGCCCAGGCTCAAGAGTGGGCCAAGCAAGCTCTAGCGGGAGGCGAGTCACCGAAGATTGATGCTAAGGTGATTTTGCAGCACGTATTACAATGTGAGCAAACATATTTGCTCACTTGGCCTGAGCGTACGTTAACGACCGGGCAGTGGCAGAATTATCAACAACTGGTGGCCAAACGCCTGGCGGGTGAGCCAGTGGCTTATATTGTTGGATCACGCGAGTTTTGGTCGTTAGCCTTAAAAGTCTCACCTGCAACCTTGATCCCGCGCCCAGATACTGAAGTTTTAGTTGAACAAAGCCTAAAGAAACTACTTAATCACGCCGATACTAAAATAGTCGACTTAGGAACCGGCACTGGAGCAATTGCTCTTGCGCTTGCCAGCGAATTACCGCAAGCGAGTGTATATGCCAGTGATTTAAGAGACGAAGCGGCAGCATTGGCGAAAGAGAATGCTGCGCTGTTAAAGCTTGCAAATGTAGAGGTTAGACAAGGCTCTTGGTTTGCCCCCTTTAGTGAGCAAAAATTTGACATGGTGGTGAGTAATCCACCTTATATTGACCCACAAGACCCACACTTGTCGCAAGGTGATGTGCGCTTTGAGCCTAGCTCAGCGCTTACCGCAAAGCAGCATGGCTTGGCTGATATTCAACATATTGTTGAACATGCACCAAGCTACTTAAAAAGTGATGGTTGGTTAATGTTAGAACATGGTTTCGACCAAAAAACGGCGGTTCAGCAGCTTTTAATACAAGCTGGGTTCAAAGATGTATTTACTGAGCAAGACTATGGCGGAATGGATCGCGTAAGCGGTGGCCGGTTTAGTGGCTAATGTGGTTCTGGATTAGCGCTGCCAGTAAAAGAATAAAGTAAGGAAAGAAACGAGTGATTTTTCGCATTTTAGGTATTGAAGAAGAGATCACTGGGCAGTCCTTTGCGTTGGTTCGTAAAACCTTGCATAGGCTGTGGTTAGATTGGCTCAAACTCAACCCACTAGAAGACACGGTTGAGCTTCGATTTGAACAGCTCAAAACGCTTTTTTATAAAGACTTGGGCTTTAGCAGTGATTGGCAGTCTTACTATCACAGTAAGAACTGGTTGATTAGTGATGCCTTGAGCCGGCGTTGTGGTAATGGCACCAGTTTAGCGGTGTTACTGCATTACTTTGCCCGTAAACTCGATATCGAATGTCACGCCTTAGCCTTTCCGGCACAAACAATTTTGGCAGTAAAGCTGACCGATAGATTTATCTATTTTGATGCCTTTGCGGGTGAGCAAAAAAGCCTAAGCCAACTTGAAGTGATTCATCGCGGACATAAAGGTAACTTGGCTCGATTACTGAGTGACAATTTAGAACCGATTAGCTCTTCACAAGTGACAGAGCGCTGGCTGGGCGAATTAAAGAGTGCCTGTTTACGCGAAGATGAGTTTGAGAAGGCGTTGCGGGTTTCTCAAGTGTTACTACGCTTAAAGCCTGGTGACCCACACGAAATGCGCGACAGAGGGTTTATCTACCAACAACTTGATTGCAATAGCGTTGCAATTAATGACTTTGAATATTTTATTGAACAGTGTCCCGACGACCCATTGTCGAAGATACTAAAGGTGCAAATCCACTCCATGGATTCGCAACCTGCCATTTTGCATTAAGAGGAATAGCATGCAGCAGAAAACCGTTAATATTGGCGCAATCCCCGTAGCCAATAACGCGCCATTTACTTTGTTTGCCGGAATGAACGTATTAGAGTCTCGTGAATTAGCGATGCGTATAGCCGAGCATTTTGTAGAAGTAACCAGCAAGTTAGGTATTCCTTACGTATTTAAAGCGTCGTTTGATAAAGCAAACCGTTCATCGGTGCATTCTTACCGTGGCCCAGGCATGGAGCAGGGTTTACGTTTGTTAGAAGAGATTAAGCAGCAGTTTTCTATTCCGGTGATTACCGATGTACATGAAATAGCGCAAGCCGCTCCAGTTGCTGAAGTGGCAGACGTTATTCAATTACCTGCCTTTTTAGCACGCCAAACCGACTTAGTTGAAGCAATGGCTAAAACGGGCGCGGTAATTAACGTAAAGAAACCTCAGTTTTTAAGCCCGTCACAAATGGGCAATATTGTTGATAAGTTTGCTGAGTGTGGCAATGACAAGATTATTCTGTGTGAACGTGGCAGTAACTTTGGTTACGACAACTTGGTGGTTGATACGCTAGGTTTTGGTACCATGAAAAAAGTTAGTAATGGTTCGCCAGTTATTTTTGATGTTACCCATGCGCTGCAATGTCGCGATCCATTAGGTGCTGCCTCTGGCGGTCGCCGTGAGCAAGTTGGCGAGTTGGCTAAAGCCGGTATGGCTACCGGACTGGCTGGATTGTTTTTAGAGGCTCATCCAGATCCAGATAATGCACAATGTGATGGACCAAGTGCATTGCCCTTGTCGAAGCTAGAGCCATTTTTAACGCAGATTAAAGCCTTGGATGATTTGGTGAAATCTTTCGACGTTTTAGATACTCATTCAAAATAAGAAATTTGTCGATAATGGCAACTTTCGGTTTCCCTAATCTTCTTCTCTTGCTAGGGTAAACAACATAAACAGGGCTGAAAGTCGCTATTTTTCAGCCCTTAGCTCAACGAGAAAAATGGAAGTGATATGTTAATTAAAGCCTTGCGCACCGGGTGTATGTTAGTGACTTTTGGTTACCTTAGCGCTTGTGCCAGCACTTCAAGTCAAGCTCCGCAAACGGTGGTATTAGCCACACCTTTACAAGTTAATTATCAATCTGAAGTCGCTCTAGCGCGCCTTGGACAAATGCTTAACTCTGGTGAATACAATCAAGACCAAATGGCGCAGCTTTATTACGAGCGCGGCATTGTATTTGACCGCGTTGGGCTGAGAGCCTTAGCACGCTTCGATTTTAACCGGGCTATTCAGTTAAAGCCTGACTTTGTAGAAGCCTACAATTTCTTAGGTGTTTATTTCACCTTAGCCGAAGAGTTTGATAGCGCATTTGAAGCTTTTGACTCGGCGGTAGAGTTGGCTCCAAATTATAGCTTTGCTTATTTCTATCGTGGAATTGCGCTTAATTATGCCAACAAACCTGAGTTGGCCATCGTTGATGTAAAACACTATGCAGACCAAGCACCTAATGACCCTTACCGTGTGTTGTGGCGCTACCTTATTCAGCTTGAAGCTGGTGAAGAAGGCGCAGCTGCAGAGCTAAGCGAAGCCTTAGAAACGTATCAAAATGAAGATTGGGGTTGGGAAATTGTTCGTTTGTATGCCGGCGAAATCACTCAACAAGAGTTTCTACGCAGCACCATGGATGTAGAGGGTGATAACCGCGCTTTGGCTGAGCGTTTATGCGAAGCTTATTTCTACATGGCTAAATTAGCCCAGCGCGCTGGCGACCCACAGTTGGCAAGCAGTTACTTCAAATTATCGTTAGCCAACAACGTGTATGATTTTGTAGAACACCGTTTGGCCTTGTTTGAACTAAACCGTTATGAGAGCCAGATTTAACTCGCTCTCATCACGATTAGATTTGGTTTAATCTTGCTGGCGAATGCCAGCAATTTGGTGCCAGTAGCCGTTAACACTGTCGGGAGTGGGGAAAGGTTCGCTGGTTTCTGTGCGACGTCGAAAAGCTTCTAAGTGTTCAATACTCTCTTCACCCAGTGGACTAATCCGCACTATATCAACTAAACCCTGCATGCTTTGTTGGTCGTTAATCAAGTCGTAGCAATCACCAGAAAGCGTTTGAATACCGTTAAGTACAAACAGTGGCTGGCCTTCTTGGCTGTCTACTCGACGACCGTTAGGGTAGTTAATACAGCAGGTTTCGCAGTTGTCTTTGCTTTTGCCTTCAGACTGTGCAGTGAAGCAACGCGCGGAATAGGCTAGTGGCAAATGCCCATAAGCAAAAACCTCTATTTCAAAGCGTTCACGAATACCCATTTCAGTACACTCGTCACTGAGCTTTTGAAGCCAATCTCTCGATAGCTCAACTGGCATTACCCAGCGTTGCATGCCTTGGTCTGCTAATACTTTTAAGGCATAAGCGTTGTAAATATTAATGGCTGGGCCACAAACAAATGGCAATTTAGCTTTATGGGCTTCTTCGATAGCGCTGAAGTCATTGGCTTCAATGATAAAGTCACCGTTATCAATCAGCTTTTTTAAGTTACGGATCTCAGACGGTGCCTCTAGTAAGGCCATGGTAGAAATCGCGACTTGCTTACCTGCTTGGTTCAGTTGTTTTGCCAGGTCTATCCAATCTTGTGCTTTCATGTTGCGACGTTTGCTACAAACAGTTTCGCCAAGGTAGATAATGTCTGCGCTACTGGCTTTAGCCAAGTGGTAAAACTCTTCAATTTTATGGTTTGGCCAATAATACAAAATTGGCCCAAGTGCATACTTCATAATGTACCTATTTCTATTGCCAAGCTTTGTGATAAGCGCCTAAGGTAGTTTGGCTGCCTTCAGACAGTTTCGCTAATTGGCTCATCCATTGATTTTTTGCTGCATACTGCTCAGGGTCACGCTGGTAGCTATCAATAGCTTCACGCCACACTTGAGTCACTTGCGCGACATAGGCTGGGCTGCGTTGCCGGCCTTCAATTTTTACTGCAGAGATATTGGCAGAAAACAGTTCTGGCAATAATTCGAGGGTATTTAGGCTAGTAGGTTCTTCAAGCGCATGATAACGGTGGCCATCTACATCGAAACGGCCCTTACACAGCGTTGGGTAACCAGCTGTTTCATTGGGCCCATAGCGGTCAATTAGAATGTCATTCAGGCGAGATTCTAAGCCTTGTTCGGTTTCTTGCCAGCGAACAAAAGAAGCTGGTGAACAGGCTCCAACCGTATTTGGTGATTCGCCAGTTAAATACGATGACAAATAACAGCGCCCTTCTGCCATGACACACAAGCTACCAAAGGCGAATACTTCAAGCTCCATATCTGGGCAAGCTCTAGAAAGTTGCTTAACTTGGTGTATCGATAGCACGCGTGGCAATACCACCCGTTTTACATTGAAGTTACGTTGATAGAATGCAATTGCCGAGGCATTAGTGGCCGAGGCCTGCACCGATAAATGTACCGTTAAATTAGGATGACGCTGTTTAGCATATTCCAGTAAAGCAATGTCGGCCAAAATCACCACATCGGCACCAATTTCAACGGCGCGATCAATGGCTGCAAACCATAGGTGGTGTTGCTGAGGGTGAGCAAAAGTGTTGATTGCTACATGCAATTGGCGCTGGCGGCTTTTTAGGTAATCAACGGCTTTATCTAGTTTTTTGCCTTCGAAGTTTAAACCCGCAAAGTGGCGTGCGTTAGTGGCATCTTTAAAACCGATATAAATGGCATCGGCGCCGTGGTCTACCGCTGCTTTAACTGCAGGTAATGAGCCGGCAGGACAAAGTAATTCCATATGTCGCTCTACTAGAGATTTTTTGTCATTCTACTGGGCTTAGTTCTATTGGATATTGACTCAGCGCAGCTTTGCGCTATGCAAACTTGAGTAAACTGAGCCACTTATATACGTTGATTTTATTTTTATGAGGTAACTAAGTGCTTACTCGCTTGAAACGGTCTTTAGTGAAAGAAATGCCAAGGGTATTGAGTTTACCTGCCAAATATTGCCCTTTTTCTTTACAAAGTTTAGTGATAGAAAAAGCCTTAGCAGTATCCTTTGCCGAGGCCATTGAAGACGGTGACTTGGACTTTCTAGAACAGCGCCATTTAAAGCTGACAGTGAGTGATTTAAACGCGAGTTGGTACATTACTTTTAGCCAGCAGAAATTGCAGGTACAAGCCAAAGCTGACACTGTTGATGTGAGTTTTTCCGGTGAACTAAATGACTTTGTGTTGATGATGGGGCGTCAAGAGGATCCTGATACGCTTTTTTTCCAACGCCGATTGAAAATAGAAGGCGATACTGAATTAGGTCTAGAGCTTAAAAATCTCTTGGATAACTTAGACATTGATGACTTGCCTAACTGGGTAAAAGCAGCGCTTACTCAGAGTGCTGAATTAGTGGCGCAATACCAGCCTGCATAGACCCAAAATAACCAAACTGCAATCACTTAAGTGATTGCTATGTCTCGAATTATAAGCCCATTTTAGGCGCAAACAGCTTCATTTGAACTACACTCAATGCAGGGTGGATGAAGAAGAGGTTTGCATGCGAGTTGGGTTGCTGCTTTTATGTCTATTAGGGCAAGGCGCTAGCGCAGTCGAGATAAGTTTTTTGTACTATCGAGAACAAGGTAGCGCTACCTTCCGAGCGCTGCTTGAAGAGTTTTCTCGAGACCATAACCATCTAGTTACGTTATACCAAATCACCTCAGAAAGTTTAAAACCCTCTTTAATAAAATCAGTACTGCAAGGTACTGCGGCCGATGTGGTTTTTGCCCCTTCAGACTTCGTAGGTATTGCCGAACAAGGCAAATTTTCTGAGGTTCCGCAGGCGCTCATTAGCCAGAAAACCAATGCCGAAATTCAACTCACTGCCAGCATCGATAATACGCTTTACGGTATTCCCATTTTACAGGGGAATCACCTCATGCTGTTTTACAATCGCCGTCTAGTAAAAGAACCAATAACGACTTGGCAGTCTTTGTTAGAGCAAAAGGATCAGTTTGATGAGGCTGGTGTGGCTGCTATTGGTTGGAACTATTCTGAGATGTATTGGTTTGCGGGCTTTTACAATACTTTTGGTGGGCGAATGACTCGTGGAAAATTGGTGACCTTAAATGACCCGCCAATGAATGATGCGCTTAATTTTTACAAAAGCTTAGCTACCCGAGGGTTGGTGAGCTCTGAGTGCACCTACGACTGTGGATACAAAGATTTCATTGAAGGCAAAGTAGCATATGCAATAAACGGTGAGTGGGCAGTTGCTGATTTTGAGAAGCACTTAGGGGATGACTTAGGTATTGCGTTAATTCCCAATATTGGCAAAAAAGCCTTTCGACCGTTGTCTTCTAGCTTAGTGTTAGTGTTTCCTGATAACAGTTTAGATGGCCCCAAAGCCGAGGCGCTTAAGCAATTAAGTGTATTTTTGCAAAGCGAAAAGGTTCAGCGCGTACTTTACGAAAAGGCGCGTTTCTTACCGGTAGATAGCCAACTAATTAGTGAAATAAAAGTAAACTCTGATGAAAACGAAAGCGCAATGCTGGCTCAACTAGAGTTAGCGGTACCGATGTCGGCCGAGGCAGCACAAGGCAGTGCTTGGATTGGCTTGCGTAAGGGATTTGAGTTATTTAATAAAGGCGTCATTGATGCAAATAAGGCCGGAGAGTATATGCAGCAATATGCCGAAAGAGATTATGGACAGCATCTAAAAAATGAGAATTAAGGCCAACCAACTTAGAACCATTTTAGCGCTTAGTATTTTACTTGGAGCCTTGTTGCCCAGTACGCTTATTGGCTCGTTTATGCTCAAGCAAATTGCTGAGCAAGATCAACAGGCTATTACTCAAACTTTGTATTTAAAAGCTAATAACATTGCTCAAAACATTCAGCACAGGGTGCGCCAATTACTATTAGATTTGCAAAGTTTGGCGCAGGTAAATGATGTTGTATTAACACCCACCTCAGCAATTTTTGGTTTCCATTCTAATCAGCTAATAACTGAAGTACTGCAACAAAACGATTGGGCCTCAGCGATTTATATTGTTGATTTAGATGGCCGAATTATTGAAGGTGCGCCACTTCAAGCTGAAATTCTAGATCTAAAAGCGCATTTACCTGCAGTTCGCAGGCTCAATCAGTTAGTCAAACAAGGTAGTAATAATGCGGTGGTAGAAGTATATCAAGACGCCGAGTTTGCCCAATTAGTAGAAAATGGCGAGGCAATAGACAGCGATTCGGGTTTGTTGCTGATGCAACCTTTAGTACAGAAAAACTTAAACGCGATAGAGAACAGCCAACAGGTGGGGGCGTTGTTGGTTTTTGTGCCGATGCAATCGCTATGGAAAGAAGCTGAGTCGAGGATTTCTCAGCACGGAAGTTTAGAGCTATTTCACTCGCAGCGTTTGTTATTTAAAGGCACTAAAGGCGAAGAACCGATTCGTAGGTTTTACATAGATGTAGACTTAGATTTGAGTAATATGTCGGAGCCCTTGTCGCTATCACTAAGTGCTGAAAGCCGCTCGTTTTGGGGCTTGTTGGTAGAGCGCCAATCTAATGTTGTGATTATATTGTTGGTGATTTTTGTTTTGGTGGCGATTATCGCGCTAATGCTAACTCGACGTATTGTGGATCCCTTAGAGCACCTTAGTCGTTTGGTGGCTAACTACTCAGAAGGCCGCTACGACAGTAAAGCGCCGTCGTTGGCCTATGAAGAGTTCAATCAAGTGGGGAGTTTACTTAATAGCATGGCGGAGAGAGTGACTCGAGATCAGGAACAACTGGAGCAACGAGTTACCGAGCGCACTTATGAGCTCGAGCAAGCAAATCATACTCTACAAGATACATTGGGTAAGTTAAACGATACCCAATTAGAACTGGTGGAAAAAGAGAAAATGGCAGCCTTGGGTGGCCTGGTAGCTGGAATGGCTCATGAACTTAACACCCCCTTAGGAGTAGGAATTACCGCGGCCTCTCAGTTGGTGAGTAACTTTCAAACGATAGGGCAAAGTTTAGAAAATGGAACCTTAGCCCGCTCAGACTTAGAAGCGTTGATACGCCAAGGGGCAGAGGGCGGTGAATTACTTGAAAGCAGCTTGCAGCGCTCGGCAGCCTTAGTTAATACTTTTAAGGCCTTGGCTGGCAGCGACATTGATGCCAGTTTGCAGCGACTAAATCTAAAAACATGGTTGGAGCAACAGCTACAAATGTTTTTGCAGCCTTTTTCGGAGCGACAAATTCAGTTGTCTATTTCTGGCGCAAATCCAAATATGTTGCTTAATCAGCGCGCAGTAGAATTGGTATTTTCTTGTCTAATTGATAACTCAATTCAACATGGTTTTTCTAGCCAAACCTTCCCGCATATTAAAGTGGATATTAGCGCCTCACATGAGACTGTTGAAATTGTTTATCAAGACAATGGAACAGGCGTGCAAGCCGAAGATATAAACCTCATCTTTAATCCTTTTTATACAACTGGGCGCAGCTCTGGCAATGTGGGCTTAGGGTTAAATCAAGTATATAACTTGGTGCATCAACACTTACTTGGCAGCGTAGAGAGTTTTACCGCTGAGCCGCAGGGTTTGGGTTTCAAAATCAATTTGCCTAGAGAATACGGTAAGTAGTTGAATGTAAGGTACTTCCCTCTTAGCCCTTTTGAGGCCAAGTAACGATTTTTCCATTATCAAAAATAGTCCCTGACTGGGCGACCTGCAGTGATATAAAAATGTTGTTTAGCGCAATATGACTGTGCTGATGAATGAGCTTAGCTAGCAAGCTTAATAGCTGCTGCTGGCGCTTCTCACTGTGTACATCGGGTACGATCAATTCTGCAATGAGAGGAGGTTGATGAACATGTTGCTGCATGTGTACTTGCTGGTTAACGAAGTAGTGCCCTGGCTGAATGTATTGCCAGTCAAGGCTAATATGCTCTAGTTGAATCTTGGCCTGTTGGGCAAAGTCTTTGGCCAGTTTGTTCAAAAGCGCTGGCATATCTACTGAGTCGGTCAGTGCTAGGGAGCGAATATGCACAATTGGCATTAACAACTTCTCCTTTTACGAGTTAAGCAATACGCTTAGCCTAACTCATTGGCTAAATTGTTCAAATTGTTGTTGAATTTGTTTATATAGCTCACCGGTCCATTCGGGTAAATGATCTGGTACTGGGAATAAGGATAACAGTCGTGGATCGTGAGGGGCAATGACCACTTTACTGTTGTTGGGGCCAATTCTCTCCACCAGTACAAACAAGTCTTCGATGTTTTGGTCACCCATGGCTAAACAGCCTACCGATGAGGTTTTACCGTGAATAAAAATATTGGAGCCGGGCTGATGGCGCTGTTCTAGTTTAGCTTTCTCTAAATCAAAACTGTTGGGATAGTTTAGCTTCATCGAAAGGTGGAATTTGCTATTTGGATTTAAAGCGTTTATTTCGTAAATCCCTTCGGGCACTTGTAAGTCGCCTTCACGCAGTTTTGGGCCTGCAGTGCCGCTGGCATGTCTAATCCAATAGGTATTTATATACTTAAACCCCTCTCCACTGTCTGCCCAAAGCTCCAGTCGGCGTGACCGTTTGCTGGCCAATAAAGTTATTTTTTGTGGGGGGTAGTCCACTTTAGCGGCGACAAATAGCGGTAATAGCCGCTTTAGACTATCGTTATGATAAGTCTTAATCACTTGTTTAATAGAGCGTTTACCCGCGGCAGTCGGCTGGCTTTCATGCCAAGCTGAGGCATGCAGAGAAGCGCTGCAAAAACTGAGTAACACTGCGCAGCACAGTCGATAAAAACTCAAAGGCTAATACTCTATCGAATAAGTGAGTGAGAAGTGTACTTGTACTTAATCAGAAGTGCTATAGCTGGCCAGTTTGCAATGGCATTATCGCCATTATCATCAAAGGCCGTTAGCCTAAAGAGGACATTTGTTTGCTCAATATCAAGCCTTTTGTCTTTGCTATGTTGTTTTCCAGTACGCCTCTTTATGCCCATACTTTGGAAGAGTTGCGGTATTACAGCGAAGAATATTTCCCTTACAACTTTACTGAGCAAGAACAGGTAAGTGGTTTTTCTATTGAGCTTTTAACGTTAGTCTTTAAACAGCTTGGTAGCCCAATGCCAAAGGTAGAAATGGTGCCTTGGGCACGTGGCTATTCTATTTTGCAGCAACAAAGTTATACGGTGTTGTTCTCCACAATTAAAACTCATCAACGTAAAGACTACTTTAAGTGGGCTTGCCCGATTAACTCTGCCAAAGGCCAGTTTTATGGCTTGTCTGATAGTAAATTGAAGATTTCCCAACTGAGTGATGCTGCGAGCTATAAAATTGCGGTGATTAAAGGGCAAGCAATAGACGGTTACTTAAGTAACACCGAGTTAAAAGACAATCTGCACAGGCTAAAAACTGTTGAGCAAGCGTTTAAGTTGTTAGCCTTACGCCGAGTCGATTTAATTGCGCTTGCCGAGCAAAGCGTAGTAGGGCATGAATCAAGTTTTAAACCCATTTTTCGCTTATTTGAACACCAATATTGTTTTGCCTTTAATCGCTCAATTAGTCAGCTAGAGTTACAACGCTTTCAACAAGCCTTGGCGCAGGTACGTGAATCTGCCGAGTTCGCCGCTCTCTTTAAAAAGTACTTTGAATAGCGTTATTTACCATTTGCAACTTTAGTCGAATAGCTATGTTAATAGCTTGTTAATTTAAGCCGCGATGTCTAGGATGAAAATTCATTAAATCATTGTGATTTCATAATCAACACCGTGTTTGGCTCGAGTTGTATCTGGGCTGCTTACTAAGGAGAGTAAAACCATGCGTAACTGGCTTGGCAAGGTCGCGTTAATCGCGAGTGCATTATCTTTTTCAGTACACGCTGACACAGGCACTAATTACCTGTTAGCAACAGCCAGTACTGGCGGTACTTATTACCCAGTGGGGGTGGCGTTAGCCACTTTAACGAAGGTGAAAATTCAACCTAAGCACAAAGTGAGTGTTTCGGCGATTAACTCTGCAGGCTCTGGTGAGAACATTAAGCTTTTGCGTGACAAAGAAGCGCAGTTTGCCATTTTACAAGGTTTGTATGGTTCATATGCGGTAAATGGTACTGGACCTTTGGAGAAGGAAGGCAAGCAAACTCACCTTCGTTCTATCACTATGTTGTGGCAAAACGTTGAGCAATTTGTGGTGAAAAAGGAGCACGCTAAAAACGGTGATTTAAGTGATTTACTGGCGTTGACGGGTAGCAAAGTAGCTTTAGGTAAAAAGAACTCGGGCACCATTGGTTCCAATCGTTTTTTACTGAGTAATCTTGGTGTGGATATAGATAAACAAATGGAGCTGTTTTCAGCAGGTTATGGTCCATCAGCAGAAGCCCTGCAAAATGGCCAAGTTGAAGGCATTAACACACCTGCTGGTGCACCTACTGGTGCGGTAACCAAGTTGTTTGCAGCCGCTGCAGCGGATGTTATGCCCCTTGCGGTGACTGATGAACAGATGAAAAAGGCCAATGGTGGTTTAGGTTTGTGGACCCGTTATGTTATCCCTGCCGGTACTTATCCAAATTTAAGCGAAGATTGGAATACTATGGCGCAGCCTAATTTTCTGGCAGTACATGCTGATGTAGATGAAGAGTTTGTCTACCTGCTCACCAAAACCGTTTACGAAAACTTAGGCTTTTTGCAAGCCATTCATAAAGCGACTAACGCTATGGCCTTAGACAAAGCGCTTGCCGGTTTACCCGCTCCGCTACATCCAGGCGCTGCTCGTTACTACCGCGAAGCAGGCTTAGATATTCCAGATCACCTTGTTGCCAACTAGTTAGCGTGGCTTAAAGCCTAGGTGTAGTGCCTAGGTTTTTTCTTTTTAGATTCTTCTACCTTCAGGATCCTTAAGCATGCAGTGGAACGCCGTACCTGACAGTATTCGTCAGGAAATTGAAGATACCCGTGCTGTACCCGTGGTTTATGGTTTGGGTATTGTAATTAGCCTCGCTCATGTTTATTTCAATATCTTTGCCGACATCGCAGTGCTACAACAGAACATCTTACACTTCGCTGGTTTTGTACTGTTATGTGGCCTACTTAAGCCGTTAACAGACAATAGATTTGTTTCATTGCTTGATAAGGTATGGGTGTTAGCGATTGCGCTATCTGCAGTTTATTTACTGTTTGCTGAAGACCTAATCTATGAGCGTGGAGTACGTTTAGTCGCTTTAGATTGGTTGTGTGGCACGGTAGTGATACTCGGCGCTATCGATATGACTCGCCGAGCAACCGGTTGGGTTATCCCCATCTTAATTGTAACCGCGATTTCTTATTTAGCATGGTGGGGGAATTTTGTTCCTGGGGTGTTTCAGTTTAAGGGTCTTAGCTTAGAAACCCTTTTGTTTAGAAGTATTTATGGCGACGATGCCATTTTTGGCAATATTGCTCGAATTTCGGCCAGCTTTGTATTTATGTTTATTTTGTTTGGCGCGTTCTTACTGCGATCTGGGGCTGGTGACTTTGTCATTCACCTATCTAAAAGTATTGCGAGTCGTTTAGTCGGAGGGCCGGGCATTGTTGCGATTATTGCTTCGGGGTTAACCGGGACTATTTCTGGCAGTGCTGTGGCCAATACCGCATCAACTGGTGTAGTCACTATTCCACTGATGAAAAATGCCGGCTTTAGCCCTCGATTCGCTGCAGCAGTAGAAGCATCAGCCTCAACAGGTGGGCAAATTGTTCCGCCAATTATGGGGGCAGGGGCTTTTGTCATGGCCAGTTATACTCAGATCCCTTACAGCACTATTGTTATGGTGAGTATTTTGCCCGCGATACTCTACTTCGCCTCGTTAGTGTTTTATGTGCGAACCGAGTCTTACAAGGCCGGGCTTACTCGCACCATGGAAAAGGCACCACCGCTGTTACCAATGGTGATGCGCGAAGGTTTGTCGTTTATTGTGCCAGTTACCCTGCTCATTGTGTTGTTAGTGATGGGGTACACACCCACCTATGCAGCAGTAATCGCCATCATCGCTGTTATTGTTAGCTCTTGGTTTACCCCCAATAAAATGGGCTTGCGGGCTATTGCCGATGCTTTTGCGCTGGGTTCTCGAAATATGGTGGTTACGGCGGTATTGCTTTGCTCTGTAGGCTTAATCGTTAACGTTATTGCCACTGCTGGTATAGGCAATACATTTTCTTTGATGATTACCGAGTGGTCGGGTGGCAGCTTACTTATTGCTTTGTTACTGGTGGCTATTGCTTCCTTGGTATTAGGCATGGGGTTGCCTGTTACCGCCTCATACATTGTACTGGCTACTTTGTCTGCGCCAGCTTTACTGCAACTTATGGCTAATGCTGAGTTAGTGAATGTATTGAGCTCTGGAAGCATCAGTGCAGAAGTTCAAGCAGTGTTAATGCTGGTAGGCGTTAGCCCTGAGCAAGGCAGTTTAAGTTTGGCTGAAGCGCAGAACGTTATTGCGCAAATGCCAGACGAAATGATGGCCTTATTGCGTCCGATGCTGCTTGATGAGGCGACTATTTCAATGTTGCTGTTAGCATCCCACTTAGTCATTTTTTGGTTATCGCAAGACAGTAATGTTACGCCGCCAGTATGTTTATGTACGTTTACCGCAGCCGCTATTGCTAAATCCCCCCCAATGGCTACTGGCTTTACCTCTTGGAAAATTGCCAAGGGTTTATACATTATTCCGCTATTGTTTGCCTATACGCCACTTGCTCACGGTAACTGGCTAGCTGCGCTTCAAGTGTTTGGGTTTGCTTTACCCGGTTTATATGCTTTTACCTTGGTGATGCAAGGCTGGCAAAAACGAAAATTACAGCATTGGGAGAGGGCATTAATGGCCTGTATAGCATTAGTGCTGCTTTGCCCATTGGCGCTGCAATGGCAGATTATCGCCTTGGCCGTTTTAGCGATAGCCATGGTTTACTTTAGTTGAAGCTCGCAAGCCGTAGTGAGTGCTTAGCATGATGTTTTTATTGATTTAATCATGAAAAGTTTCATTGAAAAAACGTGCTAGTCGATGCGCTTCACAGTTTGTTATATGTTTTAGGTGCAAGCGGGAGCGTGACTGGCAAGTGAACATAAACGGGTTAAAATAAACCTTTATTTGACTTATCAAAGAGAGCGAACATGACAGATCGCGCATTTAATTGGGGGCTCATCGCTCCTGGTCGTATTGCCCGTAATTTTGCTGAAGCTTTAGCTGTAGTTCCTAACGCTGAGTTATATGCGGTGGCGAGTTCAAACTTAGCGCGAGCTCAAGCATTCGCTGATGAGTTTTCTGGCCAATATGCCTATGATGATTACCAGCGCTTAGCCGAAGATCCAAATGTAGATGCTATTTACATTGCCAATCCCCACCGGTTTCATTTTGACAGTATTAAAATGTGTCTAGAGGCTGGCAAGCCGGTGCTATGTGAAAAACCCCTCACAGTAAATGCCGCGCAAACTCAAGCCTTGGTTGATATCGCTGAGCAGAATAAGGTGTTTTTGATGGAAGCCTTATGGACCCGTTTCCAGCCTGTCTGGCAACAAGTTCGCCGTTGGTTAGATGAGCAATTGATTGGTGATATTAAGCTAATGAGTTCTAGCTTTGGTTTTAACATTCCGCGTGATGATAATGACCGCTTACTAAATATCGACTTAGCGGGTGGCTGTTTACTGGATATGGGCGTGTATAACGTATCGATGTCCCAGTTTATTATGCAAAGCAATCCGACTAAAATTTTAGCCGATGGCATTGTCGGTGAAACGGGTGTTGACGAGCGTAGCTCGGTGATTCTGAATTACGGTAACGCGGCCAGTCAGTTTACCTGCAACTTTCTGGCTACCACCGAAAATGATTTTACGATTTATGGGACTAAAGGTTCTATTCGAGTGCCAAACATGTTCTGGGTAGGTACTAAAGCCAGCTTGCGTGTTGGTGGTCAAGCTGAGCAGATGCTTGATTTCCCATTTAAGGCCTCTGGATTCGAGTATCAGATTGAAGAAGTGATGCAATGTGTTGCGGCAGGCAAGTTACAAAGTGAAGTCATGGGCTGGCAAGACAGTATTGCTACGATGCAAACATTGGATGAAATTCGTGCTCAAGTTGGCGTTCGTTATCCGTTTTTAGGTGAATAAAAGGTACTAATTAAGTCTTTGGGTTAAGGCTAAGCATTTGCTAGTTGACCTAAAAAAGACGAGGACTGGCGAATAATTCAACGAGCAGAGAAAAACTTACGCTTAATTGACTGAATTGCGAGCGGTTAAACGGTTTTAGTCTTTACATTCTAAATTCATATACGTAATATTCACACCGCTGCGGAGGGGTGGCAGAGTGGTCGAATGCACCGGTCTTGAAAACCGGCAAGGGTTAATAGCCCTTCGAGAGTTCAAATCTCTCCTCCTCCGCCATTTTTAAAAAGCCACGCTATTGCGTGGCTTTTTTCGTTTTAAACAGTATAAAAACATTTCCCGATTTTAAATATCTGAAATTAAAGCTATTTCTTCCACCTATCTTTACAGTTTCAAACATATTTTTTTCGCCACATTGGTGACATTCATATTCTTGACATGTTATGGTCATAAAAATTAAATTTATCAATTATAAGGTGTGTGGCACATAAACTATTAGTCAAATAATGGCTAAAAAAATGTTGTTGTGCTTTATATTTTTTGTTGACAAATACAATACAGATACCTATAAATGGATTTCTTAGTTATTTTTTTTGAGATCTCGATCACCTTAAAGTCTGTGTTGTTTTTAAGTTTTGTGATTTAGGTCTGCTTCGTTTTGACCTGTATGAAGAGTTCAGCTAAAGAGCAGAAAATGCCAAGCTTGAATTTAGTAACGACCCATTTGAGACACAGATATACAAGCACAACATGGATTTTCAGCTTGATTTAGAGGTATGCAAATGGATATGCAGAACCAAAATGGTGTCGTTCGATCTAATGAATTTGAACTCGCTGTCGTTTATCGAATCTCAGATGTTTTTCTTATTATTGCCGCTCTGGCAGGTTTATCTTGGCTCAAAAATGGCAGTTACGAATTTGCCTTTCAACTGATGGGGGTTGGACTTTCAGCCATCTATCTGGTGGTTGCCGAGTCGTTTAATCTTTATCGCTCTTGGCGAGTTGCTTCACTCAAAGAGCAGGCGATGGTTAGCTTGTGGGTTTGGATTGTAAGCATAGCGTTATTGTTTGCAGTTAATTATTTCCTCAAAGTATCTGCTACTTATTCTCGTGTTGTGGTTGGATCATGGGTGTTGATTACACCTATGTTGCTGATTTTGTCACGTTTAGTGTTTCGAGAAAGCTTAGCGGTGTTACGCCGTTTTGGTTACAACACAAGGCGCGCTGCCATTATTGGTGTTTCCCCTAACGGTATTCAACTTAAAGAAACCTTTGAAAACAGCGATGAACTGGGTATTCAGTTTGTTGGTTTCTTTGATGACCGCGATAAATCTAGATTAGAAGACTCTGGCTTTATTGGCCCTATTGCTAAAGTCGACACCGTATTAGATATGGCTAAGTGTGGCGAAGTTGATCATGTCTATATCGCTCTGCCTATGCATGCAAAAGAGCGGATTACTAAGTATCTACAACAGCTCTCAGATACTACTACCACCACTTTCATTGTTCCTGATTTCTTTACTTACAACTTACTGCATTCGCGTTGGAGCTCTCTGGGCGATATTCAAACCATTAGTGTTTTTGATAGCCCGTTTAGAGGCGGCAGTATGTTAGTTAAGCGGATCCAAGACATCGTGCTTGCTTCCATTATTATCATGTTAATTAGCCCATTACTGTTAGCGGTAGCCATTGGGGTTAAGCGTTCATCTCCTGGCCCCATTTTGTTTAAGCAAGATCGCTATGGTTTAGATGGCAAAAGAATTCGAGTTTGGAAGTTTCGCTCTATGAGCACCCAAGATAACGGCGCGGTGGTTAAGCAGGCGACTAAAAACGACCCTAGAGTTACCAAATTTGGCGCGTTTATTCGCCGTACTTCTTTAGATGAATTGCCTCAGTTCTTCAACGTACTGATGGGGAGCATGTCTATTGTTGGACCTCGTCCACATGCGGTATCGCATAACGAAGAATATCGCCAAATTGTTAATCGTTACATGCTACGTCATAAAGTGAAGCCTGGTATTACCGGGTGGGCACAAATAAACGGTTATCGTGGTGAAACAGATACCTTAGAAAAAATGGAAAAACGGGTTCAATACGATTTGGAGTACATTCGTGTTTGGACATTGTGGATGGATATTAAAATTGTTTTTCTCACCATTTTTAAAGGTTTTGTAGGCAAAACAGCTTACTAGAAACAAGCTTGTACAAGGAGTTTTGATGAATAGGGAACGTTTGTTGGCGTCGGTTAAGCTGGCCACTCATAAGTGGCAAAGCTGGTTAAGCATAGTGTTAGGTTTACTGGTGCTTAGCTCTCCTGTTAGTGCCGATGACTTAGATCTGAGCTACCGCTTGGGCGCTGGTGACCGCATTCAGATTGTGGTTTACGGCGAGAGCGACTTGTCGATGGAGTTATTGGTGACTAACAGCGGCAAAATCGATTACCCCTATTTAGGCCGTATTCCGGTAAATAATCTTACTGCTCAGCAGCTTAAAGAGAGTATCGAGCGCGGTTTGCTTGGTGATTACCTTATTAATCCCAAGGTGGCCGTTAACATTATTGGTTACCGTCAGATTTTTATTAATGGTGAGGTGGAGCACCCTGGTGGTTACGCTTACCAACCAGGGCTAACGGTAGAAAAAGCGATCGCTTTAGCGGGAGGCTTTACCGAGCGAGCATCTAAAACCAACATCAATATTACACCAGGTGATGGTGATAATGATTTGGTTAAAGCCGCGTTGAAACACAAAATCACACCCGGCGATATTATCGTGGTGAAGGCGAGCTTTTTCTAAGCTCGGTCAGTTAAATATTTTAGACGGTTTTACCAACAGGGAAGTAGGTAGTTAATGACAACAGCAGTGAATGGTGCATCGACATTTCGTGGCAACAATCGAAACGATGATGAGTTTATCAATGTGATGCAATACCTTGTGATATTAAAGTCGCGCTGGTTAATGATTATTGGGTTTACTTTCATTAGCGTTTTGCTGGCGATATTAGTGGTATTTGCCATTAAACCTACCTATCAAGCAACTGCTGTACTGCTCATTGAGGCAGAGCAACGAAAAGCAGTATCTATCGATGATGTGATTGGTATTGATACGTCAAAACAAGAATACTATTTAACCCAGTTTGAGCTTCTTAAATCGCGCAGTATTGCTCAGCGAGTTATTGATGAGTTTAAACTCTATGACAATCCGGAGTTTAATGGTGAAAACGACGGAAAAGGTTTAAGCCTTGATGGTATAAAAGCCATCTTACAATCTGTGCCATTAATCCAAAGTTTTATGCCAGTGGATGAACTTCCAAATTTAGAGCAACAGCAAGAAATTGCTCGCCAAAAGGTAATGAAAACATTTCGCGATAACCTCCATATTAATCCGGTTAAAAAAACCCAACTGGTTAATATTAGTTTTGACTCTCAAGACCCTAAGTTAGCGGCCAAAATAGCCAATGCAGTGGGCGAAACTTACATTAACAGCAATCGCGAAAGTCGTATTATCGCTAACCAAGAGGCGACGAACTGGCTGGCTGATAGGATTGGCGTATTGCAAGCGGCGGTTATTCAATCACAAGGGCGCTTAAGTGAGTTTTTACAAAGAGAGCAATTAGTTGATGTTAGCGGAATCGACAGTTTAGCCAGCTCTGAGTTGGGTAATTTAAGTCGTCGATTAGCTGACGCTCAAGACCGTCGTACGGCTTCTGAGTCAATTTATTATCTATTACAAGATAACAAAAATACTGCTATTTCTGAGTTGTCGTCGGTTACGGCTATTTCTAACCACCCGCAGTTACGTGATATACGTTTAGCGCAAATAGAAGCCGAACGTTTAGTGTCTGAACTGAGTAAGCGTTACGGACCAAAGCATGACAAAATGATCCGCGCTCAAGCCCAGTTAGCCTCTGTTAAAAATCGCTCTGAAGTATTATTAAGGGTGCTAGCATCTGGCGTAGAAAAGGAACTCCGTAGCGCGCGAAGCCAAGAAAATGCGATTCGCAGCGAAATGGAAAACAAGAAAGCAGAATTTCAAGATATTGCCTTAAAACGTGCAACCTACAATGCCTTAAAGCGCGAAGTGGATAGTAACCAAAATCTTTATGATTTGTTTGTTACTCGACAAAAAGAAACCAGCGCGACCAGTGACTTTCAAGCCGCGGTTGCCCGCTTTGCTGACCGTGCCGTTACCCCATTATTTCCAGCAAAACCTAAAAAAGGCATTATTATTTTGTTGGCCTCGGTGATGGGGATGATGTTAGCCATCGTTTTAGCCTTGTTAGGCCAGTCTTTAAACAACACTATTGAAAGTGCCTCAGGTATCGAAGATAAGTTACGCTTAACCCCATTAGGCGTGATTCCTTTAGTTAAAGGTTCTCGTTTTAATAAAGACACCTTGCCTTTAGAGCAGTTCTTCGACGAAAAGCAAATCAACTTTAGTGAGGCAGTGAGAAGCATTCGAACTTCGGTCATGCTAAGCATGATGAGTCAGCAACGTAAGTTGTTGTCTATTACCTCATCGGTACCTAATGAAGGTAAAACCACCACCGCATTAAACTTGGCCGTAGCAATGGCAGGTATGGAAAAAACCCTGCTCATTGATTGTGATTTACGTAAGCCTTCGTTAGGTGAACGTTTTAATTTAAACCGTGCCCATCCTGGTTTAAGTAACTTGCTGGTGATGGAAGCTGAGCTTGATGATTGTATTGTGCATCACGAGCGCTCTGGCTTAGATTTATTACCGGCCGGTATGCAAACCGCTAATCCGCAGGAGCTGTTAGCCGGGGTGAAGTTTAAAGCTCTGATTGATGACCTCAGCCAACATTACGACAAAATCATTATCGATACCCCGCCCATTGCCGCGGTGAGTGACGCCTTAATTGTGGGGCAAATTACTAAGTCGAGCATTGTTGTGGTGAATGCTGGCCGTACTAAAGTAAGCCAAATTGAGCATACATTGTCGCAACTGATTAGCCACAACGTGGTGGTCGATGGCGTTATCCTCAATCGGGTAAATCCAAAACATGAAACCCGCTACGGCTATTACCGCGAATACGGTACTACTACATGAATGGCTTTAAGCGAATAGAGTCCTTAGTGAAACGCTTTGGCAGTATTACTTTGCTGCGCGCCTTTAGTGCAACAGGCTTAATCTTGTTTTCGTCGGTGATTACTTGGCTCTACGGCATGGACAGTTTTGGCAAGGTTTCTTTTGCTATTTCTATCGCTAACCTGATTCTGGTGATTGGACGTTATGGCTCTGAGTATTCTTTCTTCGGCCAGTATTTTGACCTCTCAACCCAAGGGGAAACGTTAAAAGCCTCTAGAGTCTTATTTGAAAAATGCCGTTTATCATTGGTATTAAGTTTAATTTTATCGGTGATTATTGTTCCCTTAAGCTTTGAGCAACCTGAGGTGATGTTGTTCTGCTTTTTATATATAGCAGGCTTTTCTATTGTTCAAATGGTGTCTTTATCACATCGAGTGATTAAAGAGTTCTACCGTTCCTACCTGTTTGAAGCGGGCGTGTTTTTTGTGTTTAGCTCGCTCATCTTCTTACTTGCGGCACTGTGGTTTAAACAAAGCAATGTGTTTGTTGTTCTTAGCGTGTGCTTAATGGCGTATTTTGTTTTGTTCGCTATTTTTGGGCTAAGCAAATTGCTACAAGGTTTTAAGCAACACGACCCGCAGCCAAAAGGGGCTTTGGGTCAGCAACTTAAACAAGACTCCAAGTTTCTTGCGTTCACTTTAAGTGAATACGTATTGTTTTGGGGCATCATTTTAATCAGTGGTTACACCTTAAGTGAATACGACACCGGGGTGATTGCATGGGGAGGGCGAATTTTTCAGTTGTTCGTTTTTATCTTAGCAATACGCAACAGTGTGCAGGTTCCAGAAATTCTTGCCTCTAAAGACATTAAGAAAAGCTATTTAAAAGTACGTAAAGACGGGGTGTTTTTAAGCTTTGCAGGATTGGCTTTATCGGCGCTTGCTGTACTGATACTTTTTCAGTTTTCAGAGTTGGCTGGGTCAACAATTTTAGTATGGGGTCTATTTGCATTGGCCGCTTGCGTGCGACTTTATTTCGGGCCGGTTTATCATATTTTCGTCAAGTTCTCCGCTGATAAGCAGGTTTACACAAACTGTTTGCTTACTCTGTTGGTGTGCCTAGTGTGTTCGGCTGTTTCACTCAAGTTTTCAGCTGGAGTGCTGGGCTTAGCGGTTTGTTATTTGGCCACTTGGTTAGTCTCGTTAACGTATGCCGATAAGCAGTCTTCGGGCGGATCATATGCTCGAATTTAGACGCACCAAGTTGGGTGTTTGCTACTTACTGTTTTGGTCGCTAATGCTGCTGTTTTTGATGACTGTCGGTAAAGACTTTTTGCCCTGGAAGTGGGGCTACGACGCGATGAAAATCGAAGGTCGCTTTGTTTTCTTTGAATTAGACGGCTCCTTTCAGGCAACTCGTGAACTGCTTTATTTTCTTGGTAGAGAGAGTGCAGTCGCCTCTACAGCGATAATCGGCTTTTTATGGATTTTGGTGATTTCAAAGTTTGTTGTCACACTGAAAGACTTTCTTATTGTTAGCTTATTTACCCTACCAAGTATGTTACTTAATGTTATTTGGCCAGCTAAAGAAACCATAGTAATGGCGCTATGTTTAGTGGTTTTCTACTCCACCTATTTTAGTCGAAAAGCTTTTCTGGTTTGCGTAATCGTGTTCTACATTGCCTATGCAGTGCAAGTGCGCTCCTACTACTTTTTAATTTTAGGCGTGTTTGCTGCGGGTTATGTGATTCAATACTTTAGTGATAAGGGATTTCCAATACGCAATAGCCTTAATCGTACCGCCTTCCAATTAGCCAGTTTTAAACCCGTTTGGTACTTTTTAGCATTTTTTGTATGTTTAGCGTTTTTGCTTCCCGATGCCTTTTATCAAATGTCTCAAGGGCAACGAGACATTTCCAATAACTACGCAAAGTTAGAAGGCAGTTTCAATGTGACCGCATTTGATAACTTGGTTGATGTTGCCCGCGGGATCCCTTTTATCATCAACTTTGGCTGGGCTTTATTGCAACTTAGCTTACCCCTGCTATTTGCCCAAGGCTTAAACCAACTGTTGTTATTGCTGTTCAGTGTCGGCGTGATAGTCATTTGTGGCCAAATGCTTAAGCGCAAACAGGGCGATTTACTGCTGACCTTATTTTGTTCTCATATGTTTGTGCTGTTGTTGTTTGAACCAGACCAAGGAAGTTATTTCAGGCATATCTTATCAGCAGCAATTTACCTGCTTCCTAGCTATTCATTATTGTTTGGAAGTTCACGACAAGGAGTCTTAGATGACCAATAAGGATACCCATTATCTGATTGCGGCTGTGCCCTACAGTGACAATTATGGTGATGCGCTCATTCATCATTCTTTAGCATGGAAGCTAGGTAATTATGACATTTCAAGTGACGCCTTAGATATTGCTGGGCGACACGACTTCGCGCGCAGCGCATCGCAAAATGCGATTAAAGATAAGATTCTAAAAAGTCGTTTTGAATGGGTAAGACAAGTATTTATTCCTTTGAATGGCATGCTGGTGGCACTAAAAAACTACCGCGTATGGATGGCAAAAATTAAAGCGGCCGATGTGGTATTGATTGGTGGCGGCAATTTGATTAGCGATGTGTATTTAAACTTTCCGTTAAAGTTGTATTTTTTATCGCTGTTTTGCTACTTCTCAAATACTGATTACGCCGTGGTCTATGTCGGCGTGGCTAAGCGGATGTCGGGTTTAGGGCGTTGGTTGTTTAAAAAGCTGTTTAGTGCCAAAAAATGTCGTTATATCTCAGTGAGAGACGCCGCTAGCAAAGCCAACATAGAGCAGCTATTGGGTGCTGAACTGGCGAGCAAAGTGGTCGTGAGCATAGATCCCGCGGTGAACTTAAACCTCACTTATAGTGATTTAGCGAGTTCTGAACTCTCTTCAACACCCTATGCGGCCATTAATATTGTGAATCCTACGGTGTTAATGGTGAACTCTGATCACGATGTTAATTTTAGCGAACAGAGCTATTTGCAGTGGTTGAAGACGACTGTAGATAAGGTTAAAGCGGCGGGATTAGTACCGGTGTTATATACCAACGGCGCGCAGGAAGACGAGCAATACATGAGCCACATTGCTACACAGCTTGCTGATGCCAAAGTGGTGAATACCGAGAAGGTAGAAGATTTAGTCTCTGTGGTTAGCCAAGCGCAATGTGTATTTGCCACCCGTTTACATTCTGCCATTAGCGCATTCTCGTTTTCGGTGCCTTTTACGGTGATGAGCTGGGACAGTAAAGTGAGCTCGTTTGTTGCTGCCGCTAAGCTGCCCACTAGCATGTTGTTTGATTTTTCCACAGAGGGGATGAAGCAACATGCCGAGCAAATACAGCTAGCGGATATGAGTGAACTTAAGGAACAGGTTGTTCAAGCTCGCCATCAAGTAGTAAGTGCGTGGGATGTTGAATTTCGAGATATGTTGCAACGCCTAGACAAATACCAAGCAGAGAGCCAGTTATCATGAAAATACTACATGTTACCGAGACTCTGGTTGGCGGAGTGGAAACCTACCTCAATACTATTATTCCCTACCAAGTTGAGCGTTATGGTTCGGAGAATATTCAGGTTATTGCGCCTAAACAGCACATCGCCGAAGATGCGCCGTTAAAGGCTTACTATCAAAGCTTTGAACGACCAAGCCGCAGCCTAGGTTCGTGTGCTAATTTGGCTAAATTGTTCAAACAAGCGGTTATCGATTTTAACCCCGATGTGATTCATATTCACAGTACGTTTGCCGGTGTGGTGTGCCGTATACCGGGCTTAATCTCAAAGCGCAATCATCGCAAGGTAGTGTATTGCCCCCATGGTTGGTGCTTCGACGGCTATACCGGCGTTAAAGCCAAAGTTTTTTCTTTGATTGAAAAAGTACTGGCTTACCGAGTCAGCTCTGTCATCAATATTTCTCATCATGACTATCAAAGCGCACTGCAACAAAGCATTCCTGAGCACAAAATGGTGGTGTTTGAAAACGCCCTTAATGACTTAGAACTTGCCAAGAAAAGTACCACCAAGCAAGGCATGTTAAAGCTATTGTTTGTGGGGCGACTAGATAAACAAAAAGGCGTCGACCTGCTGATTGACGCAATCGCTGATGTAGATAGTGAGGTTGAATTGCATATTGCGGGTGCGAGTGTGGTGTCTAATCAGCAGCTTAACCTGTCTGATGGCCGAGTGGTTCAGCATGGTTGGTGTAGCCAAGAACAGCTTCGCGATTTATACGCCTCGGTGGATGCCTTAGTGGTGCCGTCGCGCTGGGAAGGGTTTGGTTTAGTTGTGATTGAAGCGTTTCGCCAAGGCTTGCCAGTAGTGGTGAGTGATGCAGGAGCTTTACCAAGTTTAGTCACCGAAGGCAGCACGGGTTACGTATTTGAAAACAGTAACAGCGATGCATTAGCCAAAGTGATTTGCAAGCTTAACCGTGAAACGCTTGAGGCGATGTCTCAACAGTGTCGAGAGGTATTTGTTAGTCGTTTTGAAGCGAAGCGCTTAAACGCCCAACTGAGTGATTTGTACGCAGCTGAGTAAAGCCGCGATGCATGTAATAGCCGAAAGCGGTAAACCAAAGAGAAGGTAGTAATGGCGCAAGTTAGAGACAAGTTGTGTTTGTTAGGAGTGCTGCTGGTGTCACTGTGGGTAGCGGTTGTGTCGGTGCAATATGGTTTAGCCAATGCCAATAGTTATGCCGTTGATGCTTGGCATAAACGCTGGCAACAAAACCTAAGTTCACAACTTACTGCGAATAATCTAGACGTTGCAGAACAAGTTACCCACGACATGTTAGCGTGGCAAAATACTCATCCTCACTACCAAGTACTGGCGGCTAAACAAGTAGAATGGAACAATTTTTTCAAGCTGGTTTTAGCCTCTGAAACAGCCAATAAATCCATACTTAAAAAGCACAACTTACTAAAAGCCCAAAAGTACTATTTGCGCTCGGTTGAACTCAGACCAACTTGGCCTAATACCTATGTTGATTTAGCAAAAAATGCCTTGTATCGAAAAGCCGGTAGTCAAGAAGCAATGCATTATTTAAGCATGGCCCGCAAAGTGGGAGAGAACGCGCCTGTTACCTTGTTTGCCTACCTAGAAATTGGTTTAAGCCTGTGGCCTGAATTAACGGTCGCCCAGCGTACTCAGGTGGCGGAGGCGCTACTAAAAGTTGAGCAACATGATTTTATGCATCGTGGCCTTAGCCAAGCAATGTTAAAACCGCAGTTTAAGCAACGCGCTTGTGCCTTATATTTATTAGCTGGAGTAGATTATGCCGCTTGCGCAAAGGCTTAATCAGCGACTTTGGCAAATTGCTTGCGGCTGCGTTTGTATAGCGCTGCTGGTGGCCACAGGCTTAAAAAGCTCCGGTAACTACAGCGTGTTTTTTGCACGCTTAGAAATCTACTTAGGTGGCGATACGGTGGTTCATTTTGTGGCGGCATTAACCTGCAGTACGTTGTCAATGATGGCGGTGAGTGAGCGTATTTACGCGGTTAAATTTGCGGGTATTCGGGCAATTGTGTTGCTGTTGTGCTTAGCATTTACTGTCGATGAAGGCTTGCAGGCATTCTCGGTGTATCGCCAGTTTTCTTGGGGTGATCTTGGCTTTAATTACGCAGGCTTATTGTCTGCCAGCGTATTGGTTATGTTCTTAAAACGACCTTCTACGTGGGACTCAGCAGGAGGTGAAAATGTTCATTGATTTACATAGCCATATTCTTCCAGGCATTGATGATGGTGCGCAAAACCTTCAGCAAGCCATTGAAATGGTAAGCATGGCGCAAGCCAATGGTACTAAGGTAATGGTGGCCACACCACACATGCATCCGGGCACTTACAACAATACCCCTGCAACCATAGAAGCCGCCTTTAATACCTTACAGATAGCGCTATCGCAACGAGACATTGATGTCGAGTTGCGCAGCGCGGCCGAGGTTCATTTGTGCCCAGAGGTGATGCAATGGGCAATGCAAGAAAAGCTGCCTTTTATTGGAGAGTATCAGCAAAAGCCTTTGTTGTTGTTGGAGCTTCCTCACGGCAGTGTGCCACAAGGTACCAGCACGCTTATTCGTTGGTTACAAAAGAACAGTATTCAAGTGATGATCGCTCACCCTGAACGTAACCATGGGATCTGGAAAAACCCGTATCAGCTGTCTCAGTTGATTAAGCTCGGCTGTTTGTTCCAAGTTACTGCAGATTCGTTTTTGGGTAAGTTTCGCCAACAAGCGCAATCTATTGCTGAGAGTTTATTAAAAGCAGGCTCTATTCATATTTTGGCCAGCGACGCTCACGATATAGAAAAGCGCACCACAAACTTAAATCCAGCGTTCGAACGTATAAAGCACTTAAGCAATGAAGAGCATGCAAAGCGTTTGTTGTGGGACAACCCGGCTCAAATATTGGGTATTAGCTAAGTATCTCTTGGCAGTTTACTAGAGCACTAGCTAACCCGAGTGGCGTATTACATTTATGATCAAGCAAAATACAGGAAGTAGTTGAAATGCGAGTAGCGTCGGCGAAATTAGAAGCGATAATTTTTGCTAGTTTCATATTTTTGTTGGTATGGCTGCCAATACCGTTAGGCAGTAATCGACCATGGGCTTGGTCAATAATGGAATTATTGATTGCCATGCAAAGCTTGGGTTTAGTGTATTGCTTTCGTCATAACATTCCTTGGCATTACCTACGACCCGGTGTGTTCTTGCTGGTGGCGTTAGCGCTGTTCCAGCTGTTTACTGTATTACAGTTGGTGTCGCTGCCCGCTGGCTTATTAGAGTGGTTAGCACCTAATAATGCAGAGCTACGTCACCGAGTATTGTTAGATGCGTCGGCTAACGCTGCTGCACAGCCCTTATCCCTCGACCCAGAGCAAACCAAAATCAGTTTGCTAAAGGGAGTAAGCTATTTGCTGTTGGCATTAAATACGCTATTGCTGGTTAATCGACCAAAGCGGATCCGCACTGTACTGGTTGCTATTGTGGTGAGTGGTACTTTTCAGGCCTTTTACGGTGCGATGTTGCTGTTAAGCAATACTGAACAAAGCCCTGTATTTGGCATGGACATCGGTCCCGTTGCAACGGGCTCTTATGTGTATAAAAATCACTTTGCTAATTATCTATTGCTTAGCTTAATGATGGGGCTAGCGTTGATTGTGGCTGATTTAAAAGTGAATACTGCCAACTCTTGGCGAGTGCAGTTATCTGGCCTGCTAGACGCCGCCTTAAGTCCCAAAATGTTAGTGCGTATGTGCATGATCATTATGGTTATTGGCTTAGTGATGTCTCGCTCGCGCATGGGCAACAGCGCGTTTTTTGCCACAACGCTTATTGGTGGTGTACTGGCTTTGCTGCTTTACCGACAGCGACCCAAAACACTTACGGTATTAATTGTCAGTATGTTGTTGATTGACGTATTAATCGTGAGTTCTATGTTTGGTTTAAGCAAGGTACGAGAGCGTTTGAGTTCTACCGTACTGGTAGACGAGGGGCGAATATACATATTTGATTGGGCGCTAAATATGTTTAAAGATTTCCCGGTATTTGGCAGCGGAGCGGGGAGTTTTTACTCAGTGTTTCAGGCCTACTTACCTCAGCCAATTAGCGCGTTTTTCGATCATACCCATAATGATTACCTACAATTTGCTATTGAATCAGGGCTGCCTATCACTCTGCTGTTAGGTGCTGCAGTGTTATGGGTTGCTTATCGCTGTTTAACTACCTTGAATAAACGCAACGATCCCTTAATGAAAGGCACCGCGCTAGGATGTTTTATGGCGATAACGGCGATGCTTATTCACATCAGTGTTGATTTTAATTTGCAGGCACCAGCCAATGCCGCAACCTTTGTTGTGATACTTAGCTTAGCGTTAATTGCCAGCCATATGCCAAAACAAGGTTACGACACCAAAAAACTTAGTTCAACGTAGCCTTAGTAGAGGGAGAAGGCTTGTTGGTATTGTGGCGAATGGCATTGCGAATTTTTTCTACTGGCTCGTCTATGCACTTAATCACCAACAGTGAAATGGCAATTAGGCCTAAGCAAACTAGGACTAGCGCCCCTAAGTTAAAGGCATCTTTAAACTTAGAGACTTCTCCCAGCAACAATACACTGGCTAGCATGCTTACTTGGTAGTGAAGTAAATAAATGGGGTAGGAGAAGTCACCGACAAACTTATCAAAACCTTTGCTTATTTTGTTACTAATGCTGTTACCCATGGCTAAGCTCAATACCAACAGCGCACTCACCAACATGTTTAGGTAAAACATCAACTCTACAAGTGCTGGATTAATGCCCTGAGGGATTAACCAAGCCACAATGGCTGAAATGCTCACCATGCTAATCAGGATAAGGGCTGGGCGTGTTAATAGGCATTGTAAGCCCTGCGGTATCTTTTCAAGTTTAACGATGAAATAAATAAGCGCGCCAATGGAGAAGGGCAAAGAACCTGCTGGAATAGAGAAGTAACGAGCATGCCAATACAAGTTGGCTGCGTAACTAAAACCGATAAACAGCAGCGACAAGCTTAACCATATTATGGTGCGTTTAAATGTTTTAGAAATACCTAAACAGATAGCAACATAAAAGAACAATTCAACGGTAAGCGCCCACGCAGCGGGTGATAACCTTGGTGTAATGGAGTGGGGGATCCAATGAGCGAATACCATGGTGATATTGCCAAAAACACTCAACATATTGTTCGGCAATGCAATGGTAGAAAAGCCACCTCTAGGCATTTGAGTTGCAAATACTAGCAACAACACAAAACTGATTAAACAAGCAAACCAATAGGGTGGGTAGAGCCTTAAAAAGCGATTAAGTGCGAAACGTTTTCTGCCGCTGGCATTGTAACCATAGCTATTATGCATAACGTAGGTCATTAAATAACCGCTTAGAGTGTAAAAGCCAAATACAGCAAAGCGACCGAAGTCGCTAAGCCAAAATAAATGACCAAATACCACCATTAATGCCCACAGTGTCCTTACCGTGCCAAACATTTATTGCCTATTGTTTATTCTAAAAAGTGAATAAGCATCATGGCAGTAGTTTATAGTTTCATCAATGTTTTACTCAGCAAGCGCTAACTCTTTTAAAGGATACTGCTGTAAGTAGCTGGTCATAGCATTGGCTAAATTTACCGACCAAAACTGTCCCGCTAAGCTTAGCTTCACACTGTTATTCTCTTTATTTACTAGCCCATTCTTTTGCCATGCTTCAAACAAGGGTAAGCAATGTGTAAAGAGTTCATGGCCATTAGGTAATACCTTAGCGCTTATTATGCCTTTGTCGCAGGCACTGGTTATCGCTGCTTTTAACTCAGCGTTTTCTGCAGGTAAGCTCAACTGTTCAAAGGCCCAGTTGTGTTGTTGGATACCTGCTTTCCAAGCCTCAATATCGCGGGTTTGCATTAGGGCGTATCCGTTTATATTGCCGCCAGCACCGGCGCCAATAGGCAGGATTTCTGCGCCTTGTTTGACTAAAGAGTTGTAACGGCTTTGCTCGCGAGAATGACTGGCCCAGTGGCAGTAACTCAGTTGCTTAAAATCTCGTTGGTTAAAAAACTGGTGGCCTTGTTGGTACATTAACGCTTTATCGCTAGAGCTTAAGGGCACCGCTTCGCGCCCTGCATCAATATTGCGTTGTAGGCCACTGCCTCCAAAGGTGAGTAATTGGTATAAATCCACACCATGTACGCCGCTATCAATTACATCTTGTAAGTCTTGCTGCCAGTTTTGTGGAGTTTGATGTGGCAATCCATAAATCAAATCTATAGCAATTGTCGCGCTATTTGAGGCGGTGAGTTGCTGCAAGCGTTCTAGAATGTATTCTCGGTCATCTAATCTTTTGGCTGCTCTGCGTACTTTTGAGTTAAAGCTCTGCACACCAAAGGAGAAGCGGGTGAAGCCGCCTGCTAACGCCGCTTGAAACTTGTCTTCGCTAAACTTATTGAGCCTGCCCTCTAAGGTGATTTCGCAATTAGCGCTGAGCGGAAAGTAAGTGAAAATTAGCTGGCCTAGTCTATTTAGCTGCTCGGGGTTTAAATCGGTTGGGGTGCCTCCGCCTACGTACACCGCATCAAATGGTTTAGCTTGGCTCCATGGGTAGCGTGATTTAGCAATTAGCTCTTGCTCTAGCAGAGTAAAGTAATCATCCATCATTTGCTGGTTGCTGGCGTACTGGAAAAAACTACAGAAGGTGCAGCGAACGCGGCAAAATGGAATATGAATATAGATAGCGCGCGGGCGAGGGCTTGCATCTTTATTGGCTAATTGTTTAGTGAGCTGCTCACGAGCTTGCTCACCACTTAAGGCTTCGCGTTTGCCATGGTTGGCATGAGCACCTGTTTTTTTAGTGAAGGCAAATTGTAACGGGGAGGGGCTAGCTTGCCCCGTTAACGCTTCCGACAGGTGCGCAGAATTTACAGGAATGGCAGTAGACATGGTGTGCTCAAAAAGTTATTTAATCTAAATGTAAATCATTATCATTTCTGTTTGTTTGATCTAAACCAAGTATTCTTCTTTTTGCTTCGCTTTTGTTAGATAATTTTTGGCTATCAACACTTTTGGCAAGGATGGCTTAGCGGCTTTAGGCTTTAGCTATTTGTTCGCGTAGACTGGTTGTAAGCGATTGTTGTTGAACTATGATTAGCTTATTCACTTCATCATCAAGGAAGAAAGATGAACCTGCATTCAGGCATTGCCCTCGTCCCTACTTTATTAGCTGCTAGTTTGTTAGCAGCCTGTAGCTCAGCCCCACAACAAACTTGGAAGGTTGACCAAAATTACAAAATTACCGTGTTGCATACTAACGATCACCATGGTCGTTTTTGGCAAAACAAATACGGTGAATATGGCTTAGCCGCACGCAAAACCTTGATTGATAGTATTCGTGAAGAAGTAGCCGCCGAAGGTGGCAGCGTACTGTTGCTGTCGGGCGGCGATATTAATACCGGCGTGCCAGAGTCCGACTTGTTAGACGCCGAGCCAGACTTTAAAGGCATGAACATGTTGGGTTACGACGCTATGGCCTTGGGAAATCACGAATTTGATAACAGCCTAGAAGTATTAGCCAAGCAGCAACAATGGGCAGGCTTTCCTTTTCTATCCGCGAACATTTACCAAAAATCTAACGGCGAACGTAAATTTAAGCCTTACCATATGTTTGATCTGCAAGGGGTAAAAGTAGCGGTTATTGGCTTTACTACCGAAGATACTTACAAGCTTGTACATCCAGATAATGTCGCCGATTTAGAGTTTCGCGATCCGAAGCTTGAAGCAAAACACGTTATTGCAGAGCTAAATCAAACAGAGAAACCTGATTTGGTGTTTGCGGTGACACATATGGGGCATTACGCCAATGCTAAACATGGGGTAAATGCGCCGGGCGACGTGAGCTTGGCGCGCTCACTTAATGAAGGTGAATTAGATTTAATTGTTGGTGGTCATTCACAAGAGCCTATGTGCATGGAAGGCCCCAACATGTACACCCAAACGTTTAAGCCGGGTGACGAATGTAAACCCGATAAACAAAACGGCACCTGGATAGTACAAGCTTATGAATGGGGCAAGTACGTAGGACGCGCTGACTACAGCTTTAAGAACGGTGAGTTCACCCTCGATAGCTATAAGTTAGTGCCGGTTAACTTAAAGAAAAAAATAACAGTAGATGGCAAAAAACAGCGGGTATTTGTGCAGGATAAAATACCCCAAAATCCTGAGGTACTGGCGCTACTCAGCCCTTATCAAGAGCAAGGTCAAGAACAGCTGGGGGTTAACATTGCCGAGCTAAGTGGCCGCCTAGTAGGGGACCGCAACAAGGTTCGCTTTGGCCAAACTAATTTAGGCCATCTTATTGCCACCGCGCACAAAGAGCGAGTGAATGCCGACTTCGCTGTGATGAACTCCGGTGGTGTGCGCGCCTCAATTGAAGAAGGCGAAGTAAGCTATAAAGACGTACTCACGGTACAACCTTTCTCAAACACTATTACCTATGTAGATATGAGCGGCAGTGAGGTGATGGACTATTTGTCGGTAGTAGCTGCCATGCCGGTTGATACTGGCGCTTATGCGCAATTCTCAGGGATTGGTATGAAAGTAGCTGCTGGCAAGGTAAGCGAAGTAGTGATTGGTGGTAAACCTTTAGACGAAACAGCCAGTTACCGTTTTACTATTCCTAACTTCAACGCTTCTGGTGGCGACGGCTACCCGAAAATTACCGGCCACAGTGGTTTTGTTGATACTGGCTTTGTAGATGCCGAAGTACTTAAAGCCTACCTAGAGCAGCAAAGCCCAGTGAATGCAGCTGACTACAATGATAAAGGCGAAATTACCTACAAGTAACTAGGTCTTTTGATTAGAAAAGGCCTCGATTGAGGCCTTTCTGTTTCAGAAGTGCTAAGGAAAAATGGTGAATAAACCCGAGCAATTGTATTAGAAGTGCAAGCCTTGGTGCATCTTATGCTTTCTTTACGAACTGCGCCGTAATCATCATTTCTCCTGCGCCATCAACCTTACAGTCCAATTGATGGTCTTTGCCGTCGACTATGCGCCTGACAAGGGCTTTGGTGCCAATTTTTAAAACCAAAGAACTGCTTTTAACTTTTAAGTCTTTGGCTAATGTCACCTTGTCACCTTCAGACAACAGCGTCCCGTTTGCGTCTTTTACGTTAATCGTTTCAGCTTCGGCTGCTTCTGCTGGGTTCCATTCGTAAGCGCATTCAGGGCATACAAGCTGGCTTTGATCTTGATAAACATATTCGGAGTGACAGTTTGGGCAAGGTGGGAATGACATGGTTTTCGACTTCTGAAATTGGATTAAAGCGCTATGGTACTGTGCTAATTCAACAAGAGCGAGTTTAGAGAGTTACAAAATTCAAGCGAGTATTGCTGAGTCTTGTTAACCATTTTATAAGTTAGCATAAACACCTCATCTTGTTTAAATGAAGTGCCTATGGAATTAGATGAATGATGGTAGTGTATTTGATCCGATTGTTATGTGTTTTTAGCATCGCCAAATCAAACTAAATACCGGTATAAATGCTGATAATCTCAGAGTGAACCAATAGCCCCAATAAACTATACATTTACAATGGATTTCACATTGGGAATTGGGTGGTCAAGAAATGTACATCATTAAAGCACCTGAAATATAGTAAGGCCTGAAGCTTGCCACTACGCAAGCCGGCAACTGGGTTAGCTAAATGAGCCTTTTAGGAGTCAACAAGAGTGCTTGCTAAGCTATTTAGGGCTTACTTCAAGCTCCATGTTCTATTATATCTAGTAGGTAACTTTTAGCAGAGTAGTGGACAATAATGGGTATGCACCTAAAACAAAACAAAGCGAACGCCGTAGCATTTTACCAAATGGCTTATTTAGGAGAGCCAGCAAAAGCCGTTGAGCTGTATGTGGGTGATGAATATATTCAACACAATCCCTTAGTGGCAAATGGCTTGCAGGGCTTCATTGATTATTTTGAAGAGATGCAACGTGACTACCCAGACAAACAGATTCGATTTTTGCGCACCATTGCTGAGGGTGACATGGTTGCGCTGCACACTCATCAAACTTGGCCGGGTAACGATCAATATGTCACCATGGATTTTTTCCGCTTTGATGAAAACGGTAAAATAGTGGAGCACTGGGACAGTATTCAACAAGTGCCAGAAGGCTCTGCCAATGGCAATAGTATGTTTTAGGGCACTGCTGCAACTAAAGAGAAACCGACTTGTGAGTCGGCTTTCTTATTGGTCATTTAGCGCAAGCGAGCCGAGTTAACGGCTGCGATTTTACAGGTATTTTACCCAAGCTTGTTTACTGGCATGTTTATAGCGAGCAAAGGCGCGAGTAGGGAAGTACAGCAACACAACCAGTATGGCAGTGAGTAACCACACTTGCCAAAGCGCAGCAAATCCAAATATATCTCCAGCGTTCGGGCCAATCCCCCACATGGCTAGCTTGTAGCCAATTAACAATACGTATAAATGAAATATGTAGAAGAACATGGGCGCTGAACCATAAGTTTTTAGCGCGTCTGTGAGTTTATTTTGGGTCTTTTCAAAAAGCGCTAACAAACTTAAGGCTATGCCTAGCGTGAGCAATATAAACATTAAAGACGGCGGGTATTTAGTGAAGTTTAGAAATGACATCACGCTTTCTAACCAAGTTGCACCTGCTTGCCACGGCAAGTCTTCCCCGTAAATATTAAATCCACGCAACACTAACATTAAGCTCAATGCCAGCAATGACAGTTTTACTAAAAAAGCTGGGCGTTGCTCACTGTTAAAGCTACGGCTAAATACTGGGCCAATGGCATAACCCAACAGTATTACACCAATCCACGGTAGTACTGGGTAAGAAGCAAACACAGTGAATGAGTCGCTGCTATAAAGTGGCCCACGGTCGTGCAAAATAGTCCATAAGCTGTAACCCCACTCACCGAGAGAAAATTGAATAAACTCCAAGCTATTATGGCCAAATACAATGGCTAACCCTAAGGCGGCAATCCACTTGTGTGGCAGTTTACTTAGCAAACCTAGGGTAATCATGCTTATGCCAATCGCCCAAATAACTTGCAGGTAAAGCGCGTTATAGGCACCAAACCAAGAGAAGTTAATTAAGGTTACTTCAAGCAGGACTAAAAATAGCCCTCGTTTTAACAAAAACTGCTGCGCAGAGCGCGGTGGTTTGTTAGCGGGGTTTGCATAGAGCCAGGCAGAAACACCGGTAAGAAACACAAATATTGGCGCACATAAGTGAGCCAAGATACGAGTGAAAAATAGCTCTGCTTCGGTGTCTTCTATGGTGATAGGGTCGGTGATTTTATGCTGATAATAAAAGCGCTCGCGTACGTGATCGAGCAGCATAAATACCATGACCAAACCGCGCATTATGTCGATGGAGGCGAGCCTTGGCCCTTTAACTGGGCTGTTTTGGGGAGTCACTGTGTGTGTATTCATTAATTCTTTTCGTTTTGTGTTCGGCTTCGGGTTCGGCTTCAGCCATTGTTACTGGGCGAATACTTCGCCCTAGCCAAGGCTAGTTACCAAATAAGTAAGCTTGCTTAAATCTTAATTAAAGCACTAAGCGTAGTCGTCAATGCTTAAACAAAAAGAACCGGGGGCGCGCGAATGCTTTTCCCGTGGCAAAATAATGGGGAATAGAAGGTTGCTTGGGCAGTGCTAATGTCTAAATAGTTGGCTTCTACTCGATGAGCGGGTGGGCTGACGAGCAAGCTTATAGCACAGCTGTGCAATAGTGATTGCGAGTGACATTGGCCATTTTTATGCTGCTCTACGCTGCCACTGTTTACATGGGAGTGGTGACCTGCTTCATGCATTAACTCGGCAAGCGCCAATAGACTAGTGGTTTGGCCTAAACCCACTGTCCAAATAATAAGCGCTATAGATAAAATACGATGCTGAAACATGTTTTAGTATATTTGTGTCGGTGATTCGGGGGTATGACAGAGCTTTTTACCAAAGCCGGAGGCTGTAAGCAATTTTTCATTGGCTTACTTTAAGCTTTGCTGAGTTGCTGAATAATCGGTGTTTACGCTTTTGCTTTCGTGTTGGGCATTTTGTAACCCGGTAGTTTTCGAAAACCCTTCGCCTGAAATTGGTTTTTAGTAGTCTTAGCGGGCAATGCTTTTAAATTAAAAGGTTTAGGCTGCTTACCTTGAGATTGATTTAACGCGTCTACCAAGGCCTCGTGATTGTGCATGTGTGGAGCCGAAAACAACATATCGTGGCTGCAGGCGTAACTGGCTATTGGGCTTAGTGCGATAAATGCAACGAGCAGATATTTTCTCATATTAGCCTCTGGGATGTGATTGAAATAAATAAGAGCGCCAAAGGCGCTCTTTAAGTCACTACCTAAGCGATTAACGCAAAGTGATTTTTGGGTTTTCTGCTGGTTTGTCTAGCAAGCCAAAGAATGCAGGAACGGTTGCTGCGTCGCCATCTAAGGTGATGTAGCCCGCTTTCACTGCTTCAGCAAAATCTACTTTACCTACTAATAAACCTAGGAATACTGGTTTAGTAAGATTAACTGTTGCTTTCGCTTCGCCGTTATAGCCCTTGTGGAATTGCGCCACAGAGCGACGAACTTCTAGTGCATGAACTTCTTTAGTGTCTGAGAAGTTAAACGCAATGGTGAAGTGTTGGTCGGCGCTGCGCTCGGCGTTTAAGCTAAAGCGAAGTGCGTTAACAAGTTGCGAAGGTTCAAACTCAGCCATTAAATCAGGGGCTTGAAGGTTGATTTTCTTCGAGTAATCAATGGTACCGTCTAACTCTTGAGCAGAGGTTAGGTACCAGTTACGCCAGTTGTTATTGGTTTCACGGTAACCTAGTTCACGTAAGGCTTTAGCTTTAAGCAGACGAGGTTGCATGTCATTAAGATCGACACGAATGACGTGAGTAGTAAGCTCTGCGCTCCATTGGTAATCGCCATTGTCAAATGCGTCGATAGCGAACTTCATCATTTTGGCTTTGCCGCCTACCATCTCAACATAGCGTTGAGAGGCGTCTACCGAGTAGGTTGCGTTTAGTGTTGTTGGGTCACCATCAAACCAGCCCATTTCACCTACAAAGATTTGCTTAGCTGCATGGCGAATAGAACCGTAGAAGTCACCTAACCAAGGGTGGTTTTCAAGGTGCTTAGGCAACTTAATTTCACGGATCAAATCTTCTTGAGTAGAGCCGTTGTTAATCGCTTTAATTGATTGGTCGTAAGTAAACTGAATCGCATCTCGGTAAGCCGTTAGCGTGTTGTCTACGTGCTTAGCACCAACCACTGGGCGACCATGAGATAACATCATTGTTTCTGCTTGGTACTCACGAAGTACGTCGATACCAGGGAACCAAATGCTTGGGTCACGGTATTTAGTGCCACGAATGGTGTGCAAGTTAGGGAAGCTTTCGCCTTGGATTACTTCAGAACCAAACAGTAAGTTAGCTTCTGGGAAGTAGGCAGTGATTTCGTCAGACGCTTCAGAAGGAACGTGTTTGAACTCAACCTTAACACCAGCAATGTCCATCTCTAATACGCCGTTAAAACCTTCAACTAGGGTATTAGGGGCAATAAGGCTGTGCTCGCGAATTTCAAAATCTGGACCTAGGCCACCGTTAATTCGGCCACCTTCTTCTACGCTAAGTAGAGTTCCTAATGAGTAGTCAACGCGGAAACCAAGTGCTGGACCAGTACCACCCATAGAGCCTTTAACAACGTTAGTCATAAAGGTATCGTGAGCAATAATTAAGGCATCTTCTGCGCCTTCAATACCACGTACGCCGGCGTAGTGATCTGGGTGCCAGTGCGAGTACATAACTGCTGCAACAGGCTTTTTGTTGCCAGTTACTTTACGGAAATCAGCCATTACGTCTTGCATTTTGTCTACTGACTCAACCGGATCAAGAATGATAAGGCCGTCGGTACCGTCAACAATCATTGGAGAGGTTAAGCCGTAACCGTAAACTTGAAAGTACTTATCTTGGTATGCAAATAAACCCTTATCCATTTTCTGCGAGTGTGCAGTTAACTGTGGGTGAACTTTGTCTGATTTAGCATCAAAGGCATCGTTACCACCGGTAGGGATCCACTTCATGTCTTGGTTTTCACCATGCCAGTAGTGAGTTGCACCAGAGTCTTCACCTAAGTAGTAATCGTGTGAAAGAGTAGGAATGGTAATTTCTACGCCATCAAAACGGTGACTATGGTTGTCGCCCGCAACCGCTAGGTTTGCTAAGCCAGAGGCAATAAGTACAGATAAAGCAATGCTTGTTTTTTTCATATCGAAGCTAGGCCTTGTTTACGTTTAAGTTGGCACTAAGCTACGCCAAAGCATTATCGCTTTGCTGATATGTGATATAAGATATCTAATAATTGATGAATGAAAATCAGAATTCTTAACTCATGAAGCATTCAGACTACAGTTTAATTCCTACTTTTGTGGCGATAGTGGAAGAGCGAAATTACAGTAAGGCAGCCAAACGGTTGGGCATTAGCCAATCGGCTGTGAGCCAGAGCGTAACTCGCTTGCGCGACATTTTTAAAGATAACTTGTTTACTCGCGGTAGCCACGGTGTAGAGCCCACCCCCTATGCCATGGATATTTATCCTGCCTTGGCCAACTCGGTAGAAAGTATTGCTCATATGTTGCCAGAGCAACGCCACTTTAATCCGGCTAAATGCCAACGCCAGTTTACTATTGCGGCTTTAAGCGTATTCAGTTTCACGTTATTTCCTCAGTTATCAAAACGCTTATTTGAACAAGCCCCGTTGGCCTCGGTAAAAACCGAACCTTTGTTTGGGCAAGATATGATCAGCTTATTGCGCACCCATCAATGTGATTTGCTGATTGAAGCTGAATCAAACCGCTACCCCAATTTACGCTCGCAAGTGGTCATGCAAGATAAGTTAGCGGTGGTGTGCAGAGCGCAGCACCCAAGAATAAGTGGTAGTGAAATTAATCTAGAGCAATATTTGAGTGAGCAACATGTCATTCACTCCCAGCCGGAGCAAAAATTCGGCTACCTCGGTGACATGGGAATAGCGGGCCTAACAGAGAGGCGGGTTGCCTGGCAGGCGAGCGGCATTATGGACATGTTACCGCTGATAGCCCAAAGTGATTGCATGGGCATATTACCTGAGCGATTAGCCTCTAAGCATTGCCAGCACTTTGGCTTAAAACCCTTACGTGCAGACTTTTTGCCTGCGCAAATAGTGGTGAGCATGTATTGGCATCCTTCTCGTACTAATGACCCAGCGCATCGCTGGTTAAGAGATCAATGTTTGTTGTCGGGTCAGACATGAGCCGATTTAGCATGCTTTGGTAATTAGGTTAAGCTATTGATTTAAATGCTATTTTTAAATAGGGTTTGTTGCTAAAGTAGCGCTGCTTTTATTTGATAAATAGGAATTTTAATGAAACAAGCAGTACTATTCATCATCGGTGTATTGGCGGTAAGCGGATGAAATTCTCAAGCGACTCCCACTGGCGAAGCCTGTATGGGATCGCTAGGCGACTCATTGGTAGAGGGCTTAAATAATCAGTGTAAAGCCGGCGATGCCATTGCCACTAAAGAGCCAACTTATTATTGTGATTTTAATTATGCGATTGCCTACAACGACTATAATTCGGCCATGTGTATTTATAGCGGCAAGCTCAAAGATGAGCGCACAGCAGGTTAGCCGTTACTTGCTTCTCTAATAACTAAAAAGGCAGCACTTATTGTGCTGCCTTTTGTTTTTCGGTTTGTTTCGTCGCGTTTGGCGCGTTAGCTGTTATCTATCACTTCAGCGGTGACTTCATTTCCGCTACGTTGGCCTTCGCTAAATGCTTTTACGTTAAGCAAAGTTGTGTCGGCAATGCTCTGCAAGGCTTCTTGGGTTAAGAAGGCTTGGTGGCCAGTAAAGATAACGTTATGACAAGCCGACAAGCGGCGGAATACGTCATCAAGGATCACTTCAGCTGACAAGTCTTCAAAGAACAGCTCTTTTTCATGCTCGTACACATCTAAAGCTAAGCCGCCTAAGGTGCCGTCTTTTAGCGCTTCAATACAGGCTGTAGAATCCACCAATTTTCCGCGACTCGTGTTAATAAGCAGGGTGCCTTTTTGCATTTGGCTAAAGGCAGATTTACCAATTAAATAAGTATTTTCGGCGGTAAGTGGGCAGTGCAAGCTAATGATTTGTGATTGTGCCAAAAGCTCTGCCATAGTCACGTATTCAATACCCAAATCAATTGCTGCTTGGTTTGGATAAGGGTCAAAGGCGATAACTTTACAGCCAAAGCCTTTTAAAATACGCGCAGTAGCCAAGCCAATTTTGCCGGTACCTATTACCCCAGCGGTTTTACCGAAGATGTTCATGCCGGTTAACCCTTCTAACGAGAAGTTGGCATCGCGGGTTCGTTGGTAGGCTTTGTGAATACGGCGGTTTAGCGTCATCATTAATGCTATGGCGTGTTCGGCCACAGCTTCTGGCGAGTAGGCAGGTACTCGAGAAACGGTAATGCCTAGCTGTTCTGCTTTAGCTAAATCAACATTATTAAAACCGGCACAACGCAGCAATACCAATTTAATGCCGTGATTGTGCAGCTCTTCTAAGGTTGCTGCCGACAGGTCATCGTTTACAAAGGCACATACTGCATCTGCGCCATGCGCTAAACGCGCCGTTTTAGCAGACAAGGCGATGTCGAAATATTCTATGCTAATGGCTGAAGAAGTATTTTGTGCATCAAAATGGTCACGGTCGTAGCGCTTAGCGCTGAAAAAACTGATCTTCATAGCGGCTCCTAAAACAATAGTAGCTAACGATAGCTTGTTTTGTAATTTTATTACATAATAGCGTCATTGAATAACAAAAGTCGACAGAAGTTATGAGAAAGTTTCAGAAATCAGCTGTTCTAGAAATTGCCTCCGGCCTATTGGTTATTTATGCCGCTTTATGGCTTGGTCGTTGGCTGGGCGAACTTAGCGGAAACCTTCTCCCTGCAAGCATTATGGGTATGTTGCTGCTTACTACAGCTTTGCAACTCCGTTGGGTAAAGCTGGCTTGGGTAGAGCGTACCGCTAATCAATTTGTGCGCTGGATGTCCCTGTTGTTTGTGCCTATTAGCATCGGCTTAGTGGAGCACATTGAAACTTTATTACAGGCTCTGCCGGCTATGTTGGTCACCTGTGCCTTCGCTACCTTAATATTGTTAGTGGTAATTGGTAAGCTTTACCAGCATTGGGAGCTAAAAAGCGACTCAAATAATACCCAGCAATCAGCGGTAAATGAGGATGCTAAATAATGATTAACTTCCTCTATCTTCCACTCACTATTGCCTTATTTATTGCCGCTAAGCATTTTCAGCAGCGCTTTTCTGTTACCTGGCTTAATCCGGTTCTTATTACCCTAACTATTTTGGTTATAGCCTTACTGGCCTTAGATATCCCTTTTGCCGATTACAACCAATACAGTGGTTGGCTAAGTAAGCTATTAGAGCCAGCAGTGGTGGCCTTAGGTGTGCCGCTTTACAAGCAGCTTTATGAGATAAAGTCAGAGTTACCACGTATTGCTATTACCATATTGGTAGCGGCCGCTGTTGCTATTAGCTCAACGGTAGCAATGGCGTTAATGGTAGGTGCTTCGCCGAAAATAGCCGCCTCACTAGCACCCAAGTCGGTTACCACACCAATTGCAGTTCTTATTAGTGAGCAAGTGGCGGGTGAGCCAGCATTAACCGCCATTGCTGTTCTGATTACCGGCTTGGTGGGGGCGGTAGTTGGTATTCCAGTATTAAAACTATGTGGTGTGCATTCAAGCAAAGCGCAAGGCATTGCTATGGGCACCGCTTGCCACGCCTTAGGCACCGCAAGAATCGCCGAAGAAGGCCACCAACATGGCGCTTACGGCGCATTGGCTTTAGTACTTAGTGCCACCTTTAGCGCGCTGCTTTGCCCGCTAATTGTACCGCTGTTTGCTTAATGCAGGCTTGAGCCTTCTATTTTATAGTTTATGGAACTGCTTTTGGGTTTGGTAAAAGGGAAGTGTTGGTACGCGAAGATGCTTAAAAGCCTAACTCGTTTCTGGACAAAAGCTTGTTACGATCTTCAATAGGGAAATGTCCCGAATAACCTTTTTTAACTCAAAATATTCAAGCTACCAATCAAAGTCCCCACAGCCTAAGAAATCTTAGCTTGCGGACAACAAATTATAAATTCTTGTAAGTAATCCCTTCCGTAAGCACGGAGTCATCGAATCTAACTGTAACTTCAGTAGAATTGGTAATTGCTCTCTATTGTCTTTTCCAAAAAATTGGTCGAGGCTACTGACTCGATGAACCTCTATACAGAAATCCCAAAATAGCTCTAGGTCATGATGATCCCATTTGCCGATAGCATCAAGCCAATCATCCGCCTTTAAAGTCAGTGGCTCCTGACAATTAGTTGCATGCGTATATGCTTTTCTGTCAACTTCGATCCATTTTGATGTAACTATTTCTTCGATAAGTTGAGCATGATTATCTTTACTCTCTTTTTCCTTGAAGTATGACCTCAACTCATCGATATTTTTTGGTAAACCAGAATTACAAGAAAAAGTTTGAAAATGTCGCTCTTCTGACGGAGTTATGTACTCAAGCCTTTCTTGAGCTATGTTGACGATATTAGATAATCGTTCGTCGTTAGATGCATCCAATGAGTATAAATAGGCAAGGAAATTAACGGCGCTATACCATAAGCTCAGCGATGGGTTGGTTTCATTCGATACATAATCAATTAAAGATGATATTTTTACTTCAAGCTCTTCATCAGAATACCTACTTAACCCTTTCGCATGAATGAAATCTGATAACTCATTAGTTTTTGGGTGAAGATTATGTAGGTCAGAATCTCGCAATGGTCTCGATAAACAGCCAAGTGTAAACTCAACAAATGAATTGCTTTCATCATGAAATATGTATTGCTTATAAAATGGATGGCGTTCATCTTGCTCATCATGCATGCATATAGTATTGATTTGTTCAACTATTTCATCCAAACCTTGATCTTGTTGATGATGCAAAAAAGAAAGGTATAGCATTTTATGGAAAAGCGTTTGCTTAGAACTCTCGACATCAATTTCATCCTCCATAGAGTCTAGCATTCTAGACACCTGTTTCATCCTGTCACATAGCCTAATAAGTACTCGTAAGTTCAAAGGCTGTATCTCATCTAATCGTTTAATCATAAAACGTTGAATGTCAGGGGAAACATCTAAAGTTCTGAAAGCGATATCGAATGCATTTTCACTAGAGATCTCATACTTAAATTTCCAGCAAATTACCTTTTCGATAAGAGACTTACTGACTGATGACTTCGAATCATTCATAACCACTATTGCTTTAATGCTGCTTTCGGAACTGCACATATCATATAGGTCCCCAAGTATAAGGGATGCTAGAGAGCCATCTTCAATACGTTCCAGGTCATCAACGATAATTGTCACGTCGTTAATTTTTGAAATTATGGATTGTTTCACTAAGCCAGACACTGACTCAATCAATTGACTGGATTTTGTAACATCACCAAGTGCACTAACAGCTTTTGAAAATATGCTTACGGTTTTTTCTGCCGTGTCTGATTCAGACTCGCCAGCTAAAGACAAGTATCTTCCTATTAGCTTCTCGTGAAACTGCTGTAACGATTGGACACCTAGCACCGATATTAGTAAGCAATCTTGATCTGAGTGCGTGCTGTATTCATGAGTTATAAAATGAGTTTTGCCAACTCCCCAAGCACCATCCAACAGGACAATTGGCGCAAGAGAGCAGTTCTCAAACACGTCAGTAATTTGTTTTGCTAAGTCACTCATTTATTACCTTAAATCCAATATCTAATGTAGATTTGATTAGCAAACCACATTACAAAAACTTGGTCAAATGAAGGTTGAAACAACTTTCGCAGTGAGCTAACTAAACTCACTTTGGGGCATTTGCATGTTAGCTTTCACTTGCCCCTTTCATTCACTATCGCCGAGTCGCGGAAGTGACAAGCGATTAAGCCGAGCACTGATTGAGCGTAGCGAGTTGCGCAGGTGCGCTTGGCACTGAGGAACGTAGGATAAAGATAATGCAGGGCGACCTTTCTTTTTGCTTCGTTTATCTTTGGTCGCTAAAGAAAAATGACGTCGTCGAGAGGTGAAATCCAATACAGCTGCCAAGGGAAAGCAGCATCAAGTTAACAAGCTTTGGGGCGATGAGCTAACACGCTGACAGTTGTGGTATGGCTCTGTTAGTTAAACATGCCCAGTAAGCTAATAGTTAAACCATTCCCAAGAAGACACAGAACGTGGATTAATTACGTTCTGTTTCTTTATCGGTTTTACTGGCTAAGCCCTGCGCTTTTTAAACGCCAGCCAGCCGGCACTTAAGATGGTTTTACATACCACACCAAGTGCACTTAATTTAGGATCGGCATTTTTACCTGCAGCAATACGCCACATTTGGTGTTCGTACCATACCAGCCCTACCATTGCCATTTTGTCTAGCGCAGGTTTGCCAGTGGTAGGCACAATTAGCGGCATTCCGTGGTTTGGGTTTTCTATTAACTTATTGGGAAAATCGGGGTCAACAGCCATGGTTCGTGCAATGCCAATAAAGTCTGTGGCCGATGTACTTAGAGCTTCATTCATTGCTGGTCCAGTTCTAAAGCCACCCGTTACCACTAATGGTGTGCTAACCAATGTTCTAACTTTTACCATGTAATCCATAAAATAGGCTTCACGTTTTATGGTGCTTGCCTTTACCGGGTCACTTTTATTTTTAGACCCCATCATAGAAGGGCTTTCGTAGGTGCCACCCGATATTTCGATTAAATCGATACCATTATCACTGAGTGTTTGCACAACCTGCATTGATTCTTCTTCAGTGAAGCCGCCTTTCATAAAGTCGGCGCTGTTAAGCTTAATACCAACCGAAAAGTCATCACCTACCTCTTTGCGGATTGCGCGATAGACTTCGAGCACAAATCGAAGTCGATTGTTTAATGAACCACCCCATTTATCGCTGCGTTGATTGTGCCTCGAGGACAAAAACTGGCTAACTAAATAACCATGAGCGCCATGAATTTGTACCCCAGTAAAGCCGGCTTGTTTTGCAAGCTTGGCACTGGTGGTAAATTTATTAATAATTTCATGGATCTCGGTATCATTTAGTTCACGCGGAGTATTAAAGCTTTTTTCTAATCCATGCCCTAACGATATAGCAGAAGGTGCAACTGGCTGCTCGCATAAAAATGTCGGGATTTGTTTACCTGGGTGGTTAAGTTGCATCCATATTTGTGAGCCATTTTGTTTTCCTGCCTCAGCCCAATGTCTAAATAACGCTAAGTCACTTTGCTCATCTAAAACAATATTTTTGGGTTCACCCAGTGCAGATCTGTCCACCATTACATTACCGGTAATCGCTAAACCAATTCCACCTTTTGCCCAACGCTGATATAGGGTTACTACGCCGGTAGTAGGGTTATGTTGCTTATCGCCGAGCTGTTCACTCATCGCTGATTTAAACAGGCGATTTTTAATCACTTGGCCATTACTAAGGGAAAAAGGTTCACTGAGCTTAATTGCATTCATGCTGGTTGTTACTGCTATATTCTTTTTATTGGATTGGCTCAGTATGCGTTATTTTATGGTTATTTCCGAGCATTTAGCGTCTATTTAGACCCCATTTAAGCTTCCGCTTTGATTTAAGCAGACATAGCTGGGTATCAACTCTAAAACGCACTTTGGGTTGCAACACGTTAAAGACTTTTGATAGTCGGCTGGCTCTTCTTTCGCTGGAGCGTGTTAACAAGCTTTGCTGTAAGTAGTTAAACTATAGTGTTTGCTAAGCACCAGTAGATAAACAAAAGCCGCAACGGTTAGCTGCGGCTTGTTAGTTTAGCAGTGGGCAATTAAGCCTAAGCGGAACCTTTAGCAATAAGTAGTTCGCCGTGCAGCGCCACAAACTTATCGTAAAGTTGGTCTTCGGTCTCTTTGTGTGCAGGGTCTACGGCAATGCAATCTATTGGGCATACATCAATGCAAGTAGGGCGCTCGTAGTGGCCTTTACATTCGGTGCAGCGCTCTGGGTCGATAACCGTAATAATGCCATCGTAAGAAATAGCTTGGTTGGGGCACTCTGGCTCGCACATGTCGCAGTTAATGCATTTTTTGCTGATCTTTAAGGCCATAATATTTTTACTATCTTCATCTGTTACTGGTGTTATTCAAGGTGGTTAAACTGTCCGTGAGGCTAAGTAACCAAGCTGGTTAAGCTGCTTAATACCAAAGATGATGTGTAGTGGTTGACTATAATGAGTGTAGCTTAAGTCAACGATGTTTTAATTATGATCACGCTAGGGGCAAGCTGCGCGCATTCTAACACAAGCTAAAAAAAAACCAATATTGTCACACAATTTGTCATGTTTTAAGGAAGCAAGTGGACGAGTGGGTGAGCAGAAGAATACAGAAAGGGTGAACCGGGGTAGTTACCGCAGTGAAACACTACGGTAATGCTACAAATAGTATTGCTTAGTCTCGCCTTGGGCCACCTTCGGGCATGCAGCTAAGTTCGTCGTTGTCTGGTGGCGAACCACATATACCATTAAGCGCTTCATCATCGCGGCCATAAAAGCTACAGCTGTCGCCATCGTTAGCGCTTTCGCAGGCTTCTACCGCTTCTTTCGGTGGCTGACGCTTTTCTTTTGCTTCGGCTAAATTAACCGTGCCGGTAATACAAACAAATAGCAGCGTGGAGAATACCGCTTTTCCAAGGTGAGTTTTAAACCACATATCCGTTTCCTATTCTTAAATGAGAGTGCATAAGTGTATAAATACAAAGTGCAGAAACCATGCAGGAATGGTGTAAACACGGTGGTTTTATTTACTCAACTTTATACCCCAGTCCGTAAATAGAGTGGATGATGTCGCAGTTATCGTTTTGTTCTGCCATTTTTTTGCGTAGGTTTTTAATATGGCTGTTAATGGTTTGCTCGCTCACAATTCGATTGTCTGAGTAGCAATGCTGCATGAGTTGTTCTCGTGAATAAACTCGTCCAGGTTGCTCCATTAAAGTCTGTAGTAGTTTAAATTCGACTGGTGTGAGCTCTAAATCGAGACCATTCACCCGGCATTTAAAGGCATTCGGGCTGAGTTCTACATTGCGGTATTTGACAGAAGAATGACGCTCTTTGGGGGCATTAACACGTCTTAATATTGCATGCACTCGGGCTACCACTTCACGTGGTAAAAAGGGCTTACATACGTAGTCATCAGCGCCCAGCTCTAAACCGAGTAGGCGGCTAATTTCATCTACCCGTGCGGTCAGCAGCATTATGGGCACATCGCTAAATTCGCGCACTTGTTTACATATAGTTAAACCATCAACCCCTGGTAGCATGAGGTCTAGGATAACAAAGGCGGGTTGTGAGGCTTTAATTGCGCTTACTGCGTGGTTGCCTTCGTTAAGAGTGCTCACTTGAAAGCCGTCATTCTCTAAATAGTCTGCTAATAGCTGGGCGATTTTTTGTTCATCTTCAATGATCAGAATATGCTGTTTAATCATTATTTTCTCTGGCTATGAGGGGTAAACGGACCTCTATTTTTAAGCCACCCAAGGGAGATTGTTTGGCTGTAATATTGCCTTTATGGGCGTTAACAATGTTTTTGCATATCGCCAAGCCTAAGCCAGCACCCGCGGTCCGTCGGCTCCGTGAAGCATCGGGTCGGTAAAGCGGCTCGAAGAGCAGTTCTAATGCACCGCTATCTATACTTGGGGCGGTGTCGTTAAAACAAATGATGACTTCACTGGCTGTAGCTCTGAGCTGTATATCTATATCGCCGGGAGCAGCCGTATAGGCGAGAGCATTTTCTACTAGGTTGGTGAGTAGCTGTTGCAGCCGTATTGGGTCAGCGCTTATCTCATTATTGTTGCTACAACTTAATGTAATGTTTAATCCGCTTTGTTTGGCTCTTGTGGTCACTGACTCAACGATTTGCTCTAGATGCTCTGATACCTTGAGTGTTTCAAAATGATATTCTAAGCCACCAATATCCGATAGCGAGAGTAAGTAAAGGTCTTCTATGAGCCGCCGTAGACGCGAGACTTCGTTGTCTATGGAGTTAACTTGAGACATGTTTAGTGGGCGAATACCGTCTTTTATAGCTTCAATTTCTCCGGTTAGTACCGTGATAGGCGTTCGCAGCTCATGAGATATATCGGCTAAGGATCGGCGGCGCGCGCTACGATTGCTCTCTAGCTGAAGTCCTAAATTATCCAAATCGCTCATCAACAGGCCTAATTCGTCGTGACGTTTTTCGCTGATGGGGTTGGAGTAATTACCTTTAGATAACTCAGAAATACCGGTTAATAAACGTTTTACTGGTGCTAGCAACATTTTGGCTAAAAGTGCCGATACTAACGCCGCCATCGCCAAACATATAAGTCCAATAGCGATGCTAGCTCTGGCTTGATGCTGGGAAAAGGCGGTTTCCTGTGGCGAGTGAAACTCTCGCCTTGGTGTACTGCGAAGCTCCCCTACTATTTGCTGGTTAGAATAAACGTTTACGCTAATAGGTTGCGGGCTGGCAGCAATTTGAGGGCCAGCTAAGCGCTCCCCTTGTTGGTTATACAGCGACGTGGGAGTGATGAAATGCGGTGGTGGCGAAAATGGGTCAAATGCTTCGTCGAAATGAGGCGGCGGGTGTCTTGGGCCGCGTGGCTTTGTACCCAGCTTGGTGAAAGAGTGGATGCTTAATTCTTCAAAGGTATCTGACGGCAGGGAGGCCCAATCGTTGTTGGCTTGTTGGTATTCGAGCGATAAGGCCGAGGCCAAGCTTTGCAAGCGTTGTTGTTCTAATGCATTTACGTAATCAAGAAATCCGCGCTCAAAGCTCCAACGAGCCAATAGCATGGTTACGCAAAGGATAAAGAGAGTAAGGCCAATAAAGGCTGTGCTGAGTTTTTGAGTTAAGGACATAGTCGTTGAGTTTAGCCGCCGCATAATAGCGCTACTGCTGTACACCGCAAGGATTAAGCTTTGTGGGTTAATTATGCCAAATTTTTTGTAATGAAAAATGGATAAAACATGCAGATTCACTTTCTCGCCTTAGAAAAATCTGCTTAAGTCAATGTTCGCATATTCTAGTAACTGCATTCTTTTTCCCTACTTACTCCACGTTATCTGCATTTTTGCGCATAACACTAGACGCTTAATCAGCAATTAGAAAGGATAAGGCATGCTGGGCGAACGCCATTTACACCCGTTAACGAAGTCTCAATGGCTAATACTGTTCGGCTTGGGTGTATTACTCAATGCTTGTAACAGTATCGACAATCCTTTAAGCCCCAAGGAAGAAGAAGCGAGTTTGGGCTTTCAACTAGTAGATACTGGACAGACACATTGCTCCGATAACGACGGAGAAATCATCGATTGCCCAAGTAGTGATGCAGCCTTTTTTGGGCAAGACGCTCAGTATTCAGGAAGTGCCTTTAGCTTTACCGACAATAATGACGGCACCGTGAGTGATAGTGTAACTGGCTTAATGTGGCAACAAGTGCCCAGTGATGAAAGTTTTAGTTACCAAGAAGCGGTGGATTATTGTAACGAGCTTGAATTAGGCGGTTTCAGTGACTGGCGTATTCCAAATACCAAAGAGTTGTTTTCGATCAGTGATTTTTCTATTGGTTGGCCTTATTTGGATACGGCGTATTTCGCTATTGCTAGTTATACGGTGAGTAAAGATGAGCAGTACTGGACAGAGCGTTATGTAGGTACCACAGCAGACGGGGGGACTGAAGCCGCCTTTGGGGTGAACCACGCAACCGGTCACATTAAGGCTTACCCTGCTAGCGTGTCTGGCGCAATGGGTAACTATGTTCGCGCTGTACGTGGAGGGAGTTACGGTGAGAATGAGTTTGTAGATAATGTGGATGGAACGATTACAGATAATGCCACGGGCTTAATGTGGGCGCAGGCCGATAGCGGGTATGGAATGAATTGGCAAAGTGCTTTAGCTTACGCTGAAGAGTCTTATCTTGCTGGCTTTACCGACTGGCGCTTACCTAACATTAAAGAGCTACAAAGCATTGTTGATTACAGTAAGTCGCCTAGTGCTGAAGATGAAGCCAATTTAGGCCCCGCCATTGATAGCGAGTTTTTTGAGATAACGGTGCTGACATCAGATGTAACAAATACCTCCACTGATTATGGCTACTTTTGGTCAAGTACTAGTGCTTACTTTGGCGGCGACAGCTTAGATTACTATTATGCTTGGTATGTTGCTTTTGGTACTGCTCCAGATGATGAGGGGAATGATTTTCATGGGGCGGGTGGAATGCGTTTTGATACAAAATATGCAGATGGACCCTTAGGCGAAGGGGGCGAGCGTTTTTATAATTTCGTACGTTTAGTGCGTGACGCCTCTTAGTTAAAGCTAATAGTTAAGGTTAAAAAAGCCGATAGTTAAAACTATCGGCTTTTTTTAGTTTATTTCAAAGCCACCAATTAAGCTTTTACTTCGCTCGCTTGATGCGGGTTACGCGTATCTTGGCCAGATTGTAAGTTACGCATGATCAGGGCGTGGTTTAAATCTATGTTTTCTGGCACTGGTAAAAATACCGTGTGGCCGCTGCCTTTAGCGTCATCTATTAGCTCACCCTTCTTATTTTCTAGGTGCTCTAGTTTGAAGTTAAGGTTGCCTTGTGGCGTCATTAACTCAAGGGTGTCACCTAATAAGAACTTGTTCTTAACGGTGACTTCAGCAAGGCCAGCAGCGTTACGACCCGCTACTTCTCCAACAAACTGTTGGGTATCGCTAATCGAATAGCCATAGTCGTAGTTTTGGTACTCGTCGTGAGTATGACGACGCAAGAAGCCTTCGGTGTAGCCGCGGTGGGCAAGGTTTTCCAAGGTACCCATTAGGCTTGGGTCGAAAGGCTTGCCTGCAACTGCATCGTTAATCGCTTGGCGATAAACCTGAGCGGTACGGGCGCAGTAATAGAAAGACTTAGTACGGCCTTCAATTTTAAGTGAATGCACACCCATTTTGGTTAAGCGCTCTACGTGTTGAATGGCACGTAAATCTTTTGAGTTCATAATGTAGGTGCCGTGCTCGTCTTCAAAAGCGGGCATGTATTCGTTAGGGCGGCCTTGTTCTTGTAATAAGAACACTTGATCACTTGGCGTACCTGAACCCAAAGTTGGCTCTACTATTTGTGGCTGCGCGGCAATAATGTCGCCCACTTCGTTTTCTTTGGCTTCGTGTGCGTTGTATTTCCAGCGGCAAGAGTTAGTACAAGTGCCTTGGTTAGGATCGCGCTTGTTAATGTAGCCAGACAACAAACAGCGGCCAGAGTAGGCCATACATAATGCACCGTGTACAAATACTTCAAGTTCCATTTCTGGTACTTGCATACGAATTTCTTCGATTTCGTCTAGCGATAACTCGCGCGACAAAATAACCCGTTCAACCCCTTGCTGGTGCCAAAACTTAACGGTGGCCCAGTTAATCGCGTTAGCTTGAACCGATAAGTGAATAGTTTGGTCTGGAAAGGCTTCTCGCACCATCATAATCATGCCTGGATCAGACATAATTAAGGCATCAGGCTTCATGGCAATAATTGGCTCAATATCGCGCAGGTAAGTTTTTAACTTAGCGTTGTGCGGGGCAATGTTACTTACCATGTAGAGTTTTTTGTTTTGCGCGTGAGCTTCGTTGATCGCTAGCTGTAAATTCTCGGCATTAAATTCGTTATTTCTCACGCGTAACGAATAGCGAGGTTGGCCAGCGTAAACCGCATCTGCACCGTAGGCAAAAGCGTAACGCATGTTTTTTAAGCTGCCAGCAGGTGACAGTAATTCTGGTGTAAACATCAAAGCTCCGGGTCTGAGTCGAATCATTGAGGAAGGCTGCGAGCAGCACAATAAGGGCGCGCATTTTACGCGGAGAGAACAGGGCTTGCAATGCTTTTGGCTAAAAAATCACCAACCAATTAATAAGTACTTGAAACTATGTTAATGGTTGGTGAATGAGGTAAGTAACTGTGGGGACTTAGCTGGTTAATTCGCCGCCTAAGGCTGCGATGAGATCTGGGATCATTTTAGTCAGCTCGCCACTGGTTAGGGCGAAATCGGCATCAAACCGAGCGGCAACATCACTTTTGTCGATGTCTTCGTTTTGCTCTGTGATGGTATCTGTAAACTTAACCCCTTTAATGCTCATGTCTTCGCTAATTAAAAAGCGAATAGAATCAGCCCAAGTCAGCTCTAGTTTAGTCACGAATTTGTCGGCATCTAGGTGTACTTTGATTTCGTCGCTGAATAAGTCTTGTTCTTTACAACGAATAATACCGCCGCCTTCTAGCGCGCTGCGCAACTCGGCTTCTTCACCTAGTTCAAAGTTAGCGGGAATGGCTTTTTCATTTAGCCAATCAGTCATGGTTACGTCTGCTTGGTTGGCTAACTTAATCGGGGTAACCGGCAAACTGCCTAAAGACTTACGCAATAATGAAATCACTTCTTCGGCTTTTTTGGCGCTACCTGCGTCAACAGCGATTAAGTTGTTATCTGGGCTTACCCAAGCGTAAGTTAGGCTAGTGCGAGAAAATGCGCGCGGTAATAGCGTCATCACAATTTCTTCTTTTAGTGCGTCTTTCTCCGCTTTTTTAAGTGGGCGCTGCTGCTCTTGCTCAATTAACTCAACTTTGTCGGCTAAGGTATCGCGAATCACCGATGCCGGTAGCATCTTTTCTTCTTTCTTGGCACATACCAAGTATTCGTTACCGATAACGTGAGTAAGGCTTTGGCCAAATTTGCCCATTGGCGTTACCCAACCAAATTTGCTGATGTCTTGGCTTCCGCAAGGGCTAAAGCTTAGCTCGTCTAGCGTAGCGTCTAGCTTTTCTGGTTCAAGTTCCAGTTCTTTGGTAATTCGGAACAGCATTAGATTTTTAAACCACATAACGGAATAGCTCTTTGATAAATTAGGGGCGCTATTCTACCAAAACTGATTGACTTGTCAGGCGGCAATGTTGGTTTTTTTGAGGCGCTGAATGTGGATTTAAAATTAACCTTGGGGCTTTAACAAGAGCGGTAAATCAAAAGCATGGCTTATTGTGCTTTCTTGTACGCCTTTAAAGATGCCGTAACTGTATATTTCCTAAATGTATTTGATCTTGAGAGAGCAGAGTAATCTACCTATTATCAATATATTAGCGCCAGGTTGCAGAGTGAATTAGTGAATAACTACACCGTCGAATCTTTCCGCTATTGCTTAGTGCTATTTGAGTAAACAAAGGAGATAAATTGCCTAAAGTATTTGTGTTTGGAACATTGAAAGAAGGATTCCCTAACCATCGGTCGAATAGAGGCGTTCGATTTCGGAGTGAGTTTGAAACAATAGAGCGCTACCCTTTGTATCTTGTGGGAGATCGCTATTCACCTTGGTTGATTTTGCAAAAAGGTTCAGGAAGTCGAGTTTCAGGGCAGGTATTTCAAGTCTCTGATGAAGCACTCGCTGTAATGGATAAATTGGAACGTATTACCGAGCCAGATGGCTATAACAGGGTTGAGATATGTGTTCGTTGTAAGATTAGCAATGACCAGTTTGTTGTATATGCTTATGGTAAACCTAGACAGCAGATAAACCCTAAGGACGTTAAACGCGAACTAACGGGCGAGTACTCAGCTGAGGATGCACTGCTTTACAGTCGTCGTTCTTTCTAGCGCTTGGTTTGGCATAGGGCGGAGTGAGTTAGGTTCTTTTTACTTTGTATAAGCGATAGTGCTGTCGCTAGCGATTAACCATTCTATGTTATTCAGGAGTAGCTGCTTGTCTACAGTCATTCTGCAAGGCTTTATCATGGTTAACGACGCCGATCTTGAAACGGTAAAATGTGCGCTGATTCATCACAAACAACTCACCTTAGCCGAGGAAGGCTGTTTGGTGTTTAGGGTTGAGCCTGATGAGATTAATCCGAAGCAATTTAATGTGTATGAAGTGTTTATTAGCCAAGCAGCATTTGACTGTCATCAAGCTAGGGTTAAAGCCTCTTATTGGGGAGAGGTAACCAAAGATCTTGAAAGGCATTATCGGATAACTACAGCCTAAGGTAAAATTGAAAGCCTTACTTAGAGACTGCGCAAAGCGCTGTCTTATAAAAAAGGCCTCAAACAGAGGCCTTCTTTATTACTTAGTTATTACTTTTTATTGCTCGACTAACACCGCTTCATCTAGCATAAAAGAGCTTCCGCTAGCGGGACCAAAGAAGTGCAGGGCGGCTTCTTTTAGGGTGCCTGTATAATTAAGCGTAAATTGGCTGCTAAGTGGCGACCATGCCGTGGTGCCAGTTACTTGGTCAAGGCGTACCCAGTGGTAACCGTTGCTATCTTGGTAGTAAAGGCGGGTTTCAATTTTATCCGAACCTGATGCCATGCGAACCCAAGCGTCTAATTGGTAGGTAGCGCCGTTTTTAAGTTTAGTGGTGATTAGCTGTTTAGGGCCGTGATACCACTCGGTTCGCTTGCTACTAGATAGTCCATAGTTACCTAAATAGGCGGTATCTGTAACGCGAGTAGTGGCCGAATATCCCGACAGCCAACTCGCAGCGTTGCCTGATTCAAAGCTACCATTACCTAATAGGTTTACTGGCTCTTGAGGCGGAATGTCTGCTCCTAAGTTCACTACCGATACTTGGTCTAAATAAAATTCGCGACCCGCTTCTGGGCCATAGAACATCAAATAAGCTGACTCGATGCTGGTGGAGCTAGACAAATCTAACTCTGCAACAAACTCGCTCCATTGCTCACCGTTCATCGCGCTTTTGCCAAGGTTTATGAAGCGGAAGCCATTGTTATCGGTAATTGCTAAAGTAGCCTGAGCGGGTTGAGAGCCTGTACCCAGCAGTTTAACCGAGCCTTTAATTTGATATTTTTGCCCCGGTGTTAGCTCATTGCTTAAGTAGATAGCAGGGCCCGCGTAGTTTTTCGTTCGCCCATGCGAGCGTAAACTGTATTCGCCAGTTGCGCGGGCCATCGCCGATTCGCTCACTTGTGAATTGTACTGACCAAGCCAAGGTGCTAATCCTTGTTCAAAACTGGCATTACTTACCAAGTTGCCTTCAATCTCTGGCACTGGATTGATGGGGTCGGCTTCTTCACCGCCATTAGGATTTTGGTTTACTAAGCTAACTTGGTCTAAGTAGAATTCACGGCCTACTTCTGGGCCGTAGAACAATATATAAGCGCCTTTTAGGTTTGTGCTAGTGGTTAAATCAATAGTGCCTTCAAGCGTTACCCAGCCATCTGGGTTAATCATTGTTGCGCCAATTGATTGAAAACGATGTCCGTTTTGGTCTTCTACCGACAGCGTGGCATTTAGTTTTTGACTGCCTTCACCAAGCAGTTTTATCGCTGCTGAGTAATTGTATTTTTCACCCGCTTGTAATTTGTTGTTTAACTGAAACGCTGGGCCTGCATAGCTGTATTTTCGGTCGTATGAACGTAAGCTTTTCTCACCGGTAAAACGACGTACATCGTTAAGGACTACCGCTGAATCATATTGACCAAACCACGGCGTTAAGCCTTCTTCAAAGCTAGCGTTAGTGATGATGTTGTCGTCGATAACCGGTACTGGGTTAATTGGATCTGGCACTATCGGTTCAACAGGGTCTACGGGGTCTACCGGGTCAACGGGGTCTACCGGGTCAACAGGGTCTACCGGATCAGTAGGGTCGACAATCTTAGAAGGATAGAAGGCGGCCATTTGTGCAGAAATTTGGTTTACCGCTAAGGCTGAGTCTGCGCTGTTAGAGAAGGATGCGTCTACCCCGCAAGGTTGGTTCTTACAACTGGCAATGCGTGGATTAGAGAATACGTCTACCGATGGCGCATTATATAAGTGAGCGTAAGCCATAATAGTGGCAAAACTATAATCTACGCCGTGGCCCATGCCATATGGGAAAACGCCACCAGCGGTGTCTTGTTTGCGGTCGTGGGCTAGGCCCATATTGTGGCCAACCTCGTGAGCAAAAGTTGCCCCACCGCAGTTAGAGCCTGAGATAGAATACATGTAGTTTTTGAACCAATCGTTCATTTTCCCATTACTACCAGTACCAACATAACCTAAACCACAAATGCCTCCCGTGGCTTTGGTTAGCATGGCCACTACATCAGCGCCATATTCGGCGCGCAGTTCTTTTACTTGGGCGTTATTTACTAAATTGTCTAAGGCTGTTCCATCTAATGCGGTAGCGTTTACGCCGGTAAATTTTTGTTGATGTACTAAACGCATTCGAACACTCATGTTACTGGCTTCGTATGCTGAGTTGCTATATGCGACTATTTGGTTGATGTAGGTTTCTATCGCACCGCGGCGATCAACTTCTGCTGCATCATCGTAAAGCACCATTACATCAATGGTATCTAGCGCCAGCGCTTGGTTAGCGCTAAGCGCAATAGTGCAAGTTAATGCTGCACCTGAGAGTGATTTTAACCACGATGACTTAATTGTTTTTTTCATCTCATTTCCTTTGATTCGCCACTAAGCTCGCGGCATCCTTGCTGTGTAAGTATGTTTTATTGTTGTTATTTAGATTTCTGGTGTTGGTTGCAGATGGTTATTTGGATTTGGCACGATGTAATCAGGTTTAGAAAAGTCTTGTAGATTGTGTAAGTCAGTCGCCGAGGCTATCCACCCGTCGGCGTTATTGCTTTCTATTACATATGACCCCTGCGGTGTGGTGACATTGCCAAAGGTGCCATGTTCGCCGTGGGTGAATACCACTGAATAACTATGTCCATCAAGGTCAAGTATCTTGCCAGTAATCGTTCGGTCACCGTTTTGGTGAAATTCTACTTGGGTACCTAACACTTCAAAATGTTGATCTATTTGTGGAATATGCAGGTCAAATTGTTTGCCATCGGTAATCGATGTGAATGCTAATGAGTTGAGCTCAAAGTACGCTCGATTTACTCGAGGATCCTCAATGTCCTGATAATCACTGGGAACTCCTTGTTCTGAACCGCGCCATAGTGTTAGGTCTGCGGTTTCGGTAATGGCAGAGGGGGGAACGAGGCTCGGCTCGGCGATGTTTTCCGGTAATTTAGGCTGCTGTAGCGTTGTTTGAGAAAGTGATGGCTCATTTGCGCTGGGTGGGGTTGGTTTGGGTTGAGTAACTGTTCCTGCTAAGGAATTGTCTGGGTGAAGATGATGGACTTGTCCTGGTTGGCGGGCGTTAGAGCTGATGTAATAAACACTGCCACAAACCACCGATAAAACAATATAATATGACAATTTGTTAAAGCCCATAAAAACACTCCTTGTGCTACTTAAATTTGGGTGAATCGATAGATGATTGCGATTATATATTTTGCTGAAAAACGCTCAGAAGGTGACGTGTCGGTTAGTCACTTATATGCGTAAATCTAGAATAAAAAATCATGTTTGTTCCTCGTTTTTGTCAAATGTAAACCACCGTGATGGCTACATTATCAAAAGAGCAAAAAATCTACATCTTAACCACAATTCTATTTTTACAGTTGGTTACGAGTTAATTGAGCGAATAGTAAATAATATTAAACGTATTTGCCAGAGACTTTTACAAAAAATATAGCATCTGCTGATGTTTTGTATTTATGCATTTTAAATCGGCTTTTAGGAGATTTTGAAGCGTATCGCGCTAACTACCTTGTAAAGTGGCGAACTCGGTAAGTAACTGTAGCTGGCGGAGATTATTTCCCTCATGTTTTATTGCTAACGGTAATGAATTTTTTCTTAGGGTTATTTTGCTGTGGCTGGTTTAGCAAAAATGCAGTGAATACCTAGGGCGGCTTGCTGGTTTGGCGTAAACTAAGTTGGTTAAGTGCATTATTAACCTCGTTGTTGTTGGAGATATTTATGAGAAAAATTGTTTTGGCGTTTGCCTCCTTGCTGTTTATATCAACGTCACATGCTGAATTAGCTAATTTGCCTTCGCAGTTAAGTATCGAAAATGTGAAAGAAGTTAAACAAGGCCTTTTGGTTGCAGTGTTACCTGCACCTAGCATCAATAGTTGTCCCGCAAGCCAAGGGGGCTTGTATTTACTTAGTGAGCACCCGCAGTTTGAAGAATACTCTTTATTGCTAACCCAATTGGCTGGTTCAGGTAAGAAAGTAAAACTGGAAGCCCAAACCCGTCAATATAATAGCTTTTGTGACATCTCTACTATTACCCCAGTACCGTAAGCCTTAACTGAAGCAGCATCACAGAGTCAAACTGTCATTTGGTTATGGCTTCTGTAAACCTGAAACCAGTAAACGTTGATAGGTGTTAAGCGAATCATTTGTGATTTTGTTAACACCTTGTGATCTATGTCGGGCATGAGCAAGGAGAACACGATCTAATTCACACTGCTATTTTTCCTTATTACCCATAATGATTAATCTATGAACAGAAAGTGAAGCAAGTCCTTTGAACTCTTTTACTAACGCTGCGGGATTAACACTTCGCAAAGCCGAGCAAAACGATTACGAAGAAATTGGCGATATTTGGCTTGCTGCCAGTTTGCGCGCACATGATTTTTTGCCCGGTAAATATTGGTGGGAGCGACAAGACGCGCTGCAGCGTTTGTACCAATTTAAATCTGAGGTTTGGGTTGCCGAAGTGGCAGGACAGGTTTGCGGCTTTTTAGCACTGATGGACGAAAAGCTCATCGCATTATTTGTGTCGCCAAGTTGGCAACGTAAAGGCATTGGCTCACAGCTATTAGAGCTAGCTAAGAGTTTGCGTTCGCGATTGGTTCTACATTTATTTGCCGATAATTCAGAAGCCTTTAGCTTTTATTTGCGCCATCGTTTTGAGGTAGTGTGGAAAAGGCCAGAGCGTTATACCGGTTATACTCTGGTTCACATGGGGTTTAATTTACAACCGGCTTTGGTAGAACCAGTGCCAACGCCTTAACGCTGGCACTGGTGTTAGTACTTACTTACCGTATAAGTTCTCGAAGCAGTAATTGGTGGCTTCAACAAAGCCCTCAACACTGCCGCAATCAAAACGTTTCCCTTTAAATTTATACGCCATTACACAACCATTTTGTGCCTGGGTTAACAGCGCATCGGTTAATTGAATTTCGCCATTTTTCCCTGGTTTGGTATCGCGAATTAAGCTAAAAATATCGGGAGTAAGAATATAGCGGCCAATTACCGCAAGGTTAGAGGGCTCTTCGCCTTTGGCGGGTTTTTCTACCATTGAAGTAACACGGAATAAATCGTCTCGTAAGGCTTCACCTTCAATGACCCCGTATTTATGAGCCTCTTCAAGGGGCACCTCCATTACGGCAATAATTGAGCAACGGAATTGTTCGTAGAGTTTGGTCATTTGGGCCAATACGCCACCGTCATCACCAAAACATAAATCGTCGGCTAACACTACGCCAAAAGGTTCTTGGCCAATCAGTGTTTCGCCACAAAGAACCGCATGGCCTAATCCCATCATTTTCTTTTGGCGAGTGTAGGTACAGTTAACATTGTCGACCAGGTGGCGAATTTCTTTTAAGTACTCTTCCTTGCTGGTGCCTGCAATCTCGTTCTCTAACTCATAACTAATGTCGAAGTGGTCGGCAATGGCGCGTTTACCTCGACCGGTAATAAAAGCCATGTCGCTCATATCTGCGGCAACCGCTTCTTCCACGCCGTATTGCACGAGTGGCTTGTTTACAATAGGAAGCATTTCTTTCGGCATAGACTTAGTGGCCGGTAAAAAGCGGGTACCATAGCCAGCTACGGGAAATAAACATTTCTTTATCATGGTCATTGGAACTCCTTGTAACCTTACATTCTTAATGAGTGCGGGTTTATTAACGTCTACTGTTACCCAGCAAGAGCGATGCCAGCAAGCGGCCACTATAGTGCTAAGTGTTTGTTTTTATGATGAATGATAGATTTTCCTTTGATATCACTTAAGGGTTACCTAGGTTGTGCTTGCACCTTGTTGGTGCGAAATAGATGAATGCATCATTAGCTTGCGTTAAAAGCGAGCATTGATGCCGGATGACCCGCCTTGCGGTTTAGAGATAAGTGTTGCTTTAAGTGCAATCAATTTGATTAAAGGTCTTTTTATACAGTCACTTATGATTGTGCAGCGAATCGAGTTTGATTATTGAGTGATTGGCACAGTAATTGGAAACGTTCTTAGATGAGAATCAAAAGCCATTATTGAGGACCCTACATGGATGAACTCGAGCAGCTGCTTACTAAAATCTACGGAACAGAACTAGACACAAATTTAGCCCAACAAATCTTGAGTAAAGTGGAGCGGGCTAAATCAAGCTTTCCTCGTTATCAAGCATGGTCTGAGCAAGATCTCATTCTCATTACTTATGGCGATAGCGTGCTCAGCAAGGGTTTAATGCCTTTGCAAAGTTTGCATCAATTTTTGCGGGAATATCTATCTGGTTTAATTAGCTCAGTACATATATTGCCGTTTTTCCCATTTAGCTCAGATGATGGCTTTTCTGTCATCGACTACAAACAAGTGAATTACAACCTTGGCGATTGGAGTGATATTGCCACACTTAACCAAGATTTTGAGCTTATGTTTGATTTGGTCATGAATCATTGCTCGCGCCAAAGCTTGTGGTTTAACGATTTTGTGAATGGGTCGGGTGAGGGCAAAGACTACTTTGTAGAGTCTGATCCTAAGCTAGATTACAGCGCGGTAACCCGCCCTAGAACTAGCCCACTGATTGTTGATGTGTATACGCGCGAAGGTTTGAAACACGTTTGGGCGACCTTTAGTGACGACCAAATCGACCTAGACTTTTCTAATCCAAAAGTGATGTTAGCCTTTCTCGATATTTTTATTTACTACTTAGAACAAGGTGCACGATTTGTGCGCCTAGATGCGGTGGCCTTTGTATGGAAGATACTGGGTACCAACTGTATTCATTTACCGCAAACTCATTCAGTAGTGAAGTTGCTGCGCTGGGTTATGCAGCAGTTGGATCCCAACTTGGTATTGATTACCGAGACTAACGTGCCTCATCAGGAAAACATCAGTTATTTTGGCCAAGGTGACGAAGCGCATATGGTTTACCAGTTTGCACTGCCACCCCTGTTATTACATGCCTTAAACCGTGGTAATGGACACTACCTTACGGCTTGGGCGCGTGATTTAGTCGCACTGCCTAAAGGCTGTAACTATTTTAACTTTGTTGCATCGCACGACGGAATTGGCGTGAGAGCGGTAGAGCAAATCATTCCTAAGCATGAAATTACAGATTTAGCCGAATCGGTTCACAACTTTGGTGGTTTTGTGAGTATGAAGTCGAACGGCGACGGCACACAAAATCCTTATGAATTGAATATTTCATTATTTGATGCCCTGCAAGGTACCCGTACTGGTTCAGACCAATGGCAAGTAGAGCGCTTTTTATGCAGCCAAAAACTGCTGTTGAGTTTGCAAGGCATACCGGGTGTGTATATTCATAGTTTAACCGCTACGGCTAATGACCATACCTTGGTTGAGCAAACTGGCCGAACTCGCTCGATTAACCGCCACCGTTGGCAGCGTGAAGAGTTTGAAGCTTTACTTGCTCAAGAGCACAGCTCACAAGCCCAAGTGTTTCAACGTTATCGTGACTTATTGGCCTTACGTAAAACCATTGGGGCTTTTCATCCTGAATCGGCGCAACGGGTTTACGACTGTGGCGATGCTTTATTTGTATTGCAGCGTGGCGATGCGCCAAGAGATAATGAAACTGTTGCTAGGCAGTCACTCCTAGCGGTATTTAACTTAACAAAGTACCCGCAACAAGTTGAGCATCATGCGCAACTGCCAAAGGCTTATTTGGGTGAGTGTGAAGACTTGTTGGGCGATACCGTTATTGAGTTAGCCAGTTGCAAACTGAAACCCTATCAAGTGCTTTGGTTGGTGCCTAGCTGTTAAGAAGCCAAGAATCTAAAATGCCCCCGGATTTGGAAGCATTTTAGTGTGTTTTCATTAAGCGGCTTTGGTGACCTCAAAACGCTCCACCAGTTGATGTAGGCGAATAATCGAGTTTTTAACCAAGGTCGTTCGGCGGGTAAGTTGTTGCGAAGACAGTTCAAGCGAAGAGGTGGTGACTTGAGCCTGCTCTGCGGTTTCGCTATGCCGCTCGCTGTTTCCGGCAATCAGGTTAATGGTGTTAAACATGCTTTCCACTGCGTGTTGCAGTTCTTCGCTACGTTGGCCGGAATCGAGTAGGGCAGAGCTTTGGTCGACATTTTTAACGCCTTGCTCCATGTAGTCCACTGCGGTCTCTGTTTGTGAACGCAGCTTACCCATGGTGTTACCAATGTGGTTGGCGGCTTCCGATGTTCTTGTGGCAAGGTGCCTTACTTCATCGGCGACCACCGAGAAACCTCTACCGTGTTCACCTGCGCGGGCTGCTTCAATGGCGGCGTTTAAGGCCAGAAGATTGGTTTGTTCTGTAATACCCGTAATCAGTTTAACGATGTCTTCAATCTGCTTCATTTCGTTGTTTACGTGGTTAACACTTTTGGCTGATGCCTCAACTATTCGTTTGATCTCTTGGGTATTTTCTACTGCATGTTGGTATTCAGTTTCGGCGCTTTCAACCATATTGCTCATTACTTGTTGTAGGTTTTCTGCTGATTGAGTGGCTTTGATAATTTCGCCTTGTTGGTGTTGAGCGAGATTAAGTAATGAATCGATAGAGTTTGATGTTTGCTGAGTGCAGTTATCTACCACTCCACAGCGGCGGAGCATTGAGCTACTCACTTGTTTTACTTCATTTGAGGCATAGATAATACCGCCTACTACGCCTTCTAGATTATCAATAAAGCTATTGATCCAGCGGCCTAGGTCGCCGGTTTCATCGGGTCGAAACCTGCTGGCATCTAGGCGACGTTTTAAATCGCCATCACCTTCGGCAATGGTTTGAATGACGCCACTCATTTTCTCTAAACGCTTAGCTAAAGGTGCAGCAACAATTTGCTTAAACGCTAGCCAGCTAAGGGCTGAAAACAGCAACAGTAAACCGGCCAGTTGATTCACGCTTAAGCTGAATTGATTGGCGATTACTAGCGGCGGCACAATGCTAAATAGAGAGCTAAGTAAGTATTTATTACTTAACTTGTGGCTGAGTGAACGGTGACGATAAACCTCTTCCAAATCGGCTTCACACATCATACCCCACACATCGGGTGAACCGCGTAGTTGAAAGGTTATGCCTTTACCTACCACGGGGATGTGGCGGTAATCAGAATAACCGGGGTAATCGATGAATACATTGCTGCCATTCTTGATGGTTTCACGCACGCCAGGGTGTAGGTCTTTCGTGGCGGGATCGGTAAAACGGATCTCAAACTCAGTGTGCTTAGCCACTTTAACTGTCCCCCAATCGGTACTTACGCCCGATTTAAGGTTTTCGCCGTGAGAAAAGGTGTTGTCTTCAAACCGGGATCGCGATAAAGCGATGCCTGGTTTTATAGAGCGGTCGAAGTTTGCATCAACCATAAAGATGTAGTTATCGCCAGATTCGCTATAAATATGTCCGGCTTCACGTTGAATTAAATCACCTAATACATCATTAGGTACCCGACCGCATAAGCAACCGGCAATTTGACCATTCACCTCTAGCGGTTGGTAAAACATTAAGGTGACTTGGTCATGGAATTTTGAGCTAGATGCGCCAGGAGCAAGTGTGCGTGGATCTTGATAAGGTCCGTGCAGAAATTGTTTTGCTATACCTTGCTCTAGGGCTTGTTTACTGGCAGCTATTTGTCCGGTGTGTGGCTGGAAGCTGCTGGCGGTAACTTTACCTTGTAGGTCTACAATAAATAGCTCCGAAAAATCGTTGTTTCGGCTTAGCAGCTGAGACAATACTTCGGGCTGTTGTTCTAGCGGTTTGGTGGCCAAATAAAACATGGCGTCTTGTAAGAAGTCCCATTGAGTATTTGCCCAACTATGCAGCAGTTTTACCCGCGTGCTAGAAATGCTCTCAAAGGTTTGCTTTAGCTGTTCTTTACGTTCTCTATTTAGCCAACATGCTTTACGCATGGCCAGTTTTCCGGTCTGTCCAAATATGGGCAACCAGTGTTTTTCTTGTGATGTTAAATACATTGAGCCTAAGTCCATTTATATTATTTTTGCATGATTAAGCAAAAAATATGCCCTTGCATCTATTTGGGGCTCGCTAGTGGTGATAGTGGGATTGATAGATTTTCATATGATATTTTAATATATATTTCGAACCGTTTTGGTGCCTTTGTTTTATTGTGGTGCAATAAATGGAGCTTAGGTGAATGCTCGTACGCCAGTTTATCAGTATGCAAAAACTAAAGAGTTTTAAGAGTGTGACGTGCATAGGCATTTATACTCGGCTGATTTAACGGTATTTTGATATATTGGTTTACCAATTTTATTGTATGTACTGACTATGACCGCACTGACTGTTTTAGGCCTGATTGCTGCCGCTTGCACCACTTTTTCTTTCGTGCCACAAGTATTGCAAATTATTAAAACCAAAAATGTTTCAGGTATTTCCTTGTCGATGTATAGCATTCTAACTACAGGTGTGGGTTTATGGATGTTATACGGCTTCTTGATTCAAGATTTGGCTGTGTTTGTGGCTAATGTTATTACTTTCATTCTTGCGTCCTGGGTGCTTATTCTGACTATTATTGAACGTGTTAGAGCAACTAAAAACCAATCAAAGCGCTAGTCTGCTATTGCTTTCGCAATGCCGACGGTGAGGCTGACTACACTTAAAAGGTTTTAGGTCGTTTACCGTGGCGAGTGAGTTACAGGCTATAAGCATGCAAATAGCATGAAAGGGGAGTAAGTGAGAGCGTGGATAGCGAGTGTTTTAGTTTGTCTTAGCCTACACTCTGTGGCTGCAACAGAAGTAAGCATTATTGGTGATATAGGTACTATCAGCAACTACCAACAGCTGTTGGAACTGAAAGGTGGAGACCCTGCAAAAATCACCGATTACCGTTCTGCGGTTTCTGACCGAGCAACAGTGAGCCTATTGTTAATGGTGCAAGCACTGAGTTTAAGTTCGTTAAACCATTCATTAGTATTTACCTATTCCCCTAACACAGGCCGCAGCCTTCGCGAAGTAAAAAAGGGAAGTGTGGCCGTTTATCAATCTGATATTTGGGAGAGTGAGTTTGATACAAGCACTTATAAGTCGCGGGCAGTTATTGCTAAAAATACCTTTGAGAAAGGCTTTTATGTAAAACAAGGTTCGGCCTTACTTGAGCAAGATCTAAAGATTGAGCAGCTTCTAGACTCGCAGGTTGCACTTGGTAAAACCTGGTATCAGGATATTGCTCAACTTGAGCAAATTGGTTTTACTAAAATTAAGAAGCTTAATCGTAATCAGTCATTGTTTGGTTTGTTGAGTAAAGAGCGAATTAGCATTGCCTTTCTGGAGTTTCCTAATAATTCTGAGTTAGCCATTTATGATCAATATGGCGTGTTTTTACCTATCCCCAACTACAAGGTTAGTTTTACTCAAAGCCGTCATTTTATGGTGTCGAAGCAACACCCTAGCGGCAAAAAAATTGCCGAAGCCATTGATCAAGGCTTAGACATTTTGTTTAGTATGGGTTTGGTACAAAAAGCCTTAGAGCAATCGGGAGTTGCACAAAAGCGGGTGGAAAATTGGCAAGCACTTACTCAAACAGGAGAATAGCGCTGCTTGTTGACAGCGCCATAAAAGAGCGATTAGAAACAGGTTTTACTGTAAGAGGTAAAGCGAGGGTTATCACCGCTTACATAGGCGCAGCCATTTTTAACATCGAATACCATCGCCTCTACAGTAACAAAGTCTTTACCCTGATATTTAGAGAGGTTAATGGGCTTTTTGTTAAACAACCACTGCATAGATTCAACACTGAGCTCAGGTGAGTAATCTAAGAAAGAGAAGACGGCTTGCTCACGAGCGAAGGTATTGAAGAAAGCTTGATTCGCTTTAAAGCTACCCATGTTGTCTAGCATGGTTTGTTTAAACTGCTCGGTATGATTAGCATGGCCGATACCGCGTTCATTACCGCTAAGCAGTTCCATACCGTCGGCATGGATACGAATAGCGGCGTGGTTACCTTGGTCATCTGCTAGAGTGAAATTAAGCGGCGTAATGCTAGTGTACCCTTCAATGGTTGTAATAAAATCTTGAATAGATTTAGCGCCAGTAGCTGCGGCAAATATTGCATCGGTAGAGACTAAGTTACTGCGACCTAAACCATCTTCGCCAGCGGTTACCCCTAAGAAATTAATCACAATACCTACATGTTTGCCCATGCCTTGAAAGTGAGCACCATCGGTAGGTAAAAATATCACGTCATCCGTTTTTACTATGGTGGTATTTGCGCTTAACGCGGCTATAGCTAAATCGTTAGTTTGGCCAACGATGCCATTGTTAAACGCTACTGTGGTGCAGCCATTCATATCTTTAACCGCTTGCTGTTGTTGCATCGATTTAATGATTTGTTGGTTCACCGCCCAATCGATCATGCTGGCTTCAGCAAATAGTTGTTCTACTGGTACGCCTCGGATAACGGCTTGTTGCTCCATCATTGCGGTATACTCAGGGGCAATTTTTCGGTTGTTTTCAACCGCAACTTTAAAGCTATTTATGATGTTTTGAGGCGCTTGTTCTCTAGGTTGTTCCGCTAGGTAAGTAGCCAGTTGTTGTTGCGATTTCCCTGTGAAGTCTGCCACCTCAACAGTAGGCTGGGCAGTTGTTCGTTGGGCGTTAAAGTAAGGTAAATCGTCGCCCGGTTTGTTAGCCGCTAAAGCAAGGTTAGCAGCCGACATGAGCAATATTGCTGCGCTTGCTTTTAGTGTATACGAAGGTAGATTTTTCATTGTATTTGCCTCAGTTAGTTCGGTCTGATTTGTTAACTTAGGCTTAGCTTAACAAAGCGTTTTTCTATATATTGGAAGAGTGATAAGGCAATGTTACGGATTATGGAATGCCAAATTTAGACAGTGAAGGCTACGAGTTTTTTGGTTTAAAAGACGCCGAAATAAGAGGTATGTTGATTGAGCGAATAGAGTTTTTAATGGCCAACTTATCATGGTCGAAAAAGACCTTGGCCGATAAGGCCGGTTTACCCACTAGCTCTATATATACCAAGCTAGACAGAGAAAGCACCGGCCAGCTAACGTTATTAGATATGTGTGCAATCGCAAAAGCGATGGATATCAGTGTGATACAGCTTTTACCCCTAACTGCCGCCGAGCGCGTGGCGGGGGGCAAACCGCCAGCAAAAGCCTCTATGTTGAAAATGTGGGATGTATTGCTTTCGCGCAGCGCCGAAGAACTGGAAGTGATTTATCAAATAGACAAGTTGTTACATGCTAAAAAAAGCTGAGGCTCAGCAGCGGTTTGCATTTGGTGGATACAAATGACTCCCCAGTAAAAAAGCATGCGGCGCTGTTCTGCGCAGCAAAAGGCTAGGCAGCAAAGCCAGGGTGAGTAAATAAATTTAGTTTGTTGAACATTGCTGTTAAATGCTTATTTGTTTCAAACTGAATACCCACACGTAAGGTATTAGAAGCGCTATGTTGTTGGCTCTTGATTTGACCATTTAACACAATCGGCTTTTCTGGGGTTAGTGGAAAGCGCAAAATGAGTTGCACAAATACCATGCTTAAGCGATGTTGGTTTGCAGGTGCGGCTACCTCAATTCGACAGCCCCCTTCAGATAAATCTAACACTACGCCTTCAAGCCGTTGTGTAATATTTTCGGGCAAGGTATTGGTGTCTTGTTGCTCGCTCACAAGTACCGGTAGGTGAGTGCTAATGCGGCTATTGCTGCGTAAGCTAAAAAACTCAATTTGCTGTGGATATTGAACAAACAGCAAAATCTGTGGCTTTTTATTTAGAGTCATTACCTGGGTTTTGAACGCTACACATACCCCTACGTCGCTTTCAGCCATCATTCTTACGACACAACTTTTACCTTCAAAAACACGCTGCATATTTTCTGCATACACTTGCTGGGGGATAGAAAAAGCAAAATAGCCACCCTCTTGGTAACCCACCAGTTTAGCTTTTATTCGCTGACTGTCGCCTGCAGAGAGCTGTATGTCTACCATGGTACCCGGACGAAACTTAGTCAAGGTATTTACAATGGTCGCTCTGTCATTGGTGGTTTGTCGTTTACTCAAGGTGTGTTCCCCTCAAATGAAAGTGATGTGTATTGCTTTGAGTTGGCACCGCTTCTTTGTAGAGTATTTCTTCAGCCATAAGCTCAAAATCTAAGGCGAGCACACTGGCAAAAAAAGTAATGATAAGAGCAATGCGTTTACGGTTCATACGAGCAACAGGTGATTAAGATAGGGGATCATTTTACAAGGCTCTCAAATAAAAATTGATGTTTTGCGAATGACGGTGATTGAAATTAAGTACAGAGCTTGAATCAGACATGTTCTACTTAATTACTTGAATTAGTCGCGCTGGTGTTTCGCATTAGAGATAACTCTTACTGGCAAAAAGTGCATTGTTAACAGATAACGCCTGATAAATCGGTTACTGGATAAGGCAAAAAATAGGCGAAGAATATTCGCCTATTTGTGTACTTTGTTGGGATTAAAGATTTAGGTTGTCTTGAGTCTTTAGCAAAGGAGCATCGATAGAGTCACCTGCCACTGGAATATAAGTTAAGCCGGTAGCAAGCTCTACTAAGGCTTTGCCTTCTGTGGTGAGGTGTTGGATGTACTCAATCATTACTTCATTGTCTACAAATCCACTGTTTACCGTAGCACTTTGTGCGCGTTCGGAGAATATGCTGTAACCATCGCGTCCTGCCGCAATATAAGCATTGGTGGCAATGCGATAAACGGTTTCATCTTCTATGTTGGCGCAGTTGCCTGCCTCAACACCGCCGGGACACACTTGTAATGATTCTAAGCGGTTGCCTTCAGCAGCGGTACCGTTATACGTAAACTGCAGATTGGCGAAGGTAGGAAAGGCTCCCGATGAGGTAGTTCTGGCGTAATCAATAGCCGTTTCGAGTAAATCTTTTACATCAAGGCCTTTAAGTTCAACCACCGCGAGCTGGTTGCTAAAATACAGTAAGCTACCCATTATGTATCCTGCAGTCACGCCGCTGTTGCCTTGTTCCACAATGATATGGTCACGTACTCCACCGGTATTGGTAATTGCCATATCTACCTTATAACCTGCATTGTTAAGTTTCCAAACCATTGATGTAGCAACGTGAACGCCTGCTTCGGAGCCAGTTCCAGCCAAAGAGGCTCCACCACGGTTTTTACCCGGTATACGTACGTGGTCGAGTTGCTGAGTATCTACGGGGTCGTTAGCATCGTTAATTGTGCCAATCACCTGTCCTTGGAAGGCAGCAACTTGAGGCAAGTAATCAGTATCGATGATGGTTCGCACTGTTAAATCTTCAGTTGTCACTGCAATGTTGTTTTGTTTGCCAACGAAGTTTTCGGTTGCGGTCTGGTCTTCACTGCTTAAAGCAATTCGACCGGCGTCTTCAATATATTCATGTAAGAAATCACTGCCAATAAGCAGAGTATTGCGGCCTTCACAGTTTATCACTTCGCCATTGGCGCTAAACGATACTGTGACTTGTCCAACGGCTTGTGCATATTCACCAGCTTGAACCACACAGGTTTTGCTTTGTCCGTCAGGATTGGTGATGAGCTCGGCGTAATCAGTATTGGCATCACCATTACCTAAACCAAGGTTAGAAAAATCGCCCAGTAAAGTATGAGAGTGGCCGCCAACGATGAGATCTACGCCGTTAACGTTATTAGCGACACGCAAATCACGGTCTAAGCCGATGTGACTGACCATGATAATGTTATTAACTCCGTCTGCGTGCAGGGCGTCAACTGTGGCTTGAGCAGAGCTTACTTCAGACTCAAATGTAAGGAGCTCTCCCGGCGAAGATATGGTGGGCATGTCTTCTAACACTAAGCCAAATATACCTACACGCACGCCGTTAAATTCTTTAACTACATAAGGTTGCAGATTAGTTTGGTTGGCCAAACTTGGGTCAGCACTAACATCCATGTTGGCAGCAAGCACTGGAAAATTAACATCCTCTAAAAATGCGATTAATGCGTCGTTTCCTAAGTCAAACTCATGGTTACCCACCGCCATTGCATCAAGCCCCATTTGACTCAGCAAACGGGCATTACCTTCGCCTTTTAATAGGTTGAAATACAAAGAACCTTGAAAAGCATCGCCGCCATGTAGAGCCAAGAACGGCATCCCCGATTCAGCGGCCGCCGCTCGTGCTGCCTTTAACTGAGTGGCTAAACGTGGGTAACCCCCAACGCTGGTTCTAACATCAAAATTGCTACTCTCTGTCGATAAATCCGCATTGACAAAATCGAGGGAACGGGGATCAAAATTAGAGTGAGTATCGTTGATATGAGCAATGGTGAGTTGAAATGGCTCAGCCTGGATATTGTTGTCATTATCACATGCACTAAGTGTCAAAATAGCCGCAGTGGCTAAAGATAGTTTGGTTTTAATCAGCATAAAATTCCTTTTAGATTTCCGTCGAAATGTTAATAAACGTTTATTGGGAAACCTATTTAGGCTGGTATGACCTTAGGATAGTGTGAGTAGTATCATGCCAAGTAAACTCTATGTAATAAAAATGTCACATACTTACCAAGATTGTTGTTTTCTAAATTGAGTGAAGCAAGTGACAAGCGAAGATAAAGGGTGAGTAAAGCAGCTCGGTAGTGACCTACCGAGCGCATTAAGGAGAGTTAGCAGTTATCTGCCTCTACTGCTTCGTATAAACGTTCTAAAAAGTCCGGTGCGGCGCTTTGTACTCGGTTCCAGCTTGGAATAAACGGTGTCGCCGACGGATTCTCCAAGAAGGTTTCACCGGCTACAGTAATGGCTTTGGCAAACAGTTCAACAGCGTCTTCTTCGGCGTGGCGGTCTAAGGTTAAGCCGTTAATTAAGGCGTCGCTGTGGTAGTTATCGATAAAGTCCAAGGCCATTCTATAGTAGGTGGCTTTTAGTGAACGCAACTTACCGGGGCTAAAAGTATGGCCCTGGGTGGCCAGTTTACGAATCACAGCTTTACTGATATCGGTGGCCATTTTAGCCAAACCAGCATCAAGGTTATCTAAACTTAAGTCTTGATGTTTATGGTCGTAAACATCAGCAATATCTACCTGACAAATACGGTTAGTAGAATGGTTGCGGTAAATCTCGGATAAAACGCCAATTTCTAATCCCCAATCTGACGGGATCCGCAAGTCATTAAGTACGTCTGACTGCATCGAAAATTCGCCTGCTAAGGAGTAACGGAAGCTATCTAAATACTCTAGGTAATCGTCGTAGCCTTCAATTTTCTTCAAGGCTTTAAGCAGTGGAGTCACTAACAGGCGAGCTACTCGGCCGTTTAACTTGCCATCGGCATGGCGGGCATAAAAGCCTTTACAGAATTCGTAGTTAAACAAGGGATTAGCAACGGGGTACATTAAGCGCGCTAGCATGCTGCGGTCGTAGGTTGTAATGTCGCAATCATGTAGGCCAATGGCTTTACTTTTGCCTGAGGCAAGCGCATACCCAAAACAGTACCACACGTTACGGCCTTTGCCGGCTTCTTTGGGGGCAAGGTTGTGCTCGGCTAATTGGGCGTCTAGGGCGCGTAAGCGTGGGCCGTCATTCCATAAAATACGAACATGTTGTGGCAGCCCTGAGAAGTACTCTTTGGCGTAGGCAAATTGTTCTTCGGTGGCGCAATCCAAACCAATGATGATTTCATTGAGATAAGGTACTTTAGCCAACTCTTCCACAATAGTGGCTAGCGCTGGGCGCTCCAACTCTGAGAATAAGGAGGGAAGTACCAAACTCATCGGTCTAACTTTTGAGAACGCTATAAGCTCCTGCTCTAACTCTTCGAGTGGGCGATCGGTTAAGTTATGTAAGGTTGTCACAATACCGTTTTGATAGAAATCAGCCATGGTTATGCTCCGTTTATCATGGAATGTAAAATCTGTTGCATCGATTGATGCCAGCCATAAGGGCCCGGGTAGGGCGCTAGGCTTGAATTTGGGTGATTGATCATTAACGCAGATGAGTGCTTTTTAGGGATAACCACCGGCACATCGGCTTGCTCTAACATGCTGCGGTCGTTGTCGCTGTCGCCAAGCGCAATGCTGGTAAATTTGCGTTGGTAATGTTGCTGGTAGGTGCTGGTTAGCCATAACATGGCGTCGGCTTTATCAAACTTGGCTTTTACGTGGTAAAAGCGGCCACCTTTAATCACCGCTAAGTTGTGGGCTTCGAGCTTTTTAATAAATAAGTCGAGTTGTTCGTCGCTGTCGTTCCATAACAAAGGCTCAGAGGCCATCCTTTGTTTCGCTAATTGTGCATCATACTTAGGTAGGCCAGTGTTAAGTTGCACTTCTGCAACATTCATATCGTTAAAACCTTGAAAACGAAAATGGTACTTTTGGCGCAATACACTCAAGTACTGGCAAATGTCAGGGTAACTCGGGCCAAAGGTTTTTATTTTCCAGTGTTGCTTACCTACATTGAGTGGGCTTAGCTCATCATGATGGATTGGACTGTCTGCTGGAATGCAAACCGCTGAGCCATTCTCAATGGCAAATGGCTGCTGTAAGGACATTTTCTTTTGCAGTTCCAATACTTCCATAAAGGTTTTACTGGTATTGAAAATGACGGGTACTTTAAGCAGTTTTAATTGGTTTAAGCTAGGTAGGGCGGCCTCATAGCTATAACTATCATGATCTAACAAGGTGCCGTCTAAATCGGTAAATACCAAAATGCTGCTGGCGTTAGTGTATAGCTCTGTTGACGATAGTTGCTTAGCGAAATACTGCATGCTGCCCCTAAATGTTAGCCTAATTGCGTTTGTAGTTAACAAAGCACGAGCAATGCCATAATCGTAATTTATTTTCACTAACCTGTATAAAAAACCTTATTATTCATGTTGTTAACTATTGATTTGAGCTATGCTGTCGAACCAGTGATAAGACTTGCGTTGAACTTGATTGGTGCAGCGCTAACATTTAATAGTTTCCTTGCACCAAATTGGGTCTGGCTGTATTTACTTAAGTCTTTGATTTACACTTATTGCTGTCATAAATCTGTCATTAATACGTCGCATAATTGCCACAGTTTCTTAGATTGAGATGAATGTGATGCCCAGGAAGATACTTGTTGTAGAAGATGAAGCGCCAATCCGTGAAATGCTGTGTTTTGTATTAGAGCAGCATGGATACGAGCCGATTGAAGCTGCTGACTATGATCAAGCCATAGCAAAACTTACAGAACCCTACCCAGAGTTGGCATTATTAGATTGGATGTTGCCAGGTGGCAGTGGTATTTCAATTATTAAGCACATGCGTCGCCACGACCTAACGCGTCAAATCCCGGTGATTATGCTTACCGCTAAAGGCGAAGAAGAAGACAAAGTTCAAGGCCTTGAAGCGGGTGCAGACGACTATCTAACCAAACCGTTTTCACCTAAAGAATTAATGGCGCGCGTAAAAGCGGTTATTCGCCGTATTTCGCCAACCTCTTTAGAAGAAACCATTGAAGTTCAAGGCTTGCGCCTTGATCCGGTATCGCACCGAGTGAGTGTTGAAAATGAACCCTTGGATATGGGGCCAACAGAGTTTAAGCTACTGCACTTCTTTATGACGCATCCTGAGCGTGTATATAGCCGTGAGCAACTGCTAAACAATGTTTGGGGTACTAACGTGTATGTAGAAGATCGTACAGTAGACGTGCATATTCGCCGCTTGCGCAAAGCAATTGGCCTACAGGGATATGATCGTTTAATTCAAACTGTACGTGGTTCTGGTTACCGTTTTTCAACTAGGGTGAAGTAACGACGAATGTTTGTGCCTTTCTCATGGCAACGCGTAATATGGCGAGTAGCGTTAGTTTATTCGCCTTTATTCGTTTTAGGTATGTTTACCGGCTATACCTTAGAAATGTGTTTGTTGGCGGCGGTCATTCATATTGTTTGGATGTATAACCAACAACATAAGTTGCTAGATTGGCTATATAACCAGCGTAAGTTGTCTCCACCTCATGGTTCTGGCAGCTGGGAACCAGTATTTCATGGCATATATAATATGCTTAAGCGCCGGCTTGGCCGAGAGCGTGAACTTGCCCAGTTAATGAAGTACTTCCGCTTAGGTGCCGAGGCCTTGCCCGATGCCATTGTGGTGATTAATCAAGACGGCGCAATTTTGTGGTGTAACCAATTAGCGCAAGGTATGTTGGGTCTAAAGTGGCCAGCCGATGCCGGACAACACTTAACCAACCTCGTTCGAACCCCTAGTTTTGTTAACTACTTACGAAAAGGTCGTTTCGACCAACCCTTAGAAATTATTAGCCCAGTACAAAGCAACGTATGGTTAGAATTTCGTGCCATGCCTTACAGCCAACAACAATTGTTATTGGTCATTCGCGATGTTAGCCAGCTACGTAAATTAGAAAAAATGCGCAAACGTTTTGTATCAAACGTAAGCCACGAATTACGTACACCGCTCACGGTGATGCGTGGCTATTTGGAAATGCTAGATCAAGATGAAGTTGACCCAATGATTTGGGGCAAAGCGCGCAATACCATGCTCGATCAAAGTAGTCGCATGGAAAACTTGGTTAACCAACTACTCACCTTGGCTCGAATTGAATCGGCGTCGGTTGAAGACAATCAAGAGACTATCAATTTTTCAGCGATGGTTGGTAACCTCGAAGCCGAAGTGACAGGTCTTGCCAAAGACAAGCAGCATAGTTTTAGCTTTAACATTGAATCTGATATTCATATTAAAGGCGACCGCGAGCAGCTACGCAGTGCTTGTGGGAATTTGTTGGGGAATGCAATTAAGTACTGTGGTGAGCCTGGGAAGATTGAAGTTAGTCTTACGTTGATTCCACTTGGAGCTTTGTTTGCCGTAAAAGATTCAGGCCCCGGCATAGCCCCCAAACACCTGCAAAGATTAACCGAACGTTTCTATCGTGTAGATAAAGCGCGTTCGCGCGATACTGGCGGTGCAGGCTTGGGTTTATCGATTGTTAAACACGCGCTTCAGCATCATGACAGCGAACTAAAAATCAAAAGTAGTGTGACAAAAGGCAGCACGTTTAGCTTTATTATCCCGCGAAAATTGTTCATTTCAGAGGATTAAATACTCTTCTTTCTTGGACGCAATGCGTAGCTTCACAGCTTTAAGTGATGACCATTTTTTTTAGGCAATTGAGCTTATACTAAAATATAAGTTTGATTTTTATGGTTATTATCTTGACGTTATTCTCGCTTTTTCGACCTTACTTCATGTTGCTATTGAGCCTTTTCTGCCTTGGGTTGATGCCTTTTACCGCGAATGCCGCAGATGATGAAGTGGCGTTGACTGAAAGCAGTGACCTACTGCAATTTCCTTTCTATATCCAAGAGCCTTTTGTTGGCGACTTGCCCGAAATAAAAGAGCGCAAAATTGTTCGCGCACTGGTGACCTATGGTAAATCTGATTTTCATTTAGCAAACGGCCGCCCCTTAGGTATACAAATCGAACTGCTTAATCTTTACGAGAAATTTCTAAATAAAGGCATTCGCCGAGACGTAAACAAAACCAAAGTTAAAATAGTGCCCGTTCACTTTGATCAGTTAATCCCTGCCTTGGAAGCTGGTCGAGGCGATATTGTGGCGGCATTTTTAACTGCAACGCCAGAGCGGAAAAAACAGTTGAGCTTTGCCTTGGGCAATGCAGATAATATTAGCGAAGTACTGGTCAGCCATAAAGACGCGCCCGAGGTAAACAGTTGGCAAGATTTATCTGGCAAGAAAATCTATGTAATGCATGGCAGTAGTTATGCCGAACACCTTGAAGCGCTTAATTTCACCTTGAAGCTGCGGGGTGTTAAACCGATTAAAGTGATTGAAGCTGATGGCAACCTGCTGTCTGAAGATGTGCTGGAAATGGTTAACGCAGGGGTTATGCGGTATACGGTAATTGATGATTACAAAGCACGTTTGTGGGAAAAAGTATTTAAAGATATCCGCATAGACAACCATTTAAAAACCAGTCAAGGACAAAGCTTAGGTTGGGCGGTACGGAATTCTAACCCCAAGCTACAAGCAAACTTACAAGAGTTTGTGAATACTCAAGTGAAGCAGGGCAGTTTACTGGGAAATACTTTGCTTAATCGCTATTTTGACCACACCGCTTGGATTAGCCGGCTTGCCAATTCGGAAGACCGAAATCGCTTTAATCGTTATGTGCCTTTCTTTAAAAAATACGCTAATGAATACGAATTTGATTATTTGGCAGTGGTCGCACAGGGCTATCAAGAGTCGGGATTAGACAATAGTAAAGTGAGTCACCGTGGTGCGCGCGGGATTATGCAGCTGCTACCGTCAACCGCTAAAGAAATGGGCTACAACGATTTAGCCGATCCAGAACAAAATATAGCCGCCGGTATTAAATACCTAGCGTGGCTTAGAGAGCACTATATTAATGAAGACGATATAGAAGAGAGTGAGCGAATGGCACTGATTTGGGCTGCCTATAATGCCGGCCCAACCAAAATGAACCAAATGCGCCGCTTAGCTAAGGAAATGAATTTAGACCCCAATGCTTGGTTTGGAAATGTAGAAATTGCGGCTGGGCGTATTATTGGCAAGGAAACGGTGCGGTATGTCTCTAATGTATACAAATACTACATTGCGTATACCTTAGCCTTGGAGCTAGAGAACCAACGCGAAGATGAGTAGAGAGAATTCTCCAATCTGCTTTTATAAATAACCCAATCCCACAAAAGGCCCAAAGATAGGGCGATAATAAACGAGCTTAAAGGCTCGTTTTTTTTGCTTAGCTCACAACATAGATAATTCAATAAGTGTGCTAATTGCTAAACTAAATATCTAAAGTTAGTATTGTAATACAATAGTGAGTTTTTAGGATAACCCTCAAGCATGAAGCTTTACGTAACCCCCTTAGCGATAGCCATCTGTTTACCTCTTGTCGGCTGTGGAGGCTCTTCAGAAGTGGGAGGAGGCAACACCACACCAAGTGTTCCTGATGAACCGACGGTGCCAGAAGAGCCGGGCGAGCCGGTAGATCCTAGTTGCAGTGCACCTAAAGATTTGATCTTTAAGCTTGCCAGTGACGATGGCGCCCATAAAGTGGGCTTTGGACCTGAGAATGCGATAGACGGTAGTATCGACAGTGACTCACGTTGGTCTTCAGAAGGTATCGGTAAACAGATTACTTTTAGCCTTAGCAGCCCTTCTATTCTTAATAGCCTGAGTCTTTATTGGCTAAACAATACGGAGCGTTCAACGTATTACGATGTGGCTATCTCAACCGACAATGTCACCTGGCAAGATGTGGTTACTGGTGGCAACTCTGACAACGCTACAGGCACTCCAGAGTTTATAGACATCAGTGATACCTTGCATCAAGATATTCAATACTTGCGAGTTACTGGTAATGGAAACTCAGAAAGCAATTGGAACAGTTTGATTGAAATTACCGCTTTGGGCTGTAATGACGAAGAAGTGACAGAGCCAGTTGAAGACCTTAATCCTTCGTTGCCACCATCGGCTAACTTTGATCTCCAAGATTGGTACCTAAGCATTCCTACCGATACGGATAACTCGGGTACTGCTGATTCAATTAAAGAATCAGAACTCAATAACGGCTATGAAAACAACGAGTACTTTTATACTGGCGCAGATGGAGGCATGGTATTTAAAAGCCCGATTTACGGTTATAAAACCTCGGCCAATACTACCTATGTACGTACCGAATTGCGTGAAATGTTGCGACGTGGCAATACCAGCATTAAGACCCAAGGCGTAAATAAAAACAACTGGGTGTTTTCTAGTGCGCCGTCCAGTGCGCAAACTGCCGCAGGTGGAGTCAATGGTGAACTGTTTGCCACTTTGGCGGTGAACCACGTTACCACCACAGGTGATGCTTATCAGATAGGTCGAGTGATTATTGGACAGATCCACGCCAATGATGACGAACCCATTAGACTTTATTACCGAAAATTACCTAATAACCAAAATGGTGCGATTTACTTTGCACATGAATCACGTAATGCATCGAGTGACGATTGGGTAGAGATGATAGGAAGCCGCAGTGACAATGCCAGTAACCCTGCAGACGGTATCGCACTAGATGAGAAGTTCAGTTACCGAATTAAAGTAGTTGCAAATATGCTTTATGTAACAATTTATCGAGAGGGCAAAGATCAAGTAACGGCGAGCTACAACATGAGTAGCAGCAGCTATGATGATGCCGACCAATATATGTACTTTAAAGCTGGTGTATATAATCAGAATAAATCGGGTGATGATGATGATTATGTTCAAGCTACATTTTACGTATTGAACAATAGTCACGACGGTTACAACCCTTAATAATCAAGCCCGGTAGCCTCACTACCGGGCTTGATTCGCTAAATACCAAAAAATCGCCATTATTTGCCACTTAATAGTGATTAAAAATCAAAGAGTTAAATAGAAAGCCTTTAAAGAAAGACAGTTTTTTTACGAAAAAAAGAGGCTGACATATAACTGTCACACAGTAGAAATATAATTGTCATCGAATTCACCAATACTACATGACGAAAATAACTCAACGCGTCATTTATGGAGATAAAGATGACATTTAAAAAATTGCTTAGTGCAGTAGCTATTTCTGCTTCATTGGTAACAACTACCGTACTTGCAGCTGGCCTGGATGCCACTCTACCGGAATACAAAAAGACCACCGGTATTTCTGGTAACCTTTCTTCTGTAGGTTCTGATACTTTAGCTAACATGATGACTTTGTGGGCTGAAGAATTCAAACGTGAATACCCTAACGTAAACGTTCAAATTCAAGCTGCTGGTTCTTCTACTGCTCCTCCAGCACTCACTGAAGGTACTTCTCAGTTCGGCCCAATGAGCCGTCAGATGAAGAGCAAAGAAGTTGAAGCCTTTGAAAAACGTTTTGGCTACAAGCCTACTCCAGTTCGCGTAGCAATTGACGCATTGGCAGTATTTGTACATAAAGATAACCCAATTGAAGGTTTAAACCTGGCTCAAGTTGACGCCATCTTCTCTTCTACACTTAAGTGTGGCGAGAATGGCGTTGCCGACCGCTGGGGTCAAATTGGCCTAGACGGTTCGTGGGCAGATAAAGACATTCAATTGTTCGGTCGTAACTCAGTATCTGGTACTTACGGTTACTTCAAGAAGAAAGCATTGTGTAAAGGTGACTTTAAGAACACTGTAAACGAGCAACCTGGTTCTGCTTCAGTGGTTCAATCAGTGTCTTCTTCGTTGAACGCAATCGGTTACTCAGGTATCGGTTACAAAACCTCTGGTGTTAAAGCCGTTGCTCTTGCTAAGAAAGGTAACGACTACATTGAAGCTAGCCTAGATAACGCTGCTACGGGTAAATACCCACTTTCTCGCTTCTTATACGTTTACGTTAACAAGCACCCTAACAAGCCTCTAGCACCTATGGATCGTGAGTTCCTAAAAATGATTCTGTCTAAAACAGGTCAAACTATTGTTGCTAAAGACGGCTACGTACCACTACCTTCAAAAGTGGTTATGGCTGACTTAGAAAAATTAGGCATCTCTCTATAATTTGAGACTCGCTTAATTTACAAACCCTCGCCTTGGCGGGGTTTTTTGCGTTTTAGGGAACAACAAACCAATCCATTTGCTAGTGCGTATCGTACTTAATCTTAATAACAGAGGGAGAGCGGTATGATTAGGCAATTAGTGTTCGTGAGTTTATTGATCAGCACCCAAGTGCTAGCAGCGGGTAGTGGGCGCTATGAATCCAGCAGTGATAAATCACCGTTGGCAAAAGTAGAGAAGCTTGTTACGCAGGAAGACTATCGTGCGGCAAGTACTTGGCTACAAAGTTATCTTCAAAGCTCAAAGGGCAGACGCTCAGCAGATGCCTGGAATTTACTGGGGTTTAGTCAGCGTAAGTTAGGCCAATATTCACAAGCCTTGTATGCCTACCAACAGGCCTTGTCGATCAAACCTTCACATCTAGGGGCACTGGAATACTCGGGTGAACTGTATTTGAGTATGCAGCAGCCGCAGCGCGCTCAGCAAAATCTACAACGTTTAGAGCAATATTGTGGGAATTGCGCAGAAAAGTTACAGCTAGAGTTAGTTGTCCGTAAGTTCAGAATGCAGGATTAGGCTGAGGGTTAAAAAGGTTGTGTACTGGTATAATTTGTAGTTGTTTGCCGTATCAAAGCGCTAGCAAACAACTACTTTATACAAAAATCAAAATATGTAGGTGCTTTATTTCTCTATTTTTCGCAATACTATTGTAGATTTTCTAGCATGCTCATATAGGTGGATGTCTAATTTGCTTGGATCTTCATTGAAGGAGATAGATAAAGGGCGTCTGTACTTGTGATATTTTTCTTTGAATAGCTTAGGGTCAGTTGCGTATGAATATGCTGACATTCGTAGCTCGTCGTTGTGCCACTTAAAATTGTTAAACAAGTATGTGAAGTGTGTTGACTCCGTGTTTTCTAGAATATAGTTTCCGTCAATATCTTTGAGGATTTCGATTACCCACTTGTCGTCGTTGAACCATGAATGAGACGACCATTTGCCTAAAAGATGGTCCAATTTTGAATGTGCAGGCAGGATTAGCTGAGGTGTAAATTCCGAAGCATTGAAAGGAGTAAACTTTTTGTATAAATCGCATAATGGTTTGACGTTATTAACTCGGTAGTACGCAAAGTTGTAAGATTTATTACCTAAAGGCATTTCAAGCTCCATCATCCTTTCATTCAAGCTCAATATCTCAAGTTTAAACTCGTTTTTGTCTGACTGGTGATGAATAGTTTTATCGTTATTACTTAATGAATATGTTGATACTTCAGGTTGTTCTTTGTTGTCATTAGCACAGTTAAATGGGTATAGAGTTGATGAACCATCTTTTGAGTATTCTACAACATTAGCAATTCCTCCTTTTAGCGGTAACATAGCCCAGATGCCAATCAGCGATTCCGATACGTTTTTAGGGGTATCTTGCTGTACAGATGCACAGCTAGTTAATGTCAGTCCTAATAGTGCAGCCGTTAAGGTCGATCTCACCATCTATTAAAATCCTTTTTATTTTAGTGGCTTAAAAGCCACGAACACGAATATTAGTTAATATGACTATTGTCAATTTATCATGTTATCGAGACGTCAGTCGACGTATTAGACTAAATTGTTAGGTTATACACTTGTTTAGGCCTAAGTAGCTTATGTACTTTTTCATTAACGTAAGTCAGCTAAAATCCCTCATTGAAACATATCAAAACTTGTTTGCTTAAGTCTTTGTCCCATATGAAAAGTAACCAATGAGCTTTCTAAAACTATTCAATAATTACAATCTAAAAACCTCCAAGTTGGGAGCTATACTTGATTTTACAGTCATTACCCAAAGCATAACCTAGCGCCTTTAGAGCAATATTGCGGTGACTGTGAAGAAAAATTGCAGCTTACATTAGCAATAAATCGCTATATTGCTGAAAATTAAGGTTTTTGTCGTTAGCTTGAGACAGTCGATGAATAGTTATTTATATGGCCTAGTAAAAATAACTAGCAATAAATCGCTTACCGTTTGCCATGAAACTGCTTTCAACAGCAGATCTAAGTGAGTTTTGTATTTAACTAAATTGTCACTTGAAATGTGATTCCCGTCACATTAAATTAGAGGTGTGACTTGGTTCACACTTAGTTCAAGTCATTAACAATATTAAATACTTAGGAGAACGATTATGTTTGATTACTTTGGTGCACTTTACTCGTCGTATTATTTTACGAAAGCTGATGATTACAACTTTTATTGCGAAACTCGCAAAGATATTCACCGTTAAGCCACTAACTTATAGGTGAGTATATGGTTCTTCATCCGATCATTGGTTCAGCATTGTTAGCTTATGTTCGTTTTGGATGCTTAGAGCAAGGTAAACGACAACAGAGATAAATGTAATGAATCACGATAAACCCAGTGCCTGAATGAGTTCGCTCTTTCAGGCATTTTTTATGTGGGTTCCCAGCTCTCGATGTTCTTCTCCTTTCTGTTAGGTATTTCAGTAAAAACTCTAAAATAAACTTGCAATGTGATGTGTGTCACATTATTATTCGTTTCGTGACTTGGTTCACACTTTTATTTTTATTGGGAGAAACACTATGTTTGATTACTTCGGTTCTTTATATACCACTTACTATTTTACTAAAGCTGCGGGTTACAACAAAGCTACTGATTCTAACAACCTACACCGTTAATCCTCACATTTGAACATGTGGGCTTAGCACTTAGCCTTTCGCTGTAGCGAAAGAGTGATAGTAACCTGAGCGAGAAACACTATGAGTCAAATGCATTAGAATGCCTGATAGCGAAAAGCATCAGGCATTTTTCATTTCATCGTTTTATTTACTTCTTATCAAATTACTTCGGCCAAAAATTACTTATACTGCTTAGCAATGAAAGCTAAATGAGAGTTATTTATGTCGTTGATCCAACCGCTTATTCTTAAGGCTGAACAAAGCCATGCAAGCTTCTTACGTTTCAGCTTAGTTGAGCAGCAATCATTAGCTGCGTGCTTGGCATCTTTAGTTGATACTTATAATGCTGACGACAGTGTTATTGGTTTTGGCGCACCTTTACTTGCCTTAAACAGCAGCAAAATCCCTGGTTTAAAAAGTGCGATTAGCATTGAAGGCGTAAAACGCACCAGCCCAGCCAATCAAGATGATTTATGGCTTAGGGTTAGTGGCAGTGATCCCGGTGAAGTGATGCTAAGAGTACAAGAGTGGCTAGCAGTGTTATGCCCAACATTTAGTGTGAACGAGCAAGTAGAGGGCTTTTGTCACCGTGGCGGTAAAGACTTAACTGGTTATGAAGATGGCACTGAAAACCCTGAAGATAATGCCGCAGCGGTTGTTGCGTTAACGGGTGAGCCTGGTGTTGAGGGATCGTCGATGTTAGCGGTTCAAAAGTGGCAACATCAAATGAAACACTTCAATAGCTTACCGAGTAAGCAACAAGATGACTTAATAGGCCGCAGAAAAAGCGATAACGTAGAGTTTGCAGAGTCTCCGCCGTCTGCACATACTCGTCGTACCGCGCAAGAAAGCTTTAGCCCTGAGGCCTTTATGTTACGCCGAAGCTTGCCATGGGTTAAGCAGCAAGACTGCGGATTAAACTTTGTCTGTTTTGCTAACAGCTTTTACCCTTTTGAAGCGCAGTTAAAACGCATGTTAGGCTGTGAAGATGGCATTGAAGACGGCTTGTTTGAGTTTAGCCGCCCATTAAGCACAGCCTATTACTGGTGCCCACCAGTAGCCGGAGCAAAACTCGATCTTAGTTACTTGCAGTTTTAGTCTTCCTGCTCTGTTTTATATAAGCTCATCCCTCGCGCTTTATAATTAGCCAGCGCGCTGGGGTGGTCTAAATCACAAGTATGTACCCATACTCTGTGGGTTGGCCATTGCCAGGCTGTTTCTATACAGCGGGTTAATAAGCCCCCGCCTAAGCCTTTGCCTAAAAATGCTTTACTTAAACCAAAGTAAGCAATTTCTACGCTGTTATCAGCGTGTTTTTCTAGTTCAAAGTATCCTACAAACTCAGATCCTAGATAGGCGGCATAGGTTTTTAGCTGCTCACCCGAAGTGTAATTTTGCCATTGTTGTTGGCTCCAACTCAGCTTATCTGTCCATTGCCAATGTTTACCTACTTCGGTGTAAAAGGCCAAGCTACTCTCAGCTTGATGCTTCGTCACTTCGCTCACCGTGATTTCTGAGGGAAGGGTCTTGCCCTTTATTTGCGTCGGATCAGTTTGCTCTAAGTAATAAATGGTGGTGCTCATGGTTTACTCGTATTACGTATTTTTCCTGAGTTTAACAACTTGAAAGCGTCTCCTCTAGATGATTGTTAGCCTTAATAAGCTATTGATTTGTAATTGCTTTTGTCAATGTAAAAAGATGTGTACAAACGTCAGTATATTTTACAAGTTGTTAACTTTGACTTTTGAGCAATAAGTCAACTTGTTGATAAGGAATGTGAATAAATTTTTGGCGTGGTTTATGCGTTTAGTTTTTGTTGGATATTTCTCGGTTAGTGCAGTGCTATCACTAGAGCCAGTAAATACTAATGAGGGTTTTATGAGTAAACGATTATTGCCGATTTTGGGTTTTAGCTTGGCCTCATTATTTACCACCATCACTTGGGCAGTACCTGTTTCATCTTTTGTCCCCGGAGGCGTGTGCGATCCATCTCGAGTAACCCTGACTTCCATTATGGAGTCCGGTCAGGCGAATGAGCTGCTTGGTGGCGCAAATCCATCTTATTCAGCAGGTTCTTGTTTGGTGTTTGATGGCAACGATGATAATGCTGAGAATAAACCCAATGTGAATATTGGCCAAAAGAATGATGGACTGCTAAATACTACTTACGGGCTTGGTAACTCCTTATTTTTTATTGAGCCTGATGAGTTACAGAACCTCGATAATAATCCTGTCGATGTGGCTGATGATCCTGGTTGGATCCACTTAGCCAGTGTAAATGAAAACCTAGATGTTGATTACAACCAAGTTGGTCCGGTGGTTAATAGTGGGCTTTCCTTAGACATTGGTGCTTTGCTCAGTATGAGTTTTACTTGTGTGGAAGGGGTTACCGGTGAATGTAAATCGCTAACGTGGCAGATAGAGACAGATCCAAGCATTATTGACCAAGTCTCCCAGATTCTGGGAGGCGCTACCTTTGATCATTTAGCGTTCTCGGTAAAAGCCTCTAATGGCTTCATTCTGTACGATTTCGATTTTATCGATATCTTTGCCCAAGAGTTGAGTGATTTCCCTAATTCAACGCTTAATTTTACTACCCCTTACAAACTGTCTGGTACTCTAAATACAAATGATTTTCTTAACCCTCAAGGGAATAACGCTCAAGGCATTTCGCATTTGAACGTTTGGGCTCGAGATCCTTCAGACCCTGAACCACGTGTATTGGTAACAGAACCGAGCACCTTTGGCATTATCATCTTAGCGATATTTGGTGTTGTTATTACACAATACTCACGTAAGTATTAGTCGCTGCCTTTCCACTATAAACACCTCTCACTGGGGTGTTTTGTTATTTAAAGCCGCCAATTGTTGAGGTTAAAAGCGTAACTGTTGCATATTGATTATCCTCATGTAAACGTTTTCCTTCTTTCGTGATGGTCTTCGCATTATTGCCTCGTTAGGCCTACTAGAATCATCTGTAAATTAGGGACTGCTATTTTTATAAAGCGGCTAAGCTTCAGCTTGATACTGAAATCAAGCCAGCGTTTTTAAAATAGCATTGATTATTTGGCCCTCTGGCCTGAATTGGAGAATAGAATGACGCCTGTAAGCGCCAATTTGCTAGCCCAGCGAGACTGGGAAAACCCCGCAGTAACAGAGCGAAATCGCTTACTGTCTCACGTTCCCCTTCAGTCTTTTTCAAGCGTTCAAGATGCTTTAGCCAACACTTGCCCAAAGCATAGCCTTAGCTTAAACGGTGAGTGGCGTTTTTGTTTGTTGGCACAGCCAGAGCAGCTTAGCGATGAGTTGTTATTGGGGAAGGCCGGGCAATGGCACTCAATAGATGTACCTAGCAACTGGCAATTAAAGGGCTTTGATAAGGCCATTTATACCAATGTCATTTATCCTTTTGCGGTAAACCCGCCGCAGGTACCCAGTGATAACCCAACCGGGGTTTATCGGCGTACTTTTAGTTATCAAGATGATTGGCAACATCAACAAGTACGTTTGCGCTTTGACGGCGTAAATTCGGCCTTTCATGTCTTAGTTAATGGCCAGTTAGTCGGGTATGGCCAAGATAGCCGTTTAGCCAGCGAGTTTGATATTAGCCACTACCTGCATCAAGGAGATAATGAGCTGTGTGTGGTGGTTTACCGTTGGAGCGATGGTAGCTATTTAGAAGATCAAGATATGTGGTGGCTGAGCGGTATTTTCCGCGACGTAAGCATTTACGCCAAGCCTAAATTACATATCGCCGACTTTAGCATTAACACCGATTTAGATGCATGTTACCGCGATGCCCAATTGACGCTAGAAATACACTTGGCGGGTGTGGGTTTAGCCGACATGGAGAAGTGCTATGTCGAGCTGCAGGTATTTGATGGACAGAGTGCTTTATTCGATTCACCGATTAAAGCTGAAACCCATAACAAGGCCATTGACGAAAAAGGCGGTTTTGCCGACCGCATTTTTATAGATCAAACAGTGCATTCCCCCAAACTGTGGAGTGACGAGCAGCCACATTTGTATCAAGCGGTGATTAGCTTGTTTAACGCCAAAGGCGAATTGCTAGACGTTGAACAAAGTGCTCTAGGGTTCCGTTGTATTGAAGTATCTGATGGCTTGCTTAAACTCAATGGCAAAGCCCTGCTGATTCGCGGCGTTAATCGCCATGAGCATGACCCTGAGTTGGGGCATGTAATGACAGAGCAACGGATGTTGCAAGACATTAAGCTACTCAAGCAAAACAACTTTAATGCAGTGCGTACCGCGCATTATCCTAACCACCCTCGCTGGTATGAGTTATGTGATGAATACGGCCTATTGCTGGTGGATGAAAGCAACTTAGAAACCCACGGTATGTTTCCTATGTGTCGCTTGTCAGACGATCCTGAGTGGATGCATGCATATATGCAGCGAGTAACACGCATGGTTGCTCGAGATAAAAATCACCCTTCAATTATTATTTGGTCTCTCGGTAATGAGTCGGGTTATGGCAGCAATCACGACGCTATGTATGGCTGGTTAAGACACGCGGATGCAAGTCGACCTATTCAATATGAAGGCGGCGGCGCAGATACTCCAGCTACCGATATTCTTTGCCCAATGTATGCGCGAGTTGATTGGGATACCGGTGGGGAGGGCATTCCTAAGCGCGCTATTACTGCGCATATCGGTGACCCTAACGAGCGGCGGCCACTAATTCTTTGTGAATATGCCCATGCCATGGGGAATAGCTTAGGCAGTATCGATGAGTATTGGCGAGCCTTTCGTTTACACCCTCGTTTACAAGGCGGGTTTATTTGGGATTGGGTTGATCAAGGAATAACAAAGTATACAGATGCTGGCGACGCATACTGGGCTTACGGTGGGGATTTTGGAGACAAACCCAACGACCGACAGTTTTGCATTAATGGATTAATTTTCCCCGATAGAACGGTGCACCCAAGTTTGGCTGAAATTAAGTATTTGCAGCAGTATTGGCAAATCCATGCGGAAGACTTAGGTTGTGGAGCCTTTCGGATAACCAACGAGTACTTGTTTAGCGATAGCCAAAACGTTTCTTTAGTTTGGCGCATAGAGCAGCAAGGCGAGCTGTTTGACCAAGGCACCCTAGAAATTGATATAGCGGCAGGTGAAAGCCAGCTCTTTCATCTTCCTGCTAAGGCAATGAGTGCACTGGCTAAACAGCGCCACGGAGAGTTCTGGCTGACGTTAGAAGTAAACCTAAGCAGCAAAACTCCATGGGCAGAAGTAGGGCATGTAATGGCTCAGCAACAATTTAAACTGCCAGCCGGTGGTTTATTGGCTAAACCAGCCTTAAGTAAAGCAGCGGTGACGTGCCAGCAAAAAGATCGCCTAATTAGCTTTGTTTGCCCAGAGCAAACAGTGGTTTTTGATTGTGTTTCTGCACAGTGGGTGTCGTGGGTTAAACACGGCAAAGAGCTGTTTACTGCTCCTTTGGCTAATAACTTCTATCGTGCCCCATTAGACAACGATATTGGTGTTAGTGAAGCTAGCCAAATGGATCCTCATTCTTGGATAGCGCGTTGGCAAAACGCGGGTCTGAATCATTTAGAACGTGCGGTTAGTAAGTTTGAGTTCTCACAGTTAAGTAATGGTTGTTGGCAACTTGAGTGCGATAGCGATTTTAGCTTTGAGCATCGTTTGGCTTTTTCTGTGGAACAACGCTTTTTGATTAGCGCTGATAAAGTGGAGTTGAGTACTGCGGTAGATGCAGCGCCTTATCTTCCTCCTTTACCGCGTGTGGGCTTGGAGTTGAGCTTAGACAAACAGTTTAGCCAAGTAAGTTGGTTTGGTTTAGGCCCACATGAGAACTACCGTGATCGTTTGGCCAGCGCGATAGTGAGCCGTTACCAATCGAGCATTGACGACTTACATACGCCGTATATTTTCCCTAGCGAAAATGGCGGGCGCGGCGCGATTCGCCAGCTAGAAATTGAACGTGATGATGGTTTGGCGCTAGCGATTAATTGCCAACCACATTTACAGTTTTCCGCTAGGCGTTACAGCCAGCAGCAACTTAGCCAGGCGACTCATAACTACCAGCTAACAGATAGCGGATCGGTATTTGTGCAACTCGATGTTGCCCATCAAGGCGTTGGGGGGGACGATTCTTGGAGCCCGTCTGTGCACCCTAAGTATCAAGTGAGCGATAGCCATTATCGTTATCAAATAGAGTTTTCGCTGCAAGGATTAAAATGATGAATATTTATCATTTGTACGGTCAAACTAGCAGTGTGTTGCTAAAAGAAACTGACTCTTTGCCAGAAATCGTTTATTGGGGGCGTAAGTTAAGTTTACCTATAGATAGCAACTTACTTGGCGCAATATCAAGACCTTTAGGTGAAGCCAGTTTAGATGAAGATGTAGCACTTACTGTATGCCCAGAAGCGAGTGACGGGTGGTTCTCTAGCCCTGGTTTAGAAGGCAACAGGGCTGGCAAAGACTGGTGTCCTCGCTTTAGTGCTAAGTGTGTGTTGTCGGGACATTCTTCGTTATTGATAACTGCGCAAGATAAACAGGCTCAGCTGGCCTTGGAAATTACGCTGCACTTAGATGAGAGTAGCGACGTACTCAGTATGCAATCAAGCGTGACAAATTTAGGTGAACTTGATTACAGCCTGCAGCGCTTAGCCTTAACCTTGCCGTTAACGGCGCAAAGTAATGAGTTGTTGTCTTTACATGGGCGTTGGACCAAAGAGTTTCAGCAGCATCGCCAGCCGTTAGAGCGCGGCATTATTGCACAAGAGAATCGTCGCGGCCGTACGTCACATCAGTATTTCCCTGGCGCGGTGATTGGCGAGAAAGGCTTTAATCAGCAGCAAGGCGAAGTGTACGGATTTCATTTAGCTTGGAGCGGTAATCACAAAATTCAAAGCGGGGTTAAAACCGATGGTCGGCGCTGGCTACAAGCAGAAGAGCTTCTGCTAAGTGGTGAAATATCGTTAGCGAAAGGGCAGCGCTATCAAACGCCCAGTTTGTATGCGTGTTATTCGGCCAATGGCCTTAATCAAATGAGTGCTAATTTTCACAAGTTTGTGCGTGCGCATATCTTACGCTTCCCACAAGCCAATAAACCGCGTCCGGTGCACCTTAATACTTGGGAAGGGATCTATTTTGACCACGATCCAAGCTACATCAAAAAGATGGCCAGCTTAGCCGCCGATATCGGCGTAGAACGGTTTATTATCGATGATGGCTGGTTTCCGGGGCGAGACCACGACAAAGCCGGTTTGGGCGATTGGTACTTAGATACTAAAAAATACCCCAATGGCCTAGAAGAAGTCATCGATCATGTTCAGCAACTGGGTATGGAGTTTGGATTATGGTTTGAGCCGGAAATGGTCAACCCAGACTCAGAGTTACATCGCAATCATCCTGAATGGGTGCTGGGTCAAACAGGCTACGAACAGAAAACTGGGCGCTACCAATACGTATTAGATTTACAGAATACCGAGGTATTCGACTACTTGCTGGAGCGACTCGATAGCTTACTTAGCCAGTATGCTATTTCATACATCAAATGGGACATGAACCGAGAACTGGTGCAGCCTAGCCATTTAGGAGAAGCGGCGGTACACCGCCAAACTAAGGCTTTTTACGCCTTGGTGGATGAGTTAGCTAAACGCCATCCTCAGCTAGAAATTGAAAGCTGTTCTTCGGGAGGAGGGCGCATCGACTATGAAGTGCTTAAACGCAGTCACCGTTTTTGGTTATCGGACAGTAACGATGCTTTAGAGCGACAGATTATGCAGCCGGCGATGTTGTACTTTTTCCCTCCTGAAGTGATGGGTTCCCATATTGGTCCAGCGCATAGCCATACTACATACCGACAGCACAGCATTGGTTTTAGAGGATTGACTGCGCTAGTTGGCCACATGGGAGTGGAGCTTGACCCTGTAGCTGTAGATGCTGAGCAACGTGAGCAGTTCGCTCACTATATCGCTTTACATAAGTCGCTACGGCCTTTGTTACACAGCGGGACTTTTTTACAGCTGGCTGCAAGCGATAGCTCTTGGCAAGCCTATGGGGTGCAAGATCAGCAGCAAGGAGAGGGCGTTTATTGGGTTGTGCAACTCACTATGCCGGATTACACTTTGCCGGGAGCGTTGAGGTTTACTGGGTTGGATCCGCAAGCGATGTATTCACTTGAGGTTCTAGATAAACCTGATTTTAAACACATTATGAAACAGTTTCCCACTTGGATGGAGAGCAATGCCGCTTACCGTGGCGATACCTTGATGAAGCTAGGCATTCAACTGCCGATTATGGATCCTGAAAGCGCCATGCTGCTTAAACTCAGCCAGCAAGCTTGAGTTAGTGCTTGGCTTAATGGTTCTGCAGTTGAGTGTATTCTTGCTGGCTAAGTGCAAAATTGTTTAATAAAGTGTATTGCGCTTCGCCGCTTAGTGGATGTTGTTGATTAAATGCAATATCGAGTAGCAGGGTTTTTAAAGGCTCTGCTGCAGGAATACTGCCACTGTTAATGCTGTCAAATACGGCTTCTTTCAGCATGTTTGAGTCACCCTCTAGCATGTTACTGGCAATTTCACTTCGTTGTTCACTAGCACTAAAGCGCATCAGCTGTGAGAGTAGCATCTCGGCCTCATCCCCTTCAGTGTCAAACACCTTATTTTCAAGCTCGCGGGTAAGTATGTCCCGGTCAGCCTGGCTGAGTTGATAAGGTTGAATTAAGTTAAGTGCTTCAACACTACTGTAGTTATCAGAGTGATTTATCACCGCCATATCTATCAAGCTATTAATTAACTGCTCCGATTGAATATTCGTTGAGGTGCTGGCCAGTATCGCAATGAATTTTTGTTGAGATTGCGGATCAGTTTGCATCGCATAGTGTTCAGCCAATTCAAATAAGGCGGCATCACTTTGCGGGTTCGATGCGCCTTTAATGGCTGATATCAGCAAGTTGAATTCAGGGTCTTCAATACTTAGGTTCTCAAGTTGACTAATCGTGTCATCTAAACTGTTGGGGTCGTTGCGTAGCGAGTGTTTAAGTGCATCAAAGCGCTGGGCTGACTTATTCTCTGTTTGCTCTTGATGACTCTTTTCAAGCGCTTGTTTATTGGTAGGTGTAGCAACAATAGGATTGTTGGTATGGCCTGTTTGCATATTTGAGGAGATGCCATTATCCGATGGATAAAGAGTGCTGCTTGTATCGCGTCTGGAATTTGTCGTTTCTTGTGCTAAGACACTTTGCATGGCGCTAGTTTGATGGCGACTATCGACAGCTGTTGGATGATAAACAGCTGCAACCAGGTAGCCAGCAATAAAGCATGCACCAAAAGACAGTGCCAAACGTAGGTTTTTCATTGTGCTCTCCAAGCAGGCCAAGTTGCAGTGCTTACTTAATTGCCAGCATCTTACAGTCATTCAAATGGAAGAGACTAAGCTGGAATAAGCTACTTAGTCTCTGCGCAATTAAGCTTTAGCGTAACCAAAGCGATAAATCTACCGCGCCTTTGTGATTAAGGTTAGCATCGCCAAAAACCTCAATGGCTAGGATTTGGTAGCCATTGGTGATTCCGTTGGTTTTAAAGCCTAAATCTGAGTTGTCCCAGCGGTTTGCATGTGGGCCAAAATCCAGTTCTTGGTTGCTTCCTGTGGAAGTAGGGGAGCGACGAACACTCCAATATTGTTTGAATTGTCGGCTATCACCGTTGCCACAATATTGAGCGCCGTTACGGTCAACCAAATATACGTCGTAGGTGGCTCCGTTGGCATTTACGGTGCCTTTACTTATCGCAGGTGCTCCTGCATTTTCGTCCCAAGGCACAAACTTACCAGGGCCCTTCCAGCTGTCTACTACATAGTACTCTTGGGAGTTACTGCCGCTGCAAGACCAACCATAAAGTGCGACTAAGGCTTTTTGAATATTTGAGTTGCTGGTGAGCTCGCCAACGTTGTAACCAATTTTTCTGTAACGTGCACCATTTTCCCAACCTAGGCCGCCAATGGCGTCTTCGCCCCAAGATTTGGCCATGTTCCATTCAGCTCGATAATGACGTCCCGCATCATTATAAAAACCGATTTTCACATCACAGCTTTTAATGTTGTTTTGGCTAAGTTCAAACCACGAATAAAAGTGGCCTCGATAGGTGCCTGAGCCGTAACCATTGTCTGAGTCGGCTGCGGGGTCACAAATCGTTTTACCAATACTGGCTGCTAAGGTTGTATTCGGGGTGAGTGAAAGTAATGAGCCAAATGCTAATGATAAGGCTAGAAGTGGAGTTTTCATTTGGGTGTTCCTATTCCGTTTAGGTTACCAACGAACTAGTCAGAGAATGCGTTTCATAAGACCATACAACTCGTTAAATGCTATGTTTAATTATTTGAATTTGTGTACGTTTTTTGTACGGACATAGTATTGGCTTGGTAAGATTTCTAGGTCAAACCCAAAAATTAAAAGACAAGGGCGCATCATACTAAGCGATGAAATTTTGCCGTTTACAAAAAAACGAAATTGACTAGTGATAAAAAATGAACGAAATGATCTATTGTTTTATCGTACTATTTAATCGCAGAGGGGGGGAGCCCAGCCTGTAAGCCAGCTAGCTACAGCAAGGTAGCAACAAAGCATGCCTTACCATGAGCTTTACCGACTAAGACTAAAGCAACAAGCTTGATAGGCTGGGGCAAGTTCGCCCCATTTATTCCCTTTATAGTTAGCTGCTGCTTTCATGAACATTTGAAGCGCCGCATCTTTCTATTGTTAGCGGGTTTATTGTGGTAACAGTTGCAATAAGAAATTTTGCTTCCCTATTGCCTTAGGCCTCAACTTCTTTTGTCAGAGAAAAACTCATAACGCTGCTACTCATTGTTAAGACTGAAAATGATATTCGTGAATTAGAGACTGCTGTAACCAGCATAAGAGGTTTAGAAGCTAAACCTTAAAGCGAAGGAGTGTTACACAAAACATTAAGTATTTAGTGAGTAAAAAAAGGGTGCGCCATAGCGCACCAAAAAAGAAAGTGGTATTCGGAATAAAATTAGTTAATTGAGGCTAAAATAGCATCAAGTTTGGCGTACTTCTCAAAGATTTTTTGTTCCTCCGCTTCATTATAAGTATTACTCAATAAGGCTATTTCACTATGCTGAATGTCTCGCCATAGCTTCAAGGCTTGTAACTGTTCTTCGCTGGTTAAACTTTCCAGTACATTCACTTTAACAAGGTCGGTTTTAGTCTCGTAGAACAGTTGGTCTAGGCGCTGATAAAGAACGCTGAAGCTGATTTCAGCTTTCACATTATCGTCCAGTTCGCTGCCATCTAGTTGGTACTCTAACGCTAGCATTTGCTCACGCCATTCTAGCGCTTGAGATTGTTGGTCTAGCGGTAAACGTGAGATAGAAGCGTCGTAATCAACCACTATAAAGGGGTCATTAAATGGCTCGAAGTCTTTGATGGCCTCGGCTTGCGCGCCACTGAGGTATAGCGCTAAAGCGAGCAATGGCGCGAGTAACCTCAAGTTTTGTTTAAGTCGGTATTTCATGCTAAATTCCTTAATGACTTAGTATTTCATGCTTATGTCAAACCAGCCGGTTTAGGGTGCATCCTGATCCGGTTGGTACTCTAGCAAATCACCAGGTTGGCATTCTAAAACCTGACAAATCGCATTTAGGGTTGAAAAGCGGATCGCTTTAGCGCGGCCAGTTTTCAAAATAGATAAATTCTGTATTGATATTCCTACTGCTTCAGACAATTCATTTAAGCGCATTTTTCGTTTAGCTAGCATCACATCTAAGTTGATTACTATTGTCATGAACCGCTCCCACTAAATAGTTGCATCTACATCAGCTTGAATTTGCACGCCCAAGTGCATTACGTGAGCAATTACAATCATAAACAAGCCTGCTAATAACAGTGGAAAGTCGAGAGAGATATACTCCATGTTTGTCCATTCATGTGGAGGAGGGATTAAGCCAAACATATCTCCCATAGGTGGACCATTAAACGGGCGGTTCATCTCCATTTCAAAGGGGATCATGATGTGTTCAATAATGTAATTAGCTACACCATTCACCACAAATAGCGCTACTAAGGTCCAGCCTATACAACGAAAATGGCTAGTGGTTTCTAGAGTAAATACCTCACAAAGACTATATGCCTTAAATAATCGGTCGATTTCCCAGACTAAAGATGCCATGAGTAAAGACGTAGTGAAGAAGATGGCCACCGAGCTAATTCTCATAGAAATAGGCAAGGGCTCGGGGTGTAAAAATGGTGCATCTGGCGGTAGGAGTAACAGGTCGTCAAAGGGCAATTCTGGTGGGCCAAACACCATTTCAACCAAGTTGTAAAAGCTATATACCCAAGGGCTGTGGCGCATTGGCTCAATATCTAAGCCTAACTCGCTAGGAAAGCCGATTAAACACACCAAGATTAGTGCTACTAAGCCCCATAAGAAGATCCGCATTCTTTTACCTACGGCACTAATAGCCTCAATGGACTGCATTGTCTATGTTCTCCCTACTAGACGAATCTCTACGATAAACAATGTTTATTTATCGTTTATCATTAAATAATGAATGATAAAATTCTCAAAGTAAATACTTATAAGAGAGGTTTTTTTAGGTAAACTTAAGCTTTGCTGATAGCGATTTTGCTTTTGACAGGCTGGTCTCATTTAGTTAGCGTTAGCACTTATTACATCCATCGGTAGCCCCATCTAAATGAACTCAATTGTGACTAATCAATTAGAAGCGAAATGCCTTGCCTTTTTACAGCTGCAAGCCTGTGCTGATGCTGCCCATAAACTTGATCATATTATGCGAGTTGTTGGCTTAGCGACGTTGTTTTGTCAGCAAGAAGACGCAAAGTTGGCGGTGGTTTTACCCGCGGCCTACTTGCATGACTGCGTGACGCTAGCTAAAAACCACCTGCAGCGTGCTAATGCCTCAATGCTTGCTGCAGATAAAGCAGTAGCGTTCTTGACTGATATAGATTATCCCGCCGATTATTTGGCCGACATTCATCATGCTATTGTGGCGCATAGTTATAGTGGGCAAGTTAAGCCGCAAACCTTGGAAGCGAAAATTGTTCAAGATGCCGATCGCTTAGATGCTTTAGGCGCTATTGGCATTAGTCGCTGTATTCAGGTTGGCAGTGGATTAGGAAGAGATTTGTATCACGCCAATGATCCCTTGTGTGAGCAACGCACTCCCAATGACACGCTGTATACCATCGACCATTTCTTTACTAAATTATTGTTAATTCAGGATACGGTGCACACCGACGCCGCTAAGAAAGAGGCCAAAATACGCACTCAGTTTATGCAGCGCTTCTTAACTCAGCTAAAAAGTGAGTTATCGTTTTAGTTCAGCCATTCACTTTGATGTTGGGGGGCTTAGACTGCTGTTTAAAAGCGTTGAGTACTAACCATCCTTGGTCAGCTTATTACTGTATATTTAGAAACGGAAATCGAAACCTATCGTTCCAATTGTTTCCTCAGACTTTACACTGCCTTTGTTACTAATCGGGTTGTAGTAAGCACTGTCTACTTCAAGCACGTCGTACTTCACTTCTAAGTAGATGTTTAAGATGTTATCACCTAGATGAGTACGGATACCTTGTAACCACATTAGGTTTACCACATTCATTTCTACGCCATCAAAAGACTTACCCATATTGGCATTAAGCACTGTGTAGTGGGTATTGTTCCAAGGCTGTAATACGTAGAGATTAAGTGAGCTCATATGAGAGTTGTCTGAGCCTAAAAATTTTGCAACGTTGGTTCCGTTTGCGCCGCCAAAGTCTGCAATGCCTTTGCATAAACCATTTTCTAGGTCACCATAATTGCGGCAATTAGAATCAATGCTGTTACCAATACCATCTACATCCCAGTCAACATAAGTGTAGTTGATAGATGGGAAGAACATTGTACCTTCGGCAGTTTTTAGCGGCAGCATGTAACCAGCGGTATACATGTTAGTAAGATCGGTCACGCGATATAAATCGGTATACACGCCACCAAAGCGCGCATCAAAGTGAGCAAGACGAAAGCGGAAGTTGTCACTTTCGGTGTAGTACTCACCTAATAAAGTGGTTTGGGTTGTTTCTGTTCCGCTACCACCGCCAGCAGCGAGTTTAATTTGGCCGTTGTGGTCGGCAGCGATGCCTCCACGCCAATTGCTGTTACGAGGGTCGGCATCGTGAAACTCTTCATCAGCAGTTGGTGCTGCTACTTCTTCAGCGAAGCTTAACGGAGAGAACAGTGCGGTTAAAATCGCCGATGCGATTAGCGTGTTGTTTAGGTTTGTCATAGTAACTACTGGGTTAGCTGTTTGAGTGGCGGCATCTTACAAACAAGCTGTTTTTTGTAAAATACCCAGTAGTGACTTTAACTAATTCGATTTCTGACTTGAGCTAGATATGGAGTTTATTATCGATATAATCCATTCGTTTAGTGGATTATCTTTATTTTGCTGGCGAAGGCAGACTACGATATCTGAGACTCCTTCGGCAAAATCATCCAGGCTTTGCGGCAACGACACGCTGACTAAGCTGGTTTTTTCTGGCAGCATTGAGCGACTTGCCGCTAATATCCCTTCGCTTTGCTCACACGCATTCATCGCTAATAGAAAGTTATCGGTTTTTAGGCTGATTTGCGGCTCCACTTTTAGGTTATTAACTAGCATGTCGAAGTGAGCACGTAAGTCGTTCCAGTTACTGGCATTCCAAATAATTAAAGGCCAATGGAAAATACTGTCTAAAGTCTCTGGAGGAGACGTGGCTAAAGGGTGCTGCGGATTGACGAGCAAGATAAACTCATCTTTAGCGATGACTTTTTGACTGATTGATTTAGGTAAAAAGCGGTTAAAAAAGTTCACACCTAAGCAAGCTCTACCTTGCAGCAACTTCTCTGTACTTGACTCACCCCATTCCTCTAAGCACCAAGTAACATTGGGAGCGGCGTCTGACAGCGCCTTGTATAAACGAGAACCATAAACAGACATGAGAGGACGATTTAAAATAATCACTCGCTCACCTTCTAGTTGTGAAGGGTCAATTTGTTTATCGTTCTGTAAGGCCTGCTGCGCAGCATGTAATAGCCCAGGGATATGCTCTACAATTTTTTCTAAATAGTTGGTGGGCGCTAAACGATTGCCAGAACGTATGAGCAGGCGATCATTTAAAATCTCTCGCGCTTTGGCTAAATGGCGAACCACTTTTGATTGAGAGAGTTGTAAACGTTCAGCCGTTTTATAGGTGTTTTGGGTTTGATGTAAATCAAGCAGTACTTTTAGTGTGCCTAACTCTATTTCATCGAGCCGCATTCTTAATATCTTTTATTATTTGGTGTTTATGTCTGTATTGTAATTCAATGTTGAGATTTAATATTGATTTGGTCGATATTTATGCGGGATTATAGCTAAATCTGAACACTGCTTGGAGGGCTAAGAAAGAGTATTAACATGGATGTGTCGGTAACAAAAAAGCCGACGTTAAGATGGGTCGGCTTAATGTTAGCGCTTTGCTTATTCTACATTACTCATCACTTGTTATTACTCGGCGTGGCTTAGATTCAATGGCTTTTAGGTAATCATGGGTCCAAATTTGCGAGCGAATTTTACGGCGATTACCGCGGCTCACATACAAGTTTTGTTGTTTGCCATCTAATACTCGCGCCTTGGTGGTATCAGCAAACTGCAGCTCTAGTAAGTCGATAACCCGCTGTTTTAATTCTTCATCATAAATAGGTACACCCACTTCAACTCGTTCTTCAATGTTTCGAGTCATCCAGTCGAACGAGGCAATGTAGACCTGATCTTCTCCACTGTGGTGGAAATGAAATACTCGAGGGTGTTCTAAGAAGCGGTCAACAATACTAATAATACGGATATTGTCGCTTACCCCCTCTAAACCTGGCACTAACGAACACATGCCGCGGATCACCATGCGAATTTTTACCCCAGCTTTGCTTGCTGCATACAAACGGGTCACTAAGCCTTTATCAACTAAGTTGTTTACCTTAATGGTAATGGCTGCAGGGTGGCCTAAGTTGGCTTGGTTTATCTCGTAATCAATTAAGCTGAACAAGCGGCGACGAGTATCGTTAGGCGAAACAATTAAGTGCTGGAACTTAAAGCGTCGATAAGGCTGCTGAATAAAACGAAATACGTTTTCTACTTCTTGGCCAATCTCTTGGTTTTTAGTAAATAGCGCAAAATCTGTGTAAATTTTGGCGGTTTTTTCATGGAAGTTACCAGTACCAATATGGCTATAAAATACCCTTTGGTCGCCTTCTTTACGTGTAACAAGCAACAACTTAGAGTGCACTTTTAGCGAGGGCACGCCAAATACTACTTTTACGCCGGCATCGGTGAGCATTTGTGCCCAACCAATGTTTGCGCCTTCATCGAAACGAGCGCGTAATTCAATCACTACGGTGACGCGTTTGCCATTATTGGCGGCGTCAATTAACGAGTTCATTAGGTGAGATTTTTTGGCCACCCGATAAATGTTGATTTTGATGCTGCTGACTTTAGGGTCAAACGAGGCTTGGCGAACAAACTCCGAAATATAACGGAATTTATGGTAAGGGTAATACAGCAAAATATCACGCGCGCTGATAGCGTCAAATACGGTATCAAAGCTATCAAAATCTCGGCAATTTAATGCCGGAATCTTGTTGTTTTCTAGGTACTTCCTGCCCACGTTTGGAAAGCCAATGAAGTCTTTAAAGTTATGATAACGACTGCCGCTTACACTGTGGTCTAGTTTTGAGATGTGCAGCATTTTACTCAAGCGTTTGATCATACTGTTGGGCATTTCTCTGTCGTAAACAAAACGCACCGGTTCTGCTGTTAAACGCTGTTTAATGCCTCCAGACATTTTTTCTAATAAACCTTGGTCTACCTCATCGGTGAGATCGTAGTCTGCATCGCGGGTCATTTTAATTGAGTATGCCGATATGGTGTCGTATTCGTAAAATCCACGCAGTAAATCATCCAAACAAAAACGGATAATATTATCTAAGATGATCATTGTTTTGCGGGTTTTAGAACCATCTGGCGGCAATACTACAAAGCGCGGTAGGGTATCGGTGGGGATCTCAATCAACAAGTGACTTTCTTTGTCCCCTTTTTTAACTTCAACCGCTAAGTAGGTGTACTCATCTTTTAAGAAGCGAACCAAGTCTGTACGTTTAGTAATAACAATGGGTGTGATGTGACGAAGTACTTTGTCTTTAAAGTATTTACGCACCCAGTTTTGATGATTATCACTTAGCTGGTCTTCATTAATCAGGAAGATATTACGGCGCGCTAATGTGAGAATAATTTCTCGGTAGGTCTCATCAAAGTCTTGCTGTAGCTCGGCAAGTTTTGCTTGTACGTCACTAAGTAACTTGATCGAGCCGTCGTCTTTCTGTTTTAACTCATTTAAGATGATTCTGCGTTTTAGTGCTGCCACGCGTACTTTATAAAACTCATCTTGGTTATTAGAAAAAATCCCTAAAAAGCGCACTCGCTCGATGATAGGCACGGAGTGATCTTGGGCTTCTTGCAAAACACGTTGGTTAAACGAAAGCCAACTTAACTCTTTCTCAATATAAAGACTGTCGCTCATTGGTCACCTATATAAAATACTGCTTAAGTTACTCATCTAGTCTTGGTCAAAATCTACCATCAAATCATCAGCTAGTGATTCCAAAGAATCTTGAATATTACCTAGCTGCTCTTCATTAGCGCAAGGTACTAATAGATGCGCGGTAAAGATAAGGCCGCCCCAGTTAGGCGCGCTGGCAACAAGGGTGTTTATTTCAGTGATGCTAACACCTAGTGCATTTAGCGCTTGAGTGACTTCTTTAACAATGCCTACACGATCGTTGGCTGTAACGGTAATAGCCACTTGAGCTTGCTCTGCATCGCCACTTTTATCGCCTTCTGCGATGTTAACCAATAAGCCATCTTGATCTTGTAAGGCATGGCTTAGGATAGCTAAGTGCTGTTCGTCTACCTCTATATGCAGAATGCCGGCAAACTGCCCGGCAAGCTCGGTTAAACTGCTGGCTAGCCAGTTGCCTTTATGTTGCACTACTAAAGAAGATAATTGGTCTACAATACCGGGGCGGTCTTTACCAATTACGCTGACTACGAGTTGTTTCATCTTGTTGCTCCTTAGTAGGGTAGGTTATCGCGCTAAGTGCAGAAAACTAAGCGTAATTCCCGAGGGATTAAAGTATGCATAGCTTTTATTGATTTAGGAAGATGTAAGCCCGCGCACTTGAAGAAAAATCACCCACCTACGCAATATAATTTCACTGTAATATTAGCTACATACAAATGTAGCACTGGCTTGCTAATGATAGAACAGTAAGCCCCTTAAAGCCCTCAAAATTGTGACATTTTTTTTAGTATTTCGCTCTGTAACAATACTGTCATAAAACTGCCATATACTTTCGCCAGATCTATTAAATTGTGAGGGATATATGACGCAGTCAGTGTCATTTAATAGTAGTGCTCAGCGGCAAATTAAGGACCGACTAACCCGCTACAGCGTAAGTGCTGGCGGAATTGTGGTTCTTTTGGCGTTGATCTTAATTTTCTTCTATTTATTGTACGTGGTAGCACCTATTTTTTATGGTGCTAGCTTAGAAAAGTCAAAAACCATTCCGCTAAACGATAGTCATACTACCGTGGCCATTGGTGTTGAAGAACAAAATGAAATTGCCTATCGCTTTAACAGTGATGGCCGCTTACGTTTCTTCAACCTAACCGATACGCCGCGTGAGTTTACAGACTATCAAGTTGACGCAGAAATAACTGCGGCAGACCGCACAGTGCCAAACCAAGGTTTAGTGGCCTACGGTACTCGTGAAGGTACAGCTTACGTGGTTGCGCCGAAGTTTGGCGTTAGTTACCCCAACGACAAACGCTTAATTACGCCGAGCTTAGACTACCCAATGGGTGAGCAAGCATTGAGCATTGATGCCCAAGGGCAGCCTATTGTTCAGTTGGCGTTTGAGCGCGAAGAAGAGTCTGCGGTAGTAGCCGCCATTACCGAAGATGGCCGAGGTATGTTGGTACGTTTAGAAGCCGAAGAAGACATGTTTAGCGAGTCTTTAGAATGGTTGCCTGAACTCGCTGAAATTCCGAGTCTGCCAAAAAGTGTTGATCAAATGTTGGTCACACCTGACTTGCGTCGTTTGTATATTCGCAGCGGTAACCAACTAGCAAACTACAACATTTCAAACATTGACGATGTGCGTTTAAACTCGGTTGATTTCATCAACAGTAAAGACGCTAATGTTACAGACCTTGCCTTACTCACTGGCGCTAGCTCGCTGATTGTTGCAAACGACAATGGCAGTATTACTCAGTGGTTTGATGTGGCTAAAGATGGCGTACGCAAACTCACTCAAATTCGCGAGTTTAACGCTGGCACTAAAATTAATGAGATTGGTGTTGAGTATTTCCGCAAAGGGTTTGCAGTAAGTGGCGAAGATGGGTCTATTACCCTATTTCACACTACTGGCGGTGGGCGTTTAGTGCGCGAGATGACCGACTCTAAAGCCTTTGGTTTAGCCTTCTCACCACGTGCCAGCGGCTTATTAACAGAATCTGAGAAGGGCCTAGAATTTTACCACGTAGATAATGAGCACCCAGAAGTAACTTGGCGCGCATTGTGGAGCAAAATTTGGTACGAAGGTTACCCAGAACCGCAATATGTTTGGCAATCAACCTCGGCCAGTGATGACTTTGAGCCTAAATTGAGTTTAGTGCCGATTTCCTTCGGTACCATTAAAGCTGCATTTTATGCGATGTTATTTGCTGCACCCATTGCCTTAGCTGGTGCTATTTACACCGCTTACTTTATGTCTGCGCCGCTACGTAAAGTGGTTAAGCCTACCGTTGAAATTATGGAAGCTTTACCTACGGTAATTTTGGGCTTCTTAGCCGGCTTATGGTTAGCCCCTCTTATTGAAGACAACTTACCCGGTGTTATCGCCATTATGGTGTTACTGCCGGTCGGCTTCCTAGCCACTGCTTTTGCTTGGTCAAAAATGCCGAAGAAAGTGCGTCAACTATTACCAGACGGTTGGGACGCCATCGTGCTTATCCCAGTAGTACTGTTTATTGGTTGGGGCTGTATTCAAATTAGTCCTGCGCTTGAGCAATGGATGTTTGACGGCGATGCACGTTTGTACCTGACCAACGAGTTAGGGATTAGTTTTGACCAACGTAACTCAATGGTGGTGGGTTTAGCCATGGGTTTTGCGGTTATTCCGACTATTTTCTCAATTGCCGAAGATGCGATTTTCTCGGTGCCTAAGCACTTGAGCAATGGCTCGTTAGCGTTAGGCGCTACGCCTTGGCAAACCTTGACTAAGGTAGTCATTCTTACCGCCAGCCCAGGAATTTTCTCGGCCGTAATGATGGGCCTAGGTCGCGCAGTTGGCGAGACCATGATTGTACTGATGGCCACGGGTAATACTCCGGTAATGGATTGGAGTATCTTCCAGGGTATGCGTACTTTGTCGGCTAACATCGCGGTAGAAATGCCAGAGTCTGAAGTGGGAAGCTCACATTACCGAGTGCTGTTCTTAGCGGCCTTTGTTTTGTTTGTATTTACCTTCGCATTTAACACCATTGCTGAATTTGTGCGCCAACGTCTGCGCGACAAATACAGCTCGCTGTAATAGGGATATGGGAACTAACCGATGAATAAGTGGTTTAAATCAGGTAACCCGTGGATTTGGATGACAGCCGGTGCGGTAAGCATAAGCTTAGTAGCAGTAATTGGATTACTGCTACTGATTGCCGCACGAGGCTTAGTTTACTTCTGGCCAAGCCCAGTGCTTGAAATGGAAGTTCATCAGTTTGGCAAAAACCAAACGGTTATTGGTGAACTGTACGAAACAGAGTTAGTGCCAATTGAGCGCTTACAAGCCTCTGGTGCTAACTTAGAAGGCTTAGACGGTGATTTTGTAGAACGTTTTCTAATAAAAACCGGTAACCGCGAATATGTTGATCTAGATTTTCGCTGGCTAACTGAAAACGAAATCTTGTCGAAGACACGCCCAGAAAATATTGCGGTGGTAGAGCGCAGAACCAACGGTAACTTTTATGGTTACGTTGAAGGTATTGTTAAAGGCGGCGAAACCATTGACGCTTCTTTAGATACTGACCACGCAACACTGTATGAGCTGTTAGAGCGTTCAAACGACATTATTGAACAAGCTGACTCGTTGCAACGCAGCGATATTGGTAGCATTAACTACAGCCTAGAGCGTTTACGCCTTAAACAGCGTAAATATGAAATGGCTGAAGAGTTAACCGCTGAGCGCCTAGCGGGTATTGAGGCCGAAGAAGAACAGCTTCATCAAGATTACTTGGTATTAGAGAAGCAGTTGTTCGCTTACCGAGACGATGCGCGTCGTGACCAACTTATTATTCGCGATATGCGTGGCGAGTTGGTGACCATTCCAATGGACAATGTATTGGATGTGTTCTTCCCTAACGAGATGAACTGGTTCGATAAAGTAGGCCATTGGGTACATCAAGCAACCAAGTTTATTGTATCTGAACCGCGTGAAGCGAATACCGAGGGCGGGGTATTCCCGGCCATCTTTGGTACGGTATTCATGGTAATGCTGATGGCGGTTATTGTTACGCCTTTAGGTGTGGTTGCCGCTATTTACTTGCACGAATATGCGGGTAATAACAGCTTAACTCGCTTGATTCGTATCGCGGTGATTAACTTAGCGGGTGTGCCGTCTATTGTATACGGCGTATTTGGCTTAGGTTTCTTTGTGTACATGCTAGGAGGCAGTATTGATTCCTTGTTCTATCAAGAGTCTTTACCCACACCTACCTTTGGTTCGCCAGGGGTAATTTGGGCAGCCTTAACCTTAGCTATTCTTACCTTACCGGTGGTTATTGTTTCCACTGAAGAAGGCTTGTCGCGTATTCCAAGTGCGGTTCGTCAAGGTTCGTTAGCGTTAGGTGCGACCAAAGCAGAAACCTTGTGGCGTATTGTTATTCCTATGGCTAGTCCAGCCATTATGACGGGATTGATTTTAGCGGTAGCTCGTGCAGCAGGAGAAGTAGCACCATTAATGTTAGTGGGTGTGGTGAAGCTAGCGCCAACCTTACCTTTAGATGGTAACTTCCCGTTTATTCACCTTGAGCGTAAGTTCATGCACTTAGGTTTCCACATTTATGATGTAGGTTTCCAAAGCCCGAATGTAGAAGCGGCACGCCCTCTGGTATATGCCACTGCATTTTTATTGGTAACGGTTATTATTGGCTTGAACTTGGCAGCCATTCAAATCCGTAACCGTTTACGTGAAAAGTTTAAAACGTTAGACCAATAAGCTAACGGCAAATTTGTAGGAAAAAAAATGATTTCTTTGAATACAGAAAATAGTCGAGATACTAAATTAGATTTGGCTAACTTAACGGCAGAACAAACCGCTTTGGAAGTAAAGAATCTCGATCTTTACTACGGTAGTAAACAAGCCTTGTTCGACGTATCGATGAAGATCCCTAAAGGGCAGGTTACCGCATTTATTGGCCCGTCGGGTTGTGGTAAATCTACCTTGTTGCGTTGTATTAACCGCATGAACGACTTGGTTGATATTTGTAAAATTAGCGGCGAAATTATGCTGCATGGCCAAAACATCTATGACAAAAGCGTAGATGTTGCCGCGCTGCGACGTAATGTGGGCATGGTATTCCAGCGCCCAAACCCATTCCCTAAATCAATTTACGAGAATGTAGTTTACGGTTTACGCCTGCAAGGTATAAAAGACCGCCGAGTATTAGATGAAGCAGTAGAGCGCTCATTACGTGGCGCAGCACTTTGGGAAGAAGTAAAAGATCGTTTGCACGAGAATGCCTTTGGTTTATCAGGTGGTCAGCAACAACGTTTAGTTATTGCCCGCGCCATTGCTATTGAGCCAGAAGTGCTATTATTGGATGAACCTACATCAGCTCTCGACCCAATTTCAACATTGACGATTGAAGAACTGATTAACGACCTCAAGAGTCGTTACACCGTGGTGATTGTGACTCACAATATGCAACAAGCGGCGCGTGTATCCGACCAAACAGCCTTTATGTATATGGGCGACATGGTGGAATACGCTGATACCAATACCTTGTTTACCACACCGGCGAAGAAACAAACCGAAGATTACATTACAGGCCGCTACGGTTAACCATACCGTGGCTGAGGAAGAGATATGGATAAGTTAAATATGAATAAACACATATCTGGTCAGTTTAATGCTGAACTGGATCATGTGCGTAATCAGATTATGGCGATGGGTGGATTAGTTGAACAGCAACTAAAAGACGCACTTAGCTTGTTAAGCCGGCCCGATGCTGAATTGGTGAATAAAGTTATCACCACCGATAGCAAAGTTAACTCTTTTGAAGTGGCGATAGACGAAGAGTGTACGCGCATTATTGCGAAGCGCCAGCCTGCCGCAAGTGACTTACGTATAGTCATGGCCATTATTAAAACCATTGCAGATTTAGAACGTATTGGTGATGCTGCAGAAAGCATTGCACGTATGGTTGAGCGCAATATGGACAAACCTTTTAAAGCATCGTTAACCAGTTTGGAGCATTTAGGCCAACATACGGCAAAAATGCTGCACGACGTGTTAGATGGGTTTGCACGTATGGATGTAGAAACTGCGTGGCAAGTACACCAAGAAGATAAGAAAGTAGATAAAGAATACGAACGTTTGATTCGTGAGTTAATGACTTACATGATGGAAGATCCACGTTCTATTCCCCAGGTACTAGATGCTTTAGCTGCTGCGAGAGCGATCGAGCGTGTTGGCGACCGCTGCCAAAACATTGCTGAGTACATTATCTACTTCGTAAGAGGTAAGGATATTCGCCATTTAGCTGGTGATGAAGTAGAAAAACTGCTGTAGTTAATCGGTATTACCCAGTTAAAAGCCGGCATATTGTCGGCTTTTTTATTTTTCCGAATATTTTTTTAAAAAAAATTTTGTTTTTCTGGTCTGAACAGTCAGAGATTAGAGTTTTGTTTTATAACGACTCACTTTTAGCTTCGGTCGAGTCAACGATCAACCTCTCAGTGAAAACTGCAAAATAAGATTTAAACTACTGTTTTAATTTTTCCTTAAGTTACTATTTTTAATCGATAATATCGCCTTCTCTTGTTTCTTTTCATTCACTTCTAATAATCTTTACGTTTACGTAAGGGTAAATTGGTTCTCCCGCTAGTCGTTACGATAACGTCATTAGGTTATTTAGTTACGTAATTAACTTCCTTTTTTAGACTTTTGTAGTAACAGGGATGTTGCTGAAATGTTGCCTGTTTAGAGTTATTACTTTAAATAAAGCTTTGCTTTTGTTTTTTACGATGATATAAAAAACAGGGTCTTGAGGTGGTTTTGAAACGGTTGTTTTAAATTTATCTGCTGGTGAGACTTTAGTTTTAGTGTTTAACATTGAGGCTGTTGCTTATCGTAACCTGAGTTACAACTACGTGATTATTACATTTTGGGTCGTAATTTACGGGTGATTCATTTGACATATAAGCAGTAGGTAAACACTGAACGCATTAGCCGACCATGTTAAACAGGCTGAGGCCTATTTAACCCAGCTACAGTGAGGCAGTAACCACAGCCAATAGCAATAATAATGCTGACCATGGCGTCTCACACATTGGCTCAGTACTTTTAGATAAAACCAAAAAAAAGGTAAAAGTACTGAGTTAAATTTTCCAAGCCCTGTTGGCTTGGTGTGTACTAAAACAATCCGCAGTTATAGCGGGTATAGAAAGAACTACGTGAATATGCGGTACAAATAAATTGTATCTAGGAATAGGGTCTAAGAGGGATTGAACATGACATTAACAAGAGAACAGCAAATTCAAGCATTAGAAAAAGACTGGGCAGAGAATCCTCGTTGGAAAGGGGTTAAGCGCCCTTATAGCGCGGAAGAAGTTGTTAAATTGCGCGGTTCATTCATTCCAGAAAATACAGTCGCGCGTCGCGGCGCAGAAAAATTATGGTCTCTCGTCAATGGCCAAGCCAAAAAAGGCTATGTTAACTGTTTAGGTGCGCTAACCGGTGGCCAAGCCGTTCAGCAAGCTAAAGCGGGCATTGAAGCCATTTACCTATCTGGTTGGCAGGTTGCTGCCGATAACAATTCTGCATCAAGCATGTACCCAGACCAATCCTTGTACCCAGTTGATTCTGTGCCAAAAGTGGTTGAGCGCATTAATAACTCTTTCCAGCGCGCTGACCAAATTCAGTGGGCGAACGGCCTATCGCCAGCAAACGGTGGCTTAGATTACTTCTTGCCGATTGTGGCAGACGCTGAAGCAGGTTTTGGCGGCGTACTAAACGCCTTTGAACTGATGAAAAACATGATCAAAGCAGGTGCGGCAGGTGTTCACTTTGAAGATCAATTAGCGTCAGTGAAAAAATGTGGTCACATGGGCGGTAAAGTATTGGTTCCAACCCAAGAAGCGGTTCAGAAGCTAGTCGCTGCACGATTTGCAGCTGATGTAGCAGGTGTACCAACACTGGTTATTGCCCGTACCGACGCAAATGCGGCCGACTTGTTGACTTCAGATGTTGACCCTTATGACGCTGAATTTGTGCAAGGTGAACGCACAGCAGAAGGTTTCTACAAAGTAAACGCGGGTATCGATCAAGCGATTAGTCGTGGCCTAGCTTATGCTGAATACGCAGATTTGATTTGGTGTGAAACAGCGACGCCGTGTTTAGAAGAAGCTCGCAAATTTGCCGAAGCTATTCATGCTAAACACCCTGAGCAACTGTTGGCTTACAACTGTTCACCATCGTTTAACTGGCGTAAGAATCTAGATGATGAAACCATTGCTAAGTTCCAGCAAGAGCTTAGCGACATGGGCTATAAATACCAGTTCATTACTTTAGCTGGTATTCATAACATGTGGTACAACATGTTCGACTTAGCGCATAACTACGCGCAGGGCGAGGGCATGAAGCACTACGTGAACATGGTTCAAGAGAAAGAGTTCCAAGCTGCTGACCGAGGTTACACCTTCGTAGCGCACCAACAAGAAGTGGGTACGGGCTACTTTGACCAAGTAACCAACGTGATTCAAGGTGGTCAATCTTCAGTAACCGCGTTAACGGGTTCTACCGAAGAAGAGCAATTTAGCTAAGGTTTACTACTTAGACACTAATAATAAAAACGCTATGTAACACCTATTTGAGCAGCCTAAGGGCTGCTCTTTTTCTTTTATTAATTTATCTGTCATAACTATTAATATTTATGCTTTTATTTTAGATGTTTGATATTTATTGTTTCATTCTAATATGGCTTAGGTTATAACCCGACCGTGAATTTATTTTAACGAAATTTATAGAGGGATCTATTTTGAAGTACAAGTTATTGGTATCGGGAATTTCATGTATCGCCTTATTATTGAGTGGTTGTGGTGGAGGTAGTGACGGTGGTAGTGCTGGCGGTGATTCGCCTTCTACGCCATTAATTACTCCTGAACCTTTGAAAGATATCAATATTTTACTTGAGGGAAGCGAGGTTTACCCAGGTTTACGTTTATTGGTTGGAAGCGCTGATGGGTTTTCCGATCATGAGTATACAATGAACCAACGTTACAGTGATTCTGGTATCACAGTTGAAACGGGCAGCACTGTAGAGGTTGAAGGGGATCTGATTGAGTCGTTAGCTATTTCTACAACTGCATCTGAATCAGAAGCTTACCTAAAGCTAGTTGCAAACAAATCTATGGATTTGAGTGAGTTTGAATCATCAGGTGCCTTTGTGTTACTGATGAAAGTTGGATTAGCAACTTACGTGGATAACACGGTAGATTGGAACGACATTGTTGGCCAGTTCAACCTATTTTCAATGCAAACTAATTTGGGAACAAGTGATGGCGAAGGTAATGTGATTGACTATGTTAATCGCGCCAATATGTTTTTTCACCAAACTAAAATGCAAGAGATACAAACTAACGGTGAATGGAATGCGGTACTAATTCCTGTATCTTGTTTGGTTAATAATACTGATACTCGAGGTGATTTTGATATTGCCCAGGTAGATGAGATTCTTCGATTAGATATGCGTAATGGCGCAACTGATTACGAGTTAGCTTCGGTTGCGTTAATTAAAGAAGCCGAATTGGGCTCTGACCCACAGAGTTTATGCCATTTTTCATACGCTCCCATCGACTCTTTGCTTTAATTATTTCGATTTGATTAAAGAGAGGGCTTACCCTCTTTTTAATGACTTGAACTTTCTAGATTAAATTCGTTTACAAATTTAATCACCCTCTTTAACACCAGTGGGTAAAGCTCAGAAAAGGCCTGATCTATAGTTTGGCTATGTTTATCTATGTCATCTAACATCAATTCAAGCTTAGTTGGGCGACGGAGTCGACGACTTATTGCTTTTAAAGTTCCAGTTATTTGCTGATGGTCATTGTAGTGGGTAAGCCAATCGTATTCGCGCATATGCGTGGCAGTAACCAGCGCGCGTTCTTTGAGCGGGTAATTGTGCAGCTGTTGGTAGCAATGCGTAATAAAATCATCTCTCGAGCCAGAGTGATAGTGAGGCCAATGTTGGCTCAACAAATAATCAAAATATACATCTAAGGCGATGCCTGCATAGCGGCGCATTGTTGGATGAAAGCAGAGATTAAGCTTTAGTTGAGCAACCTGTTGATCGGTAAAACTGTCTATATGCCGATGCAATAATATCCCTAGCTGTTCAGGCTCAGGATAATGTTGCCACTGATTACCTTTCACAAAGTCGCCAAGTAATGCCCCGGGTATAGAGGTATTGGTGTATTGGGCGATATGGAAATGCGCAAGGTAATTCATTCAATAAGCATATATCAGAGTAACGACCTAAGGCGGTAAAACTGCAGGTGAATTACTCTAGCATGCCCGTTTGCTTTAAGAACTGATTGTATCCATAGAGCCATAAATCACCATAGTTATAAAACACTTCATGGCCATTGATGCCGTCACCCAATTGATAGAACTGAAATTCTACTTGAGAGGAATGTTCAGCAAATGCGTTTACGTAACTTTGTATGGTGCTGTCAGAGTAATAGGCGTCGTTACGTCCGTAGATAAACAAATGTGGCAGCGGGTTATTTTGTGCTGCTTGTGCGAACAAACCAAGGTTGCTGGCACTCTCGGCGTTTATTTGGCATTGCTCACCCATCCAGCCACCTGAAAAATTAACCACACCTTTAAACAATGAGGGGTGTTTGGCGGCGTACATCACCGACAGTAATCCACCACGAGAATTACCACTGATTAAGATTTTGTCTTGGTCGACCCAAGTTTGCTGTTTTATAAAAGCGAAAATAGCGTCTAAACTTTGTTGCGCATAATGCAGGCCTGCTTCCACGCTGTTTACACTGCAATTGTAAGATTCTTTATACTCGCCTTCAGAGTTACCGCGGCCACGGCGCATAGGCACTAACAACGCGATATTGTGCTTAGTAAGGTAAGCGCCTAAACCCCAAGGTTTAATGCTCAAGTCTTTATCAATAATGCCAGGACCGGTAGACCCATGATTAAACACGACTAAGGGAAATGGGCCTTCGCCAATAGGTTTGTAAAGAGTTGCCTCAAGCCTTATCTCGCTGTCCCACAATAGCCCTGGATCGATCATTGGGATCCATAGGGTTTCGCCGTTATCCTCGGCGATGCAGCAACTGCTTAAAAGAACTAACCCCAACGTGAGTATTCGAGCGTGCATGTTTATTATCCGTAACAGTGGCTATTAACCGGGCTTAAGTGATCAGAACATATTGCTGTCGATAAGCATTGTCATACCGAGCAACGCAAACTAAGGAACGGAAAATTCTAGCATTTCTGAGGGGTATTGTTTATCTGTTAACGATTAATTGGCGTACGGGGTAGGAGAAGCAGATAAAAAAAATCCAGCGCTAGGCTGGACTAAAAAAACATAAGGAATGACTAATACGTGCTACAGCTAAAGCGCAAAATAGCAGGGGCGATTAGCGGCCCCATAAATCGACAAATTCAGTATCGGCTGAATACAGCGCCATAGGATGAAAGCGCCAAACAATTTATGGTGCAATCCTATCGTGACGCAGCTCACAAAACAACCTCAATTTGTAATTTTTTTACTAAAATTTAATTTATGTTCGTGTATTAGTTAGTGGTGCGTCACTAAAATTTGTAATATTGTTGTAATATTACCTAAGGGTCTGAGTGTAAAGGCTCTTGTTCTGCTAACATTTCTAACAAAGAAATTGCCACACCAACAAAATCAGTATCGGTAATAATACCTATCAGCTTTTTACCGTCTACCACGGGTAAGCATCCAATTCGATAACGCTCTATATGCCTTGCTGCTTCTCCTACACCAGCCTCTGGATCTACAGTATGTAACTTGGTCACCATAATATGGCAAAGCATAATTTGTTGTTCGTGAGCGGTGCGCTGTTCTTTGCTTGTGTTACTAAGTGAAGACTCTTGTGCCGCTAACAAAGTGCGCTCGCTCACTAGGCCAATGAGGTTTTGCTGATTATCGACGATGGGAATGTGGCGGATCTTATGTTCATTGCACAGGCTAATCGCTTGCTCTAGCGTAGTTTGCTCTGAGGCGGTATGGGGGTTAGTTGTCATGATGTCTGCAATTTTAATCATAACGATACCTCTTGTTGTTTATCTCTCTTAAATCTAGTGGTTTAGGGGGAAAGCGACTTGATAAAAATCAACGAATTTAACGCTTTTTGGGGCGCTGGTTAAGACTTGTCGTATCGCTAGAAAAAGCGCTAAAAATACAATTGAATACTTTGCAAAATGGGTAATGTTCTGCTGCAAAATACGTCAAAAACTTTGCTGTGTTTGAGGTTTACACCCTTAGTGAGGTAGTACGCTAAGGGTGGTTTTAATGGTGGGTTAACAAGCTGGCTCACGATTTAAAACAAGGTTTGGAACAGTCGGTTTGCGTAATCATCAGTCATGCCGGCTATGTAGTCGGCAATAACACGCGCTTGGCTATCTCCGTCTTCTCCGGCTTGCTGCCAGCGCCTACGGGTATTAAGGGGTAAGAGGCGCATTGGGTCACTAGCGAATGCTTGGAATAACTCCATTACTACTTGCTGGCCTTTAAAGCGCACCATTTCAATTTCTGGTGTTTGAATAACATAATGCAATACAAAGCGCTTGAGTACTTCTAGCGCTTGCGCCATTGGTGGGTCCATTCTGGCTTGTAAATCTAATAAGGGCTCGCCAAAGCGCTGTTGCTCTTGCAAACTAATAGAGGTGATAAAGGCGTTAACTAAACTCCCTATGGCGTCTTTTTGGTCGTAATGGTGACGACTAAACAGTTTGACCGATAGAGGGCCTATTTCATCCGCTAACCAGCATTGTTTAATATCGGCGATGGCAGAGGCCACTTGTTCTTGCCAATCATGGCGATTCACAATGCCCATTACAATGGCATCTTCTAAGTCATGCACCCCATAAGCAATGTCATCGGCTAACTCCATAATTGAACAGTCTAGAGACTTAAAGCTTGATTTACGGTGTTGTTGCTCGCCCATGTTTCTGGAGTGAACAAACTGTTCTCGGTCTTGTTCTGATACGCTGGCTAATACCCAGTCGTATAAATGTTTGTCGTCATCGTAAACACCTTTAGCTGGCGCCCAATCTGCAACCTTGAGCTGGCGAAAGCTTTTAGCTACAGGTGGCAAGGGCTGGCGTTGGAGCTGACTGAGCAAACAGGGGTACTTCATTATGCCTAGCAAAGTTCGGCGAGTGAGGTTCATCCCGTTATTTTTGGTGTAGGGTTCTAGCTTGGTAAGAATGCGAAAGGTTTGCGCGTTGCCTTCAAAGCCGCCATCGTCGCGCATCATATAGTTAAGCGCTACCTCTCCGCCATGTCCGAAAGGAGGGTGGCCAATATCATGAGCCAAGCACAAGCTTTCTATTAAGTTTAGCTCTGGAAGACAATGGTTTTGAGCATGCTTAACGGTGTGTAAGTGGCCAACAATGCCGGTGCCAATTTGAGCAACCTCGAGAGAGTGAGTGAGGCGCGTGCGGTAAAAGTCGTTATTACCAATGCTCAGCACCTGAGTTTTATTTTGCAAACGACGAAAAGCGGCTGAGTGGAGGATGCGGGCGCGATCCCGTTGCCAAGAGTTACGGTGGTCGTTACGACGTTGGCTTTGATCTTCTGCGTAGCGTGCTGTACCGGCTTGTTCACTCAGTGCATTCATTCAAGTGGCTCTTTAAAAAATGATGTTGTTTACAGTACAACACATTTTCTAAAAATAACATGACCTTATGCTAAGGCAAAAAGCAATAAAAAAGGGCGCAGTTAGCGCCCTCTAATTCACTTTACTTGGTTTAGTCCGCTTGGCGATAACCGTCAAGGAAGGTAGCGATACGGCCAATAGCTTCTCGTAGTTCTTCTTCTCGAGGAAGAAATACAATGCGGAAGTGATCGGGTTTGCTCCAGTTAAAGCCGGTGCCTTGTACCACTAAAATCTTCTCTTGTTGCAATAAATCTAATGCAAACTGCTGGTCGTCTTTAATATTGAACTTCTTAACGTCCAGTTTAGGGAACAAGTACATAGCCCCTTGTGGTTTAACGCAGCTTACCCCTGGGATATCATTTAATAATTCCCAAGCTAGGTTTCGCTGTTCGTATAATCGACCACCTGGGACAATAAGCTCGTTAATACTTTGGTAGCCACCTAGGGCGGTTTGAATGGCATGTTGTACCGGTACATTGGCACAAAGGCGCATAGACGCCAGCATATCTAATCCGTCTATATAATCTTTAGCACGATGTTTCGGCCCGCTTACTAACAACCAACCAGAGCGGAAACCACATACGCGATAAGCTTTAGATAAACCGTTAAAGGTGAGCGTTAATACATCGTCTGACAAGGTGGATAGAGGCACGTGCAGTGCTTCATCGTAAATCACTTTTGAGTAGATTTCGTCAGCAAACAAAATAAGGTTGTGTTGGCGGGCAAGCTCTACCAATTCAAGCAGTAATTCTTTGCTGTATACCGCACCGGTTGGGTTATTAGGGTTAATAACCACTAAGCCTTTAGTACGCGGTGTGATTTTACTGCGAATATCTTCGATATCTGGGAACCAGCCGGCTTCTTCATCGCATTCATAATGAACCGGGTTACCACCAGAGAGTGTTACCGCTGCTGTCCATAATGGATAGTCGGGTGAGGGCACTAGCATTTCATCGCCATTATTTAATAGCGCTTGCATGGCCATAACGATAAGTTCGCTTACCCCGTTCCCGAGATAAATGTCCTCTAAGGTGGTGGTGCGTAAACCTTGTAACTGATAATGATGCATCACCGCTTTACGGGCAGAGAACAAACCTTTGGAGTCACAGTAACCTTGGGCAGTAGGTAGGTTATGAATTACGTCTACTAGAATTTCTTCCGGGGCTTCAAAGTTAAATTCGGCAGTGTTGCCAATATTTAACTTGATTACTCGGTGGCCATCTTCTTCGAGGCGTTTAGCTTGTTTTAATACCGGACCACGAATGTCGTAGCATACGTTATCTAGCTTATGTGACTTCTCTATTTGATACATGATTATTTCTGTCCCTTTAGAATAGACGTATTAACTTACTTTTTCTGGTTGCATGCAAGTGTTTGCCGAAGGTATTTGAGCTTTTTCAGGATTTTTTATTAGTAAAGGGCTGAACCACCAATAGTTGGTGATAAACTGGCCGTGCAAAACCTCAAACCATTGCGAGACTATGTTAGAACTCAAACACTTAAAAACCTTACAAGCGCTTAGAGAAACCGGCTCGTTAGTGGTCGCTGCTCAGCGCTTATGTTTAACTCAATCGGCGCTTTCTCATCAGTTAAAAGAGTTAGAATCACGCATTGGGGCAAAGTTGTTTGTGCGTAAAACCAAGCCGATACGATTCACCATGGCGGGATTACGTGTGTTGGAACTGGCCGACAATGTACTAGAGCAAGTTCAGCATACCGAGCGAGAGCTTGCTAGGTTGGTGGGCGGACAAGCCGGGCGACTACATTTAGCCATTGAGTGCCACAGCTGTTTTAATTGGTTAATGCCAGCTATTGATAATTACCGCGGCCTTTGGCCTGATGTCGAATTAGATTTTAGCAGTGGTTTTAGTTTTGAACCCTTGCCTGAACTTGCCCAAGGCCAGCTTGATTTGGTGATAACCTCTGATCCCCAGCCTTGTGAGGGCATTGTGTTTCAGCCTTTATTTTCATACCAACCTACCTTAGCGTTAAGCCCAAATCACCCACTGGCAAAGAAAGCCGTGATTGAGCCCGAGGATTTTGCCAATCAAGTGCTTATTTCTTACCCGGTTGATACCCACCGCTTAGATTTATTTAATCTGTTTCTCGATCCCGCAGGCGTAGAACCGTTAGCTGTGCGTAAAGTTGATATGACCATAATGATGATGCAGTTAGTGGCCAGTGGTCGCGGAGTAGCGGTATTACCAAATTGGGCTTTAACCGAGTATGTAAACAAAGGTTATATCGTTACGCGCGAATTGGGTGACGGGCATTTGTGGCAGAACTTGTATGCGGCGCGCCATGAGAGTCATCAAGACAGCGCCTACATTGAAGCCTTTTTAGATATTGCGAGGGAGCATTGTTTTAGCCACTTACAGGGGATTAAAGCTTTTGGTAGCAACTAACTAAATAGGATCGACGGCAATCAGTTGGTTGTCGAACATATTCTTAATTAGTCCAACAAATTCATCAATGAACTGCTGTTGCTGCTGAGTAGGGCTAGACATCCACACTCCAGACAATACCTGCTCTAAGTCATTTACGATGGCGTCAATTTCCCGAATAACAATGAAACGGTGTTCGCTCTCAAGATGCTCATGTTGGCGACAGACCAACATAACACTTTCGGATAACTGTTCAGATACATAATCGCAAATGGTTAACGGATTTTTCTGGGCTTGAGTGTGTTCAAATAAGGCCAGGTTATCTGTTAAAAAGCCAATTAGCTGAATGTAACCTTCGCTATCAGTTACCATTGTGTCATCTTCCTCTCTTAATCACTTAGTAGGGGTAGTGTATAACGAATAAGCGCGAAAACAACATGCGCTGAGACACATTTGTTCACAGTTATAGGGTTTGAGTGAGCTCAGCTGAGTGAATATAAGCTTGGTTACAGGAGCTAGGTAGGTAGAGCCTTGGATTAGCGCGCTTCAAATCACGCAAATGATACTCCAATAATCGCTTATCGATTGGTGTGTTACTTTGGGTTTGCTGAAGCCAATTTACCAAGCTCTTGGTATTCTCTTGAAAACCGCTTTCTAACTGGGCGATTTGCTGCTTAGTTCTTTGTATTTCCTCAACATTGAGTGGCGAACGCTGTACCATGTTAATGAGGTAGGGAGTGAGTTTATGCGCTTGCTTCATATAGCTATCGCTTATTGGCACGGGTGACAGTTTTAAATTTTGTTGTCGTTCTAACTGACCACAAATGTGGTTAGCTTTAACCAAGGCAACGGTTTGCTGAATCACTTGGTTGGTATCAAATCCCTCGCCATACATCTCATGAATGCCAGTGGCTAAATCGTGTTTAGCTAAGCGTACCTTTGGAAAGGTGAGTTGTTCGCGGGTGAATAACCTGACTCGGTTTGGTGCGGCTTGCCGCGGTACAATAATGGCGATTTGGTTGCGCTTTTGTTCAACATAAAGGTTGGCTATTGCTTGGCTTTGTTGGCTAATACTGATTAATTGGCCACTGATTTGGCAATCGATGGATTTAGGGATATCGCCCACATGACTAGCACTAACGTACTGATGAGGATAATCGGGCAGGGCTTGAATTTGTCCTAATTGTCGCTGCATAAAATGAGTGGCAATAGCCGCCCGGCAAATCGCGGTCTCACTAATGGGCGGTGTGCTCATCACTTTCCAGCCGATAAGCACAACGGTAAGCAGTAATAGCGAACTGCTAATTACTATCAACGGTTGGCGTCGAATGATCATCACGGCCTCTCTGGAAAATCAGTTAAACAGACGTATCTTTGTTATCTGTCATTCGCAGAAAAACTAAAGTGCTTACTGGAAGTATAGTTCATGTACCTTTAATGTTTAAGAATTATCATGTAGGGGCTAGGTCGCCTGAAGGGGGAGAATTGATAACTTTATAGCTATTCGGAAGATATAATATGATGAAAATACATGTAGAAAGTCATTAAATTATCATTTCATCCATTTGGGTTATTGAGATTATTGTTTTTAAAGCTACCATGCTGCGTTCTTAAAAAGGATGTGAGACCGGTTTTGTGAGCGATTATGGTATTAACAACTCTGTAGTGAATTGTTGTTCTCTTCTTTGTAACTTAAATGGAAACACTACAAAGTTTATTCAAAGAGTAAAACACAGTCAGAGTCTTGGGAAGCTGCTTGAAGACATTTCAATTCAAAGTGGGGTTAAATTTGTCAGCTCAAGTCTAAGTTTCAGAAAGCTAAAGCAGACCAATCCACCTTTAGCATTTAAATCTGATGATGGGGAATACGCTTTATTAGCCAAAATTTCTTCAAAGGAAGCGCTTGTTCAGTTCAATAATTCAAAATCACCAGCAGTTATTTCCTTAAATGAACTGAGTTCACTATGGACTGGAAAAATTATATATGAAAAGAAATCAAGTAAATTTGATTTAAGCTGGTTTATACCAGAATTTATAAAATACAGAAAACTTCTTGGTGAGGTACTTTTCCTTTCTGTTTTTATTCAGGTGCTAGCTCTTTTTCTTCCTCTTTTCTTTCAAGTCGTTATGGATAAAGTGATGATTCATAACGCCTTAGCTACTCTAGATGTTCTGGTGCTAACACTAGTAATAGTTGGCGTTTTTGAAGTGGTAATAAAAGGTCTTAGAGACTATTTGTTTATACATACTACAAACAGAGTGGATATAAATCTAGGGTTAAAGCTATTTGAACACCTATTAAGATTGCCAATGTCTTTTTTTAAAAGTCGGCAAGTGGGGGTGATTGTTACTAGGGTTAAAGAATTAGATAGTATACGTAACTTGCTGACAGGAGGCGCTTTAACGCTTCTAGTTGATATTAGTTTTGTTTTTCTTTTTATTCTCATCTTGTTTTATCTATCCTCTTCTCTAGCAATGATAGTCTTATGTCTGATTCCTATATATCCTTTGTTAGCTTGGTGTACAGCGAAGCCGCTAAAACACCGAATAGAAAAGCAGTTTGAATATGGAGCTGTCAATACCGCATTTCTAACTGAAAGTATCCACGGTAGTGAAACGGCTAAAAGTTTAGCTATAGAACCTATATTTCAAAGAAAGTGGGAGTTACAAACTAAAAAACTTGTTGAAGCCAACTTTTCAATGCAAAAACTTCAATCGTGCGTGAGTCAATTTGTTAATTTTTTTCAACGACTATCTTCTGTATTAATTATATGGATAGGCTCAACTATGGTAATGAACCTTGAGATGACAATTGGGCAGCTGATTGCTTTTAACATGATTGCCACGCATGTTAATCAACCAATGGCAAAATTGGTTGAATTATGGCATCAGTTTGTACAAACAAAGGTATCAGTCGAAAAATTATCCGATGTACTCAATATACCTAGTGAGTTAGAGGGGCAGCATTTTTTTCCTGAATCTAAAGTAATTAAAAAAATTGAATTTAGAGACATCAAGTTTAGGTATACTCCAAAATCTCCTCTCGTATTAAACAATGTTAATTTATCAATCTCTCACGGTGAAAGTGTAGGTATCGTCGGACCTTCTGGTTCTGGTAAAAGTACATTTACTCGTCTAATACAAAAACTTTACCCTGCAGAGAAAGGCTTGATCCTACTTGATGGGCATTTAATAAATAACGTTTCATCTACTTATATAAGGAAGCAAATAGGCGTTGTGCTTCAAGAAAACTACCTATTCAGCTTATCTGTCCGAGAAAACATTGCAATTAAACACCCAAGCGTAGAATTTGAACAAGTTGTTAAGGTTGCCAAGCTAGCAGGGGCACACGAGTTCATTGTTAAACTATCTAATGGTTACGACACAATCATAGCGGAGGGTGGTAGTTCTCTTTCTGGTGGTCAGAAGCAACGTATTGCAATTGCTAGGGCGTTAGTTGGAGAGCCATCAATCTTGATTTTTGATGAAGCAACAAGCGCTCTTGATGATGAGACACAGCAAATAGTGCAAAAGAATATGGCTAAAATATGCGAACATAAAACTGTGATTACAGTGGCTCATCGCTTATCAACAGTTAAGTATTGTGACCGGATACTGTATATGGAAAACGGCTATATTTCAGAGCAGGGCACTCACGCAGAACTACTAGCTTTAAACGGGGCTTATTCAAACCTTTGGAAGATGCAGAGACAAGCTTTAGCAGGTGCTGCATGATCAAAAAAATAGAAATCGGCCTTCGCTCAAATATGAAGCGCTATGGAACATCCAATTTAGCAAGAGATGACTATGAGTTTTTACCTGCTCACATCGATGTAATTGATAAACCTCCATCTCCAAAAGCCAGGGTTACTGCTGGGTTGATAACGGCGTTTTTGGCTGTTGTATTGGTTTGGTCTTTTATTGGTGAGCTTGATATTCATGCCGGAGCACACGGAAAGATAATGGTTTCAAGCCATTCAAAAGTTGTTCAGCCCTTGGAACAGGGGGAGGTGGTAAGAATACATGTGAAAGATGGCCAATATGTAAGTAAAGGCGACATCCTCATCGAGTTAAATACAGTTGATGTTAAAGCAGAGATAAGTCGTTTAACTCAACAGTTGAATCAGCTTACTTTTGATTCATTCAGATTAAGGTCTTTGTTAAGCGAAGCGCCCATAGACCACTTCCATTCGCGAGTCACAAATAAGAGCCGACTTGCCGACATGATGCTTCTACAGCTTAGAAGTGAGTTAGATGAAAACTCTGCTGTTCTGGAGCAGCTAGCTGCAGAGAAAGAAGTGAACTTAGCCCAACAAAAAGCCAACCAAAACGACTTAGATTCACTTTTGTCATTAAAAAGCAACGTGGACATGAGGTTAGATGCTAGGCGTACCCTAGCAAAGAGTAAAGCGATTGCGCGTGTTGAGTTACTCGAGCAAGAAAAAGAATACTTAGACGTTGTTCGAACAATCAACAGCTTACATGCTCAAGATTTAGTTCTTAAGGCTCAACATAGCAGTATTAATGAACAGATAGATAGCTTATTGGCTAAGAATAAAAATACGTATTATCAGGAGCTGAATCAAGTTGAAGTAGAACAAGGACAAGTTAAGCAAGAATTAGTAAAAGCTCACGAACGCTTGCGCCGTAAAACTTTACGTTCACCGGTTAATGGAATCGTGCAGCAGCTGGTTATACATACCGTCGGAGGGGTTGTTGAGCCAGCTCAGGCACTTATGGTCATCGTACCTGCGCAGGCTAAACTTGAGGCAGAAGTAAGCGTACTAAACAAAGATGTTGGATTTGTATTGCCAGGCCAGAGTGTCGCTATAAAAGTTGATAGTTTCCCTTTTACTAAATATGGAACCATAAGCGGAGAGGTTTTATATATTTCGAAAGATGCGGTGCAAGATGAGCAATTGGGGCTAGTGTTTCCCGCACGTGTAAGCTTATCTAGAGAAGATATTGTAGTCGATAATTCAACCATAAACCTTTCTGCTGGCATGAGTATTATGGCGGAAATCAAAACAGGTAAACGCCGGGTTATTGAGTATTTACTTAGCCCTTTGCAGCAATATCAATCTGAAGCTCTGAGAGAGCGTTAAAATGACAAGTGCTATAAAGGACAATAACATCGACTCAGGTATAGCCTCGCTAGTATTGGCCGCAGAGTATTTTGATAAATCGGTGACTGCGAGGTCTCTTTCCCATAGACTAGGTTTAGTGCAAGGTGTCGCTAGTGAATTAGAACTATGTAAAAGCGCAAAACATATAGGTTTAAAAGCACGAGCAGTTAATATTGAACTAGCGCAGTTAGAACAGCTGCCAACGCCTGTGCTGACTATTATCAATGAGCAGTATCATGTGATAGTCAACGTGACTAAAAGCACTGTAGACATACAGAACCCTACAACAAGGGTTGTTACTTGCTTAACTTACAAACAATGGAAAAGTCAGAGTCAACAGCGAGTAATCCTGCTGGGTGTAGCTAAATCTATCGCTAACCACCCAGTATCCAAGTTTTCTTGGTTTATACCTTCTATAATTAAACACGTTAAACAAGCTAAGAAAATAATACTCATTTCTTTGTTTATTCAAGTGATTGCACTTGTTACTCCTTTTCTATTTCAAAATGTTATAGATAAGGTCTTGGTTAGCCGTAGCTTACCGAGTTTACAAGTGTTGGCTATTGCAATGTTAGCTTTAGCGTTATTTGAACCTTTATTTTCATATCTGCGAGCCTGGTTGTTTTCAAATCTTACGGGTAAGTTAACTTCAGATCTAAACAGTAGATTGTATAAACATTTACTCTCGCTTCCTATGGGATTTTTTGGTAAGCAACAAAGTGGCCAAATTATTGCGCGAGTTAGAGAGATGGACAATATTCGTCAATTCTTATCTGGTTCGGCATTAAGTCTAGTTTTAGATTTGTTTTTTGTTGGTGTTTTTCTACTGGTAATGTTTTTTTACTCACCTCAGTTGACCGCTGTTGTGTTTATATCTTTAGTTATATATTTTGTTTTTTGGTTGCTTATTGGGCCAAGCCTGAGGAAGCGTGTAAACAATAGCTTTGAGTGTTCAGCTGAAAATACAGCTTATTTAAATCAAGCGGTCACAGGCATAGAAACCATAAAAACCAATGCAGTTGAATATGGATTTATTAAAGCTTGGCGGTTAGGCTTGGCTCTTGAGTTGAAATCTAACCTTAGTGCTCGTATTACCAGTATATGGGCACAGCAGGGCGTTGGATTAATTCAAAAGTTATCTTCGGCATTACTATTATGGTTAGGTGTTAAACTGGTTCTGTCTGGTGACTTAACTGCTGGGCAGTTGGTCGCTTTTAATATGTTAGCTAGCCAAGTGACTCAACCTATTTTACGTTTATCCCAAATTTGGCAAGAGTTTCAACACTCCCTTATTTCATTAAAGCGTATTGGTGATATTTTGTCAGAGCCTCCAGAATCAGATTCTGATGGCTTAACTTCAAGCCCCGCTGTTAAAGGTGCTATTCGTTTTAATCAAGTACGATTTCGTTATCAAAGTGACGCGCCTGAAGTATTGCGAAATTTGAGCTTTTCTATACAACCTGGCGAGTTTATTGGCATTACCGGAAGCTCCGGATCAGGCAAGAGTACATTAACTAAGCTAGTGCAGCGTTTATATAGCCCAGACTCTGGAGAAATATATATAGACGGACAAGATTTAGCCATTTCTGATCCGGTCGAGCTTCGTCGCAATATGAGCATTGTACTTCAAGACAATCACCTTTTCTCAGGCTCTATTGCCGACAATATTCGTCAGTGTTGCCCTCAAGCAAATATTACTGAAATAGAGCAAGCTGCCAATCTTGCTGGAGCGCATGAGTTTATATGCGAACTTGAGCAAGGCTATAACACCCAGTTAACCGAACGTGCAGGTAATTTGTCAGGCGGGCAAAGGCAACGAATAGCCTTGGCTAGAGCACTCATTACCAACCCTAAAATTCTAATATTAGACGAAGCCACTAGCGCATTAGACTATGAGTCTGAAGCTGCAGTTATCAGTCGCCTCCCAGAGATAACCAAAGGGCGAACAGTAATAAGCATTGCCCATCGCTTAAATACTATTAGAAACTGCGATCGAATACTTGTTATTAATGAAGGTGAGTTAGTTGAAAGTGGTAGTCACTATCAATTAGCCAATAGTTCTTATTTTTATTCAAACTTGTGTGTTTCTCAAGGTTTTGATTGTTAGGGGGCAGTTATATGAATTTTGAATTTCCGCCGAAAGGTTTTAAAAGAACTTTTTTTTATTTTGGGTGTATTCTTCTTTTAACAATGATGAAGCCATCAACTAGTGGTTTATTCCGAACGGAAGAAAGCTTCGAGCAGCGAGAGACTATTTGTGGAGTGTTAGATGATTATTATCATGACCGCGAAAAGCCAAATATAGCAAGGGGGAGCTCATCTTGGCATTTAGTTTTATCTGTTGGGAAGGTAAGACATGATTTTAAGATGAACTCTTTTTATCATGAACATTATTTGGGGGGGATTAAAGAAAGTGTTGGAGTGAATGCTTGTGTCGAGTTTATTCCAGGGTTCTTTGATGCGGACGGAATGTTTATAACAAATTTGATTATTTTGGGAGAGGAATATTTTGAAAAAAATGAAGTGAAAGAAAGATATTTCTCTCCAGTTAGTTCTTTCGTAATTATAATTATGATTTTTTCTGTAATAGTTATCATGTCAACAGCTACAAATTTATTTAAGGGTAAATAATGTCTAATAGAACAGCGTCCAGCGCAGAAGCAGTGATTAATATACTAAGCGGTAAATCTACAGCTAGTATACAAATAGCCGGTGCTGCAAATAATTTTCAAAAAGGAGATCATATTAGGGCTGCTGGTGACTTAGCTGGGGCTCTAAATACTCTATCTCATTTAGTTGGTAAGTCTATACCGGGGTTGAAGCCTATAGAGATAGCTGGGATTACAAATACTTTTTATGAGGATTTAGAAAACTATGGGAAGCCATCAGATAATGTGCTTCTAGATATTGCTGGACTAGGTCTTGCCACTGCAGCTTTAGCAGCAGCTACGCCTGCTTTAGCTGTCGCTTTTACTGCTGTAGGCGTGGGCTTGGCTGTTTATTCTTTAGTTAGGCCAGAAGGTGGTACTTATTTTTCAGATTTAGTTATTGATAGCTTTGAGTCATTAGAAGGCATATTTAGCTACGACCCTAAACCGGTAGAGTTTATTGTAGACACCTTCCCTAAAGACGGTACTGAAGATAATCGAATTAGGCCTGAAGGCATTGAATTTGATGATGCAAACCAGCAGTGCCGTATTTATTCAATTAACGGTGAAGTAATGGCCATTGATACTAGCCGTTTTGAGGTACTTGTAGGCGATGTTAATGCAGAAGGCTTTGTTAGTGAGATACGAGTAAATGGCACCGGTGCAGATAGTGCAAATTCAGTTCTTATGACTTTCGACAGCGCTACCGGCTCTATGATCCATTCATATACTACTTATGGTGGTGATTCCGATAACAACATATATGGTGGTAACGGTAATGATTATTTAGTCGGTGGTGAAGGAAATGATTACCTATCCGGTGGTGATGGCGATGACCAAATATTTGGTGACCAAGCAACCCCAACGGGTGAAGGATACACTAATCAACTAGATGGTGGAGCAGGTAATGATACCTTAGTAGGGGGGAACGCCACCGACATCATTGTTGGTGGTGAAGGTGATGACTTACTCACTGGTGGTAAGGGTAACGATTCATTGTACGGTGGTCTAGGTAATGATACCTATTACTATAACTCTGGCGACGGTAACGATGTAATTTTTGATGGTTATGGTGCAAATAAATTAGTAATTAATGGGCAAGAGATTAGTGAGCTAGAACAGACTTCGGTTGGCAGTAGTATTTACAAAGATCAGCAGGGCAATGTTTATTCGTTTTCAGAAGAAGGAATACTCATTGTTTCAATGAGTGATTCCGAAGGAACACTAACCATAGAGAACACCTCTGAAATAGTGAATGACTTTGGATTTGTGTTAAATCAGTTTGAAGAGGAAGCTCCTATTGCAGATGACAGTAATACCTATGTTATATCTGATACTGCTCCACTATTTGATATATTTGACAATAAAAGGTATTTCCAATCTTATGTGGGAAGAGAGCAAACTGCGGAATACCAATTTATAAATGATAAAGAAATTATTTATGACGCTGCCGTTGCTGAGCAAATTTCTGTTGCAGGCTTTGGAATATTGTATGACACGGTGTTTGAAGGTGGGAACTTAGATGATCAGCTAACCGGCTCTGACCAGAAAAATTTGATTAATGGGATGTATGGAGATGACTACATTTGGGGTTTAGGCGGAATAGATTTGCTATCGGGCTTTTCTGGCAGTGATCATATATATGGAGGAGATGGTCACGACTTCTTATTCGCTAATTGGCGTACTCAAATATACAACGGAACGGTTACCTTAAAAGAAGAGTTGAGTTTTTATGAAAGTGACCTTTCCACCGAAAACTTTTTATACGGTGGCAGTGGCCACGACATCTTAGCCGGCGAAGACGGCATTGATACGTTAATTGGTGGAACCGGTGAGGATTTGTTGGTTGGTGGGACCGGCAATGACCTTCTAAATGGCGGTGCGGACAATGATAAAATCTACGGTGACAGTGAAATTATAGAAAACACTGTTGGTGGATTTACTCCTGGTGGCGTTTATCAATCAGGTACTAATTATATCGTTGATGAAGTTGAAAGTGATGCCGGGGGTGTTAATCATGACGACGTGATTGATGGCGGAGAAGGTGATGATAAAATCTGGGGTGAAGTTGGTAATGATGTTATTACCGGTGGAGATGGCGCTGACAGAATTTACGGTGACTCTAATTCCTTAGATGGCGCTTACCATGGAGATGACCAAATTTTTGCTGGTAATGGTAACGATATAGTTTACGGCGGCGGTGGAAACGACCTTATTATGGGCGGAGCCGGTGATGACTATATAAATGGAGATGAATCAAATGAAAACTTCTCATTTACAGGCGATGACATTATTTATGGTGGTTTAGGTAATGATTCTATTCAAGCAAGCGGTGGCGACGATACGTTATATGGTGGAGATGGAACCGGTTTGCTTGCTGATGGCGCTGATATATTAGAGGGTGGAGCGGGAAATGATCACTTATTTGGTGAGCAAGGCCAAGATACTCTGCGAGGTGGTGCTGGAGATGATATTTATTACTATGGTGTAAACGGTGGTTTAGACATTATTGATAACAAGGGGGGCGGAAATGACGGAGTATTGTTCATTGATGGCTTCACTAAAGAAGACCTGTACTTACTGAGGATTGAAGATGATTTGGTTATTTTGGTTAATGGCACCAATGATCAAGGCGTAGCTGTAAAGTGGCACTTCACTAATGATGACGCTGCGATTTCCTACATTGAGTTAGCTAGCGGAGAACAAATAGCTGCTTCTGAGTTTGAAAGTATTATAGCTAATGGTGGCAATATACCAGATGGTGGAACCACAGACCCAGATGGTGGAGCCACAGACCCAGATGGTGGAGCCACAGACCCAGATGGTGGAACCACAGACCCCGATGACGGGACAGCTAATCTTGTCCTAGGTGGTACGGGAGATGATCAGTTAACTGGGAGCGTTGGCGACGATATTATCAACGGAAGCACTGGAAACGATTACTTAACTGGTGGGCGAGGTAGCGATACATATTTGTTTTCTCAAGGAGACGGTCAAGACACCATTAACAACTACGATTGGGGAAATGAACGTCGAGATTTACTTAAATTTGGTGATGGAATTACACAAGAACAACTAGCTTTTGAGAAAATAGGAGAGGCGCTAGTTATTACTTTCAGCGGTAGTGAGGACAAAATAACAGTAGAAAGTTGGTTTACCAATCGATACTACGAGCTCCAAGCTTTTGAGTTTTCAGATGGAAGCAGTAAAAGCTTTATAGAGTTAACCCAAAATAGTCCATTAATAAGCCTTGGAACTGTTGGGGATGATGTTTTGTCTGGACATGATGGCCGAGATATATTCAGCGGCGGTCAAGGTGCTGATGATATTACAGCCGGTGAAGGAGATGATATTCTCGAAGGAGGAGAAGGAAATGACAGGCTTACGGGTGGTCGCGGCAGCGATACCTACCTTTTCTCTAAAGGAGATGGCCAAGACATTATTAATGCGTACGATTGGAGCACCATGCGCCATGACGTATTACAATTTGGTGAAGGTATATCTGAAGAACAACTAACATTTGAGAAGACTAATGATAATTTGATTATTTCGGTTGACGGGAGCGACGATAAGGTAACTGTTGAGAGTTGGTATGTAAACAGATATTACCAATTACAAGAGTTTATTTTTGACGGCGGTGTAAGTCGAGTAATTGGTGATTTTGATGTTGCTGAAGTAGAAGTTAATTCGGTTGATAGCCTCATCGACGCAATGGCGAGTTTTGATTCAAACACTATGAGCGATGTCGTTAGTTCATCAGTAGGTAGTGAGCGTTTAACTCCCGTATTAACTGCTACTTCTATAAGTCTGTAATTTGATAACTGGGAGGCTTATGCCTCTCATTTACTCGTTACAGTTTGGCATTTACCTATTCTTAAACAAGAATATCTTTATGATTAACCCTGAGTCATTTTTGTTAGACAAGTGGTATTCTCTATTAATGTTACTTAATTACTCTTACAGTTGGCTCGTTGGTTGATATTAGAGTTTGAGTTATGCAATTTTGCGTTTAAAAGGCGGTAGTTCGGCTACTTCAATAGTCCCTTTAGGTTTGCTGCAGCAGCTAAGGATTTGACCTTTAGGGATGTTAGCTAAAGGTGATTGGGTATATTCCACTTCACCTTTTACTAAGGTGGTACGGCAGGCACCACATACGCCCTCGCGACAATGAAACTCTGGGGTAAAACCCGCTTGTTCATAGGCTTCGAGAATGCTCTTGTGGTGGCCATCTACGACCACCTCAATGCCACCTGCTATAACGCGACCTTCTTGCTGAGACATTACAGTTCGAAATCCTCGAAGTCATCAATGTCGATGCTTGAATCAATCTGACCCACAAGGTAAGAACTGATTTCCGCTTCTTGTGGAGCAACTTGTACGTTGTCTGAGACTAACCATGAGTTAATCCATGGAATTGGGTTACTACGGTCTTCAAAACAAGGCAATAAACCTACAGCCTGCATACGTGTATTAGTAATGTACTCTACGTACTGGCTTAAAATTTCTTCGTTTAAACCGATCATCGAGCCGTCTTTGAATAGGTATTGCGCCCATTCTTTTTCTTGCTCTGCAGCATCGGTAAACATGCGCCATGCATCTACTTCACACTCGGCAGCAATTTCGGCCATTTCAGGGTCGTCTTTGCCTTCGCGCATTAGGTTAATCATGTGCTGCGTGCCGGTAAGGTGTAGTGCTTCATCGCGGGCAATCAGTTTGATGATTTTAGCATTACCTTCCATTAACTCGCGCTCAGCAAAAGCAAACGAACAAGCAAAACTTACGTAGAAGCGGATTGCTTCCAGTACGTTTACCGACATTAAACACAAGTAGAGTTTTTTCTTGAGTTCACGCACGGTAATGTTGTGAACCACGCCTGCCACTTCGTGTTGCCCTTCACCGTGTAAATGGTAAATAGAGGTGGCTTGAATTAAATCATCGTAGTAACCAGCAATGTCATTGGCTCGTTTGATGATCTCTTCGTTTTCCATAATGTCGTCAAACACTTCACCAGGATTGCCCATTATGTTACGAATAATGTGAGTATATGAGCGTGAGTGAATCGTTTCACTAAAGGCCCACGTTTCAATCCAGGTTTCTAGCTCAGGCAAGCTGACTAGCGGCAGTAATGCTACGTTTGGCGAACGGCCTTGAATGCTATCTAACAGCGTTTGGTACTTTAGATTACTAATAAAGATATGCTGCTCGTGAGCGGGCAATTTGTTGTAATCAATCCGGTCACGGCTTACGTCTACTTCTTCTGGGCGCCAGAAAAAGGACAGCTGCTTTTCGATTAGTTTTTCAAATATCTCATGACGTTGTTGGTCATAACGGGCCACGTTTACCGGCTGACCAAAGAACATAGGCTCTTTGGTGGCGTCGTTGGCATTTTGAGTAAAAATTGAGTAGCTCATCTACATTTTTTTCCTAAAAATTCTTGTTGCGCTTGCGCGCGTAAACTTGGCTTAAATCTTACATGCACCGCCAGCGCAATCATCGTCTTCTGGCTCTGGCTTCATATCGTCATGTTGGTCGCTAGCGCCATCACGGGTGTTATGATAATACAACGTCTTAACCCCGTATTTATAGGCGGTTAATAGGTCGGCAATCAGCGCTTTCATTGGTACGCGGTTGCCTTCATAACGGGTTGGGTCGTAGTTGGTATTAGCTGAAATACTTTGGTCGACAAACTTCTGCATCAAGCCAACTAACTGCAAGTAACCTTCGTTATTTGGTATGTCCCATAGCAGTTCGTAATTTTGCTTAAGGTTTTCGAAGTCTGGCACTACTTGCTTAAGAATACCGTCTTTGCTGGCTTTAACGCTAATAAATCCACGTGGTGGTTCAATACCATTGGTCGCGTTAGAGATTTGGCTTGAGGTCTCTGATGGCATTAATGCCGACAGGGTAGAGTTGCGCAAACCATGCGTAGTGATTTCTTCGCGTAGCTCTTCCCAATCATAATGCAGCGGTTCGTCACTGAGTTTATCTAGAGACTTTTTGTAAGTATCGATAGGCAATACGCCTTGCGAGTACGTTGTCTCGTTAAACATTGGACAAGCACCTTGCTCTTTGGCTAAACGCATAGAGGCTTTTAATAGCCAGTATTGAATAGCTTCAAAGGTTCGGTGAGTTAAGTTGTTAGCACTGCCGTCACTGTATTTAGTGCCGTTTTTGGCCAAGTAATAGGCGTAGTTAATCACGCCTATGCCTAAGGTACGGCGACCGTCAGAGCCTTTTTTCGCGGCTTTGATTGGGTAATCTTGGTAGTCGAGTAAGCTATCTAAAGCGCGTACTGCTAAGTCTGATAACTCTTCTAGCTCGTCTAGGTTTTCAATCGCTCCTAAGTTAAAGGCCGATAAAGTACAAAGGGCAATTTCGCCGTTTTCATCATGTACATGCTGCAGCGGCTTTGTGGGTAAGGCAATTTCTAAACACAGGTTAGATTGACGTACCGGGGCTTGAGCTGGGTCAAATGGGCTGTGCGTATTACAGTGATCAACGTTTTGAATGTAGATACGACCTGTTGACGCGCGCTCTTGCATTAACAAAGAGAATAAATCGACCGCCTTAATCTGTTCTTTACGAATACTCGGGTCTTGTTCGTATTGCTCATACAAGCGTTCAAATTTGTCTTGGTCTTCAAAGAAGGCGTCGTATAAACCTGGAGTATCACTTGGCGAGAACAGGGTGATGTTTTCGCCTTTTACCAAACGTTGGTACATTAATTTGTTTAACTGAACACCGTAATCCATATGGCGAACACGGTTGTCGTCTACACCACGGTTGTTCTTAAGTACTAATAGTGACTCTACTTCTAAGTGCCAGAATGGGTAGAAAATGGTTGCTGCTCCACCACGAACGCCGCCTTGTGAACAACATTTAACCGCAGTTTGGAAGTATTTATAGAATGGAATACAACCTGTGTGGAAGGCTTCGCCGCCACGAATTTCACTGCCTAGGGCACGAATGCGACCAGCGTTGATACCAATACCTGCACGTTGCGACACGTAAGTAACAATAGAAGACGCTGTGGCGTTAATAGACTCTAAGCTATCGCCACACTCTATCAGTACACAAGAGCTGAACTGACGAGTAGGGGTACGAACGCCCGACATAATCGGCGTTGGCAAAGAGATTTTGAACTTAGAGGTCGCATCATAAAAGCGACGGATGTAGGTTAAACGAACCGATTTATCGTAGTGAGCAAATAAACACGCCGCCACCAAAATATACAAAAACTGTGCGCTTTCAAAAATCTCGCCGCTGACTCGGTTCTGAACAAGGTACTTGCCTTCTAACTGCTTAACTGCTCCGTATGAAAAGTCCATATCGCGCCAGTGGTCGATAAAGTCGTCCATTTGGGCGAACTCTTCAGGTGTGTAATCTTTTAGCAAATGCATGTCGTAACGACCTGCTTCACATTGTTTTACAACGTGGTCGTAAAGCGCTGGCGGTTCAAACTGGCCATAAGCTTTCTTACGAAGATGGAACACGGCTAAACGCGCAGCCAAAAATTGATAATCTGGGGTTTCTTGAGAGATTAAATCCGCAGCAGATTTAATAATGGTTTCATGAATATCTTTGGTCGCCATACCGTCGTAGAACTGGATGTGAGATTTAAGTTCTACTTGCGATACCGATACGTTTTTTAGGCCTTTAGCGGCCCAAGTAATCACTCGGTGGATCTTATCTAAGTTGATCGCTTCTTGTTTACCGCTTCGTTTGGTTATCAGAAGATCTTTATTCATGAAGGGGAGGCCCTGTATCCTAATTTTTGCTGCTGCTTATCTAGTACTGCTATTTACGGTTAGCCACTAGATATAGTGTTTTTAAAATCTATGGGTACAAGATAATGAGGTTTTGGCTTTTTCGCAAGCTCTAGCAGAAAAGAAGAAATTGTGTATAACTTGCAGATAACTCACATATGTTAGTGCTCACTAACTAGCTATCTATATAAGCTGGCTAGCTGGCATTAATGCAAGTTTTTTTTCGTAAAATTTTACTCAAAAAATTTATTTTTATAAAACTTGAAGCTGCCTACAATTTGCTCAGCCAGTCGCTTATAGTTTGTTCGAGTTGCTCACTTTTTTCACAGTGTAAATCTGCAGCCCAAAGCTCTATATTATCTTGCTCTGAAATGTAACCCCATAAGGCGAGCAAAGTGGTCATGTTTGTGTTGTTGCCTGCGGCGATATCGCGCTCGGCATCTCCCACATATAGGCAATGTAGAGGATCTACCTTGATGGTGTCGCAGGCGAGCAGCATTGGTTCAGGATCGGGTTTACGCTGGGCAATCGTATCGCCACCGACTAATACTGCGCATTGTTCAAACTCAGGGAAGTGAGCAAGTAGTTGTTTGCTTAGTCCTTCAGGCTTATTGGTAATCACACCCCAAGCAATCGAGTGCTGATTCAGCCATTGTAAAGCTTGCCTAATCCCTGAGAAGAAATCAGTGCCTTCACAAATGTGCTGTTGATAGTAATCAAGCAGCTGTTGGCGTAACTCAGTTTGGGCCTGGTTTGCCCAGTCTGTTTCACCAAAACCTGCTTTGAGCAAACCTATAGCGCCGTGAGAGCTTAACTGGCGTGCTTGCGCCATACTAAGCGGAGCTCGTTGGTGTTTGGCTAATACATAGTTAGCTGCTGCGCCTAAGTCGGGAGCGGTATCTAATAAGGTACCGTCTAAATCGAATAATACCGCCGCTTGTTTAGTCATTGTTTAGCTCCGGCTTTGCCAGTTGCACCATATAGTTAACATCAACATTGTTACTTAAGCGGAAGCTTTCAATCACCGGGAAAAACTGCACGCCGCTAATGGCCTCACTGCGTAGTGCATTGTCGTCAGCCCATGCTAACAATTCTGAAGGGCGAATGAACTTATCATGCTGATGGGTGCCGTTAGGAACAATTTTGAGTAGCTTCTCTGCGGCTAAAATCATGTACAAGTAAGCTTTAGGGGTACGATTAATGGTGGACACAAAAATCTTGCCGCCAGGTTTCACTAATTGAGCACAAGCAGCAATCACCGAACCAGGGTCGGGCACGTGTTCAATCATCTCCATGCAAGTGACTACATCATAAGCTGCTGGATGTTCTTCGGCATGGGCTTCGGCTGTGGTTTGTAAATAGCTTAACTGGCTGCCCGTTTCTAAAGCATGCAGTTTGGCCACTTCTATTTGCTCTTTGCCCATATCAATGGCTGTAACCTTAGCACCTCGAACAGCCATGCTTTCGGCCAAAATGCCGCCACCACAACCTACATCCAATACGTTCTTGCCAAATAAGCCGGCTGCACCCCGTTCGATATAGTCAAGACGCAGTGGATTGATTTGGTGCAAGGTTTTGAACTCACCTTGTTTATCCCACCATCGCGAGGCTAAGCCTGCAAAATGAGCAATCTCTTGATGATCAACGTTTTGGTTATTTTTACCGTGTTCCATTTAAGGTTCAATCCACATCAGTATTTGTAGGCATTATAAGAACTTGTTCAATGCAGTCACTAGCTTTTGTTCAATTCTTGAGTTTTTTCATTTTTCTAACTGAAAAGAGCGACATCAAGCCTGTTAAGGCCGCTATTTTATGGTAAAGTTTGCGATTACGCTTAGTAATTGTAAAAAGCAATAAAAACGAAGGATTTTGTCGTCTATGAGCGATCTAGCAAATCAGATTTCGCCGGTCAATATTGAGGATGAGTTAAAGAGCTCTTACCTTGATTATGCCATGAGCGTTATTGTGGGCCGAGCCTTGCCAGATGTACGTGATGGTTTGAAACCAGTGCATCGCCGAGTGCTATTCGCAATGAATGTATTGGGCAACGATTGGAATAAACCTTATAAAAAATCTGCCCGTGTGGTAGGTGATGTAATTGGTAAATATCACCCGCATGGTGACAGTGCTGTTTACGATACGATTGTTCGCATGGCGCAGCCGTTTTCGCTACGTTATATGTTGGTAGACGGTCAAGGTAACTTTGGTTCGGTGGACGGCGATTCTGCGGCGGCCATGCGTTATACCGAAATTCGTATGGATAAATTAGCCCACTCTTTGTTGGCTGATTTAGAAAAAGAAACCGTTGATTTTGTACCTAACTATGATGGTACCGAGCAAATCCCTGCAGTTTTACCTACCCGTGTACCTAACTTATTGGTGAACGGTTCTTCTGGTATTGCGGTAGGTATGGCAACCAATATTCCGCCTCACAACTTAACTGAAGTGGTTAATGGTTGTTTGGCAATGATCGAAAACCCAGACATCACTATTGATGAGCTGATGGAGTTTATTCCAGCACCTGATTTCCCAACCGCCGGTATTATTAATGGCCGTGCCGGAATCATTCAGGCTTACCGCACTGGTCGCGGTAAAGTGTCTATTCGCTCTAAAGCTGAAGTGGTTATCGACAAAAATGGTAAAGAAACCATTATTGTTCACGAGATCCCTTATCAAGTGAACAAAGCTCGCCTTATCGAGAAGATGGCTGAACTAGTAAAAGATAAGAAGCTTGAAGGTATTTCTGCACTGCGTGATGAGTCTGATAAAGACGGTATGCGTATTGTTGTAGAGCTTAAGCGTGACGCAGTGGGTGAAGTTGTTCTTAACAACCTATATTCACAAACGCAAATGCAGGTGTCTTTTGGTATGAATATGGTGGCCCTAGATAACGGCCAGCCTAAGATATTCAACCTGCAAGAAATGATTGAGTGTTTCATTCGTCACCGCCGTGAAGTAGTAACACGTCGTACCGTATTTGAATTACGTAAGGCCCGTGACCGTGCTCATATCCTTGAAGGCCTAGCTATTGCGCTAGCCAACATCGACGAAATTATTGAGCTAATCAAAACATCTCCTACGCCAGCAGAAGCTAAAGCGGCTTTAGTTGCGAAAGGTTGGGACTTAGGCGCGGTAGCGGCTATGTTGGAGCGCTCGGGTGACGACGCAGCTCGCCCAGACTGGTTAGAAGCTGAGTTTGGTATTCGTGATGGTCAATACTTCATCACGCCCATTCAAGCTCAAGCTATTCTAGATTTACGTTTACATAAGTTAACTGGTCTAGAACATGAAAAAATTATTGGCGAATACAAAGACCTATTGGATCTTATCGCTGAATTACTGCACATTTTAAATAGCCCTGATCGTTTGATGGAAGTGATTCGCGACGAACTTATTGAAGTGCGTGAGCAATTTGGTGATGAGCGTCGTACTGAAATTTCAGCCAATAGCTCTGATTTGTCGATTGAAGACTTAATTAACGAAGAAGACGTGGTAGTAACGCTATCTCACGAAGGCTACGTTAAGTACCAACCATTGACTGAGTACGAATCTCAGCGCCGTGGTGGTAAAGGTAAAGCCGCGACTAAGATGAAGAATGAAGACTTCATCGAAAAACTATTAGTAGCAAACACTCACGATACTGTTCTGTGTTTCTCTACGGTGGGTAAAGTGTACTGGATGAAGGTATATCAATTACCTTTAGCCAGTCGTCAAGCACGTGGTAAGCCAATTGTTAACCTACTTCCGTTAACAGAGGATGAGCGTATCACCGCTATTCTACCAGTACGTGAGTATGAAGAAGACAAGTTCATCTTGTTTGCTACAGCAAACGGTACAGTTAAGAAAACGCCGTTAACTGCGTTTAAACGTCCGTTATCTAGCGGTATTCGCGCGATTAACTTGAACGACGATGACAAGCTAATTGGTGTTGATATTACCTGTGGTGATAACGAAATCATGTTGTTCTCGGATGCGGGTAAAGTTGTTCGTTTCAACGAGAAGCAACGTGACAGTGAAACTGGCGCGGTTAAGTTAGACCCAGAAACCGGTGAAGAGCTACTAGCGTTACGTCCAATGGGCCGTACTGCTGCGGGTGTTCGTGGTATTTCCTTAGATGCGGGCCAAAAAGTGGTGTCGTTAATTGTGCCAAACGGCGACGGTGATATTCTTACCGCCACCGAAAATGGTTACGGTAAACGTACTAAACTTGAAGAATATCCAGCTAAGAGCCGCGCAACAAAAGGCGTAGTATCTATTAAAGTGAGTGACCGAAATGGCCTTGTGGTTGGTGCGGTACAAGTCACTGAAGCCCAAGAAATGATGCTAATCACCGACGGCGGTACGCTAGTTCGTACTCGCGTTAATGAAGTATCACTGGTGGGCCGTAATACGCAAGGTGTTACCTTAATCCGTACTACTGAAGATGAGAAAGTAGTCGGTTTACAGCGTATTGACGAGATAGAAGAACCGGAGTTTGATGAAAGCGCTGAAGGTGAAATACCCGAAGGCGAGGTAGCGGCTCCAGCTACTGGTGAAGAGCCCGCCGCGAGCAGTGATGAAACTGCCAGCAGTGACCCCGAACCAGAATAGTCATAAATAATAAAAACAACGGGCGGCTTTTAGCCGCTCGTTTTTGTTTAAAAACAGCATACGAACCACTTGAGTGGTCGCACACAACATATTAGTAAGAGATTTAGCATGGATAAAATTTATAATTTTTGTGCCGGTCCAGCCATGTTACCTGAAGCAGTAATGCAACAAGCACAGGCAGAATTTTGCAATTGGCAGGGGCTAGGTGTGTCTGTCATGGAAGTGAGTCACCGTGGCAAAGAATATATTGCTATGGCTGCACAAGCTGAGCAAGATCTTCGAGACCTATTAAACATTCCTGATAACTATAAAGTATTGTTTTGCCAAGGCGGCGGTCGAGGACAGTTTGCTGCTGCACCGTTAAACTTACTCGGCGACAAAACGTCAATTAGCTTTATTAGTACCGGTCAGTGGTCGAAAGGCGCGGTAGCAGAAGGTGAAAAGCACGCCGAAGCTAAAGTATTTGATGCGATAAGCACAAATGCTCAAGGGCAGGTAGCGGTTAAACCAAGCAAAGAGTGGCAATACGACGAGCAATCGGCTTATGTGCATTATTGCCCAAATGAAACCATTGAAGGCATTGCCATTGATGAGATTCCTGAGGTAGGTGATATGGTGCTAGTGGGTGACTTCTCATCTACTATTTTATCGCAACCTATCGATGTAAGTAAGTTTGGTCTTATTTACGCGGGCGCGCAGAAAAATATCGGCCCATCAGGCTTAGCCATTGCTATCGTTCGTGACGATTTACTCGATAAAGCTCATCAGCTTACCCCCAACATTTTTAACTACAGCTTATTAGCGGGTAGTGATTCAATGTTTAATACGCCGCCAACGTATTCTTGGTATTTAGCGGGTTTAGTCTTTAAGTGGCTAAAATCTCAAGGCGGCTTAAGCGCAATGGCTGAAAAGAATGCGGCGAAAGCGGAGTTACTCTATTCATTTATTGATAGTAGTGACTTTTACCAAAACAATGTAGCGCCAGAAAACCGCTCTAAAATGAATATTCCTTTTCAGTTAGCCAATAGCGATTTGGATGCGGCTTTTTTATCTGAGTCTGCAGCAGAGGGTTTAGTGACGCTAAAAGGTCATCGGATTGTTGGCGGCATGCGCGCTAGCATTTATAACGCTATGCCAATTGAAGGCGTACAAGCGCTAGTGAGCTTTATGCGCGACTTTGCTAAGCGTAACGGTTAAGGAAGTAATATGAGCTGTGATTTTCATGCCTTAGCTAGTCTGGGTATTCAAGGCTTACGACCTTACCAAGCAGGCAAACCTACCGATGAACTTGAACGCGAGTTAGGCATTAGCAATATTGTTAAACTAGCGTCTAATGAAAACCCAACGGGTATGAGCCCCAAAGCTAGCGCAGCAATCGAGCAAGCGATTGCTGAGTTAACCCGTTATCCTGACTCAAATGGTTTTTACCTTAAGCAAGCCTTGGCGAATAAGTACCAACTAGCGTCAGAGCAGTTTACCTTGGGTAATGGCTCTAACGACGTATTAGATCTTATCGCTAGAGTATTTGTTAGCCCGGAGCATGAAGTGGTTTTTTCACAGCATGCCTTTGTAGTTTACCCCATTGTTACGCAGGCTATTGGCGCTAAAGCGGTGGTGGTACCGGCTAAAAATTGGGGTCATGACCTAGATGCCATGGCTGAGGCGGTTACAGATAACACTCGCTTAGTGTTTATCGCCAACCCCAATAACCCTACGGGTACCTACTTGAGTAGTGAAGCCTTATATGACTTTATGCAAAAAGTACCAGAACATGTAGTGGTGGTATTGGATGAAGCTTATTACGAGTACTTAAACGAAGACCAGCAAGCACCTTCAACACAATGGTTAAGCGAGTTTTCCAACTTAGTGATTACTCGCACCTTCTCTAAAGCATACGGCTTAGCAGGTTTGCGCGTAGGTTACGCAATTTCAAATCCGGAAATCGCCGATTTACTCAATCGCTTACGCCAGCCTTTTAACGTAAACAGTTTAAGTTTGGTGGCGGCTGCGGCAGCATTGCAAGATCAACAGTATTTGCAACACAGCGTAGCGCTTAATCAACAAGGCCTAGCAACACTAGAGGCTTTTTTTGAGGAGGCTGAAATAAGTTTTATTCCCTCAAAAGGCAACTTCATTAGCTTTTTAGCGCCGGGCGGCGATGCCGAGGCTCTATACCAGCAGTTGTTACACAAAGGTGTTATTGTGCGCCCAGTAGGTCCTTATCAAATGCCTGGTTATTTACGGGTAAGTATTGGTACAGAGCAAGAAAATCACACTTTTATCCAAGCATTAAGCCAGCTTATTGGCACTAAATAAGTAGAGAATTTGAAACATGGAACAATTAACCCTACAGCCTATCTCTCGCATTAATGGTGAAATTAACTTACCAGGCTCAAAAAGCGTATCTAACCGTGCTTTATTGCTCGCAGCCTTAGCTGAAGGTGAAACTGTATTAAGCAATTTGCTTGATAGTGATGATATTCGCCATATGCTCAACGCGCTCAAAACATTGGGTGTGAGCTACCAATTGTCAGACGACCGAAGCCGATGCCGCGTAACGGGTTTAGGCCGAGCATTTAAAGTAGAGCAAGCCGAAGAGTTGTTTTTGGGTAATGCCGGTACTGCAATGCGCCCTTTATGTGCAGCCTTATGTTTGAGCCAAGGCGAATTTACCTTAACCGGTGAGCCGCGTATGGAAGAGCGCCCAATTGGCGCACTCGTTGATGCTTTACGCCAAGTAGGCGCCGATGTAACTTACTTAAAAACCGAAGGCTACCCGCCGCTAAACATTAAAGGCACAGGCCTTAAAGGTGGCAAGGTAGATGTTGATGGCTCAGTATCTAGCCAATTTTTAACAGCTTTTCTAATGGCTGCACCTTATGCCGAGCAAGACATTGAGATCTCTATAGTTGGAGAGTTGGTATCTAAACCTTATATCGATATCACCTTAAAGATGATGTCGGCATTTGGCATTGAAGTGGAAAACGATAACTACCAGCGCTTTGTGGTTAAAGGCCAACAAACATACACGGGTGCAGGCGAGTTTCTGGTTGAAGGTGACGCCTCTTCGGCTTCTTACTTCTTAGCTGCTGGCGCAATAAAAGGCGGCGAAGTGAAAGTGACAGGCGTGGGTAAAAAATCCATGCAAGGCGACGTATTGTTTGCCGACGTATTAGCTGCAATGGGCGCTGATATAGAGTGGGGCGATGATTACATTATTGCCCGTAGTGGTGAGTTAAGTGCTGTTGATTTGGACATGAACCATATTCCAGATGCGGCTATGACCATTGCCACGGCGGCTTTGTTTGCTAAAGGCACTACTGCTATACGTAACGTATATAACTGGCGAGTAAAAGAGACTGACCGCTTAGCGGCAATGGCTACTGAACTTAAAAAAGTGGGCGCTACCGTAGTGGAAGGGCACGATTTTATTGAAGTGACTCCTCCAGCTAAATTAAACCATGCGGCCATTGATACTTATGATGATCATCGCATGGCGATGTGTTTTTCATTGGTGGCGTTAAGCGATACAGCAGTAACCATTAATGACCCGAAATGCACTTCTAAAACTTTCCCTGATTATTTTGAGCGCTTGCAACAACTTAGCGAATAAAGTAGTCGAAAATTTTTCATAACTTAGTTAGTCTTGAAGAGTCACTTAGGTGACTCTTTTTTTACATCCGCGTTTTATCTCAAGCACTGCTGAGACTAAAAATAAATAGGCGAAAAGCCAATACTAAAACGCGGCTAAAACGGTAACTAAAACTATGAATGTTTACACTGCGCGGCAGGCGATCCTCGATCGCAAGCAGCGAGTCGTCGCTTACGAGCTATTGTTTCGCGATGGTCCCGACAATGTGTACCCTGATATCGATCCACATGAGGCTACGTCTAAGCTAATTATTCGCACTCAGCTTAATGATGGCTTGCATGCGATTACTCAAGGTAAACCTGCTTTAATCAACTTTCCTGAAGAAAGTCTACATTCAGAAATGGTAAAATTACTGCCTAGCAAGCAGGTAGTAATTGAAATTCTTGAAACCGCCAAACCCAGTGAAAAACTGTACAAGCGTTGCCAATCGCTGTTTCATCGAGGTTATCGCTTAGCCTTTGACGACTTTGTTTATAAAGCTGAATGGGAACCTTATCTTAAGTTTGTCCGCTTGATAAAGGTGGATATTCAACGTACGCCTTTGGAACAACTAAGTACATTATTTGAGGCCTTAAAAACGCGCAAAAAAATTAAATTGTTAGCGGAGAAAGTGGAGACTCAAGAGGAATACCAACAAGCGCGAGATTTAGGTTTTAATTTTTTCCAAGGTTATTATTTTTGTCGCCCTGAAATGCATGTGTCAAAAGACATCGATGCCAGCTATTTAATGATTTCTCGCTTGTTTTATGCCGCCACTCGCGAAGATGTAAATATCAATGAAGTGGTGCGTTATTTTGAGCGAGACACAGGGCTTAGCTATAAATTATTACGCTTTGTTAATTCTGGAAGTTTACCCATAGTGGAAGAAATGGCATCGATTAAGCAAGCCGTTGTTTACATTGGTAATACTCAACTCAGAAAGCTAGTCGCCTTGCTTGCCAGCGCGATGGCGGTAAGCCATAAACCGCGTGAATTAGTGCGTATGTCGGTACACCGAGCACGATTTTGTGAGCTGGTGGCTATGCATAAATCGCCAGCTATGCAGGAAGCTGCATTTTTATGCGGTTTGTTTTCCTTGCTTGATGCACTTTTAGACAAACCATTAAGCGAATTGCTTTACAGTTTACCCCTAGAACAAGACATTAGAGATGCGCTATGTAGTGAGCAACCGTCGCTATTGCGTTACATGTTGCTCACTATTAAATCGTATGAAGAAGGGCACTGGTATAAAACTGAGCGCTTAGCCTCACAATTACGAATGGATTATAAGCAAATTGAACACCTTAATTTGCAAGCTATGTTGTGGAGTGAGCAATATCAATCACTTATTCAGCCTAGTTAAATAGCGCTAATGCTGCGTTTTATTAACTTTATGTGAATTTGTGACTTAACTGCCCATTTCTGCGACTTTTAAACGAGTTAGTATCGTTTGAATCAAATATTTTCTGGTTGTTTTTGGTATGCTGTTAGCAATAATGCACTTGGCGCAAAGAATGCCAAGGCAATAGCGCGAGTTTTAGGAGCTAATTAGTTTGCGGTTGTGCCTCGTTAGATACTTAACGTTGCTAGTGGTAGGTTGTTGTTGGTCGTTAGGCGTGAATGCCTATATAGTCAATGCGAGTGAATATCAATGGCTCGAAGATAATCCAGAGATAAAGGTGGCAGTAGTTGCTGATCGCCTGCCTTTGGAATACGTGGACCATACTGGCACTCCTGCTGGTTATGCCATTGATACCCTCAATAGTTTAGCCTTTCAAACCCGTTTAAAACTTGAATACCATATTTTCTCTAGTGTTTCTGAAGCCATCTTGGCCTTACAGCATGGTCAAGTAGACATGTTAAGTAGTGCTAGTACTCACCGTCGCCTCAGCCCTTTTGTTAGTTACACCGTACCAAGCTGGCAACAGCCCTTAGCCCTGTTTAATCCTTTACAGCAAGCGCGCTTGAGGAATATGCAACAGCTCACCGGCAAGTCTATTGCGGTGGTTGCAGGAAGTAGCGCTCAGGAAGTTTTACTGGAGAATTACCCTGAAGTAGAGCCGCTAATTTATGCCTCTCTCGCCGACGCAATTCGCTCAGTAGTAGAGCAGCAAACTATTGCGTTACTGGCAGGTAGCGATGAAGTGGCTGCTCACTTACGCGGTATGCCGCGTTGGCATTTACAACAATCTTTTATATTGGATGAATCACTACAGCATCAATTTGCTATTCGAGACGATTGGAAACCTCTGGTCGCATTACTCAATCGCGGCTTGTTGTCGATGGATGAAGCTCAACTAGCGCAAAGTTATCAACGTTGGCAGGCTTACTCGGCTCAAAGTGGTGATGCAACGAGTATCTCTTACTGGTGGTTTGTCGGTTTGTTGATGGCACTATTTGTAGTCAGCATTAGCGTTATATTACTGAGACAAAAATTTGTTAAAGCTAATCTTAAATCCACTCAATTACGAGAACAGCTAGAGTATTGGAAAAACCATGATGAAGTGACCGGTTTGCCAAACCGTCGCCATGTTACTCGCTTGCTCACCAGTTGGTTAGATGACGCCGTACCTTTGTCAGTATTGATGTTCGACTTCCCAAGGCAAAATGAAGTGTTTGAAAACTTTGGTCAGCGCCTAGGCGAAGTGACGAAAGAAGCTTATGCAAAGCGGGTACAAAAAAGTCTACGTAAACACTACCCAGAAGCCCAGCTTGCTTATTGGTATCATCACTATTTTGTGGTGGTTGTACCAAATGTGAATAAAGACAAAGAAGTGATCGAGATAGCTAAGCAAATCGTGCAAAGCTGTCGAGGTTGGTTGCGACTAGAACAACTACAACTGTTAACTCGTTGTCATGTGGGGTACTGCAGTTATCATCCTCGCCGAGAAGCGCTTCACAGCGATACCTTGTTAGCCAATACTTTTACTGCTTTGAATCATGCAGTGAAAACCGGCGTTAGCATTTGCCGTTATCGGCCCGATTTAAGCCAAGCGGGTTTAGTTAAGCTAACTCTTGAATCTAAGCTGCGTAAAGCAATTGGTAATAACGAACTAGATTTATTCTTTCAGCCACAATTTTGCTTAAAGACTAACAAAATGATTGGCGCAGAAGTATTGCTGCGATGGTTTACTCCAGAAGGTGCTATTTCGCCAGATGAATTTGTCCCCGTTGCCGAGGAAACTGGTTTAGTATTGCAGCTTGATAAATGGGTGTTTCAAAATGCCATGCGTTTTATGGCGCGTTTTTCTAGCCAGCTACCTGAAGGCTTCAAGTTGTCAGTCAACTTTTCTGCCACCACTGTGTCTTTGGGGCATGCGGAGAAAATTGCGATTAATTATGCGAGCCAATGGCAAGTTAATCCGCAGCGTATTTGTATTGAGATTACTGAGTCGGCAATGATGGAACAGCCCACTGAGGCTAAAGCCAGTATTCAACGAATGCGTGATGCAGGGTTTGGTATTGCAATCGATGACTTTGGTACCGGTTATTCGTCTATGGCCTACTTGAAACACTTACCGGTGACTATTCTTAAAATTGACCGCGCCTTTGTTAGCGGCTTAGAAGAAAATTTATCCGATCAACATATTGTAAAAGCAATGGTGATGATTGCCCGTAGCATGAAATACCAAGTGCTTATTGAAGGTATCGAAACCCAAGCACAAGCCAATTTGGCCTCGGTGATGGGTTGTGAACAAGCACAAGGTTACTTCTTTGCGAGACCTCTTCCGCAAAACGATTTTGTTAAAAACTACCTAACCAAACCTCAATCAAAAGAGAACTTAAGATTAGTTGTTAATTAATCTTGGCGCGTCTTTTGCTTTTCCCTGTATAACTAACAACAATGCCATTTATCTGGCGGTAGAGGGAAATCATGAGAGTTGATTCAGCAAACCTATTTAGCGAACTGCAATCAATGGCTGGAGAAATGAAAACCGGCGGCATTGGGCAAGACTTTGCTCAACCTAATGGTCAGCTAGGCGTTTCTAAAGTAAACAGTGATTTTGGTAGCTTGTTGAAAGATGCAATTAATAACGTAAATGGCTTGCAGTCTAATGCCAATGATTTACGCACTCGCTTTGATTTAGGCGACCGTAACGTAGGTATTGGTGATGTAATGATTGCCGCACAAAAATCTAGCATCGCGTTTGATGCCACCGTACAAGTAAGAAATAAATTAGTTGATGCATACAAACAAATTAGTTCTATGCCTGTTTAACATGGCTAGGGAAATATTGTGGCGAGCGAAGGAAGTAACGCAATGAGTCAAGAACCCGCACTACTAGGTTCAGATAGCGACGGTGATAGCTTGGAAGCAACAGAACAACAGAGTTCTGCACTTTCATTCTTGAGCAACAGCGACGTGCTACGCCAAGTCATTATGATTTTGGCTTTAGCTATCTGCTTGGCCATGGCCGTATTTTTATTAATGTGGGCCAAAGAGCCAGAGATGCGTCCGCTGGGTACCATGAATACGCCTGAGCTGGTTGAAACCTTAGACTTTCTTGACCAAGCCAAAATCCCTTACACCATAGAAGGCAATACGGTATTAGTTAATGCCGAGCAATATCAAAGCATCAAACTCAAACTTCGTCGTTCTGGATTAACTGAGTCGGTTCCTGATGGCGAACAAATTTTGCTTAACGACATGGGATTTGGAGTAAGCCAACGCCTTGAAGGTGAGCGATTAAAGCTTAGTCGTGAGCGCCAATTAGCCACCGCCATTGAGCAAATGAACTCAGTGAGCAAAGCCCAAGTATTATTAGCTATTCCTAAAAGCAACGTATTTGCCCGTCGCGAGCAGAAACCATCAGCCACTGTTGTGGTGAATTTGCGTGGTATGAATGGCTTACAACAAGAAGAAATTGACTCAATCGTAGATATTGTAGCTTCCGCCGTTCAAGGTTTAATTCCTAGCCGGGTTACGGTCACCGATCAAAATGGTCGCTTACTTAACTCGGGTAGCCAAGACCCACTGTCTTCTCGCACTCGTAAAGAGTTTGAAATGGAGCGTAAACGCGAGAGCGAATACAAAGACAAAATTGACGCAATTATGATCCCAATTGTTGGGGTGGGTAATTACACCGCTGAAGTAGATGTAACCTTAGATTTTACTGCTGTAGAGCAAACTCAAAAGCGTTTCAATCCAGACTTACCGGCAGTTCGTAGCGAATACACTATTGAAGATAATAATGTTGGCGGTGGCGCTATTGGTATTCCTGGCGCATTGACTAATCAGCCGCCGCTACCTGCTGAAATTCCCGAGCAAGCGGGTGGGGCTAATGCTCAAGCTCAATCCGGTAGTAGTCATAAAGAATCAACCCGTAATTACGAACTAGATACCACCATTAGTCATACTCGCTCGCAAGTGGGTGTAGTAAGGCGTTTAAGCGTATCGGTTGCTTTAGATTACAATAGTCAAGTTTCTGACTCTGGGGAAACCAGCCGCGAACCGCGGTCTGCCGAGCAAATGGGCAGCATTCGACGTTTGTTACAAGGTGGTGTCGGTTTTAATTTAAGCCGAGGGGATACTTTAGAAGTGGTGAGTGTGCCATTTTCTCGCCCAGAAATATTTACCGAAGCTGATTTACCTGTTTGGGAGCAAGCTTGGTTCTGGCGCGCCATGCGCATGGCGGGTAGTGTACTGGTCTTGATTGTGCTGATTGTGGCAGTAGTAAGACCAATGCTAAATCGCATCCTATCTAGCGGTGAAGACAGCGAACATGCTGAGACCGACTTAGATGCTGCATTGGCGGCCTATGAAAATGATGATGACTTACAGCTAATATCGGCAGACAATACTGAGGTCGATTTCGGTATTCGCGATGGACAGCTAAAACTGCCAGACTTACACAAAGATGAAGACATGCTGAAAGCGGTTCGAGCACTCGTCGCCAATGAACCAGACCTTGCAGCCATGGTAATTAAAGATTGGGTAATTAACGATGCCAAATGAAGATGAAATCAACCCAGAAGAAGTTCTGGGAGATATGAACGGCATTGAGCGCGCAGCGATTTTAATGCTGAGCCTCAACGAAGATGACGCCGCGACCATATTCCGTCATCTTGAACCTAAACAGGTACAGCGTTTGGGTATGGCGATGGCCTCGTTAGAAGACTTTTCTCACGAGCGAGTGGTAGCGGTTCATCGTTTGTTTATCGACGATATTCAAAAATACACCAATATTGGTATTGGTAGTCAAGACTTCGTACGTAAAGCGCTAACTGCAGCACTGGGTGAAGATAGAGCATCTAGCTTAGTTGACCAAATTATTATGGGCAGTGGGGCTAAAGGGCTCGATTCCTTGAAATGGATGGATGCCCGCCAGGTGGCTAACATCATTCAAAATGAACACCCGCAAATTCAAACTATTGTGTTGTCTTACCTAGAAGCCGAGCAATCTGCAGAGATTATGTCGCAGTTCCAAGACAAAGTGCGCTTAGACCTCATGATGCGTATCGCCAATTTAGAAGAAGTGCAGCCTGCAGCATTAACCGAATTGAACGAAATTATGGAAAAACAATTTGCTGGTCAAGCCGGTGCTCAAGCAGCCAAAATGGGCGGCCTGAAGGCGGCAGCCAACATCATGAACTTCCTAGATACCAATATGGAAGGCATGTTGATGGACTCTATTCGCGAAAGCGACGAAGAAATGGCACAACAAATTCAAGACCTTATGTTTGTATTCGAAAACTTGGTGGATATCGACGACCGAGGTATTCAAACATTGTTGCGTGATGTACCCGGTGAGTTACTGCAAAAAGCGCTTAAAGGCGCTGACGAAACACTTAAAGAGAAAATCTTCAATAATATGTCTAAACGGGCCGCAGAAATGCTACGTGATGATTTAGAAGCGATGGGGCCAATTAAAGTGAGCGAAGTAGAAACTGCTCAGAAAGAAATCCTATCTATTGCTCGTCGACTTTCCGAAGCCGGTGAAATTATGATTGGCGGTGGTGGCGGCGACGAGTTCTTATAAAAATGACCGAACAAGATAAACCCGTTAAACCACAAGATACAGAAGTTAACGCTGCAGCAGACGAAAACAGCGCTGACTCAGTAATGGGTGATGATGATATCGCGGCTTTACTGGAAGAAACCCAAGGGATGCCTCAGCAACAAGACGAGGATGAAACATTTCAACACGCAGCAGAGCAGACTCCAGCAGCTACGGATGCAAACACTGATTCGGTGATGGGCGATGATGATATAGCGGCTTTATTGGACGAAGCTCAAGCATTGCCGAGTAATGACGCTGTTGAGCAATCTTCAGAGCAACAGGAACAGAATGATGAACAAGCTGCAATTGATGCCTTGCTTGCTGGCGTTGAACAAAGCAGTGAGCCTGAAGAAGCAATCGACAGCCCTGTAGTGGAAGATATTGCCTGGCCACTGCCCGAGTTTGAAGATACGACTCGTGATACCGCTGAGCCTGTTAGCAATGTATTAAACATGAAACCAGCTTGGTTTAATGAAGAGCCGGTAGAAGATGAACCAGAAATTCAGTTTGAGCCAATGACCATTGAAGAGCTGGAAACGCTTCGCCAGTCAGCTTATGAAGAAGGCTTTGCTGAAGGCAAAGATGCGGGTCATAAAGAAGGCTTGGTTAGTGGTCAAGAAGAAGGCTTAGCTTTAGGGAAAACCCAAGGCCAACAAGAAGGCCTTAGCCAAGGCCTAACCGAAGGCCAGCAGCAAATTGATGCCTTGGGTGCGCAATGGGGAAGTTTGATTGACCAGTTGCACCAGCCTAATCGACAAATTGATGCTGAAGTTGAACAGCAGATTGTTGATTTAGCCATGAAGTTGGCGGCTGAAATTGTTCAGGTTGAATTGGTTAGCAATCCCAATGTTATTGCTAAAACAGTAAAGCAGGCTGTAGCGGCCCTACCATTGCAAAAACAACATATTCGTATTCATTTACACCCGGTAGATTTGGCTATTATCGAGCAGATATTTCCTCCCGAAACCCAAGAAAAGAAAAAGTGGCAGTTGCTAGCCGATGGCAGCCTTACCCAAGGTGATTGTTTAATCGAGAATGATTTATCATCTGTTTCAGTTGAGATGAACGAAGTTATTAAACAAAGCCTACAGTCTTTTATTCGCCAAAATGGTCAAGACGATGACGCTGAGCCAACGACTTAGTTCTTATAACACCGAGCATGTGCGGAATAACCCAACGGTTGCGGGTAAGCTAACTCGAGTAGTGGGCTTAACGCTTGAAGCAGTAGGGTGTCGCGCCCCTGTGGGCTCTTTATGTTCAGTAGAAACTCTCGACGGATTTCTAGAAGCTGAAGTTGTGGGCTTTTCTGGTGACAAGCTGTTTTTAATGCCAAGTGAGCAGTTAACCGGTGTATTGCCTGGCGCTCGCGTGATCCCAATGCATGAGAATCACGGCATCCCGGTAGGTATGGAACTGCTAGGACGGGTGATTGACGGAGTGGGTAAGCCGCTAGACGGACTGGGCGATATTCATTGTAAACAGACCACTAATTTGAGCTCTGTTCGCCTTAATCCCATGGCAAGAAAACCAATTAAACAGCCTTTAGATGTTGGGGTTCGCTCGATTAATGCGGTGTTAACTGTAGGCCAGGGTCAGCGCATGGGCTTATTTGCTGGCTCGGGGGTGGGTAAAAGTGTATTAATGGGCATGATGACTCGAGGCACTACAGCAGATGTAGTAGTGGTGGGGTTGATTGGTGAACGTGGCCGCGAAGTAAAAGAATTTATTGACGATATTTTAGGTGAAGAAGGCCGCAAGAGAGCGGTGGTTGTGGCTGCCCCCGCCGATGCTTCTCCATTAATGCGTTTGAAAGGCTGTGATACCACCTTAACCATTGCCGAGTACTTTCGAGACCAAGGCTTAAATGTGCTGCTACTTATGGATTCATTAACGCGTTACGCTCAAGCACAGCGAGAGATTGCCTTAGCAATTGGCGAGCCGCCTGCTACTAAGGGCTATCCGCCCTCAGTGTTTGCAAAATTGCCTCGCTTGGTTGAACGTGCTGGAAACGGTGGTGAAGGGCAGGGTTCGATTACCGCCTTTTTCACGGTTCTTACCGAGGGGGATGATTTGCAAGACCCCATTGCCGATGCGGCCCGTGCAATTCTTGACGGACACATCGTGTTATCTCGCGAGCTGGCAGACTCAGGTCATTATCCAGCGGTAGACATTGAAAAATCCATTAGCCGAGTGATGCCTGCGGTAACTAGCGATGGCCATCAGCAACTTGCTCGCCAGCTTAAATCCTTAAATGCCTCCTACCAGCAAAACCAAGACTTGATTGCTATTGGTGCCTACCAACGCGGTGCTGACAAACGTATTGATTTAGCTATAGGCATGAAGCCACATATGGATCAGTTCTTGCAGCAAGAGATGAAAGAAGTGGTAGCTTATGACGAAAGTCTGACGCGGATGGAGCGCACCATGCAAATGGCCAATATCAATGCTCAAGGTCCGCTCGGTTAAACTACCTTGATGTTCTCTACTTAGGAGATGCTCATGGCACGGCGAGCGTTATATTTAATGGTTGAGCGCTTGCAAGAGCAAGAGCAAGCCGCAGTAAAAGATATGGCCGAAGCGCAGCAGCAGCTTAGCGAATTTGAAGCACAATTGGCTCACCTAGAGCAGTATCGCCGTTCTTACCTTGAGCAAGCGTTAGCAAAGGGCGTAGATGGCTTTTACGCAGACAGTTTTCACCAATACCAATTGTTTATTCAAAAGCTTGAGCAAGCCAGTGTCCAGCAGGGTAAAAGTATTGAGCAAGTAAAGAAAAACGTATTACTTAAACGTAATCAGTGGTTAGAGCTACAAGCTAAACGAAAAGCTATGGAGTTTCTGATTGAAAAACAAGTGAAACAGCAGCAGCAAAAACAGCACCGCGAAGAACAAAAGCTACTTGACGAATATGCGTTATATTCTCACCTTCGAGGCCAAGCCTAGCGCTTAGGCATAAAATATGCTTTGTTTTTTTCGAAATGAAAGATTAATGGCTAGTTAGCCTAGGGCAAATAAGCCTAAAGCTGGAAAAGACTAATTGTAAGGGCAAGTAACAATATGGAATTTCTGTTAAACGATGCAGGCAATGCCAAGCAGTTATCATCACTAGGAAGTGCAACTCTTAGCCCTTCTGAAAAGGGTGACGATTTTGCTAAATTAGTTAAAGAATTAGAACAACTTCCTAAAGCCGATAGCCCTGTAAAAGCCGCTGTAGAAAAAGAGTATGCTAAAGGTGCGGAGTCTGATTCTAAAAAGGCTGTGGATAGCCCCGCAGAGCCCAGTCCTAGGGACTTACTTAAGCAACTCGATACGGCCAAAAAAGCGGCCGACGATATTGAAAAGGGTAATGCAGAGTCCGCTAAAAATGCTATTCCCATTGATCTTGTTAGTGAAGATGAAGCTGATTCTGCCGAAAAAGCAGTTTCAGACAGTTCTTCATTAACGCAGGACTCAGAAACCAAAGAGAGATTAAACAGTAAGGCTGAACCAGAGCCTGCAGTTAAAGCTAACAGTGCTGGAAAAAGCGAAATTGAACCTGATTTAGCCCAAGCAGCAAATAAACAAAGCGGCAGTGAATTGCCGCTTAACTCTGCTGCGTCTGATGCCGACGATACAAAAGCCTCATCTATACTGAGTAGCGAAACTAAAACATCAAATACAAGCTCCAATCAACTTGGCGTTTCTTCATCGAAAAGTGACAGCACAATCAGTGTAGAAGGAGAGGCCAACAAAGCTAACCCACAAAGTGCTAAAGACCTAACAGACTCAAAAGTGCTTAGTGAAGCCGCTAACGCGAAAAGAATTGCAGACACAGACGCTGCAGAAGTTAGTGGGAGTAAAGCGATTAAAGGCACTGAAGGCGAGTTAGATAAATCTGCAAAAACTGGCGTTTCTGCTAACCAAGTCGAACAACAAAAAGCTACCGAAAAAGAATTAAACAAAACCACTGCTTTTGTTAGCGGTGCGGTGGTTAAAGATACTGATAAAACGCTACAGAATAAAGTTGAAAGCGAACAGCTTAAATCTGCCAGTGGTAAAGAGGCTGATACGCTAAAACAGGCTAATGCTGGGGTAGACAGTAAACAAGAAAAAGCAGCGCAGATAAACTCAGATACTAATAGAGGTGAGCCACTAAATACGCAAGCTGATGCGCGAGCTAAACAAGCCGCTAAAGTTTCATCTTCAGAGCAAGTGGTTATTCAGCAAACGGCCAACGATACGAAAGTGGCGCAAAATGCAGACGCTGGAAAAATGGCTGAAACAAACCTTAATGTCGATGCCAAAACTGGCGAGACTAAACCTCCGCTCGCTTCTACTCAGTCAAATTTGTTGACCCCTAAAGCCAGCAGTACCGATGCTTCTCCAACTACTGATAAGTTAGCTGCTGCGACCATCGCAGCGAGCGCAGATAGCACTAGTAAAGATACTAGCGGTGAGCAAAAAGAGCAGCAACATAGTCAAACTCAACAGCATGTAGCGCTAAATCAAACTGAGGCCCCTAAACCGCAAGAACATCACAGTATCTATCGCTCAGCCTCTGGCGCTGATGTAGTCGCTCGCGCGGAGCAGGCAAATAGCGATGTTGCGTTAAAACAAGCGCAGCAAGCAAATCAGATAAACGATAAACAAGTTCAACAAAACGAGCGATTCAATCCGGCTCATTATCAAGCGCCTGCCGAACTAAATCAGCGGGTTCAATACATGTTAAGCCAAGGTATGCAAAAAGCTGAAATCCGTTTAGATCCTGCAGAGTTGGGCAGTATGCATATTCGCTTGCAGATTAACCAAGAACAACAGGTATCGGTACAAATTCAAGTTCAAAACCCTCAAGCTCGTGAAGCCTTAGAACAAACCATGCCGCGTTTACGCGAAATGTTACAGCAGCAGGGTATAGAATTAGGACAAAGCCAGGTGAATCAGCAAAATCAAGGCAATGCTTCGCAGCATGGTCAAGGTCAAAGCGCGGGAAGTGGACTTGCTGGAAATATTGACAATATTGACGACGCCGGTGAGCAAGACTTGAGCGCCTTGGTGGCAAACCAAGCAAACAGCGATGGTATAGACTTTTACGCCTAGTTTATTTGCTAAAGGCGCTGTTGAAGCGCCTCTTAACTGTGTAATAATGAAATCAGTTTAGCAAAAAGTTCATGGAAGCATAAATGGCTGAAGAATCAGAATTAAAAGTAGAAGATGATGAAGGTGGCAGTAAGAAGAAGCTGATCATCATTATTGCCGGTGTCGCGGTATTAGTTATTGGAGGCGTTGTCGGCTTTTTGTTGATGGGCGGTGAAGATGAAGCTCCTGCAGCTGCAACCCCCACTGAAGAAGTGACTGCTAGCGTTACTCATGAAGCATTATACGTGGGGATGCCGCGACCATTTGTCTTCAATATTGTGGGTGACCACAGAGATCGTTTGGTACAAATCAAAGTACAATTATTGGTGCGTGGTACTGCCAATGAAGCTGATGCGAAGCTACATATTCCTTTGATTGAAGGCACTTTACTTAACGTATTTAGCTCCGCTAGCGTTGAAGACATGTCTACTCAAGAAGGCAAAGATAGCCTACGTGAAAACTCGCTAATCGAAACACAAAAAGCATTAAAAGAAATTACCGGTAAAGTTGTGGTAGAAAAAATATTGTTTACCGGCTTTGTGATGCAATAAAGGAACAATGTGAGCGATTTATTAAGCCAAGACGAAATTGATGCGCTGCTACATGGTGTTGATGATATAGAAGAAGACATCATTGAGCCCGAGATGTCGGGCAGTGTGGTGGAGTTTGACTTTTCTTCTCAAGACCGAATTGTTCGTGGTCGCATGCCAACCCTTGAGTTGGTTAATGAACGTTTCGCACGGCACATGCGCATTAGTTTATTCAACATGATGCGCCGTACCGCTGAAGTATCGATTAATGGCGTACAAATGATTAAGTTTGGCGAGTACGTACACACTTTGTTTGTACCTACTAGTTTAAACATGGTTCGTTTTCGTCCACTCAAAGGCACCGCCTTGGTGACCATGGAAGCGCGACTGGTTTTCATTTTGGTTGAGAACTTTTTTGGTGGTGATGGCCGTTACCATGCAAAAATTGAAGGTCGGGAATTTACTCCTACCGAACGTCGTATCATTCAAATGTTGTTAAAAATCATCTTTGAAGATTACGTTGAAGCGTGGGCACCGGTTATGGATGTTGGGTTTGATTACCTCGATTCAGAAGTGAACCCCGCCATGGCTAATATTGTGAGCCCTACTGAAGTGATCGTGGTGAGCTCTTTCCATATTGAATTAGATGGTGGCGGTGGTGATTTTCACATTGCTATGCCTTATTCCATGTTGGAGCCTATTCGTGAACTACTAGATGCGGGTGTTCAGAGCGATAAACAAGATACCGATCAACGTTGGAGCTCAGCACTTAGCGACGAAATAATGGACGTTCCGGTCGGTTTACATACTAAGTTATTGGAAACTGATGTGACATTAAGGCAGCTGATGGAGCTGAAAACCGGCGATGTTATTCCTGTCGAAATGCCAGAAACCGCGATGTTGTTCGTAGAAGATTTGCCTAGTTACCGTGTTAAGTTAGGCCAGCGTAATGAACACATGGCGCTTAAAGTTGATTCAGTGTTAGAGCGTCCCGACACGGTCAAAACTGACCTAGAAATGGTGGTAAGCCGCCGTCAATCTTCTGCAGACGACGAGTAAGATGAATAAGGAAAAAATATGAGTGATCAAGACGATATGGCGGATGAGTGGGCTGCAGCTATGGCTGAAGTAGAGCCTGCACCGTTAGAAGAGTTTGTTGATGAATCGCAACCGATTAGCGAAGAGCAACAACGTAAGCTTGATTCAATAATGGATATTCCGGTTACCATTTCAATGGAAGTTGGCCGTAGTAATATTAGTATTCGTAACTTACTACAGCTTAACCAAGGCTCGGTAGTTGAACTAGACCGCGTAGCAGGCGAACCTTTAGATGTGCTGGTAAACGGTACCTTGATAGCCCATGGCGAAGTAGTAGTAGTGAACGACAAGTTTGGTATTCGTCTGACTGATGTAATCAGTCAAACGGAACGCATTAAAAAGCTCAAATAATGCGCAGTTCACGCGGCTTATTACTTGGTCTATGTGTTGCCTTGCCTGCGGCTGCAGAGCAAGAAATTAACGCGGCGCCCAGCTCTCAAGTTGAATTGCTCTCTTGGATAATGTCTTTAGCTGTAGTGTTGGTGACTATTTTGGTTTGTGCCTGGGTGCTTAAGAAAACCCGACTAAATCAATTTGCTGGCGGCCAGTCTAAAGTTATCACTAATTTGGCACTTGGCACTCGTGAGCGCATCATGGTGGTAGAAATAGGTGAGCAACAATATTTGCTGGGGGTCACCGCCCAGTCAATAAACCTATTAGATAAGTTGGAACAACCACTGGAAGCAAAACCGAATAAAATGAGTGGCCATTTTGCTAAACAGCTGCAAGGGATATTGTCGAAAAATGAAAAGTAAGCTGTTTTACGGTTTATTATTGTGCTTTGCGTTTGTTGCACCTAGCTTTGCTCAAGAAGGTATACTACCTGCCATAACGATGACCACCAACCCCGATGGTGGTCAAGAGTATTCTGTTACTCTACAAGTCTTAGCTTTGATGACCGCGCTGTCTTTTCTGCCAGCGATGGTCATTATGATGACGTCGTTCACTCGAATCGTGGTGGTGATGTCAATTTTGCGTCAGGCCATGGGTTTACAGCAAAGTCCGTCTAACCAAGTCATTATTGGTATCGCTTTGTTTTTAACTTTTTTTATTATGTCGCCAGTGATAGAAGAAGTGAACCAGCAAGCGGTGCAGCCGTATTTGAGTGAAGAGCTTACTTCTATGCAAGCGTTTGAGCGCGCAAAAGAACCGCTTAAAGAATTCATGCTAGCGCAAACACGCCTTACCGATCTAGAAACCTTTGTAAAGATTGCCAAGGTCGAAGTAGGCTCTCCAGAAGAAGTACCGTTTAATGTGCTTATTCCCGCATTTATTACTTCCGAACTAAAAACAGCCTTCCAAATTGGCTTTATGTTATTCATACCGTTTTTGGTGATTGACCTAGTGGTGGCCAGTATTTTAATGGCCATGGGTATGATGATGTTGTCCCCTATGATTGTATCGCTGCCCTTCAAACTAATGTTGTTTGTATTGGTTGATGGCTGGAGCCTAGTGATGGGCACCCTTGCAAACAGTTTTGGCGTTTAGACAAAAGGAGCCATAGATGGAACCGGAAGTCTTTGTAGATGTATTTCGCCTGGCATTAGGGCAAGTGGTTATCTTGGTGTCTGCCGCGATTATCCCAAGCTTGCTGGTGGGACTTATTGTAGCTATTTTTCAAGCCGCCACTTCGATTAATGAACAAACCTTAAGTTTTTTGCCGCGTTTGTTAGTCACACTTGCTTCGCTAATGATTGCTGGCCATTGGTTTACTGAAAAACTGATGGAACTGTTTTTCACTATGATTGACATGATCCCTCAGGTTGTAGGTTAGTGGAGTTTCCCTCCGACCTAATTATGGCTTGGATTGGCCAATACCTTTGGGCCTTAACCCGTGTAGCTGCAATGTTAATGGTATTGGCTAGCTTTGGCGGGAAATCGGTTCCTACTCGTGTTCGCTTAATGTTAGCTTTAGCTATTACTTTTGCACTGGTGCCGGTGTTGCCAGACGTACAAGGCATCGAAGTATTCTCTTTTCAAGCCATTATCGTGATTCTTCAACAAGTATTAATTGGTGTAGCAATTGGATTTATTTCTCAACTATTAATGCAAACGTTTGTGGTCGGTGGGCAAATTATTGCGATGCAAACTAGCTTAGGCTTTGCATCTATGGTTGATCCGAATAACGGTCAAAGTACTCCTGTTGTTGGTCAATTTTATTTATTACTGGCAACATTACTGTTTTTGGCCATTGATGGGCATTTGCAGCTTATAACTTTAATCGCAATGAGTTTCGAAACGATTCCAATTGGTATGAGTGGCTTAGGTAGTATCGATTATCAACACCTTGCAGGTTGGTACTCTCAGCTTTTTCTGGCAGCCCTTGCCTTATCTATTTCGTCTGTTGTCGCCATGTTATTAGTAAATTTTTCATTTGGTATCATGACTCGAGCTGCACCCCAATTGAATATTTTTAGTATCGGCTTTGCGGTAAGTATGTTGTTTGGCATATTTATTTTATGGCTGACCGTTGGCGGGTTTTTAGCGCATTTTGAACGTCAATGGGAGGTTGGCCGCAGTACGGCATGTGCTTTGCTGCGTATAGGTTGTTAAACCTATGGCTGAATGACTATGGCAGACGACGATCAAGAAAAAACGGAAGACCCCACGGGGAAAAAGCTTGAAGATGCTCGAAAAAAGGGGCAGGTAGCTCGCTCTAAAGAGTTGGGCACCGCAGCTGTTCTCATTTGTGCTGCATTGGCCATTATGGCATTTGGCGGAATGCTTGCAGAGGCTATGGTAAAGGTATTTCACTTAGCATTTGTTATGAGTCGGGAGCAGGTATTTGACGTTAACCTTATGCTTCGAAACTTGGCGTCTATAGGCTGGTTGCTGTTCAAGCCACTTATTTGGATCATGGGATTTATTACTCTTGCAGCCTTAATTGGTAATACTTTGTTGGGCGGCATGTCGTTTAGTTGGGAGGCTGCTAGGCCTAAAGCCAGCAAGATGTCTCCGAAGCAAGGCTTTAAGCGCATGATGGGTTTACAAGCGTTTGTTGAGTTTATAAAAAGTATTGCCAAAGTGCTGGTTATTGCGGGAGTTGTTTGGGCTGTACTGCGTTGGAAGTTTGCCGAAATCCTCACCCTTAGTATGCAGTCGATACCTGGCTCGATTGTTAACGCGTTAGACATGCTGCAGTGGATGTTACTAGCTTTAGTTTGTAGCTTAATTATTATTGTGATTATTGATGTGCCTTATCAAATTTGGAATCACAACAAACAGCTGAAAATGTCTAAGCAAGAAGTGAAAGACGAACATAAAAACATGGAAGGTAGCCCTGAAGTGAAAGGGCGAATCCGTCGCCTGCAAATGGAAATGGCTGCTCGCCGTATGATGGCTGATGTGCCGCAAGCTGATGTAGTAGTGACCAACCCAACACACTTTTCTGTCGCACTTCAGTATGAAAAAGAGGGTACTGGCGCTCCCAAAGTGGTGGCAAAAGGGGTTGATGAGGTAGCGATGAAAATCCGCGAAATTGCTCGCCATTATGAAGTACCGATTATGGAAGCTCCTGCGCTCACTCGCTCGTTGTATCACACCACTAAAATTGGTCACGATATCCCCGAAGGTCTATACGTCGCAGTTGCCCAAATATTGGCTTTTGTTTTTCAATTGGAGCAATACCGTAAGGGTAAAGGTAAGCGACCTAAACCGGTGGTTAATGACTTACCTATTCCCAATGAACTTCGATATTAGTCTCAGTTCTCATCGCCGATCTTATTAAGTAATCGTATTGGCTCGCTTATTGCTTTTCTTGTTTCATCAGTTGTTAGGAAGTCAGTATTTCGTCATTTATGGAATTCATTAATCGTCTCACCAGCTTTAAGCTTCAAGATTTAAAAAAAGTTGATATTAATGTCATAAAAGGTATTGGCACGCCAGTTGTGGTGCTAGCCACCTTAGGCATGGTTGTTTTACCAATGGCTGCATGGCTGTTGGACATACTGTTTGCCTTTAATATTTCCCTCGCTTTAGTGGTATTGCTGGTAGCTATTTATACGAAACGCCCGCTAGATTTTGCTGTTTTCCCAACGGTGTTGTTGATTGCTACGCTACTGCGCCTTGCATTAAACGTTGCTTCAACTCGTGTTGTACTGCTTGAAGGCCACAATGGCGGTAACGCTGCCGGTAATGTTATTGAAGCCTTTGGTTCGGTGGTGATTGGTGGCAACTATGCGGTAGGTTTGGTGGTGTTCCTTATTTTGATGATCATCAACTTTGTGGTAGTAACTAAAGGTGCTGGCCGTATCGCAGAAGTAAGTGCCCGCTTTACTTTAGACGCTATGCCCGGTAAACAAATGGCGATTGATGCCGATTTAAATGCTGGCATCATTGATCAAGAACAAGCCCGTACGCGCCGAGCAGACGTAACCAATGAAGCAGACTTTTACGGTTCTATGGATGGTGCCAGTAAGTTTGTTAAAGGGGATGCCATTGCGGGTATTCTCATTCTGTTTATTAACATTCTTGGCGGCTTTATTATTGGTGTGGCTCAGCATGATTTAACCTTTGCTGAAGCGGCAGAAGTGTACACCTTGCTTACCATTGGTGATGGCTTGGTTGCACAAATACCCTCATTACTCTTATCTATAGCCGCCGCGTTGGTAGTTACTCGTCAAAATACCGAAGCAGACATGGGTGAGCAGGTGAGCTTGCAGATGTTTAGAGATCCGCGGGTAATGATAATCTGTGGTTCAATTTTGTTCATTATGGGTATTGTCCCAGGTATGCCTCATTTGGCATTTCTTACTTGTGCAGCTGTGTGTTTAGGTGCGGCTTGGATGCGTCATAAAGGCGATGCTAAAAAAGCGGCTGATACTTCATTGCAGCCAGCGAGCTCGAGCCCAAGTGCAAGTAGCGAACCAAAAGAATTGGGTTGGGATGATGTCCAGCCAGTTGATGTTATAGGCTTGGAAGTAGGGTACCGCCTAATTCCTTTGGTGGATAAAAGCCAAGGTGGTGAATTGCTGGCCCGCATTAAAGGCGTGCGTAAGAAGCTTTCTCAAGATCTAGGGTTTTTGGTACCAGCGGTGCATATTCGTGACAACTTAGATTTAGGTCCGAATCAATATCGTATTACCTTAATGGGTGTAACTTATGGTGAATCGGAAGTTTTTCATGATAGAGAAATGGCGATTAATCCAGGTCAGGTATTTGGTAAAATTGAAGGTCAGCCTACTACCGATCCCGCATTCGGCTTAGAGGCAGCTTGGGTAGCAACAGAACAACGCGAGCACGCTCAAACTCTTGGCTACACTGTCGTTGACTCTGCTACGGTGGTTGCCACCCACTTGAGCCAACTCCTTACCAATAATGCATCTAACTTGCTCGGCCATGAGGAAGTACAGAATCTACTAGATATGTTAGGTAACAACTTGCCTAAGTTAGTAGAAGGTTTGGTACCAGATACGATGACGCTATCTACAGTGGTTAAAGTGCTGCAGAACTTACTCAACGAAGGTGTGCCTATTCGCGATGTACGCAGTATTGTACAAACCTTGGTGGAATACGGGCCGAAAAGCCAAGACCCAGATATTCTCACTGCAGCTTGTCGTATTTCTTTGAAACGTTTAATTGTGCAAGAGCTAATTGGCAGTGAAGCTGAATTGCCGGTTATCACCTTGTCTCCAGACTTGGAGCAGATATTGCATCAATCTATGCAAGCAGCAGGTAATGATGGTGCTGGAATGGAACCTGGTTTGGCAGAGAAGTTACAAGTTTCACTTAATGAAGCCTGCCAAAATCAAGAGTTGGCTGGTCAACCCGCTATTTTGTTAACCTCGGGAATTTTACGCTCAAGTATGTCCCGATTTGTTAAAACAGCGATGCCAGCACTGAGGGTTCTTTCTTATCAAGAAGTACCAGAAGATAAACAAATACGTATTGTGAGCTCAGTAGGGCAGTAGCCTGAAGAGTCTGACAAAAGGAAGGTGAACAGTGAAAATGAAACGCTTTTTTGCGAAAGACATGCGAACTGCATTAGCCGAGGTAAAAGAAACCTTAGGCAGTGATGCGGTAATTATGTCGAATAAAAAGGTCACTGGCGGCATTGAAATTGTTGCTGCAGTTGAACCTTCCAATTTAAAGAACAGTGCTGCAGAGAGCAGCAGAGAGCTGGCGGAAGACAGCGTCAAATTATCGTCCCGGAATCCCGCTGCGGCAAAGAAAGCGCCAACAAACCAGCACCCTGGTCATGATTTTGACGAAAATGCCAGTTTGAAAGATAACTTAACCAACTTCATGCAGCGTCATCAAAAGCGCCAGCAAGAAAACTTGCAGCAATCTACCTTAAAACAGCAGCAACAATCGCAGCGCCCTCGTACCGTTCAAGCACCGCGTTCTTTAGCGCAGCAACAGGGCTGGGTGCAACAAGGTTCTTTATCAAGTCAACCTACTCAATCCCGTTCTGCTCAGCAGCCTAAGCAAGATGCTGCTGGAAATGAAGTGGGCGAGTTGAAGAAAGAAATGGCAGCCATGCGCAAGTTACTCGAGCACCAAGTCTCTGGCTTGATGTGGCAAGAAGTTGAGCGTCAAGAACCGGTTCGAGCAATGCTCATTAAGCAATTGCAGCTAGTTGGTTTTGATGAGGACATGGCTGACCAAATCGCCGGTTATATTCCTGAAGAACTTGGTGTGCAAGAAGGCTGGCAGCATTTACGTGAGTTGCTCGCAAACCAACTTCCGGTCGGCCAAGATGAAATTCTGCTTAAAGGCGGTGCAATCGCTTTATTAGGGCCAACGGGCGTGGGCAAAACCACTACTATTGCCAAATTAGCCGCTCAGTTTTCTATGCGTCATGGCGCAGACAGTGTAGCGATGATTACCACCGATACTTACCGAATTGGCGCGCATGAGCAACTTGCTACCTATGGGAAAATTATGGGTTGTGCGGTGCGGGTTGCTAACGATGAAGAAGAACTATCTCAATTATTGTATCAATTTAAAGACAAAAAACTGGTGCTGATTGATACTGCCGGTATGAGCCAACGAGATTTACGTTTACACGAACAACTCGACAAGTTAGTTAAGAATAGCCGTGTGAATATACGTAACTATTTGGTGATGTCAGCTAACGCTCAACGTCGTGTTATTGAAGAAACCGTGAATCAATTCCAGCGAATTCCTCTCGCGGGTACCATACTTACCAAATTAGATGAAAGCTTGGCCTTAGGCGAGGTTTTAAATGTCACCTTGCGCCACGCTCTGCCAATCAGTTACGTTACGCATGGCCAGCAAGTGCCAGAAGATATTGCAGTTGCCGAGCCAGCCAAGTTAATTGAGCAAGCACTGTCAGTAATTGATACTAAGTCTCAGCAACATTTTTGGTTTAGTGAAACCGAACAGCAGAAGGTTTCAGATGTATTCTAAAGACAACGAATTTGATCAAGCTAGCGGCTTAAGAATGATGCAACAAAAAAATAATGTGAAAGTTATCGCTGTAACCGGTGGTAAAGGTGGTGTTGGTAAAACCAACGTTACCTTAAATATGGGCATTGCTATGGCAGCCCAAGGTAAGCGTGTGATGGTGCTGGATGCCGACTTAGGCTTGGCAAATGTAGATGTACTATTAGGCCTACGCGTTACCAAAAACTTATCGCATGTACTATCTGGCGAGTGCACATTAGATGAAGTGCTCGTAAAGGGGCCTAACGGTATTTTAATCGCCCCGGCAACTTCTGGCACCCAATCAATGGTTGAATTGAGCCCAGCAGAGCATGCAGGATTGATTCGCGCATTTAGTAGCTTGAAAACTCCCATTGATATACTGCTGGTAGATACTGCCGCTGGTATTTCCGATATGGTGCTGAGCTTTGCTAAAGCCTCACAAGATATCTTGGTCGTGGTTTGTGATGAGCCCACATCGATTACTGATGCGTATGCTTTGATTAAACTATTGTCTAACAAGCACGGTGTATACAAATTTAAAGTAGTGGCAAACATGGTTCGTAGTCTGAGAGAAGGCCAAGAACTGTTTGCTAAACTCACTCGTGTTACCGATCGCTTTTTAGACGCCACCTTAGAACTCGTATCGTGTATTCCATATGATAACAATGTTCGACTCGCTGTACGTAAACAGCGTGTCGTGGTTGAAGCGTATCCTAAATCTCCCGCTTCTTTAGCCTTTCGCTCTTTAGCGAGTAAAGGAGCTACTTGGCCGATTCCGGAACAAGCTGGTGGCCATTTAGAATTCTTCATCGAGAATCTTCTCGAATTCGGACAACGTAAAAATAGAGAACAGCTTAGTGAATAAAGTTGCCGCTTATGCCAGCGCTAGTGACACTAATGTGTTGGTGGAACGCCATGCAAATTTGGTAAAACGGATAGCGCACCATTTAATGGCGCGCCTACCGGCTAGCGTAATTGTTGATGATCTCATTCAGTCTGGAATGATTGGTCTTATCGAAGCTGCGCGTAATTTTGATGGTACCAAAGGTGCGAGTTTCGAAACCTATGCCGGGATCCGTATTCGTGGCTCAATGCTTGACGAAATTCGTCGTGGTGACTGGGTACCACGTTCTGTGCATAAAAACAGCCGCGCTATCAGTGAAGCTATTAACGCAGTTGAAAAAGAAAAAAATGGTGATGCCAAAGATGCTGAGGTTGCTGCTAAGCTGGGTGTAGGCCTAAGCGAATATCATTCAATGTTGTCTGACGTAAACTGCGGCCGAATTCTTGGTATTGAAGATCTTGGCGTGAGCGAAGATGTTATTTCTAGTGATGAAAGTCGCGAGCAAAATCGACCGTTTGAAGGCTTTGCTAATCAACGCTTTCAACAATCGCTAGCCGACTGCATTAAAGGCTTACCAGAGCGCGAAGCGCTAGTATTATCGCTATATTATGACGAAGAACTTAATCTTAAAGAAATTGGCGAAGTATTAACCGTAAGCGAGTCAAGAGTCAGTCAAATACATAGCCAAGCGCTTGCTCGAGTGAAAACTCGAATGCGAGATTGGACACAATAGAGAAATTCATCCTTACAAATATGATAAAAGATGGACTAAAATTGTGTTTATTAAGGCATAATATCTTTATTACATAAATTTTTAGCCCGTTTTGAGGCTTGCAAAACATCCTGTTGGGGGACGTACCTTGGATAAAAATATGAAAATTCTGGTTGTTGATGATTTTTCAACAATGAGAAGGATTATTAAAAACCTACTTAGAGATTTAGGTTTCAACAATACTCACGAAGCTGATGACGGTAATACTGCGTTGCCAATGCTTAAAGGTGGGGACTTCGAATTTGTAGTGACCGATTGGAACATGCCGGGTATGGAAGGCATTGATTTATTAAAGAATATTCGTGCCGACGAAAGCTTGTCTCATTTACCTGTGTTAATGGTTACGGCAGAAGCGAAACGCGAACAGATTATTGAAGCCGCGCAAGCCGGCGTAAATGGTTATATTGTAAAACCTTTCACAGCTGCCACACTAAAAGAGAAGCTAGATAAGATTTTCGAAAGATTACAATAATAAAGGAAGATGTGTGAGCACTGATACTCCGATCATCTCATTAGCCGATGCCAAAGCTTTGGTGTTGCTACTTGAAGAAGGAAACGTCTCCGAGGCGAATCAATTTGTCAGTGAGCTGTGCGCTCCTAAGGCCAACCTGTTGTTTGACAAAGTTGGTCAGCTCACACGTCAACTTCACGATTCATTAAATGATTTCAAGCTAGATATTCGTATTAATGAATTGGCTAATCAGGAAATACCTGATGCAAAAGAGCGGTTAAACTATGTAATAGAGATGACCGACCAAGCCGCTAATAAGACCATGGATGCGGTTGAATCTGGCCTCCCTATTGCCGATCAATTAACCAGTGAAATCAACGATATTATGCCTGTTTGGCAAAGTTTGATGGAACGAAGAATTGAAATTGGCCAATTTAAAGCGCTATGTCACCAAATCGATATTTTCCTTAATAGTTCTTCAGCAAATGCCGATAAACTACGAAGTATGTTAACTGAAATATTGATGGCTCAAGATTTTCAAGACTTAACTGGGCAAATGATTCGTAAAGTAATCACCTTAGTTCAAGAAGTTGAAGAAAGTTTAGTGGAAATGCTGACTTTGTTTGGCAATGATAAAGCTGAAGTTATAGAGAAAAAAGCTCCTGCAAAATCGGCCATTGAAGCCGAAGGGCCAATATTAAATAAAGAGCAAAGGGATGACGTTGTTAACGATCAAGATGATGTTGATGACCTGTTATCTAGTTTAGGATTTTAAGGGAGTAGCGCATGTCGTTTGATGTAGATGAAGACATCTTACAAGACTTTCTCGTAGAAGCGGCGGAGATCCTTGAGCAGCTGTCTGAACAGTTGGTTGATTTAGAGAAACGTCCAGATGATAGTGACTTATTAAATGCTATCTTTCGCGGCTTCCATACCGTAAAAGGTGGCGCAGGCTTTTTGTCTCTTACCGAGCTTGTTGATGTTTGTCATGGTGCAGAGAACGTTTTTGACACCTTGCGTAACGGTGGGCGGGGTGTCTCGCCAGAGCTAATGGATGTTATTCTTGAAGCTCTTGATGCTGTTAATGATATGTTTGCTCAAGTGCAGGCTCGCGAACCGTTAACACCAGCTTCTCCTGATATTATCGACCGCCTGCATCATCTTTCTCAACCTGAATCCGCAGATGAAGCTCCAATTGCCGCCGCTGAGCCCGAGCCAGTAGCTGTTCCTGAACCTGTCGCTCCAGCAGCTGATAGTGGGAACATTGATGAAATCAGTGATGATGAGTTTGAACGTTTACTTGACGAGCTTCATGGTAGCGATGCGCCTAAGCCTGCTGCTCCTGCGCCGAGCGCGGCCGCTCCGGCTAGTGACGGTGATATTTCCGATGACGAGTTTGAAAAACTTTTAGATGAGTTACACGGTTCTAAAGCACCTAGTGCAGCAGCGCCAGCTCCAAAAGCTGCCGACCCCGCGCCCGCAACTAGCGGGGAAGAGATTGGCGATGACGAATTTGAAAAGTTATTGGACCAGCTACATGGTGCTGGAAAAGCGCCTGACGTTAAGCCAGCCGCTCCAGCCGCTCCAGCCAAGCCTGCAGCACCTGCCGCGAAACCTGCTGCTGCGGTTAAGCCCGCTGCCCCTGCGAAGCCAGCTGCTAAAGCTGCGCCAGCCAAAGCAGAGCCCGCTAAAGCTCCTACTAAGCAAGCTGTGCCTCAAGGTGAAACGACTGTTCGTGTTGATACACGTACACTTGACGACATCATGAATATGGTCGGTGAATTGGTATTAGTTCGAAATCGCTTAGTAAGCCTTGGCCTAAATAGTAACGATGAAGACATGTCTAAAGCCACTGCCAATCTAGATGTAGTGACGGCTGACTTGCAAGGCGCGGTAATGAAAACCCGCATGCAACCTATTAAAAAGGTGTTCGGACGTTTTCCTCGAGTAGTACGAGATCTAGCTCGTAGCCTTAAAAAAGATATTAATCTTGAGTTGGTCGGCGAAGAAACCGATTTAGATAAGAACTTAGTTGAAGCTTTGGCCGATCCATTGGTCCACTTAGTCAGAAACTCAGTAGACCATGGTATAGAAATGCCAGATGAGCGAGTGGCTTCAGGCAAACCTCGTACTGGTGTTATTCGTTTATCAGCCTCGCAAGAAGGCGACCACATCCTATTGATGATTGAGGATGATGGCGCAGGCATGAATGCCGATAAGCTTAAATCAATTGCTGTTGAGCGCGGCGTATTAGATGCCGATGCAGCAGCCAGAATGCCAGACAAAGATGCTTATAGCCTGATTTTTGCGCCAGGTTTCTCAACCAAAACCGAAATTTCTGATATTTCTGGTCGTGGCGTAGGAATGGACGTGGTGAAAACCAGTATTACTCAGCTAAACGGCTCAGTAGATATTGACTCTCACCTTGGTCAGGGCACCACTTTACAAATTAAAGTGCCGTTAACTTTGGCTATTTTACCTACCTTGATGGTTGATGTAGGTAAACAAACCTTTGCATTGCCATTAACCAGTGTGAACGAAATATTCCACCTAGATTTGACCAAAACCAATGTGGTTGATGGTCAAGAAACGGTTATTGTTCGCGATAAAGCTATCCCGCTTTTCTATTTGCAAGATTGGCTGATTAGAAATGGCTTACCTGGTGAACGAAGCTCGCAAGGGCATGTAGTGATTGTTCAGATCGGCCCTCAGCAAGTTGGCTTTGTGGTTGATAACCTTATTGGCCAAGAAGAAGTGGTCATTAAGGCCTTAGATCAATTATTGCAGGGCACGCCTGGCATGGCTGGTGCAACAATCACCAGTGATGGCCGCATTGCATTGATACTTGATATTCCTAGCTTACTAAAACGCTACGCTCGTAAAATGTAAGCGTTGCCTCTAAGAAGAACCGAGAATGGCAATAAAAGTATTAGTAGTTGATGATTCAAGTTTTTTCAGACGTAGAGTTAGCGAAATAATCAACGCAGACTCTACGCTTGAAGTTATTGATACCGCTAAAAATGGCCGAGAAGCTATTGATATGGTTGCTCGGCTAAAGCCCGACGTGATTACCATGGACATAGAAATGCCGGTAATGGACGGCATTACCGCTGTTCGCGAAATCATGGCTAAAAACCCAACGCCCGTTTTAATGTTTTCATCTTTAACGCATGATGGCGCTAAAGCTACCTTAGATGCGCTTGAAGCTGGTGCGCTAGACTTTATCCCTAAAAAGTTTGAAGACATCGCGCGTGATAGAGAAGAAGCCGTTAGTTTATTGCAACAGCGAGTGAAAGCTATTGCACGGCGCCGAGTGGTCGCAAGAAGAACCGCTAGCCCGGCAGCGCCGGCAACAACTCGTCCTGCAGTGGCTCAGCGAAGAACTCCTGTTTCATCAGGAGCTAGCAATGCTAACCCTCCGCAGGCCACAGAACGTGCAAGCGTTAGCCCAAGGTTTAAACCTTCAGGTAAACGTTATAAGTTAGTTGCTATTGGCACCTCTACGGGGGGGCCAGTTGCACTGCAAACCATCTTAACCTCGATTCCTGCTGGTTTCTCAAAACCGATTTTGTTGGTGCAGCACATGCCTGCCACCTTTACCGCTGCTTTTGCTCAACGCTTAAATAGTTTGTCACGGATTAATGTAAAACAGGCTGAAGACGGCGATGAACTTAGACCTGGTTGGGCTTATTTAGCACCGGGTGGCAAACAAATGTTGGTAGAAGGGCGCGGTCAATATGGTCGCTTACGCATCATCGAAGGTAACGATAAGGTAAATTATAAACCTTGTGTGGATATTACTTTTGCCTCTTTAGCTAAAAGTCATCAAAGCAATGTATTGGCGATGATCCTTACTGGAATGGGGGCCGACGGCCGAGATGGTTGTCGTTTGTTAAAAGAAAACGGCTCAACTATTTGGGCGCAAGATGAAGCCAGTTGTGTGGTATACGGTATGCCTCAAGCGGTGGCTAGCGCTGGTCTTGCTTCTGAGCAAATGCCTCTAGAGCAATTTTCTGATGCGATCGTTGCGGAAATAGGGAATGGATAAACTTAGCATCTTAGGCGTATTTACTGCGTTCTCTGCTGTTGGGTTTGGTCATACTTTTGCGGGCGGAAACCTTTCAGATTTAGTTAACCTGCATGCATTTATTATTGTTATTGGCGGCACTGTTGGAGCCGTTATGCTACAAACCCCGGCATCTCAATTTACTCAAGCAATTAAGTCTATTCCTAAAGTCTGGCAATCAAGCGATTTGACATTGAATCACCAATTCAAGCAAATTTTAGATTGGTCTCATATTGTTAGGAAAGATGGTTATCTTGTTTTAGAAAAACACCAACAAGCTGATGCTTTTAGTTTATGTGGTTTAGAAATGTTGGTTGATGGTGCAGAGCCAAGGCAGCTAAAACAATCGTTAGAAGATATTATCGACTTAGAACAAAACCGTTTAGAAAAACAAGCCGGAGTATTTGAAGCCATGGGCGGATATTGCCCAACTGTTGGTATTTTAGGGGCGGTGTTAGGCTTAATTCAGGCCATGGACTTTTTAACCAGCCCTGAACAGCTAGGTCAAGGCATCGCAGTCGCCTTTGTGGCCACCATTTATGGCGTTGGTTTTGCTAACTTTGTTTTTTTACCTATCGCTAATAAATTGCGAGCAGTCGCAAGCGAGCGCGCTATTTATCAAGAAATGACCTTGGCCGGTTTAGTGTCGATAGCCGAAGGGGCAAGTAGTATTGAAATCCAGCGCCGCTTGAGCGCATTTTCTCAAGAGTTGACTTAAGATGCGACGCCGCTATGCGGTTCACGCTAAACCCAAGGCTAGTAGTGAGCGTTGGTTAGTATCTTACGCCGATTACATGACGTTGATGTTTGCATTGTTTGTAGTCTTGTATGCGATGGCTATTGCCAATGAAAACGAATATCCCGAATTGCAACAGCGCTTACAGCAAGCCATTGCCTTATTCGAGGAGTCAGATTCAGCGATTTTACCTATTGAATCAAACAGTGCTGCTAATAATGAAGAAGGTATATTGTTCTCTGGTCAATCCATACTGGATGGTATTTCTCCGGCTAAAAAAACGCCTGTTCATTTCAGTGAGAATGATCGTAATCCCGCATTAGACGAATTTTCAGAATTAGCCGAGCAATTAGTCTACGAATTTAAAGATTTTCTAAAAAGCGACGATATAGTAATAAGTTATGATGAACAGTGGCTGACTATCGAATTAGACAGTCGTTTGTTTTTTGCCAGCGGTAGTGCTTATTTATTAAAACCAGCAACGCAAGTTATCGATCAACTAGCTGATCGGCTAAAACATATCGATAATTTTATTCGAGTGCGTGGTTATACTGATGAGACGAGTATAGATAGTGAACTTTATCCAAGCAATTGGGAGCTTTCGGCAGCAAGGGCTACACGAGTATTACGTGAGTTACAAAGCCGCGGAGTTACTCCCGCTAGAATGGCGATAGAGGCATTTGCTGAGTACGCACCTGAAGGTTTGGCTCAAGGCAATCGACAAAACAGACGCGTTGTTATCGCGTTGTCGAGTAAGGTATGGGAACCGCCTGTGGTTGCTAAACAAATAGACGTTCCAGCGGGTGAAGAGCTAGAAAAGCCCTTAAGAAAACCCGATAGTGATACCATGTTAGCCGTGCCCATTGAGGGCGGTGGCGTTCGATTTACGACAAGGCAGGAAGAATAGGTGAAAGTTTGGACGGTTGCTAATCAAAAAGGCGGTGTAGGTAAAACTACCACGGTGATTTCGCTTGCCGGTTTATTAGCTCAGCAAGGTAAGCGGGTGTTATTGCTTGATACCGATCCCCACGCATCGTTAACTAGCTATTTGGGTTTTGATGTAGATAGCGTGCAAGGAACCCTATACGAGCTTTACCAAAATACCCAGCTTGACGATGCAATGGTAACCCACAGTATTCAGGCCACTTCTTTTGATAATCTTGATTTAATTCCCGCCAGTATGGCCTTAGCAACCTTGGATAAAGTGCTAGGGCAGCGAGAAGGTATGGGCCTAATTCTTAAGCGTATTTTGGCTAGAATTGAGCATCAATACGACTACGTTTTAATTGACTGTCCGCCAGTGTTAGGTGTAATGATGGTGAATGCGCTAGCCGCCAGTAGCCGAGTGTTAGTGCCAGTGCAAACAGAGTTTCTAGCCATTAAAGGTTTAGAACGTATGGTGAAAACCCTCGCCATTATGCAGCGTTCTTGCCCAGAGCCTTTGCGTTACACGGTAGTGCCTACCATGTACGATAAACGAACCCGCGCTTCGCTAAGTGCATTAAAAGAGCTACAAGAAACTTACCCTAAGAATATCTGGAACTCAGTGATTCCAATTGATACCAAGTTTAGAGATGCCAGCTTGCGTCACGCGCCGCCTTCATACCATATAAAAAACTGTCGTGGAGTATTTGCCTATCAAACCTTGCTGGCTCACTTGCAGCAAATGACCGATGAGCAGGGGCTGCTATGAATAGCGACAAAATGATGGAAGAAGCATTAGGCAGTTATTTCGACTCTTTGTTAACAGAGCCTAATCAAGCTCCTGAAAAAGCAGATGCTGAACCTATTGTTGAAGTAGCCAATCCACCAGAGCCGCAAATAAAACCTTTAGCTAAATTATTCGAAGAAGCTGAGCTGCGAGTTGCTGCTGTTGCCGAAGCCAAACCGGTTTTATTGCCGATTGCAGAGATTCCCGAACAAGCTCCAGAAGTTGAAGAACAACAAGAAGCTAAAGAGCAAATAGTTGTTGAAGAAGAACAGCATGTTGAAACTCTGGTAGATACTGAGTTTCAACCAGCGTCTGAGTCAGTTCCGCCTGAATGGCAAAATATAGAAACTGAAAATGATTTTCAGGTGCTATTCTTTGAAGTAGCTGGAGTGACTTTTGGTGTTCCGCTAACCGAGCTAGGTGGTATTCACCGTATATCCGAGGTGAGCCCCTTGTTTGGTAAGCCAAATTGGTTCTCGGGCATAATGATTGAGCGAGAACAAAAGTTATCGGTGGTTGATACCGCAAAATGGGTGATGCCAAATCAGCTTTTTGAACCCGATTACAAATATTTAGTGATGCTTGGGGAAACTGCTTGGGGCTTAAGTTGTGAAAAGCTGTTTGGTACCGAGCGCCTTACCAGAGACGATGTTAAGTGGCGTTCGGAACCCGGTTCCAGACGTTGGTTAGCGGGAATGGTTAAGCAAAAAATGTGTGCTTTGGTTCACGTAGAAGAGTTACAGAAAATGCTGAGCGAAGGCGTGAATATCGAAGGGCAATAAAATAGTGAGACACGGCTAGGTTTCTTAAGTGGAAAGAGTAGGAAAATCTGCCGTTTAGTTTTATAACATATGATATATACTGAATATATGAGTTGCGAGATCCGATTGGACTCACGAACAACAAAAAGGACACGCAGATGAGCGAGCAGCGTAATATCGCAGAAAATATTGCCGAAGATGAAGTACTACAATGGGTGACTTTTCAACTAGAAAGTGAGACCTATGGAATTAACGTAATGCAAGTGCAAGAAGTGCTGCGTTACACCGAGATTGCTCCTGTTCCTGGCGCACCAAACTACGTACTCGGTATTATCAATCTTCGTGGTAACGTGGTTACTGTTATTGATACTCGCTCGCGCTTTGGTTTGCCGTCATCAGACATTACTGAGAATTCCCGTATTGTTATTATTGAAGCTGAATCTCAAGTGATTGGTATTTTGGTGGATAGCGTAGCAGAAGTGGTTTATTTACGTTCTTCGGAAATTGATATTGCGCCAAATGTAGGCACTGAAGAAAGTGCTAAATTTATTCAAGGCGTAAGTAATCGTGATGGTCAATTGTTAATCCTAGTGGATTTAAACAAGTTGCTTTCAGATGAAGAGTGGGACGAAGTAAGCTCACTATAAATGGATTGGATTAATCTTATTGCCCTAGTGGTAACAGTGCTTTGCCTTAGTGGGGCCTTCTGGCTCCTTAGTAAGGCAAGGCAGCAAGCTGAAGCAAGTGAAAACAAAATGCTCAGCTTAGAAACGGTGACTAAAAACCTTCTTAAGACTCATCGAGTTATTGAAAAGCAATTGCAAGAGCTGCATGTTGCCAACGCTTCTTTAGTAAAAGAGCTTGAGCGCCAGAGTGATCAAGTCGAACAAGCATTTTTGCGAACATCTCAAATTCAATCGCAAGACCCAGACAGTAAGTTATATACACGCGCTGTTAAATTGGTGGAATTAGGGGCGGATCTAGAAGAAGTAATGCGCGAATGTGAGTTACCAAAAGCTGAGGCTGAATTATTGCTTAGCTTGCGTAACAAGATGAAAGGCCAAGTAAGCTAAGCTTTATTTTTAGTGGCTCAGGTCTGCTCTGATAATTGCGACTTTAGAGGCACTTGTCGGCTTAGATTCTAGCCAACTTTTTTAGCCTAAATCAATTTACCACCAACTAATATTTCAAACGGAGCTAATGTGTTTACTTCCGTTTGATTAGTCTTCAACACTCCACCTTGTGGCTATCTAATCAGCTCCTATTACTAATAGTGCTGTTTTAAACGAATTTATCCATAGCTGATTATTATATTTTCGGTGCGAGCTTTAACTTACTCGTTGGTCTTAAAATAAACTTTGAATATTTGTTACTTAGCTTGCAAAGCGCTGTAAGCATGAGGTTAATTTAGCTGGCTAAGTTAGATTTAATGGTTAGCTGTGGTAACATCCAAGGCAATTATTTTGTCAAAATGATGATCGATGCTTAAAGCTAGTGAACTGTGTTGTGTAAGGGAAGAACGGGTATTGTTTGACGGGCTGTCTTTTACCTTACTCCCAGGAGAAATACTGCAAATAGCTGGCCCAAATGGGGCAGGTAAAACTAGTTTACTGCGGCTTATCGCTGGGCTTTCTCGTCCTGAAGGAGGTGAAATTTTCTGGCAAGATCATTCTATTTCTCAAGATGCTGACAGCTATCATCGAGATTGCCTTTATTTAGGCCATCATGCAGGGGTGAAAGCAGAATTGAGCGCCCTAGAAAACCTCAGGTTTTATTTGGGCTTAGCCGGGCAAAGTTTGGCGCAAGAGCAACTCTATGCTTTGTTAACTCGAGTTGGGTTAGCGGGCTTAGAAGAAGAGCCAGTTGCCCACCTTTCTGCTGGTCAGCAAAGGCGCGTAGCGTTAGCACGTTTATGGTTGGTAAAACGTAAGCTGTGGATCTTAGATGAACCCTTTACTGCAATTGATAAACAGGGTGTAGCGTATCTTGAGCAAGTGATACTCGAACATGCTAAATCGGGTGGAATGGTGTTGCTTACCACGCACCAGGAACTAAATATTGCTGCTGAGCGTTATCGAGTTTTAGAGATAAAACCCGCCTTTGAAGAGGTGGTGTAATGCAGGTTTTCATCACCGTCATTAAGCGCGAACTGTTGGCCGCTTTTCGCCAAAAATCAGATGTGCTAAACCCATTGTGGTTTATTCTAATTGTTATTACTTTGTTTCCTATCGCTGTAGGCCCTGAGCCCTTGTTATTGGCAAGAATAGCGCCCGGAATTTTATGGGTTGCTGCGTTGTTATCTTCGCTATTATCCTTAGAACGCTTGTTTCGCGATGATTATGCCGATGGCTCTTTAGAGCAGATGATTATTGGTGGCTCGCCGTTGGCCTTGATTGCTTTAGCGAAAATTGTCGCGCATTGGTTGATTACTGGCTTACCTATTTTGCTGTTATCGCCTTTGTTAGCAATATTGCTGTCTCTAGAGTGGCAAAGTTTTCAAGCGACGTTCTATACCCTGGTGTTAGGTACGCCGGTCTTAAGTTTAATTGGTTCGGTTGGGGTGGCGTTAACGGTAGGTTTACGCAAAGGCGGAGTATTGCTCAGCTTACTTATCTTGCCGCTTTACATACCGGTGCTTATTTTTGCGACATCTGCGATTGAGGCTGCGTCTTTAAGCTTGCCCTATGCAGGGCATTTAGCGATTATGGGGGCAATTAGTTTACTGGCCTTAACACTGGCTCCTTTTGCTACCGCTGCCGCGCTAAAAGTTAGTATTAACTAAATATAATTAATTAAGTGAGAGAGTAAATACCATTATGTGGAAATGGTTACATCCTTACGCAAAACCTGAAGCCAGTTACCAATTAGCCGGTAAATTTGTGCCTTGGTTTAGTGTGTTTGCCGTTGTTTGTTTCGCTGTTGGATTGGTGTGGGGATTAGCCTTTGCTCCAGCAGATTATCAACAAGGCGATAGCTTTCGTATCATCTATATTCATGTACCTTCAGCCATTTTGTCGATGGGTGCATATTCCTCTATGGCCGTGGCTGCTTTTATTGGATTAGTCTGGCAGATTAAGCAAGCGGATATGTACGTAGCCGCTGTTGCGCCAGTAGGGGCGGTATTCACATTTATTGCTTTGTTCACCGGTGCCGCTTGGGGTAAGCCCATGTGGGGTGCTTGGTGGGTATGGGATGCGCGGTTAACCTCTGAATTAATTTTGCTGTTTTTGTATTTGGGTGTCATTGCCTTATATAACGCGTTCTCAGATAAAACCATGGCCGGCAGAGCGGCAGGCATTTTAAGCTTGGTGGGTGTTATTAACCTGCCGATTATTCACTACTCAGTAGAGTGGTGGAATACCCTGCATCAGGGAGCAACCATTACCAAATTTGATAAACCCTCAATAGATACGGACATGTTATGGCCTTTGTTGCTGAACATTGCTGCTTTTACGTTTTTTTTGGGCGCTGTGAGTTTAGTGAGGTTTAGAACAGAACTATTACGCCGTGAGCAACGTAGACCGTGGGTACAACAACTTATTAATCGCCACTCTCAGGCTAGAGGTTGAACGCCATGCAATTTGAATCAGTCAGTGATTTTTTAGCCATGGGCGGCTATGCATTTTATGTATGGCTAGCGTTTGGTGTTAGTGCTGCAGCCATGATCGCCATTGTGGTAGACAGCATAGTTAAACGTAATGCAATTTTTAAATCGGTGGCACGCCAATCGGCTCGCCAACAACGCGTAAAAGCAGCAAAAGAGGTAACTGAACGCTTATGAACCCAAGACGTAAAAAACGCTTAACCATTGTGTTGGCCATTGTACTTGGATTGGGGGCGTCAATCGGCTTACTGCTATTTGCTTTGCAGCAGAACATCGATTTGTTTTACACACCTACTGAGCTTGTGAAAGGCAAAGGCAAACAAGAAGTGAAACCTGAGGTCGGCCAACGGCTACGTATCGGTGGCTTGGTGCTACCAGGCACGGTGGAACGCTCACAAACTAGTTTACAAGTTAGCTTTAAGCTTAGTGACGCTGGCGGAGGGATTGTTACGGTACTTTATGAAGGCATACTTCCAGATTTATTTCGCGAAGGGCAAGGCATTGTGGCCCAAGGTGAGTTAGTAGACGCGAACACCGTGTCGGCATTTGAAGTACTAGCAAAACATGACGAAGAATATATGCCACAGGAAGTGGCAGAAGCGTTAGAAGGAATGGAACACTTTAAACCCGAATATACAGAGGCCCAACTTCAGGGCTCTGGACACTAGAGACGGAACTATGATCCCGGAACTTGGACATTACGCCTTAATTTTGGCGGTTACTCTGGCTATTTTACAAAGCGTTTATCCCTTATGGGGCGCCAGTAAAAATAGCGTGGCCTTAATGAAGTTGGCGCGACCACTGGCCTTGGGGCAATTCGCCTTTGTTGGCTTGTCATTTGTGGTATTAAGTTACTCATTTGCCATTAATGATTTCTCCGTCGCTTATGTGGCTAATAACTCAAACAGTCAACTGCCCGTGTATTACCGACTATCTGCAGTTTGGGGGGCACACGAAGGCTCACTATTGTTGTGGGCATTGATTTTAGCTGGTTGGGGCGCTGCTGTGGCTATGTTTAGCCGTGGTTTGCCTTTAGATGCAGTGGCGCGCGTTGTTGCAGTTATGGGCATGATTTGTGTTGGTTTCTATTTGTTTATTCTGCTTACTTCAAATCCATTTGATAGAACATTGCCGTTCTTTCCGGTTGATGGACAAGACTTAAACCCCTTATTGCAAGACGTTGGTTTAATATTCCATCCGCCGCTGCTGTACATGGGTTATGTAGGTTTCTCCGTAGCTTTTGCTTTTGCTATTGCGGCACTGCTCGCCGGGCGTTTAGATTCTACTTGGGCACGCTGGTCTCGCCCTTGGACAATGGCCGCATGGATATTCTTAACTGTAGGCATCGCGCTAGGTAGTTGGTGGGCGTACTACGAACTCGGTTGGGGTGGTTGGTGGTTCTGGGATCCAGTAGAGAATGCATCGTTTATGCCTTGGTTAGTGGGCACAGCTTTGTTGCATTCTTTAGCGGTAACCGAAAAGCGAGGGGTGTTTAAATCGTGGACGGTATTGCTGGCGATTTCAGCCTTCTCGCTCAGTTTATTAGGAACATTTTTGGTTCGCTCAGGAGTATTGGTATCGGTACATGCATTTGCTAGTGACCCAGCTCGTGGCTTGTTTATTCTAGGCTTTTTGTTGGTAGTAATTGGTGGCTCATTATTGCTGTTCGCTATTCGCGGCTCTCAAGTTAAAAGCCGTGGTAGTTATAGCTTGTTTTCTCGAGAAACCTTTTTGTTGATTAACAATATCCTGTTGATCGCGGCGTTAGTGGTGGTGTTGTTAGGCACCTTGTTGCCGCTAGTGCATAAAGAGATAGGCTTAGGCAGTATTTCTATTGGTGAAGCGTTCTTTAACAGAATGTTTAGCTGGATGATTGTGCCATTTGCTTTGGCTTTAGGCATTGGCCCGTTGCTGCGATGGAAACGTCAAGATATACGACCACTTAAAAAGTCTTTAAGCCTTATTGCTGTGTTTAGTTTAGCGGTTCCGGCACTGTTGCTGGTAATGCTTGCGCCAAAATTTTATGCCTTAGCCTATATGGCCTTAGTGTTATCTTTTTGGGTGATTGCTTGTACCGCCCTAGAAGTGTATTTACGGGCAACGCATCGCCACAGCTTTATGAAAGGCGTTAAGGTACTTAGTCGCTCTCATTGGGCAATGGTATTAGGCCATTTGGGTTTGGCTGTAACGGTCATTGGAGTTTCCATGACTAGCCATTACAGTATTGAACGCGATTTGCGCATGGAGGCGGGTGAATCAGTTACCTTCGCTGCCTATCGTTTCCACTTCAAAGAAGTTAACCCTTTAGTTGGCCCTAACTATGAAGGTCACGTTGGGGTGATTGACGTATACAAAGGCGAACAGCTTGCTACCACTTTGCGCGCAGAAAAACGATTCTACCGTGTGCAGCGTAATATGATGACAGAAGCAGCCATTGACGCCGGCTTGTGGCGAGACCTATATGCCGCAATGGGTGAGCAACTGCCCGGAGGTGCGTGGGCTGTACGCTTGTACTACAAGCCATTTATTCGTTGGATTTGGTTAGGCTCTATCATTATGGCTATTGGCGGCATTTTTGCTATGGCGGATAAACGTTACCGCTTTAAAGTGAAACAAGAGCAGTTGAGTGACAAAACTCCTGCTCAAGCTAAAGCATTAGCGGAGGAGTCGTAGGTGAACAAACGCGCGATGTATTTTCTTTTGCCGCTGATCGCATTTTTGTTTATGGCGGTGTTTTTATATCGCGGTTTATATAGCGATGCCACAGAGCTTGAGTCGGTACTTATTGGTAAGCCAGTGCCTCAATTCACTTTGCAGGATATTTATCAACAAGACAAACAACATGACGCTGCTATTTTTAAAGGGCAGCCTCTGTTGTTGAATGTGTGGGCAACGTGGTGCCCAACCTGTCGAGCTGAGCATACCTTCTTGAATTCGTTAGCGGCACAAGGCGTAAAAATTGTCGGCCTTAATTACAAAGACGACCGAAGCAAAGCAATTAAGTGGTTAGAGCAATTAGGCAATCCTTATCAAGTGAACTTGTACGATGGTAAGGGCTTACTCGCTCTCGACTTAGGGGTATACGGTGCACCTGAGACTTACTTTATTGATAGCCAAGGTGTTATTCGTTATCGCCATGTGGGCGACGTAAACGCTCGTAATTGGCAAGAAACCCTCGGTCCTATTTTTAGTGGCTTGGAGTAACGATGAATAAACATCTACGAAGTATTCTGGTCGCCTTATGTTTTTGTGTGCCACTAGTGGCCAATGCTGCGATTGAAGCACATGAGTTTGATTCTCCAGAGCAAGAAGAGCTTTTTAGGGAATTAACCCGTGAGCTACGTTGTCCTAAGTGCCAGAACAATAATATCTCTGATTCAAATGCTGGTTTAGCCCAAGACTTAAGAGAAAAGACCTATCAAATGGTGAAGTCGGGTAGTGATAAACAGCAAGTATTAGATTATATGGTGGCGCGTTATGGCAATTTTGTTCGTTACGACCCACCACTAACACCTGCAGTACTAACGCTTTGGTTAGCTCCTATTGGCATTATTTTTATTGGTGGCTTTACGGTTTGGCGCTTAGCCAGGCGTAAAAAAAGCGCTCAGCCAGAGTTAGATTCACAAGAACAACAACGCCTAGCAGAGTTGCTTAAACAAACGGAGCAAAAGAAATAATGACAGTATTCTGGTTAGCTGCCACCGTTCTTACTATTGTAGCCTTAGCAATAATAGTGTTGCCGCTTTGGAAGCAAAGACAATCGAAGTCGGTCACCCAAACTGAGTTAAATAAAACTCTCTATAAAGACCGCTTAGTTGAAATTGAGCAAGAAAACCAACAAGGTTTAGCCGAAGACAGTGACGTGCTAGTGAGTGAACTACAGCACAATTTGTTAGACGATATTCCTGAGGAAACAGCCAAAGAGCAATCTCATGTATCAGCTTGGGTAGCAATTCCTGGTGTGGTGTTTATTATCGCTTTATCTATTGGCATGTATGCAAGCCTGGGCGGTTCAAAACAAGTTCAAGATTGGCAAGACATTGTTCAACAAATGCCCGAACTAAGTAATAAAGTGTTACTTGGTGAGGGAGGGGAAGTAACCGAGCAAGACTTGTCGAATTTCGCACTGGGCTTGCGAACTAAATTGCATAACGATCCTTCAGATACTCGTGGTTGGTTTTTGTTAGCAAAAGTTGGCCAAGCACTTAATCGTTTAGATATTATGATGGACGCTGCAGAACAAGCTTATATGCGTGACTCTAACAGCGCCAATATCGTAGCGGTGTATGTTCAGTCTTTGTTCTACAGCGGCGAGCCAAATCAAGCGGCAAGAGCAGAGCGAATTTTGGTGCTAGCCTTACAAAAAGACTCGAGCCAGTTAGAGTTATGGTCGTTATATGCATTTATGGCTTTAGAGCAGCAACAGTTTCAGTTAGCGATAGATCGCTGGCAAACAATGCAAGGTTTGGTTGATGTAGACTCTGAACGCTACCAAATGCTTGCACAAAGCATCGAGTTTGCTAAGGGACAAATTGCCGCCCAGCAGCAAGCTGAGCCAGCTGAAGTTGTAAGTGTTGACCCAGTAGTTCCAAATGGACCTAGTTACAGTATAACCGTTGATGTTAAAGATGGTTTAGCAGTTCCAGACTCTAGCTTTTTGTTTGTGTTTGCTAAATCGGTAAATGGCCCGCCGATGCCTTTAGCGGCTAAGAAGGTTGCTCACCCTCGCTTCCCTGTTACGGTGAACTTATCCGACAGTGATAGCATGATGGAAGGGTTGAAGTTGTCGCAGCAAGGGGACTTCTACATTACCGCGCGTTTGTCGTATGACAATAATGTACAAACTACAGATGGTGATTGGGAAGGAAAATCTTCTGCTATATCTCAAGGTGGTGATAGCCCAATACAGTTAGTCATTGATACCCAGCTATAACTTTGTATTAATACTGTAAGCAATAATAGTTTTTACTATTCACATTAGACTATCAGTGCCATAATAAACTTAGGTTGCTTAGCAACCTTTTTTTATTTGTGTCGCGACTAGCTATCACTGTTTAGTTTTGCGAGTAGTACAAGACCAAGGAAGGGGCACTGGGTGCGTAGTGTTGTTATAGCTTTTGCGATGTTTAGCGCTATTTTTTCAACTGCATTCTCAACATCAGCAAATGAAGTTGAAGAGCTTCCGGAACCTTATCAAGATTTTTCCGACCCCTTTGAAAGCTTCAATCGAAGCATGTGGAACTTCAATTATAACTATTTAGACAAACCGCTTTACCGACCCGTAACTCACGTTTACGCAGAGTATATTCCTTTTGGGTTACGCGAAGCGATGAATAACGTTATTCGAAACCTGGAAGAACCCGCTAGTTTTGCCAACCATTTATTGCAAGGCAAAGTTGAACGCGCCTCTAATAATCTAGTTCGCTTTTTGTTTAATTCTAGCTTTGGTATTTTTGGTGTTTTTGACTTGATGGGCCGCTCAGGAGTAAAGCGTGACATCGAAGAATTTGGCGATGTGATGGGCTTTTATGGAGTGCCTGAAGGCCCCTACGTGATGTTGCCAGTGCTCGGGCCTACCACTGTGCGGAAAGAAGTGGGTGATTGGGTTGATGCATTTGCGTCGCCGCTGACTAACCTAACTTTTGCAGAACAAGTGATTAAATGGGGCTTAGATGGTCTCTATAAACGTGCATCGGTCATTGAACAAGAACCTTTGCTAGACAACTCCCTCGACAGCTATACTTTCGTAAAAGATGCCTACCTGCAATATCGTTTATATCGTTTTTATAACGGTAAACCGCCTACCAGTTCTAAAGAAGACATAGATTCAGCTTTAGAAGATTATTTGGATGAGATCGAAGAATATTAACTAAGCTATGGTATCAACCAGTTGCTTAGTTACAGAGAAAGCGATCTATGCTGGGTGTTAGTGTTTACCTTTATTTGATGGCTCATGGTTTCTCTCGATAAGTTATAAATTTTGAACTCGCTAACTAGCGTTATTTACAATTTACTTATATAGTCAACTGATTAGACCATTGGTCTCTTACTAACTTATTAATTAATAAAGGGAAGTTTACGGGGAATGCAACAGCGGGACGATAATCCACTGTATGGGATTTCTATTTTGGTTGTTGAGGATGAAGTTGTTTTTCGTCAGCAGCTGCTTGCCTTTTTAACCCAGCAGGGTGCAATGGTTGGGGTTGTTGAAGATGGTCTACAAGCTTTAGACGCAATTGCTCAGCAGCACTACGATATTATCTTGATGGATCTCATGATGCCCCGTATGAATGGGGTTGAGCTACTGCAGCGCTTAGATAATTACAACGGTAGCGTTGTGGTTATTTCTGGAAAAAGCTCCATGGCCGATTTGCGAAAGGTACTGCAATTGGGAGCCTGTGATTTTCTAGTTAAACCCTTAACTGACTTTAACGAACTTACTCATACCATTCTCTCTAATCTCTCAATGGCTGATGACCATAGTTTGCAAATGGAGTTTGCTGAGTTCGATGAACATAAAGTTCATTTCAAAACCAATGATGCTCAAGCGAGTTTAGTGTTACGAGAGATTTTGCCAGAAGCGACTCAGGAAGTGATTGGTTTTTTCTGCCATTACCGCTTAAAAGGCCAAACCTTATTCCCGATTATTAAGCAAATTGATGAAAACCACGTAGGCTTTTTGGTGGTAGATATTTGTTTATTGGGCGATGAAGGCGTAGTCGCTGCCGTGATCATTAATGGCTTTTTCCAAGACATGTGGAATCGCTTTTTAGTCAACGACCCCACAGCGTTACAACCCAGTGAAGCCTTAAGTAACTTAAATCGAATCATTAAAGCGGCAGATTTACGCGCTCCTGTCGCCTGTTTGTACGGCATTATTGGACATGACCAAGTATTGTTTGCCAATGCTGGTTTGTTAGACGCACCAGCGCCGTTTAATACCGCCCACCCCGGTTTAGCTTTAGGCTTGAATGCCGAGGCTCACTATCTGGAGTCGATTAGTAAACTTTCTGATATCGGCTTTAGCTTACGTTTCAAAAACCTCGCTGATGATCGAATAAACCTAAAATTGTTTCCGGTAAGCTAGAGTCAACAAGTTCTAGATTTATCGGTTTCCTACACGGCCAAGTTACTCATCAATTCTACCTCATTTGCATATTTCCTAAGCGTGATTAGCCAGTTTAAGGAGTTCGCTTAGAATACAAGGTTATTAAAAGTAGCATAATGTTATAGAGCGGTTACTAGTAGTGGCTAGCTTTATCAGTTAGTCTGAGCTTGTTTTATATTCGATTACGATATAACGAACTAAGAGCTGAAGACTAAATGGAAAATTATAATTTAACTCATCTAAAAGCATTAGAAGCCGAGAGTATCCATATCATTCGCGAAGTAGCGGCTGAATTTGACAACCCGGTAATGCTCTATTCTGTGGGTAAAGACTCCGCGGTAATGCTTCATTTAGCGCGCAAGGCTTTTTACCCAGGAAAAATACCTTTCCCATTGCTGCACGTGGATACCGACTGGAAATTTAAAGAAATGATCCAGTTTCGCGACCACATGGCAAAAAAATACGATTTTGAATTGTTAGTGCATAAAAACCCTGAGGGTATGGAAATGGGCATTGGTCCATTTACGCATGGTAGTGCTGTGCATACCGATGTGATGAAAACTCAAGGCTTGAAGCAAGCCCTCAATAAATACCAGTTTGATGCAGCCTTTGGTGGCGCACGCCGCGATGAAGAGAAATCTCGCGCTAAAGAACGTGTTTATTCATTCCGCGATAAAAACCATCGCTGGGATCCAAAGTCACAACGACCAGAGCTATGGAACACCTATAACTCAAAAGTGAATAAGGGCGAGAGTATTCGTGTATTCCCACTATCTAACTGGACTGAGCTGGATATTTGGCAATATATTTTCTTAGAAAATATCGACATTGTGCCTCTTTACCTTTCTCAAAAGCGTCCCGTTGTAGAGCGTGATGGCACCTTGATTATGGTTGATGATGACCGTATGCCAGTAGAAGAGGGTGAAATACAGCACAAAATGGTGCGTTTCCGTACTTTAGGCTGTTACCCATTAACCGGCGCGGTTGAGTCTGAAGCCACCACTTTGCAAGAAGTTATTCAAGAAATGCTGCTGACCAAAACCTCTGAGCGACAAGGCCGTGTGATTGATCACGATAGTGCTGGCTCAATGGAGAAGAAAAAGATGGAAGGTTACTTTTAACGTAATTGTCTAGTTAATCGTACCAAGCAGCATTTTTGCCAAGCAAACGTTTGGCGTGTTTAGAACAGAATTTATGAGCCTAGTAAATAACTAGGAAAGTGAGGGAAACATGTCTCATCAATCAGCACTGATTGCTTCAGATATTGAAGAGTATTTACAACAGCACGAACAAAAGCAACTACTGCGTTTATTAACTTGCGGTAGCGTAGACGACGGTAAAAGCACCTTAATTGGTCGCTTGTTGCATGATTCAAAGATGATCTTTGAAGACCAACTAGCCACCATTAAAAATGACTCTAAGCGGTTTAATACCACTGATGGTGAGTTTGATTTAGCGCTATTGGTTGATGGCTTGCAGTCTGAGCGAGAGCAGGGCATTACTATCGACGTTGCTTATCGCTATTTTTCTACTGATAAACGCAAGTTTATTATTGCCGACACTCCAGGGCACGAGCAATACACGCGCAACATGGCTACGGGTGCGTCTAACTGTGATTTAGCTATTGTGATGATTGACGCTCGCTACGGTGTGCAGGTTCAAACTCGTCGTCATAGCTTTATTGTTTCAACTCTTGGCATTAAGCAAGTCATTGTAGCTATTAACAAAATGGACTTGGTTGAGTTTTCAGAAGCGCGTTTTGAAGAAATTAAAGCCGAATATCAAAAGTTTGCAGAAAACCTAAACATAGAGCACATTAAGTTCGTGCCTATTTCGGCGCTTAATGGCGATAACGTAGTTGAGCGTAGTGAGCAAAGTGCTTGGTATCATGGCGAAACCTTGATGGGCATGTTGGAGTCGGCACCTATTAGCGCGGGCCAAAACTTCGATGATTTCCGTTTCCCTGTGCAATATGTCAATCGCCCTAATTTAGATTTCCGTGGTTTTTGCGGAACAATCAGTTCGGGTGTTGTTCGCAAAGGTGACGAAGTAACATCGCTGCCATCGGGTAAGACCTCAAAAGTTAAAAGCATTGTTACTTTTGACGGCGAGTTAGAAGAAGCATATGCGCCAATGGCGGTAACGCTTACCCTAGAAGATGAAATTGATGCTAGCCGCGGTAACATGCTGGTGCATAGCAATAATAAACCTTGGGTAGCGAGCAGTGCAGAAGCTACCATAGTGTGGATGGCTGAAGAGCCGCTTATCGCTAACAAACAGTATGATTTTAAACTAGCATCTAAAACAACGTCTGGCTCTGTGGCTAAAATTGAACACCAAATTGACGTAAATACCTTAGATGAACAGGAAGCTGTGCGTTTAGGTTTGAATGAGATTGGTGTATGTCAAATCCAATTCAGCCAACAGGTCGCTTTTGACGCTTACAATGTGGCTAAAGGGACGGGTTCCTTCATTATTATCGACCGTATTTCTAATGTAACTGTGGGTGCTGGTGTAATAAAAGCCAAAGGTAACTTAGAAGAAGCAAGCCAACAGCATGAGTTCTCTGCTTTTGAACTAGAGCTTAACGCCTTGGTTCGCAAACACTTCCCACATTGGGATGCTAAAGACTTAAGCGATTTACTTAAGTAATGAGCATTCAGGCAATAATGGTGGCGGTGATTTTCGTTGGCACCATTGCGTCTTTAATACGCTATCAGCAGTACCCCGCTAAAATATTTGGTGGGGTAATGCTGTTGCTGTTTGTACTGGACTTAGTCAGTACCGAGCAACTTCTTGATAGCGTATCTAATCAAGGCTTAATGACCTTGGTACTATTGATGCTGTGTTCTATTGCCTTGGAAAAAACCCGTTTACTGAGGGTGTTGGCCGCATCCATTATTAAACCTTCACTACGTGTTACTTGGATAAGGCTGTTCTCAACCACGGTGTTGTCATCAGCCGCGCTTAATAATACTGCCGTTGTAGCAACGCTATTAGCCCCTATTCGTAACAACCCTTATCACAGCGCCAGTCGCTTATTGTTACCTTTGTCTTACGCAGCTATCCTGGGTGGCACACTAACTCTGATTGGTACTTCGACGAATCTCATCGTAAATAGTCTGTTAATTGAGAGCACTGGCGAAAGCTTGGGTTTTTTTGATTTTACCTTAATTGGCTTAGTGGCAGTGGTTTTCTGCGGCATCACCTTAGCCTTTTTCTCGCGTTATTTGCCTGACCATAAACGAGAAGAAAATCATTACCATCGTTATTTTATTGACGCAAAAATTCAAGCAGATTCAACACTCATTGGTAAAAGTGTTGAAGAGAACGGCCTACGCCACTTAGAGTCATTATTCTTAGTCGAAATCGTTCGAGATGGAAAATTAATTAGCCCAGTAGCTCCTAGCGAAGTGATGCAACAAAGCGATCGTTTAATCTTTAGTGGCGACGTGACTAAAGTGATGCAACTTAACCAATTCTCGGGGCTTCAAACTTTTGCTGATTCAAACGGCTTATTAGGGTCGAATCTAACTGAAGTGGTTATTCGACCGGAAAGTATGTTGGTAGGTAAAAGTTTAAAAGGTGCGGGTTTTCGAGCGCGGTTCGATGCTGCTGTAGTGGCTATCAAGCGTGATGGAGAGCGAGTATCCGGTAAGCTTGGTGAAGCTACGCTTCAAGCGGGTGATTTTTTAGTATTGGCGGTGGGTGGCGATTTTAAATCGAGAACCAATTTAGCGAAGAACTTTATTGTAGTGAGTGGCGTTGAGCCTGATACTCGCTTAAATGGGCTCTCTGAAATTATAGCCATTGGTGGCTTTATACTTGCTGTTGGCAGTGCTGCTCTAGGTTTAATTAGTTTGTTTAAAGCTATGGTGCTGTTGCTCGGTGGTTTGATTTTTTTTAGGTGTTTAACGCCTAGCGAATTAGTGAGGCGTTTCCCTAAAGAAATTTGGTTGATAGTCGCCTCAGCCTTGGCGTTATCGCAAGCGATGCATAACGCAGGTTTGGTAGAGCTTTTAGAAAGCGCTTTTAATGGTGGTATAGACGGCCAGTGGATCTTTATTAGCTTGTTTATGTTGTATCTGCTTACGTGGATATTCACCGAACTGGTGACTAACAACGCAGCGGCTGCTTTGATGTTTCCTGTGGCTTATGGCTTAGCTAATGCCTTAGGCGCTAACCCCATGACCTTTGTAATGACAGTAGCGTTTGCGGCTAGTGCCAGCTTCGTGAGTCCTTACGGCTATCAAACAAATTTGATGGTATACAACGCAGGGCGCTATAGCCTGCGAGACTTTGTAAAATTAGGTTTTCCTGTGGCTGTTGTATATGGCGCAGTAGTATTAACATTGGTTCCAATGGTCTTTCCATTATAGGCCGTTAGTTATATAGAATTGAGTAGGGTGAACATGGACATCAAAAGTGAAAATGTAGTTTGGCATAACCATAGCGTTAATCGTGAGCTGCGTGTAATGAAAAAAGGCCACAAACCTTGCGTGCTTTGGTTTACTGGCTTAAGTGGCTCTGGCAAATCAACCATTGCTAATGCCGTAGATTATTTGTTGTATCAACGTGGTGTTCATACCTACGTGCTTGATGGTGATAACGTTCGACATGGTTTAAATGGAGACTTAGGTTTCTCTGATACTGACAGAGTTGAAAATATTCGCCGAATTGGTGAAGTGGCTAAGCTCTTTGTTGATGCGGGTTTAGTGGTTTCTACTGCTTTTATTTCCCCTTTTAAGGCTGATCGTAGCTTAGTTCGAAACCAGCTCGATGCTGGTGAGTTCTTCGAAGTATTTATTGATACACCTTTAGAAGTGTGCGAGCAAAGAGACCCAAAAGGTCTGTACAAAAAAGCGCGCAGTGGTGAGATCAAAAACTTCACCGGTATAAGTTCCACCTACGAAGCGCCAGAGCTGGCGGATGTGCATGTAAACACAGATGGCAAGTCTATAGAACAGTGCGCCGAGTATGTTGTTGCCGCATTAGTAAGCGCTGGCATTATTAAAGCCTAAGCTACAGGCTGATTGTAAGGAGCTTCTGTTGAGACATATAGATATATTTAATGGTGATGCGGACGGGATTATCTCTCTGATTCAACTGCGCTTGAATGAGCCTAAAGACAGTATTTTGGTCACTGGAGTTAAACGAGATAATCAGTTGATGAATGACTTCGAGTTTAAAACAGCTGATCAAGTGACCGTATTAGATATATCCATGGAGAAAAACCAAGCTGGCCTAAAGAAAGCTTTAGACCTTGGCGCGAAGGTTGAGTATTTCGATCATCACCGTGCTGGTGATATTCCTCAGCACGATAATCTTTCTGCTCAAATAGATACCAGCGCTGACATGTGTACTGCATTGCTGGTGGATGCAAAGCTAAAAGGTAAGTATCGCCATTGGGCCATTGCGGCAGCTTACGGCGACAATTTGATTGCTAAAGCTAATGAGCTTGCCGAGGCAGAGGGCTTAAATAAAGAGCAGCGAAATCAACTAAAAGAACTTGGTGTATTGGTTAACTATAATGGCTATGGTTCAAGTATTGAAGACCTTCACTTTGCGCCGGCGGAGCTGTTTAGTCTGTTAAGCTCATATTGCTCTCCATTTGACGTAATAACTGATCCAAACTCGCCTTTTCGTGAGCTTAAAAAAGCCTATGAACAAGACATGTCTTTAGCTAAGAGTGTCTCTCCTCATTATCAGTCTTCTAGTTTAAAAGTAGTTATTTTACCCAATTCAAGCTGGGCTAGAAGGGTAAGTGGTGTTTTGGGCAATGAACTAGCAAATTCTGACTCATCTAGAGCACATTTAATATTAACAAAACGCAATAGTGATACTTCAGTGGTTAGCCTGCGGTCTCCAATTAGTAAAAAGTATGGCGCTGGTGACATTTGTGCAAAGTACGATACGGGTGGGGGACGCGAATCGTCGGCGGGTATAAATAGCTTCCCATTAGCGTCACTCAATTCACTTGTGTCTGATATAGAAAGTTTCTACTGCGTTAAATCGTTGGATAAAAAGACTAATATTTAACCTATCGATACTCTTTATACTTGCTTTGTATCAAATTTAAATCAATTAAACCTACCGCCTCGTAAAGCTGTACCGTTATGTAATTTATTGTTTTAACAATGAATAATAGTTGAATTATTAGGCTTGATTGAGATTCCATCTAAAGTAACAGCTGCCTTCTTCGGTTTAACGTAAATTTTGCTGTGTTATACTCTCGCCCGGTTATTAGCTGAGTGTAGGGATAAGCTCGTGTTTACGTCGAAATGTATAAAAATTCTATTTTCAATCTTCGCTTTTCTATCTATCAGCACTAGCGCTCAAGCTAATACATATGCTGGAGCCATTTTCTCGTATACCTCCGCAGAATACACCGCTGAAGGTGCTTCTAGTCAAGAAGGCAAGCCGTGGGTATTACAAGCTCAAGTCGGCCATTACTTCAACGATTACTTAGCTGTAGAAGGTCGTTATGGTGTATCTACTGGTCGTTCCGGCGGTATATCAATAGACGGGCTGGCCTCATTATTGGTTAAGGGGAATATTCCGCTAACAGAGCAAATAGCTATGTACGGCTTACTGGGCGGCTCAAGCGCTAAACTCGATCAACAGAATGTCGGTTCTAGTACAGAATCTGGGATGAGTTTTGGTTTAGGTGGTCATTATGCCTTGAGTAAAAGTAGCGCCATCACTTTAGAGTATCTAAGTAGTTTGAACAGTGACAATGCAAAAATTGGTGGAGTGAATATGGCCTTTCAATATCGCTTTTAGTTTCTAACGAGTGCATGTGTTTAGCATAAGTGAACAGATAACATACATTTTGTTTATTAATTGGCTTTTAGAAGGCTGAATGCCAAATGTAAGTTTACGTAAAGATGCTATTTGAAGTATTATCGCACTTGTCATTAAGAACGATACAATAATCTAAAATTTTTGCTAAAAGAAAGAGAAGAATTCGGAATGAAATTTGGACTAAGACGTCTCATTGTTGTTTGCTTGTTAGGCTTATCTAATATTGTCGTCGCTATGAACCTTAGCCCAGATCAAATGCAAATGTTGAAGAATCTACCGGCTGACCAACAGGCTGCATTAGCTCGTCAGTATGGCGTAGATATTTCCCAATTTTCATCTGGTGGCGCTTCGCAAAATCAAGCCAATCAGGTGGTTACTCCTCAGCTTCCTCAAAAGCGAGACTTGCAAGCTGAACAACAGGCTCTGGCAGATAAAAATAGTGCTGGAGAAACTAAAGAGTTACAGCGCTTTGGTTTAGACGTATTTGCTACCCAGCCTACCACCTTTGCTCCCCTAAACAATATCCCAGTTACCGACAACTATCGGCTTGGCCCTGGTGACTCTCTTAATGTTCAACTATTTGGTAAAGAAAACAGTACATTTGAGTTTAGAGTTAATCGCCATGGCAGCATCAGTTTCCCGGAGTTAGGGCCCGTTTATGTAGCTGGTTTAACTTTTGATGAAGTAAAAGAATTACTTAGCCAGCAAGTCAAAGAAAAGAAGATTGGCGTTCGTAGCAATATCACTATGGGTGAGCTACGCACGGTAGAAGTATTTGTACTGGGTGATGCTTACCAACCTGGCAAGTATTTAGTGAGTTCTTTGTCTACCATTACCCATGCTCTTTATGCGAGTGGCGGTATTAATCAACAAGGTAGTCTTCGTGATATCCGACTGCTACGTGATGGGCAACTGATCAGCCGATTTGATGTATACGACCTCCTTATTAAAGGTGACACTAGTAATGATTTGCAACTGCGCAATGGCGATGTGATTTTCGTAGGTCCACTTGGTGATACGGTAAGTGTAGAAGGTGAAGTGGTGAGGCCTGCTATTTATGAGCTTTCGGGTTCTGAAAATGTAGATGGGTTAATAAAGCTAGCTGGTGGTTATACGACTAAGGCTTACAAAAAATCAGCGCGATTTGAGCGTATTACTCACGAAGGTTTAATTGACTTAGTAACACTGGATTTGAATGCTAAAGCTGATTTGTCAAAAAATCTACAAAATGGTGATTTTTTAACGGTTGAGCAAGTTGCAAAGCGTACTCAAAACTATGTATCCATTAAAGGTAATGTAGCTCGTGATGGCCGTTACCAGTGGCGTAAAGGACAGCGAATAGCTGACTTGTTTCCTAGTATTCATCGAAGCTTAAATAACAGTAGTGATTTAAATTACAGCTTAATTATTCGCAAAGCAGATGACAGAACTATTTCTGTACTTCAAGTTAACCTAGAACAAGCTATTACCGAAAAGCATTCAATTGATAATATTTTGTTAAAACCAGAAGACGAAATATTGGTATTTACCAAATATGATTTAGAGTTATTTAGTGAAGCTTTTCAAATTGGTGCAAAAGAAAAGGATTTACTCAGTGCTGATGCCGCAAGCTTTAATGCAAAAATGGAAAATGCAGAACAGGTAGCTAACCAAACGGTTGGCGGACAGGCGGTCGGATTTGTACCAAACCAATCAATAGCTCAAAATCAGAATGTTCAACTTCAACAACATAATCAACAGCAAAATTCTACTCAGCAGGTGCCAGGTGAGCAATCAAGCTCAGTTCAAGGTATGCAATCTAGAAGCAACCAACCAAAGGTTGAAACTGAAATAGAGCGAATTGCCAGAATTACTGATACCACAGTAGAAGAAATAGAAAAGGTTCTTAATTCTACGCGCGAGAAATTATTAGCTCCTGTACTAATCATGTTGCAAGAACAGTCTAGTGCTAACAGAGAGCTAAATGTTGTAGAAGTCTTTGGTGAAGTTAAGTTTCCTGGTATCTACCCTATCACCAACAAAAATACGCTAAAAGACCTTATTGAAGCGGCTGGCGGCCTAAAAAATGGCGCTTATGCTCTGCATAGTGAGTTAACTCGTACTATTGTTCATGATGCAAATGCGGATGTCACCTTACTTCGCTTAGATCTAAACGATGTTCTTCAAAATAACCCGGAACAAAACCTAGTCTTACAAGCGCGAGATCGCCTTAATGTTCTTGCTATTCCAAATCTTAGAAAACAACGAACCATTAGCTTACAGGGCGAAGTTAGATTCCCAGGCACGTATGTGATTAAACGAGGTGAAACACTTGGTGATTTGGTAGAAAGAGCTGGCGGATTAACTGAGTATGCTCATCAAGATGGCGCTGTATTTACCCGTGAAGCACTGCGTGTAAGGGAGCAAAAACAACTGGACTCTTACGCTGAAGGTATTCGCCAAGAAGTTGCTAAGAAAAGCTTACGCCAAAGTGGCCCGGGTAGTTTTACATCGTCTTCTAGCCCAGCAGAACAGCTTGAGCTAATTCAAGAGATGAGCGGAACCCAAGCGCTTGGACGTATGGTAGTGGATCTTCCAGCTATCTTATTAAGTGACTCTTCTAAAGACTTTATGTTAGAAGATCAAGATTTGCTTTACGTACCGCAATACCGCAACACGGTAACTATAATGGGCGAAGTACAAATTTCTACTTCGTACTTGTTGAATGACGAATATAACTTTAAAGATTATATAAACTTTGCTGGTGGCGCTAAGAAGCAAGCCGACGAAGATCGGGTATTCGTAGTCAGAGCGAATGGTTCTGTCTATAAGCCTGAATCTGGGTTTTGGTTCAAAAATAACAAGCAGCCTTTAGAGCCCGGTGACACAATTGTGGTACCAATTGATACTGACTACAGAGATGCTTTAAGTACTTGGACTGCAGCTACTCAAATTTTGTATCAAATTGGTGTGGCGTATAACGCGATTAATAAGTAATCAAATAAGCGTAAAGCTTGCCCATATATAGCATTAGTTATTAAGAATAAAGAGACTTATGACGCAACAAGTACAGCAACAACAAGCATATCAACCGGCTTATTTTGAACAAGCGGCTGAAGACGAAATCGATCTGCGCGAGTTATTTGCAGTTATTTGGCGTGGCAAATGGTTAATCATTGCTTGTACGGTGTTGTTTTCGGTCGCTGCTGTTATATACGCTATAAATCAACCCAATATTTATCGAGCGAGTGCGCTTTTAGCCGCATCTAATCAAGAAAGCAATAAATTGAGCGGTATGGCTTCTCAGTTTGGTGGTTTGGCCTCATTGGCAGGAATTAACCTTGGTGGTGGCGGTGGAACTGATCAAACTACCTTAGCCATCGAGGTACTAAAGTCTCGGCAGTTTTTTAAAGAATTTTTGGAGAAGTATCAAATCAAAGCTGACTTGATGGCGGCTAAAGAATGGAATCCTGTAAGCGGTCAAATAACTTACGACCCGGAAATTTACGACGTTGCAGAAAAGCAATGGATCAGAGAAGTAAATGCGCCTAAACAAGCCGAGCCTTCAATGCAAGAAAGCCATCAGGTGTTCATTAAGGAAGTGCTAACTGTGGCTACCGATAAAGAAACTGGTTTAATCACTATAGCAGCAGAACATATTTCGCCTATAGTGGCACAGCATTGGGTAAATTGGCTAATACAAGATATTAACCAAGTAATGCGCGAACGCTCTCAGCAAGAAACTTTAGCTAATATTAACTATTTAAAAGAACAGTTAGAAAATACCTCTGTAGCGCAAATGCAAACCGTTTTTTATCAACTTATCGAAGAGCAAACGAAAACCTTAATGCTCGCTGAGGCTAATGGTGACTTTGTATTCAAAGTGGTCGACCCTGCCGTAGTTGCGGAGCAGAAAGTAAAACCGAAGCGCGCTTTAATTTGTGTACTGGGTACCTTATTGGGCGGAATGTTGGGAGTAATGCTCATACTTATTCGCCATTTTGCTAAAGGAACCGCCGATGCTTAATACCTATGCTGTATGGGTTGTGAGTATGGGGGAGATTATATGAGTACCTTCATTTTATCTTTACTTGTAGCCTTTTTAGGCACCTACAGTGCAATTAGGGTACTAAAGCCCATAGCGATTAAGCATGAACTGGTTGATAAACCTAATGATCGCAAGTTACATGTAGGCTCTATACCTCTTATTGGTGGGTTAGCGGTATACATAGGTTTTGTATTGTCATTACTGGTAATAGCACAAGGTTATGATATTTCGTTCAAATACTTCTTGCTTGCATCGGGCGGTATTTTACTGGTAGGCATGTTAGACGATAAATACGACCTTAGTGTACGCTTGCGTATGTTTTGCCAAATTATAGCTGCAAGTGTAATGATGTTTGCTAGTGGCGACAGGATAGAAAACCTCGGTAATTTATTGGTAATGGGTGATATACACCTTGGGTGGGCTGCAGTTCCCTTTACTTATTTAGCTATTATGGGGGCGATTAATGCTTACAACATGGTAGATGGTATAGATGGTTTAGTTGGCGGCGTCACGTTCACTAGTATGCTTTCATTATCTCTGCTGTTTATATTAGAAGGCTTTGTACTGGAGTCTTGGATAGCGCTTTGCTTAGTGGTTGCGCTAATTCCTTACCTTATTTTTAACCTTACTCGAGCCGATAACCCTAAACGCAGCAAAATATTTATGGGCGACGCAGGCTCTATGTTTGTAGGCCTAAGCGTGGTGTGGTTGCTAGCGATTGGCTCACAAGGCGAAGCGCCAGCATTTAAACCGGTTACTGCTTTGTGGGTTATCGCCATACCGTTGATGGACATGGCTGGCGTAATGATTAGACGCAAGCGTAAAGGGCAATCGCCCTTTAAACCAGACCGAGATCACTTACACCATATTTTTATGCGCGCTGGTTTTACTTCTAGGCAAACCCTTATATGCATTACCTTGTTAAGCTTTAGTATATCTATGGTCGGTGTCCTACTTAACTGTTTAAGTGCTCCAGATTGGTTGTCTTTCGGTTTGTTTTTGGTGGTGTTCGCGGGTTATTTAATGGCATTAAAGCACGTGTGGCGTTTGCTAATAGCATTTCGAAGGGTGAAAGCATTTAGACGCATGCGACGGGTTAACCAACTAAAACTTTCTAAAACTAAGCAAAATAGTGCTTAGAATAATACCAATGATTAATTAAGATAGAGCTGCCTATTGCGGCGGGTTTACAAAAGTAAGGTAAACCAAGTGATTACAATGAGATAGCTAAAATCAGTTGTCTCAAAATGATTAAAAAGTGTCTCAGGGAGTATGTTTTTGGCTGAGATGTTAAATTAGAAAAGGTAAAGAAATGTCCATAACAAAAGACTCGATTAAACAACTTATCGCAAATATATTAGAAGTTTCAGTTGAAAAAATTATTGATGAATTAGCTGTTGGTGATATCCCAGAGTGGGACTCTCTTGCTCACATGCGCATCATTGCTGCATTAGAGTCAGATCTAGGCGTAGTGTTAGACATCGAGCAGACGTTAGAGATCGAAGATGTAGAAGACATTGTCGACGCTGTTTTAAACAACGAGTAACGTTTTATGTCGGTAGTCGAAACAATACTAGCTCACGCAGCATCTCGTCCTCAGCATGTCGCTCTCTACGAGAAAGACACAGCTGTTACTTACATGCAACTCGCTGAGACTATCAAGTGCACGGCTTCTAAATTAATGAAGGAAGTCGAACCCGGAGATGCTGTAGTTGTGACGGCATCTAACAGTTACGCTTTTGTAGCTGTGTATTTTGCGATCCATTATATTGGCGCAAAAGTGGTTAACTTGGCTGCCGACGCAGACGAAAGTTACAAACAATTTATCGATAAAAAGGTTAATCCGAGTCTATCGATTGAAGACTGTCAAACCTACATAGCGGATATTCATCCTTTAGAGGCCGACAAAGAAGTTAGCAGCAATATTTCCAATGGTATCGCCGACCTCATGTTTACGAGTGGGACAACTGGCGAGCCTAAAGGTGTCGCTTTGAATCATGAGCAGTTGTTGATAGCTACTCAGCATATTGTCGGTGAGGTAGGCAACACACCAGAAGATGTTGAGCTTTTGTTAATGCCTCTTAGCCACTCTTTTGGTATGGGACGCATGCGAACCACTCTTTTTGTTGGTGGTACGTTGGTATTAGGTTATCCGTTACAGCGTTTGAAAAGTGTTTTTAAGGCAATTGAGAGTCATAAGGTAACAGGACTTGGGCTGGTTCCATCTGCTTGGGCATTTATCACTACAATGTCTAAAGACCGCATCAGTAAATATGGTCCTCAGCTAAACTATATAGAGTTTGGAAGTGCGCGTTTGTCCCCTGAGGATAAAGCACTGTTAATGCAATGGTTCCCATCGACTCATATTGTTATGCACTACGGTTTGACAGAAGTTTCTCGTGCGGTATTCACTCATTTCCATACTGATAATTTAGAAGCTGTAGGTCATGCCTCGCGAGGTGCTAAGTTTGCTATTCTTAATGAAGATGGACTGCATCTACCTGAAGGTGAGATCGGTGAAATAGCATTTAAGGCACCATGGATGCTAACAGAGTACTACCAGAATCAGGACTTGACGTCTGCAGCGTTTTCGAACGGCTACTTCCGAACAGGTGATTTGGGCAAATATGAAAGCGATTATTTGTTCTTAACTGGGCGACTTAAAGAGATCATCAATGTAGGGGGCAAGAAGGTAAGCCCTTACCAAATTGAAGAAGTGCTGAATTCTGATGATGGTGTAATAGAGTCCGCCTGCGTTCCATGCGCAGATGCAAGCATGGGAGAAGTCGTTCAAGCGTTTATCGTTGTTGAGCCTTCCATGATTGATGAAATTCATACATTAGAATCTCGACTAAGGGAAACTGTTGCACAACGACTTCCTGTTCATATGCGCCCTGAAAAGTACAAAGTCATTGATGAGTTACCAAAAACATCAACAGGTAAAATTCAACGTCTACATCTGACTAAAATGTAAGAGAACTTCATGTTAAAACTTCGATTTCCTTTGCCCGTATTTCGTAATGCTAATGAAATTGCGAACGGAAAGAATGCAAGAATGGCACTCAAAGGCCTTGTGGCAAATCGTGTCGCACTAATAATCAGCCCCTCATTTCGTAAGTCAAAGTTTTTTGAACAAGTTGTTCGTTTAGTCAACGCGACAAGTGTTCGTGTGATTGAAAAATCTTGGAAAGGTGAACCGACGGTTGATGAACTTTCAGGTGTGGTTGGTGAGCTTGAGTCATTCCAACCTGATTATATTGTCGCACTTGGTGGCGGCTCTATTATTGATGGCGCTAAGCTAGCGTGGCTGCTTTATGAATGCCCAACGATCGACACTGATGTCTTATTCCGACCATTTGCAATACCGCCACTACGTGGACGTGCAAAATTTGCAGCGATTCCTACCACGGTAGGGGCCGGGTCTGAAGTGTCATCGGCAGCTGTCATGTTAGATAGTGCAACTCAAAGTAAAAAAGCGGTCGTTACGCATGATTTCCTTCCTGACTTAGTGATCTTAGATCCTGACCTTGTCTCCGAGGTCCCATTAAATATTTTAAGAACTACAGTCGCCGATGCGCTCTCACATGCGATTGAAGGCTATGTGTCTAAAATCCCTCACCCATTAATGGAAACATTTGCGGAACAAGCCGTATCGATTGTTTATCGTTATCAGTCACAGTTAAAACAGGATGAGTGGCATATCGACATGCTCTCAGAATTACAGCACGCTGCAATGCTTGCTGGTTGGGTTCAGAACCACTGTGTTGTCGGGCTTTCACATGCTATCGCCCACCAACTAGGACATTTCAATGTCGGGCATGGATTAGCAAATGGGTTGCTTATGTCAGCCGTTATTGAGTTCAATTCTCAAGATAAGGCTGTTAAGCAGAAATATGAACAATTAATTAAGAATGCTGGTTTACCAAGTAGACAGGCTCTTCTTGACCTGTTTGAGGGCTTAACCTCGGGGCAAGGTGTTTCTTTGAATTTATCGAATGAGCAACTAGACAGCATTGCAAAGAACGCATTACTTGATCCTGCTGCTGCGACAAACCCAGTCGCTTTCGCTGAAGATGACGTTAAAGAGATAGTAAAGAAATGTCTATAAAGAATGAAAGCCTAACGAGCGTATTAGATGCCCGCCCTTTCGAGTTATCTGAAGCTCAAAAGCAACCCCTATTTAAACAGAACTTGCTTGAAGAGCTAGTGCATCACTATAACAGCAATGAGATGTACCGTAAGTTTTGTGTGAAAAATGGGTTCGACCCAATAAAGTTCAGTGGAAGCTTGGAAGACATACCGGCGATCCCTGTACATATTTTTAAAGCTCTTGGTCATAAATTAGCTTCGGTTAGTGAAACGGCTATTAAGACTAAGCTTCAATCTTCGGCGACAAGTGGGGTACCAAGTACCGTTCTTCTTGATAAGGTTACGGCTCGTCGTCAAACCAGAGCAATGGCTCGCGTGATGCAAGAGGTTTTAGGACCGAAAAGGCGCCCGTTTTGTATCATGGATATCGATCCAACCAGCCCAAATGCAAGCAACTTAGGCGCTCGTATTGCAGCCGTTAAAGGTTATTTGAACTTTGCGTCATCTTCTCATTACTTTATTAATGCCTCTAGCCCTTCAGCTCCCTTAGAGTTTTTAGAACAGCAGTTTGTTGAGCATTTAAATGGGTTAGACAGTGAAGAGCCGCTTGTCATTTTCGGTTTTACTTTCGTTCTGTACCATACGGTTTTCAAGAGCCTTAAAGAAAAAGGGGTGTCCTTTAAACTTCCGGCTGGCTCTCAAGTCATCCATATCGGTGGCTGGAAGAAACTGGAATCTGAGAAGGTTGATAAGAAAACATTCAACCAAGACATCGCGCACGTGTTGGGTATTTTCCCTGATGATGTTATTGATATTTACGGTTTTACAGAGCAAATGGGGTTGAACTACCCAGATTGTAAAGCGGGCTGGAAGCATGTACATGCTTATTCTGACATGATTATTCGAGATGAAGCTGATCTATCACCTTGTCCGAATGGCGTGGTGGGCTTATTGGAGTTTGTTAGCCCGCTGCAGCACTCTTACCCAGGTAACGTTGTTTTGACCGATGATCTTGGTGTTGTCGAAGACTCAGTGTGTGAATGTGGGCGAGCAGGAAAGCGCTTCAAAGTGATTGGTCGAGCTAAAAAAGCTGAAGTCCGTGGCTGTGGTGATGTCATGTCTGAAAAAGTCACCCAAAAGCCAACGTCTAAGCAATCTGCAGAACAAGCTGAACACATGGTGGTGTATCACACTCCGGTCGATTTGAATGAATCTGACTCACCTTCTGAGCAGCTAAATGCGATTCTTGCGCACCTTAAATTGAAGCAACAATGGTTAGCGAAACAGCCTGCTGAAGCGATACTCGGTCTTTTCGATACCGCACGTAAAACTTGGGCTGAAAATCCAGGGTTAGACCCTTATCGTCATACTGGGCTGAACTTCTTGGCGGATTGGTGTGAACCTAATCGCTTACGTAGTTTGCTTGATTCGGCGTTGCACGGACAACGAGGTTTTCTCGACAACTTTATGCCTCGCAAAGACATCAGCCACAGTTCGCTTAAAGCGATGCCTAGAGGAGTCGTATCTCACTGGCTATCTGGTAATGTGCCACTGCTTGGTATGTTTGCGTTAGTTCAGAGTATGTTGAGTAAAAATGCGAATATCCTTAAGGTATCGGCAGATGAATCTCAAGCACTTCCTGTGTTGTTAAGTACTTTTAAAGGCATCAGTTACACCACACCTGGTGGGTATACCATTCATGGTGATGACTTATTGGAAACACTGGCTGTCGTGTACTTTGACCGTCATCAAACAAAGATTGCAGAACGTTTTTCTGCGAATGCCGATGTGCGTATTGCTTGGGGGGGGCGAGAAGCAATAGAGGCGGTAAGTGCTTTACCGAAAAAATATAACAGTCAAGATATCCTTTTTGGGCCTAAATTGTCGATGATGGTGATTGGTAATGACGCCTTAGACTCCGAAAAGGCCATTCGAAAACTGATACGTCGAGCAGCAACGGATTCTAGTGTATTTGACCAGTTTGCTTGCGCTTCGCCTCACACCATCTTTGTTGAAAAGGGCGGTGACATAACCCCGAAAGAATTCGCTGAAAAGCTAGCCGCAGCAATGGATAAGGCCCTTGTTCGCTTACCGACTCAAGTGCCAGACATTGGGCAGGCAAACAAGATACGTTCAAAAATTGCGGAGTATGGCTTCATTGGTGAATCTTGGAATGACCGTCATTTACGCTGGACGGTATTGTTCGATGAAGGTACTGATTTGGTTGAACCAACCTATCAACGCGTGATTACTGTTAAAGCCGTAGATAATGTCTTTGACGTTATTGGTAGCGTGCATGAGGATATTCAAACGGTTGGTTTAGCGATGCATGGTGAGAAGAAGCTCCAGTTTGCTAATGAGATTTTAATGCAAGGCGCGATGAGATGCCCTGATGTTGGGTACATGACGCATTTTGATTCCCCATGGGATGGATTGTTTGCGTTAGATCGCCTCGTTCGCTGGGTATCACTTGGTGGCCCAATTTAAGCCATAATTAGGAAAAAGAATGAAGTTACATCATTTAGGCATTGCGTGCGAAGATATTGCTGAGACCTTGTCAAAAACAAAGAAATTACACGATGTCCAAGAGGTATCTGAGGTTGTTTTTGATGAAAAGCAACAAGCTTCCGTTCAGCTTGTTACTCTGAGTGACGGGACAAGACTTGAGCTTATAGCTGGAAAGATAATTCAAAGCTTAGTTAATAAAAAGGTCAGTTTCTATCATGTGTGCTATGAAGTTGAAGATATTCATGTAGAGCTTGAAAAGGCGAAAAAAAACGGAGCATTTATTATATCGATGCCTAAGCCATCAGCGTTGTTTGAACAAAGACTAGTGGCTTTTTTAGTTTTTCCTTATGGCTTAGTTGAATTCTTGGAGAAGGAAAATTGAAATACAAAATCTCAATGGCTGTGATTGTTGATACCAAAGAGATAATGGCTTTTATTAACCATTACTGGAAAAAAGGTCATGTCCTAGCCAAAAGCGAAGAATTGTTTTTATTTCAATACCAAAATTACTTGTCTCCATCGGAACTGAATATGGTTGTTGCTAAGAATAGCGATGGAGAAATCAAAGCTATTCTTGGCTTTGTTCCTGTGAGTTATGGAAGCGAGCAAAGTGACGTGTTTGGTGCACTTTGGAAGGTTGCTGATGATGTTAAAGCACCAATGTTGGGGCTTAAGCTTCTTAGCTTTTTAAGAAAAAAAGTTAATGGTAGGTACTTAACTTTAGGGCTTAATGAAACTTCTTCTTCAATTTATCGTTACATGAACTTTGAAGTTGGGTATATGATTCAGTGGTACATTGGCAATGCTCAATGTTCAGCTAAGTTAACGATGAACATTGAATTCCCAGAACTGGATGACTCTTTTCAATTGAAGGTTATTGAGCCTAATGAAGAGTTGTTTTCGTTGTTAGCTCTTACTAACTCGTACCCTAAAAAAGATAGAGAATACATACAACATCGCTTTGTCGAACATCCTATCTATGATTATGATTTTATTGGCATTTTCTCAAAAGATAAGCTCGCCGCTTGTATGGTGATTAGAGAGCAACAAGGCCCAAGTTCAAAATGTATACGAATTGTTGACTATATTGGTGATGATAGTTATCTAGCAGGATCTGCTGCATCTATCCAAAAACTACTGAAAGAACGGGGAGCTGAGTATGCTGATCTAATTGCATTTGGCTTAGCTCAAGATGTTTTAGAGTCTGGCGGTTTTAGGAAAGTTAATGGGGATGTAGTTGTACCGAATTATTTCGAACCATTTGAATTGAAAACTATCGATATTTTGTGTGCTTACGATAACAGCGAAGCTACTTCAATTAGGATCTTTAAAGCTGATGGCGACCAAGATCGACCAAATGTAATTTAGAGGAGCAGCATGTCTCAGCCACTAACCGTTGTTATGTACCACTATGTTCGTCGAATCGCGGAGTCGCGATACCCAGAAATTAAAGGCTTAGAACTCGAACTCTTTGTTGAACAACTCGAGTTCTTTTCTAAGCATTATAATGTTGTGACGATGGAGCAAGTGTTAGCCGCCAAATACCGTAATCAAGCTTTACCAGAGAAAGCTCTGTTACTTACTTTTGATGATGCTTATGCCGAGCACTTTACTCACGTATATCCTATTTTGAAGAAAATGGGTATGCAGGGTTCTTTTTATGTGCCAGCAAAAACAGTACTTGAGCACAAAGTGCTAGATGTGAACAAAATTCATTTCATCTTAGCGTCTACCTCCGATATTCAACAGCTTGTTGGTTCTCTTAAGATAGAGGTTGAGCGCTATAAAATCGATTATGATCTAAAGTTATTCGACGAGTACTACACTGAGTTTGCGGTTGCGAATCGCTTTGATTGCCAAGATGTGATTTTTGTGAAGAGAATGCTTCAGCACGCATTGCCAGAAGAACTCAGAAATATCATTTCTGATAAGCTTTTTGCTCAATATGTGGGTATGGATGAAGCGGCGTTTTGTCGAGAGTTGTACATGGATAAGTACCAACTTGAGCAGTTAGTTCGAGACGGAATGCACGTTGGTTGTCACGGCTATGATCATTATTGGTGGAATAAGCTTGATGAAAAATCCTTAGAGGTTGAACTAACCCGCTCTAAAGAATTTTTAGCCTCAATTGGTTGTGACATGCAAAATTGGACAGCCTGTTATCCTTACGGTTCTTCTAGTGAAGAGGTTGTGGTTGAGCTAGAAAAGCAAGGGTGTAAAGTCGCATTTACCACAGAAGTTAGGGTTGCTGATTTAGCATTGGATGGTCCGCTTTTGTTACCTCGTCTAGATACCAATGACTTACCTAAAAAAAGAAATGCAAAAACTAACCAATGGTATACAAATTAACATGAACGCTATTCTACCTCTTATCGGTCGCACCGATGCATTGTTTACTCAGGACATTGGTCAGCATGAAGCTGAGCTATCTCGCATTGTCTCTGACTCCCGTTTTCTTGTACTTGGTGGTGCAGGCTCTATTGGTCAAGCTGTGACTAAAGAGATTTTTAAACGTAACCCCAAGAAGCTGCATGTTGTAGATATCAGTGAGAACAACATGGTAGAAGTCGTGCGCGACATTCGTAGCTCATTTGGTTACATCGATGGTGACTTCCAAACCTTTGCTCTTGATATCGGTTCGATTGAGTATGATGCTTTTATAAAGGCGGACGGCCAATATGATTACGTACTGAACTTATCGGCACTTAAGCATGTTCGTAGTGAAAAAGACCCGTACACACTAATGCGAATGATCGATGTGAATGTGTTTAATACTGATAAAACCATTCAACAATCTATCGATTCAGGGGTGAAAAAGTACTTCTGTGTATCGACAGATAAAGCAGCAAACCCTGTCAACATGATGGGTGCATCAAAGCGTATTATGGAAATGTTCCTAATGCGTAAGAGCGAAGATATCGCGATTTCTACGGCGCGATTCGCAAACGTCGCATTTTCAGATGGCTCATTGTTGCATGGTTTTAATCAGCGTTTACTGAAAAATCAGCCTATTGTGGCGCCGAATGACATCAAACGCTATTTTGTTACGCCACAAGAGTCTGGTGAACTATGTCTAATGTCTTGTATTTTTGGTGAAAACCGCGACATCTTCTTCCCTAAGTTAAGCGAAGCCCTACACCTCATCTCTTTTGCTGATATTGCGGTGAAGTACCTTGAGCAACGCGGTTACGAACCTCACCTTTGTGAAAGTGAAGACGAAGCTCGTGAACTGGCTAAGACTTTGCCTGCTCAAGGTAAGTGGCCTTGCTTGTTTACTTCGAGTGATACCACGGGTGAAAAAGACTTTGAAGAGTTCTTTACCGACAAAGAAGCACTCGATATGGCGCGTTTTGCTAACTTGGGCATCATCAAGAACGATCCTCTTTATCAGCAAGAACTGCTGTCACTGTTTGAAGATACAATCGGCCAGATGAAATCTGACCGTGCTTGGACAAAAGAGCAAATAGTAGAGCTGTTCTTTACCATGATCCCTGACTTTGGACACAAAGAAACAGGCAAATACCTAGACAGTAAAATGTAGGAGCAACTATGAAACCTACATCGTTAGTAGAATTTGTACGCGACACATATCAGACCAGCGAGTTTATTCCTCTTCATGCGCCTACCTTTGATGGTAACGAGAAGGCTTATGTAACAGAAACTATTGAAAGTACCTTCGTTTCAAGCGTTGGTAAATTTGTCAATGAATTCGAACAGAAAATTGAAGCATACACTGGCAGTGCTAAAGCCGTGGCTGCTGTAAATGGCACGGCGGCTTTGCATGCAGCGCTTTACATGGCTGGTGTTGAGCGTGGTGACTTAGTGGTAACACAGGCTTTGACGTTTGTGGCAACCTGTAATGCGCTCTATCATATGGGAGCTGAGCCTATTTTTGTGGATGTATCGCCAGTAAGCTTAGGTTTGTGCCCAAAGGCGGTGGAGCAATATCTAACACAGCATGCTGAAGTAACCGAAAAAGGTTGTATTCATAAACAAACGGGCAAACGCATTCGTGCCGTCGTACCAATGCACACCTTTGGTCACCCTGTCGAACTTGATGAGTTGATTGCGGTATGTTTAAAGTGGCAGTTAGTCTTGGTAGAGGATGCTGCGGAAAGCTTAGGTTCTTTCTACAAAGGGCAACACACAGGCACGTTGGGTGATTATGCGGCGATCAGTTTTAACGGTAATAAAGTGATTACGACTGGTGGCGGAGGCATGATCCTTTGTAAAACCCAAGAGCAGGGCGCACGTACTAAGCACGTTACCACGACTGCTAAGGTTCCACACCCTTTTGAGTTTTATCACGATGAGCCAGGCTTTAACTATCGAATGCCGAATTTGAATGCGGCTTTGGGCTGCGCGCAAATGGAAGTATTGGAATCCTATTTAGTTCAAAAGCGTCAATTGGCTGAACAATACCAACACTTTTTCGCGGCTTCAGACTTTACTTTCGTGACAGAGCCAGAGTACGCGACTTCGAACTATTGGTTAAACGCGATTATCTGCCCAGATACCGCATCGCGAGATCATATGTTAGAGCAGACCAATTCTGCTGGTGTTATGACGCGTCCGATTTGGCAACTGATGCATCGTCTTCCTATGTTCGAGAATGCACTGCGTGGTGACTTGACTCAGTCTGAGTTTATTGAAGCTCACTTGATCAACATCCCAAGTACTCCTATTGACCTATCCAAGGGCGCTTAATGGAAAATAAGACGCAGAAAGTCGCTGTTTTTACAGGAACAAGAGCAGAGTACGGTCTGCTTTTTTGGCTTTTGAAAGATATTCAAAGTGATCCTGACCTAGCACTGCAGTTGCTGGTTTCGGGAATGCACCTTTCACCTGAATTTGGCGAAACGTACCAGCAAATCGAAAAAGATGGATTTAAGATTGATGAGAAAATCGAGATTCTTCTTTCGTCGGACTCTGCAGTAGGAACAGCGAAAAGCATGGGGCTTGGTGTGCTCGGCTTTTCGGATGCATTAGCGCGCTTACAACCGGATGTATTAGTTATTTTGGGCGATCGCTTTGAAGCTTTAGCAGCTGCTCAAACAGCGATGATCATGCGTATTCCTATAGTTCATTTACATGGTGGTGAGATCACCGAAGGTGCCTATGATGATGCGATTCGCCATGCGATTACCAAGCTGAGCTATTTACATGGCACATCGACGGACGAATATCGCCAGCGGGTTATTCAATTAGGTGAAGCGCCGGAACGCGTTCATAACGTCGGTGCAATTGGCCTTGATCATCTTAAACGAGCTGAATTTATGTCGGTCAATGAGTTAGCTGAGTCTCTTAACTTTACTCTGACCAAGCCGTTTTTCTTAGTGACTTACCATCCGGTGACACTCGGAGATGAAGCGCCAGAAGCATCCTTTCAAGCTTTGCTAGATGCTTTAGAGGCTTTTCCTGAGCATCAAGTTATTCTGACTTACCCTAATGCCGATGATGGTGGGCGTCGCATCATTCCAATGCTGGAAGCCTACGCTGCAAGCCAACCCGAACGCGTATTGGCAATCCCTTCTCTGGGTCAAGTGCGCTATCTTAGCGCAGTGAAGCATGCTACGGCGGTTATTGGTAACTCTTCTAGTGGCATTATTGAAGTGCCGGCGTTTGAAGTCCCGACTGTCGATATCGGTGCTCGTCAGAAAGGGCGTTTGGCCGCGAAGAGCGTTTTGCATTGTGAAGCAAACCAAGCCGATATTGAACGAGCGATGTTCTCAGCAGTGGCTCGCAACTATAAAGAGCCAACGGAAGCGATAGCTAACCCTTACGGGCAGGGAAACACCAGCGGCAAGGTCATCGAAATGATCAAAACATTGGATTTCAATCCATGTAAGACATTCCACGATTTACCGAACTAACAAAGCTATAAACTTAGCTTTTAGTTACTTGAAAATTAAAGAGAGAGCGGTATGACTCTGATTATTGCCGAAGCAGGCGTAAACCATAATGGTGATGAAAAACTGGCATTTGAGCTGGCCGACGCTGCGTATCAATCGGGGGCTGATATTGTTAAGTTTCAGACGTTTAAAGCGAAAAATCTCGTTACTGAAGAAGCTAAGCAAGCAGACTATCAGGTCACGAATACACAAAAGCAAGAGTCGCAACTAGCGATGCTAAGTCGCTTGGAGCTCTCTTACGATGCCCACCATGAATTGGTAAAACACTGTGTGAAACTCGGCATAGAGTTTTTATCAACGGCTTTTGATTCTGAGAGCTTGGATTTCTTAGTTAATGACCTTGGTTTAACTCGTTTAAAGTTACCTTCTGGTGAGCTAACCAACGCGCCTCTTGTGCTGGAGCATGCTCGTACCGGGTGTGATTTGATCGTTTCTACCGGTATGGCGACGCTGTCTGAGATCGAAACGGCGTTGGGGGTCATTGCATTCGGTTATACTTCGGATGACAGTGCGGTACCTTCAGTGCAAGCATTCCAAGAGGCTTATGCCTCTGATGAAGGTCAGCGGGCTCTAAAGAGTAAAGTGACCATCTTACATTGCACTACAGAGTATCCAGCGCCGATGGAAGAGATTAACCTGAAAGCGATGGACACTTTAGGGCGTGCTTTTGATTTACCTGCTGGATACTCAGATCACAGTCAAGGTATCACTATTCCTATTGCTGCCGTTGCTCGTGGTGCTGTGTTGATTGAAAAACATTTTACGTTGGACAACAACATGGAAGGGCCAGATCACAAAGCTTCCCTCGAGCCTCAAGATCTAACTGCAATGGTGAGCGCTATTCGTCAAGTCGAGAAAGCACTAGGTAGTCGTGTAAAAACACCAACGGTCTCAGAGGTGAAAAATAAAGCGGTGGCGAGGAAAAGTCTGGTCGCAGCTCGTGATATTAACGAAGGTGAAGCATTTTCACCCCAAAACATGACTATCAAAAGGCCGGGCGACGGTATGTCGCCTTATCGCTATTGGGACATGCTTGAGCGCACTGCTTCAAAGGCTTATAGAGCTGGAGAGCTGATTCTTGAGTAACCCCGCTTCTAAGTTGCCAATTGTATTAATTGGTGGGGGTGGCCATGCCTCCGTTCTTGCTGAAATACTACTTACCCAGGGAAGAGACATTCTTGCTGTGATAAGCCCTGATGATGTCAGCCAACGTTCCGTATTTAAAGGAATCACCATCCTTGAAAAGGATGAAGATATTCTCAATTTTGACAAAGAAAAGGTACTTTTGGTTAACGGTATTGGGATGATGCCCCAATCTGGCTTTAAGCAAAAAATTAATGAGTGCTTTCTTTCACTCGGTTATCAGTTTGAGACGATTATAGCCGACAGTGCACTCGTTTCACGGTTTTCTAAAATCGAAACCGGTGCTCAGATTTTGCCTATGGCGATTATTCAGACAGGGGCTGCAGTGGGTCGCCATAGTATAGTTAACACCGGAGCTGTGGTTGAGCATGACTGTAAAATCGGTGCTTATAACCATATCGCTCCCAAAGCTACTTTGTGTGGTCAAGTAGAGACAAAAAACAATGTCTATGTCGGGGCTGGTTCAACAGTTATTCAAGGGCTATCTATTGGCTGTGGCGCTATCGTGGGTGCTGGCGCTAATCTGACTCAGTCTTTAAAAGAAAATTCCGTTGTATACCCTGCTAGAGCAGTAATTAAAACAAACTCTTAAAGAAGAAAAGGTAGAATATGAGTCATTGTTGGCAAAAAACGTTGATATCTGCATCAAGCACGATCAAGCAAGCACTTGAAGTCATCAACAGCGAAGCATTGCGCGTTGCCATAGTTGTTGATCAAGATAAGAAGCTTCTTGGCATGGTTACTGATGGAGATATTCGACGTGGTTTGTTAAATGATCTGGCGTTGGTCGACCCTGTTGTTAAGGTTATGCGCACCAATCCAACAACTGCGGTTGAAGGCTCTTCTCGAGAAGAGCTGATTGGACTGATGGAAAAGCTAGACATTTTGTCAGTCCCGTTGCTAGATCTAAGCGGTAGAATCATCGGGCTTGAGACGTTGCATGGAGTGCTTCATCAACCAACGCTTCAGAACCCTGTGTTTATCATGGCTGGTGGGTTTGGCACACGCCTTAAGCCGCTTACCGATACGTGTCCCAAACCTATGCTACATATCGGTAATAAGCCGATTCTAGAAACCGTCATTCGAAGTTTTATCAAAGCAGGCTTTGTTAACTTCTATATCTCGACGCACTATATGCCAGAGCAGATTCAAGCGCATTTTGGCGATGGAAGTGAAATGGGTGTGAACGTTACCTATGTTCATGAAGAGCAACCGTTAGGTACTGGTGGTGCGTTGGGATTATTACCTAAGGATTTACCAAAAAATCTGCCATTGATCATGATGAACGGTGATGTTCTGACTAAAGTCGACTTCCAACGCCTTCTTGATTTTCACGTTGATAACGGAGCTGACGCGACAATGTGCGTGAGAGAGTATGACTATCAGATCCCATATGGCGTGATTAATGGCGAAGGCAACAAAATCACCAGTATGGTAGAAAAGCCGGTTCAGCGCTTTTTTGTCAACGCGGGTATTTATGTTGTGTCACCTGAAGTCATTGCTTCGGTACCTAAAAATCATAGAGTGGATATGCCGACGCTGCTTGAAGAGCATATGAATGAGCGTGATAACGTTTTAATGTTCCCAATTCATGAATATTGGTTGGATATCGGGCGTATGGATGACTTTAATCGCGCGCAAGCAGATATTCATACACTAGGGCTGGACTAAGTTTTGAAAACCGTTGCTGTTATCGGATTGGGTAATATTGCTACCCGACATAGAAGGAACTTAAAGCTATTGTTCCCACAGTGCAAACTATTGGCTATGTCGGCGAGTGGGAGAGTTCCAGCAGATCCTGTATCTGATTGTGACGAAGTCGTTCATGATGTTGACGAGATCATTCGCTCAGGTGCGGAACTTGTTATCGTTGCATCTCCTGCCCCTTTCCACGCTGGGCATACAATCCCGCTATTGAAGGCTGCTATTCCAACATTGATTGAAAAACCAGTGACGACACGTGTTGAGGATGTGCAGCACTTGCAGACTGTTGTTGATAAAACGCAAACTCCTGTTGCTGTTGGTTATTGCTTACGTTACTTGCCTTCAAGCCTAGAAGTAAAAGCACTATTAGACAAAGGGGCAATTGGAGAGCTCTATAATGCGTATATTGAAATAGGACAGTACCTACCTGATTGGCGCCCAAGTAAATATTATCGAAGCAGTGTATCTGCGAATGCAGAACTAGGCGGAGGCGCACTGTTCGAGCTCAGCCACGAGTTAGATTATGCACAGTGGCTTCTTGGTGATTTAACCTTACAATACGCTCACTTGCGCTTTTCAGATGAATTGGGCTTAGAGGTGGAAGATTTGGTTGATGTTGTCACAACTACCCTGAGTGGTACTTTGGTCAATATTCATTTGGACTTTTTACAACGCCAAGCTTATCGACGTTGCCGCTTTGTAGGCAGTAAAGGCATAGTTGAATGGGACCTGATTAAAAATGAAGTTAAGCAGACGAACCATACTGGTGAAAGTACTGTTTATAGCGACCCGGCTTGGGACAAGAACAAAATGTACCTCAATATGTTGCAAGACTTCATCAATATGACCAAAGACAATAAGCATAGTTGTATCGACCTTCAGCAGGCTGGTAAAACGATCGAGTTAATCGAAACAATTAAGAAGCAGCATGCTAAAACTCAAACGAAAGGCTAGTTGACCCAATGAAAAACTATGCATTTATTTTTGTTCGCGGGGGCTCAAAAGGCTTACCTGGCAAGAACATCAAACCACTTGCTGGAAAACCTCTACTGCAATATTCGATTGAAACAGCGAAAGCTTGTGCATCGATTAGCGATGTTTTTGTTTCAACTGATGATACCGACATTGCCGAAGTCGCCGTGGGTTGTGGTGCGACATTGATCGAACGCCCACAAGAACTAGCAACAGACACAAGCCCAGAGTGGCTTTCATGGCGTCATGCTGTTGAGTGGGTACAAGCCAATTGTGGCGAATTTGCTCACTTTATTAGTCTGCCAGCAACGAGCCCTTTACGAAGTGTTGAAGACGTGGAATCGTCAATCCTACAACTTCAGAAAGATTCTGCGGATATTTGTATTTCCGTGACTCCCGCAAGCCGCAGCCCATTTTTTAACATGGTAAAGAAAAATGAGCACGGCTTGGTTGAATTAGTGAATAAGCCAAGCGGTGAAGTGGTGAGACGACAAGATGCTCCGGAAGTGTTTGATATTACTACCGTTGTGTATGCGACAACCCCTCGCTTTGTCTTGGATAATTATGGACTGTTCAGTGGCAAAGTGACGAGCATCGAGGTACCGAAGGAAAGGGCAGTAGATATCGATGATATTTATGATTTTAAACTAGCAGAAGCTATTGTTATGGGGGAAGAGTGATGAATGAACTTCTAAAGAGTAAGACGATCTTAATTGCTGGAGCTGGGGGCCTATTGGGATCTCGTTTAGTTCCTGCTGTGCTTGCTCAGGGAGCAAAAGTTATTGCTGCCGATATCAATGTTGATGCAACGAAAGAACGTTTAGAGAGTGTGGGGGTTGAACTGGATAACGAATCACTCTCGTTAGTTGAGCTGGATGTGACCAATGAGCACTCAGTGAAGGCTTTTTTTGAGGGTTGTAATACGCCGTTAGATGGGGCCGTAAACACGACTTATCCAAGAAACAAAACCTACGGTAAGCATTTCTTTGATGTGAGCTTTGACAGTTTCAATGACAATCTGTCTCTGCATTTAGGGAGTGCGTTCTTGTTTGTTCAGCAAGCTGCCGCTTATTTCAAGCGCACCGAACATCCATTATCATTAGTGAATATTTCCTCGATATATGGTGTTGTCGCTCCGAAGTTTGATATTTATGAAAACACTCCGATGACGATGCCAGTTGAGTATGCCGCGATCAAATCAGCGATCCAGCATTTGAGTAAGTACGCTGCAGCCTACGTTAATGACAGCCGTTTTCGTATAAATTGTGTAAGCCCTGGTGGGATCTTTGATCATCAACCAGACGCATTTATAGAGGCTTACAAAAACAACACCCATGGAGCAGGCATGCTAGATGTACAAGAAGTTGTCGGTTCTGTACTCTTCTTGCTCTCTGAGCAGTCTCGTTATGTGACCGGGCAGAATATTGTCGTGGATGATGGATTTAGTTTATGATCAAAGATATTTTAAGTAAGCGAAATTTTGATTTTTCTAGCGATCGACTTGGTCCTGACTGCCCATTTACACATTGGAAACTGTTTTTTAAAAAAAGTAAAAAGAGACTATGCCAAAGTAAGTTTATAAGTTTCGCAGATTGTGCTGATTTTCGTCCAGGAGCTTACGCCATCTATTGTTCCAAAATATCAATTGGTGCAAAGGTGATTATTAGACCTGGTAGTATGTTATTTGCAGATCCTCGAGGAGATAAGCCAAACATAGTTATTGGAGATAATGCTATGTTGGGTAGTTGCGTACATATTTATACTGCTAATCATCAGTATAAAGATCCCTCTGTTGACATTATATTTCAGGGTCATGCTGATGTTAAGCCAGTGGAAATTAAGGAAGGGGCTTGGATTGGAGCCAATGTTACTATTCTACCAGGAGTAACAATTGGACGGAGAAGCGTTGTCGGTGCAGGGGCTGTTGTGACAAAATCAGTACCAGATAATACTGTGGTTGCAGGTAACCCTGCGAGAGTAATCTGATGGGTAATGTATTTTTATGCACGACTGTTAAGCATGTTTTTACTGCGTTGTTTTTTGCTGACAAGTATCTGAAACGTGAAAGTAATATTATATTGTGTGCAATAGATCATCAAAATATAAACAACAGTTTAATGAATTCTTATGAGGAAACCTTTCCTGAAATAGAGTTTATTTTTTATAATGAAAATGAGTTAATTAACGAATTTAGAGCTAATAACGCATTGAGTTTTAGTGGTTTTTTGTCAAGAAATATTAAAATAAATACAAAGGAACTTAAGTTTGAGCTATCAGTTGATTTTTTGAAAGAAAAACTAGTGAGAATGGGTGTTCCAGAGCTGAATGTTGCATATATATTTCATGACCGAACCTTTACTTCAAAGTTCTTCCTTTATAGTGATACAAGTGAGGTGAAAATGATTGAAGATGGTAAGGTTAATTACTATAAACAACCTGTGGGCAACATACTTAAGTCATTAATCCGATTTTTTTTAAGGTTAGACCCTAAGTGGTTTGTCTTAGGTGAAAGCCCGCGAATATCGAAGGTGTATTATAGCAATATTGATGAGTCACCGTTAACCCTGAAGGGAAAGTCAAGTTCACTTGGAGATATTTATTCGCTCAGTAAATCAATGCAATCAAAAATGTTAAGTTTTTTCAGCTATGAACGTTTTAACTGTGAGTTGGTTTTCTTAACTCAGGGCCTCGACATCGCTGGCTTGTGCTCTAAAGCAGATAAGTTGAACATATATGACGAAGTTGTCGGGGTTATATTAGAAAATAAAGAAGTTAATAGTTTGTGCATAAAACTTCATCCAAGTGAATCTGTAGATGACTATAACTTTATTAAGCTTAAATATGGCAAAAAAGTTATCATTGAAGATAGGAAAATTCCATTCGAAATTTACAGTTTGTTAGAGCCTAAACCTGTTGCTATTTCTCTATTTTCAAGTTCAAGCTATATTAGAACTGGTCGTTTAACCTCCGTTATTAACTTAATTGAAGATGAAAAGAAATGGCGAAAATTTGATGTGGACGAGATAAAGAAAACATCAATTAGCCAGTTGAAGTCTATAGATGAATATTTTTAAAAGGTATAGCAACTCATCGTTAATGTATTACTTGCTTGGTGAGGTTATATCGAAAGTATCTCCTTTCTTACTGCTTCCATTAATATCTAACGCTTATGGCCTAACAAACACAGCATATTATTCGAATGTACTGATTTACGCTAATGTGATTCAAATGCTGATGACGGGTTGGATTGTTGCGTATATTCCTATTTCTTATATAAAATCAGTTAAAAGATGTAAGATTTTAGTTAGAATGGTAATGATGTCTAATATGGCGTTGTTGATTTTTTTTTCGGTATTGTCGCTCTTCTTTGAAGGCTCTCTATTTACTTACAGTTTTATTTTATCATGTGGGTTTTCAATTAACTCGATGTACTTGATTATTTTACAAGTGAAGGGGGAGGCTAAGAGTTACGTTTTATTCAATACATATAAATCGACAACTATTCTTGTGCTATCAGCGTTATTAGTTTACTACAGTTTAGGGGATATAAACCATATAGTGAATATAAACATTGTATGTACATTAGTATTTTCAATGTTCTCGATCTACAAGTTATTCTCGATAGGGTACTTAAGTGTTGGGATTACGTCATATAAATTGATCGTTAGAGTCGTTAAGTTCGGCTTTCCTTTAATTCCTGGTATGTTATTGGTCCCTGCAAAAAGCATAGTTGATAGGTTTTTTATCAGCGACTTTTTTGGAACTGAGGTGGAAGGGGTCTATGTTATTGCATTTCAGTATTCACTTGGCGTATCGTTGATCGCTATGTCGTATGTGAAGTCAATTACCCCTGAACTTTTGGGTGGGTTAAATGAAGATAAAAGAGGCATAGTTGCTAAACTCTTTTATAAATATCTCATATTTGTTCTGATTGCTAGTTGTTGTTTACTTCTTTTTATCCTTTTCGGGAGGGGGGCGTTATTCCCGAACTACAATGGAAGTATCAACTTTCTCGTGGTTTTTATAGTTGCAGTCCTATTTCAAGTATCTAGTAGTTTTATGACTTCATATTATCAAGTGAAACTAAAGACAAAGGTACTTATGATGGTTAATTTTCTTTTCTTTTTGATTAATATTATCGTACTGTATAGCTTTGGAAGTTCTAGTATCTTTATTTATATGTTGATTGTTTTATTTATTTCACTCTGTCAGTTTATTGCTTTATATAAGTTAGGGTTTAAAGATGCAATTTAGGAAAACACTTAATAGAATTCTTTCAGGAGTTTTTTCACGGTTATCAAGCCTAACCGATAATTTGAGATATCAAAAATACTCTTTCTATATAGATAGTTATGACATAGAGCCTAAAGCTAACTTTTTTAAGGGTAGTGATACTTATGTATATGGAGAAGGTAAATTCAGTGTTAAACAAGGAAGCTACTGTGGAGCTAGATGTGGTATTTATGTAGACCAAAATTCAGCTGTTTTAATTGGAGCCAATACAGCTCTATCTCACAATGTCAGAATATATACTTCAAATAGAAACGCAGATGATGTCATTCATGGAATGACCCCAGTAACTGTCAAGGTTGGGAGTGTTAGTATTGGTGACAACTGTTGGATAGGCGCAAATGTGTTTATCTGTGAGGGCGTAAGTATAGGTGATAATGTGGTTGTAGGAGCTAATTCAGTTGTCTCGAAAGACATACAATCAAATAGTATCGCTGTCGGCGCTCCTATAAGAGTGATTAAAGCGTCTGTAAGGAAGGTAAATAAGTGGTAGAGGTAAGTTCACTTATATTTTTCTTGTTAACTCTTGTTTTGATTATATTGTATGTCAAGAACAGAGTGTCTCTTTTCTCTTTTGTTTGCTTTGCTCCTATTACTTTTTTTGGCGCATTGTTCAATATTGGGTTTCTTACGTTTGGTATTTTGCTTCCTTTCTTTATAGATAAATTTAAGATGTTAAGGTTAAAGAAAGCTATTAGCGTGTCTTTTTCTATTTCAATGGTAACATTTTTCGTTATTTTCCTATCTTACTTGAATGACGCATCACTAATTCTTAATTTTGTCAAATACATTCAAACTATTGTCGTTTGGACTACCTTAATTTTATTTGCATACTCCAAAGAAGTGATGACAGAAAGAGTGGTAAAGAAACTTTCTATTACTTATGTAACTCTAATCTTTTTTTCTGGAATAGTAATTCATTTTCTATTCAATGGCTATGATGAAGGAATGATTAGATTTAGTGCTATTTATTTTGATGCTAACTATTTTGGTTTAGTGTGCTTGTTATTATATTTTATATTAGATATCTATAGGATTAATAGTTATAGACTAAAGAATATTTTCTTTTTAATGGTCTTCGCATCATTATCTTCTACGGCAATTGCATGTTTGCTTGTGTATATAATTGTAAGTAAAACAAGGTTTATTCCTATTTTAAATGGATGGTTTCTCTACTTTTTGATACTAATTTTAAACGCTGCTTATATAAATATGATGGTTTATTTGGAAGCCTTTAAGCCATCAGATGATAGTAGTATGTTCATTACTTATAAACTGGTTTCATTATCACATAGATTGCGTGTTCAATTTGATGCACTCGATATGATATCAAACAATTATGGGTGGGCTATAGGTTATGGAAGCGGAAGAAATATTGAGTTGGTTGGTTTAGCTTTACATAATGGATTTCTACAATATATATTTAGTCACGGCATTGTATATTTTTTACTAAATGTGTTTATTATTTGTTACTCCTATGAAATATTAAGGTTCAGGACAAAAAAAACAAGAGATAGAAGGAAACTTATGGCCATCTATTTAGCTTTGGTACTTTCGTGCTTTTTACTTGACCCCTTTATATCGTTGTTTATGCATGTTGTTGCTCTTTTTTATTCTTCTTATATTAATTACCAAGAGCGTATATCCTTATGGAGGGGATGTGAAAATAACTTTAATTCAAGCAACCTTAGGTAGAGATTCAGAGTTGAAGAGGTATATTGACTCGATGAAAAAGTCAATTGATCTATTACCTGATAATGTTGTGCCAAAGCTTATGATTATCGATCAGAATGAACCAACGTTTTTATCTTTTCTTCACTCTTACGATGAAGGATCGTTGATCAACCATATATCATCACCAAATGTCGGTTTGTCATTAAATAGAAATTTGGGTTTGAGTATGACAAACTGTGGTGTGGTCGGATTTCCAGACGATGACTGTACATATTATGAAGATACTTTGACCTTTGTAGCCAACTTCTTCGAAAAAAATAAAGATGTTGATGTACTAATTGGTCGGTTATTTGATCGCGATAAAAATGAGAATATTCTTAAAAACTGGCCACTAAAAGCAATGAAAGTCAACTATCTTAATTTTTATCAAGTGTCCTCATCAGCTACAATGTTTGTTAGATATCAATCTAACTTAACATTTGATGAAAAATTAGGTCTAGGAACCAAATTTGGCTCTTGCGAAGATCCCGATTTTATTTATAGACTTATTAAAGATGGGAAAAATATAGTCTACTCACCAGAGCTTCATATTTGGCATCCCAACCCAATAAGTAGTGAAATAGCCTTGATGAAAACATATAGCTATGCATCTGGTCTTGGAGCTTTCCTAAGGAAAGATTTGTCTTTCGTTAAGCTAAACTTACTTACCCTTGCTGTACTAAAGAAAATATATCAGTATATTTTTTTAAAAACTAAATTTAAAAAAGGCCACTTTTATCAATTCTTTAGAGGCTTATGGTACGGATTTGTCAATTATAGATAAAATGATGACTATATTGATGGTTAGTTTTAGTATTGGAATGGGTTTTATGCTCACAATATAATCCTAATTATTCAAATGATTGCAATTGATATCTGGTCGATAGTTAATATGTGCTTTTTATATTTGAAGCTCATTGTTTTAATGTAGGTTTACACCATGCGAATATTAGTCACCGGCGGCGCCGGTTTTATTGGCAGCGCGGTGGTGCGCCATATTATAGATAATACCAACGATGGTGTATTAAACGTTGATGCATTGACTTATGCCGGTAATGTGGCCTCTTTAGATGCGGTGGAATCTAATCCGCGTTATCACTTTTTACAGGCCAATATCTGTGACAGTGCTGCTATGGCCAAAGCTTTTGCTGAGTTTAAGCCAACGGCGGTAATGCATTTAGCGGCAGAGAGCCATGTCGACCGCTCAATAGATGGCCCAGGTGAGTTTATTCAAACCAATATTGTTGGTACTTACACCTTGTTAGAAGCAGCGCGCGAGTATTGGGCGGGTTTAGAGGGGAAGGCTAAAGATGACTTTCGTTTCCATCATATCTCTACCGATGAGGTGTATGGTGACTTAGAAGGTACCGAAGGTTTATTTTTAGAAACTACGCCTTATGCGCCTAGCTCTCCCTATTCAGCCTCTAAAGCCTCAAGTGATCACTTAGTACGCGCTTGGCATCGTACCTACGGCTTGCCGATTGTTATCACTAATTGCTCTAATAATTATGGGCCTTATCACTTCCCTGAAAAACTTATCCCGCATGTTATTTTAAATGCCTTGGAGGCCAAAGCCTTACCAGTATACGGTGATGGTTTGCAAATTCGCGATTGGCTGTATGTCGAAGACCACGCTCGTGCGCTTTACAAAGTGGTGACTACCGGTGAGGTAGGGGAGACCTACAACATTGGTGGCCATAATGAGAAAACCAATATAGATGTAGTACGCACTATTTGTAGTTTGTTAGAAGAGCTCGCCCCTAGTGAGGCTAAAGCCAAACTCGCGGCGGCAGGCCACAGTCACTTTGAAGACCTCATTACCTTTGTTAAAGATCGCCCAGGACATGATGCGCGTTACGCGATAGATGCTTCTAAAATTGCTAATGAACTGGGGTGGACGCCAGAAGAAAGCTTTGAAACAGGCATTCGTAAAACTGTTATGTGGTATTTAAACAATCAGCAATGGTGGCAAGATGTGCTAAGTGGTGATTACCGTTTAGAGCGATTGGGCTAGGAGCCATTTATGAATAACATCAGTGCTAAACCCTACAAAGGGATTGTATTGGCCGGCGGCAGTGGTACCCGCTTGCATCCTATTACTATGGGTACCTCTAAACAGTTATTGCCAATTTACGATAAGCCGATGATTTTTTACCCGCTCTCGGTATTAATGCTTTCTGGCATTAAAGATATTTTGCTTATTTCTACTCCCGAAGATTTACCCAATTATCAAAAAATGCTGGGCGATGGTAGCCAATTTGGTATTAACTTGAGTTATGCCGAGCAGCCTAGCCCAGATGGCCTAGCCCAAGCCTTTATTATTGGTGAGCAATTTATTGGTGATGATAATGTTGCACTAATTTTGGGTGACAATATTTTTTATGGCCAGCATTTTAGTAATAAGTTATTAAATGCTACTGGTAAAGCCACTGGCGCTACCGTATTTGGTTATCATGTTACCGACCCAGAGCGCTTTGGTGTGGTGGAGTTCGATAAACAGGGCAAGGCTTTAAGCATTGAAGAGAAGCCAGCACAGCCTAAATCAAACTACGCAGTCACCGGTTTGTATTTTTATGATAACCGCGTAGTAGAGATTGCTAAAGCCATTAAGCCATCGCCACGCGGTGAGCTAGAGATTACCGATGTGAACATGGCGTATCTTGAAAAAGGCATGCTGAATGTAGAGCTGCTCGGCCGCGGTTTTGCGTGGTTAGATACCGGCACGCATGACTCCTTATTAGAAGCAGGTCAATACGTACAAACCATTGAACATCGCCAAGGCTTAAAAGTCGCGTGCTTAGAAGAGATTGCTTTTCACCAAGGTTGGCTGAGTGAGCAAGGCTTGCAGGCTCAGGCTAATGCCCTGAAAAAAACCGGCTATGGGCAATACTTACAACGGCTTTTAGACGAGCAGCACGCGTAAGCACCAAGCCAGCAATAAGATTAAGGAATGTAACAGTGAACGTGTTAGAGACGTGTATCGCCGATGTAAAAATCATCGAGCCTAAGGTGTTTGGTGATGAGCGCGGCTTTTTTCTAGAGACCTTCCAAGCCGAGCGTTATAAAACGGCGCTAAATATTGATATGGATTTTGTGCAAGATAACCACTCCCGCTCAGGATTAGGTGTATTACGCGGTCTGCATTTTCAAAAGAGTAAGCCGCAAGGCAAGTTAGTACGCGTAGTACGCGGTAGTGTGTTTGATGTGGCTGTGGATATCCGCCCTGACTCTCCCACTTTTGGCAGTTGGGCTGGGGTGGTGCTCAGTGAAGAAAACAAACGCCAGTTTTGGGTGCCGCCAGGCTTGGCCCATGGCTTTGTCGTGACCAGTGAAGTGGCTGATTTTGAGTACAAATGTACCGATTACTATGACCCAAGTGATGAAGGCTGCTTAGCTTGGGATGATAGTGACGTGGGTATACAGTGGCCACTTAAAGATGTGTTGCTCTCAGATAAAGATAAGCAAGGTTTGGCCTTAAAGGAACTATTCGCGTAATGAAAATATTGCTAACTGGTGCCAATGGGCAACTAGGTTCATGTCTGCAAGACCTTGCCGAAACTAACCCGCAATTTACGGTAATCGCTACTGACTTCCAAGATTTGGATATTACCAATGAGCAGGCCGTAATCGATTTTGTTGCTAGTACTCAACCGGATGTTATTGTAAATGCCGCTGCGCATACTGCCGTAGATAAAGCGCAAACAGAAGTGGAGTTAGCAACAGCAATAAACGCCAAGGGCCCTGAATATTTGGCTAAGGCTGCCAAGCAAGTGGGCATCCCTATCATTCATGTCTCTACCGATTATGTGTTTGACGGCACTGCTACCACCCCTTATTTACCCACTCACCCAGCCAAGCCTTTAGGGATTTATGGTGAAACCAAATGGCAGGGGGAAGAAGCAGTGCGTAATACCTTAGCGGAACATATTATTATTCGCACCGCCTGGGTATTCTCGGAGTATGGGAACAACTTTGTGAAAACCATGCTGCGCTTAGGTGGTGAGCGAGAAGAGCTAGGCGTCATTGCCGACCAATATGGCTGCCCCAACTATGCAGGGGATTTAGCCGCGGCTATTTTACATTGTTGTGCGCAAATAAAAGGCGGCAACACCGCTTGGGGCTCTTATCACCACTGTGGGGATTTACCCACCTCTTGGCATGGTTTTACCAGAGCGATTTTGGCTGAGGGACTTGCCCAAGGCAAGTTGACCAACGCAGCAACGTTAAACGCGATTAAGACCGAAGACTACCCACTACCGGCGCCACGTCCAGCGTACTCAGTGATGGATTGTAGCAGTATGTTTGATGCTTGGGGTGTGGGAGCCAGTGATTGGCGCAGCGCCTTATCTAGGGTCGTTGCCACGTTGTAATTTACAGGTTTATTAAGGATTCATTCTCTATATGTCGGTTTTTATATCGGTTGTATCTCATGGACATGGGAAATTGATTCAAGAGTTAGGCTGCTTACTTGAGCTTGCCAAGCATTTTCATGTTGTTGTCAAAATAAATAAAAAAGAGCCTGAGTTACTTCCTTATTTTGAAGGGCACGGTATTCACTACATTGATAGTGATTATGGCTTAGGTTTTGGCCATAACAACAATATGGTATATCGCTATTGTCAACATCAACTTGGTATGAAACCTGACGATATTTTTTGTGTGTTTAACCCAGATGTAGTGTCTACTTCTGCTGTATTTAAACAACTTCTGGAACGGATGAAGTTGGATAATTGCCAATTAGCAGGGGTCAACCTCTACAAAGATGAAGACTTTACTATTCCAGATAACTCTATTCGGCACTTTCCCTCTTTGTTCGAATTAGTGAAATCTTTTCTTGGCTTGGGCAATAATACCCAGATCGATAAAAGCAAGGTGTTAACTCCAATATCAGTTGATTGGGCAGCAGGTTCATTCCTAGCATTTAAAAGCTCTCTCTATCAACAGTTGAAGGGTTTCGATCAGGGTTACTTTATGTACTGTGAAGACATCGATATTTGTTTTCGAAGTAAACAAATGGGTGTTCCTCTGACTTTTTATCCAGATATCAGAATGTTACACCTTGCGAAGCATGCCAACAGGAAAATATTCTCTAAACACTTTTATTGGCACGTATCGAGTGTTGTTCGCTTCTTAATGTCGAAAATAGGTTTGGTAACACCTAAAACGTTACTGTAATTTCTGTTCAATACGGCGGGGTGCCCAAATAGTATTAACTCTTCTTACCCTTACAGAACATGGGTGCGAGGATCCAATGAAAACGCCAATGGCTTATTGAGACAATACGTTAAAAAAGGAACAGACCTAATAGCAGTCGGTGATGACGATATTGAAAGGGCTCTGCGTAGAATAAACTATCACCCGAAAAAGTGTTTGGGGTTCAAGCAATCCGCAGTCATTTTCAAAGGAATGATGGAGGCGCTTGAGAATTAACAATGTCGCAGTTCGTAGTTGAGTTCGGGCCTAATTTTTTAAAAAGTTGTTAAGTCATTGGTTAAACTCGACTAGTCTAAGCTCGCTCTGACATCAGCGATTGTAATAAATAACTTGTTGTCGGCGTCCTGAAACGCAGTAAAACCATACCGTTTGTAAAATTGTTTAGCACCACCTTTGGCGTCAACAGCTACGATAGGTAAAGCCACGCTATCACTCGCTGTGAGTAGTTTTCTCAAGGCATCAATCAAAAGCCATTAGCCGTAACCGTTGCCTTTGTATCGGTCATCTACTGCTAAACGAGCGATTAAACCACCTGAGGTGGTTGACTGGTGCTTTTTCTGAAGCTTTGCCGGTAGCGCTTTCAAGTCAATAGGCGTCATTGTTAGCGTATAAAAACCAATGACATGTTGTTCATTGTTTTCATCTTCCAAAACAAATGTTCTAGTGTTGTCTTTTTTAGCTTGCTGACTCGCCATTACTTTTAAGTAATTGTTTAATGCTTCAGTTCCGCAGTTGAATCGGTTTCTGTCATGTTTTGCTTTATCGAGAAGTACCGTATTCATCATTGAGTTTTATTCTCAAACGACTAGCAGCAGCTTTAAGTTCTGAATTGACACTTGCAGGCTTATCGAGAGCGTCCATAAGTAGGATTGCGTCTGCTTGGCTGAGTTTGAGTGCTTGTTCACGTTCAATGACTTGCTTCGCCTTTTCAACGGTAGCGCTTAAAACGAATGAGTTAATGCTAGACATTCCAGCAATAGCAGCCTCTTTAGTTAGCAAATCTTGTGTATCCACATCAACTCTCGCTGTGATGCGTGGTAATGTAGTAGCCATAGTGATTCTCCAGTTGTGTCAAAATGTCACACTAAATGTTATGGGCTTAGAGTGTGAGTTTAGCAACCGTTGTGTCACTTTGGCACGTAACCAACAAACGATTAAGGCAGATCCCCAGCGCTTATATGCCCCCCAGCTGATGATATCGGACCTTAGGCCCAGGAATGCTGAAATCGGTGGCTCTGAATAGAGCTTTATTGGTTCATTAAGCGTTTACGTTGCCTTATTAATACCTCATGTCCGGTTTTCTCTACAAGTTAGTGTGTGAAAGCTACACTTGTGCCATTAACTGTACATGTAAAGACCCTTATGAAAATCGTATCTTTTACTGAAGCGAGAAATGGTCTAAAAGCTGTTTTAGTTGGTGTAGTTAATGATGCTGATACAACCGTCATTACAGGTCGTGACTCTGAAGATGCTGTAGTTATGTCTTTAGCTTACTACAACAGCCTTATGGTGACAGCTCACCTGCTACGCTCTCCTTAAAACACGGAACACTTAAATCGTTCAATAGCACAGTAGCGCGCGGGTAAAACAACAGCTCGAGAGTTTATTGATGAGTAGTAGTCAACGCTTATTGTTGTGGACAGATGACGCTTGGGATGACTACTTATATTGGCAAACTAGAGATAAGAAAACACTCAAGCGCATCAACAAACTCATCAATGATGTTAAGCGCTCTCCATTTGAAGGCATCGGCAAACAAGCAGTTAAAAGAGAATTTATCTGGTTTTGGGTCTCGTCGTATTTGTGACACGACTAGGCTTGTTTACGCAGTCTATGATCAAGCGATAACGACAATTTCGTGTCGGTACCACGACTAAATTAGGTACAGCGATCTGGTATCTAAGAACTTGAATAAGTCGGCAAAAGATTGCTTAACCAATGGCCGAAGCTTATGGTTTACAGCAATCTGGAAGGTGTTTTTAGGAGTGGATCGAGAAAGGTTTAACGAATGGGGGAAAAATGCCTATGATTTGTTACTATACGGTAGTTTTTAAATATTCCTTTATTTTCAATGTTAAGTGACCCTATAAATGAATAAGATCCTCATAACCGGCAGCGCCGGTTTTATTGGCAGCGCGGTGGTGCGCCATATTATAGATAATACCAACGATGGTGTATTAAACGTTGATGCATTGACTTATGCCGGTAATGTGGCCTCTTTAGATGCGGTGGAATCTAATCCGCGTTATCACTTTTTACAGGCCAATATCTGTGACAGTGCTGCTATGGCCAAAGCTTTTGCTGAGTTTAAGCCAACGGCGGTAATGCATTTAGCGGCAGAGAGCCATGTCGACCGCTCAATAGATGGCCCAGGTGAGTTTATTCAAACCAATATTGTTGGTACTTACACCTTGTTAGAAGCAGCGCGCGAGTATTGGGCGGGTTTAGAGGGGAAGGCTAAAGATGACTTTCGTTTCCATCATATCTCTACCGATGAGGTGTATGGTGACTTAGAAGGTACCGAAGGTTTATTTTTAGAAACTACGCCTTATGCGCCTAGCTCTCCCTATTCAGCCTCTAAAGCCTCAAGTGATCACTTAGTACGCGCTTGGCATCGTACCTACGGCTTGCCGATTGTTATCACTAATTGCTCTAATAATTATGGGCCTTATCACTTCCCTGAAAAACTTATCCCGCATGTTATTTTAAATGCCTTGGAGGCCAAAGCCTTACCAGTATACGGTGATGGTTTGCAAATTCGCGATTGGCTGTATGTCGAAGACCACGCTCGTGCGCTTTACAAAGTGGTGACTACCGGTGAGGTAGGGGAGACCTACAACATTGGTGGCCATAATGAGAAAACCAATATAGATGTAGTACGCACTATTTGTAGTTTGTTAGAAGAGCTCGCCCCTAGTGAGGCTAAAGCCAAACTCGCGGCGGCAGGCCACAGTCACTTTGAAGACCTCATTACCTTTGTTAAAGATCGCCCAGGACATGATGCGCGTTACGCGATAGATGCTTCTAAAATTGCTAATGAACTGGGGTGGACGCCAGAAGAAAGCTTTGAAACAGGCATTCGTAAAACTGTTATGTGGTATTTAAACAATCAGCAATGGTGGCAAGATGTGCTAAGTGGTGATTACCGTTTAGAGCGATTGGGCTAGGAGCCATTTATGAATAACATCAGTGCTAAACCCTACAAAGGGATTGTATTGGCCGGCGGCAGTGGTACCCGCTTGCATCCTATTACTATGGGTACCTCTAAACAGTTATTGCCAATTTACGATAAGCCGATGATTTTTTACCCGCTCTCGGTATTAATGCTTTCTGGCATTAAAGATATTTTGCTTATTTCTACTCCCGAAGATTTACCCAATTATCAAAAAATGCTGGGCGATGGTAGCCAATTTGGTATTAACTTGAGTTATGCCGAGCAGCCTAGCCCAGATGGCCTAGCCCAAGCCTTTATTATTGGTGAGCAATTTATTGGTGATGATAATGTTGCACTAATTTTGGGTGACAATATTTTTTATGGCCAGCATTTTAGTAATAAGTTATTAAATGCTACTGGTAAAGCCACTGGCGCTACCGTATTTGGTTATCATGTTACCGACCCAGAGCGCTTTGGTGTGGTGGAGTTCGATAAACAGGGCAAGGCTTTAAGCATTGAAGAGAAGCCAGCACAGCCTAAATCAAACTACGCAGTCACCGGTTTGTATTTTTATGATAACCGCGTAGTAGAGATTGCTAAAGCCATTAAGCCATCGCCACGCGGTGAGCTAGAGATTACCGATGTGAACATGGCGTATCTTGAAAAAGGCATGCTGAATGTAGAGCTGCTCGGCCGCGGTTTTGCGTGGTTAGATACCGGCACGCATGACTCCTTATTAGAAGCAGGTCAATACGTACAAACCATTGAACATCGCCAAGGCTTAAAAGTCGCGTGCTTAGAAGAGATTGCTTTTCACCAAGGTTGGCTGAGTGAGCAAGGCTTGCAGGCTCAGGCTAATGCCCTGAAAAAAACCGGCTATGGGCAATACTTACAACGGCTTTTAGACGAGCAGCACGCGTAAGCACCAAGCCAGCAATAAGATTAAGGAATGTAACAGTGAACGTGTTAGAGACGTGTATCGCCGATGTAAAAATCATCGAGCCTAAGGTGTTTGGTGATGAGCGCGGCTTTTTTCTAGAGACCTTCCAAGCCGAGCGTTATAAAACGGCGCTAAATATTGATATGGATTTTGTGCAAGATAACCACTCCCGCTCAGGATTAGGTGTATTACGCGGTCTGCATTTTCAAAAGAGTAAGCCGCAAGGCAAGTTAGTACGCGTAGTACGCGGTAGTGTGTTTGATGTGGCTGTGGATATCCGCCCTGACTCTCCCACTTTTGGCAGTTGGGCTGGGGTGGTGCTCAGTGAAGAAAACAAACGCCAGTTTTGGGTGCCGCCAGGCTTGGCCCATGGCTTTGTCGTGACCAGTGAAGTGGCTGATTTTGAGTACAAATGTACCGATTACTATGACCCAAGTGATGAAGGCTGCTTAGCTTGGGATGATAGTGACGTGGGTATACAGTGGCCACTTAAAGATGTGTTGCTCTCAGATAAAGATAAGCAAGGTTTGGCCTTAAAGGAACTATTCGCGTAATGAAAATATTGCTAACTGGTGCCAATGGGCAACTAGGTTCATGTCTGCAAGACCTTGCCGAAACTAACCCGCAATTTACGGTAATCGCTACTGACTTCCAAGATTTGGATATTACCAATGAGCAGGCCGTAATCGATTTTGTTGCTAGTACTCAACCGGATGTTATTGTAAATGCCGCTGCGCATACTGCCGTAGATAAAGCGCAAACAGAAGTGGAGTTAGCAACAGCAATAAACGCCAAGGGCCCTGAATATTTGGCTAAGGCTGCCAAGCAAGTGGGCATCCCTATCATTCATGTCTCTACCGATTATGTGTTTGACGGCACTGCTACCACCCCTTATTTACCCACTCACCCAGCCAAGCCTTTAGGGATTTATGGTGAAACCAAATGGCAGGGGGAAGAAGCAGTGCGTAATACCTTAGCGGAACATATTATTATTCGCACCGCCTGGGTATTCTCGGAGTATGGGAACAACTTTGTGAAAACCATGCTGCGCTTAGGTGGTGAGCGAGAAGAGCTAGGCGTCATTGCCGACCAATATGGCTGCCCCAACTATGCAGGGGATTTAGCCGCGGCTATTTTACATTGTTGTGCGCAAATAAAAGGCGGCAACACCGCTTGGGGCTCTTATCACCACTGCGGTGATTTACCTACCTCTTGGCATGGCTTTACCCGTGCGATTTTGGCTGAAGGGCTAGCCCAAGGTAAGCTAAGCAAGGCGGCGAAACTAAATGCTATTAAGACCGAAGACTATCCTTTACCCGCGCCGCGCCCAGCATACTCTGTAATGGATTGTGGCAGTATGTTTGATGCTTGGGGAGTGGGGGCCAGTGACTGGCGCAACGCCTTATCTCGCGTCATTGCCAAGTTATAATTGAGTGACAAATGTTTTAAGTTATAAAGTGTCACCATACATAGCAAACATTATTATGCCCACTTTTGTAGAGAAGAGTTAATGAAGATAGCAGTAGCTGGTACAGGTTATGTAGGACTGTCCAATTCTATGTTGATTGCACAGCATCACGAAGTGGTCGCTGTAGATATTGTTCCTGAAAAAGTAACCTTACTGAACAACAAACAATCGCCGATTGTAGATGTTGAAATTGAAGACTTTTTAGCCAATAAAACCCTTAATTTCACCGCCACTTTGGATAAGCAACAGGCTTATGCCGATGCTGACTACGTAATTATCTCTACGCCTACCGACTATGACCCAGAGACTAATTACTTTAATACTAAATCGGTAGAAGCGGTAATTGCCGATGTATTGGAGATTAATCCCCAAGCTGTAATGGTAATCAAATCAACTGTGCCAGTGGGTTACACCAAATCTGTACGGGAAAAGTTTGGTGTTGATAACGTAATTTTCTCGCCTGAATTTTTGCGCGAGGGCAGAGCGCTGCACGATAACCTACATCCATCACGAATTGTAGTGGGGGAGGAATCTGAACGTGCACAAGTGTTTGCCGATTTGTTGGTAGAGGGGGCAATAAAAGAAAACATTGATGTACTGCTTACCGATTCAACCGAAGCAGAAGCGATTAAACTATTTGCAAATACTTACCTAGCGCTGCGCGTGGCTTACTTTAATGAGCTCGATACCTATGCCGAAACCCATGGCTTAGACAGTCGCCACATTATTGAAGGCGTAGGCCTAGACCCGCGTATTGGTAATCACTATAACAATCCGTCTTTTGGTTATGGCGGTTATTGCTTACCTAAAGATACAAAGCAGTTGCTAGCTAACTACAAAGACGTACCCAATAACATTATTGGTGCGATTGTAGATGCAAACACTACTCGTAAAGACTTCGTTGCGGAATCGATTGTAAAACGCAATCCAAAGCGAGTAGGGATATATCGTCTTATTATGAAGTCGGGGTCTGATAATTTTAGGGCATCGAGTATTCAAGGCATTATGAAGCGTATAAAAGCTAAGGGTATTGAGGTAGTCATTTACGAGCCGGTGATGGAAGAAGATGAATTTTTTCACTCAAAAGTATATCGCGATTTAGAAGAGTTCAAGAAAAGCTGCGATGTCATTATCGCTAACCGCATGGTAGATGATATTAAAGATGTTGCTGATAAAGTGTATACCCGCGATTTGTTTGGTAGTGATTAACATTCATCACTTTCTATTTACTCAAAAGCCGAGGTGTTTACTTTGGCTTTTGAGTTAGTTATTTAGCTGAACTATAAGCTTGACGTATAATCGCTTTTATTTAATTAGGAACCATTATGGCAAGAACAGCCGCCGCCTTACACATTTTGGTAAAGCATAAACAACAAGCTGAAGACATTATCGAGCAGCTTAAAAATGGTGCCAAATTTCAAACTTTAGCTAGAAAATTCTCATCTTGTCCTTCTGGTAAAAAAGGTGGCGATTTAGGTGAGTTTAGGCGCGGTCAAATGGTGCCGCAGTTTGACAAGGTATGCTTTAGTGGTGAAATACTCGTGCCACACTTAGTGAAAACTAAACACGGCTGGCATGTGGTTAAAGTGCTATATCGAACTTAATCTCCGGGCTTTTTTGTCAATTACAAGCTATAGACCTGAAGAGTTAGCTGAATAGTTATTTTTTAGAGCTATTGTTTCAGCGTGTTAAAGAACTACGAACAACTTTCTGGAAGGTTGTGCTCAAGTCTAATCTGTTTCAGTTTAGTTAAGCTTTCTGACAGTTCGGTTTGGGCTTCAAGTACATTACTCACTTGTTTATCTAGCTTGATAATTTCGGCATAACTGGCGTTTAGTTTATCGACATCCCCAGTCTCTGCGTAGCTCAGGGCTTCAAGCCATACACCAGCCTCTTGGTAATGTAGCTCGCTGGTGGCTTTGGATAACTTAGCTTTACTTAACGCGCCAGAGTAATCACATTTAGCCAATGCAACTATGCCATCAACCGCCGGCTCGCCAATAGCGGCAATAAGCTGTTGTTTACTTGGTAGTTCATTGGAGCTGTTTTCACTAGCTTGTTGTGGTGTTTCCTTTGCAGAGCTTTGTTTAGCATCTTGCACTGCACCTACAGCAGCACCTGATGCTGCACCTACGGCTGCGCCTCTCGCGGCCGATTCCAAAGGATCGCCGCCCCAAATTAATCCCGATACTAGTCCGCCAGCAGCGCCTGCTAAAGCGCCTGTTCCAGCGCCTTCTGCGGTATTTGCGCAGCCACTAGTGTTAAAAAGGCTAATGGATAGAAAGCTCGCTGAAGCAAGCTTGAGTAATAGCTTTTTGTTCGGAATAATTTGTTTTAGTAAGCTTATGGCCATTTTACGTCCTTGGTGTAATAGCGTTCGATTATCCAGGCGTTTTACCGCAGTGGTAATTAGGGAGCTCTTTTCTAAATAGTAAACTATGCGTAAGTGAAAAGCTGTTAATTTACTCAATTGATGTTAGCTCACGGTTTAGTATTTTTTAGGTAATAACTGAAACATAATATTGGGCTAAACCGAGTTCAGTGGTACATTTGTGCTGCGAAATCATTAACTTTTTGTTTTGTTTGTTAATAAGTATATTCAGTAAGGATACTGAAGAAAGCTAAGGATCAGTTATTAGATATATAACATCATGGGTAATGGCGTGAAAGTTACTCATATTCTTTGGAACATGCTTGGGTTGCTGTTCCCGCTGCTCGTCGCCGCGATTTCCATACCAAGTTTAATTGAAAGTATTGGCCTAGAGCGCTTTGGGTTTATAGCCCTTGCTTGGGCTGCCATTGGCTATGCCAGTATTTTAGATTTAGGGATTGGAAGGGCTGTCACGCAAAAAGTAGCAAGCTACATTGGTGCTAATCAGCACCAATGTATTTCTCCTTTGGTATCTACTGCTCTCACTTTAACCTCTATATTTAGTGTGATTTCTCTGTTTGCTGTGATCGTCTTTTTAGCGGCTGGCTTACAAGAGTACATTCCACGCGAAGATGTCACTAATGAAGAACTTACATGGTCGATTGCTTTACTTGCTTTAGCTATTCCGTTGCAAGCGTTAAGTGCCACCTATAAGGGGGTTAACGAGGCTTATCTAAACTTTAAGGGAATTAGTGTTCTTCGCATGCTGCTTGGCGCTGCAAATTTCGGCCTACCTTTTATCGTTTCTATGTATAGTCAGAACCTAAGCTTTCTTATTGCTAGCTTGGTCGTTTCTCGGCTTGTCGCTTTTTTTGTTTATCGGGCTTTTGCTAATAAACAAATGGATGAAGCTAACTTGCAGCGAGTATTTGTTTTTGAGCTTAGTTTAGTACGAGAACTCTTTACGTTTTCCGGTTGGGTCACTTTAAGTAGTGTTATTGGGCCGTTCCTGGTTCAGGTAGATCGCTTCTTTATTAGCATTTTGTTGTCGGCTTCTGCGGTCACGCTTTATGTGATTCCTTATGAGGTGTCAGTTCAATCTTTAGTGGTGGTTGGAGCGATTAGTTCAGTTGCTTTTCCTACCATTAGTCGGCTGCTTACGGCTGATAGGCTGCAAGCTAGCGCTGTTTTTAAGCGTTGGTTAATCATCGTAATTATCGGTATGGCCTTTGTGTGTGGCTTGTTGTTTTGGCTAATGCCTTATCTATTAAGACTATGGGTGGGGCAGTTTGTTGATGATAGCTCAATTCTGGTAGGCCAAATTATGTGTGTGGGTGTTTACCTTAATGCGATAGGGGCAATGTTATATGCTTGGTTGCACGCTAACGGTAAAACTAAAATTACTGCGTTAGCGCACTGCATTGAGCTGCCGATTTTTGTCGGTTTACTCTATTTTTCTATTAGCCAGTGGGGCATCGTAGGGGCAGCTATTGCTTGGGTAATTAGGGTGTTGCTTGATACAAGCCTGTTGTCTTTAGCAACATTGAGTTTGGCAAAACAGCATAATGCTAATTCGGAAGATGCTTTAGATGTTTCCTAGCTTACTGTCGGTCATTGCGTGTGTCATTGCCTGCTCCTTTGTGGTGTTTAATAATGTTGTATTTAAAGACTTTCGACACCCTGCCATTATTCACTCCGTTATGTGGGCGTCTATTTTAGTGCTACATACCTTTGTGCCGCATGGTTTGTTTCCTGCTGGACCTCATGTTCTCTCGGTGGTTTTGTTTTCTCTAGCTTGCTTTACCGGGGGCGCAATTCTTGTTGCTTATTTGTTTCAGCACCGAAATACCGAAGACATTGTGAGTCGTTATGACGTTCCGTATTTTAGGCGATTTTATATTGGCTACTTTGTTATGGCAGCCTTGGTTTCGCCATTAATGTTTAATCGAGCTCGGTCTATTGCCGCCCATGGCACCACCGATTCATTTATGATGAATCTTCGGCTCGGCTTAAATAACGAAGCCTTTGGTGGCAGCTTTGGTTGGATGGGATATTTAAGCTTAGTGGCTTTGTCGGCCTTATTTCTTGTTGCTTTAGATATTGGCAACAAGCGAGGAAAACAGTGGTTTTTACTGATACTTCCTGTTGCGCTGTTCTATGTACTAATGAGTACCGGACGAACTTACTTTTTTCTTTTAGTTATTACTCTGCTGTTCATTTTTTCGTTTATTAAACCCGAAAAATTTGGCTTAAAAGTTTTTGCTAGTGGTTTTTTCCTCATATTTGTTTTCTTTTTTTTAATTGGAACCATTATGGGAAAAGTAGGTGAAGGGTCGGGTGGTGCTCTTTCAGCGCTTTATGTTTATCTGCTCGGTGGCGTATCGGCAATAGATGTTGTATTGAGCTCTCAGCCCGATTTAGCTTACGGTTCAAACACATTTAGAACGTTTTACGCTGTGTTAGCCAAGTTAGGTTTTGAATGGAACCCAGTTAAGTTGGTGAAAGACTACGTATACATTCCACATGCTACTAATGTGTATACGGTTTTTTATCCGTATTATTTGGACTTTGGCTTAAGTTACATACTCATTTCACAATTTGTATTTGGTGTTTTTCATACCGTTTTATACAAAGGTGCAATACGCGGAGGCTATGGGTATATTCTTGCGTACTCAATTAGCGTGTACGCTTTGTTTATTCAATGGTTCCAAGATCAGTATTTATCCTTACTAACCTCTTGGCTCATTGTTTTTGCATTGCTTGCTATGCCACTTATCTTGACTAAAAAAAGCGCGAACTAAGGACTGGTTTTGGCTGTAGATATCGTTATCGTAAATTGGAACTCTAGAGAACTACTAGAAAAATGTGTTGAGTCGATCATCAAGTTTGGTGGCGAACATCTTGGAAAAATCGTGGTTGTTGATAATCACTCTAGTGATGACTCTTTGCGCTTTATAGCTGATTATCCTGAGGTAGACTTACAACAACTTACTGCCAATAAAGGCTTTGCTAGGGCTTGTAATTTAGGGGCTGCGCAATGCAGTGCTGAATATTTACTTTTTCTAAATCCCGATGCGGCATTATATGAAGGTACGCTTAACGGGGTTGTCGAGTTTATGCAGCGTTCCTGTAATCAAAACGTTGGCATTTGTGGGGTCAAATTAATGGATGAGCATAATCAGGTTGCTAGAAGCTGCTCGAGAACAGCCTCTCCTTTAGGCTTATTTTTTCACTCCATTGGTTTGGATAGGCCTTGGCCAAAGCTAGGTCAGGCCATGAGGGAGTGGGACCACTTAAGTAATCAAAACGTTGACCAAGTCATCGGTGCATTTTACTTCGTGAGAGCGAAACTGTTTGCTGATTTGTCAGGTTTTGATGAGCGATTTTTTGTTTATTATGAAGAAGTTGACTTTGCTTACAGAGCACTTAAAAGTGGTTATTCAAGTTATTTTCTATCAGATGTTAGTGCTTATCACTTAGGAGGTGGAACCTCCGACCAAGTTAAAGCAAGCCGCTTGTTTTATTCATTACGTAGTCGCTTGCAATATGCTTATAAACACTTTGGCTACGCTCAAGCGAGTTTTGTTGCTTTTACGTCGCTGGCCTTTGAACCTATCGTTCGGTCGTTAAAGGCTTTAATGCGTGGCGATATTCAGAGTATAAAAGAGACCTTTGCCGCGTATAAAAAACTAATACTTTGGGGAGTTGGGCAATCTAGTGAGTAAAATAATTAAGGTGCTAGCGTTAACTAAGTACTCTTCTCAAGGAGCTAGTTCGCGATTAAGAACGCTACAATACCTTCCTTACTTAGATGGCCAAGGCTTTAACGTTGAGGTAAACAGCTTATACGATAACGCTTATCTGAATAAGCTATATGCCACCGGTAAAAGAACAGGTTTTTTAAGCCGCTATTTGTTACGGTTAAAAGTATTGCTTAGCGCTGCTCGCTACGATTTAGTGTGGATAGAAAAGGAGGTGTTTCCTTTTTGTCCGGCGCTGGTAGAGCGTGTGTTCAAAATGTTTCGTATTCCTTATGTTGTTGATTATGACGATGCTATCTACTCCCATTATCAGCTTTCTAAGCATTGGTTGGTAAGAGTTTTACTTAAACATAAGATCAGAAAAGTCATGCAATTATCTTCCCACGTTAGTGCTGGTAATCAACACTTAGCTGATTATGCAAAATCTTCAGGTGCGCAGGCGGTTTCAATTATCCCTACCGTTCCAGATTTACAGCGTTATCACACTAAAGCACAGAATGAAGAACAATCTTTAGTCATAGGCTGGATAGGTAGCCCCACCACTCAAGTCTACTTATATGATATTGCAGAGCAGCTAGCTTGGCTTGCGCAAAAGTACTCTGTTCGTTTGCATTTAATGGGAGCGACAGAGGACGCTATTTCGAATCTGCCGAACACTAATCTAGAAATTTTTTCCTGGAGCGAAGCCGGTGAAGTTCCATTTATTCAGAATCTAGATATCGGCATTATGCCGCTTAAAGATGGTCCATGGGAAAAAGGAAAATGTGGTTATAAGTTGATTCAATATATGGCTTGTGGCGTATCAGTAGTTGGCAGTCCTGTAGGCGTTAATGAAAAAATTGTTCTTGAAAGTGATAGTGGTTTATTGGCTGATACTCCTGAGTCTTGGCAAGAGGCATTAGTCGCCTTGCTTGAGTCTAAAGATAAGCGAGAAGGGTATGCTAATAACGGCCGTAAGGCGGTGGAAGAGTATTATTCTTTACAGGTTCAGCAAGTTACTTTAGCTAATATTTTGCGGGATGTCGCTGGGGCAAAGTAAGGGGAGCAGAATACTTAGATGGCCAAGATAAGCAAGAGCAGTAAACTGAATTCAAGTAGGGTGTTGGTAATCGCCAGCTTTGCTGATTCCATTTTAAGCTTTCGTGGTGACTTGCTTAAAGCGATGCAGCAGCAGGGTAAAGAAGTACATATTGCAGCGCCAGACTTTTCTCTAGAGCAGAAAAAAGCCCTAGTTGAATTGGGCATTACACCGCATGTTTATACCTTGCAGCGTACTGGTTTAAATCCAATAAAAGATGCAGCTAGTGTGTGGTCGTTGTTTCGTTTAATTCGCAGACTAAAGCCTCAGCAAACACTTGCTTATACCATTAAGCCGGTTATCTATGGTGCGCTTGCTGCGCGCTTTGCTGGTGTAAAAAGTGTTTACTCGATGATTACCGGTTTGGGTTACGTGTTTACTCAGCAGAATACAACTAAACAAAAAGTGCTGCATACCCTAGTTAGTCTTTTGTATAAATCAGGCTTAGCCTGCTCAAACGGGGTGTTTTTTCAAAACCCAGATGACCGTAAGCTGTTTGTTGATAAGGGCCTAGTACCAGAGCAAAAAACTAAGTTAATTAACGGCTCTGGGATTAATTTAGCTCGTTTCCCACTATTAAGTTTACCAGTCATAGATAGCCAGCAGCCCCAAATACACTTTTTGTTAATTGCTCGGCTGCTTAAAGATAAAGGTGTTGAAGAATACGCCGCTGCTGCCCAAAAGCTTAAACAGCAAGGTTACCAATGTGTTTTTCATTTGGCTGGTTGGATTGATGATAACCCGAGCGCGATTGCTCAATCAGATTTAGATACTTGGATTGCTAACGATATCGTCAAGTACCATGGGCGAGTAGAGGATGTGGCGGGCTTAATTGCGCAATGCCATGTTTACGTATTGCCTTCTTACAGAGAAGGAACACCGCGTACTGTGCTAGAAGCCATGAGTTGCGGCAGAGCGATAGTGACTACTGATGCACCAGGTTGCAGAGAAACCGTGAGTGATGGGGTGAATGGTTATCTCGTGCAGCCGCAAAGTGTAGATTCATTAGTTGTGGCTCTAAAACGTTATTTTGAGCAACCTGAACTGCTTACTCAACAAGCCGCTGAAAGCCGTCAGCTTGCAGAGCAGAGATACGACGTTCGTTTGGTTAATCAACAAATCTTGCAATACATGGATGGAGAGAGCTAGTTGTTTAAGGACAAGGTGTTTTACTTTTTTGAACGGATCGCTGCGGCAATTTTGTTGGTGTTATTGTCTCCGTTATTTTTGTTGCTCTGCTGGCAGGTAGCCTCAAAGCTTGGCAAGCCCATTTTTTTCACTCAGCTGCGCCCTGGTTTGCAGGGTAAAGCGTTTAATATGATTAAGTTTCGCAGCATGCGCGACGATAAAGATGCTCAAGGTAACTTACTCTCCGACGCAGAACGACTAGGCTCATTTGGCCGTGCACTTCGAGCAAGTAGCGCCGATGAACTTCCAGAATTGTGGAATATTGTAAAAGGTGAAATGAGCTTTGTAGGGCCACGTCCATTGCTTATGGAGTATTTACCTCTGTACTCGGCTGAACAGGCAAAGCGGCATGATGTTAAACCTGGGATAACTGGTTGGGCGCAAATTAATGGTCGTAACGCATTAAACTGGCAGGAAAAATTTGAGCTGGACGTTTGGTACGTTAATAATCGGTCCCTTATCTTGGATATCAAAATACTGATACTTACCGTGAAAAAGGTGTTTGTTAAAGATGGTGTGAGCGCAGAGGGCGAGGCAACCATGAGTAAATTTACTGGGAACAGTGAATCATGAAATTAGCTATTTATGGAGCCGGAGGACACGCTAAAGTTGTTGTGGAGCTAGCTAAGCAGTTGGGTTATCAAACTATTTGCTTGTTTGATGAGCGCTGGCAAGGGCTTGGCGAAACCGAAGGTTGCCAGGTGATAGGCGGGTGGGCAGAGATGCTCACCTTTGTTACCACCAATACCGATTACGCCGTGCACGTTGCTATTGGCAATAATTCCACACGCTTGAGCCGTTTACAGCAGCTTCTGCAGTTAGGCCTTAAAATACCGATACTGATTCACCCTAAAGCCCATGTGTGTGCCTCGGCACGACTTGGTGAAGGAAGTGTTGTAATGGCAAACTCAACGATCAGTGTAGGATGTGAGATTGGATTAGGAAATATCATAAATCATAATAGCTCCATTGATCATGACGTAATTTTAGCCGATGGCGTACATATAGCACCTGGTTGTAACCTTGCTGGTGAGGTAAGGGTGGGTTGCGCCACAATGGTTGGAATCGGCAGTTCCGTTATACAGCAAATTGTCATTAAAGATCGAGCTATCATAGGGGCTGGCTCTGTAGTGGTGAAAGATGTGAAGCCTGCTGAAAAAGTGTACGGAAACCCTGCCAAAACACACTAATTACTTAGTCCAAAGTTGTAGCTTGTCTATTTTTAACGCATTATAGAGCTGCAAATTTAAAGGATTAAAAATAGTAAAAGATATGCAAGATTTCCCTCCTTGGCCCAGCTTTACAGAGCAAGAAGCCCAAGCTGTAAGTAAGGTTCTATTATCTAATAAAGTTAACTACTGGACTGGTGAACAAGGTAAACACTTTGAGCAAGAGTTTTCAGAGTGGGCTGGAGTTGAGCATGCCATTGCCGTTGCCAACGGTACCCTAGCTTTAGAACTCGCATTAAGGGCTTTGAACATTGGCGAAGGCGATGAAGTTGTTGTTACCTCGCGCACTTTTATAGCATCAGCTAGTTGTATTGTTAATGTGGGGGCTACCCCAGTTTTTGCTGATGTCGATCTAGACAGTCAAAATGTTACTGCTAGTAGTATCTCAAATGTGACTTCAGGCAAAACCAAAGCCATTATTTGTGTACATTTGGCTGGCTGGCCTTGCGAGATGGACCAGATAAACACTCTGGCGAAAAAGCATGATTTATTTGTTATTGAGGATTGCGCTCAAGCACATGGCGCGCTTTATAAAGGCAAATCTGTTGGCAGCTTAGGTGATATAGCTGCATGGTCATTTTGCCAAGACAAAATTATGACTACTGGTGGTGAAGGAGGCATGGTGACGACTAATAGCCGAGCACTCTGGAACAAAATGTGGTCATACAAAGACCATGGAAAATCCTATGACACGGTGTTTAATAAACAACACCCACCAGGTTTTAGATGGTTACATGAAAGCATCGGCAGCAATTGGCGCATGACCGAAATGCAAGCTGCCATTGGCCGTATTCAATTACAGCGTATGCCTAGTTGGCAACAACAACGTGAGGCGAACGCTACGCTATTATCTAGCTGCTTGCGTGAATTCTCTTTTATCCGAATCCCTCAAGTGCCTGATTATATACAACATGCTTATTATAAATTTTATGTATTTATTGAAGTAGAAAAGTTAAATGGAATAACTAGAGATCAATTAATAAGCTGTTTAAATGAAGTGGGCGTGCCTTGTATGCAAGGCACCTGCAGTGAGGTTTACCTTGAGAAAGCATTTGATGGTTTAGATGTTTTGCCTAGCAAGCCCCTAGAAAACGCAAAACAGTTAGCGGCTAACTCATTGATGTTTATGGTTCACCCTACTATTACTCGTGAGGATATGCTCGCGGTGTGCAAAAAGATAACGCTAGGTTTACAAGGCTTGCTTGGCCAATAACTGCTAGCGCAAATATGATCTAAAAGGAATTTAGATGTTACCTCAGTTAAATGCGATGAGTTGGTTTGAATTACCGACTCGAAGACAAAAAATCGCTATAGTTTTTGGCTTAGACTTACTCTTTCTAAGTTTGGCTTTCTGGGGCGCATTGTGGGTGCGTTTTGAGTCTGCTCATTATTTTTATGACGTACCTACATGGGTAACATTCGTATCGGTGATCGTTACTACCCTTGCTGGATTTTGGTATTTTGGTTTATATAGGGCTGTACTGCGCTACATAAATGAAAAAAACCTGCAGGCGATTTTATTTAGTTTTGCGATTGCCACCTTGCTAATGATTGTCGCTTCTTTTTATTTACAAGCCGTTATTCCAAGAACCGCGCCATTTATTTATCTAGCCTTTGGAGTGATATTTTGTGGCGGTACGCGTTTTGCTATTCGCTTTATGTTTGTTTGGTTGGAAAATGCCACTAAGCAGAACGTGATTATTTTTGGTGCTGGGGATAGCGGGCGCCAACTGCTTCAAGCTATTGGCCAAGGCGATGATTTTCAAGCGGTAGCGTTTATTGATGATAAAGAAGAACTACGTAACTCATTGATTCATGGTTTAACCGTATACCAACCTAAGCAGTTGCCAATGCTTATTCGTCGCTTTCACGCCACCAAAGTACTTTTAGCTATTCCTAATGCTGGTACCAAACGCCGTGCAGAGGTACTAACAGCACTGGCGGATTTGAATACCGAAGTATTAACAGTCCCTCGGCTTAATGACTTAGTCACCGGTGATGCAAAAGTTGATCAGATAAAAGAAGTGGATGTTGAGGATTTGCTCGGCCGGGAGTCTGTAACACCAAACGCGCACTTAATGGAAAGTTCTATCCGCAACAAAACGGTGCTGGTGAGCGGTGCTGGTGGCTCTATCGGCTCAGAACTATGTCGTCAGATCCTACAATTTAGACCTGCTCGCTTATTGTTAGTAGAGCGTTCAGAAGTCGCTTTGTATCAAATTGAACGAGAGCTTAAGGAGATGCGTGAAGCACTGGCTTTAAATATCGATTTAGTCCCATTGATGATTTCAGTTCAGCATTTACCCCGTTTAAGTGCAATGATGGACGCCAGTAATGTTGATACTGTTTATCATGCCGCAGCTTATAAACATGTTCCTTTGGTGGAGCAAAATGTGGTTGAGGGGGTATGTAACAATGTATTCGGTTCATACAATATTGCGCAGGCAGCCATAAAAGCTAAGGTCAAAACCTTTGTATTGGTGTCTACTGATAAGGCAGTGCGCCCAACTAATGTGATGGGGGCAACCAAACGCTTGGCTGAACTGGTTATGCAAAGCTTAGCCGAGCAGCAATCTGGCACTACCATAAGTATGGTTCGCTTCGGCAATGTGCTTGGTTCTTCAGGTTCGGTTATCCCATTATTCAAGGATCAAATTCGCAAAGGTGAAGCTCTAACAATTACTCATCCAGACATTATTCGTTACTTTATGACGATTCCTGAAGCGGCTCAGTTGGTTATTCAGGCCGGTTCAATGGCCAATGGTGGTGAGGTATTTGTGCTTGATATGGGTGAGCCAGTAAAAATAGCTGAATTAGCGAAACGCATGGTTCATTTGTCAGGCTTGGAAGTTCGTGACGATGAAAACCCCGATGGAGATATTGAGCTTCAATACACCGGCTTAAGACCTGGCGAAAAGCTATATGAAGAGTTACTGGTAGGGGACGATGAACGCCCAACAGATCATCCTAGGATCCTTACTGCCAATGAGAGCTTTATGCCATGGAACGAATTGATGGCTTTATTTGATGAGCTCAACGATGCCTGCGAAGCCATGGATAAAGATGCCGTTATCGCCTTACTTAAACAGGCACCGTTAGCTTATTGTCAGGAACAAGTTAAGCCTCAATTAAAAGCGGTTTCTTAGTAACGACTTATGACAACACTGACTCTTATTCGTGGTTTACCCGGTAGCGGAAAATCTACCTTGGCAGCAACTATTGATGCGGTGCAATTAGAAGCAGACATGTATTTTGTGAACAAGCATGGCGAGTATCTATATCAAGCTGAACAAATTGCTCAAGCCCATCAATGGTGCCAGCGAGAAACTGAGCGAGAGTTAGCATTGGGAAATGATGTCGTGGTAGCGAATACTTTTGTTCAGCAATGGGAAATGCAAAGCTACAGAGATCTAGCTATCAAATACCAAGCAGAATTAAAGATACTAGTTTGCAAAGGTGAGTATCAAAATGTGCATGGAGTGAATGAGCGAGTGATTGAGGCTATGCGCAAGAAGTGGCAAGACTAAAGTTTATGACGGTACATTATCAATAATAAAGGCGCTTCAAGCGCCTTTTTTATTGATTGCAGGGGGTGATTTAAGCAATCCGTTTTTCTGCGTACATCGCACTGATTTGTTCTGCAAAGCGGCTTTCAATTACCGCTCTACGTAGTTTCAAGGTTGGCGTTAGTTCGCCTTGTTTCATGCAGAACTCTCTAGGCAATAAGGTAAACTGTTTTACTTGTTCAAATCGAGCTAGATTAGTTTGCACTTGTTTTAGCCTTGCTTGTATTAGCTGCTTAATTTCAGCATTTTCTAACAATTCATTGCGGTGCTGCCACTTAATACCTAGCTGTTTGGCATGTAGTTCTAGCGCTTCAAAAGCAGGTACAATTAAGGCCGACACAAAGTGACGAGCATCAGCAATAATGGCGACTTGTTCAAACAAGGGCTCGCGAATTAATGCGCCTTCAACCCTTTGCGGGGCAATGTATTTTCCGCCTGAGGTTTTCATTAACTCTTTAATGCGCTCGGTAAGTACTAGGTTACCTTCAGCATCTAGATTCCCTGCATCACCCGTATGTAACCAGCCGTCGATAATGGTTTCTGCGGTGGCTTGTGGCTTATTAAAGTAGCCGCGCATTACCGTGTCGCCTTTGACTAGAATCTCTCCTTGCTCGGAAATTTTTATCTGCAAGGCCTCTAGGGGGTGGCCAATGGTGCTAATGCTTTTCTGTGTTTCGCTATAACAAGAAACAGTGGCGGTAGACTCGGTCATTCCATAGCCGTAATTAATTGGCACATTCAAACTTTGGAAGAAACGGTTTATGTCATCTGCCAGTCTAGCGCCAGAGCAGGGCAGTAGGCGTGCAGGGCCAAAGATGGCTCGAAGTTTTGACAGTACTAACTTGTTGGCTAAACGATAACGTATGTTTAACCAAGCAGAAGGCTGCACTTGTTGTTGCTTAGCGGCTAGCCGAAGTTCAGCTACTTTTAAGGCCCAATGAAACAGTTTCTGTTTAGAGGCTGAAGCAGTGGCAACTTTTTGCAAAATTGCTGCATGAATTTTTTCGTATAAGCGAGGCACGCTGCACATTAAGGTTGGCTGGCTGCGTGGCAAGGCGTCTTGAATGAGCGCAGGGTCTTCCAAATATACGTTGGTTGCACCACGATACAGTACGTAATAAGTCCAAGCGCGTTCAAATACGTGGCTTAGCGGTAAAAAGCTAAGCGACACATCTTTATTGTTCACACTTAAACGTTGATCGTGCATAGCAAACGCTGCAGCAAAGTTAGCATGATCTAGCATTACACCTTTAGGCTCGCCGGTGGTGCCCGATGTGTAGATGAGTGTGGCTAAGTCATCCATTTTTAGGTTTTGTTGGCGCTGCTCTAGTTCATCTACGTCAATAGTTTCGCCTAAGGCAAGCAATTGCGGCAAGCTCATCACGTTTTCTTGTTGAGTATGCTCGCTTTCTTCAAAACAGATTAAGGTTTCTATTTGGCCACTTTTCAGTAGTTCTAAACCTATTTCTACTTGCTCAGCTTGACCAACAAACAAAATCTTGCAGCCAGCGTCTTTTAGAATGTACTGGCTTTGATCCAGGGTATTAGTAGGGTAGATAGGCACCACACAACCTCTAGCAGCCAAAATACCCAGGTCAGTTATGGTCCACTCAGGCATATTGGGTGACATAATTGCCACACATTGCTCTTCCTGGTGACCTAAACCAATTAAACCTTTTGCGACTAGCGTCCATTGCTGAGAAAAATCTGTCCATGTAAAGCACTGCCAAGCTTGGTTGCGCCAAATTTTTAGCGCTACATTCTGAGCTTGCTGCTTAACTTGTTCGCTAAGCAAGGTAACGATGTGCTGCATGTATTTTACCTTTAAACGGATGAGGGCGAGATGCCACAATAAGGCGGCTATTTTAGGCAGTTTTACTTGGGCGAACAAGTGTAAGCTCAACATAATTGAAATTATATTTTGCTTTATTCTGACTCTGTGAATATAAAGCCTGTTAACTGCTAATAACTCATTGAAGTTACACTGCTTTATATGGATTTATTGATTAATGATGAACGAATATGAATGACGAGCTACATAAAACAGGACGGAACCCTATAAGATAAGGTAAACGTTATCCTTTATGTGTTTTTATCTTTCTAAAACTCCCCTTAACTCTAGTTGTCAATTTATCGCAAAGAATAACAGCCTCGAGTAATAACTAAGTGGCAGTAACTATAGAGAGACAGCCCATTTTTAGACTTATCGTTGATGATTTAACCATTAAAATTGGAAACGTTTTCCCTTTCGTGCTTCAATATATAGATAAAGAGTAGAGCGAATTACTTTTACTTGAAATCTGGGGCTACCCCGGCTTGCCTTAGGCGGCCAAGTAGGGATCTTTCGGGAGGCGGCTCAAGTATTGGTTTTTGCACTATCGGACTCGCCAAGTAGTAGCATTTTAGTGGAGCCTTCATGTTAAACACAAACTTTGACCCTACCGAACATCCGCATCGCCGTTATAACCCCTTAACGGGGCAGTGGATATTGGTGTCGCCGCACCGTGCTAAACGCCCCTGGAGCGGCCAAGATGAAGCACCGTCTACGGCGACGTTGCCGAGCTACGATGCTGGCTGTTTTTTGTGTGCTGGCAATACCCGTGTATCGGGTGATAAAAACCCGGATTACACGGGCACTTATGTCTTTGGTAACGATTTTGCTGCACTGATGACCGATTCACCCAGCGTACCCGCTGCCACCGACCCCTTGTTTACCAGCATGGAAGCCCGTGGTTTAAGCCGGGTGATTTGTTTCTCGCCAGACCACAGTAAAACTCTGCCGGAGTTATCCACCACGGCAATTCGTGGCGTGATTGATACCTGGAATGAACAAATTGAAGAATTAGGTAAAGACTACCTGTGGGTACAAGCCTTTGAGAACAAGGGCGAAACCATGGGCTGCTCGCAGCCTCATCCACATGGCCAAATCTGGGCCAACAGCTTTCTCCCTAACGAGATTGAGCGTAAAGACCAACACTTGCGCGATTATACCGCCCAGCACGGCAGCAACTTGCTGGTGGATTACGCCACTCGAGAGCAAGCCGATG